>NZ_JAKCFB010000002.1 GCF_024198235.1 Myxococcus dinghuensis | reverse complement strand
TCGATGGAGGCCCTGGAGAAGTCGACCTTGCCTCGCAGGCCCAACTCGTCGAGCAGCCGCTCTTGCAGCTTCTCCCACACGCCTGCTCGGGTCCATTCCTCCAGTCGGCGCCAGGCCGTCATGCCCGCCAAGCCGAACTGCTTGCGGGGCAATATCTCCCAGGGAATGCTGCTTCGGAGCACGAAGATACGGAAGGAAAGCTCGCGTCAGCGGGCTGCATTACCAGAAAGTGCCGGAGTTACTGTGAGTCAGACCAATGGCTTTATTTGGCGCTGTAGCTGCGCGGTCTGTCGTGTTGACGCTGATGTGGTGTTCCAAGCCCACGTGGGGCTCCTGGACGACGAGGTCTTCGCTCTGGGCGAAGACGTCTTCGGGCGCACGACGAACAAGAAGCGGCCCGTCTATGGCCCAACGTACGATCTGCGCGACGGAAGTTTCTGGACCTATGGCGTGGGCGAGTGCTCGCGCTGCCGGACCGAGCTCTGGGGAAAGGTCGTGGTGAGGGGCGGGCGGTTTGATTCCGTAGCGCTCGTATCCCCGCCAGAGAATCCATTGGATTGGGGGGAGTTGTGACCGTGAGGCCAGGGGAAAGGGTTGTGTCCCTATAAGTGTGTAGTCGGCGAACAGGGACGAGCGCGAAAGGGGGGAGCTCCTCGGAGAAACCAACCGAGACGGTCTCCTCCAGGCAGGGGAGCCGAGGAGTTCCCGCCGTGGACGATACCGAGTTTGGCGCGCCCTCGCACGAGGAAGTGCGCACCGAGTGTCCGGCTCTTCTCTTGGGCCTCAGTTGAATCGTTCATCCCGGCGGTGACAGCGCTCAAAGCTACGCGCCGGTGGACGTGCACGGGAAGGGCGCCCAGCCTGAAGCCGGCTTTGGTTGGCCGGGTCGACACAACCTTCTCGAGGCCGCTGCTCGCGAGCGACTTCAGGCCGTGCGCATGCTCCGACAGGGTGTGACCTACCAGCCCCACACAAGGTGGAAGAGCGCCTGGCTGGGGGCCAGCGGGGAGCCAAGTGCGGAGTGCAGCACCCTGAGCCCCTCGTTGGTCAACGGGCTGTTCCGCTGGAGGAACTCCAGGTCCAGGTCCTCCAGCTCCAACAGGGTCTCCACGGCCTCGGCGAGCGGACCGGGCGCATTGAAGGCGAGCACCTCGCGCTCACCGGCTGGACCCAGGGTGTCGACGAGGAAGCGGTGATAGCTCACCAGCACGTCCTGGACTCTCTTGTCGAGGGGGACTCGCGCGAGACACTGTTCGAGCCACTGGATGTGGAGGCCCAGACTGTTGATGGGCACTGCCGGCGGGTCGCCCACCGGCTGACGCGGCCCGGCCCAGAGGACCCAACGGCCGTAGTCGCTCTTCGGTGCGGGGACTCGCGGCGGGTGGAGAGGCTCCAGGTTTCGCAGGACACGTCCCGCCGTCGTCAGCCTGACGTGGGCCCCGTCCATCGTGACGAGTCCGGCGGAGCGAAGGCGCGCGAGCAGGGCGGGCAGGGAGCCCACCTGTGCGAAGAACCCACCGAAGGACTCCTCGAGCCGGCCGCAGTCTGGCTGCTCGTGGATCGCCTCGAGTGCGACCTCGAGCTCCGAGTTCTCGACCCAGGGGCCGCGCCGACCTTGCGCGTGAGGGTTGCCATGCACTTGGACCCCTTCCGGGACGATGAGGGCGTTTCGTTCCGCCGGGAGGTCTTCCTGCCCCACGTACACGCGACGGACAGCGGGGTGCGGAAAGGCGGCGAATGGGGGGTGTGCCCCTAGCAGATGAAGCTCCTGCAGGTGGGGAGTCGCGGCGATGAGTGCGTCTCGCACCGTGTCGCTGACGCGCACAGCGGCGGCGCTGGGAAGGAAGGTGAGCTGAATCAGCCATGGCCGTGGCCGGCTCGCGAGTCGAGCCAGCACCTGCTCATCGCCACTCACGGCGTAGCGCCGAACGAAGGTCCCCAGCGGACTGTCGAGCAGTCCCGCGGGATGGAATCGGTCATCCCGAAGCGCGTGAATGAAGCCATGCTGGACGAGGTGTCCCGCGCTTGCCGCGAGCGGTTCGCCCAACCACGCGGCGAGCAGCGCCGCTCGTCGGTGCCGCCAGCCGCGGTCCTCGGGAGCGGGGCTCAGGTCCAAGGCCATCAGCTCGCCGCGCGGGTCCCCCTGTTGCTGGAGGAGGTCAGCGTGGACGGCGAGTGTGTCCAGACGCCAGGACGTCACGAGCGAGTGTTGGAGTTCGCTCCAGTCACTGGCGGGGTGCGGTGCCGGAGGTGTTCCACTTCGGGCCATCTCACCACTCTTGCATGGGGCATGGAGACGAGCCTCACGAAACGCGGGTCTTCGAGCCAGCCGCGCGCGGAGAAGCGCGGGATTGGAGGGTCGCGCAGCGGCGCTCGAGGTGCCGAAAACGAGGGTCGTGTCCCTGTAAGTGTGTAGTCGGCAAACAGTGCTGAGCGAGAAAGAGGAAGGCTCCTCCGAGAAACCAACCGAGACGGTCTCCTCCTGGCAGGGGAGCCGAGGAGTTCCCGCCGTGGACGATACCGAGTTTGCCGCGCCTCGCACGAAGAGGCGTGTACCGGCGTGCGAGGTCTCTTCCTGGGAGCCATCCGTATGACGCTGGAGATGCTGCTGGAAGAGGAGATGCGGGGCACTGGCAGCAGGTGGTGGCGCGCAAGGACCAGCGCAATGGCAGCTACCTACGTGGCCTGTTGACGTCCATGGGGCACCTGGAGGTGGCCGTGTCGCGGACCCGGGCCAGCGGCTCGGCACAGGCCGTACTGGGCCGCCACAAGCGGCGCGGCGAAGAGCTCGACGAGGCGGTTACGCGACACTCCGAGGCATGCCTTTACATCCCGTTCCACCGAGACATTGGGTCACCGCGAGGTATCGCGAGGGAAGGACCTGGTCAGCCGGGGGGCGCAGCGCGGAGGAGCACGGCGCCTCGATCAGGGCCCTGGGAGCTGCTCACGCACAGGCAATTCGTCGCCCTGGGGACGCCTCGAAGAAAGGTCTGCGAGGCGATGATGGCGGCGGTCGGCAGCGTCGCCGCGCCCAGGTCACAGAAACGAAGCGGAAGGAAATCGACAGGCAGGTCATCCACAGCGATCGGCCGGTAGCCCTTGCCCGCATCCATTCCTCCGGGAGCCAAGGCCCGGGGCAGGGCCAGTTGGAGTTCCGTGCTGCGGTAGCTCTCGTTGTTCACATCTCCCAGGAGCCACTCCAATCGCCAATTCGGATCGCGTTGGCCCCCCGTCGCGGCACGGATGGCCTGGGTCAGCCCCATCCCGGTACATGGCGCCTCGGACAGAAGGGAACCCGGCTCCTGTCCCAGCCCCACGGCATCAACAAGAGCCAGCCTGGGCAATCCCGCTCTCGTCGCCATGCGTGGACGGGTGATGACCAGGAACGCAGCGCCCTCGCCTGGAATCAGCGAGTCCATGTTCTTGCCGTCGAACAGTCGCGACTGCGCCATCAGTTCGTCCATCACGTCGGGCGCATGGTACGTGTCCACCCCTCCGACGATGGCCGCATCCACCTGGCCCGAGGCCACATCCGCGCACGCCTCCGCCAAAGCGAACGCCAGGGACGCCGCCCCACGTGGCACCCCAATGACCGGAGCGCTTGCGGCACTGCGCTCGCACCACCGCTCGACGTGGTCTTCCAGGTGTCGGCGCTCGACTGCGCGCGCCTTCGAGGCCTCGGGGCCGTAGCGCTCGGGGAGCCCCAGCCACAGTCGCAGCCGTGCATCCCCCCGGAGCCGGGCCAGCGGGGCCTCGAGCTGCCCGAGGGCCCCATCGAGCAGCGCCACCATCCGCTCCGCCCCGCATAGTCGGGGCGGTAGCGTGCGGGCGGACAGCATCGTGGCCCGGGTCCCGTTGGGGCAGCGGAAGGGGCTCTCCGTCACGCCCACGGCTTCCGCGCGCCAGAAGGCCCACGTCTGGTGGGCGTCGAACGCGAGGCCGTTGAAGGCCCCCATGGCGCACAGCCCGACCTCCCCATCCTTCCCCACCCACGAGCCGGTGGCCCGGGTCCTCACGGAATCCGCTCCTTCTCGAAGACGTTGATGGCCGCCAGCTCCCGGGCCCGCTTCGGCATGGGGACGACAGAGCGCCAGGTCAGCTCGAAGCGACGCTCGTTGGGCTCGAGCAACACCGTGTCCAGCACGGGGCGGTGCTCCACCCGCCCGCGTGTCGTCACGGCCAGCACGCCGAAGGTGAGCTTCGGCAGCTCGAAGCCCACCTGCCCGCTCGCATTCATCCCCTCCACCTCCACCAGTTCGCCCCCCCGCAGGTGCGCCGGACACACGAGCCCGGGAGCGGCGACATTGCGATAGCGCTCATCGAAGTCCAGGGGTGGCAGCGGCATGCGCTCCTTCTGCCAGCGGTCGTCGTACGTCCCCGCGAGACGGAGCCGAGGCTCGAAGTGGGGACCGATGGCTCCCACTCCGGCTGGCGTGGGCCTCGAGCGCACCGAGCTGATGAGGTCCGAGGGGTCCTCAATCTGCGGCGCGGGCTTGTGCTTCAGCGAGTCCGTGTCCGCGACCACGCCGCGCCCCAGCGGATTGCGGGGCTCGTGGGCGAGCTTCCGGGGGTTGCTCGTATCCATGCCGCCGTACGCGAGCTCCCAGCGAAGGGGGACCTCCTCGAAGGGCTGCGGCGCGGTGAGCGCCAACCCCACGACGCCTGGGTACCAGACACGTGTGCCGAACACCCGGAGCCGCTTTCCCACCGGCCCGACGCGCACCCACACGTCCAACTCCTTCACGGGCTTGCGCTTGACGGCCATGGCGCCGCCAGTCACCACCACATCCGTGGTCGGCTTGCACAGGCCGACATCCGCCGGACGGCGGATGCTGCTCTGCTCCGCGTCGGGCTCCCACAACTCATCCACCAGCCGAACCTGGGCGCCACCTTCGCGCCGCACGTGGCCGATACGGACGACGGAGAAGCGCTGCTTGATGACCACGCAGATGCACGGCGCCCCATCCATCCCGAAGTGCGGCAGGAGCTGGACGGTGGCCGGGGTGCGGGTATTGAGCTCGGGAAGGACCATCTCACCGTGTCAGGGAAAGGGGCCACGCACCGGCGGCCACGTGCCGGACCTCCGGGGCCTCTCGCCACCGGTTGATCGCAGCCTGCTGCCGGGCAACGAAGTCCTGGGGATCAAAGGGATGGGTGGCCCCCGTACGCGCCACCAACTCATGCCACGCAATCCTCCGCTCGCGCATGGACGCCGGAGCGTGCTCGAGCTCCCACAGGTTGTCCTGCGTGGACCAGAGATGGCCCCAGCGATATCGCTTCGTTCCCGAGGCGCGCGTCTTGTGCTTCGCCCACCACGCGGCCCAGACCTTCGGGTCGACCGATAACTCCAGCTCCAACGGAGGAGGCACGAAGCCGCGTCCGAACGGCTCCCCGCCCTTCTCGTAGTCTGGATCTGGCTCGTCATCCGTGAGGGAGGCCCCGGTGAGCCGCTGGAGAGCGCCCACCGCGTCCACGTGCCCTGCGCCAAGTCGCGCGAGCAGGAACTCCATGAAGCGCGGGCTGCCATACCACCCCAACGCCTCCACTACGGCGGGAGGCACCCGCTCGCGTGCCAGGGCGCCCTCGAAGTCCTCGAGCACCTCGGCGCCACCGCCCACCGCCGCCCAAAGCGCCGCGCCCGCGAAGTCACCGCGCCCTTCGGCGAGCAGCGCGTGCGCATGCTGAAGCCCGGCAGCCGAGCGGCGCAGCAGGAGCGCCTCGATGGCGGCGGACACCACCTCCTCGCTCGCATGGCGCAGCAACCGTACCGTCTCGCGGGGGTCGAGCGCCCCTCGGACCCGAGGGAGTGCCCGGGCTCCCTCCAGCACCCACTCGGGCGAGTCGCTCCACGCCAACGCCAGCGCTTCGTGCCCCTCCAACAAGCCTCGGCGACCGAGCACCCGCGCCGCCAGCCTGCGCGGCACACCTTCCTCCTTCCACCAGCGGCGCAAAAGGCCCTCCAGCCCCGGATGTGGCACGAAGGCGAGCGCATCGGCCGTGGCGTCGAACACCTCTGGGGCCTCCAGGCCCACGGTCCGCAGCAGCCGCTCCACCTGGTGCAACGCATCCTCTCCCGCCAGACACCCGTGGAGGAACACGACGCCCCACGACATCTCGGGGTCCGGCAGCGGGCGCTCATCGAGGAGCTTCACCAACTCGGGCAGGACCCAGAGCCCACAGGCGAGGATGCCATCCACGCGTGCCAGCAGTCGCTCCTCCACCGGGCGCAGCTCGCTCCACAGGTCGCCCTCGTCCGGTTGGCGCATCAGGCTCATCATCGCCACGTCCTCGAAGAAGGACCTGGCCCGCCCGAACTCCACGTCTTCGCGACGCAGCGTCTCGCCGAACTGCGCCCGATCCAGCGCGTCGCGCTCCACGGGCGGCCGGGGTTTCGGGGCCGGGGCGGGCGGGTTCAGGGCAGGGGGGGGCGGCGCGGACAGGGCCCGGGCCTGCGCCCGGGTCCGGGCGAGCAGCGCGTCCAGGTCGGCAAGCGTAACGGGTGGGCTCTCCGGCAACGAATCCTCGGTGGGGAGTGGCTCCGCGTCCGGAGGCTCCTCCCACTGGAGGACGATGGCGGGCCACAGGGGCCCTCGAGGGAGTTCGATGAGCAGGGGCTCGTCGCCCTGCGCCCGGGGGATGTGGTGCACGTCGGGCCGCGGCAGGCGCAGCGGCACCAGCGGCCCGCGGTGCAGGGCGTCCTTCCATCCCCTCAAGACCTCGTCCACCGCGGCGAGGTGTCGATGAACGACAGGGTCCTTGCCGCTCCCGGCCTTCAGCGACCGACGCGCGGCCACCACCCACCCGCGTGCGTTGCGTGCATGGTGGTGGAAGGGCTCCGAGCCGCCTTCCGCGGAGAGCGCCTGGTACAACGCCCCGAGCGCCGCCGTCAGGTGCCGCTCCAGGGCCCGCAGGGCAACCGTGGGGTCCCTCACGTCACGCAGCCCCACAAGCACCTCATCCAGCAGCTCGCGCGCCCGGGACAGGTCCAGACTCCGTGAGGCTTCCTGGCGCGCATGGCTCATGTCTTCGTTCCCCGACCTGGTGTCCCGAGGGCATGCCTCAAGCCGACCAGTCCTCCGCGCCCGCCAACCGCCGCAGCCATGCGTCCGTGCGTTTCTCGTCCGTGAAGGAGCCCCAGAACTCAGGCATCGGCTTCACGAAGTGCGGCTCGAGGAGCCGCGCGACCTCCGCGTAGGCTTCCGGGTAGGCGAAGTGATTGAGGTCTCCCATCGTGGGGTGCGCTCCGGCGCGCAGCAACAGCCCGGAGCGCACCGGCAGGCACTCCAGTCCGGGCTTCAAGGCGGAGCGCCTCAGCGCGGCGAGGTCGACTTCGAGCGGCCTCGTCAGGGGCTCACCGAGATAGGTGAGCCAGTTGCTCCCAGGCAGCGCCAGCGGTGCGCGAGGCGCCAGCTCCTCGGCGTCTTGGATGTCGATTCCCAGATAGCGCTGGGCCCACAGATAGAACTGGTTGAAGGCCAGCTTCGGGTGCAGCACGTTCCAGCGCGCGACATGTCCGCCCACCAGGGAGTAGAGCGGGCCCAGGTCGGCGACCGCGACGGCGAGCGCCTGGAGGTCCTCGGCGGGGTGCCCGCGCGGCAACGTCAGCTCCAGCACCGCCGCGCGGGTCGCGCGCCTCGGGTCGATCTCCGTATACGAGAACCCCACCGAGGGACAGTTGGGCTCGTCCGCGAGCCGGAAGAAGAAGTGGTGGCGGGGCCACTCCAACATCAACGCGCGAGAGGTCAATCCGTCCCGCAGGGACTTCAACGTGCGCGGGCCCAACTCGCGCCACTCCGTCATCACGGAGGTCGTGTAGTAGCGGAACAGGTCCGCCGTGGGCAGGGCCAACATCAGGTCCAGCGCCCGCTGCGCTCCCTCGAGGGCCCAGAACCGGGGCTCCGCCAGATAGGCTGTCAGCCCGAGCTCCACGCGAATCACGGCATGTCGCGTGTGGACGTGGAAGCGTGGCTCGAGGAGGGGCTCGGACATGATGGCACTGGGCGGTCAGCCGTGATTCCCGAAGCCCATGCTGCCGCTCATGAGGAAGCTCTTGCCGCCGACCTGGCAGTTGGGACATCCCACCATCGCGGACCCCTGCTTCAAGTTCACGCCCGTGACGAGGTCCTTCTTGGGCGTGGTGGGCGGAAGCTGTCCCACCCCAGCCTGGTTGCCATTCACGCCTGTGAAGGTCGAGTCGAGGTTGGGCACCTTTCCTGCCTGGTGCTTCACCTTGGGCACCGGCTTCTTGATGCTGCCCGTGTCCGTGGTGATGGGGAATGGCGCCGGGATGCCCTGGGGACCCGTTGGGGGAGGTGGCGCGGGCACGAAGCAGATGTTGGGCGCCAGGGGAACCATCTTGAGTTTCTGCTTGCTGGTGCCGGCCGATAGACCGCTCGTCGTCAGGCTCATGGCTGCCTCAGTTCAGGTTGATCATCCGCGCGAGGATCTTCGCCACTTCACGAGCGCGCGTGAGGATACGCGTGCCGTAGAGCTCCACCTCGGAGCCCTTCACCTGCATGAAGGCCCCGGATGTCTTCACAGTGGCGCCCTGGAGCGCGTGGATTTCGAACGTCTCCACCTGCGCCTCCACCCTTCCTTGGCGGTTCACGCGAAGGGCGCGGGAAGTCTGCACCACGCCAACGACCACAGGCGGAGCGCAGAGTTCCACGAGGACCCGGGCACCGGATTCGAGCGCCTCGCGCACCAGCGCCGGGTCCACCGAGGCATCGAGCGACAGCACCTGCTCCTGCGTGCCGAGCCTGACGCGCCAGCCGGATGATTCAGCAGCCACCACGGTGGCCAATCGCATGGAGCCATCAAACTCAAGCAATGCCTTCACAGCTGGAACTGAAGGCACACCTCGCTTCGCCGCAGGTCGCCTCGAACGCTGCCGTGTGGGTTTCATGATGGCTCCCTGCCTAGATGTCTCCAAGAGCGGTTCCCGCGCGGGCGTTCAAAAGAAAATCCCGCCCGCTGGAAAAGAAAGCCTGTCCATCCGCAGATTCGGAGATTCTATCCTTACACGAGATGAGCAGGTTCTTCCGCGCGTCGAGGCCGACCGCAGACAGGTTGGGCTTGATGCACTCAATCTGGTTCTGGGTGCCCACCCTCTTGAATAGGCCGAACTGCCCTGCGGCAACCCAGAGTTCCTCCTTCCATTTCACCACAGCAAACAGCGGCATTCCAGGCACCGGCCCCTCTGCAATCCGGCCCCATCCGTGGGCGCTTCCTTCAAGGAGGGATCCCGCACCACCTGTCGCGTAGATTTCATCCGGGTCCGCCACGAAGACGCTGTTGAGCACCTCATCCGTGGGGACGGGAAATCGTTTCCAGACGTTGCCATCCCAGCTTGCCACTCCGCCCCCGACCCCCACTGCATAGATGCAATCCGGCGCCAGTCCATGCATGGCTCGCACCTCAAAGTCCGGTGAGGGTATCTCGTTCCAGTTTTTCCCGTCGTACCGGAAGACGTGTCGTGTCCCCTCGAAGGTGGCACCCCAGGCCAGCACGTAGTTGTCATCCAACCCCCACACACCGTTGAGGGGCACACCCAACTTCATGCTCTCGAATCGATGCTTTGGGTCCCCATGGAGATCTGGATGGAAGAGAATCTTGGCATCGGTAACGCTACTGGCGAACACCGCGCCCCGCGGCGAGCGCCACAAGCGCGACAGCAAACCCGTGCTGCCGAAGTGATACATCGCTGACAGGCCGCCTCCTGCCTTTGGGCGAAAGCTCAAAACCCAGCACTCACTTTCGAAAGGCTTGTAGCCCCGCTCCTCATCATAGCGCTGTCCCAGGAATGCACAGGCATCGACCTCCGGACCGCTGGCGCTGTAGTAGTTGGTCGCAATGTGCAAGGTCATCTCTTTCGTCCTTCCTGTTACCTGGTTTCCCTACCAGACATGTCCCTGGATTCTCCGCCCCGAGGGCCAAGAAGGCGTTGGCATGATGTCTCCTTCGGCCTTCACTCCGCTCGCACCGTAGTATGTCGCGGCATGCGAGCCCATCGCGCTCGGCCATCCAGTTACCGAGGGCTTTAGTCAGCCGTCCTGCCATCGTCTCTAATTCTGGACCCATCGCCTTCTTTCGAATCAGGCACACGCCCCTGCATCGGAGGGAAGGTTCCGTCCGCCTTCTGGTGCTGCTGTAGCCAGTTGGCCTGATATTTCAGACAATCCTCTTGCGTCGGCGGATTGTTGGCCTTCATCGCATCCTTTGCACCCTCCTTCTTCAGGGCATCCTGTGCCGTGTCGACTTTGTCCTTGACTGCGGCGTCCACCTTCGCCCGTCGGTCCGCGGGGAGATCCGTATAGCGAATCTTCTTTTTGCGCTCTTCCGGCGGCAAGGTCTTCCTGTACGCCGCGATCTCCGCTTTGCACTCGTCCGAGCGTGCCGCGGTGGAGAACTCATTGATGGTGTCGTTGCGCATCTGGTCCAACGACTGCTTCCAGGCATCCGAGATGCACTTCACCGCATCGTTGACCTCCGCGGGCGTCGGCTTCTTCGTCGATGGAGCATTGGGTGTACCGGCCTGGCCGGTTCCCGAAGGGCCCGCCTGCTCCGACCCGTTTTGCTTGGCAGTCAGCGCCGCCGCGTGCTGTTCCTTGGCTTGGTCATTGCGCTGTGCCTCATCCTTGCGCTCCGGAGTCAATGTCCCCAGGTTCTTGTCGTACTGAGCATGTGCGTCATTGCCTTTCTGGCGTGACTCGGCGCCCTGTGCCGCCACCGCTGCGGTGCCTTTCACGCCCTCCAGGATGACGTCCTCGGTCACCACCTCGACGTTCCCGCTCTTCAGGCTTTGCGCGTGCTGCGCCTCCCGATTGGTGATTTCATAGTGGATGGTCCCCGGGTTGTTCGCCCGCCCCAGGTGGTCCATACAGAACGCCTTGTTGTCCCGATAGCCATAGGTCCCCCCATGTTGCCCCTCCGCCGGCACGTTGGAGCAGGGGTCCCCACGGTCGTTCTGGTAGAGCGCATTCTGCGAGATGTGACCGGATTGCGAGTTGGCCAGCATCCACTTCTCAACCCCGAGTTCCTTGAGCGCCGCATCGCTCTCGATGCACATGCAAAGCGCTTTGTCCTTCTTGCCTACCTCACAGTTGGCTTCGTGAGGCCTCGGATTCGGCCCCCCTCCGTTCGCTGCCAGGTTGCGCTTTTTGCGGTAAGCCTTGCGCTCTGCTGCCTGCGCCCTGGCGCGTTTGTCGTAGGTGCCGAAGTTCGCGGGATTGATGCCACAGGCGATGAGTGCCACCACGCACTCGGGCTCCCACAGCGCCGCCGCGCCGCCATCGAGCCAGGTCACTCCAGTCTGTGCGACAGGCATCGCGTCCTCCTCGACTAGGTCCCCAGCGCGTTCTCATCCAGCGCGATCTTCTTCCCCTCGATGGTCACCTCGGCCGCCCCCTCTACGAGGATGCCATCCGACTTCACGATGACCTTCGATTGGCCACAGGTGAGGGTGATGGTCCCCTTTCCCTTGAGCGACAGCCTCGACGCCGTCACCCGCACAGGCCCGTCCGAGCTGATGCTGTGGCTGCCAGAGATTCGCTGCGTCTGGGGCCCGGCGATGTTGACCGCGATGGCCGCCTTGGCGTCGGTGACGAACGACTCCTTGGCATCCACCATGTAGACGCCCACGGTCTCCGTCTTGACTGCCCCCGTGGTCTCCGCCTTGCTCCCCTTGATGAGCTCCACGCGCGCCGCGCCCACCATCTCCTGGGAGGCACCGCCCACCGCGAAGGAGACGTCGCTCAACGAACTGGTCGCCGACAGCCCCCCGACCGTCTCCTTCACCGCGCCCCCCACCACCGTGGCCCAGGTCCCACTGCCACCGCTCGTCGCGCTCCCCGCCGCCTCTGGCGCCGCATCCCCCCCACCACCGCCACCTCCCGAGCCCCCCTCGCCCGTCGAGGACTCGATGGCCTTGCCCGTGAGCTTGTCCGTGATGATCGCCTGCGCCACTCCAGCGGCGATATTCCCCGCGTCCGCCGCGCCCGCCGCGTCCGACAACTTTCCCGCGGCCTGGGCAAAGGCGGCGATCTCCGGGTTCCCCCCGGCGAACAGCGCCGCAGCGGGGCCCGCGAACTGGGCCGCCGGGCCCACCGCCGCGCGCGCCTGTTGGAGCACCGGGAGGATGGGCCCCAGAAGCGCGGCCTGTGCCTTGCTCGCGGCCTTCGCCGCCTGACCCACGACCTTGTCCACCACGGCGGTCGCGATGAGATCCATCACCGCCTTCATGGGGTCCCCCACCTGCACCAGCTCCATCGCCCCCACCTGGAGGTCGAAGGCGCCCGTGACTTCTTCCGTGGCGCTCCCCGTCACCTTCACATCGCGCATGGCGCTCACCTCGGTGGAATGGTTTCCTCCCACGTTGACGTTGAGGTTGGCCTGGATGGCGATCTTCTCGTTGCCGCCGACATGCGCGGCGCGCTTGCCATTCACCAGGTGGCTTGCGTCATGGCCCACGCTGAACAGCTTGTTGTTGGCGGCCTTCACCAGAATGTCGTGCTGGCCGTTGATGGTGACGCTCTCCGCGCCCGCCGTATCGTCGAAGAGGACCTCGTTGACGCCTCCTCCACCCGGCGAGGAGCGCGAGCTGTGGCCGGTCACCGTCTTGCCGGCGGGAAGCTCGACCGGAGGGGTGAACTCGGTGTTCCACACCTTGCCCAGGCACAGCGGCCGGTCGGGGTCCCCCTCCTCGAACTCGACGAGCACCTCCCAGCCGATGCGCGGAATCATCACCGAGCCGGTGGTGTGCGCCTGACTGACGCGCACCCAGCATGACGCCCGCTCATCGAACTGGCCGTCGCGGTCCCACGGAAACTGGAGCTTCACCCGGCCGTGCGCGTCACAGTGGAGTTCCTCGCCGTCGGGCCCGGTCACGAGCGCCGTATGCACCCCCGCCACCCGGGGCCTGGGTGTCAGCCTGGCAGGGCGAAACACCTGCGTGGAGGGAATGGCCTCGAAGTCCACCTCGCACCGCCATGGCCCCGAGTCCACCAGCGGGCGCTCCTCCGTGGGTTCATCCTCCAGGCGGAGCCCGAACTCGACGGACGTGAGGAAGTACTCGGCACCCGACGCCGGGTGGCCCAGGAGGTGGAAGCGTCGCCCCGGCACCACGAAGAGCGCGTCGGTACGTCCGAGCGCGGTCACCCGGGTGGTGCGCAACTCATCGAGCCTCGCCTGCGCCCGTCTCCGACCCTCCGCGGGGGCGCGAAAACCCCCGGGGTACTCGTACCATTCACGCGCGAGGTGCTCTTCCGCCTCGGCGCTCGTGAGCAGCGAGGCGCTCGGCCGCAGCATGTCGAAGTCGTTGACCGTGGCCTTCGAGGGCCGCAGCCGCGTCCGCAGGCGGAAATCCCAGACACGCGCGGAAGGGGCCCCTTCCTGGGGAGAGAAGGTGAAGTCCAGGGCGTCCGGCGAGAGCAGGTCCACGCCGGTGCTGTCGTCCTCGAAGCGCATGCGCGCGCCGTCCGAGGAGTGGCTGAAGGTGAAGAAGATGCCCTCGTCCTCTAGCAGCCGGCACACGAAATCCCACTCGGACTCGTCGTACTGCACGCAGTACTCGCGCGTCGTATAGCGGCCTGTGACGCCTCCCCAATCGAAGACGGACGCGTCCAGCCCCGCGTCCTCGCACACCGCCTTGACGATGTCGGGCACCGTCTTCTGCTGGAAGATGCGGAAGCCGCGCCTCGCGCTCAACACCAGGTAAGGCTCCGGGACGAGCACGGCGCGGTAGCGGGCGAAGGCGCCCTCTCCAGCCTGTCCCATGGCGGCGAGCGAGACTTCTTCCAACACCCCACCCACGTGGCGCTCCCCACCTCGAGGGGACTCGAGCACCAGCAGCGCGCGTGCCCCTGGCGCGGCGTCCACGTCCACGTCCTGCCCGGAGAAGTCCACCTCGAAGCGGTACGCACGCGACAACATCTCCCGCCCCCGCACCGCGTGCACGGTGAGCGCTCCCTCTTGCGCGTTGAAGAAGAATGTCGCCGTGAGGCGCTGCTCGTCACCCATGGCCGCCTCGGTACTCAGTTGCTTTTGTGGGTCGACAACGAGGAGAACTCTTTCACGCCCTTGAATTGGATCTCCGGCGACTTGATCTTCACCCCCGAGGGTGTGACCTCCACCGTCGAGCCGCCCACCTTCAAGACAACCTTGGTCTCGCCAGTGATGTTGATGTTCTCTGCTTGGACACTGAGCCCTCCGCTCGCGGTGATGGCGAGCGCGACCTCGGCCTTGTCAACCCGGTTGCCGCCGACCTTCACCTTCTCCGCCGCCGCCGTGAGGGCGTAGGCCGCGCCGCAGGACACCGCGACCGTCCTGGCCTTCACCATCTTCAATGCGCCCACCGTCTCCACCCGGGCCGCGCCACAGGTGCTCATTCGACTGTCGGCGGTCGTCTCGAGCCACGCGGCCCCCACCTTCGTCTTCGAGCTCCCCACCACCTTGCGCTCGTAGCCCGCCAGGCCCGTCACCGCCTGCAGTCCCCCCACGGTGCGCTCCAGGGGGCCCTGCGTGTTCTCGGTGAGGTCGCCGCCCACGGTGAGCTTGCGGGTCGCGCCTACCTGCACAGCGGAGTCTCCTCCCACGCCGTCCGACAAGTCCGCATCCACGTTCACCCGCTGATTGGCGCCGACCTTCAGCGAGCGATGGCGGGTCACCTGGAGGGTGTGGTTGGCGCCGACGCTGAAGGTCCGGTTCCCCCCCACCTCCGTCGCTTCATCCACCAACACCTTCAGGTTGGCGTCGTGCTCCACGGAGACAGTGAGGTCGTGCGAGGCGTTGAAGAAGATCTCCTCCGAGCCCGCGGCGTCCTCGAAGCGCAGTTCGTTGGCGCCGGGGCCACCGCCGGTGGTCGCCGTCTGGATCGAGCTGCGCGTGGCGTGGTCTGGCAGCGCGTAGGGCGGCATCGCCTCGCCGTTGTAGAGGTGGCCGACGACGAGAGGCCGGTCGCGGTCCCCCAGCTCGTGGTCCACCATCACCTCGAAGCCCACGCGCGGGATGATCATCGAGCCCCCCAGGGCGAGCTGCCCCACACGCAGCCACGGGGAGCTGCGGTCGTCCGTCAGCCCTGAGCGGTCCCAGGGAAAGCGCACACGCACCTCTCCACGCTCGCTCCCGTGAAGTTCCTGCCCCGCGGCGCCCGTGACGAAGGCCACCTCCACGCCCGGCGCCGCACGCTCGGCGGGGGCCTCGGGACGGAAGAACGGAGACTGCCCCGGCACTGCCCGGAAGGTGTTCTCATACGTCTCCTCCGAGGCTCCGGACTCCCGGGTCTCCAGTCCACCACGGTGCACGACCGAGAGCACGACCTGCTCCCCGTTGAGTTCCATGCGCGGGTGGCCATCCATCACGAAGGTGCGTCCGGGCTCGAGCTGGGGGCAATCGCTCGTCCCCTCCCGCGCCACGGCCCGGGACCGGTGTTGCTCGAGGACTCGCTTCGCGCGGCGCCTGGCGTGCCCCATCGCATCGAAGCCACCGGGGTGAAGGTACACCTCCCGGCCACGAGACTCCGGTGCCTCCTCGCGGTGGCTCAGGTCGACAGTGGGCTGCTTGGGATCATGGTCCCGAACCATCACCGCGTCCGAACCCGCCGCGTGACGTTCGCTCAAGGAGAGGACGGTGTCCTCATCGGTGTGCGTTTGCGTACGGACCCGCAGTGCCCCCTCGCCAGCCAGGGGCACCAGTCCATCCGGGCCGTCGAAGAACGCCAGCGACTCCCCTTCGTCGTCGTTGCGCACCGCGAAGACGATTCCCTCCTCGGCCAGCAGGCGTCGCACGAAGGTGTGGTCGCATTCGTTGTACTGGGTCACCGCCGGGCGCACGGGGGGGGACTCCGCGAGCGTCCAGGACTGCGAGTCCTCGGAGATGCCGGCCTCCTCGAGTACGGCCTTCACCACGTCGGGAACGGACTGCTCCTGATGAAGCCGCACCTCCTGCCCCAGCTCCAGCAGATGCAGTCGCGAGCCCACCTCGAATCGCAGCCGGAAGTGCTCGGGCTGGAAGGCCTCCGAGGTCGCCGCGTAGACAAGCCCATGGAAGCACCGAGCAGGGCGACCATCGCCCTGGAGGATGCGCAATCGGTACCTCTTGCCGGGCAGGGAGGCGGCATCGATCACCTCGGTCGTCTCCACCTCCACCCAGCCGCGGCTCCCCTCGCAGAGCGCCTCCTCGACCTCGAAGCGAACGACGCGCAAGAGGGTCTCGTCTCCGTCGTCGAGGGACAGCGCGTACTGCAAGACGCGACCGTTGCTCATCTCTCCTCCGGCCCTACTTGTATTCAATGGTGCCCTTGAGCTGCACCTCGGTGCCGTCTCCCCCCACCGTGTCGCCCTTGAGCTGCACGGACGCAGGCGTGGCCTCCAGCTTCGCGCCGGCCGTCACACTGGCCTTGGCCACGGTGATGGTGACGGACGAGCCCGACAGGTTGAAGTCCTTGCCGCATTTGATGACCATGGGGCCGCCGGTGGTGATGGCCATGGCGGCGCCCGAGGCCAGCGTGAGGTCCTTCCCTGTCTTGATGTTCACCAGCCCCGCCGTCATCACCTTGGCCGCACCGATGTTCTCCGCCTTCGACTCCTTGATGAGCTCCAGCTTCGCGCCGGCCACCAGCTCGGTCTTCTTGCCCGCCACGGCCTCGGTGATGGCCCTGACCGCGTTGATGCTCAGCACTCCACCCACGCTCGTGGAGAGGTCCGCGTTGAAGGTCTCCGTCACCTTCTGCGCCAGCACGTTCCTCAAGCCGCCCACGTTCTCCGTGCGCGCGCCCTTCACGGTGATGGCATGCATGGCGCCCACACCCCATTGGTCCACGGCGCCCACCACCACCTTCTTCTTGCCCGCGGTGTCCTCGACCATCATCCCGGTGATGCTGGCGCTCTGGTCGCCCCCCACGGAGACGTCCTCCGTGGCGCCGATGCTGCTCGTGCTGTCCGAGGCAATCTGCACGGCCTCGTCGACGGCGATCTGCTCCGTGAGGTTGTGCCCGGCTTGGAGCGAGAGGTCCTTCTGTGAGTGGACGAAGAACTCCATGCCGCCCATTCCATCGTTGAGGCGCACCTCGTTGGTGCCTCCTCCCCCCGGCGTCGTCGAGGACTGCAACGAGCTCTGCATCAGGTTGTCTGGCAGGGCATAGGGCGGCAGCGTCTCGGCGTTGTAGACCTTCTGGAGCACCAGGGGCCTGTCAGGGTCGCCATGGAGGAATCCCACCTCGACCTCCCAACCCACACGAGGGAGGATCTGACTGCCGGCGGTGTTCTGCTGTTGCACGCGCATCCAGCAGGAGGAGGTGTCGTCCACGGCGCCCTCCCGGTCCCAGTAGAAGTGCACCTTCACCCGACCGAACTTGTCGACGTGGATCTCCTCGCCCACGGGGCCCGTCACCACCCCCAGTTCCTTGCCCATGACACGCGGGCGCGGAGTCACGCGGGGAGGTCGGAACTCCACAGCGCTCGGAATGGCGGTGAACTCGGAGCGGTAGCGACCATCCCCATCCGCCAGTGTCCCCGCGGTCGGGTCCTCGTAGACCTGGCGAGTCTCCAGCAGGAGGTATTCGCCGTTGAGCGGTGCGGGCTCGGCATCGACGACCTGGAAGAGGCGCCCTGGAGACAGTCGCAGGGACGGCGTCGTCCCGCGCAGCACCCGCTGTCGTACCCGTGCCGCGCTCAGGCGATCCGCGGCCAGGCGCTTGCCCGCGGCTGCGCTGACGAACCCTGCGGGAAACTCGTAGAGCTCCAGGCCGCCTCCGCCCGACGCCGAGAGCTTCGCCTCGGGTAGCGTCATCGGAGTCTGCCAGTTCCAGTCACGCAGCATCACCGCGTCCGGCACCAGGCGCGCCGAATAGGTGAGGCGCGTGACGATGTCGCGAAGGGCGTCGCGCCCCTCCCAGGTGCGGAAGGAGAGTCCGGCGGCGCCCTCGATGGGCACATGTGCCGCGGGAGAGTCCGCCAAGTACATCACATGGTCCTCGGCGGAGTGATCGAACCAGAAGAAGATGCCCGCGTCCTCCAACAGGCGGAGCACGAACGTCAGCTCGCTCTCCTTCCACTGGGCGCAGTACTCCCGAACAGGGCCCTCCGCCACGCTCCACTTCGTAGCCTCGGCTGGAATGCCGGCTCCGGAGAAGACCTCCCGGATGACAGCCTCGAGGCTCTTGTCCTGGAAGATGCGTGTGCGCACGCGGTGCGCGAGACCCCTCAGCCGTGGCATCAGTCGCAGGCGATAGGCAAACAGGTCGCCGCGATTCCCCACGAACCCGGCTGCCTCGACAACGCCATGCAGGTGACGCGATGAGCCGTCGTCTGCCTCCACCGTCACGGAGGCGCTCGTGCCTAGCAAGGGCATCAGTTCCCAATCAGGGTCCGCGCTGACACACTCGATGTCCGCCACGAATAGCTTGGAGAGACCTTCATCGATCTCGAGGCGCGACACGCCGAGTTCCGAAGGAAGGGAGGTATGGGAAATCGTCGACCTCAAGCGCATACGACCATACCCCCGGTGAACATCATGGTACTACGTTGACTTGACAATTCAATGGGCGTGGAAGCCTTGTAATGTGTCCTTTTCAAAGCTAGGCGACCCCGGCGGACGCGCTGCAGCGGCCCACGGGGTCGGAGACCGGCGCGATGTTCGAGGAGGCTCCGTGCACCGGCCAGGGGTTGGCCCAGGTGATACGTCAGGCCTCCCTCGGGCTCCGTTTCCTCCCGTTGCGCTTCGGTGACCTGGGCGTCGCCCTGTTGCCCACCGCCGCCAGCATCACATCGCAGGCTTTCGTGAGAGGCGTCTCCGGGGCCCGCAACTGTCTTTGTGCGGGCAGCTCGGTATGGCCCGCACGCGGCGCGCCGTTGCTTTCCCAGACGGATCCGGACGCAAACGAGTCCGCGGTTGCCGACACACTCCGACGCACATGCGCAATGACTGTCGGACTCGTGGTGAAGTGTGGGGTTGTGCACTTCTCGTGGGCGGTGGTGCTTGATTATTCCTGGGCGGGAGTTGCGCCGTGTCGTGTCAATGACATCCCTGCGCCTGGATGTGCCCTGTCTTGAACTGAAAGGGGAGGCTGTGGCACGTTGTGAGCGATTCTGCTGGCGCGTCGCAAACTTCAGAGAGGATGCCATGCCGGTTAGTGGGGGGGGCTTCGGCCCACGGGCGCGGGTTTGCGTCTGGTTCTTCCCGGGAGTGACGCTGCTCTCGGGGCTGCTCTCGGGTGCTTGTGCCCACAACCCGCCGCCCCCGGCGGCGTGTGAGCAGCCACCCCCATTCCTCATCCAACTGGAAGCCGGCACGCGACTGAATCCGGATGACCAGGGCCGCTCGCTTCCGACGAACGTCCAGGTCTACCAGCTCAAGGACTCACGCCGCTTCGAGGTCGCGGAGTTCGAGGACCTCTGGCAGCACCCCAAGGAGGTGTTGGAGGAGGACCTGCTCGCCGTCGACGAGCTCACCCTGGAGCCGGGCCAGCGCCTCTCGCGCGAGGTGAACCGGACCCCCAAGGCGGAGTACCTCGCGGTGGTGGGCGTGTTCCGGCGCCCCGCGGGCGTGGTGTGGCGCGACGTGGAGCGGCTGCCCGCGGTGAGGCCGGAGGACTGTCGCCCTGGCGCGCCGCGAGAGACGTCGCTGCGCTTCCTCGTCGAGGACTACCGCGTCGAGGCCCGGGCCGGCGAGGTCCGCAGATGAAGACGCCGCAGCGGGTCGTCTGGTCCGAGGGGATGTTCATGAATCCCCAGCACCTGCAGCAGTCGGACCTCTATCACGAGGCCCTGCTGGCGGCCCGGCTCGGCGCGCTGACGCCCTATGACTGGGGCGTGGTGGAGCAGGAGGTGGACGAGAAGGCGCTCTCCGCTGGCCAGCTCCAACTGTTGCGCTTCTCCGGCATCCTCCCGGATGGCCTGCCGCTGTCCTTCGAGCGCGGCCAGCCCGAGGCCCCGCAGACGCGGCCCATCGAGGAGCACTTCAGCGCCAACAAGCGCTCGCTGGACGTGTACCTGGGTGTGGCGCGCGAGCGCGAGGGCATCGCCAGCTACGGCGCTCCAGATGAATCCACCACGTCGCCGCGCTTCTCGCTGGTCAACCGCACGGTGCCGGACCTGGCGGCGGCCGAGTCCGTGGTGCCTGTGGCCTTCGCGCAGAGAAACCTCCGGCTGCTCTTCGGCACCGAGCCGCGCGAGGACTACGACGTCATCAAGATCGCGGAGCTCGTGCGCGACAAGACGGGCGGCGTCGCGCTCGCGAGCAACTACATCCCCCCGTGCCTGCGCGTGTCCGCCTCGCCCTTCATCCTCGAGCGCATGCGCAGCATCCTCAAGGCGATGCAGGGCAAGCAGCGTGAGCTCGCGGACGGACGCCGGCACCGTGACGCCACCGCGCTCGAGTTCACCGCCGGGGACGTGACGAAGTACCTGCAGTTGAGCGCGCTCAACGGGCTCATCCCCCAGGTGGCGCACGTGGTGGAGGTCGCGGACCTCAACCCGCAGATGGTGTACCTGCTCCTGTGCCAGGCGGCGGGCCAGCTCTCCACGTTCTCCGCGGAGGCGGACCCGGGAGACCTGCCCAGGTTCCAGTACACGAACCTGCGGGCTACCTTCGAGGGCCTGTTCCATGTGCTCCAGAAGCTGCTGGACGTGGTCGCCATCGAGCAGTGCATCACCGTGTCGCTGGAGCCGCGCAAGGACGGCATGCACCTGGGGCGCATCGAGGACGAGCGCTTCCTGAAGTGCTCGCAGTTCATCCTCGCGGTGCGCAGCGAGCTGTCCGAGGCGGACGTCGCCAAGAGCCTGCCCGTGCTGTCGAAGATCGCCAACTTCGCGGAGATACGCGACCTCATCAAGGCCGCCGCCCCAGGCGTGCCGGTGGAGGTCACCTTCCGCCCGCCCGCCGCGGTGCCGGTGAAGCCAGGCGTCGTGTACTTCTCGCTCGAGAGCGGCGACCCCTACTGGAAGAACGTGATGAGCGAGCAGAACGTGGCCGTGTACCTGCCGCGTCCGTTCGAGCCGTCGAAGACCAGACTGGAGCTGCTCGCGGTCCCCAAGGGAGGAAGCGGGGGGCCTCCGCTGAAGAAGAACGCCGTCAGTCGTTGAAACAAGGTCGTGGCGGGGGGCCGTCCAAACACCGGTGAGTGGCGGTACGCGGTGAGGCGCCCTGCCTGCATGGGGTGGAGGCATCGACAGGATGGACCGGATCAATTCCATCACGCAGGAGTGCTTCGGGGCCCTGCTGCAGTTGCGGCAGTTCGGGGACCATGCGCTCCCCTCGGCGGAGCTCGTGCACCGGCAACTGCGCACGTTCTTCGACCGGCTGCTCAAGCGCGCCGGAGAGCTGGGCTTCAACCAGCAGGACGCGCAGGAGATTGCCTATCCCATCGTCGCGCTCGCCGACGAGCTGGCCCTGGGGCGCGCCGACACCTTCCGGGAGTACTGGCTCGCGAACCTGCTCCAGTTCCACTACTTCCGGGAGAACCGCGCCGGTGACGGGTTCTTCACGCGGTTGGAGGAGGTGCGCAAGGACGCCCAGCGCACCGAAATCCTCCGCGTCTACTACCTGTGCCTCATCTTCGGCTTCAAGGGCCGCTTCCGGGTGCGGGGCGGCGAGCTGGAGTTGATGCAGCTCACCGAGACACTCCAGCGGGAGCTGGCCCGCACGCACAGGTTCGACACGGAGATGCTCTCGCCGCATGGAGACCGTCCGCCCGACAGCGCCGTGAGCGCCAAGCGCACGTTGCCCCTCTTGGCCATCTCCGCCGCCGCGGTGGTCTTCGCGCTGCTGGTCTACACCGGCCTGCGCATCGGCCTGTCCAGCAGTGTGTCCTCCCTCTTCGAGGAGGTCGCGGCCTCCTCTCCCCAGCAGCCCTAGGACGCTCGCGATGCTGCTGCTCACCCTGTTCATCGCGGTCTTCATCATCATGGTGTGGACCGTCGCCATCCTGTTCAGCCTGCCGCTGTGGGGCGCCATCGTCCCCACCGTGCTGCTGGTGGCCATCGTCATCGGCGCGTACCTGTACCAGCGCCACCTGGCGTCCAAGGCCGCGCGCGACATCGAGCGGGAGCTGGGCGTGCAGGCGGACGCCCAGTTGCAGAACGTGCGGCCGGATCAGCAGGAGGAGATCCAGGCCATGCAGGCCGAGTTCTCCAAGGCGCTCCAGTCGCTCAAGTCCTCCAAGCTGGCGCGAGCCAGGCAGGGCAAGGACGCGCTGTCGGTCCTGCCCTGGTACATGATCATCGGCCCGCCGGGCTCCGGGAAGAGCACCGCGTTGCGCAACTCGGGCATCCAGTTCCCCTACCTGTCGGCGCGCGGCGGTGGCGTGAAGGGCGTGGGCGGTACGCGCAACTGCGAGTGGTGGCTCACGAACGAGGGCGTCATCCTCGATACGGCCGGCCGCTACACCACGGAGGACGATGACCGCGAGGAGTGGCTGAGCTTCCTCGACATGCTCAAGCGCAACCGCCCGCGCAAGCCCGTCAACGGGCTGGTGGTGGCGGTGAGCGTGGGCGAGCTCATCGGCATCGACGAGGAACAGACGGTGCAGCTCGCGCAGACCATCCGCGAGCGCGTGGACGAGGTGATGGAACGGTTGAAGATGATCGTCCCCGTCTACGTGATGTTCACCAAGTGCGACCTGCTCGCGGGCTTCGTGGACCTCTTCGGGGACCTGGCGAAGACGGAGCGCGGGCAGATCTGGGGCTTCACGCTGCGCCCCGAGGACGCGCGCGAGGCCATCGGCGAGACGTTCGCGGCGCGCTTCGACGAGCTGGCGGAGGTGGTGGAGCAGCGCTCCATCGTTCGCCTGGGCTCGGAGCGGCACCCGGAGACGCGCGAGCGCATCTTCCGCTTCCCCCAGCAGTTCGAGGGGCTTCGCGGCAACCTCATCGAGTTCGTGCAGGCCCTGTTCGCGGAGAACGTCTACGCGGACACGCCAGTGATGCGCGGGGTGTACTTCACCAGCGGCACGCAGGAAGGCAGCCCCATCGACCGGGTGATGAACAAGATGGCGGAGGCCTTCGGCATCCGCCGCACCTCCACGCCTCCGGGCAGCCGCCCCGCGGTGGAGTCCCGCTCCTACTTCCTGCGCGACATGTTCGCGGACGTGGTGTTCCCGGACCAGAACCTGGCGATGCGCAGCTCCGCGGAGGAGCAGCGCCAGAAGCGCATGCAACTGGCGTACGCCGGAGGCTGCCTCGCGGTGGCCCTGCTCATCCTGCTCTTCCCGGCCATCTCCTTCTTCGAGAACCGCAAGTTCATCCAGACGACGCGGGGGATGGCGCAGGCGCTCAAGCTGGAGGCGGCCAACAAGGACGGCGGCGCCGGGAAGATGGTCGACGCGATGATGCCCATGCGGCAGCGGCTCGACCAGTTGCTCCAGTGGAAGGAGGAGGGCCCGCCCACCGGGATGCGCTTCGGCATGTACCGAGGCGATGACCTCCTGGGGCCACTCGGCGCGTTCTACGGCGCCACCGTGCGCCGCGTGCTGGTGGACCCGGTGCTCGCGGGGGACCTCAAGGACGCGAAGGCCTGGGTGGAGAAGGCGCGCGACCGGGAGGAGAAGCCCTCGGAAGGCGCGTATGCGCTCTACTTCGACCGGCTGAAGCTGCATCTGCTGCTCTCCGGGCCCCGCACGCCCCGCGAGCCGGAGCTCGGCGAGGCGGAGCGCGAGTGGATCGTCACCAGCCTCCGGGAGCGGTGGGGCCGCAAGGCGGGCTTCGCCGACAGCGCCCAGCGAACGACGCAGATGGCGAACCACATCGACCTGTACGTGAAGCTGCTGGCGCAGGACCCGGCGCTCGCCTTCGTGCGCAACGACCAGGTGGTGCGTGACGTGCGCGTGGTGCTGGACCGGCTGCCGTTCTCCACGCTCGCGCTGGCGCAGATCGTCTCGGAGGTGTCGCGCAAGAAGGACCAGTACGACGTCACCCTCTCCTCCGTCCTGGGCAGCACCGCCCAGCACATCAAGGGCAAGGGGCGCGTGCGGGCCGCCTTCACGCGCAAGGGCTGGGAGAAGGTGGTGGCGCCCAAGCTGGAGCACCCGCTGCAGGGGGCGGACATCTGGGTGCTGGACAAGGACACCGACTCCACCAACGAAATCGAGCTGGCGCGCCAGGAGCGGGCGCTGCGCTCCGCCTACTACAAGCAGTACATCGAGGAGTGGCAGGAGTTCATCGGCACCCTGAGCACGAGGGAGCCCAATGACGTGACGGATGCGCTGGCCATGCTGGAGGACCTCACCCGTGGCGAGCCGCCTCCGCTGGGCAAGCTCTTCCGCGCGGTGGCCTACAACGTGCGGCTGGGCGGAGACCCGGCGGAGGGCAAGTCCGACGACGAAGGTATGCTCGACAAGCTCAAGCAGAAGCTGGGGCCCAAGGGGAAGGCCATCGATTCGGCGGTGCGCTTCGCCAACGGGAAGCTCTCGAAAGACGCGGAGCCGAGCGAGGAGGAGGGCGACTTCACCGCGGAGGACGTGGAGCCGAGCTTCGCGGGGCTCTTGAAGTTCGGCGCCGCGCCGCCGCAGGCCAAGGGCCCCGACGCGCCTCCTCCGGAGTCCATCCCCCTGGACATCTACCAGGAGCAGCTGAAGTTCCTGCGCGACGAGCAGCGCACCGCCATGGATGACCCGTCGCAGGCGGGGGCGATGATGACGCGGGTGCAGACGGCGCGCGTGATCATCCAGTCGCTCATCCAGGCGCAGGAGGTGGGGTGGCGTCCGCCCATCCATTCGCTGCTGTGGCCACCCATCGAGAAGATCTCCGAATTGACCATCAAGGAGCAGGGCGGCAAGGCGAGCGACCAGTGGTGCAGCGAGGTGGCCAACGCCTTCAAGCAGAAGCTGGCGGGGCACTACCCCTTCAACCGCAACGGGCAGGACGCGGCGGTGGCGGACGTGGGGGACTTCTATCGCTTCGAGTCCGGCACGCTGTGGGGCTTCTACGGCGGCGTCCTCAAGAACCACGTCGAGCAGTCGGGGACGCGCTTCAAGTTCGTCACGCGCGCGGGACGCGCGGGCGGCAACATGTACTTCGGCTCCGTGCTCTCGTTCCTCGCGCGCTCGCGGGAGATCTCCGAGTCGCTCTTCAGCCCGCGGGACGCCGAGCCGGGCGTGAAGTTCGCCTTCCACATCCGCCCCTCGCCGAAGCTGTCCTCCATCCGCTTCACGGTGGACGGGCAGACGGTCGAGTACAACAACGGCCCCGAGGAGTGGCACAACTACGAGTGGCCGGGGAAGGGCGGCAAGTCGCTGGGGGCCACCATCCGCGTGCGCAACAACCAGGGCAAGACGGAGACGCTCGAGCAGGAGGGCGAGTGGGGCCTGTTCCGGCTGATGGAGGAGGGCACACCGAGCGTCTCGGGCGGTGCCCGGTCGTTCTCGGTGACGTGGTCGATGCCCTCGCTGGACACCGAGGTGGTCATCGACTTCCGGCCGACGCGCAGCGCCTCGCCGTTCTTCGGCGTGTCCGCGGGCGGCACCCCCAGGCTGATGCAGCCGTTCCGCATGCAGGGGGTGCAGCCTCCACGTGTCATCGCGAAGGGAGGCACGGGATGCTCGGGGTAGCGGGCCGCAACCAGGTGGCGCTCCTGGGCAAGGTGCCGTGTCAGGGAGACTTCGTCCGCTGGAACGCGGCGGATGGGGTGTCGCAGGCCTTCCACCGGTGGCTGGAGGAGTCGCACGAGGCGGTGCGGCGCGCCAACACCCGGTTGTCCTCGGAGCCCACGTGCTTCGTCTTCACCATGCCCGGCGGACGCCAGGCGCTGGTGGGCACGCTGGCGACGAGCACGGACAAGGTGGGGCGCGTCTTCCCGCTCGCCGTGTACGTGGCCGTCGACGCGGGCGGCGCGGCGGAGCAGTTCCCCTCGATTCCCGACGGCTTCCGGGCCTTCTTCGCCGCCGGCGCACGCCTGCTCGCGGACGCCGCGACGCTGTCGGCCAGCGAGCTGGAGTCGCGGGTGGAGGCGCTCTCGGCGGTGTCCTCCGCGGACGCCATGGGCGCGAGCGCGCAGCGCCGACGACTGGAGGCGGGCCCCGCCGTGCCGCTCGTCGAGCGGCTCCAGGGCGAGGGGGCCGCGCCCGGCGTGGCCTACTACGCGTTCAATACCTTCCTGAAGGCCTGTCAGGCCGAGCGCGGCAAGGAGCCCACGAAGCCAGGCGTGACGCTGGAGTGTCCGTTCCCGGAGTCGCTCGGCCCCTTCTGCTGGGCGGAGCTGGCGAGGCGGCAGTTGGGCTGGCGCTCGATGCCCCCGGCGATGTTCTGGCACCTGGGGTCCTCGCCCCGGCTGCTCTTGTCCATCGGCACGCCGGGCGTCGCGCTGCTGATGCACCTGGCGAAGCCCGAGTACTCCAGCATGAAGGTGTGGCCGCTGCTCACCCGGCAGCAGTCCGCCATCGACAGCGCGCAGAAGGCGCTCACCCTCGCGAGACGGCAGGCGCTCGAGGACCCCACCACCACGGTGGAGTCGCTGCTCGCCGCGTTCGGGAGCTGAGCACCAGGGCCGTCCGGCGAAAGGAGGGGAGATGGCGATGACGTTGGAGCAGCTCAAGCAGCGCGCGAACGACTGGTTGGAGCCGGTGTCGGCGGCGTCGCCCGCGGGCAAGGCGGCCAAGTCGGAACCGGGCTACCTGGCCGTGCTCGCGGAGGTGGCCAAGCTGGAGTCCGTCACCGGCGGCGCCGTCGACTGGGCGCTCGTCCTGGACTCCAGCGGCAAGGTGCTCCGGACGAGCTCGAAGGACCTGCGCATCGCCACATACCTGGCCCAGGGGCTGTACCAGACGCAGGGGCTGGACGGGCTCGCCACGGGCCTCGTCGTCGTCTCCGAGCTGATGGACCGCTACTGGCCGGAGCTCTTCCCGGAGCTGACGCGCATGCGCGGCCGCTCCAACGCGGTGACGTGGCTGGTGGAGCGCGCGTCCAATCAACTGCCGTCGCTGGAGGTGAGCGTGTCGGACCGCGAGCGCGTGGAGGCGCTCGACGTCGCGGCCAAACGTCTGGCGGAGGTGGCGCGCCAGAAGTTCGAGGCCAACGGGCCCGCGATGCGCCCGCTGCTGGAGAGCGTCCAGCGCCTGCTCGCGTCGTTGCCCGAGGCCGCGCCGCCCGTCGCTCCAGTGACGTACAAGCCCGCACCCGCGCCGCGCACGCCGACCGCTCCGGCCACGCCGCCTCCGCCTCCGCCGAAGGTCGCGCCGGCGGTCGCGCCCGCGGCGGCGATGCCCGCGGTGGGCTCGTTGGCGAGCGCGGAGGGCGCGGTGGACTTCCTGCGCCAGACGGGCACGGCGTTGGCCAGCGCGGCGGGGCTCGTGCGGCGCGCGTCGCCCGCGGAGCCCATGCCCTACCGGCTGCTGCGGGTGGGGCTCTATTTGCACCTGGCCCAGCCGCCTCCGGGGGACGCCGGCGGCAAGACGAGCATCCCCGCGCCACCCGCCGCGTTGCGGGCCAACCTGGAGCGCATGGCGGCGAACGCGCGCTGGGTGGAGTTGCTCGAGGAGTCCGAGTCGGCGCTCGTCCAGCACCGCTTCTTCCTGGACCCGCACTTCCTCAGCGCGCGAGCGCTGGGCGAGCTGGGACACGGCGCCGCGCGCCAGGCGTTGGTGGGCGAGCTGGCCGCGTGGCTCAAGCGCATGCCCACCGTCCCCGGCCTGCTCTTCGGCGATGGCACGCCCGTGGCCTCCGGCGAGACGCGGGCCTGGCTGGACACCGTGCTCGCCACACCCGTGGCGCCGTCGGCGACACCCGCCTCGAGCGCCGGGAGCGAGAAGGACGACGGCGGCGCGGAGGTGCTGGCCGAGGCACGCAAGCTATTGGCGGGTGGGAATCCCGCGGGCGCCGTGGGACTGCTCCAGACCCAGGTGGGCGCTGCGGGCACGGGCCGCAAGCGATTCCAGGCCCGGCTCTCCCTCGCGCGGCTGTGCGCGGCGGCGGGGCAGGCCCCCGTGGCGCGGGCCCTCTATGAGTCTTTGGACCGGGAGTCGGTGACGCACGGGCTGGATGTCTGGGAGCCGGCGCTCGCGGCGGAGTGTCTGGAAGGATGGCTTGCGCTCTCGCGGCCTCCTCCAAAGTCGCCGGAGGCGCTGGTGTCTGACTTCACTGTCCGTTATTGTCGGCTTTGTCTGCTTGATCCCGGTGCCGCGCTGAAGGTGTCTCTGTGACGGGGGGGTAGCAAAGCCATCCCCAACCAGGAGGTCGTGCGGTGAGCAAGGAAGGGTCTGTCGCTCCGAAGGAGCGCGTCAACATCGTCTACAAGTCGGAGACCGGGAATGCGCAGTCGGAGGTCGAGCTGCCGCTCAAGGTCCTCGTGGTGGGTGATTACACCGGTCGTCAGGACGAGCGCCCCGTGGAGGAGCGCGCGCCCATCAACATCGACAAGAGCAACTTCAACGAGGTGATGGCCAAACAAGGGCTTTCCGTGGATGTGAGTGTTCCCAACAAGCTCTCCAACGAGCCAGACGCCTCCATGGCTGTCTCGTTGAAGTTCCAGACGCTCGCGGACTTCACCCCGGAGGGAATCGTCAATCAGGTGCCGGAGCTGCACCAGCTCCTGCAACTGCGCGCGGCGCTCAACGCGCTGAAGGGTCCCCTGGGCAACGTGCCCGCCTTCCGCAAGAAGATCCAAGCGCTGCTCGGGGACACCGAGGGACGTCAGCGATTGATGGCGGAGCTGGGGTTGGACAAGAAGTCGGAGTAGGGCGGCATTCGCAAACGCACTCAGAAAAGGCGTGACACAGATGAGCACTGAAGCCAAGGCGTTGGCCCAGGTCGAGACCGCCGATGCCGCCCCGTCGCTCCTGGACGAAATCCTGTCCGAGACGAAGATGAAGCCCAACGATGACGGCTACGACGTGGCCCGTCGGGGCGTGCAGGCCTTCATCGCGGAGATGCTGGCCCCGGGCCGGTCGACCGAGCGCGTGGACAAGGCGCTGGTGGACGCGATGATTGCCGAGGTGGACCAGCGGCTGAGCGCGCAGGTCAACGAAATCCTCCACCACCCGCAGCTCCAGTCGCTGGAGTCCGCGTGGCGCTCGCTCAAGTTCATGATCGAGCGCACCGACTTCCGGGAGAACGTCCGGGTGGAGGTGCTCAACGCCTCCAAGCAGGACCTGCTCACCGACTTCGAGGACGCGCCCGAGGTGGTGAAGTCCGGCCTGTACCGCACCATCTACTCCAACGAGTACGGCGTCTTCGGTGGCAAGCCGTACGGCCTCGTCGTGGGCAACTTCGACATCGGCCCGGGCGCGGAGGACCTGACGCTGTTGAGCAAGATCGCCTCCGTGGCGGCCATGTCCCATACGCCCTTCGTGGCCAACGCCTCGCCGGAGTTCTTCGGCCAGTCGTCGTTCCTGGGGCTTCCTGCGCTCAAGGACCTGAAGTCCCTGTTCGAGGGACCGCAGTACGCGCGCTGGCACTCGTTCCGCGAGAGCGAGGACGCGCGCTACGTGGGCCTGTGCATGCCGCGCTTCCTGTTGCGGCTGCCCTACAGCGAGAAGACGGTGCCGGTGAAGTCGTTCAACTTCACCGAGGACGTGGTCGGCTCGCACGAGCGCTACCTGTGGGGCTATGCCTCCACGGCGTTCGCCACGCGCGTGACGGACTCGTTCGCCAAGTTCCGCTGGTGCCCGAACATCATCGGCCCGCAAGCGGGTGGCGCGGTGGAGAACCTGCCCCTGCACCAGTACGAGGCCATGGGGGAGATCCAGACCAAGATCCCCACCGAGGTGCTGCTCACCGAGCGGCGCGAGTACGAGCTGTCCGAGGAGGGCTTCATCGGCTTGGTGTTCCGCAAGGACACGGACAACGCGGCGTTCTTCTCCGCCAACTCCGTGCAGAAGCCCAAGTTCTTCGGCAACAGCCCCGAGGGCAAGGTCGCGGAGACGAACTACCGGCTGGGCACCCAGTTGCCCTACATGTTCATCATGTCCCGCCTGGCGCACTACGTGAAAGTGCTCCAGCGCGAGCAGATCGGTAGCTGGAAGGAGCGCTCGGACCTGGAGCGCGAACTCAACCAGTGGATCAACCAGTACGTCGCGGACATGGACGACCCGGCGCCCGCCGTGCGCTCGCGCCGTCCGCTGCGCACCGCCCGCATCAAGGTGGAGGACGTGGAGGGGCAGCCGGGCTGGTACCGCTGCAACCTCCAGGTCCGCCCGCACTTCAAGTACATGGGCGCATCCTTCACGCTCTCGCTCGTCGGCAAGCTGGACAAGGAGTGAGCTGAGCGGGCGTGAGACCCGGAGCAGGCGGGTCCTTCAGGTCGCCGTGCTGTTCGTGGACGGCGGCCCACACGCAGTCCGGAGCCCTGCCGCACGAGGGCTCCGTTCCACGTCGCAGGCGTCACACCAACAACAAGCTGGGGGAGAGCCACATGGCCGAGACCGTACATCTGTATCTGGCGGCGAACGGGAAGGACATCAAGGGAGAGAGCACGCAGACGAGCCTCGGTCGCGAGGACTCCATCGAGTGCGTCTACTACGAGCAGGGGGTCATCACCGCGCGCGAGGCCGGCTCCGGCCTCGCCACGGGGCGCCGCCAGTACCAGCCGCTGCTCATCCGCAAGCGCATCGACAAGGCGTCGCCCTTGCTCATGAAGGCGCTGACGGAGAACGAGGCCATCGAGGCCACCTTCAAGTTCTTCCGTCCCAGCCCCGCCGGCGACGGCACCACGGACCAGTTCTATACCGTGACCATCAAGCAGGGTCGGGTGGCCAGCATCAAGCAAGTGGTGCAGGACACCATCATCCCCGCGACGGCGACCAACCCGCCGCTCGAGGAGGTGACGTTCGTGTTCCACACCATCAGCTGGACGGTCAGCGAAGGTGGCGTCACGCACGAGGACTCCTGGAGCGCCCAGCGGTAAGGGGAGCCAATGCGCGTTCCCCCTCGAGGGAGGGGGACCGGGGCGTCGAGGGAGGAGGGAGCGACGGGATGGGACGCGGGTTGTTGTCGCGAATCGAGGTGGGGACGGGCTCGGCCGAGCGTGCACAGGACATGACTGAATCCATTGCCCAACACCTGCGCGTGCTGCTCAACGCGCGCAAGGGCGGCTCGGCCACGGTACCGGGCTTTGGAGTCATGGACTTCACCGACCTGGTGCACACCTTCCCCACGGCCATCCAGACGCTCCAGTCGGCCATCCGCGCGACGGTGTTGGAGTTCGAGCCGCGCATCCAGCACGTGAGCGTGCGCCACGTCCCGGACGTGGACCCGCTGGTGCTGCGCTTCGAAATCACCGCGCAGCCCACGGGCAGGGGCGCGCGGGGGATGCTCCGCTTCCGGACCGAGATGTCTCCGGGAGGCAAGGTCGAGGTCTGGTAAGCGAACCGGTACGGCGGGGGAGTCGCGGTGTTCAGCAAGTACTACCAGAGCGAGCTCACATATCTGCGGGAGATGGGCCGCGCGTTCGGCACCGTCAACCCGGCGCTCGCCGGGCTCCTGGTGGAGCGCGGTGGCGACCCGGACGTGGAGCGGCTCCTGGAGGGGTTCGCGTTCCTGACGGCGCGAGTGCGCGAGCGCATCGATGACGCGGTGCCGGAGGTGGTGCACGGGCTGACGGAGCTCTTGCTGCCGCACTACCTGCGGGTGGTGCCCGCGTGCTCGGTGGTGGAGTTTACGCCCCATGCGCGCCTCTTGCGCGGCCGCTCCCGGATTCCGGCGGGGACGGAGGTGGGCGCCAAGCCCGTGGACGGCACCGTCTGCACCTTCCGCACGACGCGCGCGGTGGACCTGCTGCCGCTGACGCTGACGGAGACGACGCTGGACCAATCCTCGCCCGCGGCGCCGGTGCTGCGCCTGCAGCTCCAACTGGTGGAGCAGGGGCGGGCGGAGATCTTCACGGAGGAGGGCCTGTCGCTGTTCCTCCACGCGGAGCTGCCGGTGGCGTCCATGTTGCTGGTGTGGCTCTTGCGCCATTGCAAGGGTGTGGTGCTGCGCGGCCCCGCGGGCGGGCCATCCTTGCGGCTGGGGCCCGAGTGCATCCGCGCCTCGGGCCTGGAGGCGGGCAACACGCTGTGGCCGTGGCCGGCCACGGTGCCGGAGGGCTACCGGCTCCTGCAGGAGTATTTCACGCTGCCGCAGAAGTTCCTCTTCATCGACGTGAAGGGGCTGCAGGCTGCCAGCGAGCTCGCCGGCCAGAAGCTGGAGCTGCTCTTCGAGTTCGAGCGTCCGCCCACGCTGCCCGGGCGGCTGCCCAAGGACGTCTTCCGGCTGCACTGCGCGCCGGTGGTCAACCTCTTCGCCGCGTCCGCGGACCCGGTGCGCACCGGCTCGTTGGGACACGAGCACCTGGTGCGCGCCTCGGGCATGGAGCCGGCGCACATGGAGGTCTACTCGGTAGACTCCGTCACGGGGCTGCCGCAGGGCCGCACCGAGCGCCAGCAGTACCGGCCATACTTCGACTTCGCGCACGCCGCGGGCGACGCCTCGCGGTTCTATCGGCTGCACCGCGGGCTGTCGCCGCTGGATGACGCGATGGACGTCTCGCTGTCGTTGGGGAGCCCGCGCGACGTGGCGCCATCGCTGACGGATGAGACGCTGTCCATCGAGCTGACGTGCACCAACCGCTCGCTGCCCGCGCGGCTCCAGGTGGGCGACTTGAGCGTGCCCACCGCGGCGTCGCCCACCACGGCGCGCTTCCGCAACATCGTCGCGGTGACGCGGCCGTCCAGGCCGCCCATGGGGTCGGAGCTGCACTGGCGGCTGCTCTCCCACTTGAGCCTCAACCAGCGCTCGCTGCTGGAGCCCGGCGCGCTGCAGTCGATGTTGGCGCTCTACAACTTCCAGGCGACGGCGGACCAGTCCACCGCGCGCGCCAACGAGCTGCGCGTGGGCGCGCTGCGGGAGGTGAAGGGGCAGCCCATCACCCGCTTCCTGCAAGGGGCTCCCGTCCGGGGCGTCCAGGTGACGGTGGAGCTGGACGAGGCGGGCTTCACCGGCACAGGGGACGCGTTCCTCTTCGGATGCGTCCTCGACGAGCTGTTCGCCTCGCACGTGAGCCTCAACTCCTTCAGCGAGCTCGTGCTGCGCCTCCAACCCTCTCGACTGGAGTACCGGTGGCTTCCCCGGAACGGCCGACAGACGATCTGCTGAGGGCCGTCCAGACGCTGAGCGAACGCCCCGGGCAGTGGGCCTTCAGGCCGCTGGTGGCGCTGCTCGAGCGGCTGACGTCGGAGGCGGTGCCCGTGGGCGGCACGGGGCCCGTCGTCGAGGAGGCCATCCGCTTCCGGCATGATCCTTCGCTCACCTTCAGCTCGGGGGACGTCAGCCACATCCGCGTCGTGACCCAGTCGGACGAGCTGGGCGGCTCCGCCCGCGTGGTGGAGGTGATGACCACGTTCCTGGGGGTCACCGGCGCCGTGTCGCCGCTGCCGGACTACATCCCGGAGGAGATTGCCCAGGAGGACCCGGACTCCGCGCGGCGGCGCGACTTCCTGGACCTGTTCCATCACCGGCTTCTCTCGCTCTTGTTCCGGGCGCTGTCGCGCTACTCGCTGCAGGCGGAGGCGACGCGGGAGGGAAACGATGTCTGGTCCCAGCGGCTGTTGTCGCTCGCCGGGCTCGACATCTACGAACGCCCGTACCCGGGCCTGCTGTCCTCCGCGCAGCTCTTGCGATTGGCGCCGCTGCTCGCCGCGCGCGCGCGCACGGCGGGCACGCTGGAGTTGGCGCTGACGGACGTGCTGGCGCCCGTGCTGGGCGAGGCGAAGGTGTCGCTGCGCCAGTTCTCCGGCCACTGGGTGGACATCGAGGCGGACAACCGGATGCGCCTGGGGCGGACGAACACGAACCTGAGCCGCACCGCGCTGCTGGGCTCCAGGATGTTCGACCGCTCGGGCAGCTTCGACATCCACATCGCGCCCCTGGAGGGGGATGTCTACCGGCGGCTGATGCCCGAGGGAGACCTGTCCCCGGTGGTGCGCGAGGTGGTGGACCTGGTCGTGAGGGATCCGCTCGACTGCTCGTTGGTGCTGGGCGTGCGCGAGGCGGAGCTGCCGCGCTTCCGCCTCTCGACACAATCCACCTCGAGGCTGGGCCAGGACTGCTACCTGGGGCAGCGCAGGAGCGACACGCGCCTGCGCCTGCGCACCGTGCCGCTTCCGGACGCCACCCGCCGCGCCGCGCCGCCTTCGCCGCCATGACGCCGTCCTTTCGGTGTTCCCACCCGCCGCCAGCCGAACCCCTGGAGCGAAATCATGCGCGTTGAACCCAAGACCCTCGTGCGGCGCCTGACGCCCTCGGCCACGCGGATGCTGGAGGCCGCCGTGTCGCGGGCGAGCACCGCGCGTTGCTACGAAATCATCCCCGAGCACCTGCTGCGCCAACTGCTGGAGGACGAGGACGGCGAGGCCTCCCGGCTGTTGCGCCACTTCCAGGTGGACCGCGCGAAGGTCATCGGCTCCATCGAGGACGCGCTGCGGGAGCTGCGCACGGGCAACGCGGGACGGCCCGTGTTCTCCGAGAGCCTGTTCCAGTGGTTCGAGGACGCGTGGCTGGTGGCCTCGCTGGAGCACGGGGCGGCGCGGCTGCGCTCGGGAACGCTGATGTGGCAGTGGATCGCGCGCTCCTCGCGCTACTCCGCGGAGTCCTACCCGGCGCTGGACGCCCTCTCCGTGGAGGCGCTCAAGAAGGTCTTCGACGAGGTGGTGGGTGGCTCGAAGGAGGCGGCGGAGGTGGGCAGCGCGGCCTCGGCGGCGCCCGCGACGGGAGGAGGTCGGGGCGAGGAGGCGCTCACGCGCTTCACCAACTCCTTCACGCAGAAGGCGCGCGACGGGAAGATCGACCCCATCTTCGGGCGCGACCGCGAGATTCGTCAGGTCATCGACGTGCTGGCGCGGCGGCGCAAGAACAACCCCATCATCGTGGGCGAGCCGGGCGTGGGGAAGACGGCGCTGGTGGAGGGGCTGGCGCGCGCCATCGTCGCGGGCGACGTGCCGGAGTCCATGCGCAACCTGGAGGTGCTCGGGTTGGACCTGGGCGCGCTGCAGGCGGGCGCGGGGGTGCGCGGTGAGTTCGAGAACCGGCTCAAGGCGGTCATCTCCGAGGTGAAGGGCTCGCCCAAGCCCATCATCCTCTTCATCGACGAAGCGCACACGCTCATCGGCGCGGGAGGCCAGCAGGGCGGCGGCGACGCAGCGAACCTGCTCAAGCCGGAGCTGGCGCGCGGCGAGCTGCGCACCATCGCGGCCACCACGTGGGGCGAGTACAAGAAGTACTTCGAGAAGGACGCCGCGCTGGAGCGGCGCTTCCAGCCCATCAAGGTGGACGAGCCGTCGGAGGCGGACGCGGTGCTGATGCTGCGCGGCCTGGCGCCCACGTATGCGCAGTCCCACGGCATCACCATCCGCGACGAGGCGGTGGTGGCCGCGGTGGAGCTGTCTCATCGCTACATCTCCGGGCGGCAGTTGCCGGACAAGGCGGTGGACCTGCTCGACACCGCGGCGGCCCGTGTGAAGATCGAGCAGAGCGCCCAGCCTGACGAGCTGGTGGAGGCGGAGTCGCGGCTGGCGGCGCTCGAGCGGGAGCTGGCGGTGCGCGAGCGGGAGCGCGCCGCGGGGCACGTGCGGAAGGACGAGGACGAGGGCCCGACGCTGGAGGAGAAGCTCTCCGCCACGCGTGACCAGGTGGCCACGGTGAAGGTCCGCTGGGAGCAGGAGCGGGCGGCGGTGGCCGAGGTGCGCAAGGCCCGCGCGGCGCTGGAGGCGGCGGAGGCCGGCGCGGACACCGCGAAGCTGAAGGCGGACGTGGCCCAGGCGCGCGCGAAGCTGGAGACGCTTCAGGGCGAGTCGCCGCTGATTCACGTGGAGGTGGACCCGGACGTGGTGGCGCGGGTGGTGGCGGGTTGGACGGGAGTGCCGGTGGGGAAGCTTCGCAGCAGCTCCGTGGGGGCGGTGCTCTCGTTGGAGCAGACCTTGCGCTCCCGGGTGCGGGGCCAGGACGCGGCGCTGCGGGCGGTGGCGGAGACCCTGCGCATGTCGCACGCGGGCATCCGCAACCCCAACACGCCCATCGGCGTGCTGCTCTTCGTGGGGCCCAGCGGCGTGGGCAAGACGGAGACGGCCCTGGCGCTGGCGGACTCGCTCTACGGGGGCGACCGCTTCCTCACCACCATCAACATGTCGGAGTTCCAGGAGAAGCACACCGTCTCGAGGCTCATCGGCTCGCCGCCCGGCTACGTTGGCTACGGCGAGGGTGGCGTGCTGACGGAGGCGGTACGCCAGCGGCCGTACTCCGTCGTCCTGCTGGACGAGTGCGAGAAGGCGGACCTGGAGGTGATGAACCTCTTCTACCAGGTGTTCGACAAGGGCATGTTGTCCGACGGCGAGGGGCGGCTCATCGACTTCCGCAACACGGTGGTCATCCTCACCAGCAACCTGGCCACGGACGCGCTGATGCAATTGTATTCGGGCCCGGAGGCGCCGAGCACGGACACGGTGAGCGAGACCATCCGCCCCATCCTCAGCCGGCACTTCAAGCCGGCGCTCCTGGCGCGCATGTCGGTGGTGCCGTTCCTGCCCATCGCCCGGGACGTGCTCAAACAGATTGCCGAGATGAAACTTTCGGCCCTGGCGGAGCGGCTGCATACGTCGCACCGGGTCAAGACGGAGTTCGCCCCGGAGGTGTATGAGGAGTTCGCCCGGCGCTGTCAGGACAACGACTCGGGGGCGCGCAATGTGGACCATCTGCTGCGTGCCTCGCTGATGCCCCGGCTGTCGTTGGAGGTCCTGGAGCGGCTCGCCGCCGGAGGCGTCCCAGGTCGCCTGAGGGTGGGGCTGGGGGCTGGGGGCGAGTGGGACCTCGCATTCTCAGACAGATGATTGTCGTGGGGGTGCATCTCGGACCTGGGGGAGGGATGATGCCTCCCGCTGGGCCGTGACGAACTCTCGCGAGGTACCTCCCCGGGGGGCTGCCCCCATCGCTTCGGGATAGGAGTGAGCCGTGCTGCCCCTCGTCATCCGAATCAAGGACCTGGAGATGCAGCCGCCGAAGGAGCGGCAGTATGTCTTCACGCACTCTCCCGTCCGTATCGGTCGCAATCAGCTCAACGACATCTCCATCCCCAAGTCGTTCGTGTCGCTGTTCCATGCGCTCGTCCGGTTCAACCAGAAGTCCATCCACGTGGTGGACCTGGACTCGACGAACGGGCTGAGCATCGACGGGCGGCGCATCGACAAGAACGTCCCGGTGCGGGTAGACGAGGAGACGCGGGTCACCATCGGCACCATCGAGCTGCGCTTGTCGCGGGAGGCCGCGGCGTCGGTGGGAGACGGTCAGTCGCGCATGACGCAGTTCCGCGCGCTGGCCACGTTGCAGGCCCCCGATGACGGGACGCCGATGAGCTTCAAGCCGACGCCGGTGCAGGGGCGCGAGCAGGTGGTGGCCACCACCATGTTGCCGGCCCTGAGCGACGCGGCGATTGCGCAGTCCCGCCGTCAGGAGGAGGGGAGCCCCCGCACGGTGCTGGTGCCGGCGCTCGACGAGGAGCTGGAGCGGCAGGACCCGGGGCAGCGCACCATCATCTCCGGCATCCCCATCCCGGATGCCGAGCCGGTGACGGCTCCGGCTGGCCGCCGCGCGAACACGAGCGACAGCGTGCGCGTCGTGGCGCCGCCGCCCGCTGCGTCCTCGAGCGGCTTGCAGAGCCCCATCCAGCAGCTCGTGCCGCTCTACACCGCGTATCGCAACGCGTGGCAGACGTTGCATGAGTCCATGGTCCGTCAGGCGGGGACGCTGCCGGAGGCGGACCGCGCGTCGTTCGTCGCGCAACTGCAGCGGCACCTGCCCGGGGTGGCGCACGAGCCGCAGTTCGGACGGTTCGCACGCTCGTTGGGTGTTGCGCTGCCGCAGTCGTCCGGGGGCAACTCGCAGGTGACGCCGGTGCCGGCGGCGCCCGGGGGCGGCAGCCGGCTGGATGGGATGGCGCGGGAGCTGTTGGGGCAGTTCGTGCGGTCGTACCTGCCGGGGAGCAAGGGATTGGATTCGGGGCTGGACATCGACCGCTTCCTGGACCGGTTGGCGGACGTGCTGGAGACGTTCGGCCGCGCCTTCGTGGAGCTGCGGCAGGGACATGACCAGTTCGGTCAGGAGATGGCGGTGATGCTGCCGCGCGACGTGACGCCGCTCGCCAACAATCGCAACACGCGCGAGGTGTTGCGCTACCTGTTGGACTGGAAGGCGCCGGACAGCGCGGAGCGGGTGCAGGAGCTGAGGGGCGGGTTCGTGGACGTGATGATCCACCAGATTGCCTTGCTCAACGGCATGCGCGAGGGCGTGAAGGACTTGCTCCAGCGCCTGTTGCCGGGCGAGTTGGAGGGGAGCAAGGGCGGCTCTTTCTTCTCGCGACTGTGGCCATTCCAGGCGTCGCGCAAGCTCACGCGACTGGAGGAGCGGGTCAAGACGTTGATGGAGGAGGAGCGCGAGCTGAGCGCGGTGTTGTTCGGTCCGGAGTTCGCGAAGGCATACCATGCCATCGTGGGCGACGCGGCGAACAAGAGTGAGGATGGAGAGGTCCCAGTGGTGTCCAAGCGCCGGGCTCGGGAGTCATCAGGGACATGAGGACGACAAGGTCGTTGGAGTGGGGTGTGGTGTTGGGGTTCGCGGTGGCCTTGGCGGGGTGCAAGAGCACCGCGCCGGTGCGCGCGGCGCCGGCGGTGGCGGCGTTGTGCTTCTCGGAGCGGCCCACGGGGGTGCATGCGCTGTCGCCGGACCAGTGGCGGGCGGAGGTGCTCTATCCGTTGATGTTGAGTGGTTACGACACGCGGACGTGGCAGGTGGCCACGCCCGTGACGGATTGCATGGGGACACCGGTGCTCTGGCAGGACCCGGCACCAGGGGAGTGTGTGGAGGCGGGCTCCACGGCCGCGATGTTGCCCCCGACGACGTTGACGGCGGGGGACGTGGTGGTGAGTGAGATCCGGCCGGAGTTGCGGCTGGTGTGGGCGGTGGCGCGTCACTTCGCGGACGGAGAGGGCCTGGGCCCGGTGGCCTTGGTGGAGTCCACGCCGAGAGGCCTGGCGGTGCGGGCGTTGGGGGTGCTGCGTTCGAGGACGAAGAACGCGAAGCTGAGGTTGGAGCGGATGATGGGCGTGGACATGCTGGTGGCGGAAGGGGAGCGGTGCGCGGGGCCGATGGGGACGGCGTGCCAGCGAGCGGTGCGGGTGTTGCTGCAGCGGGGCAACCGCTTCATCAACGAGCCGGTGTTGACGGCGGAGGGGGCGTGCGCGAGCCCGGCGCTCTTCCAGTTGAACCGGACCGCGTCGCGCTCGTTGCCGAGCCGGTGGCTGCGTCGCTACGACTACACAGCGGCGCTGAGCTTCGCGACGGATGGCATCCGGTTGCAGGAGCAGATGATAGTCAATGACATGGACCCCAAGCAGCCCAGCATCCCTCCGAGGCAGTTCCGCAAGGCGCAGGTCGACCGGCGCGTGCAGTTGTCTTCGGGAAGACTGGTCGTCGACGACTCGTCCCTGTGGGGCCGGCTGCTGGAGGCAGGTGCGACCGAGTCGACGAAGTAGGGGCCTCTCGTGAATGGAGGAACGGCCTGGAGGGGCCACCTCACCGCGCGCCTGTAGAGCGGGTGCGCGAGCGCGGCGATGTGTCGCTAACGGCTTCTGAAAGAGATTGCCCATCCGCTTTGCTGGTATCACTGGCTGAGGAGTTGGGGCGTAACCGACCGACGGCGGGCATCATGAGTCGAGCAGGCCTTGCTGGTTCTCGAGGCATGCGACGACTGAATTTCGATGAGAGGCCGAAGTTGGTGTCCAGGCACGACCTGTCCTTGGGCACGCTGCAGTACTGGCTCTACAAGGTTTCGGTGCGCCAGGGTCTTTGTCCGCCGGGCCCCTGGGAAAGTCACCGGGTGCACTCCATCCTCGGGCGCATGGCCACAAACGCAAACGGCCGGGACGATTTCGAGAAGGACCTCTTCGCACGGGAGCTGGGCATCGAGTTGGTGGACGTCAGCCCCGGGACGGCGCGTGTCCAATTGCCCACGACCGCACGCCCTCGCTCGACATCCCGCGGACCTTGTCGGAGAAGGACTTCGGCGAGGACCTCGCGAGCTGGTGCGCCTGGCTCCTGGAACCGCCCCGCGCGCCCTCGCCGAAGCACTGCTGACCTACTCCGCCCGCGGCGACCACAGCACGCTGACGACCTTCCCCTGCCCGCTCCAGTGGGCCACGTGCAGATACTCCACTCTCGGAGGCCGAGCGCTTCGGTCGCGAGCACGGGTCAGGTGGCCGTCCTGGTGGATCGCACCGGAGGTCCCGTGGAGTTGCTGCTGTGCGGCAACGACGCGCCGCTATCCGCACCGTGAGTATGGGCGACAGCCGCAGACCCGTGTCGAGACGAAGTCGGGGCGCGAGCTTCACCGTGCCGCCATGAAGTCGCGCCATCGTCCACGAACCAGGGTAGGTTCTCCCTCTCTGTTCGTTGGAGTCCCGTCGATGCCACAAGCCACACCGCGCTCGTCACTTCTGGGAGCGCGTCCCAGCGTCTTCCTGCTCGCCGGAGCGTTCGTCACCGGCATGTTCCTCTTCGCCCATGTCGGCTGCGGAGGTGACGAGTGCCAGAACGCCGCCGACTGCCGTGAAGACAAGGGACCGCCGGCTTCGAACACGGAGTGGGTCTGCGAGGACAAGCGCTGTGAGCAGCATTCCGTCCAGGTGCCGCCCCCAGATTCCGGCACGGACGCGGGGTCGTCCGACTCGGGGACGCCCGACTCGGGGACGTCCGACTCGGGGACGTCCGACTCGGGGACGCCCGACTCGGGGACGCGCGACTCGGGGACGCCCGACGCGGGTCCCACCACGGTGAGCGTGCAGGTGCTGGCGTTCAATGACTTCCACGGACAGCTCGAGGCCCCCGCGGCCCAGATTCTGACGGGCGTGGACCCCAACGGTGGGCCGGTGCGGGTGAACGCGGGCGGCGTGACGTACTTCGCCCGGCACATCGCGGCCCTGCGGGCCACCAATCCGAACACGGTGGTGGTGGCGGCGGGAGACCTCATCGGCGCCTCGCCGCTGCTGTCGGCGCTCTTCCACGACGAGCCCACCGTCGAGGCGATGAACCTGATCGGCCTGGACCTGGTCGCGGTGGGTAACCACGAGTTCGACGAGGGGAGCACGGAGCTGTTGCGCATGCAGTCGGGCGGCTGCCACCCGGTCGATGGCTGCCTGGACGGAGATGGCTTCCCGGGCGCGAAGTTCAAGTTCCTGGCGGCCAACGTGGCCACGGGCGAGGACCGCACGCTGTTCCCCCGCTACGACGTGCGCGAGTTCGAGGGCGTGAAGGTGGCCTTCATCGGCATGACGTTGGAGGACACGCCGGAAATCGTCACGCCCACGGGCGTGGCGGGGCTCACCTTCAAGGACGAAGTGCAGACGGTGAACGCGCTGGTGCCGGAGCTGCGGCGGCAGGGCATCGAAGCCATCATCGTGGTGGTGCACCAGGGCGGAATTCCGACCGCGGGCTCGCTGGTGAACGAATGCAAGGGCGCGGGTGCGGACGGCCTCATCTCAGGTGCCATCGTGGGCGTGGTCAAGGGCCTCGATGACGCGGTGGACGTCATCGTCAGCGGCCACACGCATCAGGCCTACAACTGCGTCATCGATGGCAAGGTGGTCACGAGCGCCTCGTCGATGGGGCAGCTCGTCACGGACATCGACCTGACGTTGAGCAAGGCGACGGGCGACGTCGTGGAGGCGCGAGCGAACAACGTCATCGTCACTCGCGACGTGCAGGAGGTCGGCGCGGTGAAGGAGCTTGTGACGAAGTACCAGGAGCTCGTCACTCCGAGGGCCAACCGGGTCATCGGCTGGGTGTCTCAGACGCTCAGGACACAGGGGGACTCCCTGGGCCAGTCCTCCCTGGGCTTCGTCATCGCGGACTCGCAGCTGGAGGCGACGAAGCCCGCGAACCTGGGTGGGGCGCAGGTGGCCTTCATGAACCCGGGCGGCGTGCGCGCGGACATCGCCCAGGGCGAGGTCACCTACGGCGAGGCCTTCACCACGCAGCCGTTCGGCAACAGCCTGGTCACCATGACGCTGACGGGCGCGCAAATCGAGCAACTGCTGGAGTGGCAGTGGCGGCCGTCGGGAGCCACCCTCATGCTGCTTCCGTCGGCGGGCTTCACCTATGCGTTCAGCGCGTCGGCGCCCATCGGAAGCCGCGTCGACCCGGCGTCCATCCGGCTCAACGGCGTGCCAGTGAGCCTGACGGCGGAGTACCGCGTCACCGCGAACAACTACCTCGCGAGTGGGGGTGATGGCTTCTCGGTATTCATCGAGGGGAAGAACCGGCTGGGTGGCGCCGTGGACATCGACGCGCTGGAGGCATACCTGAAGGCGCACAGCAGCCAGGCGAGCCCCTTGTCCTCCCCCGCGCTCAATCGCATCACCATGCTGCCCTAATCCTACAGCTGTAGGACCAACGCCCTGCGTCCCCTGGCGATGGGGGCCCGGAAGGCCGAGAGGCCGGGTCCCCAGCGTGGGAGCCCGGCCTCCGGAGTGGATTGGCGCTCGAGATGCGAGCACGGAAGCGTCAGCAGGGTACGGGCGGATGGCCAGTCGTTCTTCAGCTCCCGGGACGTCAAGCGCCAGGTGTCGGGGTGACGGAGGACAGGTTCACCAGGGCGTTGCGCCTCAGGCCCTCCTTGGCGAAGTCCTGGATGACGCGGGCCAGGGTGGCGGACAGCAGGCCGAGCAGGGGCAGGTGGGCGCCGCCCTCGCAGGTGGCTTGTCCTGCGGTGTCCTCCGCGTCCGGCACGAAGTGCTCCTCCCACCGCACGAGCCCGAACGTACCGTCACCGCTCACCGCGCCGTGCACCAGGGGCTTGCCGTGGGCGCGCGCGAAGTCGCTGAGCACCTGGCGCCCGTCGCGGTTGTCGAAGCAGTCCACGAGCAGGTCCGCGCCACCACACAGCGTGGCCACGTTGTCGCGGGTGACGCGCACCCCCATGGCCTCCGTCTTCAGGCCGTGGAGATTGAGGAACTGGAGCTTGAGTGCCTCCGCCTTGTTCCGACCGACGGAGGGCTTCACGTAGGCCTGGGCGAGCAGGTTCTTGGCCTCGACCCGGTCGAAGTCGATGAAGACCAACGTGGCCTCGAGGTTCCGGCACAGCACGGCCGCGTGGGAGCCGATGGCGCCCACGCCACAGAAGGCGATGCGCATGGTCCACCTCACCGGGCGCCGAACGGGACCTTGGGGCGCAGGTAGATGCGCTCCTCGCCCCGCGCCCCCCGGAACCTGTCTACGGCGTAGTGCTGGAAGGTCTCGTCGCGGAGCTGGGACAGGTGCATGCCGGGCACGCCGCCGGAACGGATGAGCTCCACGGCGATGCGGCGCACGTCGGTGTCCGACACCGGCCGGTCCAGCTCCACCGGCACGTCCGCGGACATCCCGTCATAGGTGATGTTGAGAGTGGCCATGGTCGTCTCGCGCCTCCTTGCGCGGCCCGGGATGAGGCCGCGAGGTGGTGCGGTCGCCGGGCACCTCGCGGGACGCGGGCGTTCGCGGCTTCCTGACGGGGGCGAGCGACGCCTGGGCGCGGAAAAGACGAGGGCCGGACCCGTCATGGAGACGAGGTCCGGCCCTCGGTGTCCGCGAAGGGGAGGGGCTTCGCGGACAGACACCTATTTCGTGGGCTCTCCGCTCACGGCGCCGGGCGAGGGCTCGGGCTTCTTGCCGGCGGTGGGCAGCACGGGCATCGCGCCGATGAAGCCCGAGTACGCCATGCGGTTGGGCGAGCAGTCGCCGGGGCTCCGGACCTTGTCAGGCGTGGCGTGCGTGTACAGCGCGGTGGCGACGCCCTCGGGGTCCGAGTCTGGGGCGAGCTCCAGGTAGAGCGCCACCACGCCCGTGACATGCGGCGCGGCCATGGAGGTCCCGCTGAGTACGCGCGTCTCCCGGTCGCCGTAGTGCCAGGCGGAGGTGATGCGGTTGCCGGGGGCGAAGACGTCCACGCAATCGCCGAAATTGGAGAAGGCCGCGCGCTTGTCGGCGCTGTCCGTCGCGGCGACGGTGATGCCCTCCAGGGTCCGCGCCGGCGAGTGCTTGCACGCGTCGTTGTCCTCGTTGCCCGCCGCCAGCACGTACGTCACACCGGAGGCGATGGAGCGCCGGACTGCGTCGTCGATGGCGCGGTCCTCGTCGCCGCCCAGGCTCATGTTGGCGACGGCGGGGGCCTGGTGGTTCTTCGTCACCCAGTCGATGCCCGCGATGACGCCGGTGGTGGAGCCGGAGCCGTTGCAGCCGAGCACCCGGACGGAGTGCACCGAGGCGTTCTTGGCCAGTCCGTAGGTGCTGCCCGCCGCCGTGCCCGCCACGTGGGTGCCGTGTCCATGACAGTCATTGCCCTTCATGCCGTCTCCTACCGAGTCGTAGCCGACGGATGCCCGGCCTCCGAACTCGCGGTGGGAGAAGCGCACGCCGGTGTCGAGGATGTAGATGTGAACGCCCAGGCCGGTGGCGTTGTAGAGATAGAGCTTGTCGAGCGGGAGGCTGCGCTGGTCCACCCGGTCGATGCCCCAGGTGGGTTTCTCCTGGGTGTGGCTCTCCACGATGGAGACCACGCCGCTCTCCTGCACGTACTCCACCGAGGGGTCCTCGGCCAGCGCGCGGGCCTGGGCCTCGGTCATCCGGGTGGCGAAGCCGCGCAGCGCGTGCTCGTACGTGAGGAACGCGCTGCCGCCATACTTGGTCAGGAGGGTACGAGACGCGGCTTCCACGGCGACTGGTTGCATGCCGGGCGCAGGGGGCCTGAGCACCACGACGTACTCGCCTGGAACCTTCTGGTGAACGGTGAGGAATTTCCCGACGGGCGGCGTGCGCAGCGCCGCGAGGGTCGATGGGTCCTTGCAAGTGGTCCGGCTCGAACACGCCCCCAGCAACATCAGGCCGCCCACCGCCAGCGAACGCTTCAACAACCGTCGATTCATGTCTCACGCCCCCACGACTGATGACACGCAATGATACGAATCGACAGCCTTGTCGGTCTAATCCTGATTTCGTCCGGAGGGACGGGGGATGGGTTGGTCACTGAACGGAGGACCATTCCCGGGTGGTGAGGCCCCACCAGAACAGTGTCGCTTCGAGTGGGTGTTTGTCTGGCTTTTGGAGCATGGGTTGGATGCCCATCTCACGTGCGGTGTTGAGCAGTTGTCGATGCCACGTGGTGTGTTCAGCCGAGAGGTGGGTGGCGGCGATGGCCAGTGCGCTGGCACCCACGGAGTAGCCGCCCGGGTGGAGCGGGCCGCTGGCGGCGTCCTCGCGTCCGTGGACGCCACGCGGCCATTCTCGACACGCGGCGAGAGGGAGCAAGTCGCCGGCGGGGCGGTCGCAGTGGGTCTTCACCAGGGCGCGCGTGAAGGTGGCCGCCGCCGGGTGCGCGGCGAGTCCGAGGAAGGCTCCCGTCCATGCCAGTGCGGTCCCTCGGGGCGTGGACTCCAGGGGGCGCCCTCGCGCATCGACCTTGGTCGGGAAACCGGTAGGGAGGGACGCCAGCTCGACGAGTCGTGCGGCGAGCTTCTCGCCCAGGTCCCTCGACGTGTCGTTGTCGCGCAGTCGACCATGCAACAGCAGTCCCGCTGCGGCGGGGGCGCTGTCGCATGGCCAGATGGTGCGTCCGAAGGTGGGGAGCAGGAGTTGTCGCGAGAGGGACTCCGCGAGCTGGGCCGCCAGCGCATCGAAGAGCGCGGTGTCGCGTGCGTCGGCGAGCCCCGCCCGGCTCATGCCCGCGAGCATCAGCAGGAGCTGCCCGCGGTAGAGGATGCTGACTGGGAGCACCTGGCCTTCCACGCGTGTGGTCCCGTCGCGCAGGAAGGGCGTGCGTGCGCGACCGAGCGCATCCGCCAGCAGCGCCTTCACGCGTCGAGGTGTGTCGGGGAGCGGACTTCCGTCCAGGGTGGCCTGCACGAGGATGAACGTGAGGTGTGCATCGCACAGCAACTGTGCCTCGACGAAGCGTCGCCTCGCGTCTCCCAGGAGCAGGGGCTCGCAACCCGGACCGAGGACGCGACGCTCGAGGGTCTCGAGCCCCTGGGGCGTGGGGGCATCCAGGACGTCTCGCCACGGCGCCGGAGCCTCCTCTGCCCGGGTGACCATGGCCACGCAGCACAGCACCAGCGGGAGCATCGGCGGAAGACGCGAGGCGCGGGACATGGCGCGCACGTCAGCATGTCCCGGGGGCGGGTGGACGCCGCGCAGGGCCCTCCGGTCGCGGCGCGGGTGGGAGCGGTCGCTCCCGTTGGCTGGACGGCCCCTCAGGGCGTGTCGCGCTGGACCTTCAGGTCCTGGAATCGGCCCTCGCGTTCGAGCCGCCACAGGTCCTCGTCCGTGACGTAGGGCTGCCCCAGCAGCTCCCGGGCCCGCTTCACCTTCGCCAGCAGCAGCGGGTCCGTCACGGGCACGCTGTTGTCTCGCGTGGGACGCGCGGGTGGGCGCATGAGGGAGAATGTCCCCCGGGCCGGGTAGCCGTCCTCCGTCCTCCCCTCGAGCACATAGGTGACCATGCCCAGGTCCGGCTCGGCCTTCACGTCGAACGAGACACTCACGTCGACGCCCCGGCCCTCGGGGAGGGTCTCCACGCCGAGCGAGGTCTCGGAGGCCTCTTCGGGAAGTGGCGGTGCGTGGGGCTCGGGCCTGCGCGCGCGCAGCGCCGTCACACGCTCCAGCCGCACCGCGCCTTTCCAACGGTGGAACAAGCGGAAGGTCTGTTGCACCCTGCCGTCCTCGCCCTCCGTCGGGAAACGGGGCGTGCCCAGGGCCAGCACCGTGACGATGCCCTTCTTGTCGAAGTTCTCGAACGTCGGGTCGAGGAGCTGGACCGACGAACGTCCCGAGGCCTTGCGTCCCGTGGTGTCGATGGCCTCCACGCGCACCAGGTGTTGTCGGTACATGGCGGCGGGCCCGGGTCCCCCTGGGCTCAAGGTGCGGGTCACGGTGGGCGCGCTCGTCACCACCGGCGGCGCGTCGTCGAACGTCCAGGTGAACTTCACGGGGACGAAGGGCTTGCGAGAGCGCTCGTCTCGCCGTGGCAGCTCGATGATGCGCACGAGGAACTCGAAGTCCTCCTCCGTGTTGGGGACACGCCGGGAGTAGACGTCGACGAGCCGCTCGGGCTCGCAGTCCTTCACCCGGTAGGCGGGAACTGGGACGGAGGCGCTCACATTGTCCTTTCCGAACACCGTCACCCGAGGCTGTTCATGGGTTCCATCCGCCTCCAGCCATACGCGCAGGGGGACGCGCGTGCCGACACCGGATCCGATGGTCGAGTGCAGATAGGCGTCGTTTCCATCCGGCGAGTGGGCCCGGACCGTGATGAGGTTGTCCTCGCCCGAGCACACCTCGGACTTCTCCACGGTCACCTCGTCGATGATGGGCGGTGGCGCTGGCTTCGAGGGGGGCTGCTCGGTCGCGGAGGGTGGCCGCGCGGGCGTTGGCGGCGAGGCCGCGAGGGTCGGTGAGGGCAGACGTCCCGTATCGGTCGTCTGTGTAGGGGGGGCAGTCGGTGCGGGGGCCTCACGCGACAGCCACCAACTCGCGACGACGGCGATGCCGAGGCCGCAGAGAACGGCCCGTCGTTGACGCCTTCCAGGGGAGTCTTGACGCATCATGGACGCGGTCCTCTCACGTCGCGCGCGGCGTCACTGCCAGCAGCCGTAGACGTTGCCACCGGAGTTCCACTGGAGCTGGTGCGAGTAGTCGCTGGCCCAGAGGGTGGAGGAGACGGGGTGGACGCTCCAGCCACCGATGCGGTCGGGGCTGATGGAGGTCGCGGTGGAGTTCGGGTCGTCCCGGACCCCGCGCCAGATGACACTGGTGCTGGTGTCGCACCGGTTGGCGGACATGCAGTTGGCGACCTGGTTGCCGGCGTTGGAGCAGACGTTCCAGAAGATGGGACAGATGACCGTCAGCGCGGCGTTCTTGAACCAGCCGAGCGACGACTTGCACTGTGCCTGGACACCCGCGTGGAGGGTGTTGGAGGCGTTGGCGATGAGCTCGTGCGGATATCGGTACGCGCTCACGGCGCCGCGCCCCGCGTAGTTGTGCGCGTAGGCGAGGAAGGTCGAGCACACCATGCCGTTGTTGGCGGCGCTGCCGGGGATGGTGTGGGACGACTCCAGGTCGCGGTACTGGAAGAGGGAGTAGGGCACCCGTGCGCCGTTCCACAAGAGCCGGTCGATGGGCTGGCTCGAGTCGACCCTGGAGGCATCCGTCACATAGGCGTGATTGAACCAGATGTTGTCCGCCACCTGGGCGGCCCCCGCCGCGTCACCCAGTTGCCAGGCCGTCCAGTCCGGACCGTGGCCATCCACGTCGTAGAGATAGTGATAGATGCCACCCTGGTTGATCTGCTCCAGGCCGGGATAGCCATTGCGCAGTTGGTCCACCTTGAGCGGCGTTCCGCAGACGGTGGGCCAACTGCTCGTGTCGGGGTCCCGCATGGTGGCGTGGGTGACGCCGCCCGCCGCGCCGTGTGAGAGCATGGAATGCGTCCGGAACTCTCCAATCGCATCAATCACGTTGCGGATGGGACCCTCGTCGCCGCGGCTGAACACGACCGCGCCATTGGGCGCGTTCCATCCTGCGGTGGTGTAGCCACACTCGGATGCCGTGGCGGGAAGGGTGGCCATGAGCGTGGTGGCCACGACACAGGCTGCGAGGATTCGATGCATTGGATACCCCTGGACATGCGGCGCTCCCCGGCCCGGCGCGAGGATGGAGGGTGTCCCAGGCGAGGCATGGGTGTGAGGGGCCGTGGGAGCGGTTCACCCGTGCCTGGGGGCATCAGGGTATGCACTGTGCCTTGGCATTCCATGCCGTCCCTGAAGGGCAGTGCGATCGGCCTTCGTGATTCGACCCCGGAGGGTTGTGGGTGCGTTGGCTGGGCCACGTTGGCCCGACACGTGGACCCAGGGAGTGGTTGCCACGGTGGGGCGGCTCACCAGACTTCGCGGTGTCGAGGGAGGAGGTCGTGCATGGCGGGTGGGTCTTCGGTGCGGCGCTGGGACGTCTCACCCAGGGAGGCCGTGGCGCTCCAGCGCGAGCTGCGGGAGCAGGTGGTGTTGCAGCCCCCTCCCGGGTTGCGTGTCGAGCGCATCGCGGGCGCGGACGTCTCCACGGAGAAGGGGCGCCCCACCGGGTTCGGCGGCATCGTGGTCCTGGATGCGGAGAGGTTGACGCCCGTGGCGCAAGCGGGCTCGGCGGTCGAGCTGACGTTCCCCTACGTGCCAGGCCTGTTGTCCTTCCGCGAACTGCCGGTGGTGGCCGCGGCCTGGGGGCGGTTGAAGGTCCGTCCGGACGTGCTCGTCTTCGATGGCCACGGCATCGCGCACCCGCGACGGCTGGGAATCGCCAGCCACGGCGGCCTGCTGTTCGGAATCCCCTCCATCGGTTGCGCGAAGTCGCTGCTGGTGGGCTCGTACGAGAGGTTGGGCGAGGCTCGCGGGTCAACGGCACCCCTCGTACACAAGGGCGAGGTGGTGGGCATGGCGGTGCGCACGCGGCGGGCCGTCCAGCCCGTCTACGTGTCCCCTGGTCACCTGATGGACCTGCCCACGGCCGTGGAGCTGGTGTTGAAGGCGAGCCCTCGCTTCCGCGAGCCGGAGACCACGCGTCACGCACACCGGTTGGTCAACGCGCTCCGGCGCGCGGATGGCGAGGCCGCGGAGCTCGAGTTGGAGTGACGGGCGAGAGGCCGATGGCCTGGCTCCCACACTGCCCGGCGGTGCGGTCCCCGGAGCGCATGGGCAACCTTGATGCCCACGGATGCAACAGGGAGGACATGCCATGGCCGACCAACGCGAGCCGCAGGGAACCCACAGCCACCAGGAGGGCTCCATCGAGGAGCGCAGGGCCCGGCGTCGCGCCGCGCACGCGAGTCAGACGTATGCGGCCTTCATCAAGCGCCTGTGTGACAGAGGGGGCATGTCCCCCGCGGTGGCGCAGCAGGCCGCGGTGTCGGTGCTCTGCGCGGTGGAGCAGCGCATCAACAGCGACGAGACGCGGGACCTGGAGGCCCAGTTGCCGAACAAGTTGGCGGACCTGCTCCACCGCTGTGAGCGGCACGAGGACGAACTCCCGGGCAAGTTCGGCCGCGAGGACCTGTTGCGGCGCGTGGGCGAAGACCTGGCGCTCAACCCGGACGCGGTGGAGCCCGTGGTACGCGCGGTGCTCAACTCCATCCGGGACCTCATCAGCGAAGGAGAGGCCGAGGACGTCATGTCGCAGCTCCCCGAGGATTTGCGAGAGCTGTGGCGCCACCCGGTATGAGGTCACTCGTGTCGCTTCCCAGGGGCCGGGACCTCAGGCCAGCGCCAGGGGCCTCGCGTGCATGCCCGAGGCCTCGCGAAGCGGCTCCGCCCACCAGGGCTCCGACATGACGAGGACGTCGCGTCCATCCACGCGGGCCACCATGCCGCCGGGAGCGACGACCGAGAAGCGCGGGGCGCGCCCCAACGCGGTGGTCAAGGCCTCCATCGTCGTCTCATCCTCGCTGGAGAATCCGAGCGGCCCGTCCGGGTGGCTGTGGGCCACCTCGGTCAGCTCGGCCCTCAACCGCCAGATGGCCTCCCAGCGCTCGCGCGAGTCCGGGAGGAGGGCGGGGTTGTCGGACACGTCGCACCACAGCACCTCGCCCTGCTGGCCAATGAGCAGACACACCTCGCGCGTCGACATGGCGGTTCCTCCCCGTTCCTCAGACGTGTCGGGTCATCACCAGCACGTCGGTTTCGATGGCCTCTCGGATGACGGACGGCAGGCTCTCCAACGTCACCTCGCTGTCCGCGCCCGCCAGGCAGATGCCGGCGTCCACGACCTGGAGCGAGTCCGCATCCACGACGGAGATGAAGCGCTCCCCCATGAAGACGTACGTCACCTCCATCGCGTTGCCGGTGAGGCGGCGCTGGGCCGCCAATCGCGCGCCTGAACCTGCCAGGGCTGCCTCCGCGCGCGACCAGTCATTCGCGGGCGACGACCTTCCCGCGGAGCGACCGCTCCGTGCCGTCTGTCGCCGCGCCTGCTCCGCCCAAACGCTCGCCAACTGCCGGGCTCGCTCCGCGTCACGCGCCTCCTGGTCCCGGACCTGGGCCAGGGCCGCGCGTGCGGTCCGGGCGCGCTGGTGGGCTTCGCGCTCCGCGCTCAGGTGGCGCAGGCAGGACTCGGCCTCGGGCCGGCCTCCCTCTGCCACGGACAGCACGCGTCCCCGCGCCTCGGCGGGCGTGAAGCGGATGTCCAGCGCCCGCGAGGTCTGCTCCAACAGCGTGTAGCCGAACGCCGCGCGCAGCGAGGACGCCACGCCGCGGACCTCCGCGAGCGAGCGACCCTCCTCGAGCGCGCGCCGCGCCGTGTCCTCGGCCTCGCTCTCGAAGTCGACGCTGTCGAACAGCAGCGAGCCATCATGCCAACGTCGCGCGGAGATGGGCGCCAGCCGTGGCGGCTCCTCCTCCGGCATCAGGTCCAGGGGCTCGGCCACCGCGCCCTCGCGCACCAGCCGCGTCCCCCAGACGTGGCCCCGCACGCGGGGCAGGGCGTCCATCCCCTCTGGGGCGGCTTGCTCACGGGCCGTGGCGTCCCGCCCCTTCATCTCGAAGCGCCACCACCCCGGCGCGACCGGGGTGGTGACACGGAGGCGGCGCGAGGCGGCGTCCACGGTGCCGCCGCCCAGATACGGCAGCACCACCGACTCCACCTTCCCGAGGAACTTCCGGTAGTCCACGACCGCCTCCTTCCTTCCTGTCGCGACCGCGACCTCACGCCACCTTCAAGAGCGGCGTGCGCATCACCCGCTCCACCCAGCCGGACTGGCTGGCGCCGGGGGCCGTCGGCGCATCCAGCAGCGCCTTGAGCACCCGGGGGACCTGGTACGGGTCGGAGAACTGGTCCACGTTCACCTCGCTGAAGGGGACCTTCAGCTGGCTCGCGCACGTGCGGACCGTGTTGCCACGGGCCCCCGCCACGCTCACCAACAACGCCAGCGCCGCCACCGTGTAGCCGCAGTCACGGAAGGCGCGGGCGAACTGGTCACCCGCCTCACCCGCCTCGTCGCCCACCACGATGACCACCAGCTTCGCCCCCTCCGGCACCCGCACCCCCGCTCGATTCAACGCGTGGACGCCCGCCATGTGGGCGGTGCCACCCGAAGCCTTCAGGTTCGCGAGCATGTGCTGCACCGCCGCGCGGTTGGACGCCTTCGGCTTGAGGACGGTGCCCATCGTGTCGAACGCCGCGATGTGCAGCTTCTCCTCCGGGAACCCGGCGAGGATGCGCGCCAGCGCCTCCTTCGAGTTCTCGATGGCGCCCTCCATGGAGCCCGACTTGTCGATGAGGAACATCACCCGCACGTCGGTCTCCGCCGTCGCCTCCGCCACCGCGTGTCGCGCGGCGTTGTCGCTCGCCTCCTCCAGCTTCTGGCGCAGCGCCTGGCTGCGCACGTTCTTCGCGATGTTCAGCGCCCGCTGGTCGGTGGCGGTCTGCACCGCCTTCTCCCAGCGCGCGCGCACGGACGGCTCCGCCAGGAGCCCCAGCTCCTCGAGGGTCGGCGTCATCAGCCGCAGGTCGCGGTCCGACAACGAGGGCAGGAGGGCCGCCATGATGGCCGGCGTCAGGCCCACGTCCTTCGGCAGCCGGCCCACCACCTCCTTGTAGGAGAGGCGCTCCAGCTCGACCCACTCGCAGATCTCCGCCTCCGACAGCCCGTCGAAGCGCTCGCGCTTGACCAGCGTCAGCCCGTCCAGTCCCACCGTGCGGTGCCCGCCCTCAGCCTGCTTCTGCTTCCAGCCGAGCACCTCGAAGAAGCCCTGCGCGCGCGGCTTGTACCCCGCCTTGCGCGCCAGCCTCTTCAGCGTCTCCTTGTAGCCGGCCTTCACCAGTCCCTGGAGCATGGTCGGGTTGGCCTCACGCGCCGCCAGCCACCGCGTCGCCACGCGCTTCCAGCGGCCCAGCGGCGCCTTGCGGGACGCCGGGTCGCCGAAGCCCGCCTCACGGTTGAGGCGCGCGATGTCCGGCTGCTCGAGCAGCTCCGCCACCCGCAGCACCGCCTTGGGCGTGAGCATGCGCGTGGACTTGCGCTCGTAGTGCAGCACCATGGCCTCGCCGATGGCCCGCCAGTCGTCGTCGTGGAACGCCACCGCGCCGTCGTCGCCCCGCACGGGCTGACCCGCGTGACCCTGCACGAGCATCAGCGCGCACGTGGCCACCTTGAGGTCACGCCAGTCCGTCTGCGTCAGCGCGTACGACGCGAAGTGCGCCATCAGCTCCGAGTTGAGCCGGTAGATGTCGAGCAACTGCCGGTAGAGCTTCACCGCCGCGGGCACGAACAGGCCGGGCTTCACCGGACGGCCACGGGCCTTGAGCTGGGGCAGGGCGTGCGCGGCGGCGTGCCATACGCCGTCCACGTCGAGTCCGGGGCGGTTGTGCCACAGGTGGGCGGAGCCGCTGAGCACCAGGTCCAGCAGGCGCTCGGCCGGGCCGAGCTGGGCCTCGGGCAGCAGGGACGGGTTCTGGGGCGTGGTCATGAAGTCCCCCTTCGGGACGTGCCGCGGGTCAGGCGTGGCGCGGACCTCTCGCGTCATGGCGAGAGGAGTGCGCCGCGCGTGGGAACGCGTGGACCCCTCCCGGGCCTCCTGGAGGAGTCACGGGCGGGTCCACGCGAAGCTGGGATGGAGGGAAAGGGTGCGCCCGAGTGCCGAGGCCGGTGCGTCTGGAGTCAGGTCCAGTGATCTACCGATTGATCTACGGGGCCATGTAGCCCCGGCGGGACTCGAACCCGCATCTCACGTGTGCGTGTAGGACCCCGGCGGCCGGGCGCGAAAGCGAAGAACCGGGAGGTGCGGTCAGCGACGGGGGCTCACGAATAGACGCACACGTCGCCATGCACCGGGAATCGCGCCACCTCTTTGCCACCCCGGTAGGTCTTCCGGGCCGGCACCGAGACGAGCTCCCACGACGGGAGCACCACCGCTGTCAGCGACCGGCCGTAGACGCACCCGGTGTCGATGCCCACCGCGTGCTCGGTGACGAGCGGTCGGTCGAAGACGGTGTGTCCGAAGATGACGCGCTCGGGTCCCTTCCAGTGGTGCGTCCAGAAGGTGAAGCCTTCCGGGGCCTTGGAGGGCCAGTAGCTCTTGGTCGCTGGTGGCTGGATGCATTGGGCATGCAGCAGGTGGTACGGATTCTGCGCCTCGACGGGCAGGTCGGGGAGCATGCCGGCGTGCACGACGACGGCGTCGTGCTCTGGCAGCCGCAGGTAGTGGGGCAGCCGGGCCATCCAGTCGTAGTGCTCCGGCTCCAGGGCTCGCCGCGTCTCCAGGTGGTCCGGGAGCAGGCGCTCGTCCGGGCGGCGCCGCTGTTGGAGATGCGCCTCCTCGTGGTTGCCCAGGACGGCCTCGTGCCGCATGGCCAGCTCCACGCACTCCCGGCGGCGGGGGCCCCGGTCCACCAGGTCGCCCGCGAAGATGACGCGGTCGCTGGAAGTAGCCCCGACCTTGTCGAGCAGCTCCAGGGCCTCGTCGTAGCAGCCGTGGAGATCTCCGATGACGATGGTACGGGGCGACATGACCAGGGGTTCCTTGAATGAAGATTGAGCGCCCGAGTGGGAAGGCCGGAAGGCTGAATCCCGATTTCAGTGCCGGACCGCCGGCGACCATCTGCCCCGAGGGGTAGCTGGGTGGAGTCGAACCACTGCTTGTGGGGCCTCTCCTGCCGGGCGCTCGAAAGCGATGCGGCCAGGGACTCGGCCAAACCTGGATTCCTGACAGCGGGGCGCCCGGTGGGGAGCCCGGTCCGCCCTCGGGGGTGAATTGTCAGGAAGCCGGCGCCGCCGGCGTCGGGCCTTCCAAGGTGTCCCACCCGCCCGGTACCACCGGGGGGAGGGCCCCCTGCTCCACTCGGAGGCTGCCTGCGGATGCCAACGTGGTACTTTGCCGCGCCACATCCCCGTAATCCCATCTCCCGGGGCGGTTCTCCGGGCACAGCCCCCAGGTCCTTCCGGTGTACGAGCAGCTCTCGGATGACGAATTGTTCGCGGAGGTGGTCCGCCGCCGCGCCACTGACGAGCCCTTTGGAGGGCCGCTCGGGACGTTGGTGCAGCGGTGGAACCGGCCTGCCCGTTACGTCATCAGCAAGATCCAGGCGAGCTACGGTCGCGGGTCCCCAGCGGACGCGGACGAGCTCTTCCAGGACGCGGTGGGGAAGTTCCTCGACCGCGGCCTGGACCAGTTCCGGGGCGTCTCGCAGCAGATGCCCGGCCGGAGCGCGTCTCCCAAGACGTTCTTCCTGCGCATCGTCAAGCACGTGGCCATCGACTTCTACCGGCGGCACCGCGAGGAGCTCGCGGCCCCTCCGTCAGACCCCGATGACGCCATGGAGGAGCCGCCTTCCGAGACGGCCCGCGCGGTGGAGCTGGGCCGGCGTCGCGAGGAGCGCGCCGAGGCCCAGGAGCTGTACTGGGCGGCCTTCGCCCGACTCCAGCAGGAGCACCCCAAGGAAGCCTCGGCGTGGGAGCTGTACCACCACGAGGACGTGGAGGATCACGAGGAATGCGCCCGTCGTCTGAACATCAGCGTCGTCAATTCCTACAAGCGCGTCAGCCGCGCCCAGGCCTACTTGAAGCTCTACCTGCTGGATCTCCAGCGCGAGTCACCCGGGGAGGAAGCGTGAGCCTCCTGTCCGGTCATATCCCGGGGTATTCAGGAGGAATGAATTCATGAACACCGCAGCCATGTCCCGCTATACCGCCCGCCGTCAGCAGCTCACCGCCGGGTCCTCTTCTCCTGGTGTCGTCCTGGAAGTCGCCGGGGATCTGCTGAGACGCTCGAGGCAGGTGGGGACCGAAGGTGTGGAGGATGCCCTCCGGGGCCTCGGTCGGCGGGAAGTGGAGACATGGCTCCAGGCGCAGAAACCGCAAGCACTCCAACCCGTGTTGTTGAGGGCGGCGGAAGAAGCGGTGGAGGTGGTGTTGGACGGGGGCGAGGAAGCGGAGATGTGGCGCCTGTCGGCGATGGAGGGCCTGGCCGCTCGCGACAGGGCGGCCTCCGCGGTGGTGGCGCTGGTGGCCTGGGAAGCGCTCCACGGTCCTCTCGACGGCGAGGCGGCGCGAAACCTGGAGCGCTTTGTCGAGGGCCTGGGGAAACTGGATTCGGCACTCCGCCCCAGGGCCCGTTGGTTCATCCCACTCAATCCGCAGCGCCGGCAGGAGCGCGACCTCCTCGAGCCCGCCGAGCAGGACAAGGCCTGGTGGTTCTCCGCCCGGGCCGGCTGCGATGACCTGGTGGCCACCTGGACGGGTGGAGCCCAGTCGTCGACCCCCCACCTCCAGGGCTGTGCGGACTGCCGCGCGGACATCGCGGACGCGGCGCCCGTGGATTCGCCCCCGCGCCGCCACCTGACGGAGGACGACCTCTGGCGCTTCGACATGGGGCTGATGAGCGAGGACGAGCGCTCCCGCGTCGACGCGCACACCGCACGCTGTGGCGAGTGCGCCCAGGCGGTGCTGGCGCTCGGCGAGGGTGACGACGCCATCGAGGATGCCCTGGAGATGGAGGAGGGCGACGCGGGCCTGTCCCCCGCCGCGCGTACGTCCCGTGCCCCGGTGTCGCAGCGCCCCCTGGCGGCGCGCCACCCGGAGCACCGCGAGGTGCTGGAGGAGCGGCGGGAGTTCCGCGTGGTGCTGGTGCGGGAGCGTCAGCGCGTCCGTCTGCTGGTGCAGCCCCTGGCGGGGCGCACGGTGACGGCGGCGGTGTTCCTCAGTCCGGGACGTCCCTCGCTCAAGCCGTCCAACGGTCCGGAGGGCCTGTCCTTCGACCTGACGACCGCGTCCTCCACCGGCGCGCGCTCCGCCCACCTGTCGGTGCAGGCGGGCAACGAGACGATGGAGAAGGACTTCGCCTTCTGACGGAGGCGGACGTTGGACGGGGGACCCGCGTCGAGGCGCGGCCCCCGCGCGTCGTCACTGGATCTCGGGGCCGCCTCCGCGCTCCGCCGTGTCGAGCGCCTGGCGGCTGCGGATGGGCGGCTGCGGGATGGGGAAGCTCCGCGGCGGGAGCGTGTTGCGGAAGCCAGTGGCCAGGAATGCCATGACCAACTGGGTCGCCGGAGGCCGCGTGCCCAGCGCCGCGCCGCACACGTCGAGCTGGTCCATCACCCGGGGGCCATCCGTGCGCTGGTAGCGGTTGCAGGACGCTTCCACCTGCGCGGTCTTCTCTCGCAGCATCTCCCGCGTCAGCCGTCCCCACTTCATGGTGAGCGCGTCCGCGTTGACTTGGATGAGCACCGGCTCGCCGCCCCAGGTCCCCTCGATGGTGGTGCGGGGCCCGCCTGCCTTCACCTTGAGATCGACCTGACGCTGGCCGAACGTCCCCGTCACCTCGATGCCGTGCTCGTAGAGCTCCTCTCCGAGGATGCTCACCCAGACGCCGTCCGTGCGGCGGGTGTACGGCTTGTCCGCCGCGACGCGCCCGTGGTTGAACCACACGTCGCCCACGCGCCCGATGGGGACCTGGTCGTTCCTCGAGACGACGGGCTCGGCGTCGTCGAGGCTGGCGGGGCCGGTGGAGGCCACCAACTGCCGCGAGGCGAGCAGATCCGTCACCGCCACCGAACCATCCACCACATCGAAGCGGACCCCATCCAGCCAGGCCTGGCCGGTGCCGCTCATGATGAGGCCGGCCATGATGGTGGTTGCCTCGGGGGGCACGTCGAGCACCACCTCGTAGCGCTTGCAGCCCCGCGTGCCGACCAGGGCGCGCGACTGCATGTTGTCGAAGGCGAGCGGCTGCTTCGGGTCCGGGCCCTCCACGCGCATCCACAGGCCTGCCCAGCCCTCCACGTCCTTCACGCGCGCGGCGGCGGAGAAGCGCAGCCGCTTGCCGCGGAAGTCCTGTGCGCCGAAGGCCTGCATGAAGGTGCCGTAGCCGTTCTCGTCGGTGGAGAGCGAGCGCAGGAAGGCGCTGCGGGTGCCCTCGCAAGGGGACCTGGTGTCCACACCCGCCTCGTAGCGCTTGGGCGCGCTCTCCGTGACGTACCAGCCCACCGGCAGCTTCTGGGCGCTGCCCGACGCTCCCGCGTGGGCCATGGGAGCGGCCAGCGCGAGCAGCAGGGCAACGAGCTTCTTCCGGAAGTCCATGGTGGCCGTCCTCACAGCGACACGGGCTGGCGCGCGCTGAGCGCGCCCTCGGGGAGGCCCGTGCGGGCCTCGTAGCGAGGCACCTCGGCGGTGCCCCAGGGGTTCATGACCAGCAGGCCCCGCTCCGCGGCTTTGCGCGTGCAGGCTTCCTGCGTGGCCAGGTCCGGACAGGCCACCATGTTGGTGGGAGGCTCCTCCTCACCCAGTGCCACCGTGGGGGGCTGGGCGTCCAGCACGCGCGGCACGGACGCGCCGCCGCGTGCCGGTTGCTGCACGCGCGCCACGACCAGGGCCAGCGCGGCCGCCGCGGCGATGGCGGCCACGGCCGTGCCCGCCGCCCTGTAGCGCGCGCTCCAGCGGGCGGGGCGCACGACGCGCTCCTCGCCGGGGAGGGCCTGGGCGACCTCGTGGAGCTGTTCGGACAGGAGGGCCTCTTCCTGAAGCAGCCGGGCGCATGGCTCACACTCCAGTGTGTGGGCCTCCAGCGCCGCCGCCCGCTCCGGGGCGAGCGCGCCCAGGATGTATTGCTCCGCGGAGTCGCGGGTCAGGTGGGGCTTAAGCATGGGTTTCCTCCTCGAGCGCGGTCCGCAGCTTCTTGCGGACCTCGCACAGGATCTGTCGTACGCGCTGCACGGACAGGCCGACGCGCGCGGCGACTTCGGCATGGGGGAGTTCCTGGCCGTCACAGGCCAGGAGGAAAACGCTCCGCGCGCTCGGCGACACCTGGGCGAGCGCGGCGTGGGCGCGGGAAAGCTGCTCTTCCGACAGGAGGCGGCGCTCGGCGGAGACCGAAGGGTCCACCGGGTGCTGGCGCTCGGGAAGCTCCTCCACCGCCCCGGAGATGGATTCGCGCCGGGCGCGACGGGCATCGTCCGCGGCCAGGAAGGCCGCCTGGGTGAGGGCGAGGTTGGGCAGGCGCAGCTCCGTCAGCAGCCCACGCTGCTGTTGTTGGATGAGCCGCGCCCAGGTCTCCTGGGCCAGCTCATGCGCCCGGTCCACCCGGACGCCTCGGGCGAGGAGCGATACCACGACGCGGCGGTGGTGGCGCGCAACCAACGCGTCCCAGGCCGCGCGGTCGCCGGTCAGGGCCCGGCGCGCCAGGGCTTCCTCGTCCCCCGCGCGCGCCGGCTCCTCCATCGGCTCCTCGGCTTCCCTCGACAGTCGAACCGTCGTCATCCGCAGGCCCTGCACGGCTGCACCCATGCCGTCTTCCCGTCGCTCCGTGGCGTGGCCGGGATGCGGCCGCTCCCCGGTGCCCGAGTAACGTGTGTCCGAGGCGGACATATCGTCGTCGGTGGGGAATGTGTGGGTGCGGGTGGTCAAGGGTCAGTTGACGGCGGGGCTTTCCCCCGAGGCCCAAGGGAGGTTGGAGAGGCGGACGACGCCCTGGCAGCGGGCGCACATGCGGCCCTGCGCGTCGTACACGCGGGCGGTGGCGAAGAGCAGGGTGAGGCCCTGGCTGTCGATTTCGGCCTCCACCCGCAGGTGGTCGCCGGTGACGGGACGCTCGAAGCTCATGGAGAGCTGCACGGTGGCGCAGCGGCGGCTGGGGTCCACGAGCGCGCCGCTGGTGCCGATGGCGAGGTCGAAGAGGGCGGCGAGGATGCCGCCGTTGACGGCCGCGGCGCTGCCCACCCCGCCCCGGTGCTCCGGACGGACCTCCGGCAGGGAGATGACCACCTTGCGTCCCTCCGGGAACGACAGGTGCGCGCCGAAGTGACGCAGGGTGAGGCTCTGGTTGAAGAGCGTGGCGTAGCGGTCCAGGTCGGCCTGGGACGGCCGTGAGGGGGGGCCGGACGGGGAGTCGGACATGGGATGGCTCCCTTTATATCCGAGCGGGGCGGGGCCAGGGGACGGGCGGGCGGGCCGGGGTGGTGGAAGGGTCCCCACTCGACGGAGAAAGACGTTAGAAGCAGGCGTTTCCTCCTGAGTCACCCGTGAACGCCCACGAATCCGCACTCCTCGAAGACCTGAATCCCCCGCAACGCGAGGCCGTGTTGCACGGCGAGGGCCCGCTGCTCGTCCTGTCGGGCGCCGGCAGTGGCAAGACGCGCGTCATCACCCGCCGCGTGGCGCATCTGGTGAAGGTCCGGGGGGTCTTCCCGTGGCGCATCCTGGCGGTCACCTTCACCAACAAGGCGGCGCGGGAGATGCGCGAGCGCCTGGTGCAACTGCTCGGGCCCCAGGCGAACGACCTGGTGGTGAGCACGTTCCACTCGTCGGCGGCCATGATTCTGCGCCGCGAGGCGGAGCACGTGGGGCTCACCCGCTCGTTCGTCATCTACGACGACGGGGATCAGCTCAACGTGGTGAAGCGCGCCATGCGCGAGGCGGGGCTGGAGCAGTCCATGCAGCCGCGCGAAATCCTCAGCCGCATCGACCAGGAGAAGAACGCGGCGCGGCTTCCCGAGGACATGGTGGTGGAGCCGGGTGACGAGCGCGGTCAGTTGGTGCGCAAGGTGTACCGCGCCTACCAGGACCGGCTGCGCGCGGCCAACGCGGTGGACTTCGGCGACCTGCTGCTGCTGCTGGTGTCGCTCTTCAAGAAGAAGCCGGACGTGCTCGCCAACTACCGGCGCCGCTTCCACCACGTGCTGGTGGACGAGTTCCAGGACACCAACCCGGTGCAGTACGAACTGCTGCGGCTCCTGGCGCCGCCCCCGTCCGCGAACCTGGTGGTGGTGGGCGACGACGACCAGTCCATCTACCGCTGGCGCGGCGCGGACGTGGGCAACATCCTCGAGTTCCCCAGCGAGTACCGCGGCGCCCGGGTGGTGAAGCTCGAGCAGAACTACCGCTCGGACCGCAACATCCTCGACGCGGCCTACGAGGTCATCCGCAAGAACACGCGGCGGATGGAGAAGAAGCTCTGGTCGGACCGGCCGGCGGGCCAGACGCTGTCGCTGCTGCTCAACCGCGACGAGCGGATGGAGGCGCAGGAGGTGGCGCGCCAGATTCTCGCGCTGCAGCGCGAGGGCTTCATCAAGTTCTCCAGCATGGCCGTCTTCTACCGGGTGAACGCGCAGAGCCGCGTGCTCGAGGAGGCGCTGCGGCTGGCGCGCGTGCCGTACACGCTGGTGAGCGGGCGCAGCTTCTATGACCGGGCGGAGGTGCGCGACGCGTCCGCGTACCTGCGGCTGATGGTCAACCCTCGCTCGGACGCGGACCTGCTGCGCATCATCAACACCCCGGCGCGCGGCATCGGCGACACCACGGTGGAGCGGGTGATGGACCACGCCAACACCGTGGGACAGAGCCTCTACGAGGTGCTCGCCGCGCCGGAGCGCATCCCCGCGCTCAACGCCACCGCCGTCAAGCGGCTGCGCACCTTCCGCGCGCTGTTGGAGTCGCTCACCGGCTTCGCCCAGGGCACGACGGACGCCGCGAGCGCGGTGGACGAGATGCTGCGCGAGACGAAGCTCGTCGAGACGCTGATGGCCGAGGGCAGCGACGAGGCCCAGACGCGCGCGGAGAACCTTCGCGAGTTCCTGGGCGCCGCCCAGGAGTTCGACCTCAACCGCGCCGCCGCCGCCGTGGCCGCCGCCAGCACCCCCCCCGCGGAGGTGCCGCCGGAGGTGGACGCCGCGCCGCTGTCCGCGGACACGCCGCCGCTCCAGGCGTTCCTGGAGCAGATCTCCCTGGTGGGTGACGCGGACGCCGAGGTGGGCGAGGGGCGCGTGGCCCTGATGACGCTGCACGCGGCCAAGGGCCTGGAGTTCGACGCGGTGTTCCTCACCGGCCTGGAGGATGGCGTCTTCCCTCACTCGCGCGCCCTCAAGGGCGAGGACCCGGACGACGGCGAGGAGATGGCCGAGGAGCGCCGGCTCTGCTACGTGGGCTTCACCCGCGCGCGCAAGCGGCTCTTCGTGAGCCTGGCGCAGTGCCGCTCGCTGTTCGGCGAGCTGCGCTACAACCCGCCCAGCCGCTTCCTGCGTGACGTGCCTCCGGCCCTGTTCGGCATCAGCGAGCAGGACGTACCGGAGCCCCCGCGCGCGGCCCCGGTTGCGCCGCGCAGGCGCACCTGGGACGAGGACGACGGGCCGCGCATCGACCGCTCGTACTCGCAGGCCTCGGACATGGAGGGCATCGGCGGGGACGTGCGCGGCATGCGCGTGCGCCACGAGCAGTTCGGCGTGGGCCGCATCGTCGCCACGGATGGCACGGGGCCCAACGCCAAGGTGACGGTGGAGTTCGGGGGCGCCGTGGGCCTCAAGCGCGTCATCGCCCGCTTCCTGCTGCCAGGGTAGTGGGGGAGAGAAGGGTGCGCCCGAGTGCCGGAGCCGGTGTCTGTCAGATTAACGGTCTGGTGCCTTCGACCACTCGGCCATCCCTCCGCGAGGAGGGAGCTGGATTCGAACCAGCGAGATGAGTGCGTGTCGGGCCTCGGCTGACGGGCGCGCGAAAAGGGACGCGCGGTGGGCGCGGAATCTGACGACGGGCCTCAGGACTTCGGGGGACGCAGGCGCCACGACAGCACGCGCCCGTCCATCCCCAGCACGAAGACCTGCCCTCCCAGCACCACGGGCCGGGTGCGCAGCGGCGTGTCCGTGCGCAGGGAGATGGCGTGTGCCGGGTCCCGCGGCGCGAGCACCACGAGCCGTCCCTGACGGCCATTGGTGGGCACCACGAGCTGCTCCCCGTGGGCCTCCGCCACGCCGGTGACGAGCGGCGCGGGCAGGGGGAGCCGGGCCACCTCCTTCCCCTCCGAGGGCGACAAGCCCACCAGCACGTCCGTGTCGTCCACGCGCGCGCCCACCCACAGCGTTCCCAGCGCGAGCGACGGGGGGCTGGTGAGGGCCCGCGCTGGCGACTGCTCCCACAAGGGGCTCCCATCCTCCAAACGCATCGCCCGGACGCGGTGCTCCCGGGTGGTGGCGAAGACGACGTCCTTCGTCGCCGCCAGGCCGAGCACCCCGCGGACCTCCTGACGCCACGCGCGGGCGCCGTCCGCCGTGGACAGCGCCACCAGGCCCACGTCGCCCAGCGCGACCACCAGCAGCCCCTCCGACAGCACGGGCGCCGGGAGGCCTCGGGCGGGGTCCAGGTGGGCCTCGTCGGCCTTGGGGGCGGGTGTCCGCCAACGGACCTTGCCCGTGTCCACGGCGTGCGAACGCACCGCGCCATCCGGCGCCACCACGTACACCGCCGTCCCGTCCTCCTCGGCGACGGGAGGGGTGAGCACGGGGGCCTCGCCGGTGAGCCGCCAGCGCTCCGTCCCGTCGGAGAGCGCCAGCCGGGCCAGGTCTCCGGCCACCGTCCCCACGACGACGCTGTCCGCCGCCACGACCGGCCGGGTCGCCACCTCCCGGCCCAGCTCCACCCGCCAGACGACGTCCCCGGCCCGGTTGACGCGCAGCACCGCGCCGGCCTCGTTACCGGTGAGGACGCCGTCCGACAGGGCCGTCAGCCCCGCGCGGGAGGATGCATCCGTGGAGTACCGGAACGCCGTCTCCGCGGGCTCCCGGCAGCCCACGGCCGCCACCACTGTCAGCACGAGGGTGGGAAGCAAGCGCCTGCATGGACACGCGCGGGGCGACATGGTTTGGAGGATGGCGTAAGGAAGGAAATTCGACCATGCCTACGATTAGCGACGACGAGATTCCCAGCGCCACGGGCATCCCCTCCGGCGCCCGCCGGACGGACTTCGTGCCGCCGCCCACACTGACGGTGACGGAGGAGCTGCTCCACGCCCTCCCCAAGACGGACCTGCACTGCCACCTGGATGGCTCCATGCGGGTGAAGACCATCCTCGAACTGGCCGAGCAGCAGGAAGTGAAGCTGCCCGCGGACACCGAGGACGGCCTGGCCCGCGCCATCCACATGGGCGAGGTCTGCAAGAGCCTGGAGGAGTACCTCGTCGCGTTCGACGTGACGCTCTCCGTGCTCCAGACGGCGGACGCCCTCTACCGTGCCGCATACGAGCTCGCGGTGGACGCCGCCGCGGAGAACGTGCGCTGGCTGGAGGTGCGCTACTCGCCCGCCCTGCACCTGCAGAAGGGCCTGAAGATGACCACGGTCATCGACTCCGTGCTGGAGGGCCTGCGCGTCGCCAAGCGCGAGACGGGCATCAAGTGCGGCGTCATCGTCTGTGGCATCCGGCACATCAACCCGCAGACGTCCATGCGCCTGGCCGAGCTGTCCGTGGCCTACAAGAACCGCGGCGTCATCGGCTTCGACCTGGCGGGCGCCGAGGCCAGCTTCCCGGCCAAGGACCACAAGGACGCCTTCCAGCTCATCCTCAAGAACAACGTCAACTGCACCGCGCACGCGGGCGAGGCGTACGGCCCCGAGTCCATCTCCCAGGCCATCCACAACCTGGGCGCCCACCGCATCGGCCACGGCACGCGGCTGCGCGAGGACGGCGACCTGCTCAACTACGTCAACGACCACCGCATCCCGCTGGAGGTCTGCCCCACGTCCAACGTGCAGACGGGCGCGGTGTCGAGCCTGGCCGCGCACCCGCTGAAGTTCTACTTCGACTACGGCCTGCGGGTGACCATCAACACCGACAACCGCCTCATCACCGACACCACGGTGACGAAGGAGCTGTGGACGGCGCACAAGGAGCTGGGGCTGTCGCTGGACGACCTGGCCACCATCATCGTCTCCGGCTTCAAGAGCGCCTTCCTCCCGTTCCGGGAGAAGCAGGACATGCTGCGGGCGGTGAACCAGGAGATCGCCGCCACGCTGGCCGCCTTCGACAACAAGAAGCGCAGCGGCGCGGTGAAGCAGACGGCCTGAGTTCGGGCCTGGAGCGCGTGCGGCGGGGAGGACGCGGATGGACCTGGAACTGGGTGGCAGGGTGGTGCTGGTGACAGGGGGCTCGGACGGGCTGGGGTCGGCGCTGGCGCGGCGGCTCGTGCGGGAAGGGGCGAAGGTGGCCTTGTGCGCCCGGGGCGTCGAGCGCCTGGAGGCCACGGCGGCGGCGCTCCGGGAGGAAGGCGGCGACGTCCTCACGGTTCAAGCGGACGTCTCCAGGGCCTGGGAGGTGGAGCACTTCGTGGACGCCGCCCACGCGCGCTGGGGGCGGGTGGACGCGCTGGTGAACAACGCCGGCACCGCCTCGGCCCGGCCCTTCGCGTCCGTCTCCGACGCGGAGTGGGAGGCCGACCTCCAGCTCAAGCTGTTCGCCGCCGTGCGCGCGTCGCGGCACGCCCTGCCCCACCTGCGTGAGGCGGGCGGTGGCGCCATCGTCAACGTGCTCGCCATCGGCGCGAAGACGCCGGGGGCCCAGTCCACGCCCTCGTCGGTGTCGCGCGCGGCGGGCATGGCGCTCACCAAGGCGCTGTCGAAGGAGCTGGGCCCCCAGAACATCCGCGTGAACGCGGTGCTGGTGGGCATCATCGAGAGCGGCCAGTGGACGCGCCGCGCCCAGGAGTTGGGGAAGCCGGTGGAGGTGCTCCAGGCGGAGATGGCGCGCAACGCGGGCATCCCCCTGGGGCGCGTGGGCCGGGCGGAGGAGTTCGCCGACCTGGTGGCCTTCCTCGTGTCTCCTCGGGGTGCCTATGTCTCGGGGACCGCCATCAACGTGGACGGGGGCCTGTCCGCCGCCGTGTAGTGCCCCGCTGTCAGGGCGGTGACCCGCTCCCGTCCGGAGCGAGATGAGGAGGGGCCCCGTGTCCCTCCGGCGACCGCGGCTGCTGACCCGAGGTCCACCATCTCAATCCGCCACGTCCCCCTGGCTCGCGTCCCTCTCCGGGCGCGCCAGGGCCATTCCTGAGTTGGGTCATGCAGCCGAACCTGAATCGGCTCCTGCGGGCACTCGTCCGCGAGGGGCTCGAGGTGACCTATGACGGTCACCTCTACACCGTGCGCCTCCTGGGTGACGCGAATGCGCCACCCGCGGAGGTCCTCCTCCCACCGGACCTGCCCGTGGAGGGCAAGGCCTTCAAGCAGCTCGCCCACCTCGCCTCCCTGAAGCACCCGGGCGGCGGCCAGGTGCTGCGCGTGCGCGCCACCCCCGACTTCCACCCCGGTGACTCCGGTGTGGCCATCGGCTCGGTGCTGCACACGCGGGGCCTCGTCGTCCCCGGCGCCGTGGGCACCGACATCAACTGTGGCATGCGCCTGCACGTCGCCGACCTCGCGGTGGGGGACTTCCTGTCCCGTCGCGACGACTTCGTCGAGCGCATGAAGGGCCACTACTTCTTCGGCACGCGCGACGTGGCCATGTCCTCGCGTGCCTCGGAGGCGCTGCTGCGCGACGGCCTCCCGGGGTGGCTCGTGGAGACGCTGGACGCGCCGCTGGGCTGCGCGGGCCGCGCGGACCTGGGCCAGCTCGACGCGGAGCTGGGCCGGGTGCACCTGGGGGGCGCGCTGGCGGGACATCCCCGCTGGGCGCCGGACGCGCTCGTGCGCGAGGGCGTGGTGCGCGACGCGGGCCTGGCCACCGTGGGCGGCGGCAACCACTTCGTCGAGGTGCTGCGCGTGGAGGAGGTGAAGGACCGGGCGCGGGCCTGGCAATGGGGCGTGCGCGAGGGACAGCTCGCGTTCATGGTCCACTCCGGCAGCCGCGACGTGGGCAAGCACGTGGGCGTGGCGTGGCAGCAGAAGACCCGCGACGCCTGGCCCCAGGGCGTGCCGCGGCCGGACAGCGGCATCCTCCCGCTCGCGGACGAGGCGCTCGTGGCGGGGTACCTGGAGGCGGAGGCCACCGCGGCCAACTACGCGTTCCTCAACCGGCTGCTGCTGGCGGAGCTGCTGCGCCAGACGCTGCGCGAGCTGTTCGGGGACGTGGAGGCGCCGCTCGTCTACGACGTCCCCCACAACCTCACGCTGCCTCACGAGGACGGGTGGCTGGCGCGCAAGGGGGCATGCCCCGCCACGGCGGAGCAGCCCGTCATCATCCCCGGCTCCATGGGCGCCTCGTCCTTCCTCATGGTGGGGATGGGGGATGCGCGCTCCCTGGAGTCCGCTTCTCACGGGGCGGGGCGGGCCCGCTCGCGCTTCTCCCTGGCGCGGGAGGGCGCGGACCACAGCGAGGCGGCGCTGGGGCTCACCGGCGTGGACTGCATCAGCCTGCGGGCCGAGCGCCGCGTGGAGGAGGCCCCCGCGGCGTACAAGCCCATCCGCCCCGTGGTGGACTCCCAGGTGGAGGCGGGCATCGTCCAGGAGGTCGCCCGGCTCACGCCGTTGCTCACCTTCAAGGCGTGACGGCCGGGGAGGGCGGTCTCCGCGTCAATTCACTTGGCGTGGAGGCCGGCCTCCATGTGGAATGCGCGCCGATGGCGGGTGGGACTCGGGTCTTCCCGTCCTCGTCCACGCTTCACGGGAGAGGGGAACATGGAGAACAACTTCGGAGTACCACCGGGAGCGGGCCAGCCCGCGGGGCCGGGAACCCAGGCCAAGGAGGCCGTGTCGATTCCGGCCATCCTGCTGATGGTCACCTCCGCCCTGACGTTCCTCTACGCGCTGGTGTCGACCCTGCGTCCCATGGACCAGGCGTTGATGGACCAGTTCATGAGCAACCCGCAGTTGCGCGAGTTCGAGGGGACGTTCCAGTTCCTGTCCTCGGGCGCGGGGCGCTTCGCGGCGGCGGCGCCGATGCTCGTCCTCAACGCGCTCACCTTCGTGGGTGCGCTGAAGATGAAGTCCCTGCAGAGCTACGGGATGGCGATGACGGGTGCCATCGCCGCGCTCGTGCCGTGCTGCGGCCCCTGCTACTGCCTGGGCCTCCCCCTGGGCATCTGGGCGCTCGTGGTGCTCAGCAAGCCGGAGGTCAAGGCGCGCTTCACCTGAGCGTCGCCGCGCCGGCGGCGGGCTCCCATCGACTGGTGGGGGCCGGCCGCCGCTTCTGCATCCGCACGCAGGCCAACTGCACCTGCGGCGTCAGCGGCCGCCGGGCGGGGTGCAGCGGCACGTAGCCCCGGTGCCGGTAGAAGGCCTCCGCGTTGAGGCTGGCGTCCAGGCTGAGCAGGGGAATGGCGCCACCCCACGCGACGGACTCCAGCGCGGCCAGCAACTGGGAGCCCACGCCGGTGCCCACCACCTCCGGCAACACGTACAGGGCCTCCACCTCGCCGGCGCGCGAGTCCAACTGCCCGAACCCCACCAGCCGCCGCTCCCGCTCCGCGACCAGCACGGTGCGAGGCTTGTCCGGCTGCAGGTAGCCCTCCGGGCGCAGCAGCCGCACCCACGTCGTCAGCTCGTGGGGCGCGTAGGCGCCCTGGCAGAGCGTCCCCACCGCCTCGGTGTGGATGCGCCACAGGGCGCGCCGGTCCGAGTCCCGCGCCGGTCTGAGGTAGAGCCCCCCCAACCTCATGGCCGCCTCAGGTCACCTTCATGCCCTTGGGGATGACCACCACTCCCTCGGGCGTGACGTGGAAGCGCCGCTTGTCCTCCACCGAGTCATAGCCAATCGTCATCCCCGGCGGAATCTCCACGTTCTTGTCGATGATGGCCTTGCGGATGCGGCAGCGCCTGCCGATGGTGACGTTCTCGAAGAGGATGGAGGACTCCACCTCCGAATAGGAGTTCACCCGCACCTTCGGGGAGAGCACGGAGCGGTTCACGTGTCCTCCGGAGATGATGCACCCCTCCGCCACCAGCGAGTCCGTGGCGTGCCCCACGCGCTCGTTCTCCTTGTCCGCGAAGACGAACTTGGCCGGCGGGTAGTTGTTGGCCTGGGTGTGGATGGGCCAGCGGTCGTTGTAGAGGTTGAAGATGGGGTCCACCTCCACCAGCTCCATGTTGGACTGGTAGTAGACGTCGATGTTCCCCACGTCCCGCCAGTACCCGCGCTCCTTCGCCTCCTGCCCGGCGATCTCGTTCTGGGCGAAGTCGTAAACGTAGACGGGCGCGTTCTTGTACAGCTCGCTGATGATGGACTTGCCGAAGTCGTGCGCACTCGTCTCGTTGGCCGCGTCGCGCACCACCTCCTGCACCAGCACCTCCGTGGTGAACAGGTAGTTGCCCATGGAGGCCAGGCACATCTTCGGGTTGCCCGGCATGGGCGGCGGGTCGCGCGGCTTCTCCAGGAACTGGCGCATCCGCCCGTCCGGCCCCACGTCGATGATGCCGAACTCACGGCCCTGCTCGATGGGGACCGGAATCGCGGCCACCGTGCACGCGGCCTTCTTCTGCACGTGGAAGTCCAGCATCTGCCGCGTGTCCATCCGGTACACGTGGTCCGCGCCGAAGACGAAGATGAAGTCCGGCTCCTCGTCCGTGATGATGTTGAGGTTCTGGTAGATGGCGTCCGCGCTGCCCTTGTACCAGTCGACCCCGGTGCGCATCTGCGCCGGCACGCTCTCGACGTAGTGCCCCAGGAACGCCGTCATCCGCCAGGCGCGCGACAGGTGGTTGTTCAGCGAGTCGCTCTTGTACTGGGTGAGCACCTTCATCCGGTAGACGCCGGAGTTCGCGAAGTTGGAGAGGACGAAATCGATGATGCGGTAGCGCCCGCCGAACGGCACCGCGGGCTTGGCTCGTTCGCGAGTCAGTGGCTCCAGGCGCGTGCCCGCGCCTCCTGCCAGAATCATCGCCAGGACTTTGGACATAGGTGCGCCGGACGTTAGTCCTCCACCCGGGCACCACAAGCCCACCCGTGCCTGCTCGCACGCCTTCGTTGAGTGCACAACCGCCCCGACAGGACCCTTCCCGGAGCAGGGCGCGTCGGATGTGGGACATCGGCTCCCTCCATGGCCGGAAGGGGAGCGGGAAGCGCCGTTCCTGCTTGGGTTGCTTGGCTTCCGAAAAGGGGGTCGTGCTAGCCTCGTGGGGCGATGTCAGGCGACGAAACGCGCGTCACCAAGATTTCCACGCTCAACCTGCGCCCCGAGCGCAGCACCGAGTGCTGCCTGGTCCAGATTCACGGGCCCGAGCTGGGGAAGAAGTACCTGCTCGACGACTCCGAGCTGACCATCGGGCGGGACCAGCACAACCACATCGTGGTGGACCTGGACAACGTGTCCCGACGCCACGCCCGCGTGCTCGGACGGGGCGGGAAGATGCTCGTGGAGGACCTGGGCTCCACCAACGGCACCTACCTGAACGACCAGGAGGTGCTGCAGGCGCAGCCGCTGCGCAGCGGCGACCTCATCAAGGTCGGCGGCTCCATCTTCAAGTTCCTCGATGGCGACAACATCGAGACCCAGTACCACGAGACCATCTACACGCTGACCATCGCGGATGGTCTCACCGGCATCAACAACAAGCGCTTCTTCCTCGAGTACCTCGAGCGGGAGATGGGGCGCTCCAGCCGGTACCAGCGCACGCTGTCGCTGATGATGTTCGACATCGACCACTTCAAGCAGATCAACGACGTCCACGGCCACCTGGCCGGGGACTACGTGCTGCGGGAGCTGGCGCAGACCATCAAGCGGCTGGTGCGCCGCGAGCAGTGCTTCGCGCGCTACGGCGGCGAGGAGTTCGCCGTGGTCATGCCCGAGGACGGGCCGGACAAGGCGCGCCTGTTCGCGGAGAAGATCCGCAAGCTCATCGCGGAGAAGTCCTTCGTCTACGACGAGAAGGAGATTCCGGTGACCATCTCCCTCGGCGTGGCGGAGATGGCGGCGGACATGACGGAGCCCACCCACTTCATCAAGGTGGCGGACGCCAACCTGTACAAGGCGAAGAAGACCGGCCGCAATCGGGTGGTGGGCTAGTCATGGCGCAGACCGAAGCGGGGCCCTCGGCGCTGGCGCGGCTGGTGCTCGTGCTGCTCGGCCTGGGCTTCCTCGGCGCCGCCTGGGTGTGGGGCCACCGCTCGGAGCCGTGGGCCGGGCAGATGGTGGAGCGCGCCCGTCAGACGGTGGGGCGCTAGTCCGCGGAGGGGCGGAAGGAAGAAGACCTCCCGCCCGACTCCACGCCGGACGTCAGGTCCCCTCGCGCAGGTCGCCCAGCCGGCCCTTGGTACCCGGCAGGCTCCCCGGCGGCAGCTTCCCGTAGATGTGCTTCACGGTGTCCGCGAGCGTCTCCTGCGCGTCGCGCGCGCGGAAGCCCAGCTCCGCCTCGGCCTTGGAGGCGTCGAGCCAGAAGTAGTGCTCGCCGATCTCCACCTCCTGCGGATCCAACGGCGGGGGCGTGCCGCGCGCCTTCGCCCAGCGCTCCAGCAGCTTGCCGCCCAGGATGTTCACCTGCGCGGGCAGGCGCAGCCTCGGCGCGCTCACGCCGGTGAGGCGCTCCAGCCGGTGGAAGAACTCCGTCATCGTCATGTTCAGGCCGAGCAGGTGGCGGCCGTACAGCTCGCCCCGCGTCAGCGCCTGGACGAACGCCTCCGCCGCGTCGCGCACGTCGACGAAGGACATGCCGCCACCCGGCATGGCCGGAATCTCGCGGTTGAGGAACTTCACCACCGTCCACGTGGAGGACAGCCGGTCGTCGCCCGGGCCCATCAGCAGGCTGGGGTTGAGCACGACCAGGGGGATGGCGTGCTTGCGGCAGTACTCCAGCGCCAGCTTCTCCTCGTAGATCTTCGACAGGTAGTACGGCCAGCGCGCCACCACCGTCAGCGGGTAGTCCGCCGTCTCGTCGAGCACGGCCTCCTCCTTGGACACCGCGATGGTGCCGGAGGTGGAGGCCAGCACCACGCGCTGGAGGCCCGCCTCGCGCACGTCGCGCAGGAGCTCCCGCGTGCTGTCCACGTGCAGCTCGAACATCTTCCGCGCGTCCTTCGGCTGGAAGGAGACGAGCCCCGCGAGGTGGTAGAGGCCGTCCACGCCGTCCAGCGCGCGGCGCACCGCGTCCCGGTCCTTCAGGTCGCCCGCGACGTACTCCGTGCCCGCGTAGGCGGCGCCCGTGGGCTTGGAGCGGCCGATGAGCCGCACCGTGTGGCCCGCCGCCACCAGCCTGGGCACCAGGTGCGCGCCCAGGAACCCCGTCCCTCCCGTCACCAAGAGCTTCACTGGTCCTTCCCTCCCGTGACGGCGCGGACACGCGCGGGCGCCGGCTCCGCGCTCGCGTCCACCGTCGTCGTGGCCAGCGCGTCCAGGTTCAACACGCGGCCGTCGCGCAGCTCGCGCACCGCGTCCTCGGCGATGCGCGTGGCGTAGCGGTAGCTCTCCGAGCGAGACATGCCCTGCGTGCGCGCGCGCAGCGCGTCGTGCCCCAGCGCCGGCCCGATGCTCACCTTCAGGTCCTTCGCCTTGGGGAACACGCTCCCCTTGGGCAGCGCCTCGTAGGTGCCGTGGATGTACAGCGGCAGCACGTCCACGCGGAAGGTGAGCGCCAGGTAGCCCAGCGTGTTCTTGAACTCCAACAGCTCCCCCGTCACCGAGCGCGTGCCCTCCGGGAAGATGAGCACGTTGAAGCCCTGGCGCAGGGCCTCGCCCGCCAGCCGCAGCGACTCGCGCAGCGACCCGTGCCGCTCGATGGGGATCAGGTTGGTGAAGTTCTCGAACCACGCGCGCTTGAGCGGCGTGTCGAAGAAGTAGTCGCGCGCGGCCAGCGAGACGATCTTCTCTCCCTGCTCCTCCAGCGCCACGCGCACCAGGCCCGCGTCCAGGTGGCTGGCGTGGTTGGCGATGACCAGGAAGTTGCGGTTCTGCGGCACGAAGCTGCGGCCCGTCACCTTCACGTCGAACACGCCGCCGTAGAGCACCTTCTGGCCGAAGGCCATGAGCTGCCGGCCCACGTCCGCCACGACGTCCGGCACCGGAATCTCCACCTCCTCCGCCTTCGCGTTCTCCTTGAGGATGTCCTTGGCCCGCGTCTCCGCGGAGGGCCTCCGGCCGGAGGCCACCACCACCTTGCGCAGGTCCTCCACCGTCTGCACCTGCGTCAGGTCCTCGATGGCCGGCAGCGGCACGCCCGCGCCCTCGAGCGCGCTCGACAGCTCCGTGAGCATCAGCGAGTCGAAGCCCAGGTCCCCGGTGAGGTGCGCGTCCGGCCGCACGTCCGCGAGGGAGCGGTGGCACACCTCGGCGATGAGCGGATAGAGCCACTCCGCCGCGCCGCCCGTGCCCGGCGCGAGCACCTTCTCGCGCGCCTTGGTGGCGCTCTGGGCCATGCGCTCCAGCCGCTGCAGCTCCTCCACCACCAGCTTGCGCTTCACCTTGCGCGTCGACGTCCGCGGCAGCTCGCCGTCCCAGAAGCGCAGCACCTTCATGCGCCGGTAGAAGGGCATGCCCGCGCCCACCTTGCGGAAGTGCTCCTCCAGTTCGCGGCGCACCTCCTCGCGCGGCCGGTCGCCGTAGTCGGGCACGCACAGGCACGCGACCTTCTCGCCACCCGCCTCGTCCGGCAGGCCGACGATGGACAGCTCCTTGACGTGCGTGTGCTCCTGGTAGAGCTCCTCGAGCTCGTCCGGGTAGATGTTCTTCCCGTTGTGGTCGATGATGACGTCCTTGGCGCGGCCCACCAGGTACAGCCGGCCCTCCGCGTCCAGACGCCCCAGGTCGCCGGTGTACAGCCAGCCTTCCTTGAGCACCGCGTCCGTCGCCTCGCGGTCCCCGAAGTAGCCCGCCATGACGTTGGGGCCCTTGGCCAGCACCTCGCCGATGCCGTCGTTGTCCGGCTGGAGGATGCGCACCTCGATGCCCGTCAGCGGCTTGCCCACCGAGCCCGGCGTGCGCTTGTTGCCCGGCTCCGCCACCGCCAGCACCGGCGCGGCCTCCGTCAGGCCGTAGCCCTCCGTGATGTTGAAGCCCAGCTCGTGGAAGGCCTTGTGGACCTCTTCCGGCAGCGCGGAGCCACCCGACACGAGCACCTTGATGCGACCGCCGAACTTGCGGTGCACCGGCCAGAACAGGAGCTTGCCCAGGTTGACGTTGGCGCGGCTGCGCAGCTCGCCGTGCGTGGCCATCATCGCCTTGATGGCCTGCTCCACCAGCGGCGGCTTGCTGGCGAACTCCTGCGTCATCTTCCGGTGCAGGAGCTGCCACAGCGCGGGCACGCCGATCATCGCGGTGATGCGGCCCGTCTCGAACACCTCGCCCAGCCGGTCCGACGTCAGCTCGTCGATGTACGTGATTTCAGCGCCGCGGGAGAACGGCGTGAGGAAGCCCGCGGAGAACTCGAAGGTGTGGTGCAGGGGCAGCACGGACAGCACGCCGTCACCCACGCCCACGTCGAACACGCCGGCCAGCTTCGCCACCAGCGAGGCGAAGTTGCGGTGGGTGAGCATGACGCCCTTGGGCGTGCCCGTCGTCCCCGACGTGAAGATGAGGCTGGCGATGTCGTCCGGCGACGCGGACTTGCGCACCGGCCCGATGCGGTCCGGGTACGCCGGGTCGCCCGTCATCGCCTGCGCGAGGCTGGCGATGACCACGCCCTCGCCCAGCGCGTCGAACAGGCCGGGGAAGTCCCGGGCCGCGTCCTCGGACATCAGGCACGCGCGCGCCTGGGAGCGCCGGGCGATGTTGAGCACCTCGGCCTCGGAGAGGCCCGGGTCCACCGGCACCATCGTGGCGCCCGCGCGCAGGATGCCGAAGAAGGACGTGGACCACTCGGGCCGGTTCTCCGACACCAGCAGCACCCGGTCCCCCGGCTTCACGCCGGAGAGCGTCAGGAAGCTGCCCACCCGGGCCGCGTAGCGGTGCACCTCGCCGAAGGTGAAGCGCTCCTCCTTCTCGCCGGCCACCATCCGGAAGGCCACCCGGTGGCGGTATGCGTGCACCACCGCCTCGAACATCTCCAGCAGGTCTCGGTGCGCGGGGATGACGGTGCGCTTCTCGCGCTCCTCCTCCAGGCCCGGGAACACCCACTTCTCCAGGCCCGGCAGGTGCGTCTCCATGAAGTACGCGCGCCAGTCGATGTGCTCCGGGTCCCACGGAATCTTCAGCCGGTCCCCGTGCGCCATGCGCGTGTAGACCGAGCGCGTGTTGTCGCAGCGGAAGACGTACCGGTTCTCGTAGAGGAAGGGGAGGAACAGGTCCGTCATCGCGATGAGGCCGGCGTTGTTGTCCTCGACCTCGTCGAGCGACACCTTGGCCTTGTCCAGCATCGCCTGCACGGACGGCGCGCCCCACGCGGGGCGCACCTCGTCGATGGCCTTCTTCAGGAAGCGGGCGCCCCGGACCAGCATGGGCGCGCTGAACAGCTCGAACTCGCGCTTGCTGACCGGCTGCGGCTCCAGCCGCGAGCGCAGCGAGTTGAGCAGCTTGTTGCCCGACTCCTTGTTCCGGTAGAAGCGCCGCCGGTACAGGCCCACCAGCTCCACGGAGCGGCTGGCGTAGAACGGGTTCACGTCACCCGACGCCAGCTGGTACACGCGCCGCTCCTCCACGTCGATGGAGTGCGCGGTGATGCCGATGGTGGCGCCCGCCACCTGGTCCACCGGGATGATGTCCAGGATGGTGCTGTCGCCCGCGGGGATGCCGCCGGGGCCCTTGATGCCGGCGAACGCCAGCGGCGCGGAGGTGGTGAAGCCCTCGTTCCAACCGGGGAACGGGTAGTGCCTCGCGCTCTCCACGATGGAGGGCCGCACGATGGCGTAGCGCAGCCCCGGCGTGCCGGCGATGACCTGCTCGCCCAGGGACTTGGTGTACGTGTACGTGTTGGGCCAGCCCCAGTGCGCCGCGCGCTCCATGCCCGCGCGCACCAGCTCGCCGCTCAGCCACAGCTTGCGCTCGCGGCCCACCGCCAGCCGCAGCGTCTTCTCGTCGTTGACGTCGCGGCCCTCCTCCGCCAGCCGGTCCAGCGCCTTCTTGCGGAAGGTGGACGTCAGGGCCCGGTCGTCGGCCTGCTCGCGCAGCCGCGCGACGATGCGCTCGGCGTCCTTCAGCTCCTGCTCCAGGCTGAAGTCGCGCCCGTCCAGCTCGTCCTTGCGCGGGAAGTAGCCGCGCACCTCCTCGTCCTCGAAGACGAGCCCGTTGCGGTTGCCCGCCACGAAGGACGTGGACATGTGGATGAGGGGCACGCCCCAGCGCAGCGCCAGCTCCACCGCGTACTTCACGCCGTGGGTGTTGACGTTGAGGCCCACCTCCAGCGACGGGTTGAAGGACACCAGGCCCGCGCAGTTGACGAACGCGTGCACCTTCCCGGTGAGCTCCGCCACCCGGGCCTCGTCCAGGCCCACCCACGGGTCGGTGATGTCGCCGTCGAGCACCTCGCACTTCGCGCGCAGGAACTCCAGCGCGCCCTCGTCGCCGTAGGTGTCGCGCAGCGGCTGGAAGGGCTCGCTCGTCGCCACCTTGTCGAAGAAGCGGCGCTCGGCGGAGGCCGCGCTGCCCTTGCGCACGAGCACGTAGACGCGCTCCAGCTCCTGCCCGTAGCGGTGCAGCAGCATGGACAGCGTCACCTTGCCCACGAAGCCCGTGGCGCCGGCGAACAACAGGCGCTTGCCGGTGAAGACTCGGGAGACGTCCAGCTCGGGGAGGGGTGCCATGGGCGTCCTCACTTCACGTCCACCATCACCGTGGGGGCGATGCGCAGGAGGCTGATGGTCGCCGAGCGGCCCATGAAGCCGCGCGCCTCCTCGATGGCCTCCGTCAGCGTGTCCGTGCGGTCCCAGCCCAGGAGCGCCGGGACGTGGTTGTTCTCCGCGCCCGCGACGATGACCTTGCCCACGTGCTGGCGGCCGTTCTCGCCCCAGTACCACATGTAGAAGGGGTGCACGCCGTGGTAGGCGTTGCCCTTGCGGTACAGGTGCACGTAGCTGGGGTTCTCCGCGAACTCCTTCTCGTACTTGTGCTCCAGCTTCATGGAGTCGCGCGTCTCCGGCAAGAGCCGGTGGAAGAACTCGATGTAGCTGGGGTGGTGCTCCGGGTCGAACTCGTCGTAGGCCGGGTGCAGCAGGATGAGGCAGCCGCCCTTCTTCACCAGCGGCACGCCGCGGTTGAGGTTGAAGAAGTAGCCCAGCCCCATCACCTGCACGAGCAGCGGGTTGAGGATGGAGTTGACGCTGTACGGGGAGATGAAGGGGATGGGGAAGATGACGATGTCGCTCTGCCCCTCCACCGGCACCACGTACTGCTTCCAGCTGGTCTCCAGCGTCTTCTGGTGCGCGGGCTCCGTGGCCCCGGCGTACACGCCCGTCACGTCGTACGGGGCGGGGATGGCGTTGAGCACCTTGCGCGCCGCCGCGCGCGGCATCTTCGACAGCGCGTAGCGCATGGCCTGGAACTTCAGCCGGTCCGCCTCCGTGTAGTCCTCCTCCTTCTTGGCGAGGAAGTCCACGGGCGCGCCGAACATGCGGTTGTTCAGCGTGGTCTCGATGTGGAAGACCTTCAGGTGCTTGTCGATGTTGCGGCCGATGCGCTCGTTGCTGCGGTAGAGCGCGCTCGCCTTGGGCTCCATGTAGCTGTCCGATTCCCGGATGGTCTTCGGATTGTGGTGGTGCCGCAGCGAGGCGTAGTTGGACACGCCGGTGCCCATGGACTTGTGCCCGCCGTTCATGGGCACGAAGTTCACGTTCACGTAGATGATGAGGTCGCTCTCCGCGACGCGCCGGTTGACCGACACCTCCTCGCCGTGGGACGTGCGCTCCAGGGCGACGATGCCGTCCGGATCCTCCGCGTCGTGGTTGTAGTAGCGGTCCGGGTAGTACGCGTCGAAGATCTTCGTGCCCACCATCCGCCGCATCTCCGCTTCCGTCATGCGGCGGTGCAGGGCGTTGGCGATGACCAGGTGGACGTCGTCCACGCCGCTGTCGGCGGCCAGCTCCAGCACCACCTCCAGGATGGACTGGCGCACGTCCGGCGTCACCATGGGCGGCAGCGGCACGCTGATGTCGTCGATGACGCATGTCAGGCGCATGCCCGGCTTGAGCAGCGCGTGCAGCGGGTCCATGCCCTCCGGGTGGTTGATGGCCCAGCGGATGGCGGCCTTGACGTTGGGCACGCCCGCCAGGGGCGGGCGGGGGAAGATGACCCGGGTACCCACGGGCAGGTCTTCCTGCAGGAAGCCCTCACCGTAGAACAGCGCGCGCGGCGGGCTGCCCTTCTCGGTGATGACGACCTGGCTTTCCTCGTCGTACAGCTTCTGGAGCGTCTTGAACGGGCGCATGGGGGAGCGGTGCTGCCTTACTTGAGGTCGAGGATGGGCCAGTTGTAGGCGCGCGCGATGGAGCGCAGCCGCAGGTCCGGGTTCACCGCGGTGGGTCGGCCGACCACCGCGAGCATGGCGTAGTCGGAGGCGCTGTCGGAGTACCCGTGGCACTTGTCCAGGGTCAGCCCCTCCTTGGTGCAGTAGGCGCGGATGGCGTTGGCCTTGTTCGCGCCCTCGATGATGGGCGGAATCACCTTGCCGGTGGCCTTGCCCCCCACGAACTGCATCTTGTTGGCGATCAGGTCGTCACAGCCCAGGTGGCGGGCCAGCGGGCGCATGGTGAAGTCCAGCGCTCCGGTGACGAGCACCACCTTGCAACCGCTGCGGCGCGCCTGGTCGATGAGGTCCTGGGACTGCTCGAAGAGCGCCGGCTTCAGCACGTCCTCGAACATGTCCTCCGCGATGGTGACGAGGCGGTCCTCGCTCAACCCCGCGTAATACCGGTAGAAGAACTCGTTGAAGGTCTTGCGGTCCAACGTGTCCATGGCGCCGAAGAGCGGCACGCTCAAGGCGGTGCTGAGGGTGCGCCCCGCGATGCCCAGCACGGAGCCGCGGTTCATCGCGTAGTACGCGTAGACGTGGACGACGTTCGTCTTCACGAGCGTCCCGTCGACATCGAAAAAGGCGGCTTTCGAGGGCATGTGGCAGCGGGCTTCCTGACACTCCAGGGGGGGTGAGGTCAACGACACTGGGACGGGGGAGCACCTCCCCCACCCCTGCTAGCACGGCTAGAGCCAGCCTTGCTGGCGGTACCACTCCGCGCTCCGCCGGATGGAGTCCTCCAAATCCCTCCGGGGGTGAAACCCGAGCAGCCGCTCGGCCTTGGCGCTGGAGCACGTCCAGGCCGGGGCGAGCAGCTGCCGCGCCAGCTTCCGGTTCAGGGGCAGCTTGCGCCCCGTCACGCGGGAGACGCCGTCCGCCGCGGACGCCAGGGCGGTGAGCACCCGGGGGCTCAGGCGCACCGTGCGGGGCTTCAGGCCCAGGGCCTTCGCGCCCAGGTCCTGCACCGCCTCCAGCGACAGGGGGCCGCCGGGACCGGCGCAGAAGAAGGCCTCGCCCACCGCGGCGGGGTGCTCGGCCTGGAGGATGAGCGCGTCCACCACGTCCTCCACGTCCACCATGGTGAGCGGCCGGGGGCCACCCACCAGCTCCAGCCGGATGCCCTTCTGGACCAGCTTGAAGAACGTGAGGTTCTCCCGGTCGCCGGGGCCGAGGATGCGCGGCGGGCGGGACACCGTCACCGGCAGCCGGTCCTTGTAGGAGAAGGCGATGCGCTCGGCCTCCGCCTTGCTCTCGCCGTACCACTCGTGCGGCGCGAAGGCGTCCTCCTCGACGTGGGGCCGGGTGGGGGATGAGGGCCCCATGGCCGCCAGCGAGCCCACCAGGACCAGGCGCGGGCGCTGGCCGGTGGCCACCATGGCGTCGCACAGCAGGCGGGTGCCCTCCGCGTTGACGCGCATGAAGTCGTCCCGTGTCGCGCCGCGGCGAACCCCCGCCAGGTGGAAGACGACCTCCTGGCCCGCGACCGCCGGGGCCAGCGAGGCCGCGTCCGTCACGTCCCCCTCCACGCGGACGTGGGGGACGTCCTTCAGCCCCGAGGCGTCGGAGCCTCGGCGGAGGAGACACGTCACGGTGTCGCCGCGCGCGGCGAGGGCGCGGGCCAGCCAGATTCCCAGGAAGCCACCTGCTCCGGTGATGAGGGCTCTCATGAAGGCGTTTCATCCGAAAAAGTACACCTCGTCCGCAAGAGGAATCCCCCGGTCCCGGCCAGGACGTGTTCGGGCGGGCCTCCCCGGCGGGTGGGCCGGATTTAGGCTCCGCGAGGCGTCCTCCGAGGGAGAAATGGCCCCGGCGGGGCGCAACCCCGGGCCTCGGAGGCGTCCCGACGGGGCTTCTCCCCGAGGGGACGGGCGCTGCGGAGGCTGTTTTTCGGGCATGAAACGCGTTGCGTAGGGCGTTTCCCGAGGGAAAATCGCAGGAGAGGGCTGTTTTTCGGGCTTGGGCGTGCTACCTACGCCCCACCGGCACTGGCTCTCATCCAAGCAAGGCCGAACAACGTCCCCTTCGGAGGGGAGGAGACTCAAGACGAATGGCCGCCAAGAAAGCTGCTGCGAAGAAGGCTCCCGCCGCGAAGAAGTCGTCTGCTGGCGCGAAGCGCAAGCCGAACGCGTCGTTCATGAAGGAGATGACTCCTTCCGCCGCGCTCGCTGAGATCGTCGGTTCCAAGCCGCTGCCTCGCACCGAGGTGGTCAAGAAGCTCTGGGCCTACATCAAGAAGCAGGGCCTGCAGGACGCGAAGAACAAGCGGCAGATCAACGCCGACGACAAGCTCAAGCCCATCTTCGGTGGCAAGAAGAACGTCACCATGTTCGAGATGACCGCGCTGGTGAACAAGCAGCTGAGCTGAGACGTCCGCCGCCGGGCACGCCTGGCCGGCACACAGCGAGGGCTCGCCGGAACTTCCCCGGCGGGCCCTTTGTTTTTCCGGGCGCATCCCTCGTGACTCCGGGCACCTGGAGCGTTGGAAAGAGGGCGGATGCGCGACCTCGTGCTGGCGGATGGGGCGCTGGCGCCCTACCTCTGGTCCCCATGTTGCTCGACGGGCTGGAAGAAACGGGGAGCGCTCCCGCGGGAGCGTCGGGGGCCACTTCGAGCGCGGAGGCCCTCGCGGAGGGGCTGTTCGCGCGCGTGCGCGGGGAGCTGGGCGCGCGGCCACGCACGCCGCTGTCCACGTACCGGGTGCAACTGCACAAGGGCTTCGACTTCGACCACGCGCGCCGCGTCGTGCCGTACCTGGCGCGGCTGGGCGTCAGCGACCTGTACGCATCCCCCTACTTGAAGGCCACGCCGGGCAGCACCCACGGCTACGACTGCGTGGACCACCAGCACCTCAACCCGGAGGTGGGCACGCCCCAGTCCCACGCCGCCCTGTGCGCCGCGCTCGCCGAGCGCGGCATGGGGCACGTCCTGGACGTGGTGCCCAACCACATGGGCATCGAGCGCGACAACCGCCTCTGGTTCGACGTGCTGGAGAACGGCCCGTCGTCCGTCTACGCCAAGTACTTCGACATCGACTGGGCGCCGGTGAAGGACGAACTGCACGGCAAGGTGCTGCTGCCCATCCTGGGGGACCAGTACGGCGTCGTGCTGGAGCGCGGCGAGCTGAGGCTGTCGTACCAGGGCGGCGCGTTCTTCCTGCACTACTACGACCACCTGCTGCCGGTGGCCCCGCGCCAGTACGGCCGCATCCTCCGCCACGGCCTGGAGCGGCTGGAGGCGCGCCTGGGCACGGACGCGCCGCCCATGGTGGAGCTGCTCTCCATCCTCACCGCCATCGAGCACCTGCCGCTGCGCACGGACGTGGAGAAGGCGCGGGTCGTCGAGCGGCACCGCGAGAAGGAGGTCATCAAGCGGCGGCTGGCCGCGGTGGTGACGTCCAGCGAGGCGCTGGCCGCCTACGTCTCCGAGAACCTGCGGGTCTTCAACGGGGAGCCGGGCAACCCCCGCTCGTTCGACCTGCTGGACGCGGTGCTGTCCGCGTGCAGCTACCGCCTGGCGCACTGGCGCGTGGCGGGGGAGGAGATCAACTACCGGCGCTTCTTCGACATCAACGGGCTGGCCGCCATCCGCGTGGAGGACCCGGACGTCTTCCTGGAGGCGCACGCGCTCGTCTTCCGCTGGCTGCGGGAGGGGTGTGTCACCGGCCTGCGCATCGACCATCCGGACGGCCTGTTCGACCCCACCGCCTACTTCCTGGACCTGCAGGAGCGCTACTTCGTGGAGCGCGCGCACGCGCTGTTCCTCCAGGCGCAGGCCGGCGACGACACGCGCTGGCCCGGCGTGGAGGCGTCGCTGCGGGAGCGGTGGCGGGCGGAGGTGATGCAGGACGTCTCGAGCCCGCTGCGCAAGGCGCTCTACGTGGTGGTGGAGAAGATCCAGGGAGGCCGCGAGCGCATCCCGGAGGCGTGGGTGGTGCACGGGACGACCGGCTACCGCTTCGCCAACGCGGTGAGCGGCCTGTTCGTCCACCCGGCGGCGGAGGCGCACCTGACGGAGACGTACGAGCGGCTGACGGGTGAGCACCCGGACTTCGCGGAGCTGGTGTACCAGAAGAAGCTGCTCATCATGCGCGTGTCGATGTCGAGTGAGATCAACGTGCTGGCGCACGAGCTCAACCGCATCTCCGAGATGAGCCGGCGCACGCGTGACTTCACGCTCAACTCGCTGCGGCGCGCGCTGGTGGAGTTCGTCGCGCTGTTCCCCGTCTACCGCACGTACGTGGACGGCTGGCGCCCGGGGCTGGACGCGCGCGACGTGCAGTACGTGGAGTGGACCATCCAGCGCGCCAAGGAGCGCAACGCCACCACCAACGCCTCCATCTTCGACTTCCTGCGCGACATCCTCCTGCGGCGCTACCCGCCCCACTCGGACGAGCGCGAGCGCGCCGTCATGCTGCGCTTCGCCATGAAGCTGCAGCAGGTGACGGGGCCGGTCATGGCCAAGGGGCTGGAGGACACCGTCTTCTACATCTACAACCGGCTGGTCAGCCTCAACGAGGTGGGGGGCGAGCCGGAGCGCTTCGGCGTGCGCGCGGACACCTTCCACCTGCGCAACCAGGAGCGCGCGGAGCACTGGCCGGCCAGCCAGTTGACCACCAGCACCCACGACACCAAGCGCAGCGAGGACGTGCGCGCCCGCATCAACGTGCTGACGGAGATACCGGAGGACTGGCGCAAGGCGGCGCGGCGGTGGATGCGGCTGACGGAGAAGTGGGTGATGCCGCTGCCGTCCGGTCCGGCGCCCAGCCGCAACGACGTGTACCTCCTCCTCCAGACGGTGGTGGGGGCCTGGCCCATGGGCCCCACGCTGCCCGCGGAGGGCCTGGCGGACTTCCACCGCCGGGTGCGCGAGTACATGGCCAAGGCCATCAAGGAGGCGAAGGTCCACACGTCGTGGACCAACCCGGACGGGGCCTACGACGACGCGGTGGCGCGCTTCGTGGACACCTGCTTCCACCCGGAGAAGGGCGCCGCGTTCCTGGAGGAGGTGCGCGCCTTCAAGCGCCGCATCGAGCGGGCCGGTCAGCACAACGCGTTGGGGCAGCTCCTGCTCAAGCTCGCCTCGCCCGGCGTGGTGGACACGTACCAGGGCTGCGAGCTGTGGGACCTGTCGCTGGTGGACCCGGACAACCGCCGGCCGGTGGACTTCGCCGAGCGCGTGCGGCTGCTGGACGAACTGGACGCCCAGGCGGAGGAGGACCGGGAGGGGCTGTGCGCCCGGCTCCGCGGGGACCTGGACGACGGCCGGGCGAAGCTCTTCCTGCTGTCCACCGGCCTGAGGCTGCGCCAGCGCCACGCGGAGCTGTTCCGCGGTGGCGGCTACCGGGCGCTGGAGCTGTCCGGCCCCCGGGCCCCGGCGGCGGTGGCCTTCACCCGGGAGCTGGGGGACGCGGCGGTGGTGGCGTGCGCCCCGCGCTTCACGCTGTCCGCGCTGGAGTCCCCGGAGGGGTTCGCCGGGGCGTACGAGCGCACGTTCCTCGACCTTCCGGAGGCATATGCGGGCATGATGTTCCGCGATGCCTTCACCGGGCGTCAGGTGCGGCCCGAGCGTGGGCCGGGCGGCGTGGTGCTGCCCCTCGCGCCGCTCCTGGCGGGGTTCCCGGTGGTGCTACTGGAGAGGAGCACTGGATGAGGAGGGCCGAGGTGCTGCCAGGGAGGCCGTTCCCCCTGGGCGCCACGTATGACGGGCACGGGGTCAACTTCGCGGTCTTCAGCGAGCACGCGAAGAAGGTGGAGGTCTGCCTCTTCGACCCGGATGACCCGGCGCGGGAGACCCGCCGCTTCCCGCTCCTGGAGACCACGCACCATGTCTGGCACGGCTACGTCCCGGAGTTGAGGCCCGGCACCCTCTACGGCCTGCGTGTGCACGGCCCCTACGACCCGAAGAAGGGCCTGCGCTTCAACGCCCACAAGCTGCTCGTGGACCCCTACGCCCGGGCCCTCCATGGCCGCGTGGACCACCGCGCGCCCATCTACGGCCACGTGCAGGGGGGCAAGGAGGACGACCAGGTCCTCGACAAGCGCGACGACGCGGCGGCCGTGCCCAAGGCCGTGGTGCTGGAGGACACCTTCGACTGGGAGGGGGACGCGCACCCGCGCGTGCCCTGGCACCGCACCGTCCTCTACGAACTGCACGTCAAGGGCTTCACGAAGCTGCACCCGCGCGTGCCGGAGGCGCTGCGCGGCACCTACGCGGGGCTGGCGCACCCGGCCGTCATCGAGCACCTGAAGAAGGTGGGGGTCACCGCGGTGGAGCTGCTGCCCATCCACCACATCGTGGACGAGCCCTTCCTGGCCGAACGCGGGCTCACCAACTACTGGGGCTACAGCACGCTGGGCTACTTCGCGCCGGACGGCCGCTACAGCGCCTCCGGCACGCGCGGTGGGCAGGTGGACGAGTTCAAGGGCATGGTGAAGGCGCTCCACCGCGCCGGCATCGAGGTCATCCTCGACGTCGTCTACAACCACACCTGCGAGGGCAACCACCAGGGGCCCACGCTGTCCTTCCGGGGCGTGGACAACGGCGCGTACTACCGGCTCACGGAGAAGGACCCGCGCTACTACATGGACGTCACGGGCACGGGCAACTCGTGGAACGCCACCCACCCGTACGCGCTGAAGCTGGTCGCGGACTCGCTGCGCTACTGGGTGGAGGAGATGCACGTCGACGGCTTCCGCTTCGACCTGGCGACCACGCTGGGGCGCGACCGGCACGGCTACGACACGCGCGCGGCGTTCTTCCAAATCGTCCACCAGGACCCGGTGCTCAGCCGGGTGAAGCTCATCTCCGAACCCTGGGACGTGGGCGACTTCGGCTACCAGGTGGGCAACTTCCCGGTGCTGTGGAGCGAGTGGAACGGGAAGTACCGCGACACCATCCGCCGCTACTGGAAGGGGGACGACCGGCAGGCGGCGGAGATCGGCTACCGGCTCACCGGCAGCTCGGACCTGTACGCGCTGTCCGGCCGCAAGCCCAGCGCGAGCGTCAACTTCGTCACCGCCCACGACGGCTTCACGCTGCACGACCTGGTCACCTACAACGACAAACACAACGAGGCCAACGGCGAGGAGAACCGCGACGGGGCCAATGACAACCACTCCTGGAACTGCGGGGTGGAGGGCGAGACGACGGACGCGCGCATCAACACGCTGCGCGAGCAACAGAAGCGCAACTTCCTGGCCACGCTCTTCGTGTCGCAGGGCGTGCCCATGCTGGTGGCCGGCGACGAGATGGGGCGCACCCAGCGCGGCAACAACAACGCCTACTGCCAGGACAACGCGCTGTCGTGGGTGAACTGGGAGCTGGACGAGACGCAGCGCGCGCTCCTGGACTTCACCTGTCGCCTGACGCGGCTGCGGCGCGAGCAGCCCGTGCTCCACAAGCGCCGCTTCTTCCGTGGCGCCCACATGTGGGACAGCGAGCTGAAGGACCTGGCGTGGTTCCGGCCGGACGGCAAGGAGATGAAGAAGGAGGATTGGGAGAAGCCCTATGTGCGCTCGCTCGCCTTCCTCCTGGGCGGGGACGCCATCGCGGCGCCGGACGAGGAGGGCAACCGCATCGTCGGGGACACCCTGCTGGTGCTCACGAACGCCCACCACGAGCCCATCAGCTTCCTGCTGCCGGCCCTGGAGTGGGGCGCGGACTGGGAGCTGGTCGTGGACACCACCACGTCGGCGGAGTCGGTGCGCACGCACACCCCCGCGGGGGGCCGGGTGCAGGTGGCGGGGCGCTCCCTGGTGGTGTTGCGGCGCCCGGCGACGGAGTAGCGGGAGGGGCGTGGGGACGGCCCGAGGGATTCACGGAAGTATCGACGCCCGGGCGCGCCGCCGGTAGGGTGCGTCGGCCGTCCCCTGAAACAGGAATCACACGTGAATACGCAAGTCGCGCTCTGGGTGGGCTTCAACGTCTTCGTCCTCGCCATGCTGGCGTTGGACCTGGGGCTGTTCCACCGCAAGGAGCATGTGGTGTCGCCCAAGGAGGCGGGCGTCTGGACGCTGGTGTGGATTTCGCTCAGCCTCACGTTCTGCGGAGGCATCTGGTACTTCGCGGGCCGCACGCCCGCGCTCCAGTGGGTGACGGCGTACGTCGTGGAGTACGCGCTCTCCGTCGACAACCTCTTCGTCTTCCTGATGGTGTTCAGCTACTTCCGGGTGGCGCCGGAGCTGCAGCACCGGGTGCTGTACTGGGGCATCCTCGGCGCGTTCCTCATGCGCGCCAGCCTCATCGTCGCGGGCGCGGCGCTGGTGCAGCGCTTCCACTGGCTCATCTACCTGTTCGGCGCCTTCCTCGTCTTCACCGCGGTGAAGATGCTCTTCTCCAAGGACGAGGAGATCGACCCGGAGCAGCAGGGCGTCGTCAAGTTCGCGCGCCGCGCGCTGCCGGTGGCCCGGCAGGGCGAGGGCAGCCGCTTCTTCCTGAGGGAGGACGGGCGCCTCAAGGTGACGCCGCTGTTCATCGTCCTGCTGGTGGTGGAGGCCACCGACCTGCTGTTCGCCCTGGACTCCATCCCCGCGGTGCTGGGCATCAGCCAGGACGCCTTCATCGTCTACACGTCCAACGTGTGCGCCATCCTGGGCCTGCGCTCGCTGTTCTTCGTGGTGGCCAGCCTCATGGAGAAGTTCCACCTGCTGAAGCTGGGCCTGAGCGCCATCCTCGCCTTCGTGGGCGTGAAGATGCTCATCACCTTCTTCGACATCCACGTCCCCATCGGCATCTCCCTGGGGGTGATTGGCGGCATCCTCCTGCTCGCCATCCTCGCCTCGCTCGTGTGGCCCAAGGCGCCCGAGCCCGGGGAGGGCAGCGAGAGCGCCAAGACCTGAGCCCCGCCAGGCGGGGAGGCTCGGGGTTTTCCTTGCAACCGGGGGGCCTTGCCGCCAAATGTGGAGGCATGTCCTCCACCGCCACCACCGATGGCATCCGCATCACCGTGAAGCCGGCCTTCTGGCCCGAGCGCAGCTCGCCCGAGTCGGGGCAGTACGCCTTCATGTACACGGTGGAAATCGTGAACGAGGGCGAGGCCCCGGCGCAGCTCAAGGCGCGGCACTGGGTCATCACCGACGCGAGCGGGAAGGTGGAGGAGGTGAAGGGCGAGGGCGTGGTGGGCCGCCAGCCTCGGGTCGCCCCGGGGGAGCGCTTCGAGTACACGAGCTGGGCGATGCTGCGCACCCCGTTCGGCACCATGCGGGGCACGTACGACATGGAGCGGCCGGACGGCTCCCACTTCGTGGCGCGCATCGCGGAGTTCGCGCTCACCCTTCCCAACGCCCTGCACTGATGACGACGCCGGCGACCAAGCGGGGGCTCCTGCTCGTCAACCTGGGGACGCCGGACGCGCCCCAGAGTGGTCCGGTGCGTCGCTACCTGCGCGAGTTCCTGAGCGACCCGCGGGTGGTGGACATCCATCCGGTGGGGCGCTGGCTGCTGCTCAACCTCATCATCCTCCCGGTGCGGCCGGCGAAGAGCGCGGAGGCGTACCGCAAGGTGTGGATGCCGGAGGGCTCGCCGCTGCTCGTGTACAGCCGGGCGCTCGAGGCGGCGGTGCGCGAGCGGCTGGGCGGCGAGTACGAGGTGGCCCTGGCCATGCGCTACGGCAACCCGTCCATCCCGGACGCGCTGGCGTCGCTGCGCGCCAGGGGCGTGTCGGATTTCACCGTGCTGCCCCTGTATCCGCACGAGGCCGCGTCGTCGTCCGCCTCGTCGCTGGCGCGGGTGTACGAGCTCTCGGCGGCCGGCTGGGACGTGCCCAACGTGCGCGCGGTGCCGGCCTTCCACTCGCATCCGGCCTTCCTCGACGCCTTCACCCAGGTGGCGCGGCCGGTCATCACGGACATGCGGGCGGACCACGTCCTCTTCAGCTTCCACGGCGTGCCGGAGCGGCACGTCCGCAAGAGCGACCCGACGGGGACACACTGCCTTGCGTCCGCGGGGTGCTGCGACGCGCTCACGGACGCCAACCGCCACTGCTACCGCGCGCAGTGCTTCGCGACGGCGCGGGGCCTGGCGCAGCGGCTGGGCCTGGAGAAGGACGCGTGGAGCGTGTCCTTCCAGTCGCGGCTGGGGCGCACGCCGTGGGTGAAGCCCTACACGGACCTGGTGCTCCCGGAGCTGGCGAAGCGCGGCGTGAAGCGGCTGGCGGTGATGTGCCCGGCCTTCGTCGCGGACTGCCTGGAGACGCTGGAGGAGGTGGGCCTGCGGGCCCGCGACCAGTTCGTGGAGGAAGGGGGCGAGGCGTTGACGCTCGTCCCCTCGTTGAACGCCCACCCGGCGTGGGTGGACGCGGTGGTCCAGATGGTGCGCGAGTCCGACGGCGCGCCTACGGCTGGGGCTTCGCGGTAGGCGTCGCCGGCGGTGGCGGGGCCTCCAGCGCGGTGAGCCGCAGCTTGAGCGTGCCCGGCGGCACCTGGAGCGCGGGCACCGGGAAGGGGCCCTTCGTCGTCGTGGAGATGCTGCCCTCCCAGGTGCGCCAGCGGCCGGCCTTCACCAGGAACTCGCCCACGCCGACGATCTTCACCTCGGCGTTCGCGTCCACCGGGTCGAGCGAATGCTCCGGCGTGCCGTCGCTCTCCTCCTCGTCGCCGCCGCGCGCGGGCACGGTGGGGGGCTTGGGGCGCGGCGTGTACTTGCCCTGGAGCTGCTCGATGACGTCGTACTCCACGCGGGCCACCTGCTCGCCGTCCTCGCCCGGGGTCAGCGACGCGAGCTTCACGCGGTTGCGGCGCCCCTCCTTGACGATGGCGAACTGGGGGCCGAGCGCCCCGTGTGTCAGCAGCTCCGTGCCCAACTGCCACGTGTCCTGGGGGCCCACCGCGGGGTGCGGCAGCTCCAGCACGAGCGTGGCCAGGTTGCGCGTGACGCCCTGGAGGCCGTCGAGCACGAAGCCGCGCTCGCTCACCGTGCCCAGGTCCTCGACGGCGCCCTTGCCCGTGGGGATGACGCGCAGCTTGTAGTCACCGGAGTTGCCCTGCTCGAGCACGAAGGTGAACGCGCCGGGCAGCGCGGTGCTCGCGGTGGTGGCCGCGGGCTTCTCCTTCGGTGCCTCCTTGCCCTTGCCCTTCTTGTCCTTGGCGGCGGCCGGCGCCGGCTCGTCGGACGCGGCGGCGCCGCCGAGCTCGAGGGTGAGCTGGTAGGTGATGGGCGCGCCCTCGGCGACCTTCCAGCGCAGCGCCAGCTTGGACGGGTCGACCGGGGGCTCGGTCGGCTTCGCGGCGGCCTCGGGCTTCGGAGGTTCCTTCAGGCCGGGCGGACGGGGAATGGGCTCGAGCTGCCCGCGCGGCTCTTCGCTGCACGCGGACAAGGACAGGGCTACGACCAGGCCGACAAGGCTTCGCTTCACGCGGGGACGCTCCTCTGGGAGTACACGCGGGATATCGAAGCCCAGGAGGGCTTTTCAAGTCCGTCACCCTGCCGCGTTCAGTGGCCACCTTGTGCGACGTAGCGGTCCACCTGTTCCTTGACGCGCCCGGCGAACTGGGGGTTGAGCCGCTCGAGGATGGCCCACTCCAGCTCCAGGTTCCGCCGCATGACGGGGCGCGAGGAGTGGATGGGGAGCGAGGGTTCGGAGGCGATGAGGACCGTGGGGGTGGTGTGGGACTGCTCGTCCGGCGCGTACGCCTGGTCCGCGGGCATGGCGGGCAACAACTGGGTGCGCCCGTACGTGGAGGCATACAGCTCGTAGGCGCGCACGCGCACCCGTCCGTCGGGCCGGGGGCGGCTCTCGATGTAGAGGCGCGACCACCGCGAGCCCATGTCGAAGTTGCCGTCCACCTTCCAGGGCGTGTGCAGGAGGCGCGGATCCGTGCTGGGCAGGAGCGTGTAGCCCCGCTCGCCGAGCACCTCCGCCGCCGCCTGCATCACCGTCCCGGTCGGCAGGTCGTAGAGGACGTAGCTCGAGGTCCGCTCGAGCAGGCCCTTCTGCGGGGTGGCGCACCCCGTCATGGTGAGGGCTCCAACGAAAACGGACATCACCCGGTGCCAGCGCTGGGTCGGCATGGTCCTCGTCCTGTCTCCCCGTGAGCGGGGCTTCCCCCGGACCCGTGGTGGGTCGGTGGTGCACGAGGCGTCAACGGGAGGTCCCCCGGCGCATATCGGCGCGTGAGGGGATGCTTGCGTGGCGGTGGGGGAACGCGCGCGTGTCCTGGCGTCAGCGGTCGCGGGGCGCGGCGGCGCGGGAGAGCCGATCCCTGACGGCGAGGCCGAGCCCGCTCGCCGCGGGCAGGCACGCGACGAGCACGTCGTGGCCCTCGGCGTCCGCCTCCCGCAGGCGCGTGTAGAGCACGCGGGCCGCGCCCGCGGGGTCGCTCGGGACGTCGAAGCGGGGGACGTCGACGGGCAGCGCGAGGCCCGCCGGTCCGAGCACGCCCACGCGCAGGCCCTGTCCGCGCAGCGCCGCCACGCGGGCCGCGGCCTCGTGGGGTTCGGTCAGCACCACGCCTGCGCGTGGCGCGTAGTGCGACGCGAGCGAGCCGGAGACGCGGACCTTGGACTCGGTGCGCACCGGCACGGCGTGTCCGAGCACGCGCTCCACGTCCTCGGTGGCGAGGCCGCCGGGGCGCAGGATGGCCGGCGCGTCCGCGCTCAGGTCGACGATGGTCGACTCCACGCCCACGGGGCAGGGCCCGCCGTCGAGCACCAGGTCCACGTCCGTGCCCAGGTCCTGCCGCACGTGCTCCGCGGTGGTGGGGCTGACGCGGCCGAAGCGGTTGGCGCTCGGCGCGGCCACGCCGCCGCCCAGTTGCTGGAGCACCGCGAGCGCGACCGGATGTCCCGGCACGCGCAGCGCGACGGTGTCCTGGCCGCCGGTGACGGCGTCGGTGGCGCGAGGCGTGCGGGGCAGCACGAGCGTGAGCGGCCCGGGCCAGAACGCGGCGGCGAGGCGACGCGCGCCCTCCGGGACGTCCCGGGCCCAGGAGGACAGGTGCTCCACGCCGGCGATGTGGACGATGAGCGGGTGGGTGGCGGGGCGGCCCTTGATGGCGAAGACGCGGCGCACGGCCAGCTCGTCCTCCGCGTTGGCGGCGAGGCCGTAGACGGTCTCCGTGGGCAGGGCGATGACGCCGCCGCGACGCAGCATTTCCACTGCGCGCTCGACGAGTTCCGGATTAAGCATGCGCGGCCGCACTGTCGCGCCGGAGGAAGGCATGGGCAAGTCGCACGTCTTCGATGCTCGCAGCCGGATGCCGGTGTCGGCCAGCGAGCTGTTCGGCTGGCATGCCCGGGAAGGGGCGCTCGCCCGGCTGACGCCCCCCTGGGAGCGCATGGAGTTGCTGGAGCGCTCCGGTGAGGGCATCCAGCCGGGCGCCCGCGTGGTGATGCGCATGCGCGTGGGGCCCTTCCCCCGGCGCTGGGTGGCCGAGCACACCGCCTATGTGCGGGACTCCCTGTTCCAGGACGTGCAGCGCTCGGGGCCGTTCTCCCGTTGGGTCCACACCCACCGGATGTGGCCGGAGCCGTCCCAGGGGACGTCCGTGCTGGAGGACGAGGTCGAGTACGTCCTGCCGTTCGGTCCGCCGGGCCGGCTCCTCGGCGCCGGGTACGCGCGGCGCACGCTGGAGCGGATGTTCGCCTATCGCCACCGGGTGACACGCGAGGACCTGCGCAGGCACGCGGCCTACGCGTCGCGCGGGCCGCTCACGGTGGCCGTCACCGGCGCCTCGGGTTCCATCGGCTCGTCGCTGGTGCCGTTCCTCACCACGGGCGGCCACGCGGTGCGGCGGATGGTGCGCGGGCGCGCGGAGGCCTCCCGTTCGGAGGTGTCCTGGGCGCCGGACCGGGGCGAGGTGGATGTCGCCGCGCTGGAGGGCGTGGACGCGGTGGTCCACCTCGCGGGCGTCAACGTCGCGGGGCAGCGCTGGTCCGCCGGCTACAAGGACGCCATCCTGAAGAGTCGCACCGAGGGCACGCGCGCGTTGGCCGAGGCGCTGGCGCGGATGGCGCGCAAGCCGCGGGTGCTGGTGTGCGCCGCGGGCGCGGGCATCTACGGCGACCGGGGCGACGAGCCCCTCACGGAGCAGAGCGCGCCCGGGGAGGGCTTCCTCGCGGACGTGTGTCGCGCGTGGGAGGCGGCGGCGGCGCCCGCCGAGGCCGCGGGCATCCGGGTGGTCCACCTGCGCATCGGGCCGGTGCTCGACGCGCGACAGGGCGCGCTGGCGAAGATGCTGCCCGCGTTCCTCGCCGGGGGCGGTGGACCGCTGGGCTCCGGGCGACAGTGGATGAGCTGGGTGGGGATGGAGGACATCGTGGGCCTCATCCACTTCTGCCTCTTCGAGGACGCGGCCCGAGGCCCCCTCAACGCGGTGGCGCCGGGGGCGACGAGGCAGGCGGACTTCGCCCGGACGCTCGGCCGGGTGCTGCGGCGGCCGGCCTCCCTGCCCGTCCCGGCGGTGGTCCTCCGGACCCTCTTCGGGGAGATGGGGCAGGAGGCGCTCCTGGCGGGGGCCCGGGTGCTCCCCCAGGCGGCGGAGCAACTCGGTTACTCCTTCCTGCTGCCCGAACTGGAGGACGCGCTGCGCTTCACGCTCGGCCGCACCACGGCGGGGCCAGAATACCGGCACGACTGAGGAGTTCGGCGCTTGACAATCCCCCCTGCTGGGATTGATGGATTGCGCCTTATGATCCAGGTCGAAGGGCTGACCAAGTACTACGGTGAGCACGCGGCGATCCGGGAACTGGCCTTCACCATCGGCCAGGGCGAGGTCATCGGTTTCCTGGGCCTCAACGGCGCGGGCAAGTCGACGACGCTGAAAATCCTGGGGTGCGTGCTGCTGCCGACCGCCGGCCGTGTCGTCATCGACGGCCATGACGTGGTGAGCAATGCCCACGAGGTCCGGCAGCGTATCGGCTACCTCCCCGACGTCCCACCGCTCTACGACGAGATGACGGTGGGCGAGTATCTCGCCTATGTCGCGCAGTTGCGCGGCGTCGCGGCGCGGGACACGGCGTCGCGGGTGGGGGAGGCGGAGGAGAAGACGGGCCTGCGCGAGGTGGACGGCGAGCTCATCTCCACGCTCAGCCACGGCTATCGCCAGCGCGTGGGCGTGGCGCAGGCGCTGGTGCACCGGCCGGCGCTGCTCATCCTCGACGAGCCGACGAGCGGCCTGGACCCCCGGCAGATCGTCGAGATGCGCGACGTCATCCGGGGGCTGAAGGGCGCGCACACGGTGCTCGTCTCCAGCCACATCCTCCCGGAGATCTCCCAGACGTGTGACCGGCTCCTCATCATCCACAAGGGGGCGCTGGTGGCGCAGGGCACGGAGGAGGAGCTGGCGCGGAAGATGGGCGGCGGCGGCTCCATCGAGGTCGAGGTCCGAGGCGACCGGGCGCGCGCGGTGGAGGTGCTCACGCCCTTCGGCGCGGTGGAGGTGGAGCGCGCGGTGGACGACGTGGTGTCGCTGACCCTGCGCGCCTCGCCGGACGAGCGGCCCCGCGTGGCGAAGGCCGTGGTGGGCGCGGGGCTGGAGCTGCTGCGGCTGGACCAGGGCGCCGGCCAGTTGGAGTCCATCTTCCTGCGGCTGACGCATGGCCAGGAGGTGCGAGCGTGAAGGCGCTGCTCATCGCCCGCCGCGAGCTGTCCGGCTACCTGCGCACGCTCAGCGGCTACGTCGTCATCGCGGTCATCCTCGCGTTGAACGGCCTGTTCTTCAACGCGTACGCCCTGGGCGGCGCGAGCAAGCGCTCCGCCGAGGTGCTGTCGCAGTTCTTCTATTACTCGAGCGGCTTCACCATCGTCGCCTCGGTGTTCATCTCCATGCGGTTGTTGGCGGAGGAGCGGCAGACGGGGACGCTGCCCCTCCTGTACTCGTCACCGCTGCGGGACCGGGACATCGTGCTGGGCAAGTTCCTGGCGGGGTTCGCGTTCCTGGCGCTGTACGTGCTGTGCACGCTGTACATGCCCCTGCTGGTGCTGGTGAACGGCAAGGTGTCGTTCGGGCACGTCGCGGCCGGATACCTGGGCCTGCTCCTGCTGGGCAGCGCGTCGTTGGCGGTGGGCACGTTCGGCTCGGCGCTGGCGCGCAACCAGTTGCTGGCCGCCATCACCTCCGCGGTGATGCTGGTGGCGCTCATCCTCTGCTGGCTCCTGGCGCGCATCACCGAGCAGCCGCTGGCGGATGTCTTCAGCGCGATGTCGCTGTGGAACCAGCACTTCCCGCCGTTCCAGTCGGGGTTGGTCCACGTGCGCGACGTCGTCTACTACCTGCTCGTCACCTACGTGGCGCTGTTCGCCGCCACGCGGGTGCTCGAGGCGCGGAGGTGGCGATGAGCACGCGTCCGACGAGTGGATTGCCCGTGACGCTGGCCTTCGTGGGAGGCCTGCTCGCGGTCTTCATCGGGGAGCGCATCCTGGGCGTGGGGACGGGGCGCATGCTCCTGTCCGCCCTGGGCGTGGCGGTGGCGGTGGGCGCGGTGGCGTGGCGGTTCGTGCTCCGCCGGAAGGCCAGCGCGGACCGGCGCACCGTGGATGGCTGGGTGTTGGGGTTGTATGGCCTGGGGCTGGGAGCGCTGGCGCTCTACTTCCTCCAGGCGGACGTGGGCGCCATCCTCCTGGGCGGCCCCGTGGCGCAGAAGGCACCGAAGCTGGCGGTGGTGCTGGCGGCGCTGTTCCCCGCGCTGCTGGCGTGTGGCCTGATGCCGCTCGCGCTGGTGGAGGCCGCGTGCGCGGCGATGGAGCGCGCGCCGGTGCTGGAGACGGGGCGCGCGAAGAGCGCGCTGTTCTCCGGGCTCGGGCTGGCCTTCGTGCTCGTGTTCGCGTTCGCGTCCATGTTCGTGGCCACGCAGGCGAACACGACGTGGGACCTGTCGTACTTCCGCACGGCGAAGCCCGGGGACTCCACGCGCAAGGTGGTGCGGGGCCTGAACGAGCCGCTGACGGTGACGCTCTTCTTCCCCCCGGCGAACGAGGTGGGCGAGGCGGTGGGGCAGTACTTCCGCGACCTCTCCGTGGAGAGCCCCCAGCTGCTCACGGTGGAGCGGATGGACCAGGCCGTGGAGCCCGCGCGGGCGCGGACGCTGGGCGTGAGCAACAACGGCACCATCGTCCTGGTTCGGGGAGACCGGAAGGAGCCCTTCACGGTGGGCCTGGAGCTGGACCGCGCGCGCGGGCAGTTGCAGCGGTTGGACCAGGAGGTCCAGAAGCGGCTGTTGACGGTGGCGAAGCCCCGGCGCGTCATCTACTTCACTGCGGGCCACGGCGAGCGCGCGGAGACGCGGCCGGTGCCGGGCGAGCTGCCCCGTCCCCCCGTCGCGCAGTTGAAGGAGATGCTGCGCGCGCAGAACGTGGACGTGCGTCCCCTGGGCGCGGCGGAGGGGCTGGGGCACGAGGTCCCGGCCGACGCCGCCGTGGTGGTGGTGCTGGGGGCCACGCAGGACTTCCTCCCCGAGGAGATGACCGCCCTGCGTGAGTACGTGGGACGGGGAGGGCGCCTGTGGCTGGCGCTGGAGCCGGAGGGGCCGGACTTCCAGCAGCTCCTGACGCCCATGGGGTTGAAGTACCTGAAGACGCCGCTGGCGAACGACCAGGTCTTCTTCCGCACGTCGCGCCAGCTGAGTGACCGGGCCAACCTGGGCACGGCGAGCTACAGCTCGCACCCGTCCGTCACGTCGTTGTCGGCGATGGCGGGGCAGGCGCCGGTGGCCTTCCTGGGGGCCGGGGCGTTGGACCAGCTCCAACCGCTGCCCAACGGCGTCATGCAGGACATCTCCGTGCGCGCGCACGGCGCCACGTTCGCGGACGCCAATGGCAACTTCGCGCCGGACCCGGGCGAGATGCGCCGCTCGTGGCCGCTGGTGGTGGCGGTGGAGCAGCCGGCGACCGCTGGCAAACCGCCGATGCGGGCCGTGGTGATGGCGGACGCGGACGCGGTGAGTGACGGGGTGTTGACCAACATGGGCAACGCGTACCTCGCGGCGGACACGCTGCGGTGGCTCACCGGCGAGGAGGCCATCTCCGGCACGGTGTCGTCGGAGGAGGACGTGCCCATCCAGCACACGCGCGAGCAGGACGTGGCCTGGTTCTACGTCACCGTCTTCCTGGCGCCCGCGCTGGTGCTGGCGGTGGGCTTCGTGACGACGCGGCGACGGGGACGACGGGCGCCGCGCCCTGCTCCGGTGGCGGGAGGTGAGCGATGAAGGTGCGGGACCTCGCCATCCAGGGGGGCCTCGCGGCCTTCGCCCTGGTGGCCGCCTATGCGGTGTGGCAGCGGGAGCCGGTGGGCGCGCCCACCGACGTGACGGTGGTGGACGCGCCCTCGCGCGCGCTGGATGTCGTGCGCTACGAGGACGACGCGCGCTACGTGGAGCTGTTCCGCGACGCGAAGGACCGGGACAAGCTCTGGGTGCGGTTGGGCTTCAAGCCATCCAAGCCGGTGGGTGGCGAGCCGGTCGCGGATGGGGGCACGCCTCCGGTGGGGGACGCGGGGACACCGGCGGTTGCCGCCGTGCAGACGCCGCCTCCGCCTCCGCGCGAGCTGCGCGCGAACGAGGTGGCGGAGAAGCTGCTGCCGAAGTTCGGACCGTTGCGCGCGATGCGGGCCCTGGGCGTGCTGGACGCGAAGAAGCTGGAGGAGGTGGGGCTGGCCTCGACGCCGCGCAAGCTGACGCTCACCCTCGCCGGCAAGCCGGAGGCCTTCTCGCTGGCCTCGACGACGGGGAGCTGGGGCACGCCGTACCTGCGCCGTGAGTCGGATGGACAGGTGTTCCTGCTCGGGCCGGCGTTGTTGCCGGACCTGGAGAACGCGAACACCCGCCTGGTCGACCGGCGTCTGCACGTCTTCGACCTGGGGGACTTCGATTCGGTGGTGGTCTCGTCGGCGGGGGTGACGCGCACGTTCGTGGCGACCGGCAAGGCGCCGGGGCCGGTGGCGCTCGCGCCCGAGGAGGCGCCGGACAAGTCGGACGAGTTCGCGCGCAACTGGCATGACCGCGTGTGGCGGTTGATTCCGTTGGACCTGCTGGGGCGCGACGAGTTGCCCGCGGGGGGCCAGCCCAAGGAGTCGTTCCGTGTGGAGTACCGCCGCGCGGGCAAGGTGGTGGGCGAGGTGGTGGTGGCGCGAGCGGAGGACGGCTTCTTCGCGCGCACCGAGCACACCAGCGGCTGGGCCCGCCTCCATGCGGGCGTGGACCCGCTGGTGACCGAGGCCGCGCGGGTGACGAGCCCCGTGTCCTCCGCGACGGGGCCGTGAACGCCGGGTGCCGCCGGGCGCGAGCTGCGCGTGTCTGGCGGTGTCCCTCGCGGTTCAGCAGTCCGAGCGATGAGTCGGCTCTGGGGGCAGGGGGAGCCTCGTCAGGATGTCCCGTCGCTCGGAGGGCGATGGTGGTTGCCGCTGACACGATGCGACAGGCCCTCTTTGCCATCGATTCCGTCCGGGAGGTGGCGCCCAGGGATGGAGTTGGCGTCGATGCGCTCCGACGCGGTTGAATGAGGCCCGGACCTCGTCACACCGTTCGACCGCTGAGACCGCTCCATGAGATTTCCCGGACGTACGTTCCAGGTGTTGGAGTACCGCGTCAGGCAGAAGCAGCTCCTCGTTCGTGCCGCGAAGAGCGAGCAGCATCCAAAGAACGTAGACATCCTCTTCTCGGGCGTGGAGTACCTCGAGCTGCCGACGACGCTCGGCGAGGTCCAGCTCGTTCCGCCATTCGTGAGTGACCTCTCGCGACTGCAGACGGTCTTCCGCCCGGACGTCGACTCGCGGCACGTGAACGTCTTCCTCCAGGGAGAGCGGCACTACCTCGTCGTCGCCGTGGACACGAAGGTCACCGAGAACGACCTCGACGCCCACGATTCGGGGCTGCGCTGAGCGGACAGGAGAAGGCGGACGCGGCGGCGTCCCTCAGGCCGCCGCGCCGGAGTCCAGCTCCAGTCCCAGCCGGATGTCCACGAAGCTGTACGGCGCCCACGGTCCGGTGAAGCGGAACGCGTAGAAGTCCGAGCGGGCCGCCAGCATCCGCACCTTCGCGTCGAAGTCCTGCACGTGCTCGCGCACCACGAGGAACGCCGCGTTGAGCAGCATCCGCTCGCCCACGGGAGACGCCGTCCGCGAGGCGACCGACAGCGAGCGCAGGCCCTCCAGCATCGCGGCCATGTCCAACGAGGCCCGCGTCTCCACGGCGCTCCCCACCCGGCGCTCGTGCTCCAACTCGGACTCGTCCGCGTGGCGCTTGAGCCGGGCGTCCTCACCCTCCAGCCGCCGGGCCAGGTGCTCGCGGTGGTAGAGCACCTTCAACCCCAACTCCACCTTGCCCTCCAACCGCGTCAGCGCGCCCACCAGCACGTCCCGGGCCGAGCGCAGCAGCGCGCGCACCTGCGCCTCGGAGGGCAGCACCGTGCCGAACGCCACCGGCAGCACCGTGTGCTCGCGCAACACCACCTCCGTGGTCCGCTGGTGCGCCAGCAGGTTCGCCCGCGTCGGCCCCACCGCCAGCCCCGGCGCCGCGGAGACCAGCGCCGCCAGGTCGCCCTCGGTCACCGCGCGCACCTGCGCGGGCGGCACCCCCAACCCGATGCTCCCGAAGTCCAGCGGCTCCCGCGCGCGCACCACGCCGTACAGATAGCGCGGCCCCTCCGGTGCCTCCGCGCGCGCCCTCTCGGGCGCCGGGCGGGGCTTCGCCTCCGGCGCGCGCTTGGGACTGGCGCGCGTCGCGACGCTCCTCTTGCCCGACTTGTGTGCGGGCGCCTTGGGACGGGAGGACCGGGGCATGCGCGCTCCTAGCGGGCCTGGGCGCCTCCCTGGAGGGCGAGGATGCGACGCACCTCCGCCACCAGTTCGTCCGGCAGGCACGGCTTGGTGACGAACGAGTCGCAGCCGGCGCCCTTCGCCTCGTCGGACTGCCCCGTCATCGCATGGCCGGTGAGGGCGACGACGGGGATGGCGCGGGTGCGCGCGTCGTTCTTCAACCGCCGCGTCGCCTCCCAGCCGTCGATGATGGGCAACGACAGGTCCATCAGGATGATGTCCGGCGTCAGCGCGAACGCCTGGTCCAGGGCCTCCTGGCCGTTCCTCGCCTGCGCCACGCGGAAGCCGGAGAACTCCAGGTACTCCGCGTACATCTCTCGCGCGTCGTCGTAGTCGTCGACGACGAGCACGAGCGGCTTGAGGGTCGGGGAGGAGTTCGTCATGTCCGCCTCGTGCGTCGTGGGAAGTGCAAGCTGAAGGTCGACCCCTGTCCCGGGGTGCTCTGGAGGGAGACGCGGCCCCCCAGCATAGTGGCCAGTCGACGGCAGATGGACAGCCCCAGGCCGGTGCCTCCATAGGCGCGGGTAGGGGAACTGTCCACCTGTTGGAAGTCCTCGAAGATCTTCTCCTGTTGGGCCGGGTCGATGCCAATCCCCGTGTCCGACACGGAGATGGACAGCATCGCCGTGGACGGCGCGTACTCCGCCGACACCTTCACCGCCCCCTCATGCGTGAACTTCAACGCATTGGACAGGAGGTTGAGCACGACCTGCTTGACCTTCTGACGGTCGCCATGCACCTGCGGCAGCCTGGGCGCCAGGTGGGTGCTCACCGCCAGCTTGCTGCGCGCGATGATGGGGTCCATCTCCGCCATCACCTCCTGGAGCAGCTCCGGAATCCGGAAGTCCGACAGGTTCAGCGGCATCCGCCCCGCCTCGATGCGGGTGATGTCCAGGATTTCGTTGATGACCTCCAGCAGGTGCCGCCCGTTGGAGTCGATGCGGGTGAGGTTGCGCTTCTGCGCCGGGGACAGCTCCCCGGACACACCCTGCAGGAGCATGTTGGTGTAGCCGAGGATGGCGTTGAGCGGCGTGCGGAACTCGTGGGACATGTTGGCCAGGAACTGCGACTTGGCCGCGCTGGCCTGCTCCAACTGGATGGCCTGCCGCCGCAGCTTCTCGTTCTGTTCCGCCAGCTCCGCGGTGGCCACCTGCACCCGCGCCTCCAGCAGCGTGGAGACCTCCCGCAGCCGCTCCAGGAGCCGCGCCTTCTCCAGCGCCTCGCTCCGGTCGTGGAAGAGGGTGACGATGCCCGTCAGCTCGCCGCCGTCGCCCATCACCTTGCTGGCCACCGCCTCCATGGGCCGCGTGGCGCCGCTGGCGGGGTCCACCAGGCTCAACTGCCCGCGCCAGCGCAGGCTGCCCTCCGCGCCGAGCAGGTTGGCGAGGAACGAGGCGAACGTCGCGTGGTTGGTGCGCACGCGGCGCTGCGCGGGGCGCCCGGCGTTGGGCGGGGGCGTGAAGAGCTTCTCCGCCGGGTCGTTCATCATCACCGTGCCCCCGGACGGCGCCGACAGGATGATGGGGTCCGCCACCGAGTCGAGCACCCGGTCCAGCCGGTGCCGTTCGCTGCGCGCCTCGCGCTCGGTGGCGCGCAGCCGCCGGTAGCTCTCCCCGAGCGCCTGGGTCGCCCGGCCCAGGTCCGTCACGTTGCGCAGCACGCTCACCATGGCCTCGCGCCCGTCCGGCTCGTACACCCGCTGGGTGACGAGCTCGAAGAGCAGGTCCATGCCCTCCACCGGGTCCACCAGCGGCACCTCGCGCCGGCTCGGGCCCGGGACGCCGCCGCTGGCCGTGCTCGCGAGCGCGGCGGCGAGGACGCGCTGGTTGAGGCGCACCGCGCGCCGCCGCCCCTCGCTCGAGCCGGGATTGGCCACCAGCAGCGCCTCCGCGCGCGCGTTGGCCAGATGCGGATGCCCCACCAGGTCGGTCAGGAGGATGGGGTCCACCACCGCGTCGATGATGCGGCGGAACAAGTCACTGCCGCCCGTCCCCCGGGGGCCCGTGGCCTGACGCGCGAGGAAGGGGCCCGCGTGGCTGGCCACCCAGGAGACCTCGGAGGGCAGCGCCGGACCGCTCGCCCAGACCAGCAGCAGCCCCACCGGCGGCGAGCCCGCATGTCCCAGCGGCACCGTGAACAGGCCTTCCGCCGTCTCCCCCCGCGGCAGCGGCGGCCTCGGGGACGGCAGGAAGTGGGGCGCGTCCCGGGTCAGGGCCTCCACCAGGGGGTGGCGCGTGTCGTCCTGCTGGGGCTCGAGCGACGCGCACTGCGCCTCCGACAACCCCCGGGCCGCGAGACAGACGAGCCGTCCACCGGGCTCCTCTCGCGCCACACACGCGGCGGCGGCGGCCCGCGCATGGACCGTCAGCCACTCCACGACCGCCTCGGCGCACGGTCGCGCCGCGTCGCAGGCCAACAGCAGCTCCGTCAGGGAGAGGCGTGCTTCGGCGGTGGAGGTCGGGGGCGAGGGAGCCAGGGGCGCGAAGGAGGCCAATGCGTCAGACTCCGGAAGAAGGTCGAGGTGCCGAACCGTCGGAGGTGTCATCGGCCCGGACGTCCACGAACGTCACCACGACGCGCGCGGAAGACCAGGGGACGTGGCGGAGGGTGCTCGCGGTGGCTTCGTCCCAGCGAAGCCCCTGGTCGAGGATCCGATCCATCACGTCGACGAGGCTGGCGCTCCCAGCCAGTTTATCCACGGGCATCCGCTATCGCTCCCCAGGGCCGACCCGACCCCCTTCTAGCGTGGCCTTCAGGGCCTCCCCACAGCAGCTTCACGCCCCCGCGCGACTTGCCAACACCCGGGCCCCGACTCTGTCCGCTCGTGTACATCCTGGAGCGCTTCGAAGCTGGGCAGGCAGGCGGGCCGTGCGTGGACATCCGTCGGGTTATCGCTCCTGGCCCGCGTCCCTAGCCTTGGTTCATGGATGACACGCGCAACCACAGGTCCCTCTGGACGGTGACGGCGCCGCCGCGCGACTTCCCGGTGGCGCGGGGCGACCTCACGGTCGACGTGGCGGTCATCGGCGGAGGCATCGCGGGGCTGACGACGGCCTTCTTGTTGAAGCGCGCGGGGAAGCGGGTGGCGGTGCTGGAGATGCACCGGGTCCTGTCGGGACAGACGGGGCAGACCACCGCCCACCTCACGGAGTTGTTGGATACGCCCTATTCCACGCTGCGCCGGGACTTCGGCGAGAAGGGCGCGCGGCTGGCGGCGACGTCCAGCCGCGTGGCGCTGGAGCAGGTGGCCACGCTCGTCGAGACACTCGGGCTCGACTGCGACTTCCAGCGGGTGCCCGCCTTCCGCTTCGCGGAGACGACGCGCGAGTTGGAGGCGCTGGAGCAGGAGCTGACCGAGGCGCGTGACGCCGGTCTGCTCGCGTCGCTGGTGCGCAGCGTGCCGCTGCCCTTCCCCGTGAAGGGCGCCATGCGGGTGGAGGACCAGGCCCTGGTCCATCCGCGCAAGTACCTGCTGGGGCTCGCCGACCGCATCCCCGGGGATGGCAGCCACGTCCTCGAGCAGACGCGGGTGACGGAGATTCACGAGGGCACGCCGTGCCGCGTCGTCACCGACCACGGCGTCGTCACCGCCACGGACGTGGTGGAGGCCACCACCGTCCCGCTCAACCGCGTGGCCCTCCAGACCCGGCTGTACCCGTACCGCACCTACGCGGTGGCCGGCCCGCTGGAGTCACCGCTGGAGGCGGCGCAGTACGACGACTCCCAGGAGCCCTATCACTACCTCCGCACGCAGCGGGTGGACGGGCGCGTGTATCTCATCGTCGGCGGAGAGGACCACAAGGTGGGCGCGGAGCAGGACACGGACCGGCGCTATGCCGCGCTCGAGGACTACACGTTGAAGCGCTTCCCGGTGCGGAGCCTGACCCATCGCTGGTCGGGACAGGTCATCGAGCCGGTGGACGGGCTCCCCTTCATCGGGCGCAACGTCGGCAGCCGCCATGTCCACGTCGCCACCGGCTTCTCCGGCACGGGGATGACCTTCGGCACGCTGGCGGGCATGCTCCTCACCGACCTCATCCTCGGCAACGAGAGCCCCTTCACCGCGCTGTACTCACCGTCCCGGAAGAAGCCGCTGGCGGGCGTGAGGGACTTCCTCCAGGAGAACGCGGACGTGGCCTTCCGCTTCGTGGCGGACCGGCTTTCGCGCCCGGAGGCCCAGCACCTGTCCGAGGTGGCCCCGGGCGAGGCGAAGGTGCTGGAGGTGGAGGGGCAGAAGGTGGCCGTCTACCGTGAACCCGACGGCACGGCGCACGCGGTGTCCCCGGTGTGCACGCACCTGGGCTGCCACGTCCACTGGAACGGCGCGGAGCGCTCATGGGACTGCCCCTGCCATGGGGCGCGCTACAGCCCCACGGGCAAGGTCCTCAATGGGCCGGCCATGAAGGACCTCCCGTCGCGCCAGCTCCCGAAGCTCCCGGAGTAGCGCCTGGCCGCCGAGCGCGGCATCGCGGACCTGCTCCAGATGGAGCTGGATGACCCGGGGTCCAGCGCGAAGACGCGGGGGCTCGCGGCGCGGAACGCGCACCACGTCGTGCCGTGTGTCGCTCCCGCAAGAAACGGGTTGCGCGGAGCGGTGGGAACGGCAGCATTCAGCCCCTCCATGCCGCGTTCCGCTCCCGCCGCTCCGCGCCTGCCTGATGCCTTCACTCCCGCCGTCCGCCGCGCCTTGGGGCGCGCCGACCCGACCCTGGGCGCGCTGATGAAGCGGGTGGGGCCGTTCCGCCTCGAGCTCACGCCCCTGCAGAGTCCCTTCGCGGCGCTGGCGCGCTCCATCGTGTTCCAACAACTACATGGTCGCGCCGCCGCCGCCATCTTCGAGCGGGTGAGCGAGCGCGTGGGCAAGGGGCGCAACTTCACCCCCCAGGCGCTGCTCTCCACCTCGGAGGCCGAGCTGCGCGAGGCGGGGCTGTCCGCCAACAAGCTCGCCGCCGTCCAGGACCTGGCGCGCAAGTCGCTGGAGGGAACGGTGCCGCCGCTGTCGAAGGTGCGGCGCATGGACGACGCGGCGCTCATCGAGCACTTCACCCAGGTGCGGGGCATCGGCCAGTGGACGGTGGAGATGCTGCTCATCTTCCGTCTGGGTCGGCCGGACGTGCTGCCCGTGGACGACTTCGGCGTGCGCAAGGGCTTCATGCTCGCGTACGGCCTGCCGGAGATGCCCCGTCCCAAGGCGCTGCTGGAGCACGGTGAGCGTTGGCGCCCCTGGCGCACGGTGGCCAGTTGGTACCTGTGGCGCGCGGCGGAGCTGTCATGGGAGCCGTAGCCCGCTGAGCGTGCCCGGGTCGTCCTGGGTGGCGAGGGGGCGGGCAGGGGCCCGAGGGCCGCGTGCCTTGCGACGCCGCGCGTGAATCCTCACCCGTAGGAACACGGGAAGAGAGGACCGCATGCGCGCACTGACCTACCAGGGGCCCTTCCGGGTTCGTGTCGAGGACAAGCCGGACCCCATCATCGAGCATCCGCAGGACGTCATCCTCCGGGTCACTCGCTCGGCCATCTGTGGGTCGGACCTCCATCTGCTGCACGGCATGGTGCCGGACACGCGCGTGGGCCACACCTTCGGCCACGAGTTCACCGGCGAGGTGGTGGAGCTGGGCTCGGAGGTGACGCAGTTGCGCAAGGGCGACCGGGTGGTGGTGCCCTTCAACATCTCCTGCGGCGGCTGCTTCTATTGCCAGCGGGGCCTGACGGCGCTGTGCGAGAACAGCAACCCCGAGAGCGACATCGCGTGTGGTGTGTATGGCTATTCGCATACCACGGGCGGCTATGACGGCGCGCAGGCGGAGTATGTGCGCGTGCCCTTCGCGGACGTGGGGCCCATGAAGATTCCGGATGGGATGGACGACGAGGAGGCGCTGTTCCTCGGCGACATCCTCCCCACCGGCTACATGGGCGCGGAGATGGGGGAGATCAAAGGCGGCGAGTCGGTGGTCGTGTTCGGCGCGGGGCCCGTGGGCCTGTTCGCCATGCGCTCCGCGTGGCTGATGGGCGCCCGGCGCGTGGTGGCGGTGGACTGCGTGAAGTACCGGCTCGACTTCGCGGAGCGGTACGCGAAGGTGGAGACGCTGGACTTCCGAGAGGTGGACGACGTGGTCCTCTTCCTGAAGGACTTGTTCGACGGACGCGGGCCGGACGTCTGTATCGACGCGGTGGGGATGGAGGCGTCGGGCTCTCGTGCGCAGCGGATGCTCGGGCTGGGGTTGAAGCTCCAGGCGGGCGCCCCCACGGTGCTGACCTGGTGCATCGAGGCGGTGCGCAAGGGGGGCAATGTCTCCATCGTCGGCGTGTACGGGCCGCCGTGGAACCTGATGCCCATCGGCACGGCGATGAACAAGGGGCTCACGCTGCGGATGAACCAGTGCAACGTGCGCCGGTACATGCCGCACCTGATGGGGCACATCCGGGATGGGCTCATCGACACGAAGGGCATCATCACCCACCGCTTCCCCCTGGAGCAGGCGACCGAGGCCTACCACCTGTTCGCGAACAAGCAGGACGGCTGCGTGAAGTGTGTCCTCACGCCGCAGTGACCTTCGAGCCCAGACAGCAAGGAGTCGAGCCATGCAACACACGCCCATTCCTGGCGCCGCCGCGGACCTGGACTTCGCCAGCCGCCCGGGGGTTCCCATGGAGCACTCGCCCCAGCCGTTGCCCGGGGCGCGGGTCCCCATCCTTCCCCAGCGCTCGGACGTCCTCGTGTTCAAGCACGTGGGGCGCGCGCGGTTCCCGCCGGTCTTCGGCACCGCGCAGCCGCCTCGCGGGTTGAGTGGCCTGCTGCGCAAACAGGCGTACCGGTTCCCCGACCACCTGGCGCGACATTGGCTGACGCTGATGTTCGCGGACCGGGTCGATGTCTGGGAGCACCGCCTGCGCGGAGGGCTCTCATGGGGGCTGCCCGTCCTGGGCGTCCTGTCCCTCTCGGCCTGGGGTTTGCGCAAGCTGACGACGCGGTGAGCCGACGGACTCCCACCCCGTGGTGGAAGGGGTGCGGGCGGAGGTGGGGCGACTTGTGACGCGTTCTCTGTGAGGATCGCCCCATGTCGCCCGCGAAGCCTCCCCCGAAACGTCCGGCCTCTCGACCCCCCGTCCCGGCGCCGAAGCCGTCGGAACCCTCGGGTCCGAAGAAGCCCGCCGCGCAGCAGGGCGCGGAGGCCGGGAAGAAGGCGGAGGTCCGCAAGGCCGGGCGGAAGCCGGAGGCTCCCACGCCGGCGAAGGCCACGCCGGCGCCCGTCGCGGGCAAGGCTCCGGGGAAGCAGGCCGCTTCGGCGGGGCGGGCTCCGCAGGCGAAGTCCGCGGGCGTGGGCGCCTCCGCCAAGGGGGCGAAGGCGAAGCCGTCGGGAGCGCCATCGAGCGGTCGGGGCTCGCAGTCGAAGCCATCCGGTGTCGAGCAGGCGCCCGCCGCCGCGAAGCGTGCTCCGTCGAAGGCCGCCGGCGCGACCGGCGCGGGGACGCCCGTGGGCTCCACTGCGGTGTCCGGCAAGGGGGGCCGAGGTCCGGCGGTTCCCATCGGAGGCACCGCGGGGGGCCGTCGAGCGGCCACCAAGGGTGCTTCGGTGGATGTCGGGGGCGGCGCCCTCGGCGCCCTCGTCGCGAATGCCCTCGTCGACGATGCATCGGACGGGGGCGAGCCGACCGCGGGAGGACCTCTCGATGCGCTGGTCACGGGAGCCCTCGGCGATGCCGTGGATGGGGACGAGGCCGCCACGGGTAGGGCTCTCGATGCGCGGGTCGCGGGAGCCCTTGGCGATGCCGTGGATGGGGACGAGGCCGCCACGGGTGGGGCTCTCGATGCGCTGGTCGCGGAAGCCCTCGGTGATGCCGTGGATGGGGACGAGGCCGCCACGGGTAGGGCTCTCGATGCGCGGGTCGCGGGGGCCCGCATGGATGGCTCGGATGGGGACGAGACCGCCACGAGTAGGGCTCGCGACGCGCGGGTCGCGAACGCCCTCGGCGACGCATCGGATGCATCCGAGGATGCCGCGGGCGATGACCTCGACGTGCTTCTCACGGGAGTGTCCAGCGAAGCCGCGGAGGTGTCCGCGCGACCCACGGATGAAGACCTCGACGCGTTGCTGGCCGGAGGTTCTGTCGAGGCTCCTCCTGCGCCCCAGCGGGCCGGGAACGGGCGGAATGGCAAGGCCCTCGCGGGAGGGCCACTCGAGGCTTCGGACGCGGCCACGCGCCTTTCTCCCGAACGACTCGGCACGCTCCTGCCCTTGCGGCAATCTCCAGGGAGCCAGTCGTCGCGAGCGGTGAGGGCTCCGGTCGTGGACCCCCATCCGGACTCCACGGAGGACCTGCGCTCGCGACGACCTGCCGTCGTCCCCAACACCCGTCCGTCGTTGAACGAGGGGGACGTCGACGCCGACGTGTTGCCCCTCTCCCTGCTGGCCCCCATCGAGGGGACCTTTCGCGGCGCGCCGCTGCTCATCCTCGCGGAGCCGGAGGTGTACCGGACGCCCGGGGTGCTCGGCTCGACGATAGGCAAGACGGTGCCGGGCAAGAGTGAAGCGGGCCCGACCTTTCCGGGCGCGGCGCGCCTGTTCACCCGCGTCGTCAACCGCGTGGGCGAGGCGTTCGTGGACGCCGTCGAGGGCCGCCGTGAGCCGGCCACGCCTCCCTCCGCGGACCAGCGGTTCTCCGTGGTGCTGCGCAACACGTCGGGCCGGCCCATCCATCTTCGAGTGAAGGGCTGTCTGTTCTCGAAGTACCTCACCCCGCAGTTCCCCCGACCGACGCAAGGGACCACGCCCTTCAACCCCAGGGGCGAGCAGCCCCTCGACGAAGACCTCACGGGCCTGGTGGACGCGGAAGACGGGCAGGGCAAGGCGCCGGACCCGCGTGGACTGTTCTTCCGGGGGCCGCACGCGGTGATGTCCGCGGGCTGGCTCGATGCGCTCGCCGACGACCGTCCCGACATGGAGCGCGGGCGCGCGCCGCTCGTGCGCGAGGACCTCGACCTGTCCCACCTGGACACCGCGCGGCTGGGGACGCGGGGCTATTTCGAGGGCGCGCTCGTGGTGAAGCCCGGGGCGACCGTGGTGGTGCTGGAGGCGCGACACGAGAAGGGCGGCACCCTCTGCGCGCTCGTGGACTTCACCGCGGTGGACGGCAAGGGCGGCGTGGATGCCGGCGCGCGGTTCCGGCTCGCGACGGTGGCGAGCGCCGGCTCGTTGACCGACGAAGACCTGTCGGCCCTCGTGCGAGGCGCGCATCCCCTGGCGAGCGCGGGGACGGACGCCGCGCCGCTTCGCGGTGATGGCTTCGATACGCTCCAGGGCGTGGTGGACGCCGGCAGCCTCTTCCAGGGCGGCCGGACGCTCCCACTGTCTCGTGGGTCGACCACCGGTGACCTGGTCATGTCCACGTCGACGCGGCACGCGGAGGCCCGGCACGATGCGGGCACTGTCTCGCGGACCTCGCGCTCGGAGGTCGCGCGGACGAACGATGGCGCGCGCGGGACGTCGTTCGACCTGACCTACGTCCTGGAGAACGCGGCCCCGGAGGCCCTCGAGGTGGAGCTGCTCATGACTGCTCCTCGCGCCCATGCCACGGAGCGCTTCTTCCCGCAGTCGGGCGTGGTGGTGCTCGCGATGCGGGTGGAGGGGCGGAGGCTGGACGTCCGGCTCGACCGGCGCGGAGAGGGGCGGGTCCTGGCCGTGCTCGACGTCCCCGCTTCGGGCCGGCGCGAGGTCCGGGTCGAGTGGACGCACCTGGGCGGCACGTTCGCGCCGCTCGGGTTGGAGTTCAGGGCTCGGCGCTGAGTCTCGGCGCCCGTGTCCCGGACTCCACGGGCGATGCGGCGCCCCCCGTCAGCTCGCGGGGGCGAGGTGGGGGGGAGCGGGCTGTCGTTGTCGGGCGATGGGGACGAGCAGCGCGAGGAAGGCGACGGAGAGCGCGGCGCCGAGCAGGAACACGAAGGCGTAGCCCAGCCCGAGTCCGTGCTTCGGGTCGGCGAGCCAGCCCGCGAGCGGCGCGGCGGGCGCCTTGCCCCAGACCTCGATGCTGGCCAGCAGCGTGTAGTGCGTCGCGCCGATGGTGGAGTCCACCCGCGACATGATGAAGGCGAACATCACCGTGGTGAGGGCGCCACCGACGAACTCCTCACACAGCGTGACGCTGATGACGCCCTCGTCCGAAACCCCGTGCGTGGCCAGCCACCAGCGCCCCACCAGCGGGAAGACGCGCAGCGACGCGGTGAGCGCCAGCGCCCCGAGCACGGGCATGCGCGTGGCCAGCACCCCGCCGGTGACGGACCCGAGGATGGAGGCCGCGTTGCCCCAGGTCCCCACCCACTGGCCTATCTGCCAGGAGGGGATGCCCGAATCGAGGAGGAAGGGCTTGTAGAGCACGTCCGCCATCGTCTCGCCGAACTTGTACGTGCCCACGAAGAGCAGCAGCCAGCCGGTGCCCGGCCGCCGCACCACCGTCCACAGGTGCGCCTTGAACACCGCCCACGTCACGGCCGGCTCGCTCGCGGGCGCCTCCGGGGACGCGGCCGTCGGCTGGGGCGGGGCGGACTCCGTGCGCGCGACCAGCGTCACGAGGAAGGCGCCCAGGCACAGCGCGGACATGGCGAGGAACAGCCCCGGCCAGCCGATGTACTTGCTGGCCCACACCAGGAGCCCGCCCCCGGTGAGCATCCCCAGCTTGTAGCCCACGACCTGGATGGCGTTGCCCAGGCCCAGCTCATTCGGGCGCAGCGTGTCCACCGCGTAGCCGTCCACCGCGATGTCCTGCGTGGCGGCGAAGAAGTTCATCACCAGCACGAGCCCCATCAGGAGGGGCAGCGCGTCCGGGGACGTGAAGAGCGCCGCCGCCGCGCACGTCGCGGTGAGCCCCGCCTGCATGGGGAGGATCCACGAGCGGCGCTTCCCCCAACGCGGGGAGTGATAGCGGTCCACCAGCGGGGCCCACGTCGCCTTGAGCCCCCACGGCAGGGCCAGCACCCCGATGAACCCCAGGGCGGCGAGCGACGTCCCCTGCTCGCGCAGGTAGACGGGCAGCGCCGTGGCCTGGAAGCCGAAGGGCAGCCCCTGCACGAAGTAGAGGACGCAGAGCAACACCAGCCGGAGCGACGGGAGTCTCATGGCGCGCCACAGCATAGAGCCTCCGTGTCCCCCGGTGCCCAGGGCCCCTCGGCGCCCGCTCCGTGGCTCATACGGAGAGTGTTGACACCCTCCTGGGCGTCATTGAATCGTGACGTTCTCCCGTCAACGAGGTTCACGAGGACACGCAATGGGATTGGCAGAGCGACGCGCAATCATGCAGTACCGGCAGAACGTGCTTCCGGTCTGGCAGAAGAAGCTCAGCGAGCTGCTGGGCTACGAGCTGGAGATCGAGGCCGAGTGGGACACCCTGGGCGCGGAGGACTGCGCGCACATCATGGAGAAGGGCCTCAACGCCATCTACTTCGAGCCCCTGGAGCTGGCCATTCGCGAAATCGCCATCGACGACTTCGCGAAGCAGGCGCTGCGGGACGGCTTCAAGAAGTTCTTCTTCAGCGGCAAGGAGCCGGAGGACCGCATCTTCTACCGGTTCGAGAACAAGACGCTGTCGTACCGGCACAACTTCAGCAACATCGAGAACTACGTGAACGAGCGCCGTCAGCGCATCGTCCACCTCTTCGAGAAGAATCTCTGAGTCGCGGTTGAGCGGTTCCACCGGAGGCAGGTCGTCCCCGCCTCCGGGGCTTGTCGCGAGCGGTGAGGACGGGCCGGCATGGGGGCCGGGCCGCTCGCGTCAGCCGCGGGAGTGCCGGAGGATGAGGTTCTCCAGCCGTCCGAGCGCCTTCTCCAGCACCTCCATCGACGGACCGAAGGACAGGCGCACGTAGTTGCGGAAGCGCGAGGGCCTCGCGCGGCGCTTGCCGGGGTTCACGTCGAAGAACTCGCCGGGCACGGCGATGATCTTCTCCTCCAGCGCGGCGCGGAAGAAGCCCATGCCGTCGTTGAGCGGCGCCGGCAGCCCCGACACGTTGCCCCAGACGTAGAACGTCCCGTCCGGCGCGCGGTCCGTGCGGATGCCCAGCCGCTCCAGCCGGGAGTGGAACCGGTCGCGCTTCTCGCGGAAGGTGGTGTGGATGGCGTGCGTCTCCGCCACCACCACGTCCTCCTGGAGCAGGGGGATGGCGGCGCGCTGGAGCGGCCGGCTGCCGCCGCCGTCGAGGAAGCTTCCCGCGCTGGCGACGGTGTCGATGACCTGCCGGGGGCCCACGGTCCACGTCATGCGCCAGCCCGGGTAGCGCCAGTTCTTGGTGAAGCCGTCGAAGAGGACGATGGGGTCGCGGTTCACGTCCTCCACGTAGCGCGCGGCGCTCTCCACCGGCAGGTGCCCCGGGCGGCCCGTCCAGATGTAGTGCGAGTAGAACTCGTCGATGAGCAGCGTGCACTCCAGCTCGCGGGCCACGCCCACCCAGCGCGCCAGCTCGTCGCCCTGCACCAGCTTGCCGGTGGGGTTGCAGGGGTTGGAGAAGAGCAGGGCGGACAGGCCGCGGCCCTGCACCTCGCGCCGCAGGTCCTCGTGGGTGAAGGTGTAGCCGCGCTCCCCCTCCAGGAGGATGGGGATGGCCGTGAACGCCTTGAAGACGTCCAGCAGCTCCTCGTACGCGGTGTAGTCCGGCAGGAAGTGGCCCAGGTTCACCGAACCCAGGCTCGCCGCCGCGCGGGTGAGCGCCGCGCGCCCACCCCCGGACAGGCACACGTTCTCCGCGCTGTACTGGCTGGGCATGCCCCGGCGGTAGAGCCGGTTGTAGAGCCCCGCGATGGCCTCGCGGATGTCCCACAGGCCGGCCACCGGCGCGTACTCCATGTCCGCCACGTCGATGGAGACGGTGTTCAGGCGAGGCGGCGCGCCGGGCAGGTCCCCCGTCTCCGGCTGGCCCTGGCCCAGGTTGCACCAGTCCGGGTCGCTGGAACGGTAGCCGCGGCGCGTGGCCTCGGTGGTGACGTAGATGACGCCCGTGCGGGGCACGGCGCGGAACGCTGGAATCGTGACGTCGTCGCTCACGTCGCCGCACCCTAGCCGAAAGCGCCGCTCCCCGCGCGCTCCTCGACGCCGGGAGCGGGGCGTCCGCCTAGCCCTCGAGCGAAGCGCGCAGGAACCAGGCGTGCTTCTCGAACTCCACGATGATGCCGGTGGCCAGGTCCTCGGAGTCCGCGTCGTCCACCTCGACGAACAGCCTGCGGCTGTCGCGCAGGCCCTCCAGGTAGACCTCGATGCGCTCGGCCAGGAGCTTCACGTGCTCCAGGTCCCGGGTCGTCTCCTGGGGGTACTCCGGCAGGCGGCTCGCCTTGCCCACGTGGCGGCTGGTGCCGTAGGCCTTCCCGCCCAGCGTCACCGCGCGCTCGGCGATGGAGTCGTTGTGGTTGGCCAGGCTCACCGCGAAGGTCTCGAACAGCGGGTGGAGCGCGGCGAACTGCGGGCCCTTGATGTTCCAGTGGGCCACCTTGATTTGCGAGTGCAGGTCCAGGCCATCCGCCAGGCGCGCGTTGAGCGAGTCGACGATGGCGGAGCGGGTCTTCTCGGGGAGGGGGCTGGGGCTGCGGTACATGGCGGTCTTCCTTTCGCTTTCGTTCTTCACGCCACTTCAGATGCGCGGCGTTGGAAAAAGGAGCGCCCCCTGGCGTTTCCACCAGGGGGCGCGGGTACGTCTCGCGAGTGACTCGCGGAACCGGAGCGCTAGGACTCCAGGCCCACCGCCGCGGCGTGGACGACCGCCGCGATACGGACCGCGTCGTGCACCTGGTCCTCCGACAGGCCGCCGTCGAGGACGACCTTCTCGTGGGACTGCATGCACATCTCGCAGCCGTTGATGGCGCTGACCGCGAGGCAGACCAGCTCGAAGTCCACCTTGGTGGTCAGCACCTGCGCGAGTCTGTTCATCCGCAGGCCGGCGCGCTTGGTCGAGTAGGACTCCTTCCCGATCATGTGCCGGAAGCGGTAGTAGACGTTGTTCATCGCCATCAGCGAGGCCGCTGCGCGCGCATCCTCGATGACGGGCTCGGGGTTCGCGAGGGCCTTGCGCGCCTCCTCGAGCATCGCCTCCTTCAGCCGCTCGTTACGAACGGCGAAGGCCGATGCCACCGCCACGCCCCAACGCTGCTCCGGGGTGAGGCTGCCACCTTCCAGGACGGCCTGGAGGTTGAGGCGCGTGTCCTTGTGGGCGTCCGCCAGCTCCGAGCGGACGACTTCGAGCGAAGCCATGACGCGTTACCCCGCCTTCGCCAGCTTCTGGGTGAGGGTCTCCTCGCCCTTGTTCCAGTTGCAGGGGCACAGCTCGTCCGTCTGCAGCGCGTCCAGGGTGCGCACGGTCTCGGAGACGTTGCGGCCCACGGACAGGTCGTTCACCGTCACGTGGCGGATGATGCCCTCGGGGTCCGCGATGAACGTCGCGCGCAGCGCCACGCCCTCCTCCTTGTGGAGGATGCCCAGCGCGTTGCACAGCTCGTGCTTCAGGTCCGCCAGCATCGGGAAGGGCAGGTTCTTCAGGTCCGGGTGGTGCGTGCGCCACGCGTGGTGCACGAACTCGCTGTCGGTGGACAGGCCCAGCACCTGCGCGTCACGGTCGGCAAAGTCCTTGTTCTTCTTGCCGAACTCCGCGATCTCCGTCGGGCAGATGAAGGTGAAGTCCTTCGGCCAGGCGAACAGCACCAGCCACTTGCCCTTGAAGGTCTCGTTCGTGATCTCCTGGAACTCCTTGCCCTTCTCCAGGCTCACGGTGGCCTTGACCTTGAAGTTCGGGATCTTGTCGCCAACGGTCAGCATGTCGTTACAGCTCCTTGGGATGGGGGGATGGCTGCTCGCCGTCCCTCGAGAAAGTTCTTCTGCCAGTTGCTAGAGCAGGCCTCGTGCCAGGACCTCGACTGAAGTGATTCCGAGGGGTTGATGCTGTTCCCTCGACCTGACGGTGCCGCCGGGACGGTGAATAACGAAATCTCGGTGCCGACCGCCACTGCAATTTCGGTGGAGCCGGCCAATTGACGGCGATGCGACGCTCGTACCCTGCTCGTACGAGCGGGCGCGCACGATACGAGAAGGCCCGAGGGGATGCATCCGGGGCGGGCGGGCAGGCGACCCGACAGGTCGGTCGCGAACGCTTCCGAGGAGGGACCCGCTCAGGGAGAGGGCGTCGCCAGGGCTCGTGCGTCGCGCGCCACGGCCTTCGGGGGGGCGCGCAGTTTCTGCGTCAGCACGTAGAGCCCGGGGATGAAGACGAAGTTGACCACCGTGGACACGAGCATGCCGCCGAACACCGCGGTGCCCAGCGAGTTCCGGGACGCCGAGCCCGCGCCCTGCGCCGTCATCATCGGCACCACGCCGAGGAGGAAGGCGATGGACGTCATGAGGATGGGGCGCAGGCGGACCTCGGCGGCCTCCACCACCGCGTCGACGGCGCTCCGGCCCTGCTCGCGCAGCTGCTCGGCGAACTCGACGATGAGGATGGCGTTCTTGCTGGCCAGCCCCACCAGCATCACCAGGCCCAACTGGCAGAACACGTCGTTGGCGAAGCCGCGCCAGAGCTGCAGGCCGAGCGCGCCCATCAGCGCCAACGGCACGGAGAGGATGATGACCAGCGGGAGGATGAAGCTCTCGTACTGCGCGGCCAGCACCAGGAAGACGAAGAGCAGGCCCAGGGCGAAGATGAGGAGCGTCTGGCCGCCGCTCTGCTTCTGCTCCAGGCTGATGCCGGACCACTCCGCGCTCATGCCCTGGGGCAGGTGCCGCGCGGCCAGCGCCTCCATCGCCTCCATCGCCTGGCCGGAGGACACGCCGGGCGCGGGCTGCCCGCTGAGGTCCACGGAGCGGAACAGGTTGTAGTGGCGGATGACCTGCGCGGACACCGTGGGCCGCACCGTCACCAGCGACTCCAGCGGGAGCATGTCCCCGCCCTCGCCACGCACGTAGAAGGCGCTGATGTCGGAGGGGCTGTCGCGGAACGGCTGGTCGGCCTGGACGTACACGCGATAGGCGCGGTTCGCGTAGTTGAAGTCGTTGACGTACTGGCTGCCCAGGTAGACCTGCAGCGTGCCGAACACCTGGTCGAGCGAGACGCCCAGGGCCTTGGCCTTCTGCCGGTCCACGTCCACCTCCAGGAGGGGGGTGTTGGCGTTGAAGCCGGTGAAGACGCCGCGCAGGCGCGCATCGTCGTTGCCCACCGCCATGAGCTGCTGCGCGGCCGTCGTGAGCTCGTCCAGGGAGCTGGTGCCGGCGGCGTCCTGCAGGACGTACTGGAAGCCACCCACGGCGCCGACGCCGCGGATGGCGGGGGGCTGGAAGGGGATGATGCGCGCGCCGCCGATGCGGTTCAGCGGACCGCGCAGGCGCTCCACGAGCGCCGCCACCGACTGGTCCTTGCCGGGGCGTTCGTCCCAGTGCTTCAGGAGGACGAAGATGTTGGCCATGTTGGGGCCGGTGCCCTGGGTGGAGAACCCGCCGTTGGCGAAGATGGCGCGCACCTCCGGCTGGGCGGCGAGCAGCCGCTCCACCTCCGCCATCACCTGCTCCGTCTGCGCGAGCGACGTGCCCTCCGGTCCCTGCACGGAGACGATGATGTAGCCCTGGTCCTCGTCGGGGATGAAGCCCGTGGGCGTCGCCCGGACGAGCGCCACCGTGGCGGCGATGCACAGGAGGAACGCCAGCAGGATGAGCCCGGGGCGTCCCAGGAGCCGCCGCAGCCAGCGGCCGTAGACGCGGCGTGTCGCGTCGAGGAGTGCGTCCACCTGGCGGAAGAACCACGGCTTCTCTCCGGCGTGCTCCGACAACATCCGCGCGGAGAGGGCGGGCGTGAGCGTGAGCGCGCAGAACGTGGAGAGGGCCACCGACGCGGCGATGGTGAGCGCGAACTGGCGGTAGATGGCGCCCGTGGTGCCTGGGAAGAAGGCCACCGGGAGGAACACCGCCACCAGCACGATGGAGATGGCGATGACCGCGCCCGACACCTCCTGCATGCCCGCGCGCGCGGCCTCCGTCGCGGACAGCTTCCGCTCCGTCATGAGGCGCTCGATGTTCTCGATGACCACGATGGCGTCGTCCACCACGAGGCCCGTCGCGAGCGTCAGGCCGAACAGGGTGAGCGTGTTGATGGAGAAGTCCATCAGCTTCACGAAGGCGAAGGTGCCCACCAGCGAGACGGGCAGGGTGAGCGCGGTGATGAGCACGCTGCGCCAGCCGTGCAGGAACAGGAGGATGACCAGGACGACCAGGACGATGGCCTCGACCAGCGTGCGGAGCACCTCGTGGACGGTGGCGCGCACGGCCAGGGTGGTGTCGGTGCCCGTCTGGTACTCCATGCCGGCGGGGAAGTACGCGGACAGGCGCGTCAGCTCCGCGAAGATGGCGTCGCGGACCTCGAGGGCGTTGGCGGTGGGGAGCTGGAAGGTGGCGATGCCCACCGCCTGCTTCCCGCCGAAGCGCAGCAGCGTGCTGTAGTTCTCCGCGCCCATCTCCACGCGGCCCACGTCCTGGATGCGCACGCTCTTGCCGCTCGGGTCGCGCATGAGGATGATTTCACCGAACTCCTCCGGCTCCACCAGCCGGCCCTGGGCCCGCACGGCGAGCTGGTAGGGCTGGTCCGCGAGGGAGGGAGGCTGCCCCACCTGGCCTGCGGCCACCTGGAGGTTCTGCTCCTGGAGCGCGCGCGTCACGTCCTGGGGCGTGAGCTTGCGGCGCGCCAGCTCCGTGGGGTCCAGCCACACGCGCATGGAGAGCCTGCGCTCGCCGAAGATGCGCACCTCACCCACGCCGCGCACGCGCTTGATGGCGTCCTTCAGGTTGACGTCCGCGTAGTTGCTGAGGAACTTCACGTCATAGCGGTTGTCCGGACTGAACAGCGCGACGGAGAGGAGGATTTGACTGGAGGCCTTGTTGACGACGATGCCCGTCTGGTTCACCTGCGACGGCAGGCGCGCGGCGGCGCGGCTGACGCGGTTCTGCACGTCGATCGCCGCGGCCTCCAGGTCCCGCGTCGCCTCGAAGGTGATGGTGATCTGGCTGACGCCGTCGTTGTCGCTGGTGGAGGAGATGTAGCGCATGCCCTCCACGCCGTTGAGCTCCTGCTCCAGGGGGATGGTGACGGCGCTCTCCACCACCTCCGCGCTGGCGCCCACGTAGGTGGACGTCACCGTCACCTGGGGCGGCGCCAGGTCCGGGTACTGGGCGATGGGCAGCGTGGGGATGGCGATGGCCCCCACCAGGGTCAGCAGGATGGAGCAGACGATGGCGAAGACGGGGCGGCGGATGAAGAAGTCGACGAACATGGGGCGCTTGCTGCCTCGGCTCAGGGGCTGTTCTTCAGTGGGGTGTTCACGAGGGAGGTCGGGGCGGGCGTCACCTGGGCGTAGGGCGCGGCCTTCACCTTCACGGGCGTGCCGTCGCGCAGCGCGTGCAGGGAGGACACGGCCACCTTGTCTCCTGGCGACAGCCCTTGCTCCACGACGTAGGTCCTGTCCCCCAGCGCACCCAGGGTGACGGGCTGTCGCTGAACCTGGGCCTGGCCGTCCTTGTCGCGGATGACCAGGGCGAAGGGCTGGCCGTTCTGGCGCACCACCGCCACCGCCGGAAGCTGCAGCGCGTCCCGCACCGCGTAGACGAGGCGGGTCCGCACCATCTCGTTGGGGCGCAGGCCCGGCGTGTTGCGGAAGGCGGCCTTCACCTCCACCAACTGGGTGCGGGGGTCGGCCTGGGGCGCGACGAAGAAGGCGTGAGCGGCGAGCACCACCGTCCCTCGCGCGTCGAGCACCTCCATCACCGTGTCGGGCTTCATGGCGCGCGCGCGATGCGCGGGCACCGACACGCTCACCTCGAGCACCTCCGCCTGGGCCACGCTGGTCAGCACCGTCGATGCGCCGACGAAGTCCCCCACGCGCACCAGCACGTCCCCGACGGTGCCCGCGAAGGGCGCGCGCACGACGTGGAACTGGAGCCGCACCTGTCGCTGCGCCACCTGCGCGGACGACGCGCGCGACGAGGCCTCGGCGGACTCCTGCCGTGCCCGCGCGCTCTCCAGCTCCTGCGCGCTGGCGAGGCCCTCCTGGTGCAGTGCCTGGGTGCGCGCCAGCGTGCGGCGGGCCAGCTCCAGGTCGATGCGAGCGGTGTTCAGCTCCGCCTGGGCGCCGTCGAGCGCCGCGGTCTCCGCGCGCGCGTCCACCTCGACCAGCGGCGCGCCCGCATCCACGTGTTGTCCGGGCCGCACGTGGATGCGGCGCACGTAGCCGTCCACCTGGGGCAGCAGCGTGACGCTCTGCCGGGACAGCAGGCTGCCCAGGTACTCGCCCGTGTCGCGCACCTCGCGCGGCTCCAACGACACGACCTCGACCTCGCGGGGCTCGGGCGCCGCTGGCGGCGTCGCCGTCCGCGAGCAGCCGGTCACCGCCGCCACCATCACCAGACTCCACAACCGCTTCATCCGCTTCTCCATGGGGCGTACTCGCTTCACCCGTCGCATCGGGCTTGCGTGAGGAAGGCATCCAGGCGCGCCTGGACGAGCTCGAATTCGCGCAGCACCAGGTCCAGCTCCGCCTGGCGAAGGGCCGCGCCGCTCTGCACCAGCTCCAGGCTGGTGCCACGGCCCACCTCGAAGGCGCGGCGGGTGAGCCGGTCGGTGCGCTCGGCGAGGTCTCGCGACTCCACCGAGGTCCTCGTCAATGTCTCCGCGACCTCGACGCTTCGACGCGCTCGCGCCACCTCCAGCGCGACGTCCCGACGGGCGCTCTCCAGCGTGGCCTCCGCCTGGGCCTCCACGCCCGCGCGCTCGCGCACCAGCCCGCCGCGCCCGCCGCCTTCCCACAGGGGCACGGACAGCACGGCGGCGACGCTCCATGTCGAGAAGCTGCCGAAGCCCGGGGTCGTGGTGAGGCCAGAGAGGGTGCTGTCGAGACCCAACGTGGGCAGGTAGCCCGCGCTGGCCTGGTCCCGGCTCTCGCGCGCGGACGCCACCTGGGCGCGCGCGGAGACCAGGTCGGCGCGTGCGTCGACATCGTCCAGGGGCGCGCAGTCCGCGCGCGTCCGCTCCACGAGGCCGCGCAGGTCGAAGGCCGGGGTGACGCCGAAGGGCTCGCCGTATCCGAGCGCGAGGCCCAGCGCCTCGCGCGTCCGGCGCAGTTGTTCATCCCCGGCGACGAGGATGCCACGCGCGACGGCGACGTCCTGTTCGACGCGCACCACGTCCAGTTGGTGACCGGCGCCCAGCTCGAAGGCGCGCCGGGCGAGGGCCGCGCGCTCCAGCGCGCGCCTCAGCCCCACGCGGTTGATTTCAGCGGCGCGCTCGGAGGCCACGGTGGCGACCAGCGCGCGTGCCAGTCCCAGCGTGAGGCGACGCCGGGTGTCCTGGAGGCTGGCCACCGCGCCCGTCTCCGCCTCTCGCGCCGAGGCCACGCCCCTCCAGGCCCCCAGGTCCACCACGGTTTGGGTCAGCGTCGCGGTGAGCGTGCCCGTGGGAGTGGTGACGGTGCGCCCATCTCCCACGGCGCCGACGAGCACGCCCGTGGGGACCGAGGGATGGAGGAGGTCCTGGCCCAGGCCGGCCCGGACACGCGCCGTGGGCAGCAGCGCCGCGAGTGCCTGTCGCCAGCGCCCCGTCGCGCGCTCCACGCCCGCCTCGGCGCCGCGCAGGTCCGTGGAGCGCTCACGCATCAGCGCGACGGCCTCCTCCCATTGCTTCACGTTCCGAGCGGCGGGCGGGACGGGCGTGAGCATCGCGTCTTCCACCCGCGGCTGGAGGGTGACGGTGGGCGTGTCGGTGGGGGGCGGCTCGGCCTGGACCGGGGAGGTGGCGAGCGCGAAGAGGAGGAGGGACGGAGGAGCCATGCGCCGGACGTGATGGGAGGAAGGGCGCACCTCGCCCACGGGTCGGGGCTTCGACCCGGGCGGGTGCTCGAGCCCCCTCGTGGAGGAGGGGGCGCGGTGAGGCAGGAGGTCAGCTCCGCGGCGCCGTCGGCTTGAACGTGGCCGCGTCGATGGGCGCGTCGTAGCGGGCGCTCTGGACGGTCTTCTCGCCCTGCTCGCCGTCGTCGCTCGCGTATCGCGCGCGGTGGCTCACCAGGATGCCGTCCACGGGGCGGTAGTCGAAGAAGGCCACCGTCTTCCGGAACGCCTTGCCCTGATAGGTGCCGGCGTAGCTGCGGCTCACCTCCAGGAAGGTCTTCTGGTCGATGAGGCGGACCTCCGTGTCGGCGCCCCGCGTGAGGACCCGCTTGAAGGCGGGCGCGCCGTCCACCGCCTCCACGCCGTCCATCGTCACGGTGACGCCCCGGGCCTTGGGGTCCAGCAGGGCATCGTCGAAGGTGGCGGTGTCGGCCACGATGGCGTTCGTCTCCGCGTCCAGCCGCCGAGGCGCGGCGGCTCCTTCTTCCAGCCAGCCCTGGCGGCCGTCGAACACCTTGCTGACGTGGGTGCCGTTGCCGTCCGTCTCGGTGCGCAGGAGGTTGGGCCTCGCGCGGCGGAGGGTCATCGTCGTCACCTGGTCGCCCTCACGGAGGACCGCCGTGAGCTGGAAGGTCTTCGCGGCCTGGAGCCGCTCCCGGCCGCCCAGGGCCTTCAAGTTCTGGAGGGTCGGCTGGCCCTGGGTGCAAGCGGCGCCTTCACCCGCCGTGGCCACGGTGGGGGTGAACGTCAGCCCGAGGGCCAGGGCCGACAGGACGAGGGACTTTCGCGGCATGGGAGGTGCCTCCGGGGGGGCGGGGTACGGGAGGAACAGTGCCCATCCACGTGCTCCGGCGGCGGAGTCTTCTGTCGGCGGGGCCCGGCGTGCGGCGAACGGGGCCTGTGGGCCGGCGAACGGGCGCGCGGCGTCAGGCCAGGTGCTGGAACTTCTCGCGGTGGCTGCGCGCCACGCGCAGCTCGACGCCACTGGTCAGCACCACGATGAGGTCCCTGCGTCCCTCGCTGCGCAGCTCGCGGATGCGGCGCGCGTTGACGATGGCCGAGCGGTGGATGCGCATGAAGCGCTCGGGGTCCAGCCGCGTCTCCAGGTGCTGCATCGTCTCACGGTGGAGATAGGCCTTACCGCCCGCGTGAATCTGCACGTAGTAGTCGGCGGCCTCGATGTATTCGATTTCGTCCACCTCCAGGAACACCACGCGACCGGTGTCGCGGATGGCCAGCCGGTGCGCCCAGGGCTCCGGCGACGCGGCGGCGGGCGTGGGAGGGGGCGTGACGTCGCGCTCGCCATAGGTGGAGATGACGGACATCAGCCGCTGACTGAGGTCGGACATGCGCGCCATGCGAATCTGCGCCTTGGCGCGGCCCACGGCGTCCTGGAAGCGGTCGTCGCGGAAGGGCTTGAGCAGGTAGTCGAGCGCGTGGATGTCGAAGGCGCGCAGGGCGTAGCTGTCGTACGCGGTGACGAAGATGACCGCGGGGACCTCGCCGGGGGTCAAGCGGGCGAGCACCTCGAACCCGTTGAACTCGGGCATCTGCACGTCGAGCAGGACCAGGTCCGGCCGCTGCTCGCGGATGAGGCGAATGGCCTCGGGGCCATTGCCGGCCTCGCCCACCACGCGCACGTCGGGGTCCGTGGCGAGCAAGAGGCGCAGCCCCTCGCGAGCCAGGGGCTCGTCGTCGACGATGAGGGTGCGGATGCTCGCGGTCGCGTTCATGGCGCGGGGGCCTCGGACGTCGCGAGCTGGAACGGCAGCTCCAGGCGCGCGCACACGCCGCCGCCGTCGCGGTTCTCCAGGGTGAAGACGTGGCGCGAGCCATGGAGTTGATGCAGGCGCGCGCGCACGTTGGCCACGCCGATGCCGTCTCCCCGGCTGTCCCAGTCGGGCGCGAGCCCGGGGCCGTCGTCGAGCACCTCCAGCACCAGCCGGTCGGCCTCTCGCGAGGTGCGCAGCTCCACGCGTCCGGCGCCCGAGCGCGTGGCGATGCCGTGCTTGATGGCGTTCTCCACCAACGGCTGGAGGATGAGGCTGGGCACGAGCGCGCCGAGCGTCGCCGGGTCGATGGTGCGCACCACCTGGAGCCGGTCCTGGAAGCGGGTCTGCTCGATGTCGAGGTAGCGCTCCAGGAAGTCGAGGTCCTCGTGCAGCGGGACCTGCTGGCGGTTGGTGGTGTGGAGGGCCATGCGCAACAGCTCGCTGACGCCGGTGAGCATGCGGATGGAGCCGGCGGTGTCCTGCTTGCGCACCAGGACGGAGATGGCGTTGAGCGTGTTGAAGAGGAAGTGCGGATGGAGCTGGGCGCGCAGCGAGTCGAGCTGCGCGTGGGCCAGGCGCGTCTCGAGCTGGGACTGGGTCAGCGCCCCCTCGAGATAGCGGCGGTGGTACTCCAGGGCCGTGCCGACGGCGAGGATGCCTCCGTAGATGAGGACGTCCGTGATGCCGTACTTGCTCACCAGCAGGGGCAGCATGAAGCCCAGCGAGTTCTCGACGAACCACTTCTCCCCCGTGATTCGGTTGACGGTCACCAGCAGGAGGAGGTGGGGGAGCATCAGCCCGATGGCGGCGGGGACGTGTACCCGGAGGGAGTGACGCACGGTCCCGCGCTCCAGGCGGAACCGCTGACCGAGCGCGAGGACGACGGGGGTGGCCAGCGCCCAGTACCACCAGGGCGGCAGGTTCATCAGCAGCGTCCGGCTGAAGGGGTACGTGGGGTCCTTGGCCTGCGCGTAGTAGTAGGCCTGGCTGGCGGCGAGCAGGCCGGGGACGGAGTAGGCCAGGAGGAACAGCCCCAACTGCCGCGCGCGGCGGAGCAGCGTGTGCGGGGCCGACGCGGAGACCTCCACCCGTGGCCTCAGGGCGGAAGTCGAGGGGAGGGGACTCGCGGCGGACGAGGTGGATTCCACGGCTCGGGGAGTCTACGCCCGCGTCCTCGTGGAGAGGAGCCCATGCAGCCAACCAGGCCCTGGGTGCAGCGAACGGGCTCCTCCGGTTCACTCCTGCAGGGCGCGGAGGATGGCCTCGCGCGAGACGTACGTGTCGCAGAGCCTGCGGAACTCGTCTGGTTCGGGGACCCGGCGCACGTAGACCTCCTCCGCGACGGGACAGAGGGTCTGGTACTTGATGGAGGGGTACGACGGCGTGGGGGCGGCGCGGGGGTGACCCTTCCCGGAGAAGGCGCGGACCTGGGGCGGCTGGAGGAAGCGGGCCTCCACGCTGGTGGAGAGGAACCCCATCATCGCCACCACCCGGGTCCGCTCACGCGCCTGGTCGAAGGCCAGGGGCACCACGCGGCGGGTATCCGTCCCGAGGTCCACGTCGTCCCGCCAGGCGTGCAGCCACTTCCGCGTGAGCATGGCCGCGGGCACGTCCGCGTCGGGAATGGGAGCGCAGCCGAGCTCTCGCCGGACGATGGCATGCGCCCCGCGGAAGAGCTGCTCCATCCAGACCAGCTCGTCGAACAACGGTTCGTGCGAGGTGCCCTCGACCAGGGTGCGGCGCTCCTGGTTCAGGCGGTCCGCGCCGAGGAACTCGTCGAGCATGTGTCGAAGGAACCGGTAGGTGTCCGCGCGCCGCCGATAGTGCTCCGCGAGCGGCTCGAGGGTGAGGCGGGGCGGGACGGTGATGGAGACCTGTGCTTCCCGCCCCCGCTCCTGGTGGGCTGGGACCTCGACCGGCTTGAGCTGGGGCTGCCGGGGTTGGACGAGGAAGCCTCGGAACTGCGCCTCCAGTTCTGCGCGATACCTCGGGCCGACGACCAGCCGCTCGGACTCGGGCGTTCGCTCGGGGAACAGCAGCGGCGCGAGCGTGTGGAGCTGGTGGTCGTGCAGCCCGGAGTCAGGCCCGGGGGTGGTGTCGAGCCGTCCGTCGCGGATCCGCTGGAGGACCTCCTCGATGACCTCGGACTCGAGGGGCGGGGGCACTTCTCCGAGGAGCGCCTGCACGAGCCGTCCCGCGTGCGAATCCGAGGGCGGCAGGACGCAGCGCTTCGCGCCCACCTCGTGGACCGCGGGCTTCGACGAGGGGTTGGTCAACCGCGCGATGAACGCGAGGTGCCGCTGGTAGAGGGCCCGCCTCGAAGGGTCCTCCCCCAGCGCCCACGCGAGCAGCTCCGCGGACTCCGGGGCGAGTTCCTCCTGGAGGAGGCGGTCCTGCTTGAACAGGGCTCGGGCCGCGTCGGTCCAGGCATGGACACCCGTGGGGGTCGACCGGGAGGCGTCCGCCTCGAAGTCCTGGCGCCAGCGCTTCGCGTGCTGGCTCAGCGTGCGGCTCGACTCCTCGTGATGCCCCGTCATCGACAGCGCGGCCTGGAGGAAGGACAACGTCTCGCGGAGTCCGCTCGAGGACTCCTGGGGCCAACGGGCCCTCAGCGCTTGCCACAGGTCCTCGACGAGCCCGCGCTTCCCCGGCAAGCGGGGCGTCCCGCCCTGGACGAGGTTCGCCACCGTCGCGAGGAGCCCGTCATCGAAGGCCCGGGCCTTGACGGCGAAGGCCTGGGCCGGCGCCCACATGATGGGGGCGTGGTTCGAGACCTCCGAGAGCCGCGCATACAGCCGCGGACCGATGCTCGCGGGGATGGCGTAGACCGCCCCCATGGAGGGGTCCGCGGGGTTGACCGGAACCCTCTCGAGGTCACGCCTTCCGACCATGGCGTAGAAGGCCTCCTCCTGGGCCACTTCGAGTTCGAGGACCTGGGTCGAAGGGTCGACCTCCACCGAGCCCCAGGGCCAGTCGAAGTAGCGTGCCGTTGACATGTCGTGGAGGGGCTCCTGGGCGTCGCGACCGATGCGCCAACCACCCGTTGCGCGCGAAGGTCGAAGTCTACCCGGGATTCACGTCGCTCGGCCGCTTCCTCGAGGGCGCCTCGGGGGCGACGGCCCCTGGCCCGAGTCTGCTAGAGAATGTACCCGCCGAACGTCGCGTGGAGGTCCCCATGAGAGTCTTGATCGCCGACGACCACCCGCTGTTCCGTGCCGCCGTGCGACATGCCCTGGGGGAGATTTTCGGAGACGACCCGCCGCTCGAGGCGTCGAGCTTCCGCACGCTGGAGGAGGCGCTCATGCAGCACGCCGACATCGAGCTGGTCCTCCTGGACCTGCACATGCCGGGGGCGCGTGGGTTCTCCTCCCTGGTGTCCCTGCGGGGGGAGTGGTCCGACATCCCGGTCATCGTCATCTCCTCGAACGACCATCCGCGGACGATCCGCCGCGCCCAGCAGTTCGGAGCCGCGGGCTTCATCCCCAAGGCGGCGCCGGTGCAGCAACTGCTGGAGGCCATCCGCGCGGTCCTGGCGGGCGGCACCTGGTTCCCAGCCCTGACGGCGGAGAAGAGCGCGGAGGACGCGCGCCTGGCGACGAAGCTCGCCCAGTTGACGCCGCAACAGGTGCGCGTGCTGATGTGCCTCGCGGACGGGCTGCTCAACAAGCAGATCGCGACCGAGCTGGGCCTCGCCGAGAACACCGTCAAGGTCCACGTGACGGCGATCCTCCGCAAGCTCGAGTGCGACAGCCGCACCCAGGCGGCCGTCATCGTCAGGTCCCTCCAACCCGATTCCCAACTGGAACCGGATGGAGTGGATGTCCCTCCCGAGTGATGACCTGGGTGACGAGCGCTCGCAGCGCCGCGGGGCGGATGGGCTTCGCCAGGAAACCCCAGCCCGAGGCTCGGACGCGCTCACGCAGCTTCGGGTCGCGTTCGGCGGACACGACGATGACGGGCACCGCGCGTCCCCAACGCTCGAACAACGCCGGGAGGCACTCGGGGCCGGTGCGGGGAGAGAGCTGGTAGTCGAGCAGCAGGAGCTCCGGGACGTCGAGGGCGCTCGCGAGCCGGGCCGCCTCCTCCTCGCCGCCCACCACGACGACCCGGCACTCCCAGGATTGCAGCAGCGTCCGCGTGGCCTCGCGCACGCGGGGGTCATCGTCGAGACACCAGATGTGACATCCGCGCAGCAGCGAGCCCTGTCCTTCGTCCGGGGGAGGCTCGGGGGCGGCGACACGTGATGCGTCGCCCCGGGGCACCACGACCGAGAAGACGCTGCCTCGCCCGGGCGCGGAGCGGAGCGCGAGCCGATGCCCCAGCAGCCGGGAGATGCGCTCGACGATTGCGAGGCCGAGCCCCGTCCCCCGTTCGCGGGCGCCAGCCCCCTCGAGCCTTCGGAACTCCTCGAAGATGGCGGCGTGCTGCGCTTCGGGGATGCCGGGGCCACTGTCCCGGACCTCCAGGCGCACGTCGGCGCCCTCACGGCGGCAGCACAGGAGGACCCGGCCGTGGGGGGTGTAGCGGAGCGCGTTCGACAGGAAGTTCCGGAGCACGCGGCGGAGCAGGTGCTCGTCGGTGTTCACGACCACCCGCGACGGAACCATGCACAGCTCGAGCCCGCGCGCCTTCGCGAGGACGCCCAGCTCGCGCGCGAGCGACTCGAACAGGGGCCCCAGTGGGACGTCACGCCGTTTCACCTCGAACGTGCCGGACTCGAGGTGGGAGATGTCCAGCAACCCGTTGAGGATCGCGTCCTGGGCCGTGAGCGCCTCCTCGATGTCGTCGAGCAGGGCGGGCTCGCCCTGGGGCCGTCCTCCGGGGAGCGACGGGCGTCGGAACGACTCCCGCAGCGCGGACGCGAACATCCGCGCCGCATTGAGGGGTTGGAGCAGGTCGTGGACCGCCGCCGCGACGAACCGGCTCCTGGCGCGATTGGCACGCTGGGCCTCGGCGGTCGCGTCGCGGAGCTCGTGTGTGCGTTGCTCGACCCGTCGCTCGAGCGTGGTGGCCAGGCTCCGCAGCTCACGGGCGGCGTTCCGGTAGCTCGTGATGTCGGTGTAGCTGGTGACGAACCCACCGTTCGGGAGGGGATTGCCGCGTATCTCCAGGACGAGACCATCCGCCCCTTCCCGTTCGTGCATGTGCGGCGTCCCGGCCCGGAGGTGGTCCAGCCGGCGCTGGATGGCCTCCTCGGCATCCCCCGGCCCCAGCCAGCCCCGGCGGGCGTTGTAGCGGAACAGGTCCTCGATGGGCCGCCCCACCCGCATCAGCTCCGGAGGGAAGCGGAACAGCTCCACGTAGCGGCGGTTCCACGCCACCAGCCGGAGGTCCGCGTCGACGACGCTGACGCCCTGGGGCAGGTGCTCGAGGCTGTCCTCGCGCCCGGTCGCGGTCTCCCAGGCGAGTTGCAAGCGCCCGTCCTGGGTCGTGCGCAGCGCCAGCGCGTGTTGCTCCACGAGCTGCTCGAGCTCCCTGCGGCTGCGCTCTCTCAACCGGGAGAGCCGTCTCTGGCCGCGCACGAACAGGGCCAGGAAGACGGTGGCCACCCACGCGCCACCCGCGGCCAGGCCCGCGAGCCCCGCCGCCACCGGGTCGGGCTCGCCATCCCGGAGCAGATGCAGCGTCCATTCCCCGCTCTCCAGTGGCATGGACCGCCAGAGATACGTCCTCGCGGGGGCGGAGGCCTCCGGCCGCGCGGAGACGAGCACTCCGTCTCCTCCCAGTGCCTCCACCTCTCGCCAGGGCAGCGGCGTCAGCTCGGTCCCCGCGTACTTCCGGCTCTCGCGCAGCCGCGCGCGAGCGGCGCTGGAGAGCGGAGACAGCGCCCGATAGCGCCATGCCGGATGGCTGGCCAGGAGCACCACGTCGTCGCGGTCGGACAGCAGGACGACGTCGCGGTTGCGCGACCACTCGCGCTCGAGCGGGCTCAGGTCCACCTTGATGACGACCACGCCCAGCAGCACGCCCGAGTCGTCGCGGACGGCCTGGGAGAGGAAGTAGCCGGGTTCGCTCGTCGTGACACCCACGCCGTAGAATCGCCCCTCGCCGGTGTCGAGCGCCTGGCGGAAGTAGGGGCGGAACGCGTAGTTCCTCCCGAGGTTGCTGCCCGCGCTCCGCCAGTTGCTCGCCGCGACGGCGACCCCGTCCCGGTCCAGGAGGGTGAGCGTGGAGGAGTGGGTCACCCCGTTCACCTCCTCCAGCTTCTGGTTGAGCAGGGCGCGCTGGGGCGCATCGAGCGTTCCCGACAACGCCGCGCGGAGCGCGGGGTCCAGCGCGAGGACCGAGGGCAACATCCGGTAGCGGTCGATGGCGCCCTGGAGCGCGTCCGCGCAGAGCAGGAGCTGCTCCTGGGCTCGTCGCGCGTCCAGGCGCAGCGCGCGCCGGGCGCCGAGGTGGACCGCCCCGGTCGTCACGGCCGCCAGTCCGCCGAGGGTGACGAGGAGGAACAGGAGTCGCCGCGCGCTCATCCGGGAGAACGACCTGACCATATGGGGAGTCGCTCCTCGCCGCCTACCAGCTCATCTGCATGCGGAACGTCGCGGAGCGTGGCTGGTCGAGCGCCCCGTCGAGCCGCCGCGCCCTCGCGAAGATGACGTTCGCCATCATGCGGACGTTCGGCGTGAAGTAGTAGTTGGCGCCCACGGTCTGGATGAGCACGCTCTCCACGGAGGCGGGCGAGAGGGGCGTGAGGTTCCGCGCGAACTCATGGCGGAGGGCCAGCTCCAGGGCTCCGAACGAATGCCGGGGCGTGAGGTTCTTGAAGGACCCACGCCGTGAATCATACGGCTTGGATTCGCCGAACACGTTCCAGCTCCAGGTCGCGTGGTGCAGCCAGGTCGTCGTGCGGTCGACGCGCTGCCCGACCTGCCCGAACGACGCGAGCACACCCTCTCCCTGGAAATAGAAGGCCCCCCAGGTGCCCGCGAGCTCCGCCGTGGCATGGCGCGCGGAGCGGCCTCCGGTGGTGCCCCCCATGCTCGCCTGGGGCCCCCGGATTCCGACATAGGAGAGGGAGGCTCCGACGTTGCCCGTGGGACCCGGGCCGTCCGGGTTCTCCGCGCTGACCGACGCGCCGACGTGCAGGATGCGCCGCTCCGCGACGAACGGCCGCCAGGTGACGCGCGCCGCGCCGCCGAAGCCCTCGCTGGCGAGCGAGTCGTCCCGGCGGAGGCCGAAGACGGAGACCTCGACCCGCGTCTCCGGCGTGGGATTCGCCTCGTAGCCGCCCCCCATGACGAACAGGCGCAGGACCCCGGCCCGGTACACCCCGAGCGCGCTCGTGATGGCGCGCTCCATCATCGTGAGGTCGTTGGAGCCCGTGTGGTCCTCGATGGAGCGGGCGGGCGTGAACTGCCCGAGGATGAGCCGGCCCCCCAGCAGCGACCGCGAGATGGAGAGCTCCTGGAAGACGACGCCCGGGGTCGGGAAGGTGCATGGGGTCTCCGTGCACGTCTGGAGTCGCAGGTTGCCCGAGAAGGATTGGGCGAAGTCGGGGACGAACAGATACTCCCAGCCGAAGGCCTTGCCCGAGAAGCTGAGCCGGGCGCGCCGGAACAACAGGGTGCTGTTCTCCGGCGTGAGCGAGGAGCCGAAGGGGGCCTCCGGGTCGTCGTGGACGAGGTCCAGGTCGAAGTGGATGCGTCCCCCCAGCTTGAACTCGAAGCGCCCGTCGTCGGAGCGGACCGACAGGCCTCCCTCGGTGGAGACCTCGGTGGCGGCGGCCAGGCTTCCCATGAGACAGAGCAGGACGGCGAGGCCGCGCGCCCCTCCGACGACGACCGATGCAGGTGACATCCCGTCACGCTACGGGGCACGTGCTTGCGTCAGGAATAACCAGAAAGGATTAGGGCGAGGTGCCGAGCGGCCCGCGTGTGACGCACCATGCCGTCAGTCGACGCTAATGCGAAGGTGTTATAGCGGCGCCCCGGAACGCCTGTCAGCCTGTCGCAAAGGAGCAAGAGCCCGCGCATGCCCTTCAGCGAACAAGCAGCACCCCGAAAGATGTCTCGCTTCTACCTCTGGGTCCTGGCCGCCATCTTCGCGGGGGGGCTGCTCGGCCATTTCTCGCCGGGCTTCGCGGTGAAGCTCCAGCCGGTGGGCGAGGCCTTCATCGCGTTGATCAAGATGTTGATCGCCCCGGTCATCTTCCTGACGGTGGTGTTGGGGGTCGCCAACGTCGCCGACATCAAGAAGGTGGGCCGGGTGGGCGGCAAGGCCCTGCTGTACTTCGAGCTCATCTCCACCCTCGCGTTGATGGTGGGGCTCGTCGTCGTCAAGGTGCTCCGCCCCGGCGGGGCGTTCCACGTGGACCCCCGCACGCTCGACGGCTCCTCCGTCGCCCGTTACACGCAGCAGGCCCACGACACCTCCGCGGTCTCGTTCATCCTGCACATCGTGCCGAAGACGTTCGTGGACGCCTTCACGGGGAACGGCGACCTGCTCCAGGTGCTGTTGCTCGCGCTGTTGTTCGGGTTCTCGTTGTCGAAGCTGGGGGAGAGCGCCCGGCCCGTCGTCCAGTTCTGCGACGTGCTGTCGAAGGTGTTCTTCTCCATGATCGGCACCGTGATGAAGCTCGCCCCCATCGGGGCCGGCGCCTCCATGGCCTTCACCATCGGCGCCTATGGCGTGAGCAGCCTGGGCCCCTTGTTGAAGCTCATGGGCAGCTTCTACCTGGCCTGCGGCATGTTCGTCCTCGGGGGCCTGGGGCTCGTCGCCCGCCTGACGGGCTTCTCGATCCTGCGATTCCTGCGCTACATCCGCGCCGAGCTGTTCCTCGTGCTGGGGACCTCCTCGTCCGAGTCGGCGCTGGTCCCGCTGATGCAGAAGCTGGAGGCGCTCGGCTGCTCGAAGTCGGTGGTGGGGCTGGTCGTGCCCAGTGGCTACTCGTTCAACCTGGACGGCACGAACATCTACCTGACGATGGCGGCCCTCTTCGTGGCGCAGGCGCTCGACATCGACCTCACGACCACCCAGGAGCTCACGCTGCTGGCGGTCGCGATGCTCACGTCGAAGGGCGCCTCGGGGGTGACGGGCGCGGGCTTCATCACCCTCGCGGCCACGCTCGCGGTGGTGCCCTCGGTCCCCGTGGCGGGGCTCTCGTTGATCCTGGGCATCGACCGGTTCATGAGCGAGGCGCGGGCCATCACCAACGTCATCGGCAACGGGGTCGCCAGCATCGTCGTCGCCCGCTGGGAGAACGAACTGGACCGCGACAAGCTCGACGCGGAGCTTCGTGGCGACCCGAAGCCGCTCCTCGACGCCGACCCCCTCACGGACGGGGGGCAGGCCTCGTGACACCGGAGGGGCCCGGCCGCCTGCTCACCGGGCGCTGGGCCGCTGCCGGGGCGGTGCTCGGGTTTCCTCGAGATTTCAAGGGGTTGTGACGCCAGAGGCGGGCCAGGGGGCTCGTTTCGCCGGGGACCACGAAATCTCGGTGGGCAGGCCACTGCAATTTCGGTGGAACGCTATTATTCGTGGGACATGTCGGATGAATTGTCAGGCCCTTCCGAGGGGGCGAAGGATGGTCGGGACCTCGTCGAGCTGGCCGCCACGGAAGACTCCGTGGACGAGCTGCTGCGGCGGGGGCTCGACTGGTTGACGCGGGTGGTGCGCTTCGACCTGGCGACGTTGTTCCTGCTGCGGGACGGCAAGCTGGTGTCGGTGGCGGCGCGGGGGCCGTTGGCGAACGCGAAGGTGCGCCACCACGCGCTGCCGCTGTCGGAGTTCCCGTCCCTGCGCCAGGCGCTGGAGACGCGGCGCGCGCGGGCCTTCACGGAGGAGGACCACTCGCACGGTGATGGAGACCCCTTCGACGGCGTGCTCGACCTGCCCCCGGGTCACGCGTGCATGGTGGTGCCGCTGTGCGCGGGTGAGCGCAGCTATGGCGTGCTGACGCTGGACCGCGCGGAGTGCGAGACGTATCCGCAGCCGGTGGTGGACCTGGTGGAGGTGTACGGGCAGATGCTGGCCACGGCGCTCCAGGCCGCCGAGCAGCGCGCCACGTTCGAGCGGCTGCATCGCCAGGACCACGAGCACGCGAAGCTGCTGGAGTCGCAGTTGGGCGGTGACTCGGAGGGGGTGCTCGCGGCGTCCCTGAGTCCGGTGATGCGGGACCTGGCGCGGCGCGCGAAGCAGGTGGCGGAGACGGACACGCCCGTGCTCATCACCGGCGAGACGGGCACGGGCAAGGAGCGGCTGGCGCGCGCCATCCACCGCTGGAGCGCGCGCGCGGACCAGCCGTTCGTCACGCTCAACTGCGCGGCGATTCCGGCGGGGCTGCTGGAGAGCGAGCTGTTCGGCCACGTGAAGGGCGCCTTCACGGGCGCGACCAAGGACCGCGCGGGCCGCTTCCAGATGGCCAACGGGGGCACGCTGCTGCTCGACGAGGTGGGCGAGCTGCCCGTCGAGCTCCAGGCGAAGCTCCTGCGCGCGCTCCAGGAGAAGGCCTTCGAGCCGGTGGGGAGCGACCGCACGGTGCGCTCGGACGTGCGCATCCTCGCGGCGACACACGTCGACCTGGAGAAGGCCATCTCGGAGAAGCGCTTCCGCGAGGACCTCTACTACCGGCTCAGCGTCTTCCCGCTGAAGCTGCCGCCCCTGCGCGAGCGGCGCGAGGACCTGCCGCAGCTGTGCGCCTTCCTCCTGTCGGAGCAGGCCCAGCGCACGGGGCGTCGCGGCATGCGGGTGACGCCCGCAGGGTTGGCGAGGCTGGAGGGGTATGACTGGCCCGGCAACCTGCGCGAACTGGCCAACGCCCTGGAGCGCGCCACCATCCTGACCCCGGGACCGGAGCTGGGCCCCACCACCTTCGACCTGCCGACGCGGGGCGCGGCGGTGGCGACGGCGGCCACGGAGCTGCCCGCGCTGCCCGCCGACGCCGCGTCGAAGCCCGGCGCGGTGCTGACGCTGGCGGCCGTGCAGCGCGAGCACATCCTCCGGGTTCTGACGCTCACGCGGGGCCGCGTCTACGGGCCGGGCGGCGCCGCGGCGCTGCTGGGCCTGAAGCCCTCCACGCTGCAGAGCCGGATGAAGAAGCTGGGCATCGCCCGACAGGAGCAGTTCGTCGTCGACGAAGCGTGAGCGGACGGGGACTGGATGACTCCCGGGGCGCGGTGGGCGCAAATCGCTTGCCGCGTCCGGGAATGTTGGGCATGTGAGACAGCCGCTCAATGCCGCGTCTCCGCTCCTCGTGTCGCCGTGCCCGGATTCCAGGGCTGGCCGTGTTGGTCCTTGCATGGGGGCTCCTGGCGTCACTCGGGTGTGGCCGGAGCGAGGCCCCCGCCTCCCGCGGCGACTGGAAGGGCCGGACGCTGCGGATCGGCACGGACGCCACCTATCCCCCCTTCGAGTCGATGCAGGATGGCGAGCTGGTCGGCTTCGACGTCGACCTGGGGCGGCTCATCGCCGAGGAGCTGGGCGCGCGGGTGGAGTGGACGAACACGTCCTTCGACGGCGTGTTCCCCGCGTTGATGGCGGGGAAGTTCGACCTGGTGATGTCGGCCGTCACGGTGACGCCCGAGCGGCAGCAGCGCCTGGGCTTCTCCGCCCCGTACTACACGGCGGGCCAGTTGGTGGTGGTGCGCGCGGACGAGACCGCCGTCACCGGCATCGAGGGCCTGCGGGGCAAGGTCGCGGGCATCCAGCTCAACACCAGCGCCACGCTGGTGCTGGAGAAGTTCCCGGACATCCAGGTGCGCCAGTACCCGAGCATCGACCTGGCGCTCCAGGACCTGCGCAACGGCAACCTGGCCGGCGTGGTGGGGGACGGGCCGACGCTGCGCTACTTCCTCGCCCACGGCTTCCAGGGCCTGCGCGCCGTGGGCGACCTGCTGACGGAGGAGCACTACGGCATCGCCATGCGGCCGGACGACGTGGAGCTGCGCGCGGCCGTCAATGGCGCCCTCCAGCGCCTGCGCGACAGCGGCCGGTTCGCCGCGCTGGAGGAGAAGTACTTCGGCGAGGCCGCGCGCAAGGCGCCCGTGGAGGCCGCTCGAGGCGTGCCCTGGACGCGCGTGGCGAAGCGGCTGGCGGAGGGGCTGGGGCTGACGCTCGGGCTCACCGTGCTGGCGCTGCTGGCGGGGCTGCCGCTGGGGCTGGTGGTGGCGTTGGGGCGGCGGGTGCGCTTCAAGCCGCTGTCGTGGCTGTGCGCCGCGTACGTGGAGGGCCTGCGCGGTACGCCGCTGCTGGTGCAGATCATCTTCATCTACTACGCGCTGCCGCAGTTGCTGGGCGTGGACCTGGCGCCCATGCTGGCGGCGGTGCTCGCGCTGACGCTGAACAGCGCGGCGTACGTGGCGGAGATCTTCCGCGCGGGCATCGGCTCGGTGGACCCGGGGCAGGAGGAGGCGGCGCGGGCGCTGGGGCTGAGCCACGCGCAGACCCTGCGCTACGTCATCCTCCCCCAGGCCGTGCGCAACGTGCTGCCGCCCCTGACGAACGAGGGCATCGCCCTGCTGAAGGACTCGTCACTGGTTTCCATCATTGGCATGGCCGAGCTGACGCGTGCCGGACAGGAGCTGGCGAGCCAACTGGCCGCGCCGCTCGCCGTCTGGCCCATGGTGGCACTGTTCTACTTGTTGGCCACGCTGCCGCTGACGCGGCTGGCCTCGGCGCTGGAGAAGCGCCTCCACCGTCAGGCATGAGGGTCGACATGGCGCTCGTCGAGGTCCGCAATCTGCACAAGCGCTTCGGGGCCCTGGAGGTCCTCCGAGGCGTGGACCTCACCGTGGAGCCCGGTGAGGTGGTCGTCTTCGTGGGGCCCTCCGGCTGTGGCAAGTCCACGCTCCTGCGGTGCCTGTGCGGGCTGGAGGTGCCCTCCGAGGGCGAAGTCGTGGTGGGTGGCCAGCCCGTGCGCGACGACCCGAAGTCGCTCCAGGTGCTGCACCGGCGCGTGGGCATGGTGTTCCAGCGCTTCCACCTGTTCCCCCACCTGAGCGCGCTCGACAACGTGACGCTGGCGCCGCGCAAGGTGCTGGGGCTCTCCGACGCGGAGGCGGAGGCGCTGGGCCAGCGCATGTTGTCGATGGTCCACCTGGGCGAGCGCGCGCAGGCGTATCCGTCACAGCTCTCCGGCGGTCAGCAGCAGCGCGTGGCCATCGCCCGCGCGCTGGCGATGAAGCCGGAGCTGATGCTCTTCGACGAGCCGACCAGCGCGCTGGACCCGGAGCTGGTGGGCGAGGTGCTGGAGGTCATGCGAGAGCTGGCGCGAGAGGGCATGACCATGTGCGTGGTGACACACGAGATGGGCTTCGCCGCCGACGTCGCCCACCGCGTCCTGTTCATGGACGGGGGCAGGGTCGTGGAGCAGGGCAGTCCCCAGCAGGTGCTGCGCGACCCCCAGCAACCTCGCACCCGCGAGTTCCTGGCGCGCCTGCTCCAGCGCTGAAGACCCGGCGGGCACCGGACTCCCGGGCCTCAGCGTCGCGAGCGCCGCCGGGCCAGGACGGTGAAGGAGACGAGGAGGCTCGTCACGACGGCGACGACGAGCCACGGCAGGCGTGGGCCGGACGGCGGGGCGGCGGGGGAGGGCGCGACGGAGACGAGCGCGCCGTCTCCCAGCACGACCAGCCCGGACCACGCGGCGGTGGGCTGTCCCGCTTCGATGGCCGCGAGCTGCGCGGCTCTCAACGCGGCGGATGCGCCCTGGCCCGTGGCGAGGTGCGCATAGAAGCGCTCCACCAGCTCCGCCGCCTCGTCGTCGCGCAAGGGCGACAGACTCGCCACCACCGCGTGGGAGCCCGCTTCGAAGAAGGCCCGCGCCAGGCTCAGCACGCCCTCTCCCGGGAGCACGACGCCGGAGGCGCCGCGGCAGCTCGACAGCACGACGAGCGTCCCCGACAGGCGCAGCGCCGCGATCTCCCGCGGCTGGAGGATGCCGTCCTCGTCGTCCGCGCCGGGCGCGAGGACGAGGGCCGAGCGCTCCGGTGTCTCCTCGTCGACGACGGCGTGGGCCGCCAGATGCAGCACCCGGACGCGCGAGAGGTCCGCTCGCTTGAGGGCGTGTTCGGAGGCCTCGGGGCCCATGAGCAGCCGCGGGGTGACCTGGGTGTCGTCGAGGCTTCGGGTGACGATGTGTCCTTCGCGTCGTGCCTCGGGGAGTGCGCCGAGTCGGGCCGCTTCGTCGAACACGCCCGCGCGCTCGGCGGCGATGGCCCACCTCTCCTGCTGGGGCGGCGTGGGGTCGGCCAGGATGAAGGCCTCGCCGCGTGGCTCGTGCCCGGGCTCCTCGCGCCAGTGCCGCCAGAGGCTGGCGGACGGCACGAGCCCCAGCTCGAAGCGGGCGATGAGGGGCGGGCCCTCGGGGCTGGCCCTCAGGGCGGCGAAGGGCAGGTCATGGAGCGGCCCGTCGGGCACCAGCAGCAGCCGGCGCACCGTGGAGGGCAGCCCGGCCAGCGCGGGGCCCAGAAGCCAGGCATGGAGCGCGGCGGCGGTGCCCGCCTCGGAGCCGTCCCTCCGCTCCACGAGCCCGGAGAACAAGGGGATGGCGGTGGTCAGCCGCGCGCGGTCGGGGATGCGGTACGCCCGCGTCCCGGCGCGAGTCACCGCCAGCACCCAGGCTCCTCCAGAGGGCGTGCCATAGGCATCGTGGTCGTTGCCCACGAGGAAGGCCAGCAGCGCCTCGTCTTCGGAGAGTCCCCGCTCGACCTCTTCCAGCGAGGCGAACGCGGCGGGGCCCCGGTGAGGCGGCGGACGCAGGTCGCTCTCGTCGCGCTCCAACGCCTGGAGCTCCGTCAGCGCGGCCTCGCGGTCCGCCTGGGGAAGCGACGCCGTCAACAAGCGCCGCTGCACGGCCGCCAGTCGCTTCCAGAGGACCGCTCGGGCGGCCTTCCGTCCTGGTGGCTCGGGAGGGATTGGCGCGACGGCGCTCGAGGCGAGGAGGACATCGAACAGCGTCCTCGCCCGCAGTCGCTCGCTCACCGCGAAGGCGCGCACCACGGCTTCCCGGACAGGCAGCGGCGTGTCGGGCCCCCCCGTTTCGCTGGCCTCGAGGGTCCATCCCGCCAGACGGTGATAGTCGCTGGCCCAGTCCGCGAACAGCTCGGCCTGGGTGGCGGCGTCGCCCTGCATTCCCCGCAGCGCCTCCACGCCGTCCAGCGCTCGGGTGGCGTGGTGGAGCGCCTCCTGGCGTGGCCCGGTCAGGTACGCCACCGTGCCGCGCCCCCGGAGCGCCAGCGCCAGGTACAGCGGGTCGCCGTGCTCGTAGGCCAACCAGAGCGCGGCGTCGGAGTCCTGGCGGGCCCCCGCCGCGTCGAGGGCGGCGCGGCGCTCCGCGCGGGTCCACAGACAGGCGATGCGATGCTCGGCGGAGTTCAACGCTTCGGCGAGCGCCATGCATCGGGCCATGAGGTCATCGGCCTCGGCGCGCGCCTCCGGGGCGTCTCCCAGCAGGTCCACGACCAGCCGCAGGGACTTCGTCTCCAGGTCCTTGTCGCGGGTGCGCTCCGCGTCGGCCAGGGCGCGACGGGCGAGCGCGAGCGCGCGGGCCCGGTCGTTCGGGGCGGAGCCTCGCCCCATGCGTTGCACCGCGAGGTTGGCCATCGTGAAGGAGACGCGCGCTTCCAGGTGGACGTCCCCCGTGTCGCGCGCGAGCGCCGCGAGTCGCTGGTTGGCGTCCGTCGCGTCCTCCAGGCGCCCGAGGCGGGAGCTGGCCCACGCCAGCGCCGCGAGGCATTGCTTCTTCTGCCCGTCGCTGCCCGAGGGGAACGTCAAGGCCTCCGCTCGCTTGAGGAGCCGGAACGCGCGGCCCAGGTCCTTCTCCGTCTCGAAGAGCTCGGTCCCCTCGATGATGAACGCGCGTGCGAGCAGGTCCGTCCGTCCGGAGCTCCGGGCTACCTGGACCACGCGCCGGGTCAAGGCGCGTGCCTCGTCCATGCGCCGCTGGCTCCGCATGACCGTGCGCAGGTTGATGCTCGCCAGCACCTCACCCTCGGCGTCACCGAGCCGGTGGAAGGACTCCATCGCCTGCGTATAGGGCGCCTCCGCCGCCTCCGCGTCGGAGAGCTGCACGACGTGCCCCTGGACCATCGTCAGCCAGGGCTGGTCCGGGTGTCGTTCCCGCAGTGTCGCCAGCCTGTGCAGGACCTCGTCGCGGCCCGCCACGGACCCCTGCGCGTGGCGGTAGAAGCACATGGCGGCTTCGCGCTCCGCCGGGTGTTCGAGGAACCGCCGATGACATTGCTCCAGCGCGCCCAGGTTGGAGGCCGGAGGTTCGGCGGCCCGGGCGGACGCGACGAGCAACGCGGCTCCCCACCCGGCGAGCGCGAGCCAACGACGGAGTCTCGACCCATCCCGTCCCACCGTGAGCGTTACCCGTCCTCGGGCAGTGGGGGAAGGCAGTAACCCACGGTCACCGGCCCGTTGGGACGTGGAGTCGGCTCGGGCATCGGATAGACGCAGTGCTGGGGCGGGGTCGGTGGCGTGGGCGACGTGGACCAACGTTCGATGGTCAGCACCGCCGCGGAGAACTGCGGGCCGTCCTTGGGCGCGCTGGCGAACGCGCGCAGGCCACCCGCGGACGTCGCCTGGTACGACACCCGCAACGGAGCCCCCTCGCTCACCAGCCCCGACGTCTGGGCCACCACGGTGCCCGCGGCGTCGCGGAGCTGGAGGAGCACCATCACGCTCGCCCCGGTGCGCACGCCCGTCTCCACCACCGAGGCGACCACCTGGTCTCCGACCTGACCGGAGAGCGCGGGGGTGGTCGACGTCATCTGTGGAACCGTGGCCGCCGCGTGCGCGCCCTCGCGCGCCACGCCCACCACCACGAGGAGCGCCAGGGCTCCTCCCAACATCTTCCCCCAGGACCACCACACTGCATGTCGCGTCTGCATCGGACTCCCCCTTGGACCTTCCACGGAATCGACGTCACTCCAGCCGGTTGACGAACGTCGCGCTGCGACGCACCCGCCCATCCGGCAACCTCGCTTCGACCTGCCACAACACCTTCGCTCCCGCCGGCAAGGGCGCGAGCACCGACGCGGGGACCTGGTACTCGGCCCGCTGCTGCGTCTCCACCCGGTGCGTCACGCCCAGGTCCTCCGAGGAAAGCTGGAGCGACCAGAGGGTGCCGTCGGGCCCGCCACTCCAACGCAGGATGAACGCCTCCCGCGGAAGGGCCATGTCGTCGGGGAGCAGGGAGGTGACCTCCCTGCCATCCATGCCGCGCAGCCGGGGCTCCACCTCCGGCCGCAGGGTGATTCCCAGGACGACGAGTACCAGCGCGGCGACGGCCACGGAGCCCCACGCCGGGTGGCTCCAGGCGAAGCGGAAGCGCCGGGCCTCGCGCGCCGGCCGCTCGCTCCGGCGCGAGCGCGCCCCGGGCGCGGGGGTCTCCGTCTTGGGGACCTCCTGCGCGGCTCGCGACAACTCGTGGGCCAGCCGCCATGCCGTCGCCCAGGCGGGGTCCGCCGCCACGCGGGCCACCACCGCGCGCCGCTCCTCCGGTGGCAGCTCCCCGCTCACCGCGCGCCACACGAGGTCGGCGTCCACCGGCGCTCCACCCTCGAGCGGCTCCTCGCCCCGGACCGCGGCGCGCAGGCGCTCGACGGTGGCGTCGTCCGGCAGGTTCTTGTCGTCGCGTGATGGTCCGCTCACGGCTCGAATCCCTTGGTCGAGAGGCACAGGCGCAGCGCGCCCAGCCCGCGATAGACGAGGTTCTCGGTGCGCTTGCCGTCCCAGCCCAGCAACTCCGCGGCCTCCGGGACGGTGTGGCCCTGCAGGTACAACGTCACCGCCAGGCGGCGGTCCTCGACGAGCTTGCGCAGGCAGTCCCGCACCGCCCGGGCAATCTGGGAGGCCCGCGCGGACTGCTCCGGGTTGCCCATGGCCACGGGTGGCTCGGGCAGCGCCTCCACCACCTCCAACCCCACTTCCTTGCGCCGCTCCACGTTCCGGATTTCATCCACCAGCGCCGTATAGGCGACGCGATACAGGTAGGAGGCCGTCCACCGCTCGCGGTCCGGCTCGCGCCGCTGGAGCTCCATGAGCCGCATCATCGCCGTCTGCACCAGGTCGTCCCGGCGATCCACCAGGTGGGGCGGGCACACCCGAGCCACGGCGCGGCTCAACGCCTCCCGGAGTGATTCGAGCTCGCCATCGAGCGCTGGACCCGCGTCGGGGGTCTGCCGCTGCCGCGGTTCCAAATGAACGGACCTCCGAGAGGTGCTGATGGTCATCGAAAGCTCCTCACCACGACAAGGGGGCATCAGGAGGTTGAGCGGCACCGGAAAGGTGCGGAGGCACGGCTTCCCGGTGTGGGAGCCCGGTGGCTACTGCAACGCGGCATCCCAGGCGATGAGCCGTACCTCGCCTGTCGTGAGGCGGACCGCGGACACCACGAAGCGGCCTCCGACGTAGGTGCTCGCCACGCTCGACGACAGGATTCCCCCCGCCAGCGATTCGCCGGTGCGGCGCATCTCCCCCGCCGCGTCGACGTCCCACGTGTAGAGCCGCAGTCGACCCGTCGTGTCGCGGACGGACGTCACCAGGTGCTTGCCCGTGACACGCGCGGAGCGGACCTCCGTGACATGGCCGCCGTCGGCGTCCTCCCGGCGGGTGAGCTGTCCGGCCGAGTCGATTTCGAAGGCGATGTTGCGCAGCAGTCCGGACCCCGTCCTCACCGAGGCGACCACCAGCTCCCGGAAGTTGGAGACGGACACGGTGGAGAGGGCCACGTCCGACACCGTGCCCGCCACGAAGCTCCCCTTCTGCACCAGCTTCTGGTCCGCGCCGAGCTGCCACGTGGTCAGCTCCAGGTTGCCCGCGGCGTTGCGCACGGCCGTGACGGCCCCGCTGAACTGTCCTCCCGTGTCGTTCTGTCCCCGTCCCAGGGTGACGTAGGTGAGGGCGACGCGGGTCCCCTCCGGGCCGTACACCGTGCCGATGGGGCTGAAGCTCGCCAGGTCCGTGGTCAGGTCCCACGTCGTGAGCTGCAGGCGCCCGCTGGCGTTGCGCACCGCGCTCACCACGCCGAAGGTGGATCCGAGAGGTGCCAGCGCGACCTCGCTCGCGGCCCCGCCGCCAGTCTCGGCCTTGCGCTCGAGCGCGCCATTGGTGGCGACGCGCCACGCGGTGAGCTGGAGGTTGCCCGCGCTGGTCCTCAACCCCGTCACCACGTCCCGCCCCACGCCCGGTCGGGCCAGCGCCACCTGGGTCCCCGCGGTGGAGACCGCTCCACCCAAGGGGGTGAAGGTCCCGTCCCCGGCCAGTCGCCAGGTGTTCACCGCGAGCTGGCCCGCGGCGTTCCGGGTGGCCGTCACCACCGTGTCGCTCGAGGCCGTCACCTCCACCTCCGAGGCGACGGCGCCCGTCACGTCACCCCGGCGCAGGAGCGGGTCGGGGTGGATGGCGGCCGGGAACAGCATGAGCGGCTCGTCCTGGAGGGGAACGAAGTCGTCCGCGGAGTCGTGGCTCACCGAACCCGGCTTCTGCCAGGCTTCGTGGTAGGGCAGGGGGATGGCGGAGTCGACGCTGTAGGTGCCGATGACGGGCGCGATGTGGATGTGCAGGTGGGGATGGGCCGACGCGCCGGAGCTCCCCACGCGTCCGATGTCCTGCCCCCGCTCCACGCGGGCCCGGAGGGAGATGGGGACGAGGGTCTCCCGGGGGTAGTCGCCGATGCGGTCCTCGGCGTCGTTCACGAACTGCGCGTCGTGGGGGCACAGCTCCGTCGGGACGGAGTCCGGCTGCATGTGCGCGTAGAGGATGTCCTTGCCGTCATCGGTCCGGACCACCAGGTGGTTGCCGGAGCGGGGGATTCGCAGCGGGTTCGACGTGCGCCCGGGATGGGGCACGCTGTCGCCTCCGTGGACGTCTGGCTTGAGGCCTTCGGGGGCGTTGCGCCAACAACTGATGACGACGCCATCGGCGATGGCCTGCACGGGGACGCCGTAGAGAATCCAGTCGATGTTCTTGGGGTCGGTGGCGTAGTCCGCGAAGTCCGGCCAGATGCGCGTGAAGCGCTTCTCCGTGGGATGGAAGCGCACCGCCTCCAGGTCGCGGGGAGGGGTGCCAGCGTGGTCGCTGGCAATCCACCAATAGGTCCCAGCGGGGAGGTCCGCGCTGGAGCCGGGGAAGGGGTACTGCGCCAGGGCCACCGGGCTTGACGCGAGCATCGCCGCGGCCGCGAGCCGGCCGAGGGAGCGGGAATGAGCGGACATGGGACTTCCTCGAAGGCATGGGCCACGTCGCCGCCATGGCGAGCCGCGGTCGCGCCCGTCCCTTGAACGGAACTCCCCCAGGGTTTCCCTCACCCCCGCGCGCGGCGCGCCCAACCCCTGGTATTCACGAGTGATACAGCCATCCGTCCGCCGTGGAACGTGTGGGCGCGCGGGTGGACGTGGGGTGTCGACGCGTGGGCACTGCGTGGCGTGGATGCGCGCGGCGTGTCGGTCCCGCTGGCCAGCGGAGCGCGGCCTCCCTATACCAGGGGCCAGGCGGGCGGGAGGTAGGATGGTGGGGGCGTTTCCTGGCGGGTACAGCAGGCGCGTGAACGACCTGCTTCCCGGGTGTGTTGACTGAGTCCCTCTCCCAAGGAGGTCGTCCTTGCGAAGGTTTGAGGATCCCCTCCCGCTCGAGGTGCTGTCGCATGACGACGCCCTCGTGTTGTTGGAGGTCGTCCGCGAACTGGCGCACCTGAGGACGTTGGAGGACGTCATGGCGGTGGTGCGCCGCGCCGCGCGACGGCTCAGCGGCGCGGACGGCGTCACGTTCGTGCTCCGGGAGGAGGACCGGGTCCACTATGCGGACGAGGACGCGATCGCGCCCCTGTGGAAGGGGCGCCGCTTCCCCATCGAGCAGTGCATCTCCGGCTGGTCCATGCTGAACCGCGCGCCGGCGGTCATCGAGGACATCTACGCGGACGAACGCATCCCCCACGAAGCGTACCGGACCACCTTCGTGAAGAGCCTGGTGATGGTGCCGGTGCGGCGCTCCGACCCCGTGGGGGCCATCGGGGCCTACTGGGCCGAGCGCCGGACTCCGGGCGCCCGCGAGGTGTCGCTGCTCCAGACGCTCGCGGACTCGGCGGCCGTCGCGGTGGAGAACGGGCGGCTCTACGAGGCGGAGCGGGCCGCCCGGCGCGCGGCGGAGGCCGAGGTGCGCCTGCGCGGCGAGCTGCTGGCGATGGTGTCGCACGACCTCCGCAATCCCCTGGGCGTCATCGCGATGACGTCATCGTTGCTGGCGCCGCTGCTCGCGCCGCTGAGCGGTCGGGCGCGGCATCACCTGGAGACGCTCAACCGCTCCGCGCTGCGCATGGAGCGGCTCATCCATGACCTGCTCGACTTCGCGGCCATCGAGGGCGGGGCGTTCCGCCTGAACCGGGTGTCGCATCCGCTCGGTCAGCTCCTGGAGCAGGCCGCGGACCTGGGGCCGCTCGCGCAGGAGCGGGGCATCGACCTGGCGCTGCAGCCTCCGGCGCGGGAGGTCGACGTCGAGTGCGACCCCGACCGCGTCCATCAGGTGTTCTCCAACCTGGTGGGCAACGCCGTCCGCTACACGCCCGCGGGTGGCTCCATCACCATCACCGCGGAGGTCGGGGAGCGGGTCGTGGAGCTGAGCGTGGCCGATACGGGCTCGGGGATTCCGCCGGAGCTGCTGCCCGTCCTGTTCGACCGCTTCCAGCGTCCGACGGCGCGCATCCCGGGCGGTGGCGTGGGCCTGGGGCTCTCCATCACCCGCGGCATCGTCGAGGCGCACGGCGGTACGGTCCGGGTGGCGAGCGAGGTCGGGCGTGGGACGACCTTCACGTTCACGCTGCCACGGAGGGACTGAGCCCCTGTCACCGGCTCATCGCGCCTGGGGACGGGACAGTGTGTAGTGTCCGTCCGCGACGCGGTGGAAGCCCAGGGACTCCGCGAGGCGGATGGCGCCGACGTTCGCGGGCCGGGTCCGCGCGAACAGGCCCTCGATGCCGAGCGTGGCGAACGCGAAGGCGATGAGCGCTCGCGAGGCCTCCAGCGCGTAGCCGTGCTTCCAGGCCGCCGGGTCCAGCTCGCAACCGTACTCGGCGACGAGGTCGCCCGGGGACTCCCGTCGTACGCCGCACGTCCCGATGACGCGCCCCTTCCGGACGATGGCGAGCTGGTACTTCGTCCGTGGCACCTCCGTGGCCCAGCGGCACAGCCTCTCCACGAAGGCGCGGACCTCCTCGGTCGTGGGTGGAGGCTGGCCGTAGTGCTCGAGGTACGCGGGCTGGGATTGGTAGGCGACGACGCTCGGTGCGTCCTCGGGGCGGAAGTCCCGGAGGGTGAGCCGCTCGGTGTGCAACTCCATGGGGCCATCCTGCCCGCTCGAGGACCGCGGGCCCAGTCGGGTCCCGCCCGTCGTGTCGGACCTCTGGAGTAGGAAGGGGTGGACACGCGGTGACAGGTGGGGTTCCACTTGGGGGAGGCGAGGCGGATGATGGGGGAGTGGGGAGCTGGAGATGGGGCAGGAGACGAAGCGCCCGGCGACGTACGCGGACCTCGAGGCCTTGCCCGAGGACGTGGTGGGGCAGCTCATCGACGGGAGGCTCATCGCCACGCCGAGGCCGGCGAATCCGCATGGCAACGCGCAAGTGACGCTGGTCGGCGAGTTGTACGCTCGCTTCCAGCGCGGACATGGCGGGCCGGGTGGTTGGCGCTTCATGTCCGAGCCGGAGCTGCATCTTGGAGGGAACGTGCTCGTGCCGGATATCGCGGCCTGGAGCGCGGAGCGGCTTTCTCCCCGTGCGTTGAGGGCGCGGTTCTTCACGCAGGCGCCTGACTGGGTCTGCGAAATCCCCTCGCCCTCCACGCAGCGGTTGGACCGGGGACGCAAGAGCGAGCTCTACGCGCGAGAAGGTGTCGGCCAGCTCTGGCTGGTGGACCCCGAGGAGCGGACGCTCGAGGTGCTCCAGCGTGTCGACGACCGATGGCTCCCCCGAGGGCGCTACGCCGGGGTGCAGCAGGTCCGGGTGGAGCCCTTCGAGTCCCTGCTGCTCGACCTGGGGGCCCTGTGGCCCCCGGAGCTCGACGCGCCTTGAGCCCGCGTCGTCAGTCGCCGCCGTGGAGGAGCCGCGTGTGTGCTCGCCACGCGTCCCGGGCCTCCTCCAGGCTCACCGCGTGGAACCGGACGGGCGCGCCGGGACGTCGCGCGCCGAGCCGTCCCCAGTCCGCGCGGATGACGGTGGCGATGAGGGGGTAGCCCCCCGTGGTGGGGTGGTCCGGGCCGAGCACGATGGGCTCTCCCGACAGCGTCACCTGGATGGCGCCGCGCACCATGGGCCGCGAGGTCCCCGAACCCTCGTCTCCGTGCGAGAGCGCCGGGCCGTGGAGCCGCATCCCCACGCGGTCCGTCGCGGGAGAGACGGCGAAGGCGCTCCCCTGGAGCGAGGCCGCCATCAGCGGGTCGAAGCGCTCCGTGTCCGGCCCCAGCAGCACGCGCACGGCCGCGTCGGCGTCGAGCGCCGCCGTCACATCGAGGGTCCGGGCATGGCCGCGTGGGTGGCCGAGCGGCAGCGCGTCACCGTTTCGGAGCAGGCGGCCCTCGTGGCCTCCCAGCTTCGCCACCAGCAGCGTGCCGCGTCCTCCGAGCACCTCGGGGACCTCCAGCCCGCCGTCCACCGCGACGTAGCGCACGCTGGTGTGCTCGGGAGGGGGGACGGTGAAGGCCTCTCCCTCCGCGACGCTGAAGACGCGCCCATCCACGGCGACGCGCGCTGAACGGCCGCGGACGCGCAGCTCCAGCCGCCCCAGGCACTCCAGCGCCGCCGCGCCCCAGGTGTTGCCCACGGCGAGGTTCGCCTGCGCCAGCAGCTCGGGCACCAGCGCCCCGCCTGGAGGCACGCCGTGGTGCATCTGCCCCGCGCGTCCGCCGTCCTGCACCATGGCGGGGCCCCCCCCGCCTGCCATCTCCAGCCAGCCCGCCATCAGCCCACCCGCTCGAAGCGCACCCGGTCACCCAGTTGCAGCACCGCGCCCCGGTCCGGGTGGAAGGCGGTGAAGTCCAGCGCCGTGCCAATCAGGTTCCAGCCCCCGGGCGACGTGAAGGGGTAGATGCCGGTGCGCTCGCCCGCGATGCCCACCGCGAGCGCGGGCACGCGGACACGGGGCGAGGGCAGGCGGGGGACGGCGATGCGCGGGTCCACGTCACCCAGGTACGCGAAGCCCGGCAGGAAGCCCACGCACCGCACGGTGTACTCACGCGCCGCATGGAGCCGGGCCACCGCGTCCACCGTCAGCCCGGCGCGCTCGGCCACCTTGTCCAGGTCAGGTCCGTCGTATCTCACCCGCAGCGTGACGAGCGGGGTGGCGGCGGTGGAGGCGGGGGCGCGCAGCAGCTCCGCCAGCGCCAGTCGAGGCTCCTCCGGAGGCGCGGCCGGGTCGAAGTACACACACGCGTGCTCCTCCGTGATGACCGCGTCGAGCACGTGAGGCACCGCGCGCAGGGCCTCACGCGCCAGCCTGCGCTCCAGGGCCTGGGGGAGTTGCAGCCGCAGCGCGCCTTCACCCAGCGGCTCCACGCGCAGGGCGAGCGCGTCCAGCGTGGAGCGCACCTCGCGCGCCAGCTCCACGGCGCCCGGCGTGTCGCCGTGTACGCACAGCGTATCGACCGTGCCTCCCGTGGCCAGTCGCACCGTGTTGTCGCGGATGCGCGCGGCGTCCGTCAGCACGGCGCCCGGTTGCCCCCGGGGAATCAGCGAACCATCCGGCCGCGTGCCCCGGTCCGCGAAGCCCTCGCGCGCGTGCGTGAGCCCCGCTTCATTCGCCGCGTCCCTCAGCGCGCCCTCGGGAGGGGAGATGAGGGTGAGGTCCGCGCCGAGCGCCTCCACCAGCCCCGCCACCACCGCCCGGGCCAGCGCGGGCGACGCGTTCGCCGCGTGATACAGCGCGCCGTGGGGCTTGGCGAACCGCACGGGGACCTGGGCCTCGCGCGCGAGCCTCGCGAGCCGGGCGCACTGCTCGGCCACCTGTCCACGCAGGACCTCCGGCGCCACCTCGAGCGCGCGGCGGCCGAAGTGCCCCCGGTCCTCGTAGGACGGGTGTGCGCCCGCGGAAGCGCCGTGGCGCGCGCACAGCGTCAGCGCACGGCGCATGGAGGCCTCGTCCCCCGCGTGTCCTCCGCAGGCGATGTTGGCCACCCGCGCGAGCGCGTAGAGGCGCTCGTCCTCTTCGGGCAGCTCACCCAGGTCGATGTTGAGGAGGCACTCCGTCATGCCGCGCACGCTATGCGAGCCGTGCCCCGGACGCAGCCTCTGCGCGTGCGCACGCCCCAGCGGACGCTCGGAAGATTACACGCGCCACCCCGGGGCAGGGGCCGGTTCGCACCGGGATGGCACGTGCCCCGGGGCCACCACCATGGCGGCTCCGGGGAACTTCCATCCCGGATACGGCGAGGCCGGATTTGCCGGGCAATTTCCGCCCGCTTTTCCCGCCGGGGACGTCCTGCCACGCGGTGAACGCCTCCACGCCCCGGAGGGCGCGAGTCCTGGCGCCCTCCCGACGGGCGGTGGCTACACTCGGGGGATGACGCACCCGCTCGAGTCCTACCGCGCCCTCTTCCCGGTCCTCCGGGAGCAGCTCTACTTCAACCACGCGGGCGTGGCGCCCACCAGCCTCCGGGCCGCGGAGGCGGTGCGGGAGTGGATGGACGACCTCGTCTACCACGGCATCCGCCACGAGCGCGGCTGGGAGGCGCACTGCGAGCGCGTGCGCGAGCTGGCCGCGAGGCTCCTCCACGCCGAGCCCGACGAGGTGGCCTTCGTGCGCAACACCAGCCACGGCCTGGGGCTGGTGGCGGAGGGGCTGGACTGGAAGCCCGGGGACGAGGTCGCGGTGGCCACGTCCCTGGAGTACCCGTCCAACGTCTACCCCTGGCTGCACCTGAAGGACCGGGGCGTGGTGGTGCGCGACATCGAGGTGGCCGACGACGGCGTCACGCCGGAGGCCGTGGCCCGGGCCCTCACGCCACGCACGCGCGTGGTGGCGGTGTCCTCCGTTCAGTTCGCCACCGGCTACCGCACGGACCTGGACGCGGTGGGCGCGCTGTGCGAGCGCGCCGGGGTGCTGTTCTGCGTGGACGGCATCCAGAGCGTGGGGTGCGTGCCGGTGGACGTGAAGAAGAGCCGCATCCACTTCCTGAGCGCGGACAGCCACAAGTGGATGCTCGGCGTCTCCGGCATCGGCCTGCTCTACGTCTCCAGGGAGGTGCTGCCCCGCTTGCGGCCGGTGCTGGTGGGCTGGCGCAGCACCACGGACGCGTGGAACTTCAACCGCACCCACTTCGAGCTGCGCGCCGACGCGCGCAAGTTCGAGGAGGGCAGCGCCGCGTACACCGGCCTCTACGCGCTGGGGGCCTCGCTGGCGCTGCTCCAGGAGGTGGGCATCCCCGCCATCGAGGCGCGCATCCGCGACCTGCTCGCGCACGCGGAGACCGGTCTGCGGGCGCTGGGCTGCGAGGTGGGGCCCGCGCCCGAGCACCGCGCGGGCATCCTCACCTTCCTGCCGCCCGGCGCCCAGGCCCGGGCGCTCGGCGCGTACCTGGCCGGGCACCAGGTGGCCCACTCCGTGCGCCGGGGTCGCATCCGCCTGTCGCCCCACTTCTACAACCAGCCGGCGGAGCTGGACCGGCTGGTGGAGCTGGTGCGGGCCTGGCCCGGCTGACGAAGCGGGGCGTCAGCCCTGCGCGGGGAAGAGCGCGTCGATGGACAGGTAGCGCTCGCCGGTGTCGTAGCAGAAGCAGAGCACCCGGCTGTTGTCCGGCATCTCCCCCAGCTTCTGGTTCACCGCCGCCAGCGCCGCGCCGGAGGAGATGCCCACGAAGATGCCCTCCTCGCGCGCGGAGCGGCGGGCGAACTCGAACGCGTCCTCCTCCGCCACCTGCACCACGCCGTCGAGGATCTCCGGGTGGAGGTTCTTCGGGATGAAGCCCGCGCCGATGCCCTGGATGGGGTGGGGGCCGGGCTGGCCGCCGCTGATGACGGGCGACTTCACGGGCTCCACCGCGAGCACCTTCAGCTTGGGCCAGTGCTGCTTGAGCACCTCGCCGCACGCGGTGATGTGGCCGCCGGTGCCCACGCCGGTGATGAGGTAGTCGAGCCCGTCCGGGAAGTCCTTCAGGATTTCCTGCGCGGTGGTGCGCTTGTGGACCTCGATGTTGGCCTCGTTCTCGAACTGCTGCGGCATCCACGCGTCCGGCACCTGGGCCACCAGCTCGTTGGCGCGGGCGATGGCGCCCTTCATGCCCTGGGCGCGGGGCGTCAGCTCGAACGTCGCGCCGTAGGCCGCCATCAGCCGGCGGCGCTCGATGCTCATCGACTCCGGCATGACCAGCACCAGCTTGTAGCCCTTCACCGCCGCCACCATCGCCAGGCCGATGCCCGTGTTGCCGCTGGTGGGCTCGATGATGATGCTGTTCTTCTTGAGGATGCCGCGCTTCTCCGCGTCTTCGATCATCGACAGCGCGATGCGGTCCTTGATGCTCCCGCCCGGGTTGGCGCGCTCGAGCTTCATGTGGACGGTGACGCGGTTGGGGAACAGCCGGTTGATGCGGACGTGCGGCGTGTTGCCGATGGTGTCCAGGATGTTGTTCACCTTCGTCATGTCGGGCCTCGTCGGGTGGGCTGCGCGGTGGGTGCTTCGGGGAATCAGATGTGGAACTCGATGGCGTCCATCGCGCCATCGGCGCCGCGCGCGCGGACCTCGCTGCGGCGGGTGACCACGGAGTAGGAGGGGATGCTCTGGGTGAGCCACGCGTTGCCGGCGATGATGCTGCCCCGGCCGACCACCGTCTCCCCGCCCAGGATGGTGGCGTTGGCGTACACCACCACGTCGTCCTCGATGGTGGGGTGGCGCTTCTTGTCCGCCAGCGCCTTCTCCACCATGAGCGCGCCCAGCGTGACGCCCTGGTAGAGCTTCACGTTGTTGCCGATGAGCGTCGTCTCGCCAATCACCACGCCGGTGCCGTGGTCGATGACGAAGCGCCGCCCAATCGTCGCCCCCGGGTGGATGTCCACGCCCGTGCGCTGGTGGGCGTACTCCGTGAGCAGCCGGGGGAGCAGCGGGAAGCCCAGCGTGTGCAGGGCGTTGGCCACCCGGAAGATGGCGATGGCGAGGAACCCCGGGTACGTCAGGATGACCTCGTCCACGGTGCGCGCCGCGGGGTCGGCCTCGAAGATGGCCTGCGAGTCCTGGCGCAGCCAGTCGTACAGCTCCGGCAGCCGCTCCATGAAGCGGGCGGGGATGCTGGCGTTGATGTCCGGGTAGAGGGGCATCAGCGTCTCGCGCAGGCGGTGGAGGCTGGCCTCCACGGTCGTCACGTCCCGGCGGACGGCGGCGGCGGTACACTCCAGGCGCTCGGCGAAGTGGGGGAACAGCAGCCCGAGCACCTGCGACACGAACTCGGGGGCCGCCCGGCGTACGTCCGGGGGGAAGCAGTGGCGCTGGCGGGCCTCGAGCAGCGCCGCGACCAGCCTGGCGTTGGAGTCATCCATGAGCCCCTCCATTTAATGCAGTGCGGTGTGACGCCGCACCAGGGGATTGCCCGGCTCCGGGCGGAATTCCCGTCCGGTGTGGGACAAGTCGAGGGCCGGGGCCTCCAGGCGGGCGGGCCCGTGGGCCCCAGGTGCCGCTTGCCCACCCCCGGGGGCGGCGTGACGATGGGGGCATGAGCCAGACGCCCTCGTATGTCCATGGCACCAGTGCCACCCCGCTGCTCGGAGAGACCATCGGGCAGAACCTGCGCGGGACGGTGGAGCGCTACCCGGACCGGGAGGCGCTGGTCGTCGCCTCACAGGGCTACCGCGCCACGTACCGGCAGCTCTGGGACACCACCACGCAGGTGGCGTTGGGGCTCTTGGCGCTGGGCGTGGAGAAGGGGGACCGGGTGGGAATCTGGTCACCCAACCGCTTCGAGTGGGTGGTGGCGCAGTACGCCACCGCGCGCATCGGCGCCATCCTCGTCAACCTCAACCCGGCGTACCGCACGGCGGAGCTGGAGTACTCGCTCAACCAGTCCGGCGCCAGCGTGCTCCTGCTGTCGCGCGGCTTCCGGCAGACGGACTACCGCGCCATGCTGGAGGAGGTGCGCCCGCGCTGTCCTTCCTTGCGCGTGTCGCTGGTGCTGGACGACGACTGGCAGTTGCTGCTCTCCAACGCGAAGCACGTCAGCCTGGCCACGCTGGAGGCGCGCGAGGCGACGCTCCAGTTCGACGACCCCATCAACATCCAATACACGTCCGGGACGACGGGCTTCCCCAAGGGCGCCACGCTGTCGCACCACAACGTGCTCAACAACGGGTACTTCATCGGCGAGGCGCTGCGCTACGGCCCGGACGACCGCGTCTGCATCCCGGTGCCCTTCTACCACTGCTTCGGCATGGTGATTGGCAACCTGGCCTGCACCTCCCACGGCGCCACCATGGTGATTCCGGGAGAGGCCTTCGACCCGCTGGCGGTGCTGCAGACCGTCCAGGCCGAGCGCTGCACGTCCCTGTACGGCGTGCCCACCATGTTCATCGCGGAGCTGGACCACCCGCGCTTCGGCGAGTTCGACCTGACGTCGCTGCGCACCGGCGTCATGGCGGGCTCGCCGTGCCCCGTGGAGGTGATGAAGCAGGTGCAGTCGCGGATGAACATGCGCGAGGTGACCATCTGCTACGGCATGACGGAGACGTCGCCGGTGTCCACCCAGAGCTCCCTGGACGACCCGCTGGACAAGCGCGTGTCCACGGTGGGCCGCGTGCACCCGCACCTGGAGGTGAAGGTCATCCACACGGAGACGGGCGCCGTCGTCCCCCGGGGCGCCGCGGGCGAGCTGTGCACGCGCGGCTACAGCGTCATGCTGGGCTACTGGGCGAACCCGGAGGCGTCCGCCAAGGCCGTGGACGCCGCGGGGTGGATGCACACCGGCGACCTGGCGACGATGGATGCCGAGGGCTACGTGCGCATCGTCGGCCGCATCAAGGACCTCATCATCCGTGGCGGAGAGAACATCTCCCCGCGCGAGGTCGAGGAGTTCCTCCACACGCATCCGGGCGTGAGCGAGGCGCAGGTCATCGGCGTGCCGAGCGTGAAGTACGGCGAGGAGGTCATGGCCTGGGTGCGGGTCAGGCCCGGCTTCACCCTCGGCGAGGAGGACCTGAAGAAGCACTGTGCGGGGCGCATCGCCACGTTCAAGGTGCCGCGCTACTGGAAGTTCGTGGACGCCTTCCCCATGACGGTGACGGGGAAGGTGCAGAAGTTCCGGATGCGCGAGGTCTCCGTGGCGGAGCTGGGCCTGGAGACCGCCGCCGCCATCAAGACCGCGTGAGCCGGCCGGGCCGGCGCGGGGGCGTCCTCGCGCCGCGCTTCGCGGGCGTGGAGGGCATCTTCTTCGCGGCGGCGCGCTTCTCCGCGGGCGCCTGCTTCCGGGCCGTGGCCCGCTTCTTCGCCGTGGCCCGCTTCTTCGCCGTGGCCCGCTTCTTCGCCGGCGCGCTCCATCCCGGCGCGGGGCGCTTCGGCGCCGCCGCCTCTTTCGCCGCCGCCTCTTTCGCCGGCCCCTTCCTCGCGGGCGCCTTCTTCTTCACCGCCTGCTTCTTCAGGGCGGCCCGGTTCGCCGCGTCCACCGCGCGGCGGGCCCACGGGAGGATCGCGTAGGCGTCGTCCGACGCGTCCGGTGGCGGGGTCCAATAGCCCAGCTCCACCTGCCTGGTCCCGCTCTCGTAGATGAAGGGCTGGCCTCCCTGCGCCTTGAAGTCGGGGCGGGTGACGTCGTCCGTCTTCAGGTAGAGCTGCCCCGCGGCGATGAGCCCGAACATCCGTCCGCCGGAGTACACGCCCCAGCCGCCGAACATCCGCCGCACCTGGACGGTTCCCAGCTTCTCCAGCAGCTCCACCACGTACTCCACGAAGCTGTCCATCTTCGCCACCGTGCGCCTCCCGGGCCCCGTGTCGCGAACAGGCCCTTCGCCTGGAGCCGATGGCTAGCACCGTCCGCATCCTCGAGGAAGCGCTGCGGGCGCGCGGAGCATTTGTTGGATTTCTCAGGAACCACGATGGATGTCTTTTCTGCGGGGCACGCCCTTCCCGCATGCGCCGCGCGAGTATTGCCTATCAATCCAAGACGTCGTCCGAACACGGACAGTCACCGGGGACGCAGGGGACCTGTTGGGTTAGTCGCGTTGACTTGGAATTCCGTCTCTGTACCCTCCTGCATCATCGCGTGTCCCGGATGCCTGGGCTGAGTGCGCGAGGGCGAGCCCGCCACGCAACATCCCTGGGGAGGATGGACGCTTGACCCGTGAACCTCGGAAGAGTCTCGAGCCTGACTCGGTGTCTCATGGCCAGGCGCCGGCGCAACGGAACCTGGTACGTCCACCGGAGTCGCCCGCGGGCTCAATGCCATCCATGCGGGGCGGGAGCGTCGATTTCCATCTGCGTGATGAGGAATTGCCGACACATTGGTACAACTTCCTGCCGGACCTGCCCGCACCGCTGCCGGAGCCGCGACAGGTGGGCCGGCCCACGCCCGCGGAGATTGCCGCGAGGATCCGCCCGCGCGCGTTGCTCGCGCAGAACCAGCCCACCGAGCCCTGGGTCGCGATTCCGGAGACGGTCATCGACCGGCTCATCCAGTGTGGTCGTCCCACGCCGCTGCGGCGCGCCCGTCAGCTGGAGCAGTACCTCCAGACGCCCGCGCGCATCTACTGCAAGCGCGAGGACCAGTTGGTGACGGGGAGCTTCAAGCTGACCACCGCGCTGGCCCAGGCCCACTACGCGCGCGAGGAGGGTCGCGAGGTGCTCGTCTCCGAGACGGGCGCGGGGCAGTGGGGCATGGCGGTGGCGCTCGCCGGCCAGATGTTCGGCCTGCGCGGTCACATCTTCATGGCCCGCTGCTCGCTGGAGCAGAAGCCCTACCGTCAGTACTTCATGGAGCTGCTGGGGACACACGTCGACCCCTCGCCCTCCGGGCGCACGCGGGTGGGGCGCGAGCTGCTCGCGCGCCACCCGGGCCACCCCGGGAGCATCGGCTCGGCCATCAGCGAGGCCATCGAGGCGAGCCTGGAGACGCCCGGCGCGGCCTACCTGTCCGGCAGCAACATCAACCACGTCCACCTGCACCAGACGCTGCTCGGGCTGGAGGTGCGCAAGCAACTGGCGCTCGCGGGGGAAGCGTGCCCGGACGAGCTCATCGCCTGCGCGGGCGGGGGCAGCAACCTGTGTGGCCTGATGCTGCCCTTCCTGAGGGAGAAGCGGGAGGGCGCGCCCATCCGGTTCCTGGCGGTGGAGTCCACCGCGGCGCCCCGGCTCACCCAGGGCACCTACGAGTACTGCCGCTCGGACGTGGCCGGTTACACGCCGGAGGTGCTCGCCTACTCCATGGGGAAGGACTTCGTCCCGGAGCCGGTGCACGTGGGCGGGCTGCGCAACCACAACAGCTCTCCGCTGGTGAGCCTCCTGCGCCGCGAGGGGCTCCTGGACGCGATGGCGTTCGACGAGCAGGTGGCGCTCGAGGCGGGCCGGTTGCTGCTGAAGACCGAGGGAATCCTCGTCGCCCCCGAGTCCTCGCACGCGGTCGCCGCCGCCATCGACTCCGCGCTGCGGGTCCGAGGCACGCAGACGCGGAAGGTCATCGTGCTGCTCGCCAGCGGCAGCGGCTTCCTGGACCTGGAGGGCTACCACCAGGTCCTGGGCGGGAGGAGCTGAGGAAGCCGGTCGTACGCCACGCCGTAGCGCGCAGAGGGGCACCAGACGTCCGATGAGTCTCCACTTGAAGAACTTCAGTCCTCGCCCCGGCGAGCACTGCGAGACGAGCACCCTGGGGATGATGCTCGCGCACGAGGGGCTCGTGTTGAGCGAGGCGATGCTCTTCGGGCTCGGCGCGGGGTTGGATTTCAAGCTGTGGCCCGTGCCGGAACCCCGGCGGACGATGCCCATCGCCTCCGGGCGTATCGACTCGGGCCGCGTCGCCCGGAACGCGGCGGACCGGCTCGGCGTGGAGCTCGTCGTCCAGGAGGCGGAGACCCCGGCGCAGGCGCGTGAGCACGTCGAGGCCATCCTGGGGCGCAACCGCGTGGCGGGCCTGAAGCTCGACATCTTCCACCTCCACTACTTCAAGTCGCGCCGCCACTTCGCCGCCCACTACGTCGCGCTGCACGGCCTCGACCTGGGACAGGCCCTGGTGGTGGACACCGCGCAGCAGGGGGGGACGCACCGCCTGTCGGTGGAGCAGCTCGCCCTGGCCCGCGATTCGCGCGAGGGCTTCCAACCCTCTCGCAACCTCTCCATGTACGTCGACCGCGTCCCCGCCTCGCTGGGCGACGGCAGCCACCTGGAGGCCATCCCCCTGGACTCGCTCCTGGCGGCCATCCGCGAGTGCGCGGGGAACTTCCTCGCGGAGCGCCCGGTGGACTGCGGCCCCTCGGGCATGCGGCGCCTTGCGGGGGCGATGGCCCGCTGGCACGAGGCCTTCGACGACCCCCGCGACGTGGTGAACGGCATCGCCCACTTCTGGCGCTTCGCGGGCACGGGGGGCGCCAACTTCCGGCGCCTGTACCGCGAGTTCCTGCAGGAGTGTGGTCGCCGCTTCGACCGGCCGCTGTTCCACGAGGCCGCGGCCGACTTCGAGCCCATCGTCCAGGACTGGGATGCCGTCATCGACGGGCTGATGACCTACGGGCGGGACGGCGACACGTCCCACCTGGAGCGGGCGGGCCAGCGCTTCGCCCACCTCGCGGAGCGGGAGTCCCAGGCCATGGGGCGGCTGCTGGCCGCGACCCGCGGGCGGTCCACGCCTCCGGGGGCGACGGGGGGGGGCGCGCACGCGGTCCACGCCGGGGCGGCCGTCGCGGAGGTGAAGACCCTCTGCCGCATGTGCCACGGGGGCTGTGGGGCCATCGTCACGCTCACGGACGGCCTGCCGGTGGACATCCGGGGCGACGCGTCCAGCCCGGTGAGCGAGGGCTTCTTCTGCGCCAAGGGCAAGGCGGCGCTCGGGCTGCTCGGAGGCGAGCGGCTGACCACGCCGCTGCGGCGGGTGGTGCGCGGGGGCCGCGCGGACTTCGAGCCCATCTCCTGGGCGGAGGCGCTCGACCTCGTCGCGGCGAAGCTCCAGGACGCGAAGCGCGCGCACGGCGCCGAGTCCGTCGTCCTGGCCCAGGGGACGGACCGCAACTACCAGGAGTGGGTCTTCCGGTTGGGGAACGTGTTCGGGACGCCCAACGTCCTGGGGCCCGCGCACATCTGCTTCTACCCCCGGGTGATGGCCTCCATCCTGACGTTCGGCGCCTTCACCTTCAGCGACTACGAGGGCGACCCGGAGGCCATCTTCGTCTGGGGGAGCAACAAGCTGCACACCCACTCGGACGGGGTGATTGGCATCAAGCTGGCCAAGGCGCTCAAGCGGGGCGCGAAGCTCATCGTGGTGGACCCGCTGCGCACCGCCCTGGCGCGCCAGGCGGACTGCTGGCTGCAGATCCGCCCCGGCACGGACGGCGCGCTGGCGCTCGGGATGCTCCACCTGGTCATCGAGAACGGGTGGTTCGACGGGGCGTTCGTCGAGCAGCACACCCAGGGCTTCGAGGCGCTCAGGGCCCATGTCCGCGCGTACGACCTGGAGACCTGCGCCCGGCTCACGGGGCTGGCCCACGAGGACATCCTGCGCGCAACCCGGCTGTACGCCACGGCGGCCCGCGCCACCATCGAGGCGGGGACGGGCCTGTCGCAGAACCGCAACGCCTTCGACACGCTGCGCTCCGTCTTCATGCTGTCCGCCCTCTGCGGCAACCTCGACGCGGAAGGGGGCGACGTCATCTGGGAGCCCATGGCGGTGGATGGGCGCCGCACCTTCCCGCTGACGGAGCTGCTCCCCCAGGCACAGCAGGCCAGGCGGCTGGGCGGCGACAGGCACCGCGTGTTGTCCATGACGGGCTGGGCGCACCCGGACGCCGTCTGGGATGCGCTCCTCACGGACACGCCATATCCGGTCGCCGCGATGGTGGTCTTCGGCAGCAACCTCCTGGCCACCCAGGCGGACACCGAGCGCGTCCACCGCGCCCTCACGCGCCTGCCGTTCCTCGTCGTCTGCGACCTGTTCATGACGCCCACCGCGCGCATGGCGGACGTCGTGCTGCCCACCTCCAGTTGGTTGGAGCGCGACCAGGTCGTCGAGTTCAACGCCTACGTCGGCGCGCGCCGCAAGCTGGCGCAGGTGGGGGAGAGCCGGTCCGACGAGGCCATCATCCTCGAGCTGGCCGCGCGCCTGGGGCTCTCCGAGCACTTCTGGCCCACCGTCGAGGACGCGCTGGCGCACAAGCTCAAGGGCCTGGGGCACACCTGGGAGAGCTTCAAGGACGTGGGCTTCATCCCGAACCAGAAGCGCTACCGGAAGTACCGGGAGCGGGGCTTCCGCACGCCCTCCGGGAAGCTGAGCCTGTTCCACGTGGGGCTCCAGAAGATGGGGTACTCGCCCCTGCCCGAGTACGTCCCGGACCCGCCCCGCGACGACACGCGGCCGCTGCCCTACCTGCTCACCAGCGCCCACTCGCCGTTCTTCTACAACTCCGAATACCACCAGGTGCCGGCGCTGCACGGGCGCCAGGCTCGGCCGCTGCTGACGCTGCACCCGGAGGCGGCGGCGCGCGAGGGGCTCCATGCGGGGGAGCGCGTCTTCGTCCACGTGGCGGGGCGGGAGTGGGGTGTGGAGTTCGAGGCGCGCCTGTCCCGCGACGTGGCCCCCGACGTCGTCTACGTGGACTCCTGCTGGTGGTACCCGGCGGCGGCCACGCTGACGGACGCGCTGCGCTCCAACATCAACGCGCTGACCCGCACGGACGACCGCAACCCCGCCATGGGGAGCACGCCGCTGCGTGGCTTCCGTGTCGCCCTGTCCAAGGCGGCGCGGTCCGAGCACCTCACCCTCGAACTCGAAGGCCCACGTCATGCCCCTTGAAGCCCGCCTCGGCGAACGCGTGCCGGAGACCGACAACGGCCAGCAGGGCGAGTTCATCGCCCACCGCTACGACCTCATGCAGCGCCACATCCGGGACCGGGGCTGGCTCCAGGAGAAGGTGGACCTGCTCGTCGCGCGGGGGCTGGGCGGCGTCGCCCTGGAGGTGGGGATGGGGCCCGGCTACCTCGGGCTGGAGTGGCTGAAGGCGACGCGGGGCACATCCCTCGTGGGGCTCGACATCTCCCCGGAGATGGTGGCCTGCGCGGAGAAGAACCGCTCCGAGTACGGCCTCCAGGAGCGCGCGACCTTCTGCCTGGGCGACGCGCAGGCGCTGCCCTTCGAGGACGGGCGCTTCGACTGCGTCTTCAGCTACGGCTCGCTGCACGAGTGGAGCCGGCCGGAGGCCGTGCTCGACGAGGTGCACCGGGTCCTCAAGCCCGGGGGCCGCTACTGCGTCATCGACCTGCGGCGGGACCTGGACCGCCAGGCGCTCACCTTCATGCGCGTGAACATCGACGTGGAGCTGCGCGCGGGCTTCATGAGCTCCGTCCGCTCCTCCTACACGCTGCAGGAGCTGCGCGCGCTGGCGGGGAAGACGGCGCTGCGGGACGCGGTGATGAGTGAGCTGGAGCTGGGGCTCTACCTGACGGGAACCAAGTAGCGCGAGGACACGAAGACATGATGCGACCAGGCGAGGGACTGCGGCTCTATGTCGGTGAGCCCAACGAACACACGCCGCTCCCCTTTCCCCAGGAGGAGCGGTTCCGCAAGACGTGGGCGGAGATCCGCGCGCAGGCGTCCGCGTGGCGGACCGTGGAGACCGACACGTTCCTCGCGGAGTTCTGCGGTGAAAGCTCCGGCGCCTGGCGAGGCGTGCACGAGCTGGTGAACGGCGTCCACCACGTGGCCTTCTACCTGGGGGACTACGAGCAGGACCAACGCGTCTTCGACTGGTTCACCTTCCTGAAGCGGCTGCTCGCCGAGGGCGCGCTGCGCGAGGCGACCATGGGGCCGTCGTACATCGCGCCGCGCCAGTACGGGACGCCGGGCTGGTGGTTCTCCGTCACGCTCGACGACGGCTTCGTCATCGAGATGTTCTGCTGCCGCGCCTACGGCACCTGGACGGAGCGGGCGCCGAGCGAGCGCGTGGACCTCATGTCGCACCTGGCGCTCGCCATCCGCTCCGAGGACGCGGTGCGCGTGGCCCTGGACCGGCTGGCTCGCGGCCACGCCAACCTGGAGGCCATCGCCTTCACCGAGCGGGACTCGCTCGGCCACACCTACGGCCACGTGCGCAACAACCGCAACCACCGCGTGGTGGAGTTGGTCCACCAGGGGCTGCCCAAGCCGACGGAGGTCGTCTGAATGACTGTCCTCAAGGTCAAGCCCTTCGTGGGCCAGCACTGTGAGTCCACCACGCTGGTCAACCTGCTCAACCATCACGGGCACGCGTTCTCCGAAGCCATGGTCTTCGGCCTGGGGCGGGGGCTCAACTACGTCTACTGGAAGACCGACTCGATGGAGTACCCCTTCATCGGCGGGCGGACGCGGCCCGACAGCCTGACGGAGAACGTGGCCGAGGCGCTGGAGCTGAAGGTCCAATCGAAGCGGACCGACTCCGAGCTCAAGGCCTGGCAGAACCTCACCGAGGACCTCGACGCGGGCCACATGGTCGGGCTGAAGCTCGACAGCTACTTCCTCGACTACTGCCACGAGGACTTCCACTTCGCGGCCCACTACGTCGCCTGCTACGGCTACGACGAGCACAAGGCCTACCTCGTCGACACGAAGAACAAGCAGGGCGTGCACACCACCTCGCTGGAGAGCCTGGCGGACGCGCGCGCGTACCGCGGCCCCATGTCCTCCAAGTCGTTGTCCTTCACGTTGACGCCGCCCGCCCGGCTGCCGGACCTGCGCGAGCGCGTGCCCCAGGCCATCGCGAGGAACGCGGAGGCCTTCCTCCATCCCCCCATCAAGAACATGGGCTTCAAGGGCATCCGCAAGACGAGCGAGCTGATGCCCCGCTGGATGGAGACGCTGGACGACCCGGGCCGCAACCTCCGGACGCTCTCCACGTTGATGGAGCGCGCGGGGACGGGCGGCGGCAACTTCCGGGCGCTGTACTCCCGCTTCCTGGAGGAGAGCGCGCAGCTCACCGGCAACGCCTTCTACCGGCAGGTGGCCGCCCGCTACCACGACATGGCCGGGCGCTGGACACAGGTCGCGCAGCTGCTCGACGCGGCGGCCGTCAAGCGCGAGCCGGCGCTGCTGGAGGAGGCCGCCGGCCTCATGGTGGACCTGGCGGACGACGAGGAGCAGGCCATGGAGGCGCTCCACGCCGAGGCCTCCGGCAAGCGGCGCCGTGGCCGTGGCCCCGCGCGGGCCGTGCGGACGGGGCGGAGGATGGCGCATGTCAACTGAGCTGGAGCGGCTGGGCACCCACCTGGCGGAGTTGCTCGACTGGCGCGTCGCCGTCGCCACCGAGGTCGAGAGCGTCCTGCGGCTGGACCGCGAGGGCCTGCGCGCCTGGCGCGAGCGCGCGCTGGTGGAGGCCGTCGCCCGGGCCCGAAGGGGCTCCGCCTTCTATGGACGGAGGCTGGGCGAGGCCGCCACCGCGCTGACCGAGCACGGCGACGTGACGGCCCTGACGCGCCTGCCCTTCACCACGCGCCAGGACCTCCATGACGGGTACCCGTTCGACTTCCTCGCGGTGCCGCGCCGGGACGTGGCCCGCTTCGGGGAGAGCTCGGGCACCAGCACGGGGAAGTCCATCGCCGCGTACTTCACCTCCCGGGATTGGATCACCAACAACTGCACCGTCGCGCACTTCCTCAAGCAGGTGCTGACCGGCGAGGACGTCGCCGCGGTGGCGGTGCCCTACGAGCTGGCCGGCGTGGGGCAGGACCTGGACCGCTCCCTGGAGCTGGTGGGGTGCACCGTCGTCGCGCTCGGCGCGCTCACCCAGTTCTGTCCGCCCGAGCGCATGGTGGACATCCTCCGGGAGACGGGCGTCACCACCCTGGTCTGCTCCGGCACGCGCGCCCTGTACCTGGCGCAGGTCGCCCGGGCGAGGGGGTGGGAGCCCCGGCAGGACCTCAAGGTCTCCAAGGTCCTCTTCGCCGGCGAGGGCGCCTCCCCCGCCAAGCGGCAGAAGCTCCACGAGGTCTGGGGCGCCCGCAGCTACGCCATGTACGGCATGACGGAGACGAACACGCTCGGGATGTTCTGCCGGCAGGACGCCCTGCACCTCATCGAGAACCGCTCCTGGTTCGAGGTGGTGCACCCGGAGACGGGCGAGCCGGTGGAGGGGGGCGAGGTGGGCGAGCTCGTCGTCACCTCGCTGCGCAGCGAGGCCATGCCCCTGGTGCGCTACCGCACCGGCGACCTGTGTCGCATCGAAGACAAGCCCTGCCCCTGTGGCAGCGCCCTGCGCACCGTGCGCCACCAGGGGCGGCTCGCGGACCGCGTCCTCGTGAACCAGACGCCCATCAGCCAGCTCCAGTTGGAGGACGTCATCATGTCCCACCTGACGGACGCGCCGTTCTACTTCGCCTTCAAGTCCAGCGGCGCGGAGCTGCTCGTCGGCCTCACGGCCAGCAACATGACGGACCGGGTGCGCAACGCCATCCGCGCGGACCTCGACGGGCGCTTCCGCATCCCCGCTTCATTCACGCTCATGTCGGAGGAGACCTTCGAGCAATCCATCCGCTCGGCCGTCAAGCCCACCATGAAGAGCTTTCTCATCGAATAGCAAGACAGGAGGTGGCGCCCAATGGCTGACTTGAAGACACGGCGCCCGGATAACGCACCCGGCAAATTCTATGTCGATAGCACGTGTATCGATTGCCAGTTATGTCAGGACCTCGCGCCGAACAACTTCGCCTGCAACGAGGAAGAGGAATACCACTACGTGAGCCGTCAGCCTCGGACCGCGGACGAGCTGGCGCAGGTCGTCGACGCACTCGAGTCCTGTCCCAGCCGGTGTATCGGCGACGACGGTGACGCGACTCCCTCCGGGGAGTGAATTCCAACACCAGTCCGAGTCTGGCTGAAACGAACCGCGGGGGCAGGGACACGCATGGAAAAGCCATTACCCCAGCCGGAGGCGGGCACGGCGCCCGGCCCGCAGTGCAATGCGCTGGGCCGCATCGCCGAGAGCTACGACATCCTCCACAACATCCCCTCGCTGAACGCGGCCCGCAGACAGGGCAACCTCCCCATCGCCTCGTACAACTCGGCGGTGCGCACCGTGTTCCAGGGCGCGGAGGTGGCGCTGCTCAACCTCACCCGGCTGACGGACCGGGTCTCCTGCCATGTCGCCCGGAGCAACCCCGCGCGCGCGTCTGTCTTTGCCCGCTGGCTCGTGGGGCTGCACACCATCCTCCGGCGGTTGGGCACCACCGCCGCGGAGCTGCGCATCCTCCACGCCTGCGCCGCTTCGAACGAGGGGCCGGACGCCTCGCCGCCGGAGTCCATGAGCATCAAGAGCTCCACCGCGCTCCAGGGCTACGTCGAGGCCGTCCAGCGCATGGACGGCGTGCTGATGGGCAGCTTCTCCGGACAGGGCCTGGAGCGGGTGAAGCTGTCGTTGGGGAAGGGCACCCACGACGACGCGCTCTACTCGCTGCTGCACAGCCTGCGGCTCGTCGCCCATGACGGGAGCAAGTGGGAGGCGGACCTGTACGCCGTCCCCACCGAGCCGGGCATGCCTCCGTACGAGGACGCGGTGGGGGGCTTGCTGCTGGCCTCCGCCGTCAAGACGGCGTCCCTGGCGGGGGAGACGTTCTACGGCGAGTTCGTCTGCCTCCACCAGATTCCGGAGCTGCTGTGTGACGAGGCGAATGACCACGTCGAGGCCGCCATCCGCCACTTCCGCGCGGACGCGCTCAGCCAGGCCGTGGAGCAGCTGGCCCAGGCCCGCGCGCTGCTCGGCGCCGTCGTCGAGTCGCAGCGGGTGATGGTCGAGTGCCTGGCGACCACCGAGTACCACTTCTTCCGGGAGAACCTCGGGCCCGCCAGCGGCATCCACTCGCTGGCCATCCGGCAGCACATGTTCCGGGACCTGTTCTCCTGCCTGTGGAACGACCTGGAGGCGTGGACGGCCCGGGGCGGACTGCACGCGGAGGCGGCGACGCGGGAGCTGACCCACCAGCGGCACGAGAGCGCGCCCGCGTGGCTCAAGCACGCGCTCCTGACGGAGGCGTTCCGGCTCCACCAGCTCCACGAGGAGTGGCGCCACGAGCACCTGCACATGCCGCGCAACTGCCTGGGCAGCGGCGGCACCAAGTCCATGATTGGCGTGCCGGACGGGTTGGAGACGGTGATGCGCATGCGCGAGACGGCCAACGCGCAGCCCTCCCTCAAGCGCCTGCACAAGGCGCGCGACCTCAAGCTCGGCGGCACGGAGGAGAAGGCGCCGCTCGGCGCGTACCACCGCGGCGCGACGTCGCTCGACACCTTCCTCAAGAGCCTCACCGGCGAAATCACCCGCGACTTCTTCCCGGAGGTCCAGGGCAAGGAGTTCTGTCCGTTCCGCTCCCAGCACCCGGTGCGCAAGCCCTGAGGCCCCGCTCCGCCCTCCAGCGCCCACCCACGAAGAAAGGGACGTCACCATGCAGCAGGGGCTTCTGAAGACCCACTCCCCGCCCCCCTCTTCGAGGAGCGGATGGTCTCCGGACCGGGAGGGGGCGCTGTCCACCGCCGGCGCGCGCGGCGCGTGGCATGGGGAGGACTACGTCGCGAGCCTCCAGGACGGGCGGGAGCTCTGGTACGACGGCGAGCGCGTCGACGTCACGCGGCACCCCGCCTTCGCGGGCGCGCTGCGGACGCTGGCCGGCCTGTACGACGCGCAGCACGCCGCCCCGACGCGCGAGCAGATGCTGTGGCGCTCACCGGAGCACGAGCACCCGGTCAGCTACTCCTATCTGGCGCCTCGCACGACGGAGGACCTGAACCGCAAGTGGCGCAACAGCCACCTGTGGATGGAGCGCAGCCACGGGCAGTTGGCCCGCGTGCCGGACTTCATGGCCAACGTCGTGGTGGGGCTGTACGACTTCCGCGGCGAGCTGGCGAAGGTGGACCCGCGCTTCGGGGAGAACGCGGAGCGCTACTACCTGTACTGCCGCGAGCACGACCTGGCGCTCACCCACGCCCTGGGGGACCCGCAGATCGACCGCTCCTCGAGCCCGGTGGAGCATCCGGAGTACGCGCTGCGCGTGGTGGAGCGCCGGCCCGACGGCATCGTCGTCCACGGGGCGAAGCAGCTGGCCACGCTGGCGCCCTACTGCCACGAGGCCCTCATCTACCTGTCGCCGGCCTTCTACGCCCGCGCGAAGCCAGAGTACGTCGCCTGGTTCGCGGTCCCCATCGCCACGAAGGGGCTGAAGCTGTTGTGCCGCGAGTCACACGGCGAGAGCCTCAACCACTTCGACCACGCCTTCTCGTCGCGCTTCGACGAGCAGGACGCGATGCTGTTCTTCGACCACGTCTTCGTCCCCATGAACCGCGTGTTCCTGCTGGAGGACACGGCCACGGCGGCCCGGGGCTTCCACGAAGTGAACAAGTGGTCGCTCTACGCGGGGCAGATCCGCTTCTACCACCGGCTGCGCACGTTCCTGGGGGTCGCATCCCTCGTCGCGCGCGCCATCGGCGTCAGCCAGTTCCGGGAGATCGCCAGCAAGCTGGGGGAGCTGACCTCCTACGTGGAGCTGGTGCGGCTGGGGTTGGTGGCCATGAACGCCGAACCCCAGCCGACGGTGGGCGGGCTCATCGCCCCGGGCTCCACGCTCGCGCTCGACGCGTTCGCCGCGCAGATCTCCTCCCGCATCACGGACATCCTCCGCGTCATCGGCGGGTCCGGCATCGTGATGCAGCCCAGCCAGCGCGACCTGGAGAACCCGGAGCTGCGCCCGTACCTGGAGCAGTACATGAAGGGCAAGGACGTGGGCGTCGACTTCAAGGCCCGCCTCTTCCGCCTCGCCTTCGAGCTGGTGGGCGACCGCTTCGGCCTGCGCCAGGAACTCTACGAGTACTGGAACCGCGGAGACGTCGTCCGCACGCACATGGCCCTCTACGAAAACTACTTCGACCGCGCGGCCTGCGAGGCGAAGGTGAAGGAGCTCCTCTCGTGAGTGCACACGTCCCGGGGGGCGCCGCGCGCGCGGACCTCTCGCTCGAAGGCGAGCCGGTCAGCCGCAACTACCTCGAACACCGCGCCCTGCTCAGCCGCGTCACCGGCGCGAGGCGCCTGTCGCCCGGAGAGCGGGTGGCGCGCCTGAAGGACGCCGTCTCCTACGCGCTGGAGAAGAGCCCCTACTACCGGACGGCGCCCCACTGGCGCGCGGTGGACGAGCTGGAGGAGCTGTCCGCCATGCCCTTCACCACGCGGCAGGACCTCCAGAAGGCCTACCCGCTGGGGCTGCTGGCCGCGCCGGCGGAGACGCTGGTGCGCTACGCGGAGAGCACCGGGACGACGGGCCCCCGCTGCGCGGGCTTCGTCACGCGCGAGGACTGGCTCACCAACAACCTGAGCGTCGCCCTGAGCTGGGCCACGCTCCTGTCGAAGGAGGACACCCTGGCGGTGGCCGTCCCGTACGAGCTGACGTACGTGGGCGCGGACATCGACCGGGTGGCGGAGCTGCTCGGCGTGGCCGTCATCTCCGTGGGCACCAACAACACGTTGTGCCCCTGGCCCCGCGTCCTGGAGTTGATGAAGTCCCACGGCGTCACGGCGCTCTTCTGCGCGCCCACGCGCGCCATCCGCCTGGCCCAACTGGCGCGGGAGCGGGGGCTGGACCCGCGCAAGGACCTCCAGGTCCGGAAGATCATCTGCGTGGGCGAGCACTGCTCCGACGCGCGCCGCGAGCACCTGGCGCGCGCCTGGGACGCGCGCGTCTACAACCACTACGGCATGACGGAGGCCCTGGCGGTGGCGGTGCCTTGCAGCCGGCAGGCCCTGCACCTGTGCGAGGACCGGTTGCACGGGGAGCTGGTGGACCCGGACAGCGGCGCGCTGGTGCGCCCTGGCGAGCCCGGGGAGCTGGTGCTCACCACGCTGACCCACCGGGCGATGCCGCTGCTGCGCTACCGCACGGGGGACCTCGTGCGCGAGCTGAGCACCAAGTGCGCGTGCGGCAACCCGTTCCGCGTGGTGAAGCAACTGGGGCGCGTGACGGACACGTTCCAGACGCGCATGGGCACGGCGTACTTCCACCAGCTCGACGAAATCCTCCTGTCGGAGCCGGACATCCAGCCCTTCTTCTCCGTCGCGCGCGAGGCGGAGGGCCTGCGCGTCTCGGTGGTGCTCTCCCCGGCGGTCCGCGAGGGCAGGGGGCGCACGCGCGCGGAGGTCGTCGCGGCGCTGGAGCAGCGGCTGGGCGCCCGGTTCGGGGTCCACGTCCACCTCGTCGTCGAGGACGAGGGCCCGTGGCTCAACCGCATCGACAACTCGTCCAAACCAGGCAGCGCGCTGGGCCGGTGAGCGCGACCCACACGACGTCGAGGAGAGCATCCCAATGAAGGTCGGAATCGTTCAGACGCAGTGGCGGGCGGACCCGACGGAGAACGTCTTCTTCGTCTACGACCAGGTCGAGGAGATCTGCCAGGGGATGGGGCTGGACCTCGTCTGCCTGCCCGAGTTCTTCCTCGGGCCGGCCTGGTACATGCCGGGGCAGGCGGACCTGAAGGGCATCACCGACACCCGCATCCCCGGCCCCGTCACCACGCTGTTCCGCGCCCTGGCGCGCAAGCACCGCGTCCACATCCTCCTGGGCTCCATGGTGGAGGAGCTGCCGGACGGCGGGTACTGCAACACCGCCGTGCTGCTCGACCGCCAGGGTGAAATCGTCGGCCGGGCGCACAAGGTGCACGCCTTCGCCAACGAGGTGGTGGTGTGCAGGCCGGGCAACAGCGTGGACGTCATCGACTGCGAGCTGGGCCGGCTGGGCATCGCCGTCTGCTCGGACTTCTGGGTGCCGGAGACCATCCGGATGCTGGCCCTCAAGGGCGCCCACACCGTGCTCATCCCCGGCGGGTCCTTGAAGCAGAACCTGGACGCGATGATCAACGCCTTCCGGGCCACCGCGTTCCTCAACTGCGTCAACCTCGTCTACGCCAGCCCGGTGGGAGAAATCACCGGCATCCGCGGCGGGCGCCAGATTCGCGTCGCCTTCGCGGGCACGAGCCTCGCCGCCTCGCCCCTGGGGCTCCTGGCTCGAGGCGCGGAGGACCGCTCCGACTCGCTCGTGGTGGACCTGTCCGCGGAGCACGTCCTGTCCCTGCGCGAGCGCCGCGCGGACGACGACACCTGGCAGGGCCTGGGCCTGCGCCGGCCGGAGGCCTACGGCGGCGTCCTGGAGGGCTTCGTCGGCCAGGGGCGGGACCTGGTGGCGGAGACGCGGACGAGCATGTCGCAGACCACCGCGAGCGGCGCCCGGTAGGGCCCCTGGCGCGGACACCCCAACGAACGAGGAAGGCGGTCCCATGAGATTGCAGGTGCACCAGAGCCCGTGGCTTCCGGACGCGGGGGCGACGTTGGAGGCGGTCGAGCGCGAGCTGCGCCGGTCCGTCACCCGCGGCACCGACTTCGTCGTGCTGCCCGAGCACGTGCTCGGCGACCCCGCGCGCACCCCGCCGGACGCCGGGCGCTCCCGGCGCGCGCTGGAGCTGTTCACCCACCTGGCCCGGGAGCTGGAGGTGTACGTCGCCACGGGCTCGTGGCTGGAGCACCACGAGGGCCGGGTGGTGAACGTCGCCCGCGTGCTGGACCGCGCCGGCCGCGTCTGCGCCACGGTCCGCCAGCCCCACGAGGGCGGGGCGCCGGTGACGGGGACCGACTTCCCCCTGTTCGACACGGACAAGGGCAAGGTGGGGCTCTTGCTCGGCCACGACTTCTGGGTGATGGAGTCCTCGCGCATCCAGAGCCTGCGCGGGGCACACCTGGTGCTCGTGCCGGGCACGCTGGGCACGCGCAACCGCGAGTCGAAGAAGGCGGCCATCTGGGGCATCGCCACCCTCAACTGCGTCGCGGTGGCCTTCGCCAGCACCGTGGGCGGGGGCAGCACGCTCGCGCTCCCGCAGCGCATCGTGGCCCAGGCGGACGAGGCGCCCGGGGTCCTCACCGCCGAGTGGGCCGACGACACCATGACCCTCCAGCGCGAGGCCGACCTGTCCTTCAAGAACACGCTCTGGTTCGGCCTCTGGGCCCGGCGGCCGGAGCTGTACGCGCCGCTGACGGCCCCGGCCGACCGCTCCACCGAGGCTGCCTGAGAGGAGGTGCGTGATGAGAAGGAAGGGTCTGCCGAAGGAAGAGGTGCTCTCCTCCATCCGGTCGCTGCGCGAGAAGGACGTGCCCTGGTCGCGGGTGCTCAACTCCATCTGCACGCGGCCCCACCCGCTGGCGGTGGAGGCCTTCCAGGCCGGTATCGACACCAACCTGGGCGACGTGCGCATCTTCCGGGGCACCCACGACATCGAGCGCCGCGCCGTGGCGCTCATGGGGACGCTGCTCGGCAAGGAGTCGTGCGCGGGCAGCCTCGTGTCGGGCGGGACGGAGGCCAACCTGCTCGCGATGTACGTGGCCCGCAAGCTCGCCACCCAGCGCCGGGGCGGGCTCACAGGTCCCCCGGAGGTCATCGTCGCGGAGACGGTGCACTACTCCGTCCAGAAGATCTTCGACCTGCTCGGCCTCACCCCGCGCACCGCGCCGGTGGACAAGCGGCTGCGCATGGACGTGAAGGCCGCGGAGGCGCTCGTCAACGAGCGCACCATCGCCCTCATCGGCACGGCCGGGACGAGCGAGTTCGGGTCGGTGGACCCCATCGAGGCGTTGAGCCAGCTCGCCCTGGAGCGCGACCTCTACCTCCACGTCGACGCGGCGACCGGCGGCTTCATCATCCCGTTCGCCCGCGAGCTGGGCCACCCGCTGCCGCGCTTCGACTTCTCGCTGCCCGGCGTCACCTCCATCACCCTGGACCCGCACAAGTACGGCCTGGTGAACGTGCCCGCGGGCGCCGTCTTCTTCCGCGACCCCGCGCTGCAATCCCTCATCAGCCTGGACTCGTTCTTCGCGCGCACGCCCACCCACCGCACCTTCCTGGGCACCCGGCCCGGAGGCGCGGCGCTGGCCACCTACGCCGTGCTCGAGCACCTGGGGTGGGAGGGCTTCGTCGAGGCCACGCGCACCAACTACGACACCATGGGCTACCTGCTCGACCGGCTGAACGCGCGCGGCTACTCGCTGCTCCTCCCTCCTGAACTGAACATCGCCATCGTCGACCTGCCCGCTGCCGTACAGGTGATGGAGTTGTTGGAGCGCTGGGATTGGATCATCTCGGTGTCCAAACGTTACTCGAATTGCCTGCGTCTCGTGGTCACGGCCCACGTCACCCGCCCGGTCGTCGATGCGTTCATCGACGCGCTGGACGGCGCGATGACCGAACTGGGCCTCGTCTCCTGCGGGACGGATTGAGAGGGGAACTCCGATGCATGGACCCATCGCCGCGCTCGAGCCGACGCTCGCGAGCAAGCGACGCTTCAAATCGATGACCACGGAGTTCCAGATGGGCTACCCCTCCGCGGCCGGCCTGATACTCCAGACGTCGTTGAAGAAGCAGGACGCGGCCCGCCTGGAATCGCTCCTGGGCTGGTTGGCGCCCCACACGGTGCTGGAGGTGGGCAGCTACTGCGGCGTCTCCACGCGGTGGCTCCTGTCCTGCCTGCCCGACGCCCGGGTGGAGTGCGTGGACCCGTGGCTGTCGGACGGGGTGGTGGACACCGAGTCCATCTTCGACGTGATGGTGTCTCCCTTCCGTGAGCGCGTGACGAAGACGCGCGCGTACTTCGGCAGCCGCAACAACCAGGCGTTCTCGGTGACGACGAGCCACCTGTCCGACGAGAGCACCCGCCCGGGGGCCAACGCCGTCGACGTGCCCGTCTTCGTGCCCACGCGCACCTACGACGTCGCCTTCGTGGACGGGGACCACCGCACGAGCAGCTCCATCAACGCCTTCATGCTCCTGAAGGAGTGCACGCAGGCCATCATCTACCACGACGCGAACCTGCCCACGCACACCGCCGCCTTCGAGGTCATCATCCGCGAGTGGGCGGGGGAGTGGACGGTGACGCGCTTCGGCGAGGGCGAGGACGGCCTGGCGCTGGTGTCCCAGGCCACGCGGCGGAGGTCCGGCACATGAGCCTGTTCAAGGGGCGGGCGACGAACGTCGCCGTCATCCAGTTCAAGGTCCTCCAGGACGACCGGGACACGAACCTCGCCACGGCGACCCAGCTCATCCAGGGCGCCGCTGGCCAGGGGGCCAACCTCATCTGCCTCCCGGCCACCTTCGCCACCGGCCTCAACTTCCCCAGCGTCAAGCGCATGGCGGAGCCGCTGGACGGGCACATCGTGGAGGCGCTCCAGGAGCAGGCCCAGCGGCTGAAGCTGGTCGTGTGCGCGGGCCTCCTGGAGGCGGCGGGCCGGGACATCTTCGACAGCGCGGTCGTCATCGGGCAGGACGGCCGGCTGGCGGGCAGCTACCGCCGCGCCTGCGTGTGGGAGGGCGAGGGGGACTTCATCTCGCGGGGGGAGGGTGGGCACGTCATCGAGACGGAGCTGGGCCGGCTGGGGCTGCTCGTCAGCTACGACCTGCGCTTCCCGGAGGCGTGCCGCGGCTACTTCGCCCAGGACGCGGACATCATCGTCTGCGTGGCCAGCCTCTTCTCGCGCTACGCGCTGGCGGTGGAGAGCCTGTGCCGGGCGCGCGCGGCGGAGAACTCGTGTGGCTTCGTCTTCGCCAGCGGCCTGGGGGCCAACCGGCTGGCGATGATGGAGTACATGGGGCGCAGCCTCATCGTCGACGGGACGGTGGACGCGGAGGACGGGGAGGGCGCGCCGGACGTGCTCGCGCGCGCGGGCACGCGGGAGGAGGTGCTCCAGGCGCCGCTCTTCGCGCGGGAGCTGCGCAAGCGGCGCAAGGACCTGCCGCTGCTGGAGGACTACAAGCGGCTGTGGATGGACGAGCCGGACCCCGTCCTGGAGCGTGCGAGATGACCTCCGCCGTCTCCAATGCCTGGGACTGGCTGGGCGGCGTGGTGGACCTGGTGCGGATGGACCTGGTGCAGTTCTTCCGCAACCGCCTGGTGGTGGTGGCCACGCTCCTGACGTCGGTGTCGATGATCCTCTCCTTCGGGCTGGGCTCCGCGCGCATGCCGGGCTTCGCCGGGAGCGGCGACAACTACTTCGCCTTCATCTTCCCGGGCATCCTCGGCGTGGGCATCATGTTCAGTTGCACGTACACGATTGGCTACGCCGTCATCGTGGACCGGCAGCGGCGGACCATCGAGGACATCGTCCTGTCGCCCCTGTCGTTCGCGGGCTTCGTGGTGGGGCGGCTCGTGGGCATGGTCCTCAAGTGCGCCCTGCAGTTCGTGGTGAGCATGGCGCTGGCGCTGGCGCTCTTCGACGTGGACGTCGCCTCGTACCCGCTGCTCGCGTACGGGATGCTCACCCAGAGCCTGGCCTTCGCGGGCCTGGGAATCCTGGTGGCCACCTTCACCACGGAGGTGTCCTTCTCGCTGCTCACCAACGTGGTCATCGTCCCGCTCACGTACTTCTGCGGCGTGTTCTTCCCGCTGGAGAGCTTCGGCCGGCTGGGGCCCGTCGTCGCCCGGCTGCCCCTGTCCGTGAACATCGACGTCCTGCGGGACGCGATGACGGGCCAGCCCTCCCGCTTCATCCACGGCAGCCTGTGGCTGTCCGCCGTGTACGCGCTCGTCGCGGTGGTGGGTGCCATGGCCGTCTTCCGTCACCGCGTGCAGAAGGGATGAGCGCCATGTCCACGGCTGACACGCCCGAGGTGCTCCGCGTGGAGGGGCTCGGCAAGGTGCTGGGGCCCGCCTTCCGGCTGGAGGCCATCGGCTTCCGGGTGGAGCGGGGGCAGGGGCTCGCCCTCATCGGGGCCAACGGCGCGGGCAAGTCCACCCTGCTGCGCATCCTGGCGGGGCTGACCCGGCCGGACAGCGGCGAGGTCGTCGTCTGCGGCACGTCGTCCGGACGCTGGCTCAACAAGCTGGGCACGCGCGTGGGCTTCGTCCAGCAGTTCAAGGGCCTGCCGGACGACCTCACCGTGGGCGACTACGTGCGCCACCAGCTGCGCATGCGGCGGGTGCCCACGGAGCGCTACCCGGACCTGGTGCGCCTGGCGGGCCTGGAGGCCTATGAGGACCAGCCCGCCACCCGCCTGTCCGGCGGCAACCAGCGGAAGATCCACATCGTCTGCGCCATCGCCCATGCGCCGGACCTGCTCGTGCTGGACGAGCCCACGAGCGGCCTGGACGCGCCGACGCGCGAGACGCTGCTGGCGTTCATCCGGGAGCTGAAGGGCCGCGGGATGAGCCTGGTGGTGGCCACGCACCACCTGGAGGAGGTGCGCGCGCTGGCGGAGCACGCGCTCGTGCTCCGCGAGGGCCGGCAGGTGGCCCTCGCCCCCGTGGCCGCGCTCACGTCGTCCCGGGCGGACGAGCACTGCCTGGAGCTGCGCCTCCAGGACCCGGACCTGGACGCCGAGCGCGTCCAGGGGGCGCTCTTCGACGACGAGGGGCCGGCGGACTTCGTCCTGCGCGTGGACCGCGGACCGGAGCGCGTGCGCCTGTACTGCGCCAAGGATGGCGCGGACCCCCTCCCCCGGGCCGTGGCGATGCTGGCGAGGCACCGCATCCGGCTCCACTCCGTCCGCCGCTACGAACCCACCCTCGCCGAAATCGTCGCAGAGCTGACCCGAACACCCCACACCCCTGAAGTCGGACCCAAGGAGTTCATATGACGAAGCACAGTCTTCCCTTCTGGAAGGAATACCCGGAGCGGGACAACGAATGGGTCCGCCAGTACCCGACGAAGCACGCGGCCGTGCGCGAGGAGGATGTCTTCACGCAGTCGCCCATGGGCGTCTACGTGCACATCCCCTTCTGCAACCGCCTGTGCTTCTCCTGTCCGTACATCAAGCACCAGACGGACTCCGGAATCACGCAGCGCTTCCTCGACGCGCTCAAGCTGGAGATCTCCAACTACGCCCGGCGGCCGTACATCAAGGACCACCTCATCACGCTGGGCTACATCGGCGGTGGCACCCCGACGTCGTTCTCCTCCAAGCAACTGGCGGAGATGCTCGACCACCTCTTCGGTGAGCTCAACATGAGCCCGGACGTGGAGCTGTCCATCGAGACGACGCCCGTGGACATCAACGAGAAGAAGGCCCGCACGCTGGTGGAGAAGGGCGTGCGCCGCATCAGCCTGGGCGTGCAGACCTTCGTGAAGCAGGAGCTGGAGGACATCGGCCGGCCCGGCGACCCGCAGCTCATCATGGACGCCATCAAGCTGGTGCAGGACGCGGGCTTCAAGAACGTGAACATCGACCTGATGCACGGGCTCAACGGCCAGACGATGGAGAGCTGGGAGTACAGCCTCGACAAGGCCATCGAGCTGGGCGTCACCTGCGTCTCGTTCTACACGTACATGGAGTTCGCGCAGGTGAGCACCAAGCGGCGCAAGCTGCCGCCCGTGCCGTCCAGGGAGATGGTGGACGAGATGTTCCTGTTCGCCGCGCGCAAGCTCTCCGCGAACGGCTTCGCGGGCTACTACGGCGACTGCTTCGCCAAGCCCGGCTTCCAGCCGCGCTACGGCCACCTGTCCTGGAGCGAGGACATCCCCATCATCCCGCTGGGCCCCACGGCGACGGGCCACCTGCGCAAGCACTGGTACTTCAACGAGCCGAACATCGACCGCTACATCGACATCGTGAACTCCGGCCGCCTGCCCATCTCCATGGGGCAGCACATCTCCAAGGAGGAGGCCATCCGCCGCGCCATGGTGCTGGGCGTGAAGGCCTCGCGCGTGGACCGCAAGCGCTTCAAGGAGCTGCACGGCGTGGACTTCGCGTCGCTGTTCAAGAAGGAGATCGAAGACCTCCAGGAGAAGGGCCTCGTCACCATGACGGAGCACGGCCTGGAGGTGACCGGGCCCAAGGGCTGGTACTTCCTCGACAACATCTCGAAGGCTTTCTACTCGGAGGAGTTCAAGCGCTTCCCGCAGCACCTGGGAGCGGACATCACCCCGTTCCTGAAGAACGCCTCCGCCCGCTGAGGACCGGAGAGGAGCCTGACATGGAAAGCATGTACAACCTGCGTGAGCGCATTCCCGAGTCCCAGCCGTTCTCGGACATCAACGGGGTGCGGCAGTACGACCTGAGCATGCGCAAGTCCGCGCTGATGGCCTACCAGAAGCCCGCCAAGCGCATCCTCGAGCTCGTCAAGGCGGGGATGACGGACATCGTCGACGTGGGCGTCAACACGGGCCTGCTGTCGCTCTACATCGGCGGGAAGAACCCGGGCATCGCCGTCTCCGGCATCGAGGAGAACCGCAACCTCCTGGAGGTGGCGGAGGAGAACCTCAACCTGTCCGTCTGGGCGAACACGCGCGCCAACGTGGAGTTCGAGCTGGGCAAGCTCAACAAGCTGCCCTTCGCGGACCAGTCCGCGGACATCGTGTTCTCCTTCTCGTCGCTGCACATGTGGAAGCGCCCCGTGGAGACGCTCAAGGAGTGCCAGCGCATCTGCAAGCCCGACGGCATCGTCCTCATCGAGGACATGAACCGCCTGGCGGACGAGGGGCACATCACCTTCGTGCTCCAGTTCCTCAAGGACGGCGCCAGGGACTTCATGACGGCGCTGGGCGCCTCGTACTCGCCGGAGGACGTGCGGCAGCTGCTGAACGAGGCGGGCCTCCCGGACTGGCGCATCTACGAGGAGGACCTGGGGCTCATCGTGTCCTCCCGGTCCCTCGACCTGTGAGCCGCCCATGGAATCCGTCGGGACGGTGAAGGCGGCGGTCATCCAGCTCGAGTGCAAGCTGAGCCGCAGCGCCGGGAACATGAAGCGGGCGGAGCGCTACATCCTCCAGGCCATCGAGGAGGGCGCCCAGCTCGTCTGCCTGCCGGAGGCGTTCCTCACCTCGGGGAACATCCTCGAGGTGTCCGAGGTCGCGGTGACGATTCCGGGCGAGTGCACGGCGCGCCTGGGCGAGCTGGCCCGGCAGGGCGGCGTGCACCTCGTGGCGGGGCTCCTGGAGAAGGACGGCGAGACACACTACAGCACGTCGGTGCTCATCGGGCCGACGGGGGAGCTGCTGGGCAAGTACCGCCGCGTCCACTGCTTCGAATTGGAGAAGCAGTACCTGGCGACGGGGGACACCTTCGAGGTCTTCGAGACGCCGGTGGGCCGCATCGGGATGCTCCAGGGCTACGACGTGAACTTCCCGGAGGCCACCCGCGAGCTGTACCGCCGGGGGGCGGACATCATCGTCTGCTCGGCGCTGATTCCGGAGCAGTACGCGTACGTCACCCGGCAGTTGTTGCCGGCGCGGGTCATCGAGTCGCAGAGCTACCTGCTCTTCGTCTCCGGCCTGGGGTCCAACACCTTCGCCGGCTTCAGCTACATGGGCGGCAGCGAGGTGCTCGCGGACCCGCTGTTCCTGGAGCAGGAGAAGTTCGACTTCGTCGACGGGGACGAGCACCTGCTGGTGATGGAGCGGGACGAGGGCCTGCGGACCGTCGAGCTCGACGTGCGCCGGCTGCGCAAGTACCGCAAGGAGCGCTCGTTGCTGGGGGACCTCGAGCCCCGGACGTACTGGCGGGAGACGCGGGCCGCCGCGGTGGCCCGCCTGGGAAGCTGAAGACACGGAGCGGAGGACTCCCATGCGCGTATTGTTGATCTCCACGAACAAGATTCGCGTGCCCCGGCCCGCGCTCCCCATTGGAATGGCGTACATCAGCGCCGCGCTCAAGGCGGCCGGGCACGAGGTCCACGTGCTCGACCTCCTGTGGGAGTCGCGCGAGCTCAAGGCCGTCTGCGAGAAGCTCAAGCAGACCCCCTACGACCTGGTGGGCGTCGCGGTGCGCAACCTCGACAACCTCACCTTCATCGACCCCATCTTCTTCGGGCCGATGACGCACAAAATCGTGCAGGCGGTGCGCAAGTACACGTCCGCCAAGGTGGTGATTGGCGGCAGTGGCTTCTCCGTGGAGCCCCGCTCCTTCTTCGAGTACTCGCGTCCGGACTACGGCATCGCGGGAGAGGGGGAGGACGCCATCGTCCAGCTCGCGTCCTATCTGGAGACGGGGTTGGGGAACCTGGGCCAGATCGCCGGCCTCTGCTACATGCGGGACGGCAAGCTCGCGCTCAACCCACCCTCCGGCACGGTGGACGTGACGCGGCTGGAGCCCGACCGCAGCATCTACGACCCGCGCTACTTCGAGGAGACGGTGGCCGCCGCCAGCGACCTGACGCGCGACTACCAGCCCGCCATCGAGACGCTGCAGACCAAGCGCGGCTGCAAGATGTACTGCTCGTACTGCATCATCAAGAAGACGGAGGGGCGCGGCAACCGCTTCAAGGAGCCGCGGCAGGTGGTGGACGAAATCAAGCGGGCGATGCGCGACAACCCCCAGGTGCGGGAGTTCGAGATCGTCGACGCGACGTTCAACTACCCGCTCGACTACGCCATGGAGGTCTGCACGGAGATGATTCGCGCGGAGCTCAAGGTCCCCTGGTACTGCCAGCTCACGCCCAACGCGATAACCCCCGAGTTCGTGGACCTGCTGGAGCGCGCCGGCTGCATCCGCGTGGACCTGGGCACGGACGCCTTCACCGACGAGGCGCTCGAGCAGCTCATGAAGGGCTTCGACATGGCCCGGGTGCTGGAGATCGACCAGCTGTTCACCAAGAGCAAGCTGGAGCACACCCACTGCGTCTTCCTGGGAGGCCCCGGGGAGTCGCCCAAGGCGCTGCGCGAGTCCATCGACTTCACGGAGAAGTACCTGCGGCCCGCGCAGATCTACGCCAACCTGGGCATCCGCATCCTGAGCAAGACCAAGCTGCAGCGGCAGGCCATCAAGGCGGGCATCATCTCGGAGAACCACAACATGTTCATCCCCACGTTCTACGTGGAGCCGGACACGCTGGCGGACCCGGAGACGCTCGACTACGTGCGCAACGCCTACCTGCGCCACAAGAACTGGTATCTGTGGTGGGGCATCAAGGGCCAGCGCCTGGTGGACCGCTCGGTGGAGGTCGTCAAGCGCGTGCGCGACATGCACGAGGAGTACAACTACGTGATGAAGAGCCTGCCGCGCCTGGAGGTCTGGGGCGAGGCCGACGAGCCCTCCTCCGAGACGAAGCTGCCCGTGCTGAAGGCCAGCGGGGACTTCTCCCGGACGGTCGCGCAGGCGCGCAGCGCGGCGGGCAACTGCACGTGACGCGGGCCCGGAGCGCGCGGAAGGAGGCGCCGGAGGCGGCCCCGCTGGAGGCCACCGTGGAGCGGCTGCTCGCGGCTCTGCGGGCCCGGGCGGCCCCCCACGTGGCCGCGTCGACGCGGCGCTACTTCCCGGACGACATCCACGCGCTGGGCGTCACCAACGCGGGCGTGCGCGTGCTCGCGGACGACTTCGTGGCGGAGCACCACCTCCTGGGGCCGGAGGTGCGCCTGGCGCTGGCGGAGGCGGTGCTGGCCCGGTCGTACCATCACGAGGAGGTGCTGCTGGGCTTCGCGCTCCTGCGCAAGCTGGTGCGGCGCTCCTATGACGAGGCGCTGCTGGCGCGCTTCCGGTTCTGGCTGGAGCGCTACGTCCGGAACTGGGCACAGTGCGACGACCTCTGTCTGACGGTGCTCTATCCGTTCTTCCTCTCCCGCGTGGAGTCGCTGGGCAGGATTCAGGACTGGACTGAGTCGTCGTCCCCCTGGTGTCGCCGGGCGGCGAACGTGGCACTGGTGAAGTTCGTGAGCCGGAAGATCGGCTCGACCCCGTATCGGCTCCCGCTCGACCACATCCTCGGGAATGCGCGTCGCCTGTTGGAAGACCCGGAGCCATACGTCCAGAAGAGTGTGGGTTGGCTGCTGAAGGTGGCGGCGGACCATCACCGCCCCGCGGTGGTGGAGTTCATCGAGTCACACATCCAGACGATTCATCGGGACACGCTGCGCTACGCCATCGAGCGGCTGGACGAGAAGCAACGGAAGTCCTTGATGACGTTGGAGCACTGACCATGAATGCCTCGAGTGTCCTGGAGCGCTACCGCCACCAGCAGGGTCTTCACTGCGAGTCCGCCTGCCAGCGCAACATCCTGAGTGCGCTGGGCACCGAGGTGGACGAGAGCGTGCTGTTCGGGCTGGATGGCGCGTTCGGGCTGTCCTACTTCGCCTCGCCGCTCGACGAGCCGGACATCGTGGTGGGCAAGCAGACGCTCTTCCCGCTCCAGGCCGCGCGGTTGATGGGCATCCAGGTGGACCAGCACAAGGACGCGGGCGCCGCGCCGCTCATCTCCTTGCTGGAGAAGCGCCAGGTGGTGGTGGCGCGGCTGGACATCGGCCAGCTCGACTACTGGAAGCTGCAGGGCAAGGTCTCCTTCGGCGGCTACTTCGTGAACATCGTCGGGTACGACCCGGGGGCGGGCAGCTTCCAGGTGTCCGACCCGGCCTTCGCGGAGCCGCAGTGGGTGGACGCGGAGCAACTGGTGCGGGCGCGCTCCAGCCGGTTGTCGCCGCCCATCAACCCGGAGAACCGCTGCTACGTCGTCAACGCGCCCAAGGGCGCGCCCAAGCTGGACAAGGTGGGGCCGGTGGCGGTGCGGAACATCTGCCGCGAGGTGCTGCGCCCGGACCTGCGCAACTTCGGCCTTCCCGGCATCAAGATGTTGCAGGACGCGGCCCGCAAGTGGCCGGCGACGAAGGTGGGGGACGTGGTCGACGTCGACCTGCGCGGCAAGCAGGTGGAGTGCGACGCGCTGACACGGCAGCTCGTCTACCTGGGGCGGCAGATCGAACTGTTCGGCACGGGGGGTGGCCTGTTCCGGCCGATGCTCAGCCGCTTCCTGACGGCGGTGGGCGAGGCCACCGGCCGGGACGTCTATGCGGGCGCGGCCCGGACGTTGGCGGAGAGCGGCGAGGTGTGGAGCGCGCTGGGGCAGCAGTTGATGTCGCTGGGGGCGGAGGGGCGCCGCGCGCGGGCGGAGGCGCTCGTCGAACCGTTGGTGGAGTCACTCCAGAAGGTGAGCCAACTGGAGAAGCGCGCGTTCGAGTCGTTGAAGGATTGCTGAGCCCAGCTCCCGGAGGGCAGCCGCGATGTCGAGTGAGCACATTCGTCTGGAAGGCGTGAACACCCACAACCTGAAGAACCTCTCGGTCTCCATCCCGAAGGGGAAGCTGGTGGTGGTGACGGGCGTGTCCGGTTCGGGGAAGTCGTCCCTGGTCATCGACACGCTCTTCTACTATTCGAAGTCGCTGTACCTCGGCGCGCTCTCCAGCCGCTCGTTCGACATGGGGGAGGGGGACTTCCAGGTCGAGCGCGTCAGCGGCACGCAGCCGCCGGTGGCCCTCAAACAGTCCGTCAACCGGCTCAGCAACCCCCGCTCCACCATCGGCACGCTCTCCGGCATGGACGGGCTGATGCGCCTGTTCTTCGCGCGTGGCGGGACGCCCGTGTGCCCGGCGTGTCTGGGGCCGGTGGACAAGAAGCTCCAGTGTGGCGACTGTGGCTGCTTCGCCGAGCCGCTCACGCCCCGGCAGTTCAGCGCCAACCGCAAGGAGGGCAAGTGCCTGACGTGCAACGGCCTGGGCCGGCTGCCGTCGTTCAGCGCGGACCTGCTGGTGCCGGACCCCTCCAAGTCGCTGGAGTGGATCTGGGACAACGCGGAGCCGGGGACGTTCAGCATCCCCAGTCAGCGCAAGGTCTTCGAGGCCATGTGCGAGGACGAGGGCATCCGCCTGGACGTGCCCTTCTCGAAGCTCACCCCGGCGCAGAAGAACCGGGTGCTGCGCGGCTCGGACAAGGTCTACCGCATCCAGGTGCGCAAGGTGACCAACGAGTTCTCGTACGACGGCATCCTCGGGTACATGGAGCGGCTGTACAAGTCGACCTCGTCGCCCGCGCGGCAGCAGGCGCTCCAGCGCTACATCGGCGATGCCCATTGCGCCGCGTGCGAGGGTGGGCGGCTGCGCAAGGAGTCGATGGCCGTCACCGTGGGAGCGCTGCGCTTCGGCGACTTCCAGCACATGACCATCGGTGAGCTGGTCTCCCGCCTCCAGGGTGGGAAGTTCCCGGCCCAGGTCCGCGAGGTGGCCCAGGCCATCCAGAAGCAGTGCCAGAACATCGAGGACGTGGGGCTGGGGCACCTGGCGCTGGATCGGGCGGTGAACACGCTCTCCGGCGGTGAGCTCCAGCGCCTGCTCCTGGCCCAGCACGTGGCGTCCGACCTCACCGGCGTCATGTACGTGCTGGACGAGCCCACCATCGGGCTCCACGAGCACGACACGGTGAAGCTCTTGGAGACGCTGCGCCGGCTCCGGGATTTGGGCAACACGGTCATCGTCATCGAGCACGACGAGACTTTGATTCGCGCGGCGGACTGGCTCATCGAGATGGGTCCGGGCGCGGGGGCTCGGGGAGGGGAGCTGGTCTTCGAGGGGACGTACGAGGAGCTGATGGCGAGCCCCCGCTCCCAGACGGCCGCGTGCATGAAGAACCGCCAGTTCGCGCTGGAGCGCCGGCCGGACCTGCAAGGCTGGCTGACGATGACGGACTTCCAGCGCAACAACCTGAAGGTGGCCAAGGTCGCCTTCCCGCTCAACGCGCTGTCCTGCGTCACGGGGCTGTCCGGCTCCGGCAAGAGCTCGTTGATCGGCTCGCTGCGAGACGAGGCGCTGCGGGTGCTCACCGCGCGGGCGGCGAAGCGGGACGTGGGCGCGTCGTTGAAGGGGCTCGACGGGCTGGACGAGGTGACGTACGTCGAGCAGAAGCCCATCGGTCGCTCCAGTCGCAGCACGCTGGTGACGTACCTGGGCATCAGCGACGCCATCCGCGACCTGTTCGCCTCGCTGCCCGAGTCGTCGAAGAAGGGCTTCGACAAGACGCACTTCAGCAGCAACGTGGCGGGGGGACGCTGCGAGACGTGCAAGGGCCAGGGCTCGCTCGAGATCGACATGTCCATCTTCGAGAGCGAGTACGTCGTCTGCGACGACTGCGGCGGCCGGAAGTTCCAGGAGCCCGTGCTCGAGGTGAAGCTGAACGGGAGGAACATCCACGAGGTGCTCAGCCTGTCGGTGGAGGAGGCCCTGTCGTTCTTCACGCCGAAGCAGGACGCGACCATCGTCCAGGCGTTGACGTACCTGCGGGACTTCGGGCTGGGCTACCTGGTGCTGGGGAGCTCCACGGTGACCCTGTCGGGCGGAGAGGCCCAGCGGCTCAACCTGGCCGCGGAGCTGCTGCGGCAGAAGAAGAACCGGTGCCTGTTCATCTTCGACGAGCCCACGCGCGGGCTGCACTTCGCGGACATCCGTCACCTCCTGAAGCTGTTCAACCAACTGCTGGAGGCGGGCCACACCGTCATCATCATCGAGCACAACCTCGATGTGATTGGGCAGGCCCACTACGTGGTGGACATGGGGCCGGAGGGGGGAGACCGGGGCGGCGACGTGGTCTTCGCCGGGCCGGTGCAGACGCTGACGGAGACCGCCGGGTCGCACACCGGTCGCTACCTCAAGGACCACCTCAAGCAGTACTACCGGAAGGAGGCCAACGTGATGAAGGAGGAGGCCGCCTCCGCCCGGGCCCCCGTCGAGGAGGCTCCCCGTCCCGCGGCGCCGACGAAGGCGAAGAAGACGAAGAGCCTGCAGCGGTAGGGGAGGGGGGCTACTTCGCCTCCTCGAGCCCGGACAGCGCGGACCGCACCGCGTCCACCGCGTACTGGGAGAACTCGCGTTGCATCCTGGGCAGCCGCTCCGCCTCCGCGAGCGCCGTCTTCAAGTCCGCGCGGGCCTCGGCCTTGCGTCCCGCGCGCTCCAACGTGCGGGCCCGGCTCAGCCAGACCGCCAGCCTGCGTCCACCCTGGGCGAGCTTCAGCGCGCGGTCCGTCGCGGCCAGCGCCTCGTCGTAGCGGCCGAGCTCGCGGAGGTTCGCGGCCACGCGGGTGCTGGCGGAGAAGTCGCCAGGGAGCTCGTGTTCGCTCCGGGCGAAGAGCTCGAGGGTGTCCGCCAGGTGTCCGCTCGACTCCGCGGCGCTGTAGAGCTGCGGGTCCCAGGCCGCTCGGCCCTGGGCGGTGGTCTCCTTCGCACGGTGCGCGAGGACCTCCGCGTAGTGCTTCTCGGAGAGTCGTCTGGCGCCTTCCTCGTCCCCGCGTTCCCCGAGCAGCTCCGCCATGGAGCCATAGAGCCAGACCTGGCTCTTCGCGCCGCTCCGCTGGGCCTGCTCGAAGGCCTTCTCGATAGCGGGCTCCAGGGCCTTCTGGGCTGGAGCCGCCCATGGCTTGGGCTCCTCTGCGTACCGGGCGCAGGCGTACCCGAAGCTCGCCGCGTCCACCTGCTCCTCGGCCGCGAGGCCTGGGACCTCCTGGACCGCGTACTCCGCGCAGGCCTGGAAGTGCTCCGCGTTCCAGAGCGCGTTGAGCGCGGACTCCACCGCCCGGCCTCGCCGGTTCCAATCCCTGGCGCTCCGCGCCACCGCCTCCTGGTACTTCGCCGCCGCCAGCGCGTGCTCCCGCCGGGCGTACGCGCGGTCTCCCTCGAGCAGGAGCTGCTCCGGTCCCGACAGGCGCGCGTGCAGCGCGCGTTGGGCATCGTCCAGGAGGGCCAGGACGTCCTCCAGGCCGACGCCCCCCATCCAGCGCAGCGCGGGCGTCTCCGTCTCGGCGTCGAGCACGAGCAGGGTGGGCAGGTTGTTCACCGGGAAGCGCTCGAGGAACGGCTCGTTGACCGGGTCATCCACGTCCACCGAGAGGAGGACGTAGTCCCGCGCCCGCTCGACGAAGGCGGGGGCGGTGAAGACCTGGGCCTCCAGGGTCCGGCACGGCGGGCACCAGATGGCGTGGTAGTCGATGAAGAGGGGCTTGTCCTCCGCGCGGGCCTGGGCGAGCGCCGCGGCGTAGTCGTTCTGGATGAACACCGCGTGCGCGGGGGCGCGTGTGGGCGTGGTGGCGCAGCCCGCGAGGACCGCGAGGAGGACGGGGAGGAGCCGCTTCATGCGGGGGACTCTAGCAGCGGGCCGGCGCCCTTCGCGGGAGCGGCGCGTGTGTCCGGGATGGCCTAGGCTCCGCGCCGATGCCCGCCCGTGCATGTCCTTCCTGTCGCGCCCCGCTCCAGCCGCTCCTGGCGGACCGGGTGCTGCTCGACCGTTGTTTCGCCTGCAAGGCGATGTGGTTCGACGCGGGCGAGCTGGGCCTCGTCGCGGGGACGCAGGGCACGCCGGAGATGACGCGGGAGCAGCCCGCAGCGAAGTGCCCGGCCTGTGCGGGGATGCTGTGGTTCGCCCGCCTGGGGGCGTGTGAGCTGCTGGCGTGCATCGAGTGCGGCGGCAACTCCGTGTCGGATGCCCAGTTCGCGCGCGCCACGCAGGAGGGCGCCGCGCGCAAGGCGCTGCCTCGACTGGAGTTCGTCTGCGTGGGGTGCAAGGACCGCTACCCGCTCACCCAATGCCAGCGCGTCGTGCCCGGCCTCGCCTGTGCCCGTTGCGCGGAGCGCTTCCCGCCCGCACCCGCTCCGTGCCACCGGGAGCGACCCGTGGAGGGCGCCGCGAAGCCGACGCGCACCGCTTCGGACGACGAGTGGCGGGACTGGTGGCGCTTCGTCGAGGACCTGTTCGACGCGATTTGAGCGGGTGGGAGGCTCAGCGCGTGCGCTGGGTGGGGGAGGCCGCGCCGCGCTTGCCCGTGCCCCAGGGCTCCGGCATCGCGCGCACCGTCTCCACGATGAAGGACTTCATCGCCCGCGCCGCCGCCGTCAGGTAGCCCTCGCCCCGGTGCACCAGCGCCACCTGGCGCTTCAGCCCGCTGCGGACCAGGGGCACCACGTCGAACCGATGGGACGGGTGCTTGCGCGCCATCAGCTCCGGGACGAGCGCCACGCCCAGGCCCTGCTCCACCATGCGGCGCATCGCCTCCGCGTTGTCCGTCTCCAGCGCCACCCGGGGCGTCACCCCGCGCGCCTCGCACGCCGCCTCCAGCGCGCGTGTGCCGCTCATGCTGGGGATGACCACCCACGTCTCCTCCACCACGTCCGCCAGCGCCACCGGCCCGCCCACCTTCGTCAGGCGATGACCCCGCGGCACCGCCAGCATCAACGGCTCCTCCCACAGCTTCTGGGACACCAGGTCCGCGCGGCGCACCGGCAGGGAGAGGATGGCCAGGTCCAGCGTGCCGTGCGCGACCCCTTCCTCCAGCACCGCCGCCATGCCCTCGCTGAGTCGGGGGCGCACCTCGGGGTACTCCCGCGCGAACGCGGGGAGGATGTCGGGGAGCAGGTACGCGCCCACGGTGTGCAGGGTGCCCAGCGTCACCGAGCCCCGGGGCGTCCCGGACAGCCGCCCCAGCTCCGCGCTGCCCGCCACCAGCGCATCCACCGCGCGTCGTGCATGGGGGAGGAAGCGCTCGCCCGCGTCCGTCAGCACGGTGCCGACGGGCGTGCGGACGAGCAGGCGCGTGCCCAGCTCGGCCTCCAGGGCCTGGAGCTGTCGCGACAGGCCGGACTGCGACAGGCCCAGCCCTCGGGCCGCGGTGGACAGGCGGCCTTCCTGGGCGACTCGGAGGAACGCCTGGAGTTGTTCGTGGGTCATGCGGAACTCGCAAGAAGTCTATGCGGAAGTTGCGGTTTCCGCATGGGGGCCCTCCGGTTAGACGTGGGGCCATGGATGGAAGTGGCGTGTCGGTGGAGCCGGTGACCTCGGGCCAGCCTGGAACGGCGCGGCGGATGGCCACCGGAGCGGTGCTGCTGGCCCTGGTGGTCAGCGCCTTCGAGGGCACGGTCGTGACGAGCGCCATGCCCACCATCACCCGGGAGCTGGGCGGACAGCACCTCTACTCGTGGGTCTTCTCCGCCTTCCTCTTCGCGTCCACCGTGGGCGTGCTCATCTCCGGCAAGCTGGCGGACCGGCTCGGCCGCAAGCCCGTGTTCTTCGCCGGCATGGGGCTGTTCCTGGTGGGGTCCGCGCTCTGCGGGCTCTCCCAGTCCGTGGAGGGGCTCATCGCCTTCCGCGTGCTGCAGGGCCTGGGCGCGGGCGCCCTCCAGCCCACCACGCTCACCATCAGCGCGGACCTCTACACGCTGCGCGAGCGCGCCGCGGTGCAGGGCCTCTTCACGGGGGCCTGGGGCGCCGGCAACGCCGTGGGGCCGCTCATCGGCGGCTGGTTGGTGATGCACGCCTCGTGGCGGTGGGTGTTCCTGGTCAACGTGCCCGTGGGCCTCTTCGCGGCCCTGCTGCTGTACATCTCCTACCGCGACCCACCGCGCCGCACGGACGTGCAACTGGACCGCTGGGGGCCGGTGCTCGCCGGGAGTTCCGCCGCGATGTTGTTGTTCTCGCTGGAGCCGGGACAGGCCGGGCTGCGGTGGGTCTGCCTCGCGGGTGCGCTCGTGTTGGGGACGGTGCTGGTGCGTCAGCAGCGCGGCTCGACGGCGCCGCTCATGCCCATGGAGCTGCTGACGGACCGGACGGTGCTGTGCGGCGTCGCGGGTGGCATCGCCGGTGGCGCGCTGCTCTACAGCATGGCCGCGTGGGTGCCCCTGTGGATGACGGAGAAGGGCGGACAGACGCCCCTCGTCGCGGGCGTGGCGCTCCTGCCCATGCTGCTGGGCTGGTCGGTGGGCTCGTCGTTCGGCGTGAAGCTCCTGGTGCGCGGTGGGATGCGGCTGAGCGCGGGCGTGGGCTTCGCCGTGGCGGCCACGGGCGCGGCGCTGCTGGCCCTGACGGCCGCGCTGGAGCTGGGCATGTTCGCCGCGCTGGTCTCCCTGGCCGTGCTGGGCATGGGCCTGGGGCCGGCCGCGAGCACGTCGCTCATCGGCCCCCAGTCGCGCGCGCCCTGGCACCATCGGGGCATCGTCACCAGCAGCCTCTATGCGACGCGCCTCCTGGGGGGCTCGTTGACGGTGGCCGCCCTCGCGCTGGCGCGAGGACACTTCGCCGCCCAGTTCGCCCTCGCCGGCTCGCTGGCGGCGCTGGTGTCGCTGGGGCTGTTCCTGTTGGCCCCTGGCAAGGCCGCCCTGGAGTCCTGACCCGCTCGCGGTGTGCAGGACGGAGGGCGCGGTGTGCGCGGTGCTGCACACGGACGTCGCCGTGCCCGCGACCAACCCCGCGAAGCGACACGACGTCAGGTGCTGGCCGGCCCCGTGCAATCGCGTCCCCTCCACACGCCACGATGGGGCGGGAGGGACGGATGCGCGGAACGACCACGACCGGGGACGAGCATCGGAACGGAGTCGAGGTCTCCCTCGTCGCTCCAGGGCGCGGCCGTGGGAGGCGCTGACATGGTGCCCGTCCTGCCGTGGGTGGGCGTGCTGTGGCTCTCGGCGGCGCCGCCTCCGTGTTGGAGGGTGGTGGCCGAGGAGCCGGGCTGGAAGCGCGTGGTGCTGCCGGATCCATCCGGGAGGGGGGCGCTCGGTCCTGCTGTGTCAGCAGCCGGGCGTCGCCCCCCGCGTGACGCGGCCACCGAGGACCGCCGTCCCCGTCATCCTCTTGCCGCCGCCTCGTTGAAGGCCCAGGGCCACAGCTTCGCGAGGGCGGAGCGCAGCTCGCCCGCGTTCGCGTAGCGATGCTCCGGCTGCTTCTCCAGCAGCTTCAGGATGACGCGCTCGAAGGGCTCCGGCAGTCCGGGGCACAGCGTGCGGGGAGGGACTGGCGGCTGCTGCACGTGCAGGAACATCAGCGGCACCGGGTCCGTGTGGCGGAACGGGAGCTGACCGGTGCACAGCTCGTAGGCCACCACGCCCAGGGCATACAGGTCCGTGGAGGGGGACAGGGGAGGGCTGCCCATGACCTGCTCGGGGGCCATGTACTCCGGCGTCCCGAGCACCGCGCCCTGCGTCGTCGTCCCCGCGACGTGGGTGCTCTTGGCCAGGCCGAAGTCCATCAGCTTGAGCACGCCCGTGCGGGTGATGAAGAGGTTGGCGGGCTTGACGTCCCGGTGCAGCACCCCGCGCCCGTGCGCGTGCTCCAGCGCCACCGCGGCGTGGGTCAGCCAGCGCAGCGCCTCCCCGAGCGTGGGGCGCCGCTCCAGCATCCGCTGGCGCAGGTCCATGCCCTCCAGGAACTCCACCGTGAGGAAGTGGCGGTCGCCGTCCATGCCCACGTCGAAGACGCGCAGGATGTTGACGTGTTCGAGCGCCCGCGCGTGCTCCACCTCCTGGCGGAAGCGCGCCACCGTGTTCGCCTCCGCATGGGGCGTGGCCAGCACCTTGAGCGCCACGCGGAGGTTCAACGACAGGTCGGTGGCCTCGTAGACGGTGGAGCTGCCCCCCGCGCCCAGCCACCGCTCCACGCGGTAGCGCTGCGCCACGAGCTGCCCGGGCACCAGGCCCCGCACCTGGGAGGGGGGCGGCGCGGGGGTGGCGATGCCCTGCAGCAGCGTGCCGTGCGGAGACACGGGGGCCAGGGGCGTCACCGGACGCAGCGTGTCCGCCAGGGACACGGCTGGCGGCGGCGTCACCGGCGCGGGGCCCCACGGATGGTCCTCGTGTACGGCGGGTCGTTCCGGCGCCTCCCGCGCCGCGGGCTCCGGTGGCGTGCCCAGGTACATCACTCCACCGGAGTCTTCTTCCGTCGAAGCCAACGCTCCCTCCCTCGGCGTCCCTCGGCTCCGCGACGTGCGTCACGGGTCCAGCAGCGAGATGTGCGACGGCGCTCCCGCGCCTTCGATGTCCAGGTGCGGCGTGGGCAGGTTGTATTCGGCGGCGGCGCTGGTGGCCTCCACCATGATGGGCCCCGCGATTTCGGGGGGCTCTCCCTTGCACAGCAGGTCTACCACGTGCTCCACGGTCCACTTGCCCATCTTGTTCACGACCAGCCGGGTGCCCTCGAACGTCGCCGTGTCCGGCAGCTCCGTGCTCGAGCCCAGCTTCACGTCCGCCGATTCACCCAGGTAGCCACGCGCCAGCGCGATCACCCGGTCCAGCACGGCGTTCCACGCCTGCAGGTGGGTGCGGTCCTGCGCCTCGTCCATGATGTCCAGGCCCACCTGGAGCCGCTCCATCCGCTCCAGGAACTGCTGCACGAGCGGGCCCCGGATGACGCGGCCATGCTGGGGCGCGATGATTTCGACCGCGGGGGTGAGCTTGCGGATGGCGGCCACCGTCCGGGACAGCGCGGCGTTCACCGGCATGTAGATTTGATGGAAGGCGCGGATGCCCGCCCAGTCCGACTCGTCCGCCCACAGGCCCTTGGCGTTGGCGTCGGTGAGGCCACCGAAGAGGTCTCCGGTGAAGAGCACGCGGGTCTGCGGGTCGTAGAGCATCACCGCGCCGCGGAAGTGGCAGAAGGGCGAGGGCACCGGCAGGAGCTTGTGGCCGGTGGGGACGCTGAGCCCCTGCGCGAACTTCTCCGTGGGGATGAAGCGGTGGCGCGGCAGGTTCTGGTGGACGATGAGCCGCCAGGTGTCCTCCGAGCACAGGATGCCCGCGCGCGGCGCGTACCGCGCGGAGATGATGCTCGCGGACGAACCCACGTCCGGGTCCTGGTGGTTGATGAAGAGGGCCGACAGTCGCTCCATTCCCCCGATGAGCGACGTCACCTTCGTGTGGATGGTGGAGAAGTCGCTGCTGGAGCCCGGGTCGATGAGGAGATTGAACTCCGACGCGCGCTGCGTCTTCGCGTCCGTGCCGCGGAAGCGCCGGAGATAGGGATTGGCGTAGAAGATGTTTCCGGGCTCCCGCTTTCCCACCCAGAACGTCTCGGGTGCGATCTCCACCGGGACGATTCGGAGGTCGTTGCTGAGGCCCGGTACGGGAGTGTGGCCGCTGCTGCTCATGTCTCGGAGGTCCTTCACGCGTGGGGGGTGACACCCCCTGCCCATAGCAAGGCGTGCGCCGTCGCCCTCGCTCCCTCGTGACCCGAGCGACACGCTCCGCGGATGGCTGCATTTCGTGCGCGGGGATGGGGAGGGGCGCAAAACGTGCGGACGAAGCACCTCCCGGACGCGGGCGGGAGGCCCGTGGATGCCCGCCCGGCCCCGGACGGACCGGGGTGGCGGGGCCCGGTGGGAATCGCTCGGGTCCGGGATGTGGTCGTGGCACACTGACGTGGCTCCTTTTGCCCACCTCTCCATGCCCGACGCCTCCCTTCTCGCCGCCTGGGGTCTCCCAGGCCTCTTCCTGGTCGCGGTGCTCGCGGGGTCGGTGGTGCCCGTGCCGTCCGAGGCCCTGCTGGCGGCGCTCATCTATGGGGGCGCGTCGCCCCTGGTCGCCACGGGCGTGGCCACGGTGGGCAACGTCCTGGGCGCGCTCTCGCTCTACGTGCTGGGGCAGTGGGTGGCGCGTGGGGGCGGTGGCGCGTTGGGACGGTGGTACGCGCGGCGCCGCGAGAGCGAGGGGCCCCGCATGGCGCGCGTCGAGGCCCGACTCCGCACGTGGGGCGCGCCGGCGCTGTTGATGTCGTGGCTGCCCATCGTGGGTGACGCGTTCGTCATCGCCGGCGGCGTGGTGGGCGTCAGGCCCCTGCCGTTCGTCGTGTTCGTCACGCTGGGCAAGGGCCTGCGCTACGTCTTCGTCGCGATGTCCACCGCCGCGGCCCTCTCTCCGTAGCGCGAAGTCTGTTTCAATCGTGTTTCACGCGCCGCGTGACTGCATTCGCCAGCTAAGTTGAGGGCGTGGCTCCGGGCAGCGGCTGCCTGGGGCCACTCGTTCAGCAGTCGTCTCCGACCCTCAACGGCTCCCCTCCCGGGAGCAGGACCGGACATCGTGCGAAACACCGTGGTCTCATCGAGTGCCGTATCGTCGTGGCGCCCCTGGGCGGCCGCGCTCGCCTTCGTGCTCACCGCGTGTGGGGGCGTCGACCCCGCCGCGGAATCCTCCGGGCTGGTCGAGCGCGAGGACTCGCTCGCCAACGTCCGCCTCCGGCTGATGGCGGCCAACCTCTCCAGTGGAACGGGGCAGGACTATGACCCGGGCCACGGCATCCGCATCTTCCAGGGCACCGCGCCCGACATCGTGATGATCCAGGAGTTCAACTACAAGACGGACTCCGCGGCGGACATCCGCAGCTTCGTCGACACCGCGTTCGGCACGGGCTTCTCCTACTACCGGGAGTCCGGCGCGCAGATTCCCAACGGCATCATCAGCCGCTATCCCATCCTCGAGTCGGGCGAGTGGGACGACCCCCAGGTCTCCAACCGCGACTTCGCGTGGGCGCGCATCGACATCCCGGGCCCCAAGGACCTATGGGCGGTGAGCGTGCACCTGCTGACGTCCAACGCGAGCACGCGCAACGCGGAGGCCACGAGCCTGGTCGGCTTCATCCAGTCCAAGGTCCCCGCGTCCGACTATCTGGTCATCGGCGGTGACTTCAACACCGGCAGCCGCAGCGAGGCGGCGTTCAGCACGTTCTCCCAGGTGGTGTCGACGGCCAGCCCGTACCCGGCGGACCGCAACGGCAACACCAACACCAACGCGGGCCGCAGCTCGCCGTACGACCACGTCCTCGTGGACGGCGACCTGCGCCCCTACCAGACGGCGGTGGTCATCGGCGGCAGCTCGTTCGCCAACGGCCTGGTCGCGGACACGCGGGTGTACTCGCCCATCTCCGAGCTGTCCCCGGCGCTGGCCGCCGACAGCGGCGCCTCCGGCATGCAGCACATGGCCATCATCAAGGACTTCCTCATCCCCGGTGACACGGTGTCGTCCAGCGTGACGGTGACCTCGCCCAACGGCGGCGAGAGCTGGACGGCGGGCAGCGCGCGGACCATCACCTGGACGGCCTCCGGCATCTCCACCGTGAAGGTGGAGTACACGCTCGACGGCAGCACCTGGACGACGCTGTCCTCCAGCGTGTCCGCCTCCGCGGGCGGCCTGTCGTGGACGCTGCCGTCCACCACGAGCACCGCCGCGCGCGTGCGCGTGACGGACACGGCCAACGCCAGCACCACCGACACCAGCGACGCGGCCTTCACCATCACCTCCTCCGGGGGGGGCGGCACCGGCACGCTGCTCATCAACGAGGTGCTGGTGAACGAGCTGGGCTCCGACGTCAACGGCGAGTTCGTGGAGCTGGTGAACACGGGCTCGGCGGCGGTGAACATCGGCGGATGGACGGTGTCCGACTCGACGAGCGTGCGGCACACCTTCCCCTCCGGGACGACGGTGGCCGCGGGTGGCGTGGTGGTGGTGTTCGGCGGCGCGTCGGGCATCCCCTCCGGCACCCCGGGCGCGGTGGCGGCGTCCACGGGCACCCTCAGCCTGGGCAACAGCGGTGACACGGTGACGGTGAAGAACGCGTCGGGCACGGTGGTGGACACCGCCACGCTGTCCTCCGCCGTGTCGGGCACGGACGGTGTCTCCGCGAACCGCAGCCCGGACCTCTCCGCCGGCGCGTCCTTCGTGCTGCACACCAGCCTGTCCAGCCTGTCCACCTCGCCGGGCAAGCGCACCAGCGGCGCGGCGTTCTGAGGTCCTCCGCGTGTCCCGGGCTCCGGCATCCTGGCCGGTGTCCGGGGCGCGCGGTCGTCAGTGACGCTCGTCGGGCCCGGAGAGCCGGGAGGGTGGTCCCTCGCGCGCCAGCGACGCGCCGGGCCCGTCGGGCGCTGTCTCCGGGCCGGGCGTGGCCGGGCTCTCCGGAGGCGGGTGGTCGCGGCCGTAGTCGCGCTCGTAGATGCGCACCAGGGCCAGGAAGAAGGCGACGATGAGCGGGCCGAGCAGGAGGCCCACCGTCCCGAACGCCGCGAGGCCGCCCAGGAGCGCGAAGAAGACGATGGCGCCGTGCTGGTGCATGCCGCGCTTGGCGAGCAGCGGCTTGACGATGTTGTCCACCAGCCCCACCACCACGGTGCCCCAGACGGCGAGGAACAGCGCGGCCCAGGGATGACCGCTGAAGAACATCAGCGCGGCGGCCACCAGCACGACGATGGCCGCGCCCACCGCGGGGATGAGCGCCATGAAGAAGGCGACCCCCGCGAAGAACAGCGGCGCGGGCACCTGGACGATGAGGAAGCCGATGAGCGCCGCGAGCGCCTGGACCCCGGCGGTGGCCAGCGAGGACGCGAGCACCGCGCCGGACACGCCGCGGAACTCGCGCATGATCTCCAGCGTCTCGCCCGGCCGCAGCGGCGACACGCTCTCCAGCCAGTGCACCAGCTCGCGGCCGTCCGTGAGGAAGAAGAACAGGGCGATGAGCATCATCACCGTCTGGAAGGCGATGGAGCCGGTGGCCGCCACCGCCCCCGTCACCGCGCGCGCCGCCGTCCCGCCCTGGCTGCTCACCTGCTGCTGGAGCGTCTCGTCCAGGTGGACCTCCTCCACGGGCAGTCGCGCCATGAGGCGCTCGGCGCCGTCGCGCACCGGCCCCGGCAGCTTCTGCACCAGGCCCTCCACGCCCTCCTGCTGCACCGTCTTCGTCACGAACTGCGCGCCCGCGGACACCTCCGCCACGACGAACGCGGTGAGGCCACCCACCGGCACCAGCAGCGCCAGGATGACGGCGGCGCAGATGAGCCCGGCCGACACGTTCTTGCGGCCGCGCAGCTTGCGCGTCAGCCGCTCGTGCAGGCCGTGGAGGACCCCCGCCAGCACCGCCGCCAGGAAGAAGCCCTTGGCGAAGGGCTGGATGACCAGGGCCAGCAGGACGATGGACAGCAGGATGAGGCCCGTGAACACCCGGCGGGCGGTCTGCTCGGAAGCCATGCCCGTGAAGCTAGGGTCGGTTCCGTGGGAGGGAAGGGGGGGACGGCCCCCCGGCTCGGCCGCCTGCCCTCCGACGCAGAAGACTTGGGCCCGGGCGCCGGGCGGCTAGAGTGCCGCGCCATGCCGGCATTCGAATCGACCCAGTTCACGGTGTGGCTGCTCCAGGCGCTCTGTGCCGCCTTCCTCGCCATCCTCTTCCTCCAGTCCGGGCTGGACAAGGTGGTGGACTGGAAGGGCAACCTCGGCTGGCTCACCGGCCACTTCGCCAAGAGCCCCCTGCGGGGCGTGGTGCCGCTGATGCTCGGCGTCATCACCCTGCTGGAGCTGTCCTCGGGCGCGTCGAGCGCCGCGGGTGTCGTGGCGCTCGTCTTCACGGGCTCCGCGTTTCTGGCCTTCCTCGGCGCGCTCCTGTCCGCGGTGTCGCTGGTGTGCCTGTTCTTCGGCCAGCGCATGGCCAAGGACTACGCGGGCGCGGGCGGCCTCGTCCCGTACTTCCTGCTCGCGCTGGCGGCCCTCTACTTCACCCGCCAGGGCTGAGTCAGAGCACCTTGCGCGGCGGCACGAGGGCGTTGGCGGACAGGAGGCCCGCCACCAGCGCCACGGCCACCATCAGCATGTTGAAGGCCGTGTCCACCCCGGCCACCACGTCCCGCTCCAGCAGGGACGACAGGCTGCGGAAGCCCACGCTGCCGGGCACCAGCAGCATCAGCCCCGGCACGACGACGGTGACGGAGGGCTTGTTGCGCAGCCGCGCGAGCACGTTGCCGCCGATGCCCAGGAGGAGCGCCCCCACGAAGGCCCCCAGTTGTGGCCCCAGCAGCTCGGAGCCATAGCGCGCGCCCGTGAAGGCGAACGTCCCCGCGGCGGCAATCCAACCCCAGTCGCGCGGACGCGCGCGGAACAACACGCCGATGGCCAGCCCCGCGATGGCCAGCGCCAGGCCCTGCGTCCAGGCGGGGAGCGGCTCGGGGGGCGGGAGGATGGCGGGCGGCGGCAGCACCACCGAGAGCCGACTGCCCAGCGCCACGCCGAAGCCCAACTGGAGGAAGACCACGGCCGCGCCGGTGAGGCGCGAGGTGCCGGAGATGAGGTTGCGGGTGGCCAGCTCGTTGAGCGCCACCGTCAGCGTCAGGCCGGGGAGCAGGACGATGAGCCCCGCCAGCGTGGCGACCTGCACCTGCAAGGGCCCCACGACGCTCGTGGCCAGCACCGCCAGCGCGGAGGAGAGGATGGCCGCCACCGGCTCCAGCACGCGCGCCGTGGTGGGCTGGCGCTGCGTCAGCTCGCTGAGCATGCCGATGAGCAGGCTGCTCACCATGGCCACCGCCATCTCCCGCAGGCCACCGCCGAACAGCCGCGCCCCCGCGGCCCCCGCCAGCGCCCAGCACACCACCTGGAGCGTGGGGCCGAACCGCGGCGGACGCGCGAGGATGGCCTCCACGCGCAGCGCGCCCTCCTCGGGCGTGAGGCGCGCGTGGATGACGTCGTCCGCGAGGATGTCCAGGAGCGTCAGCCGCTCCAGGTCCATGTCCCCGGGCTCCACGCGGATGAGGCATGTGCGCAGCGACTCGGGCGGCCCGAACGACGCGAACAGCGACGTGGGCGTGGAGAAGAAGCGCCCCTCCAGGCCCAGCCGCTCGGACACGCGCTGCATCAGCCCCTCGAGGCGGTGCGCGGGAGTCCCATAGCGGTGCAGCGCCTCCCCCAGGCGCAGCGCGAAGGCAACGGCGGGACCCGGGAGCGGCGGATGCGGGGACAGCGAGGCGGCGATTTCGGGGGGGACGGCCACGACGGCGCAATGGCAGAGCGGGCCGGGTGGAGTCAAATGGCGCCACCGTGACGTCCGCCTGCCTGGAGCCACACGTGCTCGTTGGTTCCCCAAGGTAGACATGGGATGTCGGGCTGGTTCGGACTGGAGCGAGGAGGCGAGAGGATGGCGCGAGGACACAAGACGCCCCGCTGGTTGGAGGCCGCGAGGCGCCGGGGCGGCGAGGCGCCTTCACCGGACGGACGCGCGGACTGGCTGTCGCGGGCGCTGGGGCGCGCGGGCGTGCTGCCTCGCGCCGACGCGGAGGTCGCGATTCGCGAGGGGCGCGTCGAGCTGGACGGTCGGGTGGAGCGGGAACCCTTCGCCCCCGTGCACACCGGAAGTCAGGTGAAGGTGGATGGCCGTGTGCGAGAGCTGTCCCTGGCCACGCGGGTGTTGATGTTCCACAAGCCCTCCGGCCCGGTGGTGCACGGCTCGGACCCGGAGGGGGTGGGCACGGTGTTCGAGCGGCTCCGCGCGGTGCTCCCGGAGGTGCTGCTCGGGTACGAGTGGCTCGCGGTGGGGCGCCTGGACCGCGACACCACGGGGCTGCTGCTGTTCACCAACGACGAGCGGGTGGTGCGGCACGGCACGGCACCAAAGACGCACCTGACCAAGCGCTACGTGGCGCGCGTGGCGGGACGGCCCGGGGAGGTCGCGCTCCAGCGGCTGCGTGATGGGCTGGCGCTGGAGGATGGGCCCACGCGTCCCGCGGGGGCCACGCTCCGCGCTCCGGACGTGGTGGAGCTGACGTTGACGGAGGGGCGTCACCACCAGGTGAAGCGGATGCTGGCGGCGGTGGGCCACCCGGTGCGTGAGCTGCACCGGGAGTCGGTGGGCGGCGTCGCGCTGGACGTGGTCGAGGGCGCGTGGCGGGAGCTGCGCGCCGAGGAGGTCCAGGAGGGACTGGGGTTCAGGTCGGAGTGACGCGCTCAGCCCGGCGACGGACGGCCGAAGCGGGTGCGCAGCGTCTCCAGGATGGCGGGCTCGCGCGGGTTGTTGAAGTGCCGGCCGCCGGGGACGACGACGACCTCCGCGCCCATGCGCTCCTCCCAGAGCTGGGTGTTGCGTCGCCAGTCGGAGGTGAAGGGGTCGCTGTCGGAGATGACCACGACGCATCGGCCCAGCGCCGCGCGCGCCCGCGCGAAGTCGATGGGCGTGTCGAGCCAGGGATCCACGGCGCCCCAGCGCTGGTCTACCTCGAACCAGGCCGCCACGAGCAGGGCGCCTTCCACGCGGTGTCCCTCGGGCAGCGAGGCGAGGTACCGGAGGATGGTCTGGCAGCCCACGCTGTGTCCGAGGAAGACGGTGGAGGGCGCGGGGACGGGGCCCACGGCGCTCGCGAGCGCGGGCACCCAACGCTCGATGGTGGGCGAGCCCGGCTCGGGCATCTCCAGGGTGCGGACTTCGTCGAAGAGCGCGGGGGCCTCGAGCACCTGACTCGAGAGCCAGGGGTAGAAATCGGTGTCTGGGCCTCCGGCCCAGCGGTGCACGGCGACGAGGGAGCGGCTCATGGCGTGCGAATCTGCCTCACTCCTCGCGTGATGCCATGGCCTTGATGTGCTCACGGACCCGGACCGCAAGTGACAGGCTGTCGGGCAGGTCGCGCCCCAGCAGCCGCGTCACGCCCGTGGCCACCGCGGCGGAGTTGGTGAAGACGCAGGCGCGGGCATCCACCAGGTCCGTGAGTCGGAGGTCCTGCTCCACGACGGGGACTCCGTCGAGGTGGCCTTCCTCGAGGAGCAGCTCCCGGACGATGCCGGGCAGGCAGGGCGCGCCCAGCGGCGGCGTGGCGAGCACGTCGCCCATGAGGACGAAGATGTTGGCGGTGGGCAGCTCACAGGCCTGCCCGGCTTCGTTGCCCAGCAGGGGCAGGTCGGCCATCAGGCTGTACTGGCGGAAGTAGGACAGGCCCTTGTGGTTGGGCAGGGAGTCTCCACGGCGGTAGGCGCCCGGAATCACCATGTCGATGACGCGCCCCTCGCGCTGGAGGCGCTCCGTGTCGGGCGGGAGGTCCCGGAAGGTGAGCAGGAGCTGACCGTCGCTCGCGGCCAGCTTGCCGACGCCCGTGAAGCCGGGGCCCAGCGCGGCGTCCGCCTCCAGGCACATGCGCAGCGTCTCCCGGACGGAGGCCTCGCGGAGGTGCTCGGCGGGCGGCGCGCGCACCGACTTCGAGAAGACCGCGAGGCTCCGGGCGAGTCGCCGGAGGTGCCGGCCGAGGAAGAGGGGCCTGCCCGCCTCGACGCGGAAGGTGGTGAAGAAGCCCGCGCCGAAGAAGTAGCCCTGGGCGAAGTCGCTCAGGTGCAGCGCCTCCCAGCGCGTCACCTCGCCATTGACCGCCACCGTGGAGAACATCGCCGCCTCCGTCCGCCTAACGTCGTGTGCCCAGGAAGTTGCCGAGCAGTCGGGGCCCGTGGGTCGTGAGGAACGACTCGGGATGGAACTGGACGCCTTCCAGTCCGGGCAGCTCCCGGTGGCGCATGCCCATGATGAGCCCTTCGTGCCAGGCCGTCACCTCCAGGCACTCCGGCAGCCCCTCCCGCGCCACCACCAGCGAGTGATAGCGCGCGGCGATGAAGGGGCGTGGAAGACCCTGGAAGACGCCCTGGCCCGTGTGCTCCACCTCCGCCGTCTTGCCGTGCACGGGGACGGGCGCGCGCACCACCCTCGCTCCGAAGACCTGTCCCAGGCACTGATGGCCCAGGCACACGCCGAGCAGCGGCACCCGTCCTCCGAACGCGCGGATGACCTCGAGCGAGATGCCCGCGTCGTCCGGTGTGCCGGGGCCCGGGGAGATGACGATGCGCTCGGGACGCAGCGCCTCGATGTCCGCCACCGTGAGCGCGTCGTTGCGCACGACGCGCGGCCTCGCGCCCTGGGCTCCGAGCGCCTGGACGAGGTTGAAGGTGAACGAGTCGAAGTTGTCGATGAGGAGGATCACGTGCGCCCCCCGTGGGAGGCCAGCGCGAGGAGCTGCGAGCGTGCCTTGTTGAGCGTCTCCTTGTATTCCTGGCGCGGCTGCGAGTCGTGGACGATGCCGCCGCCGACCTGGACGTAGGCCCGACCGTCCTTCACCAGCAGCGTGCGGATGACGATGTTCAGGTCCAGGTCTCCGGAGAACGCGAGGTAGCCGAGCGAGCCCGTGTAGAGCCCGCGCGTCTGGGGCTCGAGCCCGGTGATGAGCTGCATGGTGCGAATCTTGGGGACGCCGGTGATGGTGCCTCCGGGGAAGAGCGCGGCCACCACGTCGAGCGGCCCCACGCCCTCGGCGAGCCGCCCCGTCACTTCGGATTCGATGTGCAGGACGTGGGCGTACTCGACGATCTCCATCAGCTTGCGCACCTCGACGGTGCCGTAGTCGCAGACGCGGCCCAGGTCGTTGCGCTCCAGGTCCACGAGCATGGCGTGCTCGGCGCGCTCCTTCTCGCTGGTGCGCAGCTCCTGGACGAAGCGGGCATCCTCCTCGGGGGAACCCCTGCGCCGCGTGCCGGCGATGGGGCGGGTGATGGCGAGGCCGTCCTCCACGCGGACCAGCCGCTCCGGAGAGGCGCTGACCACCTGGAAGCCGTCGCCCTCGAGATAGCTGGCGAAGTGGACGGGGCTGGTGGCGGAGAGCGTCTCGTAGAGCGCGAGCGGGTCGCCGGTGAAGTCCACCTCCAGGCGCTGCGAGAGGTTGACCTGGTAGGTGTCACCCGCGCGGATGTACTCGCGCACGCGCTCCACCGCCGCGAGGTAGGCGTCCTGCGTGAAGTTGGAGCGCCACGACGCGAGCGGTGCGTGCGGGTCCGGCGCGCTGGGCGGAGAAGAGGGTCGCGCGTGCTGGAGCCAGGACTCCAGCGTGTCGAGGCGGCGCGAGCAGTCGTCCCAGTCCGAGCCCGTGGCCACGAGGAGCAGGTCCCCCGCGAGGTGGTCGACGGCGAGGAACGTGTCCACGAAGGAGAGGGCGATGTCCGGCAGGCGCAGGTCGTCGCGTGGGTGGCGGGGGAGGGACTCGAAGTAGTGGTTGGCCTCGTAGGCGAAGAAGCCCACCGCGCCGCCGAGGAAGCGGGGCAGACCCGGGAGGCTCACGCCCTTCCAGCGCTGGAGCAGTCCCCCCAGGACCTCCAGCGGCGCGCCGTCCTGCCGCTGTCCGTCGATGAAGCACTGCGCGCCCTTGGCCGAGAAGCGGAGGAAGGGACGCGTGCCCACGAACGAGTAGCGTCCCTCCTCGCTGACACGGGTGCTCTCCAGGAGGAAGCGGTGTCCCTCGGGGAGGGCTCGCAACAGGTCCACGGGGCGCAGCGCCCCGGCTTCCCGCCTCCGGATGACCGGCACCTGATTGTGGCCCTGGGCCACGAGGGCCTCGAAGCGCGCGCGGTCGGGCAGGGCAGGAAGCGTCCGGGAACTCATTCCGGGCGCTTCCTAGCAGGAAGCCTCGCGAGGCGGGGCCGGCAAGTCAGCGGGCTCCCCCTGGCTTCGGGGGACGGGCGGCCCGAGCGAGTCGCAGGATTTCATCCTCGGAGAGCTGCGCGGTGCGGATGACCGAACGGTCGGCCTTGAGCTGCTCCACCTTGCCGTCGCGCAGCACGTGGAACTGGCCCTGCTTCTGGGAGGGGAGTCTCGCGTCCGCGTCCACCCGGGCATCGGAGAACAGCGGGCGAAGCTTCTTGAGAGCGTTGTCCTCCTTGATCTTGCCCACGCTCCACGTCAGCACGTTCTCCCGGCACTTGTAGTCCAGGTCCCCGGGGCTCTGGGTGGCGAGCATGATTCCCACACCCGCCGAGCGCGCCCGCTTGAGCAAGCTCTCCATGGGCTCCTTCGTGGCCGGCTTGCTCGTCGCGGGGAGATAGACGTCGGCCTCGTCGAACAGCAACACGGCCTGGAGCTGGCTGGACGGGTGTTGGCTCGCCCAGCGATGGGTCTCCAGCAGCAACTGGGACACCCAGAAGAGGATGCGGTTGTTGTCGCCCAGGAACTTGGTGCTGATGATGCTGAGGCGCGTGCGGCCGGGGACGGCGCTCGCGCCACGTCCGAGCAGCTCGTCCAGGTCCAGGCGCTCCCCACCTGAACTCAGGAGCGAGCGCAGGTTGAGGCGCAGCACCTCCAGGTCCATGGCGAGCTTGTCGTAGGTCTTCGCCGACAGGCCGCCGGCTTCCTGGATGAGCGCGGGGTCCTGGGACGCGACGAACTGCTGGACCACCTCCAGCGTCAGCTCTCGGTCCAACGGTTGTTGCACGAGGAGCCGGAGCGCCTGGGCCAACAGGGCTCGCGCGGCCTTGTCGTTGGGGCTGCTCTTGTAGTCGAGCATGCCCGCGATGGCGTCCGCCGCCTGCTGGACGCCCTGTTCCTGCTCCTCGACCGGCAGCGCCTCGAGGCCATGGGGGACGACGGGAATCGCCAGCGGTCTGCCGTCCGAGCGCCCGGGCGTGTAGAGCGCGACGTCGACACGCTCCTTGAGCAGCCGCCTGCGTTCGAGCAGAGCGGCGTCCTCCAGCGGCTCGTCCCAGGCCTCGGCGCGAGCGTAGGCGGCGAGGTCGCCCTTGCGGTCCACGAGGATGACGGGGATGCCGCGCAGCAGGAGCTGCTCCAGCATGTTGAGCGCGAGCGTCGTCTTGCCACTGCCCGAGCCCCCCAGGAACGCGCTGTGACGCGTCAGCTCGAGTGGCTCCACGAACACGGGCTGCGAGCGGATGCCCTCGGTGACGCCCAGGCGCACCGGCCCGGTGAGGGCCGCGCGCGGGACAGGTGTGACCTTCGGAGGTGTGGGGACGCGTGGCCTGAGTCCAGGGACCTTGGCGTCGCTCTCCCTGTTCGCGCCGCGCTCGAGCGGAAGCAGCTCGGCGCCCGTCACGTCGTCGAACCGGAGCCCATCCATCGCGAGCTCCTCGGTGCTCGGGGGCGGCATGCCGGCTCGATGGGCCGCGGGGCCCCCGCGCGGCGAGGCTGATGGGGGAGAACCGTCACGCGGTAGCCCCGGATGCCCGGTGGGCGACGCCGACGGAGGTGATGTGCCGTTCGAGGCCACGCCCTGGGGCTCGAAGCCCCCAGGACGAGAGGCGGGCTTGTCCGAGTGCGAAGACGTGAGGATGGCACTCACGGCGGTGAGACGGAATTCACCGGCGTCGGTCGCTCCGGCGGAGGGCTGTGACAGCCCAGCGGAGGTCGTTCCTCGTGTCGTCGTCGAGGAGGTCGCGCCATCCCGATGGGATGGCGTCGTCTTCGAGGTCTTCTTCCCCGAGTTCGGAACGGAGACCTGTGCATCGTTGAAGAGGGTGGACTGACTCGTGGAGGCGCGGCCCGTCGGTTTGGCGACGGGAACTGGCGCGGGCGGAGGCAATCGGGGCGCGGAGGGGGTGGCACCGGAGCGGAGGTGAAGGCCGAGCATGTCTCCCACGGCCTTCATCCGCGACACGGGGCGGAGCGTCTGACTCCACTCCCGGAAGGACGGCTTGCCCTCGTTGAGGGTCCGGAACTCGCGCAGGGTGACCAGGTCGCGCAGCTCGCTGTCGCCGACCACCACCCGACGCCCGCCTTTCTTGAAGAGCAGCGCAATCTGCTCGGCGACCTTGGTGCCCGTGGTGGCGGGGAACTCGGACGTCCGGATGATGACGGGCGTGCTCCCCGCCGCGGCCTTGATGGCGCGCTGCAGCTGTCGAGCGAGCCCTCCGCCACGCGGGTCCATCTCGCAGAGCGCGACGACGAGCTTCTCTCCCTGGGGTTGGATGCCCACGTCCAGGACTTCGTCGTCCCGCTTCTTCGCCGTGAATCGCTGCGTGCCGCCCAGTTCATCACCGCTGACCTCGACGGCCCATGCCAGCAAGGCGGTGATGTCCGCGGGTTCCTCGGGGAGGATGGGGCTGAAGCGGGCGCGGAAGTTCGTCCACTCCTGCTCGACGTCCTCGAGGACCGGGGGCCGCACGGGAGGTGTCTTCCCCTGAATGGGGTGGGCCTCGGGCAGCGGGAACTCCGCGGGCAGGCGCTGGTCCTGGATGGCCCGGTCCCGATAGCGACGACAGGTGTTCAGGACGTCTCGGGGACGCTGTCCGCTCAGGGCCTCGAAGCCCGCGGTGGGGAAGGGATACGTCGGGTCCGCGGGGTCGAAGGTCGCGCCGCGAGGCTCGTAGAGGGCACGCAGCCGCCGGACCGCGATGTCCCGGGCGATGTCCGCGGTCACCGTGCGCTCCAGCGTCACGGGCTCCGGGTCGTTCTCGATGCGGTCGATCATCGGCAGCAGCAACTGGGGCCGCATCTTCACCCAGTAGTCAGAGAGGCAGCAGACGACCACCACCGCGCGACGCACCTTGTTGGTGATGGAGATGAGGCTGGCCATCGCCCGACGGAAGGACGTCTCCATCTGCGGGCGCTGCTCGAAGTCACTGAGGTCCTCGACCTGGTCGACGCACACCACCAGCGCATGCCCGAGGGCATCCATCACCCGGCCGAGCTGCTCGACCATCCGGCTGTGCGCGTCGTCCCCCCTGCGTGGGACCAGGTCGCCAATCAGCTTCCGGTCACTGGCGGAGCGCTCCTCGCAGCGCAGCCAGTGGAAGACCTGTCGGTTGATGCGCGGGTCCTTGCGCTGGAGGTAGAGCAGGGCTCGCAGGAGGTCCACCTCCACGCTGCGGAAGCGGGGGTCGGCGAGCAGTTCGTCCGCCACCGAGTGGATGGTCCCGTGCAGTTCGTCCTCCTCCAGCACCTTCTCGTCGGGGATGAGGGGAGCGAAGGCGCTCCGGCAGTGCTCCATGAGCGCGTCCGACAGCCGCATCAGCCCGCTGTCGTCGTCCACGGACAGGTCGTAGGGCTGTTCCAGGGACGTGATGAGGTTGTTCAGGACGTACCGGTCGTAGTTGGACTCATCGACCGTCATCGGCATGTAGCCGACGAACCCCTTCCGCTGGCCATGCGCGTGATTGCGGAAGGCGCGCACCAGGTGCGTCTTGCCGCTGCCCGACTCGCCGAGCAGGAGCAGCAGCTTGCCCGAGCCCGGTGGCGTGGCGGCGGAGGCGCGCGTCAGCAGGCGGTGGAAGGCCCGCCGCGCGGGGGCGTTGAGCGTCTCGACGTCGAAGGGGTCCGGTTGCCAGAGGTATTGCCCCTGCTGCACCCCGCTGAACACCTCGCCGTCATCGTCGAGGAAGACCGACAGTCGCGCGTCCGTGGACATGGTGATTCCTGGGGCAGGGGGTCAGACGACGACGAAGTGGAAGCTGGCGCCGAAGGAGCGGACCTCGGATTCGGCCACGTCGGTCGGGTCCATGGCCGACACGAGGTCCGCGCGGGTCAGCGACAGGTGTCGGGTCCGATTGGCCTCCAGCAGCGCGGCGTCGAACGCCTCACGGTGGGGCCACTCCGGTTGGAGTGCGCGCCACACGTGGGAGATGAACACCTTGTCGTGACCGAAGCGGCCCGTGGGCAGGGCGCGGGCGACGTCGAGGACATGCTCGGCGAAGTCCTCCACGGACACCCGGGCCGGCGGCGGGCGGGTTCGGGGGGCCGTGGGTGCTGCCCGCTCTTCGACGGGAGCGGAGGTCGCTTCAGGCAGCAGCCAGCCTCGCAGCAACGTCTGGCGGACCGCCTCGGCGTCGACGCGCGTGGAGCCCGCCGCGCGGGCCACCCACTGCTCCAGGCCTCGACGGGGGTCCTTGACGTCTGCCTCCAGCAACTGGCCGAGCAGGTGCGCCTGCACCGCCGAGAGCGAGAAGGGGCGCTCCGTCTCCACGCCCAACTGGCGCCACAGGAGCCGGTCCCTCAGCTGCGCCAGGCTCAGCTCGTCCGTACCGACGTCCGGATGCTGCCGTCGGAGCACGGCGGTGCGCACCCCGTCTGCCTTCGAGAGGCGGGTGAGCACGGCACGGCTGGGCGGCAGTCCCAGGCCCCGGGCCAGCAGGTGGGTGGCCTTGAGCTTCTTCCACGTGAGGCTGCGTGGCAGTTGCTCCACCTGGAGGAACGCCTGCACCCGCGCGCGCCCCTCCTCGGTGAGCGCCAGCCGGCTGCGGCCTCGCGCCTCCACGAGTCCTTCGGCCAACAGCGCGTCCACGAGCCCTTGCGCGCGTGTCTTCCATTCGGCGCGGGACAGGCGGTGCTCCACGAGCGGACGCAGCGCGGCCTCCAGCTCCACGCGTGAGTCGCCCTGGGGACCACGGGTCAGCAGCCATGACAGGGCGAGCCCCGCCAGCCTCTCGTCAGCGGTGTCCATGAGGTGTCTCCTGCCCGGTGGCCTCACGTCGCCGGGCGGCAATCATCGATTCGACCGTCTCGCGAATGACCTCCAGCCGCGCGACGACGTCGTCGGCGAGGAAGCGGGCCACCCAGTAGCCCGCGCGCTGGAGGTCGAGGTCCTTGCGCCGGTCCCTGCGGTAGCGCTCGGGTTCACGGAAGTGGTGGAACCCGTCGATCTCGATGGCGAGCCGCAGCTCGCGGCACAGCAGGTCCACCTCCAGCGGGCGGCTGCCGTCACCCAGGTCGAGCACCCCGTTCAGTTGGAAGTGCCCTCGCGTCGCAGGGAGGTGCTCGAGCAGGTCGAACAGGAAGGACTCCGCCTCGCTGCGCGCCCGCTGGTCCGACTCCTCCTGGGCCCCGGTGATGGCGCGCGCGGCCTTCTCGTAGCGCGTGAGCAGCGGTGCCGGAGTCCCCTCCTGGCGCAGTCGCTTCAGCGTGACGTCCACACTCACCGTCTCCGCGCGAGCCTGCGCGCTGGACGACGCGGGCTCCTCTGGGACGTCGAGCCGGCCCTCACGCAGCAGCGCCAGCGTCGTGCACTCGGTGCGCCGCAGGTGCTCCGTGAGCGCCTGGGGCGTGAGCACGCAGACGGTGGTGAGTCGTGGTGCCGCGGTGGCCAGCGTCGCGACGGCGCGCAAGGCGCGGAAGTCAGCGGGGATGCGCAGGGCCGGCGCGCGTCCGTCCGGGACCACCGTCAGCAGGTCCCTGAGTGCCTCCAGCGGGTCTCGCATGATGGCGTGCTCGACCGCGTCCGTGAGCGCTCCGTCGCGCGTGGGGGCGGGCAGCTCCAGCAGGTAACGGCACAGCTCCCAGGCGGAGGTCTGCCCGGCGGGAGGCGTCAGGCCTTCGAGCAGCACGCGGCGCTCGTGGGTGCCCTTGCCCTGGAAGTGGAGCGTGCGCCGAATCCGCGCGGGCTGCGTCTGGAGGACGAAGGCCTCCGCGTCGCCCGCGAGGTCCCGCTCGGCGGACAGCGCGGTCGCCCACGCCCGGACCATGGCGCGGGGCTCATCACCCTCCGCGACGGCGACGCGCAACCCCTGGCGCTGCACCCATTGTGTCCAGAGCCCGAGCGCGCGCTCCGAAGGACCCACGAGCACGGTGAGCGTGGGGATGCCCTGTGCGCGCCGCCGGGAGTGCCGGTCCAGCGCGTCCAGCAAGGCTGTGTCCTCGGGCGACGACACGCGGCGCTCCCCCAGGGGTCACCCGCTGGGGACCCATCGTGCTGGGGTGGAAGCCTGCGCCTTCACGTCATGGACTGGCAAGCCTCCCGGGGGCCACCATTCAATGGCATACACGGGCGCACCCGCTGGGTCCGCCTGGACCGCCGCTGGGGCACGGGAGACGCCAGTCATTGGGACGTGGCTGGCGTCGCGAGGACGAGGCCTCGGGGGCGGCTACAGCCCCTGCGTGGGGACGGGCGCGGCCTCGCGGTAGATGCGCAGGGTGTCCGCGACGCTGTACCGGTACTCGAAGCCGGTGGCCTCCAAGAAGCGGCGGTTGTCCACGACGATGGGATAGCGCAGGTGGTCCAGCGCGCCGGTGGACAGCCGCGGGAAGCCCGCGCGGCCCAGGAGCAGGGACAGCACCTGGGACGGCAGCGGCACGCCCGTGCGCCCCGTCTCGCGGACGATGACGGACAGCGGGATGGGCGGCGGCCCGGCGATGTTGAAGATGCCCCGGACCTTCTTCTCCAGCGCCAGCGACAGCGCCGTCACCACGTCGTCCTCCTGGAGCACGTGGAACAGCGGGTCGTAGCCCAGCACCAGCGGCACGCGCCGGCCCTTGAGGAAGGACGCCAGCGTGCCCGTGCCCGGCGCGCCCAGCGTGTACGGCAGCCGCAGCACCGCCGTCGTCACCTCCGGCAGTCGCCACAGCGCGGTGGCCGCGTAGAGGTCGGCGGCGACCAGGTCCGCCAGCTCGGGGATGGACTCCAGCGCGCGCGGGGGCTCGTCCTCGGAGTGGTACAGCGGCGAGTCCGGCGCGGCGCCGTAGAAGGTGTGCCGCCCCACGAACAGCACCTGCTTCACGCCGTGCGTGGCGCAGTGGTCGAACACCGCCTTGGTGCCGTCCAGGTTGATGCGGCCGCGCTCGGCGCCCGGCACGGTGAAGGCCGTCACCGTGGCCATGTGGATGACCGCGTCCGGGCGCCAGCGCCGGAAGACGTCCTCCGCGGCGCGCTTGCGCACGTCGCCCCGGAAGACCTCGATGCCGGACTCCTTCGCGTTCTCCCACGGGCGGATGTCCACGCCCGCGACGTCGTGGCCCTCGTTCTTCAGCCGCAGCGCCAGCTTGCGCGCGATGCCGCCGGCGATTCCCGGGATGAGCACCCTCATGGCAGCAGCCTCCTGGGCGACATCCGCTGATGGCGTTGGGCCCGGCCCACCTCGATGAGCCCCGCGATGCGCTCCTTCACCTTCGCCACATGGCCCTCGATGACATGGTCCTCCTCGTCCCCGGTCCCCCGGAAGACGAGCGGCTCTCCGTAGTGGATTTCGAGCTGCACCGGCAGCGGCAGCGGCAGCAGGTACGGCGTCAGCGGGATGTACGGCACGCCCAGCAGCTTGCCCAGCGTGTAGGCGTTGAACACGGTGGGGATGGCGGAGCCGCCCCCCAGGAACGCGAAGGGGATGATGGGCGAGCGCGTCTGCAGCGCCAGCCGCACGAACCCCGTGCCGAAGTCCACCAGCGAGTAGCGCTCGTTGTAGAGCTTCGCCGTCCCGCGCGCGCCCTCCGGGAAGATCATCAGCAGCCGGTCGTCCTCCAGGAGCCGCCGCGCGTGCTCGGGCAGGCCGGTGAACTGGCCGGTGCGGCTGGCCCACAGCGAGGAGACGGGGAACTGGTGGAGGAAGCGCTCCACCATGCCCTGCGCGAGCCGGGGTGGGTCCATCTCCAGCATCGTGGAGGTGAGCACCATCGCGCCGTCCACGGCCACGCCGCCGGAGTGGTTGCCCACCAGCATCCCCCGGCCCCGGGCGGGGATGTGGTGCGCGCCGTGACAGCGCACCCGGAAGTAGTGGCGGTAGATGAGCGCGAAGACGCGCAGCGCCTCCTTCACGTGCCGCTTGGAGATGCCGTACGGGTCCACGCCGTACTCGTTGAAGGGCAGCTCCAACCGGTCTACCCGCGCGTCGGTTCCGTCGAACAGGGCCACGGGCCCGGACCGTAGCATCCCCCGCCTGCCCTCGCCGCATTCCCCGCGCGCCCCGTCGCGCCATCCCTCCCCCCGACGGGTGATGCGGTCCCCCGGCGCCTGGCATCCACTGGCGGCTCCCCGTGGCGTCCTACCCCTCGGGTGGTACGCCGGGGATAATGGCGTGGCCCGGGCCTGGTCCCCGGGCGCGGTGAGGAGCGACTTCAGATGAGGACGGACGTGTCAGCGGCGGCGAGCGTGGCGCCGGGGGAGCGGGAGGTGGTGCGCCAACTGCCCGCGAAGGCCACGGCCCTGGTGGGGGACTCGCACGTGCTCCGGGCGCTGCCCCGGGCGGAGCTGCGGCGGGTGGGCCCCTTCGTCTTCTGCGACCACTTCGGACCGGCCCCGGCCGTCCGCGAGACGATGTCCGTGCCCCCCCACCCCCACGTGGGCCTCCAGACGGTGACGTACCTGTTCTCCGGCGCCGTCCGGCACCGCGACTCGCTGGGCTCCGTCCAGGACATCCGCCCCGGCGACGTGAACTGGATGACCGCGGGCCGCGGCATCGTCCACGCGGAGGACGTGCACACGGGCCCGGACGCCCAGGCCCTGCACGGCATCCAGACCTGGGTGGCCCTGCCCCGCGCCGCGCGCCAGGTGGCCCCCGCCTTCGAGCACATCCCCGCGTCGCGCCTGCCCCTGTGCCAGTTCGAGGGCGCCCGGGTGCGCGTCATCGCCGGCGCCCTGGCGGAGCACGTGTCGCCGGTGCCCACCTACCACCCCCTGACGTACCTGGACGTGGAGCTGGAGGCCGGGGCCACCGTGGCGCTGCCCGTGGCCCCGGCCCATGCGCTCGCGGTGTACGTGGCGGACGGCGAGGTGGCGGTGGGGGGCAGCCCGGTGGCGCGCGGCGTGCTCGCCCACCTCGACGAGGGCGCCGGCGTGGTGTCCCTGCACTCCACCTCCGGGGGCCGGGCGGTGGTGCTGGGCGGCGAGCCGCTGCCGGAGCCGCTCGTCATCTGGTGGAACTTCGTGGTGGACAGCGTGGCCGAGGGCCGGGCGCGCCTGGCGGATTGGGAGGCGGGTCGCTTCCCCCCGCTCGCCCCCTGAGCGGAGCGCCGGACACGCGCCAGCCCCGGGAGACGAGCGCCGCGCGGGGCGATTCCGGGGCATGCTCCGGGGCGCGCCGCGCCGCCCCCGAGGGAGGCGGGTGGGCGCTCCGGAGGACGTGGATGTCGGGTCAGTCGCTGGCGATGAAGCTCTTGGAGGGCGCCCGGGAGTGGGCCCGGCGGTTGCCCACCGCGCTCGCGGGAGACGTGGCGGTGGACGTGGGCGGCCGGCGCCTGCGGCTGTCCCACTCGCGCGTGGAGACGGTGGTGCGCCAGCTGGTGCGCAACGTGAAGCACCTGGAGCTGCGCGAGTGGAGCGCGCGCGACGGCGTCTATGACGTGCGCCTGTCGGTGAAGGGCTGGAAGGTGCGCGTGGAGACGACGCTGGAGCGCGTGGAGCTGTCCTCCGGGCGCTACCGGCTGTGGCTGCGCACGCCGGGCGCGGTGGAGCTGGAGGAGTCTCGCGCGGCGTCGTCGCTGGTGATGGGCGTCCTGCGCGCGGGCGCGGGGCGGGCCGGGCTGCGCGCGCTGGCGGAGCGGCTGCTTCCTCCGGGCCTGACGTGGAACGGCCAGGTGCTCCAGGTCGAGGGGCGCCTGCCCTCGGAGGGGCTCGTGTCCGCGCGGAACTTCGAGCAGGCCTCGCTCATCATGGCCATCGAGCACGTCCCGGAGGGGCTGTGGCTGGGCGCGGAGGCGTGGCCCGGGTTGATGGACCTGCTCCAGGCGCTGTTCGCCTCGGACGCGCCCAGGCCGCCGGAGGGCTGAGCGCGGCGGGGTTACGGGTCCTCGGGCAGCGTCATGCGTTTGGCCACGCCCATCAGCGTGCCCATGGCATGGAAGGCCAGCCCGATGCCCCAACTGATGGCGGGGAACTGCACCCACCACTCCGTCCCCGTCGTCAGGTTGATGAGGGTCAGGCCTCCCATGACGATGGTGTAGCTCAGGCCATGGGTGGCCAGCCCGAACAGGGCGCGGTGCGTCTGCCGCCGGAACTTCGTCTTGCGGGCCCGGGCTGCCAGCGCGTCCTTCATCGCGGCCTCGCTCACGCCCATCTCCCTCGCCATGGCGAGCAGGTCGTCGCGCGTGAGCGAGCGGTCCGCGCCGCGCTCGGCCAGGGAGAGCGTGCTGGCCTCGCGGATGATGTCCGCCGCCTCCCGTTCGGAGAAGCGCGCGGGGGCGGACTTTTGACGGGTGTCTGCCATGGTGCGCGGGACGTTAGTGCGCCGCGCGAGGCGCGTCGACTCCGCCTCAGCCCGCCTTCTGCGCGGCCTTGGGCGGCTGGTAGGTGCCCGGCAGCACCCGCGCCGCGATGGCCATCCGGTTCCACGCGTTGATGGTGGCGACGGCCGCCGTCAGGTCCGCCAGCTCCTTGTCCGTGAAGTGGGGGCGCACCTGCTGGTACACGGCCTGGGACACGTGGCCCTCCGTCAGCCGCGTGACGGCCTCCGTCCACGCCAGGGTCGCCCGCTCCCGGTCCGTGTAGTAGGGGCTCTCCTCCCATGCGTCCAGGCCGTACAGCCGCTGCTCGGACTCGCCCAGCGCGCGCAGGTCCTTCCAGTGCATGTCGATGCAGTAGGCGCAGCCGTTGAGCTGCGACGCGCGCAGCTTGACGAGGTGCAGCAGCCGCTCCTCCAGGCCGCACTGGTGCAGGTACTTCTCCAGGCCGAGCAGGGCGGAGTAGATGCCGGGGGCGACCTTCGTGACGTCGAAGCGCTGCGATTCCATGGTCCTGTCCTTTCGCGGGAGGCCCGCGGGGTCTCTCGTCTGGCCCGTGAAGTAACCGGGCCCGCCCGCGGGCGCGAGGGCCACTTCCACGTCGGGGATTGGGGCCACTCGGGGCCACTTCCCACGGGCCTCAGCGCAGGGCCCGCGCGAGCAGCCGCACGCCCTCGCGAATCTGCGCCTCGGGCACCCCGGCGTAGCCCAGCAGCAGCGCGCCCTGGCCCGTGCTCCGGACCCGGAAGGACGACAGCGGCATCGTCATCACCCCCGCCCGCACGGCCTGCTCGGCGGCGGCGCGGTCGTCCACGCCGCCGGGCAGCCAGCCCACCAGGTGCATGCCGGTGTGCAGCGGCGAGAGCGCAAGCTGGCTGGTGAGCTCGCGCCTGGCGCAGTCCAGCAGCAGCTCCTGCCGCTGGCCGTACAGCACGCGCATGCGGCGCACGTGGCGGCTGAAGTGGCCCTCGGTGATGAAGTCCGCCAGCACCGCCTGCTCCGTCACCGGCGTGTGCCCGTCCGCGAAGCGGCGCGCGGCGGTGAAGGCCTCCACCAGCGGCTCGGGCACCACCAGGTAGCCCACCCGCAGCGCGGGGGACACCACCTTGCTGAAGGTGCCGATGTAGATGACGCGCGCGTCCGGCGCGAACCCCTGCAACGCCTGCTGTGGGCGGCCCACGTAGTGGAACTCGCTGTCGTAGTCGTCCTCGACGATCCACGCGTTGGCCCGGGTGGCCCAGTCCAGGAGCGCCCGCCGCCGCGCCTCGTCCATGGCCACGCCGAGCGGGAACTGGTGCGCGGGCGTGACGACGGCCAGCCGCGCGGCGGGCGCGAGCCGCATCCCGGCCTCCACGTCCAGCCCGTGCGCGTCCACCGGCACCGGCACGAGCGTGGCGCCCGCGGCGACGAGCGCCCCCCGGCCGGCGAAGTAGCCCGGGTCCTCCACCCACGCGGGCTCGCCGGGGTCGAGCAGCACCTGCGCCGCGAGGCTCATCGCCTGCTGCGCGCCATTGACGATGAGGACCTGCTCCGGGACGCACCGCACCCCACGGGAGGTGGCCAGGTAGTCCGCCACCGCGCGCCGCAAGGGCGGATGGCCCGCGGGCTCGGCGCGGCCGAGCAGGTCGCCCCACGAGCGCCGCCAGCGCGTGTGCAGCAGCCGGCCCCACAGGTCGCTCGGGAAGGCGTCCACCGCGGGCGTCCCCATGCGGAAGGCCATCTGGCTCGGGGCGATGCCCGGCGCGACGATGCGCAGGTCCGGCAACTGGGTGAGGGCGCGCGCGCGCCGGGACAGGTCCGGCGTGGACGGCGCCGTGCTCGCGCGCGAAGGCCGCGCGCGCCGCGTCGTGTGCAGCCGCTCCGGCAGCTCCCGCGCCACGTACGTGCCGGAGCCGAGCTGTCCGACCAGGTAGCCCTCGGACAGCAGCCGCGAGTACGCGTTGAGCACGGTGTTGCGTGACAGGTCCAACTGCTCGGCGAGCGCGCGCGTCGACAACAGCCGCGTGCCCGCCGCGAGCCGCCCCGCGGTGATGGCCGACCGCAGCGCCTCCGCCAACTGCGCCTGGAGCGACGCGCCCGCGCGCGGGTCCAGCACCAGGGACGTGGCCGCCATGACGGAGGGGCGCTTGCGTCCGCGCCGTCGACGCGGGGAGGAGGCCGGGGGTGGGCTCACCGGTGGCTTCTTTCCATGGGCCCCCCATCGCTGGGAATGGCCTCGGATGGAGATTTTCCCCGGTGATGTCCGGAATCACGAGCCATCACTGTTGGAAACACGGGCAAGCGACGTAGGACCGGGCCGTCACAGGGCCGACGCGGCGCGCGAGCGCATCCGGCGCGGGTGGGCCCATCCACGTCCCGGAAGGGGGAACGTCATGCTGATGCTGGGGTGGCCGTGGTTCGACCTCATCGTCGCGCCGCCGTGCGCGCGCGTCGCGGAGGGCACGCGCGCGCGGCTGCTGCGCGTGGCGCGGCGGCTCGTCCAGGAGGAGGGGCTGGAGGCGCTGACGCTGGAGGCCGTCGCCCGCCGCGCCCGGGTGGGCCGGGGGGCGCCGCGCTACCACTTCGGCGGCAAGCGAGGCCTCCTGGAGGCCCTGTCGCTCGAGCGGCGGGCCCGCCCCGTCACCGCCGGGCCCGCCCCGGGGTCGCGCGCCGCGCCAGGCCGCGTCCGCCGCCCCGAGGGGCGGGTCCGGGGTTGAGTGGTGGACACCCGGGGCCCGTCCGGGGGGCCCCGGGGGACGCACACGCGTCGTCACCCCGGGTCGTACTCGGGATTCGAGTCCCAGGGGGGCCCCGCCCGTCCGTCCGGAGGGCATCCGAGCAGGCGCTCCGGGAGGATCCTGGATAGCGGGACAGGTCGCCAGAGGGGCGGCGGCATGACCAGACTGCCGTTAGATTGAGGCGAGAATTGTTCGCCGGGCCTGGGAGTTCTCTTCGCCGGAGGCGGGTCGGGCGGATTTTTGAGGCCCTCGTGATCGACAGGGGCCCCTTGTCAGGTTAGAGGCTGTCCTGGTCCCGCGTTTGGGACCTGAGGCGGCCTCATGCCGCGGAAGAAAGAAGACGCATATGGCGACTGGTACCGTGAAGTGGTTCAACGACGCGAAGGGCTTTGGCTTCATCGCGCAGGACAATGGCGGCCCTGACGTGTTCTGCCACCACACCGCCATCCAGGCGGACGGGTTCCGGACCCTGGCCGAGGGCCAGAAGGTGGAGTTCGACGTGCAGAAGGGCCCCAAGGGCCTGCAGGCGTCGAACGTCCGTCCGGTCGGCTGAGCGGGTCGCTCCAGCAGCCCGTGGCCCGGTCTCTGTCCAGGGGCCGGGCCGTTTGCTTTCAGGAGGGAGGCGACATGCAAGGAAGGTCGACGAAGCGCCAGAAGGAGCAGGCGCGAAAGCAGCATCAGCAGGAGAAGGACGCCAAGCGCGAGGAGCGCAAGCGGGCCAAGGCGGAAAAGCCCCAGCGCCAGCCGGGAGATGTGGACCCGGACATCGCCGACATCATCCCTGGCCCCCAGCCTCAGATTGAGTACTGAGCGGGGCTTCCCTGAGGGTTGTCTGGGCCCACCACGTCGACGTCGTGGTGGGCCTCGTCGTATCCGGGCCTTCCCGGGGCAATCGCTCACCCGTGGATAGTCCGGGGCGCAGGCCGTCGACAGGGGTTCCCCGACCACGCTAGGCACTGGGCCCACGCCCGCGCATGCGGGCCTGAGGCGACCACGATGGCTCGCGACGGAGGAAGCCGCGTATGGCGACGGGTACCGTGAAGTGGTTCAACGATTCGAAGGGCTTCGGGTTCCTGGCCCAGGATGACGGCGGTCCAGACGTGTTCTGCCACCACACCGCCATCGTGGCGGAGGGGCACCGCACCCTGCGGGATGGCCAGAAGGTGGAGTTCGACGTGCAGAAGGGCCCCAAGGGCCTGCAGGCCTCGAACGTCCGCGCCATCGACTGAGGCGCGCAATCGGCGGCGAGGCAGGGGCGTAGCCTCCCCGTGCTCCACATCGCTGGCGTCTCGAAGACCTACCCCAACGGGGTGAAGGCCCTCCAGGGCATCGACCTGAACATCGACCGGGGGCTGTTCGGCCTGCTCGGGCCGAACGGCGCCGGCAAGTCCACGCTCATGCGCATCCTCGCCACGCTGCAGGCGCCGGACGCGGGGCAGGTGACGTTCGATGGCGTCGACGTGCTGGCCTCCCCGCAGGTCCACCGCCGACACCTGGGCTACCTGCCCCAGGACTTCGGCGTGTACCCGGGCGTGTCCGCCGTGGACCTGCTGGACCACCTGGCGCTGCTCAAGGGGCTGACGGACGCGCGCGCGCGCCGCGAGCAGGTGGACGCGCTGCTGCACCAGACCCACCTCCATCCCCACCGGAAGCAGGCGGTGAGCGGCTTCTCCGGGGGGATGCGGCAGCGCTTCGGCATCGCCCAGGCGCTGTTGGGCGCGCCGCGGCTGCTCGTCGTGGACGAGCCCACCGCAGGGCTGGACCCGGAGGAGCGCCAGCGCTTCCACAACCTGTTGAGCGAGGTGGGCGAGCAGGTCGTCGTCCTGCTGTCGACGCACATCGTGGAGGACGTGCGCCAGTTGTGCTCGCGCATGGCCGTGCTGTCCCAGGGGCGCGTGCTGTGCGAGGGCGAACCCCAGCGGCTCGTGGACGGGCTGGAGGGGCGGGTGTGGCGCAAGACGGTGGAGAAGGCGGCGGTGCCGGGCTACCGCGCCTCGCTGCCGGTGCTCTCCGAGCGGCTGCACGCGGGCCGCACGCGCCTCCACGTCCTCGCGGACGCGCGGCCGGAGGACGGGTTCGAGCCGGTGGCGCCGGACCTGGAGGACGTCTACTTCAGCGCCCTGTCCGGGCGGCGCGCGGCCTGAGGGACGTCCATGCTCCGGGGCATCATCGGCTTCGAGTGGCGTCACCAGACGCGCCAGGCCACCTTCCTGCTCTCCGCTGGCATCTTCCTCTGGCTGGGCGGCGTGTTCGTCGCCACCGGCTACGGGCCGGACAACCTGGCCGTCAACTCGCCCTACACCGTGGCGCAGTCGCTGGGGCTCTTGTCCCTGGTGTCCCTCTTCGTGCTCAGCCTGTTCTGCGCCAACACGGTGCAGCGCGACGCCGAGCACCGCATGACGGAGCTGGTCTTCACCACCTCCGTCTCCAAGCGCGATTATCTCCTCGGGCGCTTCGCGGGGGCGCTCCTCGCGGCGCTGGCCGTGCTCGCGGTGGGGACGGTGGGGTTGATGGTGGCGCCCTGGCTGGTCCCGGTGGACGCGGCGCGGCTCGACGGGCTGCACGTCTCGCGCTACCTGTGGGCCTTCGCGGTGCTGGTGGTGCCCAACGTGGTGCTCGCCGCGTCGCTGCTGTTCGCCGTGTCCGCGCTCGTGCGCGGCACCCTGGCCTGCTACGTGGGCGGCGTCTTCGTCTACGGGCTGTACTTCGTGGGCTCGCTGTGGGGGAACTCGCCGCTGATGGCGGGCTCCACGCCCCCTCGCCCCGAGGCCCTGGCCCGGGCCGCGCTGCTCGACCCGTTCGGCCTGTCCGCCTTCTTCGAGCAGACGCGCTACTGGACGGACGACGAGCGGGCCACCCGGCTGCTCGTGCTCGGTGGCCACCTGCTGTGGAACCGGCTGCTGTGGCTCGGCGTCGCCGTGGCGGTGCTGGGGTTCGTGTCCTGGCGCTTCTCCTTCCGCGCGCCGCCCCGGGCGAGCCGCCGGGCGGAGGGGGAGGCGAGGGACGCGGCGGGAGGGCCCGTCGTGGCGGCGGTCCGCGTGGAGCCCGGGGCGCCGGGGCTCGCCGCGTTCGTCTCCGCGCTGCGCCTGGAGCTGGGGTTCCTCGCGCGCAGCCGGCCGTTGCTGGCGCTGCTGGCGTTGTGGCTGTTCGTCGTGGGCATGGAGCTGGTGGCCACGGCCCACGGCGGTGAGTACGGCACGCGCCAGGTGCTCTCGCTGGGGCTGCTCCTGCGCTGCCTCCTGCAGCCGCTGATGCTCCTCGGCTCGCTGACGGTCATCTACTTCGGCGCGGAGTTGGTCTGGCGCGAGCGCGCCACGCGCTTCGACGCGCTGCTGGACGCGACGCCCGCGCCGGGGCGCGTCTTCTACCTCGCCAAGGCCGTGGCGCTGCTCGCCCTGGTGGTCGCGCTCGTCGCCCTGGCGGCGGGGGTGGGGTGGGGCTATCCCCTCGTCGAGGGAGGCGCGCGTCCGGAGCCCGCGCTCTTCGTGTCGCTGCTCTGGCTCGGCGGCCTGCCGCTGGGGCTCTTCGCGGTGGCGACGCTGCTCCTCCAGGCGCTGTGTCCCCACCGCTATGTCGGCATGGTGGCGAGCCTGTTCCTGTGGGGCATCGTCCAGCGGGGCGAGGCGATGGGCTTGGAGCACCCGTTGCTGCGCTACGCGGGCGCGCCCCCGGTGCCGCACACGGACCTCAACGGCTTCGGCCCCATGGCCGCGTCCTTCTCCGCCTTCATGGCGTACTGGGGCGCCTTCGCGGGGGTGCTGGCGTTCGTCACGATGGGGCTCTGGCGGCGGGGTCTGTCCCCCCGCCTGACGGAGCGCCTGCGCGCGCTGCCTCGCGAGTGGGGGCGTGGAGGACTGGTGGGCGCGGGGCTCTGCGCCGGGGTGTTCGTGGGCCTGGGTGGGGTCCTCTTCCACGACACCCACGGGGTGGACGTCTACGAGACGCGCGAGGAGCGGCTGGCGTGGCGCGCGGACTACGAGCGGACCTTCCGGGTCCACGCGGCGGAGGCCCAGCCGAGCATCGTCGGCGTGCAGACCTCGGTGGACCTGTTCCCGGGCGAGGCGCGCTACCGCGTGGCGGGCACCTACCGGCTCGAGAACCGGACCCCGGAGCCCCTCGCCACGGTGTGGGTCGTCGTACCCCGGGGGCAGGGGAGCGCCATGGTGTCGCTCCGGGGCGCGGAGCTGGTGGAGCACGACCGGCGCTTCGGCGTGTATCGCTTCCGGTTGGAGCGGCCCCTGGCTCCGGGCGGCGGGTCGGAGCTGGCGTTCGAGGTGCTGCGCGAGCAGCGGGGCGTGCGCGCCTCCGGCTTCGACCTGTCCGTGGTGGAGAACGGCTCGTTCCTCTCGTTCGACGAGGCGTTCCCCTCCATCGGCTACCGCCACACGTACGAGCTGGGGGACGCGGTGGAGCGCCGGGCCCGGGGACTGCCGCCGACGCCGCGCATGCCGGCCCTGGACGAGCGCGGCGCGGGGAGACAGCAGCCCCCTCCCGCCGCCATCACCTTCGAGGCGACGGTGTCCACGGCCGAGGACCAGGTGGCGCTGACGTCCGGGACGCTGCGGCGCCAGTGGAAGGAGGGCGGGCGCAGCCACTTCCACTACGTCATGGAGCGGCCCATGGCGCCCGTCTTCGCCTTCGCGTCCGCCCGGTACGCGGTGGAGAAGGTGCGGCACGGGGCCGTGGACGTGGAGGTGTACCACCACCCGGCTCACGCCTCGAACGTGCGGCGCATGCTGGAGGCGTCCACGCGCACGCTCGACGTGATGGGGACGCGCTACGGCCCATACCCCCACGCGGCGCTGCGCATCGCGGAGCTTCCGTCCTATTGGGGCTTCGGCGCGCTGGCGACCCCCAACCTCGTCTTCTTCGTGGAGGACCGGGGCTTCCTCACGGCGTCCTCGGACGAGGACGTGGACCTGGTGCTCCGCCGCACCGCGCACGAGGTGGCGCACCAGTGGTGGGGCCACCAGCTCGTCCCGGCGGAGGTGGAGGGCGCGACGATGCTGGTGGAGTCGCTCACCAAGTACGCCGAGCAGCGCGTGCTGGCGCAGGCGCGCGGCGAGCGGGCGCTGGACGCGGTGCTGGAGTTCGAGCTGGACCGCTACCTGTCCGACCGCACCGAGGCGCGGGAGGTCGAGCCCGCCCTCTACAAGGTGACGAGCCAGTCGTACCTCGCCTACCGCAAGGGCGCGCTGGTGATGAACGCGCTGCGCGACCTGGTGGGGGAGGACGCGCTGGACGCGGCGCTGCGGCGCCTGTTGCGCGCGCACGCGCCGGAGCGGGGCGCCACGTCGCTGGACCTGCTCGCGGCGCTCCACGAGGAGGTCCCCGCCCGGTACCACCCGCTCGTCGACCAGTGGCTGAAGGAGGTCGTGCTCTACGACCTGGCCGTGGAGTCGGCCACCGTCACCGCGCGCCCGGACGGGCGCTTCGACGTGGAGGCGCGCGTGCGGGCGGCGAAGCACGCCCGGCGGGACGGGCGGCAGGTCGCGCTGCCCATGGACGAGCAGCTCGACGTCGCCGTCTTCGACCGGTTCCCCTCGGGGGGAGCGGCGCCGCTCGCGGTGACGCGGGTCCGGTTCCAGGAGGCGCCGGTGCGGGTGTCCTTCGTCGTGGACACCCCGCCGACACACGTGGGCGTGGACCCCTTCTTCCTGCGCATCGAGCGCGAGCGCGGGGACAACGTGCTCGCGCTGACGCGGGCGGACGCCCCCGGCCCGGTCTCCCGAGTCCAGGGGCGCTGAGGCCCGCGTGGGGTGGGCCCTCAGGCCACCTTCTTCTCGCGCAGCTCGCGGCGGAGGATCTTCCCCACGTTCGTCTTGGGGAGCTCCGTGCGGAACTCGATGAACTTGGGCCGCTTGTAGCCGGTGAGCTGCTCGCGGCAGAAGTCCATGAGCTGGGCCTCGGTGAGGTTCGGGTCCTTCTTCACCACGAACAGCTTCACCACCTCGCCCGAGTGCTCGTCCGGCAGGCCCACCGCGGCCACCTCGAGGACGCCGGGGTGCATGGCCACCACGCCCTCGACCTCGTTGGGGTACACGTTGAAGCCGGACACGAGGATCATGTCCTTCTTGCGGTCCACGATGCGGGTGTGGCCGTGCTCGTCCATGATGCCGATGTCACCCGTCTTGAAGAAGCCGTCGGCGGACATCACCTTGGCCGTCTCGTCCGGGCGGTTCCAGTAGCCCGCCATCACCTGGGGCCCACGGATGCAGATTTCTCCCGCCTCGCCCAGCGGCAGGTCCTTGCCGTCGTCGTCGCGGATGGCGATCTCCGTGTTGGGGATGGGCAGGCCGATGGTGCCCGAGTACTCCGTGGCCAGCACCGGGTTGCTGGTGGCCACCGGCGACGTCTCCGACAGGCCGTAGCCCTCCACGAGCGGACAGCGCGTGGACGCGTACCACTTGTCCGCCACGGCCTTCTGCACCGCCATGCCGCCGCCGTTGGCGACGATGAGGTGGGAGAAGTCCAGCTTGCCGAAGTCCGGGTGGTTCACCAGCGCGTTGTAGAGCGTGTTGACCGCCGGGAGGATGTGGAACGGCTGCTCCGACAGCGTCTTGATGAAGCCGGGGATGTCGCGCGGGTTGGGGATGAGGATGTTCATCGCCCCCATGCGCATGCCCATCAGGCCACACACGGTGAGCGCGAAGATGTGGTACAGCGGCAGCGCGCAGACGATGTTCGCCTGCTCCGTGTTGCGGCCCTTGATGGCCGGCTGGAACCAGGCCTCCACCTGGAGCAGGTTGGCCACCACGTTGCGGTGCAGCAGCATGGCGCCCTTCGACACGCCCGTCGTGCCGCCCGTGTACTGCAGGAAGGCGATGTCGTCCGGGGCCACGTTGACGGGCTGCAGCGTCCGCGAACCGCCCTCCGCCAGCGCCTGCTTGAAGCCCACCGCGCGCGGCAGGTTGTAGGCCGGCACCATCTTCTTGACCTTGCGCACCACGAAGTTGACCAGGGTGCCCTTGAGGCCGCCCAGCAGGTCACCCATCGTCGCCACGAGCACGTGCCGCACGGGCGTCTTCGCCACCACCTGCTCCAGCGTGTTGGCGAAGTTCTCCAACACGACGATGGCCTCCGCCCCGCTGTCCTTGAGCTGGTACTCCAGCTCGCGCGGCGTGTAGAGCGGGTTGACGTTCACCACCACGTAGCCGGCGCGCAGCACCGCCGCGATGCAGACGGGGTACTGGAGCACGTTGGGCATCATCAGCGCGACCTTCGCGCCCTTCTGCAGTCCCTGGGCCTGCAGCCACGCGGCCAGCCGGCGCGACAGCGCGTCCGTCTCCCGGTAGGTGATGGATTTCCCCATGCACTTGAAGGCCGGCCGCTCCGCGTACTTGCTGAACGACTCCTCCATCAGGTGGACGAGCGACTGATACTGCTTCGTGTCGACCTCCGCGGGGACACCCGCGGGGTAATTCTTCAGCCAGGGCTTCTCCATCTGCTCGCCTCCAAGTCGCGTGCGGGTGGGTGGGGGAGCGCGGATGGTAGCCTGATTGTGGCGTCAATCAGGGCACAGTCCCTGCGATGTCCGCTGTCTGTCTTTGCCGCACCGCATCATCCGCCGCGCTGGCCCGCTGTCTGTCGTTGCCGCACCGCGGCATCCGCACGGAGCGAGCAGGTGGTCAGTCTCCGAAGGCGCGGCCCGCCTCGGCGTGGACGATGCGGTCCAGCCGGAAGTGGCGCCGCTCCCGGGTGGCGACGTCCGTCGCGTCCAGGCGCGTCTCGTGCCGGTCCATGACCACGGAGTGGATGCGCACCTCGCGGGTGGACTCGAGGAAGTTGCTGTCGACGTAGGTGATTCGCAGCGTCTGCTGTTCGAACCAGGCGCGCTCGATGGCCGCTCGCACCGACGCCTTGCTGGGCAGCGACGGGACGCCCAGGAACGTCAGCTCCTTGAGCCGGTCGAGCAGCTCGCGCTGGGCGGAGGTGGACAGCGCCGCGCGCACCTTGTCGAGCGCGGACTCGAGCGTCCCGGCGAAGGGCAACAGGCGCATGTCGATGGCGAAGCGCCCCAGCGCGACGAGCAGCGCGGCCTCCCGGGCGGTGAAGTTCACCGGGGGCAGGCTGTAGCTGCGGTCCAGCGCGTAGCCGCCGCCCCGGCCCCGCTCGGCCGCCAGGGGCATGGCCGCGGCGCGCAGCGCGTCCAGGTCCCGGTAGATGGTCCGCACCGTGACGTTGAAGCGCTCGGCGAGCGTCTCCGCGGTGACGCCGGTGCGGCGGCCCCTCAGGTACTCGGCGAGTGCGAAGAGCCGCTCGGTGCGTTGCATGATGGAGGAAACCTGACATACCGCTGACACGCGCGCGCGACAAGGTGTGGGGCATGATGGGCGCAATGGCGGAGGACGAGTGGCTGTGGGGGTGGGATCCGACGCCGGGCATCGTCTCGGTGTGGGCGGAGCCCGACGGGCGCGCCTTCGTCTGGCGGAGGCTCCCGGACACGGGCGCGCTGGTGCGCGAGGACGTGCGCTTCCGCCCGTGGCTGGTGCTGTCGTCGCTGGAGGACCTGGAGCACCTGGGCCCCCGGCTGCGGCCGGAGCGCGAGGGGCACGCGCCCCGGCGCGTGACGTACCAGGAGCTGGAGGGGCCCGGCGCGCTGCGCTTCCTCATCCGCGCGGAGGACGGTCGCGCGCTGGCGGCGGACGTGCTGGAGGGCGCCTCGCGCAGGCTGGGGCGGCCCTTCGCGAACCTGCGCGAGCTGGACTCGAACACCGTGCTGTCCCTGCCGCCGGAGGAGCAGTACCTCACCGCCTCCGGGCGCACGTACTTCAAGGGGCTGTCCTTCGATGCGCTGCACCGGCTCCAGTTCGACCTGGAGACGACGGGGTTGGACCCGGGAAAGGACCGCGTCTTCCTCATCGCGGTGCGTGGCCCCGGGGGCGGGTCGGAGGTGTTGGAGGCGCACGGGGAGGGGGACGCGGCGGAGGCGGACCTGCTCACCCGGTTCGTGGAGCGCGTGCGCGCGCTGGACCCGGACGTCATCGAGAACCACAACCTGCACGGCTTCGACCTGCCCTTCGTGGCCCGGCGGGCGCGGCACCTGCGCGTCGCGCTGCCGCTGGGGCGCGCGGGGGCGCCGGGGCTGCGACACCGCCCCTCCGCGCGCGGGTCGGCGCTGGGCCGGGGCGCGGAGCGACAGTCGGACGCGATGCGGCGCGCGCGCTACACGGTGCCGGGGCGCGAGTGCATCGACACGCTGGACGCGGTGCTGCGCCATGACTTCTCCGCGCGGGACCTGCCGGGGCACGGCCTGAAGGTGGTGGCGAAGCACTTCGGCATCGCCGGGCCGGAGCGCGAGTACATCCCCGGCGCCCGCGTGTACGAGACGTTCCGCACGGACCCCGAGCGGGTGCGGCGCTACGCCCACGACGACGTGGCGGAGGCGGCGGGCCTGGCGCGGCTCATGGGCGGCGCGGCCTTCGCGCTCGCGCGCATGGCGCCCCGGCGCTACGAGCGGCTGGCGGACGCGGGGCCCGCCACCGGGGTGCTGGACCCGCTGCTCGTGCGCGCCTACCTGCGCGCGGGCGCCGCGCTGCCCGCGCACGAACCGGGGGACGGCACGTCGCACAGCGGCGCGGCGCTGCACCTGTTCGCCAGCGGCGTGGCCAGGCGGGTGGTGAAGGCGGACGTGGCCAGCCTCTACCCGTCGCTGATGCGCGAGTACCGCATCGGGCCGAAGCGGGACCGGCTGGGGGCGCTGCTCGCGCTGGTGGACCGGCTGGTGGACCAGCGGCTGGGGGCGAAGAAGCGCGCGCGCGCCGCGGCCGCGGGCTCCTCGGAGCGCCACGAGAACGAGGCCCTGTCGGCGGCGATGAAGATCATCGTCAACTCGGCCTATGGCTACATGGGGGCGGGGGGGCTGACGCGCTTCTCGGACGTCCACGCGGCCAACGAGGTGACGCGGCGGGGCCGGCAGGTGCTGGCGCTCCTGTGCCGCGAGCTGGCCCGGCGCGGCGTCACGTTGCTGGAGGCGGACACGGACGGCGTGTACTTCGCGGTGCCGGAGGCGTGGACGGAGGCGGACGAGCGGCGCGTCGTGTCGGAGGTCGCCACGCTGCTGCCGCGCCGCGTGCAGTTGGAGTTCGACGGTCGCTACGCCGCCATGCTGTCGCACGAACCGAAGAACTACGCGCTCCAGTCCTACGACGGCACGCTGTCCCTCAAGGGCGTGGCGTTCCGCTCCAGCCGCGCGGAGCCCTTCGGCGAGGCCTTCCTGCGACGGGCCCTGCGCTGCCTCCTGGCGGGTGACGTGGCCGGCGTGCGCGAGGTGTATGTCGCCACGGTGATGGCCCTGCGCCGGCGGCAGGTGCGGACGCTGGAGGTGACGGCGAACGTGCGGCTGACCAAGGACCCGGCGCAATACCGGGCCGTGCGCGAGCGTCGGCGCGAGCTGCCCTACGAGGCGCTGCTCGCGTCCGGACGCACGTCCTGGGCGGTGGGGGAGCACCTCCGCGTCTACCGCGCGGTGGGCGGGCGCGCGGGCCTGCTGCCGGAGCCGGACGGGGACGACGTGGGCGGCGCGCAGGGGGAGGTCGACCCGCGCGACTACGACGTCGAGTACTACGTGCGGCTGTTGAGGGAGACCTTCGCCGCGCGGCTCGTGAGGGGCCTGAGCCCCGGGGACTTCGTCACCGTGTTCGAGGACCCGGGCCAGCCATCGCTCTTCACCCTGTCCCTGGCGGACGCCCGGCCCGTCCTCAACGTGGTGGCGCTGCCGCCCGAGGAGGAGGCGGCCAGCGCCGCTTCGCCGGAGGACACGCGGCCGGCGTCCTGAGCTCCCCGCCCCCGTGCTCAGTTGGGGGCGGTCGCGTGGTAGTGCGCCGCGGGGTTGAGGAAGCGGATGACGTGGTAGGTCTGGTTGCCGCCGCTGTCGAGCGTCGTGGTGCTGCCGTCCTCGTTGTAGATGATGATGTTGATGCCCAGCGCGTTCGCGATGAGCGCGGGCGTCGCGTCCCCCGCCAGGTTGTTGTACGAGCCGGGCTGGCGGATGTCCGTCGCGGTCCGGACGGGGTCGAGGTTGAAGCCGGTGACGTCGATCTGCCCCGACTCCACGAGCCCCGCCACGCGCAGGCGCAGCTTCTGCACCGTGCCGCTGTAGGCGCCCACGCGAATCAGGGAGGCGAAGAGGCAGTCCCCGTCCGGGGCGATGGGGATGTTCTTCAAGCCGGCCCGCGCGAGCCGGGAGTTCTGCGCGCCGGAGAGGAAGTACCGGTTGCCGGCGGGCACCTGGCCCAGCGGCTTGTCGACGAAGGCGAACTTCTGGATCGGCTTGTCGGTGACGACCGTGACGGTGCGCGCGGAGGCGGAGGGCGGCCCGCCGACCTTCGGCTTGGGCTTGGGCGGGAGCTTCGCGCCCACCTTGGGGAGGTTCTGGCGCTGCGCCTTGCCCCGGACCATGAAGTCGTAGCCATGCTTGCGCGCGAACGCGCGGAACTCCTCCATCATGGCCTCCGAGTCCACCTCGTCGTCGCCGATGACGATGGCGGCCACGTCCTTCCAGCCGACGTCCCCGTGGAGCTGCGTCTCGATGTAGGGGCCTCCGAAGTCCGCCCCGGACGCGCGCTGCTTCTTCAGCCAGGCGGCGTCCTTCCCCGTGGCCTCGGCGGCGGCCAGGCGGATGATGGGCTCGTCGGAGTTGGCGAACAGGACCTCCGGGTGCTTGGGGCTGGTGAAGTACTTCACGCCCTGGTCGAACTGGTTCCAACTGTCTCCGGGCGTGTGGGTCATCCGCTCGTGCAGCGAGTCCTTCCAGATGACGTAGCTCTCCCCGTAGCGCCGCGCGACGCCGTGCGCCTGCGTGGGCGACACGAGGGCCGCGTACTTGGGCATCTCCGTGATGTCGCTGGGGCCGAACTTGCTGGTGGCGTCGTTGTAGTCCTGGAACTTGCCCTGGGTCCGGTTCAGCGCGGGCCCGTAGCCCATCTGCTCCTCCACGGCGCCGCGCTTGGTCAGGTCCGTCGACGCCTGGCTGGCGCCCGTCTCCCAGACCTGCTTGAACTGGGTGCTCTGCATCAGCAGGTTCTTGAGGGGTGTCCCCGCGACCTTCTTGGCGCGCTTGTCGAGGTTGTCACCGGGCTTCTTGGCGAACGTGTAGTTCGTCGCGAGCGGGAGCGAGACGAGGCGCCGCAGGATGAGGTCCAGGTCGTCCTCGTCGTAGTCCGTGCCCCAGTCCGTGTTGAACTCCTCCATGCGCTGCAGCGCCTTGATGCGGAAGAAGGCCTTCTCGTAGGCGCCCTTGTGTTCGGCGGAGATGAGCGCCCAGGCCTGGTTCGGCGTGCGCAGGGAGGGCTCCTCCTTCATCCGCGCCTGGACCTCCTCCAGGTTCTTCGCGCTGGGAATCATGCGCTGCGCGGGGAAGGGCATGGGCCCGGAGCGCTTCACCAGGAGCTGGGCCAGGTCCGTGGACTTCTGTTTCGCCGCCTGGATGAGCGCGTCGATCTTCCCCTTGCTGTCCCGGTACTTCGCCCAGTGGAACCACTCCTTCTCCACGGAGGCCCGCGCCTGCTCCGCGACCTGGATGAAGTGGGAGAGCGACTCGATGGCGGCCAGCAGCGCGGGGGTGGAGGGCTTGCCGGAGCTCTCGAGGTCCTCCAGCTCGGCCTCGAGCAGGTACCACCGCTTCATCACGTCCTGGGCGACGGGGTGCTGGACGTTCAGCTTCTGCTGTTCGGACTGGGCCTTCTTCTGGGCGAGCTGGGTGCGGCTGTCGGAGGCGATGCGTTCGACGCGCACCGCGATGTGGGGCAGCGGGGTGCCCGGGTCCTGGATGCGGCGGGCCTCCGCCCGGGCGCGGGCCTGCTCCTTGAAGTAGTCCGTGAAGGCGCCCGTCGTGCCCACGCGGTGGATGACGGAGGCGATGCGGGTCGTCTCGCCGTTGAAGACGACGAGCATGTGCCGCAAGGCCCGCTCGCCGCCGAGCCCCTTCAGCAGCGCCGCGAAGGTCGCGACGTCGCCGTGGCAGATGTCCTCGAGGATGCCCGCGATGACGGAGATGCCGTCCCGGCCGCCGAAGGTCCGGTGCAGCCGGATGACGGTGACGAGCGAGAGCGCCTCCTCGAAGGCCTCGTAGGCCTCCGCGTCCCCTTCGAAGACGACGGCCGTGAAGTCCCGCTCCGCCTGGACGGCGGGCATGGACGCGACCTCGCGCTCCGCGGAGCCGATGCTCGCGTCGACCTGCCGCTGCTCCATGCGCTCCTGGTAGTTCCGGGCCCGCTCGATCCGCTTGGCCTGCTGCTGCTTCTTCTTCTTCGTCTTCGTCATGGGCTCCGGCGATGAGACCGCCCGCGTGACGAGGCTGTCAACGCTCGGTCACCTCCACGGAGGCCGCGGAACGCCGCTCCGTTTCCCCCGGGTTCGCCCCGGGTCCGGGTCCCCTGGAGACCCGGACCCGACCTGTCGGGGCCTTGTGGGGGCAATGCCACACAGCCGGAACGCGACTTGAGAGGAATTGCGGCGCTCACCAGGGACGGAATTTGACCGAACTGCAAATGAATCGCTGTTCAGGGCAGGGGCGGTGAATTCGGGTTTTCAGGAAACAACTGTATCTGTGTTGCCGATATTCCCGGTGCCACCGGCCAGTTCGGCCCCTTCCCGGAGTGTCGGATGCAACGTCCCCCTCATGTATGGCTATGTCTTCTTATCCTAGGTTTATCCGCGCCCGCGTTGGCGCAACAGTTGGTGGATGCGGGACCGCCGTTCGGCCTGTTGCCACTGATTGACGAGGTGAACTGCGGCAACCCGTCGGACCCGCACCCGGTGGTCCATGGCGCGAACAGCACCTCCCAGGTGCGCTCGCTCACCCTGGATGGCGTCACGCGCACCGTGCGCTCGATGACGATGGGGCAGGAGGCGAAGTCCTTCTCCTACAAGCTGGGCGCCGGCAAGGGGCTCCAGGCCGGCAAGGCGTACCTGCTGGTGGTCGAGTACCCGGACGACGAGGCGCGGATGATGGCGGTGGCCAACAAGGGCGCCGACAAGTTCCGCGGCTTCAGCACCGGCAACTCCATTGGCGACTTCCGCGAGCAGTACGCCTACCCGAACCCCGAGTCCCTGAAGTACCCGCTGTCGCGCAAGTGGCAGCAGTTCCGCCAGTTCTTCTATCTGCACGACCGCTTCGCGCCCGTCGTGGGGCAGCGCGAGCTGGCGGATACCCAGCGCCCGGATTCGCCCGCTGACGGGTTCTGGGTCTCGGTGGGCCACTTCGCCCGCCATGGCTCCCCCATCGAGAAGGGCACGGCCGTCTCGCGCATCCGCCTGTTCGAGGTGCCCAACCCCGCGAGCCTGAACGTGGCCATCAACTATCCCCCCGCGCCCCTGCCTCGTCGCCACGTCTTCTGGCGCGAGGAGATGAACGACGACCTGGCCATCTGCAGCCAGGGCGCGGGGACCGGTTGCGAGCCCGGGGCCTCCCCCGCGACGTGGTTCGACTACCGCATGAAGCAGGCGAAGTTCCTCGGCATCGACACGTACAGCCACGACCTCATGGAGTTCGGCCACACGGAGGGCTGGAACGCGGAGCCCTTCTCCGCGCCGCCCTGGTACGTGCAGCCCAGCGACCCCACCATCTGGGCCTCGGCGGTGGCTCGCGCCGCGGCGAACGGCTTCTCCGTGTTGCCCTACTACGAGTACACCGGCGCCATCGGGGGCGAGCCCGTCTTCGGCAATGTCCGTTGCGCGGGCGAGGACGACCAGGTCACCTGCAAGGGCGTCTCCAAGTGGCACTCCTGCAGGCAGCCGTGGATGCAGCCCTACACGTGTGGGCTCCCTCCGTTGGGCGAGCAGCGCCGCTGCGAGCGGCTGTTCAACGAGCAGAACAACTCCTTCTACAGCGCCTACAACCACTCGGACGCGAACTGCGTGGACGTGACCGACCCGGAGGCGCTCGCGGACGTGAAGAAGGTGATGGATGCCACCCTCCTCCACTTCAAGAGCCAGGTGACCTTCCTCGGAGCGTGGTTCCGCACACGCGCCACGGACCTGCCCGTGAGCTTCGGTCCGGAGACGCTGGCGCGCTTCTCCAGCGACACCGGCCAGAGCGTGTCGAAGCCGATGTTGCAGACGAACCTCACGCTGCGCGCCCAGTACTACGCGTGGTGGCTCGGAAAGCGGAAGGCGTTCCTCGTGGCCATCCGGGACTACCTCCGGCAGAACGGCGTCGCGAATGCCCAGGTGCTCTTCACGCCGTACATGGAGGAGCCGCTCCCCACGCCCGAGCTGCTGGAGGACATGTCCCGGGTGGTGACGGACGACCCCGCCCTCTGGGAGCCCATCGACCAGAACTGCTGCCAGCCGGGGGACACGACGGAGCGCTGCTGTGAATGGCGCTATCCCTCGGTGACCCCCGCCGAGTTCCTCCAGGGCGGCGTCTACCGCAGGGCCATCACCACGGACGAGCTGCCTCCCAGCGCGCATCTCTCCAACGAGTGGGGCGAGCCCTTCAACAGCGTCCCGCCCGCCGACCCGGATGCCTACAAGACGACGGAGGGCATCTTCCTGACGTATCCCTTCGGCCGGCTGTTCAGCGTGGCGGACCCCACGTTGATGAACCGGTTCCGCGGCGCCTCGGGGCTGGCCGCGGTGCACCACTTCCCGCTCAACGAGGACGACGGCAAGGGGGACTACGCGAACGACGTCACCGATGACCGCTATGGCAACTGGCCCATGGGCGGCCTCTGGGGCTACCTCTCCATGGCCGTGGACCGCCAGGGGCCGTACTCCATGCTCGCGGAGGCGCGCGCGGTGGCCAACGGCGACCCGACGCTGCTGGGCTACCTGGAGCCGTCGTCCATCAGCCGCGGCTTCCCGGAGTACACGCGCGCCTTCCACGCGGCGTTCCTCGCGTTGCCGGCCCTGCCGAGCGCCGTGGTCGCGGGCGCGGCGTCGGACGCGGAGGTCGTCGTGCGGAAGATCTCCACCGCGCAGGGCAACTTCTACGCCGTGGTGAACACGTCCATGCAGTCCAAGCAGGGCGTCGACGTCACCCTCCCGGGCGAGACGCAGCCCATCACGGACCGGGTGAGCCAGACCGTCACCACGGGCAAGGGCCTGAGCCTCTATCCCGGCCAACTGCTCGCATGGCAGGTCGGTGGCCAGGTGGCGCCGCCCGCGGACGGTGGGACTCCGAGCGACGCGGGCACGGACCCCGGTTGCCTCGCCACCACGGGCATGGGTGCGCCGGCGCGGCTCGAGGAGCTGGGCGCGGGCATGGACGCGGAGTCGGGCTGCGGCGGTTGCAGCGCGCGAGGTGGGACGAGCGCCGTCTCCCTGGCGGTGCTGCTCGCCCTGGCGGTGCTCGCGCGCCGTCGTCGGGCGTAGCCGTCGGGCGCGCTGGCCACGTCGCGGTGGGGGCGTGGCCAGCGCCCTGTGCAGGACGATTCCCGCGCCCCGGAGACGGGCGCGGGTGCCGGCCCCGGGGGCCCGTGCTCTACTCCCGCCCCAGTCGTCGTCCGTGCACCCAAGGAGCGGGAACCGGTGAAGAAACTCGTCAATGCGCCCAAGGCCGTGGTGCGGGAGATGTTGGAGGGCTTCGTGGCCCTCGCCCCCGGGCAGGTGCTGCTGGAGGAGGAGACGGTCGTCGTCCGGAGCGACACTCCGGCGGACGCGAGCCAGCGCGGGGTGGCGGTGCTCTCCGGCGGTGGCAGCGGACACGAGCCGGCGCACGCGGGCTACGTGGGCGCGGGCATGCTCGACGCGGCGGTGGCGGGGGACGTGTTCACCTCGCCCAGCACGGACGCGGTGCTCGCCGCCATCCGCGAGGTCGCCGGCCCGGCGGGCGCGCTCCTCGTGGTGAAGAACTACACCGGGGACCGCCTCAACTTCGGTCTCGCCGCGGAGCTCGCCCGCGCCGAGGGCATCCCCGTGGAGGTCGTGGTGGTGGCGGACGACGTCGCCCTGCGCGACACCGTGGAGCCCTCCCGGCGCCGGGGCATCGCCGGCACGGTGCTCGTGCACAAGGTCGCGGGCGCCGCGGCGGCGGCGGGCCTGTCGCTCCAGGAGGTGGTGCGCGAGGCGCAGGCGGCCGCGTCGGCCGTGGGCACCATGGGCGTCGCGCTCGGGCCCTGCACGGTGCCTGCCGCGGGCAAGCCGGGCTTCACGCTGGAGGCGCACGAAATCGAGCTGGGCCTGGGCATCCACGGAGAGCAGGGCGTCCGGCGCGTCCCGCTCCAACCCGCCGACGCGCTCGTGGACACGCTGCTCGCCTCCATCCTCGAGGACCAGCGGCTGGGCGCGGGGGAGCGGGTCGCGTTGCTCGTCAACGGGCTGGGTGGCACTCCGCCCATGGAGCTGGCCATCGTCGCGCGCCGGGCGCTCGCGGTGCTGCGCGAGCGGGGCCTCCAGGTCGAGCGCGCCTGGACGGGGACGTTCCTCTCCGCGCTGGAGATGCCGGGCTGCTCGCTGTCCGTGTTGAAGGTCGACGAGGCGCGGCTGCGCTGGCTCGATGCGCCCACCGCCGCGCCCGCGTGGCCGGGGCAGGGGCGGGCCGCGAACGCGCGTGCGCCGCGTCCCCGTGGCGCACCCTCCAAGGGCGCGCAGGTCGCGGCGGCGCGGCGGCCGGGAATGGAGCGCGTCCATCAGGCGATGCTCGCGGTGGCGAGCGCCTTCGAGGCGAGCGAGGCGCGGCTGACCGAGCTGGACAGCGCGGCGGGAGACGGAGACCTGGGCATCAGCCTGTCACGCGGCGCGGCGGCGATTCGCGCCCTTCCGGAGGACGCGTGGACCGCGCCCGCCCAGGCGCTCACGGCGGTGGGGCAGGCGCTGCGCCGGGCCATCGGTGGCAGCTCCGGTCCGTTCTACGCGACGGCGTTGCTGCGCGCGGCGCGCAGGCTCTCGGAGGGGGAGCCCACGGCCAGCGCCTGGGCCGACGCCTTCGTCCTCGCCGTCGACGCCATCGCGGAGCTGGGCGGCGCGCGCCCGGGCGACAGGACCATGCTGGACGCGCTGCGGCCCGCGGCGGGTGCCTTCGCGCGCGAGCTGGCGTCCGGAAGGCCCACCGCCGATGCCTGGGCCATCGCCGTGCGCGAGGGGGAACAGGGCGCGGAGGCGACCGCGCGGATGACGCCGCGCCTGGGGCGCGCCAGCTACCTGGGCGCCCGCGCCGTGGGCGTCCCCGATGCGGGCGCCGCCGCCGTCGTCGTCTGGTTGAAGGCGCTCACCCCCTTCGTCCATTGAGCGCTATCGGGGCTCGGGAGGGACCGTCACTCCATGAGTGACGGAGTCCCCGACGGGGACATGGGGCTCGGAGCGAGGCCCGGCGCGACGAAGGACCGCTGCGTCGAGACGGGACGGCGCGGCGGACGCCAGCCCAGCGACACCCGCAGGTAGGGCGCGGGCTTGGTGTCCGAAAGGTTGTCCAGGTCGATGCGGTCCCGGTTCTTGTCGAGCAGCGCGTAGTCGTTGAGCAGGTCGAGCCCGAGTGACGAGCTGAGCCACAGGTTGCCTCCACCCAGGCGCGTGTTCACCATGGGACCGACGCGCAGGGCCGTCTCGCGCACGTAGCGGGCACCCGTCGTCCGCCCCTCGTCCGGCAGGGGCGTCCGGAACATCTGCTGGTCGAACATGCCGGAGAGGCCCAGCTCGAGTCCGTCTCCCACCTTCAACAGGAACGACGTCCGGGGCAGGCCCACCTCGATGATGTAGGCCCCCTTGCGGTACACGAAGCCCACCATGGGCACCACGGGCGTCGTGGTGAAGGGATAGAGGCCGACGAGCCCGAACGTCAGCCGGACGTCCGGATCTCCCCCCACCTGGTACGTCGCCATGACGAACCCCGCCCAGGAGGTGTCGAGCGCGAAGTCGAAGCCGTCGCGGAAGTCCGTTCGCGTATTCGACGAGACGCCCGTCACCAGCATCCAGCGTGGCGCCAGCGGGCGCACCAGCGTGAGGCCCAACTGGAAGCGGTGGAAGCGTCGGCCCAGGGACTCCTCCGACACGTTCGCCATGGGCCCACGCTGCTCCAGCCCGATCCATCGTGTCTCGTAACCCAACGAGGGGACGAGCACCGTGCGGCCCATGAACACCGGCGGCAGCGGCAGGCGCAGGTCGAGCTGCTTGCGCGCGTCCAACTCGGTGCCGTGCGCACCGATGGCCGTCCCTCCCGCGAAGGTGACGCCGACGTGGGCCCGGTCCTCCATCGTCTGGGCGCTCGCGCCCCAGGCGAACAGGAGCATGCCGCAGGCGAACACACCGTGAACTCCCGCACGCCCAGGGTGGGGGTGGGCGAGGGACGACGCTCGGACGGGGGGACTGGGTGGCGACACGGTGACCTCACACCATTCTGCCGGCGGAGCCCCCAGTATACCGGGTGTTCCTCTCGAGGGTGCCCCGGCTGTTGTGTCCCACCCAGGACATTCGACTCGCCTGGTCGGGGAGCGGCGCATCGCCTCCGAAGACGTCCTTCCTCGCGTCGCTCCTCGCGCTCCCGTCCTGCTCTTCGTCTGCTCCGACGACGACGCCACCCGCGCGGACACGCGCCACTCGAGCGCGCTCGTGGGCACGGCGACTGCGCTGAGTGAACCGGAACTCGTGAGCGACGCGAGGCGAGGACCTGTTGCGCTGACCGCTGGAGGCTCGTTGGTCATGGACCGGAGGGGGCGGGGTGGCTACGGTGCCCCATGGCTTCTCGATACGGCTTCATCGACACGACCGGCGCGTTGGTCATCCCCAGTCCGCACGGGACGCCCTTCTCCTTCAACGAGGGGCGGGCCCGGATGCCGACGGGGGATGGCTGGGCCTTCATCGACGTGGAGGGGACGCAACAATTGAAGGTGCGGCGCGCCTTCTCGGGCTTCAACGGGGGGCTGGCGTTGACCGACCAGGGCTTCATCGACCCGCAGGGCGTGCTCGTGTTGCAGGTGACGTTCCAGGCGAACTTCACCCGGTATGTCATCGCGGGCGCGACCTACGCGAACGTGGGCCGGTTCAGCTCCGGATTGGCGCCGGTGATGCGCTTCGGGGCGCGCGGGTCGGATGCCTACATCAATCCTCACGGCGAGGTGGTGCTGGAGGGCTTCGGCGGAGGTCTGGCGCGTGTCTTCAAGGACGGCAAGGCGCTGGTCGCCATCAAGAAGCGGCCGAAGGGCGAGCACTGGCGTCTCATCGACCCGACAGGGGCCTGCCTCGCCACCTATCCCTTCGAGACGATGCGGCCGTTCTCGGAGGGCCTGGCGCTCGTCGCGCGCGACGGGAAGTTCGGCTTCGTGGACGAATCCGGTGCGTGGGTGTTGGAGCCCACCCTCCCGCAGTGGGACCGCGGGCTGTCGGAGTGCTGTTTCCACGAGGGGCTCGCGCAGGTGAACGAGCAGGGTCGCCATGGCTTCATCGACAAGACGGGCGCGCGGGTCATCGAGCCTCGCTTCGAGGCGGTGAACGGCGGGTTCTCCGAGGGGCTGGCCGCCGTGAAGGAGGGCGGCCTGTTCGGCTACATCCGCCCGGACGGGAGCTGGGCGCTGACGCCCCGCTTCGCCACGGCCCAGCCCTTCTCCCACGGGCGGGCCGTCGTGCTGCTCCCGGATTGAGCGCGGACCTACTTCGACGGCGTGGGCGTGCCGAAGGTCAGCTCGTGCCCGGGCACGGGCGTCGCGGTGGCCACGTTCCAACTGTCCGGCCGGTTCGCCACGTCGCCGGTGGGCAGCACCCCGTTGCCCAGCACGCCCGTCTTGTTGCGTCCCCAGGAGTAGAGGGTCCCATCCGTCGCGGTGGCGTAGCCGTAGAAGGACTGCGCGGTGTCGTGCAGCGCCTTGAACGTCACACCCGGGGCGATCTGCACGGGACGGAAGACCATCTTCTGGTAGTTGGACCAGTCCCACTGGTAGGGCGTGTGGTAGGTGGCGAAGTCCAGCATCACCCCGTTGCCCACCTCGCCCATCGCGCTGTCGCCCCAGCCCCACAGCGTGCCGTCATCCAGGATGACGTGCGTGGCGTGGCCGTTGGCCGACACGTGGACGATCTTGCGCGTGCCGAACTCCGGGAAGGACAGCTTGCGCGGCGTGGACACCGGGAACCACTCACCCTCCGGCTTGCCCAGGCCCAGGAAGGTGCCCTGCATGCCCCAGCCCCACAGCGTGCCCGTCTCGTCCAGCGCCACGGCCCAGCGGCTGCCACCGGCGGCGACCTCCTTCACGCGCGCGGGAATGGTGAGCGGGTTGGGCCTCGCGTACTCCGTGAACTTGCCGGTGCCCAGCGTCTCCGCGGAGCCGGCGCCGCCCCAGGCCCACAGCTTGCCCGTGTCATCGAGCGCGAAGATGGCGCTGTCGTTGGTGGTGAACGTCGTGATGCGGGTGCCCGCCGGGAGCGGGACACGCGTGGGACGGGTGAGGTTGCGCGCCGTCGTGTCGCCGTCGCCCGCGATGCCCAGCGTGTTGCCGATGGCCGTCCCGCTCATGCCCCAGACCCACACGGAGCCGTCCGTCTTCAGCGCCATGTTGAACACGAGCGCGCTGCGCACCGCGACGACGCCGTCGAACACCGCGCCCGTGGAGTCCTGGGGGACGAGGTAGGGGACGCCGTTGTTGCCCGGCGCGCTCGTGTTGGGGCGGTCCACCGTCGTGCCGTCGCCCTTCTGGCCGTACAGGTTCTGCCCGAAGGTCCACACGCGCCCCGTCGTATCCAACGCGAGGCTCTGGAAGCCGCCGCCCGCCACGTCCTTGAAGCGCAGGTCCGCGGGCAACGCGATGTCCTTGGGTGGCACCTGGTTGTACGGATTGGCGTGCCCCATGCCGAGCTGCCCGGCGCGGTTGGAGCCGATGCCCAGCACCCGGCCATTCACCAGGTAGAAGAGCTGGTACTCCGCCGTCGCGATGCGTGTCAGCCCCGCCAGCGGGTCCGCGGCCCCGGCGTCCGAGGTCCCCGCATCCGCGGCCCCGGCGTCCGCCGCGCCGGAGTCCGTCGTCCCGCTGTCTCCGACCAACCCGGGCCCGGTCGGGTCGGGCCCCGTCTCCTTCTCTCCGGCATCGGAGGCGCCACAGGCGGTGAGGACCACGGCCAGACACACGAGGAGCGGGCGGAGCAGTGACATGTGTCTATTGTCACTTGGTTGCCGGAAGAAAGGAAAGGCCGGCCCGGACGATGAGGGGGCGGGCGGAAGAGACGCGCCTGGGGCGATGACGCGGACGTCCTGGACGGCGCTTCGACAGAGGGGCGGAGGGGCGGGGTTGTCGAAAGCAGGGTGACGCCGTGTACGCTGCCCGCCCATGACACGCGGCCCTTCCTGGAGATGGTGGCTCCTCTCGTTCGCCTATTGGACGCTGCAGGGCGTGGCCGCGGCGAGCGAGGCGCACTCCGTCCGAGGGGTGACGTGGGGCCACGCGCTGGTGACGGAGGGCTTCGCCAACGTCCTCTGGGCGCCCATCGCCATCGCCATCCTCTGGATGGGGCTGCGCTTCCCCCTGGAGCGGCGCCACTGGCGCGCGCACGCGTTGCTGCACGCGGGTGGGGCGCTCGCCGTCTCGTTCAGCCGGGCCACCGTCATCTACGCGCTGGACCCGTGGGTCCACTGGTACGAGGTGCCGCCGGCCTATGGGGAGGTGCTCCAGCACGCGTTGCTCTACAACCCGTTCATCTACCTCATCCTCCTGGGCGTCGCGCACGCGGTGTACCTCGCCGAGCAGGTGCGGCTGAAGGACACGCAACTGGCCCGCGCGCAGCTCCACGTGCTCAAGGCGCAACTGCACCCGCACTTCCTCTTCAACACGCTGAACTCCATCTCCGCCCTCGTGCACCGCGACCCCCGGGGCAGTGAGCGGATGATCGCCCGGCTGAGCGACCTGCTGCGGGGCACGCTGGACGCGGCCCACGAGGAGGTCCCCCTGCGCGAGGAGCTGCGCACGCTCCAGCTCTACCTGGACATCCAGGGCGTGCGCTTCACGGACCGGCTCCAGGTGCGACAGGAGATTGCGCCGGACGCCCTCGGCGCGCACGTGCCGCACCTGCTGCTCCAGCCCCTGGTGGAGAACGCCATCCAGCACGGCATCGCGCCCCGCTCCGCGCCGGGGACCGTGACGGTGGCCGCTCGACGGGAGGGCGCCGAGCTGCTGCTGGAGGTCCGCGACGACGGCGTGGGCCTGCGCGACGGCGCCCCGAGGACGGGCCCGGGCAGCGGCAAGGGCCTGTGGCTCACCCGCGAGCGGCTGGTGCAGCTCTACGGCATGGACCACCGCATGGAGCTGCGGGGCGCGACGGGGGGCGGCGCCTCGGTCACGCTCTGCATCCCCTACCGGACGGGGCCCGTGGCGTGACGACGCCCATCCGCGTGCTCATCGTCGATGACGAGCCGCTCGCCCGGGAGCGCCTGAAGGAGCTCCTGGCCGACGAGTCGGACATGGCCGTCATCGGAGAGTGTCGGGACGGGACGGAGGCGGTCGCCGCCATCGGCCGGGAGCGGCCGGACCTCGTCCTGCTCGACGTGCAGATGCCGGAGCCGGATGGCTTCGGCGTCCTGCGGGCCACCGCCGCCGACCACCAGCCCGCCGTCATCTTCGTGACGGCGCACCGGGACTTCGCGGTGCAGGCCTTCGAGGCCAACGCGCTCGACTACCTGCTCAAGCCCTTCGACCGGGAGCGCTTCCAGCAGAGCCTCACCCGGGTGCGCGAGCGTCGGCGCACCGGCGCGACGGAGCTGGACGCGGAGCTCATCGAGCGGCTGGAGTCGCTGTCGCACCGCCTGCCGTCCTCGGCCGAACGCTACGCGACGAAGCTGGTGGCCAAGGTGGGCTGGCGCATGCGCTTCCTGCGCGTGGAGGACATCGACTACCTGGAGGCGGAGGGCAACTACGCCTGTGTCCACCTGGGCAAGCAGTCCTACCTGACGCGTGAGACGATGAACGCGCTGGAGGCGAAGCTGGACCCGAAGGACTTCGTGCGCGCGCACCGCTCGCTCATCGTCCGGGTGGACCGCATCGAGGAGGTGGAGCCGCTGCCTCCCGGCGAGTACGTCCTCACCCTGCGAGACGGCACGAAGCTCACCTCCGGACGCAGCTACCGCGCCCGGCTCCAGCGGGCCCTGGACCTGCCGTCCTGAGGGCGCCGTCCCCGGCGTCCACGGTTCGCCCCGGGACCTCCACCGTTCGTCACATCCCCGTCGCCTCCCTCGCGATGCCGAGCGACCTTGGCTCCATCAAAGGGGAGGTCACATGCATCGCTTCATTTCCAAGAGGTCGTGGTCCCTGGGGCTGGCGGTCGCGCTGTCGTCGGCGTCGCTGGCGTGCGCGGCGGGTGAGCCGGAGTCGACGCAGGTGGCGGAGGCGCTCGTGGGCACGGAGGCCGTGTCCGAGGCGTCCCTGCGCTCGCTGAGCTGCCCCGTGGGCGGCAGCATGTTCGCGCCCGGCGAGGTGTCGCTGCCCGAGCGCTCCGAGTACCGCCTGTCCTTCACCCGCGACGGCAACACCGCGTACTACCACGTGGACCTGGACGAGGAGCCCTACCAGGCCATCTTCGTGACCCACAAGGTGAACGGCCACTTCACCCCGGGGGAGATCGTCCCCTTCTCCGGCACCTTCCAGGACTCCGACCCGTTCGTCACGCCGGACGGGAGCACGGTGTACTTCTCCTCGGCGCGCCCGGTGGGGGGGCAGGGCCCGCAGCGCTCGGACACGGACCTGTGGGTGGTGCGACGTGGCGCGGGGGGCCAGTGGGGCACGCCCGAGCACCTGGGGCCGAACATCAACTCCGACCAGCAGGAGCTGTACGTCAGCGCGACGAAGGACGGCACGCTGTACTTCGCCAGCGGCACGTTCGACTCGGACTTCAACATCTACAAGGCGGAGCGCCGCGGCCCCGGCTACGCCCCCCGGGAGAAGCTGGGCACGGGCGTGAACAGCGACGACTACTGGGAATACAACTCGCACATCTCCTGGGACGGCCACGTGCTCATCTTCGCGTCGCTCAACCGGCCGGAGGGGTACGGCCTGGGAGACCTCTACGCCAGCGTCAACGTGGGCGGCCGGTGGCTGAAGGCCGTCAACCTGGGGCCGTCGGTGAACACGGAGAAGGACGAGTTCCACCCGTCGCTCAGCGTCGACGGCCGCCGCCTCTACTTCGTGCGGCAGACGTGGAACCCGTTCGTCCCGTCGGACTTCTACCAGCTCGACACGCTCTGCCTGCTCGGGCTGTGAGGGCCTGAGGGGCGCGGGCCGGTGCGCCCCTCGCTGTGTGTGGTGGTCGGGCCGGGGCCGGGTGGGAGGTGGAATGGGCCATCTCCCGCCCGGTCTTCGTCGTCAGCGGGCGATGCCGACGACGAGCTCGGAGACGTAGCCCGCGCCGACGCTGCCCGTCACCGTCGCGAGCTGGCTCGCGTAGCCGTCGCGGAACACGTTGTCCGTGGCGAGGCTGATGTTGCGCAGGTTGGTGACGCTCTGCGAATAGCCCGTGGCGGTGTAGGCCTCGTCACAGGTCGCCTTCGGCAGCGCGAGCTGCGAGGTGGCCACCTTGTTGCGGGAGTTCGTCGCCGCCGAGACCGAGGGATACATCTCGAAGTGGATGTGCGGCCAGCGCCCCGCGTAGCACCCCGGGAAGATGGAGGTGAAGGACACCTTGCCCGCGCTGTCCGTCACCTGCACGCCGCGCAGGTAGTTCTCGTTGGTGACGCCCGCCGAGTACATCGAATAGAGCCCCGCCCGGTCGCAGTGCCACAGGTAGATGGCGTACCCCTCCAGCGGCGCGCACCCGTTCGAGCTGTTCACCAGCGTGAGGTTGATGGTGAGCGGCACACCCTGCGCCACGCCCGTCGCCCCCGCGAGGCTCGCGCGGATGTCGCTCCGGACGATGCCCGACAGCACCAGCGCGTTCGCGCCGTTGGAGCCGTCCCCCGGATAGGGGCCCGCCGTCTCCTCGGGGATGCGCGTGCAGGCCGTCGCATCGCTGGTCGACTCTCCCGGAGGGAGCGTCTGGTCGCCTTCCTCTCCGCCGCATCCGATCAACGGGATGAGGCTGGCGCCCGCCATCCAGCGCAACAACTGCCGCCGGTCCGCCATCGTCCGCAGGACCCGCAGGTCCTGCTGGAGCCCCTGGTGATGGCTCCGCTCGTCGTCGTGCATGTGCACTCCCTCCAATGACTGCCCCAGGAGGGTAGGGCGAGGACCTTAAGCAAATCCTAAGCGGGAGCTGCAAAACGAGATTTGAATGGAATTCATCGACGCGGTTCCCGGGCGGCTGCCTCGGCGATGTACCGTCCCGGGGATTGGCCCACGACGGCCTTGAAGTCGCGGATGAAGTGGGATTGGTCGAAGTACCCCAGGCTCAGCGCGAGCGCGGCCATGTCCTGCGCGTCCGGGCGCGCGAGCAGCTCGGCGGCCTCGTGCAGTCGGTACCGCTGCACCACCCACTTGGGGCTGACACCCACGGCGGCCCGGAAGCGCCGCTGGAGGGTGCGCGGGTCGAGCCCGGCGAGCGCGGCCACCTGCTCCATGCGGGTGATGTCCGGGTCCGAGGCGAGGCGCTCCACCAGGTCCCTCAACCGCGCGATGGGGGTGGGCATGGGCGGCAGTCGCGCCTGGAAGAACGCCTCCGCCAGCCGCATGCATCGGCGCGCGTCCGGCTCCTCGAGGATGGCGTCTCGCAGCGCGTCGCTCTCCCGGCCGAAGACGGCGCGCAGCCCCACGGTGCGACCGGTGAGGCTGGACACGGGCGCGCGCAGCAGCGGCTGGAAGGCCGCGGGGCGGAACTTGACGCCGAAGACGCGGTCCACGCCCTGGAGCCGGCGTTGGAACCTGCGCTCGTGCACGCCCGCGACGCGCGCGCGACCTCGCTCGAAGAGGAGGTGGACGCACGGATGCGGCAGCGTGCGAGCCACGACGGGGGCCTCCCCGCGCAGGTCCCAGCGCACCGTCCAGAAGTGTTGGATGAACGCCTCCAGCGCGGGCGACGGCGCGAAGCGCTCGTGGTGGATGCGGCCCGGGGGGGCGGACCGCTGGAGGACGCCCCGAGGCGCGTCGATGCGAGGACGGCTCACCGGGACGGATTCTGTCCGGGTGTCGCGTTTTTGCAATCCGAGCGCGCTCACGCGGGCGTATCCCTCGCCCACTTGCCAAGGAGCGGGCGGATGGCGATGACGCGGATGAAGGTGCTGGCATGGGTCGCCGGCGTGGCACTCGTGCAGGGCTGCGCGGAGACCCGCGCGGCGAAGTCCCGTGGAGAAACCAGGAGTGAGGCGCGGATGACGAAGCGAGTGAGTGGCCCCTTTGACGTGAAGCTCCTCCCCATGGCTCCGGACGCGGAGGCGGCCCGGTCCGTGCTCGGGCGCATGCGAATCGACAAGCGGTTCCACGGCGCGCTGGAGGCCACCAGCGAGGGCCAGATGCTGGCCACGCGCTCCCCCGACAAGGGCTCGGGCGGTTATGTCGCGCTGGAGCACGTGACGGGCACCCTGGATGGGCGCCAGGGGAGCTTCATCCTCCAGCACTCGGGGACGATGGACCGGGGCGCGTACTCGCTGTCGGTGACGGTGGTGCCGGACTCGGGCGCGGGCGCGCTGACGGGCCTCGCCGGGTCGATGAAGATCATCATCGACGACAAGGGGAACCACTCCTACGACTTCGAGTACACGCTCGCGGACGCGCCGTGACTGGGGGACGGGGGGCGTCCGAGGAGGACGCCTCCTGGCTCACTCGCCGCGCAGGGCGACCTGGGGGTCGACGCGGGTGGCGCGATAGGCCGGCAGCCAGGTGGCCACCAGCGCGACGGCCATCACCACGGCGGCGAGCGTGCCGAAGGTGAGCGGGTCCGTGGTGCTCACGCCATAGAGCTGGCTGGACATGACGCGCGTCACCGCGAAGGCCCCCACCATGCCCATGGCCACGCCCACCAGCGCCAGCCGCAGGCCGTGGCCCAACACCATGCGCAGCACGTCCGCGGGGCTGGCGCCGAGCGCCATGCGGATGCCCAGCTCCCGCGTGCGCTGGCGCACCGTGTAGGCCATCACCCCGGACAGGCCCACGCCGGCCAGCAGCAGGGACATGCACGCGAACATCGCCACGAGCACGGACATGAAGCGCGGGCGCGCCGTGGCCTCCGTCACGCGTTGCTCCATGGTGCGTGGGTCCGTCAGGGGGAGGTCCTTGTCCAGCTCACCCACCGCCGCGCGCACGGCGGGAATCAGCGTCGCCGGCTCGCCCCTCGTGCGCACCACGAACGACGAGAAGAAGAGGGTGCGCTGGAGCGCCGCGACGTAGGCCTCGGGCCGGGCCTCCTTCGCCGGGCCGTCGTACTTCACGTCGCCCACCACGCCCACCACCGTGAGCATGGGGCTCGTCTCGTCCCCCAGCCGGATGCGTTGCCCCACCGCCTCCTGTCCCGGGAAGTGCTGGCGCGCGGCGGCCTGGTTCAGGAGCACCACCGGCTCCGACTTCGACGTGTCCGTCGTCGCCACGTCCCGCCCGCGCAGCAGGGGGATGCCCAGCGCGCCCAGGTACCCGGGCGTGATGGACTGGAAGCCCACCGAGGGTCGCTCGGTTCGCGGTACGGGCCGCCCCTCGACCTCCAGCTCCAGCCAGATGTTGGCGCCTCCCAGCGGGAGGTCGGAGATGGCCCCCGCGCCCTCGACGCCGGGGACTTGCGCGACGCGCTCCACCACCTGCTGGAAGAAGGCGGACTGCCGGGCCTCGTCCGGATAGCGCTCCGGAGGCAGGGACAGGCTCCACGTGAGCACGCCCTCCTGCTGGAAGCCCGGCTCCACCGCCTGGAGCCGCCACAGGCTGCGCACCAGCAGCCCGGCGCTGATGAGGAGCACCACCGCCAGGGCGACCTCGCCCACCACCAGCGCGTTGCGCGAGCGATACCCGCCCGCCAGCTTGCCGCCTCCCGTCTGTCGCAGCACGCCGTTCAGGTCGGGGGTGGAGGCCTGGAGCGCGGGCAGCAGTCCGAACAGGACCCCGGTGCCCAGGGACATGCACAAGGTGAAGGCCAGCACGCGGCCGTCCACGCCGACGTCCTCCAGCCGAGGCAGCTCGGGAGGGATCAGCTTCAACAGCCCTTCCATCCCCCACGTGGCGAGCAGCAAGCCGAGCGCGCCCGCGACGAGCGACAGGAGCACGCTCTCCGTGAGCAACTGGCGCACCAACCTCCAGCGCGCGGCGCCCAGCGCGGCGCGGACCGCCATCTCCGGACGACGCGCCGACGCCCGCACGAGGAAGAGGTTGGCGACGTTCGCGCAGGCGATGGCCAGCACGAGCCCCACCGCGCCCAGCAGCAGCCAGAGCACGGGCTGCACGTCGCCCAGGAGCTGCTCCCGCAAGGGCACCAGGGCGATGCCGGAGCGCGTGTTGGTCTGCGGATGCAGGAGGCTCAGCCCGTCCGCGACGACGCCCATCGCGGCGGAGGCGCGCTCCAGCGTGACGCCCGGCTTCAGCCGCCCGAGCACCCGCAGGTAGCTCGTGTCGCGCGACTGGCTCAGGTCCACCATCGGGTCGGGACCGAGCTGTGGGATGTCGTGCAGGGGCGCGGGAATCCAGAGCTGCGGGGCCTCGGTGGGGGTGGTCCGCGTCGGGCCCACCGCGGGGAGCTGGAAGTGCTCCGGCATGACCCCGAGCACCTCGTAGCTCCGGCCATCGAGCCGGACCTGCCTTCCGACGATGTGGGCGTCGGCCGCGAAGCGATTCTTCCACAGCGCGTGGCCGAGCACCGCGACCTGTCGGGGACCGGTGTCCTCGCCCGTGGCCTGGAACGTGGTGCCCAGCGCGGGTGCGACCCCCAGCACCTGGAAGAAGTTCGAGGAGACGCTCGCGGCGCGCAGGCGCTCGGGTGTGCCGTCGCCGGTCAGGCTGACGGAGAGCTGGGAGAAGGCGGCCATCGACTCGAAGACGTCGTTCTGCCGCCGCCAGTCGAGGAAGTTGGCCGGGGACACCGTCCAGCGGGGCGTGCCGGCCAGGCGCGTCCAGGCCAGCACCAGCCGGTCCTGCGCGGGGAAGGGCAGGGGCGACAGGAGGACGGCGTTCACCACGCTGAAGATGGCCGTGTTCGCGGCGATGCCCAGCGCCAGCATCGCCACCGCGATGAGGCTGAAGCCGGGGTGCCGGGCGTGCATGCGCAGCGCGTGGCGAAGCTCCTGGATGACGTCTGCCATGTGGCTCCGGGGGAAGACAGGGGTCGAGGCCCTCCTTTGAGCAAGGGCCGAGCCAGCGAGAGGTGCTCCCTGGCCGCAGAAGGAACGGTCCATTCCCGGGCGCGGCTTCCTGCCCGCTCCTGGGAATGGCCTTCCCAGGAGCGGACAACGTCAGGGCCCGCGGGTGGGAGGCGACGAGGGCCGCCGCGTTCTCCTCGTGGGCCCGGGTCGCCGCCTCGCCATGCGAGTTCTGGAGCAGGGCGAGCGGATCCCCCAGCGCGTCGGCGCGGACCTTGCGCACGGTGGCGGCTTGCTTGACCAGGGGCGCCAGTTGCCTGGCGAGCCATGGGACGAAGGGCTCCAGCTCGAGCGTGGGCAGGCTGTCCTCCACGGACCAGACGACCAGCGTGTCGTCGGTGGCGCTCTTTCCGAAGCAGTAGCCGTTGACGTCGTTGAGGTCCGCGGAGGCGAACATCACGTAGTGGTACGCGTGGCCCTGGGGCATAACGCCTCCACGATGCCCGATTCCGTCGACGCCGCCCTGCTCGCGCTCTTCCAGCGCTCCGACCTCCCCTACGACACCGTCGAGGACGCCTGGCGGCGCTCCGCGTTCCTCGCGCCCCTGGTGGGCTGGGTCGCGGCCCGCTTCCCGGAGGAGCGCGCCTTCCGCGTCTGCGCGGACTGGCTCGCCCGGCTCGCCGAGCGCATCCCGGAGGCGAAGCCCGCCGCCGACCTCTTCGCCCAGGCAGCCGACACCTCCCAGGGGCCACACCAGGCGAACGTCGTCGCGGGGCGACTGGGTGACCTGCGCAACGCGTCCATCCTCGCGCGCCGGCCGGCCGCCGCCGCGTTCGCGGATGGCGCCAGTGACCTGGCGGAGGTGTGGGCCGCAGCGACGAAGGGGCCGGCGGACGACGAGTCCGACCCCTGGGCCCGCGCGCGCGCCGCCAGTCACGCCCTCGTCACCGCGTGGGTGCTGCACGCGGGCCAGGACCCCGAGGACAAGGCCCTCCGCGCGGCGGCCACGAAGGAGCTGCTGGCCCTGCTCCGCGAGTGCCGCGCGGGAGGCCTGGAGGAAACCTGACATACTCCTGTCACGGCCCGGGGCCATAAGTCTCCTCACACGACGCACCCACCCCGGAGCACCTGTCATGAGCGAGACCTCCTCCCTGTTCTCCCCGAACCTGAAGAAGCACGTCGGCGGTTGCCACTGCGGCGCCGTGCGGTTCGAGTGTGAGGTCGACCTGTCCCAGCCCCTCAACCGCTGCAACTGCACCGTCTGCACGAAGATGGGCGGCACCACGACCCAGGTCCCGCCCAAGACACTGCGCGTCATCTCCGGTGAGGCGCACCTGGGCGACTACCGTGTCGGCGCCAGCGTGAACTACCGGAAGTTCTGCCAGCGCTGCGGGGTGCAGTGCTTCGGCGGGGGCTACGTGGAGGTGCTCGGGGGAGACTTCGCCACCATCAACGTGGGCTGCCTGGATGGCGTGGACCTGGCCCTGCTGAGCATCCAGTACTGGGATGGCCGCAACGACAACTGGGAGGCCGGCTCGCGTCCCCAGCCCTGGCCCCTCCAGCGCGCCTGACGGCGGAGTAGCCTCGTCGCCCATGGGCGACACCATCTCCAGCAGGCTGGGCCCCGGGGCGCCGTCGCTGCACCTCGGCAACGGGGCCCTGTCCGTCTTCTTCGACGTCCTGGCCGTGGCGGTGATGCCCCGCGCGCGCACGGACTGGGAGCTGCGGTTGGCCCGCTGGATCGTCGAGAGCGACCAGCTCCTCCTCGGCCTGGGCACGGTGGGCTTCGACGTGTCCGAGCTGGGCTGGACGGCCCCCGACTTCGAGGCCCAGCAGCGCTTCCTCGTGGCGCTCCTCGACGCGGCGCTGGACCGGGAGGGCTGGGAGCACCTGCCCCCCGCCCTGCGCCAGGGGAGTCCGCGCCTCACGGAGCTGCTCTGGCAGGTCCGGGACATGGTGGCCCGCTTCCCCCGGGAGGTCGTCCCCCTCCCGGAGGGCGACGACTTCCGCTGGCCCTGCGGCCCCCCGGAGGACGGGCGCTGCGAGCTGCATCAGGTCTACCTGCACGCCACCGGCTGCATCCTCTGCAACGACTCCAGCCTGGACGAGCACGTGCCCCACCGCTCACCAACCCTGTGATTCCAGCGGGTTGGCGGGCGTCACGGGGCGTGTGTGCATTTTCCTCTCATGGGGACACAACCCGGGCTCGCGGAAGCCGAGAATTGAAACGGACTCGTTACTTCCCCCCGGACCCCCGCCATGAAGATTCGCGCCGACCTCCCGAAGCTTCCCGTCACGCGCACCTCCGACGCGCGCTCCTCCGCGACCTCCGAGGTGAAGAACAAGGCCGTGGGCTTCTCCCAGGGCTCCTCGTTCGAGGCGCAGGTCCGCCCGGCGCAGGTGAAGGCGACCGCCGCCGCGCTGACGCCGCCGGTGAAGTCCGGTCCCGTCCCCGTCGACAGCGCCGAGGGCAAGGCCGCGGTCCAGGCGACGGTGAACTTCCTCCAGAAGCAGGCCGCGCCCACCGTGTCCCAGTTGCTGGCGGGCAAGTCGGGCCTCAACGCCGCGGACTTCGCGCCGCGCGCGGTGGAGCAGGACGACCTGGGCATGACCCACGTCCGCATGGACCGCAAGAGCGAGGGTGTCCCCGTCTTCGGTGAGCAGGTCGTCGGCCACCTCGACCGCCAGGGGCAGATCGACAGCATCACCGGCGAGGTCTCCACCGTCCCCGCCGGCCTGGGCAAGAACCCCACGAAGCTGTCCGCGGACGACGCGCTGGACCTCGCGAAGAAGGAGTTCGGGGGCGCCACGGACCGCGCGCCCGTCTCCGAGCGCGTCATCTTCAAGGACGCGGACGGCCAGTACCGCGCCGCCTTCCACGTGGAGCTGTCGAACACCACGGACGTGGGTCAGGGCAAGGACCCGCGCCGCATGCACTACCTGGTCGACGCCAACACCGGCAAGCTGCTGGAGCAGTACAACCAGATGGGCGGGGTGGGGCACCACGCGAAGGGCGACCACGCGCACGGCACGTCCACCCAGCGCACGCTGGCCGCCGAGGGCGCCGAGCCCACCCCGGAGCCCACCGAGCCGACGACGAGCAAGGCGGACGACACCACCCAGTACAGCGGCAAGGTGGAGATCGGCAGCACGAAGAACGAGGACGGCACCTACTCGCTCGAGGACACCTCGCGCGGCGGTGGCGTGGTGACGCGCGACGCGCTCAACCGCAACCCGGACACGGACTGGGAGACCAACGCCCCCATCACCGACGACAACGACGTCTGGGGCGAGGCGACCGACTCCGCGCGCAACAAGGACGCGGTGGACGCGCAGTACGGCGCCCAGACGACCTACGACTTCTACAAGGACGTGCTCGGCCGCGACTCCATCGACGGCAAGGGCGAGAAGCTCATCTCCGACGTGCACGTGGGCGAGGACTTCGCCAATGCCTTCTGGGACGGCGAGAAGATGAACTACGGCGACGGTGACGGCGAGACGTTCGGCTCGCTCACCACGCTGGACATCGCCGGCCACGAAATCACCCACGGCCTCACCGAGCGCACCGCGGGCCTCCAGTACCGCAACGAGTCCGGCGCCCTCAACGAGGCGATGAGCGACATCATGGGCGTGGGCGTGGAGTGGTACGCCAGCCAGAAGAACAGCGCGGTGAAGTTCGACTGGACCGTGGGCGAGGACACGTACACGCCGAACAACGGCGACCCCACGGACGGCCTGCGCGACCTGAGCGACCCGTCGAGCGACGGCATGTCGCCGGACCACTACTCCAAGCGCTACCGCGGCCCGCAGGACAACGGCGGCGTCCACATCAACTCCGGCATCGCCAACAACGCCTTCTACCTGCTGTCCGAGGGCGGCAAGAACAAGACGTCCGGTGAAGGGGTGACGGAGGGCATCGGCATCGAGAAGGGCCTGAAGATCTACTCGCGCGCCCTCAACTTCTACATGACGCCGACCACCAACTTCGCCCAGGCGAAGGAGGCCACGTACAAGGCCGCGCAGGACCTCTACGGCAAGGACTCCGCGGAGGCCAAGACGGTGCTGGAGAGCTGGGCGGCGGTGGGCGTGAAGTAGTCCCCGCGCGTGGCGCCTGGAGCCGAGGTCCCGTGTCGCGGGTCCGGCTCCAGGCCGGCAAGTCCCTTCCTCCAGGTGGACCGGGCGGATGCCCCCCTGCCTGCCCCGGTCCCGGGAACGAGGCCCCATCCTCCGGTCGGCGTCATTTCTCGTCGGGAGAGATGACTTCCCAGCTCACCACGAGGAGGGCCCATGCCCCTGCACGGCCGAGACGAAATCCGGGACCGCATCAACGACGACGTCTACGCGTCGCCGGACCTGTCCGTCCCCATGCCCAAGTTCCGCATCCCGGATGACGAGCACAGCCCGGAGCACGCCTACGCGGTGATCCACGACGAGCTGCTGCTCGACGGCAACTCCCGGCAGAACCTCGCCACCTTCTGTCAGACCTGGTCCGAGCCGCAGGTGCACAAGCTCATGGACGAGTGCCTCGACAAGAACATGATCGACAAGGACGAGTATCCGCAGACGGCCGAAATCGAGACCCGCTGCGTGAACATGCTCGCCGACCTGTGGCACGCCCCCAACGCGGCGAACACCATGGGCTGCTCCACCACCGGCTCCAGCGAGGCGGCCATGCTGGGGGGGCTCGCCCTCAAGTGGCGCTGGAGGCTCGCGCGGCAGAAGGCGGGCAAGCCCACGGACAAGCCCAACCTCGTCTGCGGTCCGGTGCAGATCTGCTGGCACAAGTTCGCGCGCTACTTCGACGTGGAGCTGCGGCAGGTGCCGCTGGCGCCCGGCCGCATGACGATGACCGGGGCCGAGGTGCTCAAGCACTGCGACGAGAACACCATCGGCGTGGTGCCCACCCTCGGCATCACCTACAGCCTCATCTACGAGCCGGTGCAGGAGATCTCCGCCGCGCTGGACGACCTCCAGAAGCGCACCGGCCTGGACATCCCCCTCCACGTGGACGCGGCCAGCGGTGGCTTCCTCGCGCCGTTCATCCACCCGAAGGTCGTCTGGGACTTCAAGCTCCCCCGCGTGAAGTCCATCAACGCCTCCGGCCACAAGTTCGGCCTCACGCCGCTGGGGTGCGGCTGGGTGGTGTGGCGCGACGCCGCGGACCTGCCGGAGGAGCTCATCTTCCGCGTGGACTACCTGGGCGGGAACATGCCGACGTTCGCGCTCAACTTCTCGCGGCCGGGCGGGCAGGTCGTCATCCAGTACTACAACTTCCTGCGGCTCGGGAAGGAAGGCTACCGCCGGCTCCAGCAGGCGTGCAGCGACACCGCGAACTTCATGGCGAAGGCCATCGAGCAGATCGGCCTCTTCGACATCGTGTACGACGGGCGCGGCGGGGTGCCCGGCGTGTGCTGGAAGATGAAGGACGGCCTCAAGCCCGGCTTCACGCTCTACGACCTGGCGGACCGGCTGCGGGAGCGCGGCTGGCTGGTGCCCGCCTACCCCATGCCGGCCAACCTCCAGGACATGGTGGTGCAGCGCGTGCTCGTGCGCCACGGCGTCAGCCGGGACCTGGCGACGCTGCTGGTGACGGACATCCTCGGCGCCATCGAGCACTTCAAGCGGCACCCGGTGAGCAAGCCGATGACGCGTGAAGAGGCGTCCGGCTACCACCACTGAGCCGTTGCCACGGCCGCGCCGGCGTGACGTGGGACGCGCGCCGGCGCGGGGGCCTCAAGGCGTGTCGTGCGCCGCGAGGAAGTCCCGCAGGCGGGAGTGGTACAGCGGGTCGATGAGGGTCGTCAGGTGCGTGCGACCCGGGACGATGACGTTCTCGAAGCGCGCCAGCTCCCGCTCCGGCCTCACCGTCTTGGAGTGGGGCGCGTCGAACTCCCCGTTCACCGCCTGCACCGGGAAGTCGATGGAGTCCAGGTCGATGGCCTGCGGCCACCACGCCCCCCACGCCTGGGTGAGCGCCAGCATGGCCTCCATGTCGGGCGGCGGGCCGTCGGCGGCGGCCTCGAGGATGCGCTCCTCGTCCGGGTCGGTGCCCCGAGGGTCGCGTGACTCGGCCTCCGCGCGGATGGCGTCGTCCAGCTCCTCCACGCCCGCGCCACCCAGGCTGGCGCTGATGATGCGCTCGGGGATGCGCGCCATCAGCACCCGCGTCATGGACGCGCCCATGGAATAGCCCACCAGGTGGACGCGGTGGAGGCCCAGCGCGTCCATCAGCTCGATGACGTCCGTGACGTTGCGCTCGCCATAGGACGCGGCCGAGTGCGGCTTGTCGCTCGCTCCATGGCCCCGCTGGTCGAGGATGACGAGCCGGTAGCCCTCCTCCGCCAGCACCTGGGCGATGCCGGGGGCAATCCAGGAGGGCTCCGCGCCGCCCATGAAGCCGTGCAGGAGGATGATGGGCGTCCCCCGTCCCGCGACCTCCAGGTAGTGGAGGCGGACGCCGTCGCTCGCGGTGAACCACCGGTCCACCGGCGGCGCGGGGGGCTCGGGGTCCTCCGAGCAGCCCGTGAGGGCGAGGACGGCGACGGCGAGGACGGCCAAGAACGACTTCGACATGAGGTGTCTCCCGGAGAGCCACGGCCCGGCCCACCGTGGTTCCCGGAGAACACCTGGGATTCGAAACCGTGTTACTTCTGTTTCGGGGAGGCGGGAGGTTCCCGGGCGGCCCCTCAGTGCGGCGCGGCGGTGGGCTCGCTCGGGACGGCCGTTCCCGGCGCGCGCGACACGCGGGGGAAGAACAGTCCGGCGACGAACGCGGCGACGGTGAAGCCGCAGATGAGCCAGAAGTTGAAGGTGAGGCCGTTGGTGAGCGCGCCGCTCAGCGTCCTGAGCAGGGGCTCCGGCAGGTGCTGGCCGCGCTCGGGCCCGAGCAGGGCGTTGGCGGCGGACAGGGGGATGGTCGGGTCCTCCATCAGCCGGGACACCATGACCCCGCCCATCAACCCCACGCCCAGCGCGCCGCCGATGGTGCGGAAGAACATGTTGCTCGCGGTGGCCACGCCCCGCAGCTCCCAGCCCACGCTGGTCTGCACCGCGATGATGAGCGCCGTGGAGGAGAAGCCCAGGCCCACGCCGAAGAGCGCCATCGCCACCTGCAGGCCGAGCAGCGGCGCGTCCGGCTTGAGCAGGAGGGCGATCAACGCCGTGCCCACCACCGTCAGGCCCAGGCCGCCCACGATGAGCGGCCGGAAGCCCGTGCGCAGCAGCAGGCGCCCGGCGAACAGCGCCGCCAGGGGCCAGCCGACGATCATGGGGGTGATCATCCCGCCCGCCGTCGTGGCGGACGCGCCCAGCACCGCCTGGACGTAGAGCGGCACGTACGTGGTCGCCCCGAACATCGCCGCGGAGAACAGCGCCCCGGCCACCGAGGAGATGGCGATGGCGGGCTGCCGGAAGATGGTCATGGGGATGACCGGGGCCGCCGCCCGGCGCTCCACCCAGACGAAGAGCGCCAGCACGCCGAACCCGATGGGCAGCCCCCACAGGTTCGTCCCCACGCCCTGCACGCCGAACAGCAGCGCCACCACGCCCACGCTCAACAGCGCCGCGCCCGCGTAATCCAGTTGCTGCTGCCGGCGCTGCACCTGCTCGTGGAAGAAGACGGAGATGAGCGCCAGCGCCAGCAGGCCCACGGGGACGTTGATGAAGAAGATCCAGTGCCAGCTCAGGTGCTTCACGATGAGCCCGCCGGTGACCGGCCCCACCAGCCCCGCCACGCCCCACACCGCGCTGAACGCGCCCTGCACCTTCGCGCGCTGCTCCAGCGTGTAGATGTCCCCGATGATGGTGAGCGCCACCGGCTGGATGGCCCCCGCGCCCAGCCCCTGCAACGTCCGGAAGGCGATGAGCATGTCCATCGACGGCGACAGCCCGCTGGCGATGGAGCCCACCAGGAACAGGACGATTCCGAACATCAGGATGGGCTTGCGGCCGTAGAGGTCCGACAGCTTCCCGTAGATGGGAACCGTGATGGTGGAAGACAGCATGTACGCGGTGAACACCCACGCATAGCGCTGGATGCCTCCCAGCTCGCCCACCACCGTGGGCATGGCCGTGGAGACGATGGTGACCTCCAGCGCGGCCATGAAGAGGCTCAGCGCCAGGGCCAGGGTGGTCAGCGGACGATGCGTGGTTCTCATGTTGTCGGGTCGACGTCGCGGGGCGCTCCGCTTCTAGTGGCCTCCCGCCGCCATCGCCACCCTCAATCCTTCTGCAGACTTGGAAAGTCCGGAAAAATTTGCGTACCGCGTGTCGATCCGACGAGGGCTCGTTCGTCGCCGCTTTTGGAAGGGGAGAAATTCGTCCGTTCCCGGGGGTCCATTCATGAAGAAGCTGGCGGGAGTCTCCATCGTCGCCGTCATGGCCGGGTTGGTCGCCATCGTCGGGACGCGGCCCGATACGTTCCGCATCGAACGCAGCGAGTCCATCGCGGCGCCTCCCGAGGTGGTGTTCACGCTGGTCAACGATTTCCACCACTGGGACCGCTGGTCTCCGTGGTGGAAGGTGGAGCCCTCGCAGTTGGTGACGCTCGGCGAGACGACCTCGGGTGTGGGCGCGACCTACGAGTGGCGCGGCACGCGGACGGGCTCGGGGCGGATGGAGATCGTGGAGAGCCGGCCGCTCGAGTACGTGCGCATCCGGCTGGACTTCACCGACCCCATGCACGCCACCAACACCTCCGAGTACCGGCTGGAGCCGGCCCCGGGCGGCGTCCTGCTGACGTGGGTGATGTGCGGCCGCAACACGTTCGTGGACAAGGCGCTGTCCTTCTTCGCGGACCAGGACGCGTCCATGGGCCGCGACTTCGAGCAGGGCCTGGCCGACATCAAGCGCGTCGCGGAGGCCGAGTCCCCGCGCGGGGCGGCGCACCGGTCGGTGCCCGGCAGCTCCCGGAGCCTGGGGGGCGGCGGCTCGCTCGCGCCCGTGGACGAAGTGGGGGAGGTCCTCGTCACCCGCTCCGCGGCTCCGCCGAGCCATCGCTCCTGGTCCGGGTCCCGCTAGCCTGGGAGTGTGTTCGTGGGCGGGTCCCCGGGGACCGGGGGCACGTTTGTCGCGTGTTTCATGTTTCAGGAAGGGGTGGGCCCCGTCCGGGACGGGCTGGTGCGAGCGCTGTCTCATCCGTGACGCAACCTTGGGCGCGCGTGGCCGATACTGAGTCTGGACTTCCCCAGACAACGGCCGAGACATGCCCACCCGGATTCCCCCACCGAGCCGTCCCGCTTCCTCGTCCTCCACGTCGCGCGCCTCGAACGAGGCGGGCGCGAAGTCGTCGCAGTCCTCCGGCGCGAACACGTCCGGCGGGGCGCGCGGCGCGGGAGGCAAGGACTTCTTCGACGACGTCCGCCAGCGCAAGAGCGCCGAGGTCCAGCTCCGCGCGCCCCAGGCCCCGCAGACGCACGGCCCCCATTCGCGCGACCTGCCGCGGCGCGATGGCACCCTCGTCGCGGAGCTGCCGTCGAAGAGCGCCGTCCCCATGCCCACGCAGCCCTCCAGCCGTCCGGGCATGGGCGCCATCCCCTACGACGGGGGCACCACCTTCCGCGTCTGGGCGCCCAACGCGCAGCGGGTGCAGGTGGCGGGTGACTTCAGCAACTGGCAGACGGTGGAGCTGCAGCGCGAGGCGAGCGGCAACTTCTCGCTCGACGTCCCCGGCGCCAAGGCGGGGGAGCAGTACCAGTACGTGGTCCAGGGCAAGTACGGCGACTGGCGCTGGAAGGGCGACCCGCGCGCCAACGACGTGACGAACTCCACGGGCAACTCCGTCATCGTCGACCACAAGACCTATCAGTGGGAGCACGACTGGGACTTCAAGATGCCGCCCTGGAACGAGGCGGTCATCTACGAGATGCACGTGGGCACGTTCAACGACGAGCCCGGCTGGGGCCCCGGCAACTGGCAGAGCGCCATCGACAAGCTGGACCACCTGAAGGACCTGGGCATCAACGTCATCGAGGTCATGCCCTCCGCGGAGTTCGCGGCCGACTTCAGTTGGGGCTACAACCCGGCGTACCCCAACGCGCCGGAGAGCGCGTACGGCACGCCGGACGACCTCAAGCGCTTCGTGGACGAGGCGCACAAGCGCGGCATCGGCGTGGTCATGGACGTCGTCTACAACCACCTGGGCCCCAGCGACCTGCCGCAGTGGGACTTCGACGGCGAGACGTACGGCAAGGGCGGCAGCTACTTCTACACGGACTGGCGCGCCAAGACGCCGTGGGGCGACACGCGCCCGGACTACGGCCGCCACGAGGTGCGTGACTACCTGCGCGACAACGCCATGATGTGGCTGCGCGACTACCACATGGATGGCCTGCGCCTGGACGCGACGAAGGAGATCCGCCAGGCCAGCGGCGCGGACAACCCGCAGGGCTGGCAGCTGCTCAAGGAGATCAACGAGGCGGTCAACCGCGAGTTCCCGCAGAAGATCATCATCGCGGAGGACCTGGGCAACGAGGCGGCCGTCACGCACGCGCAGGGCGCGGGCTTCGACAGCCAGTGGGACTCCAACTTCGTGCACCCGGTGCGCGCCGCGCTCACCGCGTTCTCCGACAACGACCGGGACATGGACGCCGTCGCCCGGGCCATCTCCTTCAAGTACAACGGCTCCGCCACCCAGCGCGTCATCTACACGGAGAGCCACGACGAGGTGGCCAACGGCAAGCAGCGCCTGCCCAGCGAGGTGGGCGGCTGGGACGCGGGCGGCTACCACGCCAAGAAGCGCTCGCTCATCGGCGCCGCGCTCACGATGACCAGCCCCGGCATCCCGATGATCTTCCAGGGCCAGGAGTTCCTCGAGGACGGCCACTTCCAGGACGGCGACCCGCTCGACTGGAAGAAGAAGGAGTCCTTTAGCGGCATCAACCAGGCCTACACGGACCTCATCAAGCTGCGCCGCAACTGGAACGACGACACCGCCGGCCTGCGTGGGGAGAACGTCAACGTCCACCACGTGAACAACAACGACAAGGTCATCGCCTTCCACCGCTGGGACAAGGGCGGCGCGGGCGACGACACCATCGTCGTCGTCAACTTCGGCGGCAAGCAGCTCTCCAACTACGAGCTGGGCCTGCCCTCCGACGGCACGTGGAAGGTGCGCTTCAACAGCGACTGGCAGGGCTACTCCGGGGACTTCGGCAACGCCCAGAGCTTCGACGTGGGCGGCCACTGGGGCGGCAAGGACGGCCTGCCCGCCAGCGGCGCCCTCAACAACCTGGGGCCCTACAGCGTCGTCATCCTGTCCAAGGACAAGTGACACGCCGCGGGTGAATATCTCCCGCGCAGGGTCGGTCGGAACGGGCATCCCGCAGAGATGAGGATTCCCGCGATGAAGACCCTGCTCGCCTCGCTGACGCTGCTCGCCGTCGTCCCGACTTCCGCGCTGGCGGACCCCGTCCGGTCTGCGGACGCCGTGCGGTTGGTGGGCGTGGTCCACAGCGCGGACGTGGGGGACCAGCCCTACGTCGCGGGCGCCTGGCTGCCCGACGCGCCGCGCCGCATCGAGCAGTTCGTGTTCGACGTGCCCCACTCGGCACGGGAGGCGGGGCTCGAGTACATGTGCCACCTCCAGGACGTGGGCGACTCGCCCTGGTTGAAGGCGGGCGCGCGCTGCGGGACGACGGGCGAGTCGCGCCGGCTGGAGGCCTTCGCCTTCCGCCTCACGGGCCGCGCGGCGAAGGACTACACCGTCCGCTACTGGTGCCTCGTGGCGGGGGACAAGGCGCCCATCGGCCCGTACACGAATGGCGCGCCGTGCGGCTCCAAGGGCGAGAGCCGCGAGCTGTTGGGCATGAAGGTGGAGCTGGTGAAGCGCGACGCGGGCCGGGGTGGCCGCGGCTGGAAGTAGCCGCCGCTCACCCGTCCCGCGCGAGAATCCAGTCGAGCGCGAGCCTCACGCGGGCGGGGAGCTGGCGGCGCGAGGGGTACACCGCGAACAGCTCCCGCGCCTCCACCGTGCGCGAGGCCACCGTCACGGGGACGAGCTGGGAGCCCTGCTGGGCGATGACCTCCGTGGGCGCGCAGACCACGCCCAGCCCGGCCACCGCGGCGGAGATCATCACCCGCGGGTCATCCGCGCAGAACCGCTCCAGGGGGCGCACCTCGTCCGCGGAGCCGTCCTTGCGCCGCAGCCGCCACACGGCGCCGGGGCGGGGGAGGATGGCCGGCACCTCGCCGAGCCGCTCCCGCGAGAGCCGGGGGCGCTGCTTCAGCGCCTGCCTCACGAACCCCGGTGAGGCGGCGAGCGAGAACGGCACGCTCCCCACGCGCCGGGCCACCAGCTCCGCGTCGCGCACGGGGCCCGTGCGGAACGCCAGGTCGAAGCCCTCGTCCACCAGCGGCACCAGCGAGTTGGTCAGGTGCAGCTCCACCTGGACCCCGCGGTGGCGCGCCGCGAAGGAGAACAGCGCCGGCGCGATGCGCTGGGCCCCCGTCATCAGCGGGGCCGTGACGCGCAGCCGCCCCGTCGGCTCGTCGTCGCGCTCCGCGGAGCGCTGGAGCACTCCTTCCAACTCCTCCACCAGCGGCCCCGCCCGCTCCACCAGCCGCGCGCCCTCCTGCGTCAGCCCCACCTGCCGCGACGTGCGCTGCAGGAGCCGCGTGCCCAGCGCCTCCTCCAGCTTCGCCACCCGCCGGCTCACCGTGCTGGTGGGGATGCCCGTGCGCCGCGCCGCCTCCACGAAGCTCAGGTGGCTGGCGACGGCCAGGAACAGGCGCACGTCCTCCGTCGAAATCATCCCGCTCATGGGATGGAGCATGCCACACCGTCCCATGGCTCCCCGCGGGCCACCGCACTACTCCTGGGGCATAACACTCGACAAACAGCAGGTCCTGGTCGTGGGTGGCTCCTCGGGCATCGGGCTGGCGGTGGCGCGCGCCAGCCTGGAGGCAGGGGCGCACGTGACGCTGGCGAGCCGCTCGGAGGAGAAGCTCGCGCGGGCGGCGGCGGGCTTGGCGACCCCCGACCGCGTGCGCACCCTCGCGCTGGACATCACCGACGAGGCCCGGACGCGCGAGGCGCTCGAGCGCCTCGTCCCCCAGCATCACATCGTCCTCACCGCGGTGGACCCCTACTACCAGCCCATCCGCCAGTTCGACCTCGCCCGCGCCCGGCGCACGCTCGACTCCAAGCTGCTGGCCGCGCTCCACCTCGCCCGCTACGCGCGGTTCGAGCCGGCCGGCTCGCTGACCTTCGTCACCGGCGTCGCCTCCGAGCGGCCCTCGCCGGGCGGCGCGGCCATCGCCGCGGTGAATGGCGCCGTCAACGCGCTCGCCCGCGCGCTCGCGCTGGAGCTTGCCCCGTTGCGCGTCAACGCCCTGTCCCCCGGCTGGGTCGACACCCCCCTGTGGGACGCCACGCCCGGGCTCGACAAGTCCCGCGCCTTCGACACCCACGCGCGCCGCCTCCCCGTGGGCCGCGTGGGCCGCCCCGAGGAGGTGGCCCGGGCCGCGCGCTTCCTCATGGAGAACGGCTTCACCACCGGCGAGGTCCTCCACGTCGACGGAGGCCACCGCCTCGTCTGAGCCAGCCCCCTCCCGACACCGGCCCCGCCCTCCAGGCGCCTCACCGCCGGTGTCGCCTCCCCGCTCGGGGGGCTTGATCCGCGCCGCGTTTTCCGCTATTGAAATTGATAGTGATTATCAAAATCATCTTTGCTCGATTCATCGAGTAGGACGGAGGAACGGGACGTGGCGCGAGAACTGGGACCGAGGGGTCGGATGTGCCGGCGGCTGGGCATTCCGCTGTCGCGAATCAGCGGGAAGGACCCGGACAAGGATCCGGTGCTGAGGAGGCCGTATCCCCCGGGGCAGCACGGGGCGACCGCCCGGATGGGCAACAGCGACTTCGCCCGGCGGCTGCGGGAGAAGCAGAAGCTGAAGCTGTACTACGGGCTCCTGGAGAAGCAGTGCCGCCGCGCGTTCCAGGAGGCGCGGCGCTCGCCGGGCAACACGGGCACGGTGCTGTTGCAGTTGCTGGAGAGCCGGCTGGACGCGCTGGTGCTGCGCGCGGGCCTGGCCACCAGCATCCGCCAGGCGCGGCAGTTCGTGCGCCACGGCTACCTGCAGGTGGACGGCGCCGCCACGGACATCCCCAGCTTCCGCGTCCGCCCGGGCAGCGAGGTCCGCTTCCGTCCCGCGCACCTGAAGCTCACCATCGTCCGCGAGTCCTTCGAGCGCATGAAGGGCCGCCTGGTCCCGCCGTACCTCCAACTGCTCGGGGACGGCGAGGGCATGAAGTACGTGCGCCTGCCGGAGCGCGAGGAGATTCCGGTCGACGTGAACGAGCCGTTCATCGTCGAGTACTACGCGCAGCGCGGTTGACGCGAACCCGGGGGGGAGGCCCGCAGGCTTCTCCGGACGCGTGCGCGGGACGCTCGGTGGAGAGCGTCCCGCCGCCGCCCGGGGGGCTACGGCTGGAAGGCGCTCTTCACCGCGTCGAGCAGCGGGTTCGCGCCCGTCGCGGGGTTGGTACAGCCCTGGTTGATGGTCCAGATGATGGTGCCCCCGTAGCCGTTGTTGCGCGCGAAGGCGCCCTTGGCGGCGATGGCCTGGGGCGAGTCATAGGAGATCCACCGCACGGTCCCATCCACCACGGGCGTGGCGAAGGTGATGTAGCTGGACTGCGCGGCCTCGTCCCAATGATAGACACCGCGCGACGACAGCTCCTGGATGTATTGATAGGTGAAGTCGTTGTCGCTGCCCACGTAGTCGGACCAGTCCGTGTAGTTCTGATAGGGGCCGGTGATGTGGCGCCAGGCCATGCCGTAGAACGGGATGCCCATGCCCAGCTTCGCCTTGGGCAGGCCCGCGGCGACCCACGCGTTGAGGCTGGCGGTGACGGAGGAGGGGCGGTTGCCCGAATCGCCCCGGAGCGCGGAGGAGTACCAGGACTGCCAGCCGTCCCAAGGGCCCGTCATCTCGTACGTCATGACGTTGATCTGGTCCATGTACGGCACCAGGTTGGCGAACCACGGGTCGGCGTCCTCGGGGAAGTTGGCGTTCACCCAGCCGATGGGGATGGTGAGCAGCATGCCGGGCCGCGCCGCGCGCAGCTCCTTCACCAGCGACAGCAGGAACGGCTTGTCGACGGACTCGATGGGCTCCCAGTCGATGTCCAGGCCGTCGTAGCCGAAGGTGTCCATGGCTCGAATCAGGTTCTGGACGAAGCGGGCGCGGTTCGCGTTGGACGCGGCGCCCACCCAGCCGTCGTGCTCACCGGAGCCGCCCACCATGATGATGGCCTTGCGCCCCGCGGCGTGCGCGCGCTGGGCGAGGGTGCGCGCGATCTGCGGCCCGTTCGAGTTGTCGAACTGCGTGTTGACGGTGCCGTCCCGGTTGGGGGTGACACGGCCGACGATGATGTGGGTCATCGCGCTGAAGTCCACCTTCTCCGGAGGATAGAAGTCGGAGTTCCAGCCGGTGTAGTAGCCGGAGACCCAGAGCCTCCCTGGCTGGGGGGAGCCCACGGTGATGGTGGCCACCGCGGACGAGGTCGGGTTCGAGGTGCTGGTCGCCTTGACGTGATACGTGCCCGCGCGGGTCGGCGCCGTGTAGACACCCGCGGAGGTGATGGTGCCGCCGGCGCTGCCTTCCTGGACGGACCAGGCCACGGTCGTCACGGGGCTGCCCTTCACCGTGGCGGTGAAAGTCTTCGAGCCGCCCGTCGGCAGGGAGACGGACGTGGGGCTGACCGTCACCACGACGGGGGGCGGCGCTGTCGCTCCCTGGACGCTCAGCTCGTCGAAGTAGAGCGTGGGCAGGTTGACCCTGCGGCCCTCCTGCAAGGCGATGCCCGACAGCGCCGAGCCCGCCGGGGCGAGGTCGACGATGGGGACGCGGCAGCTCACCCACTGGTTGGCCTGGATGCGGCCGCCGGTGCAGTACCTCCCCAACTCGACGCCCGCGCTCCAGACGCCGTCCGCCACGACGAGGACCTTCACCACGGAGTTGGTGCCCGAGGTGCCGCCATGCACGCGCAGCGTCAACGCCGCGTCGGCGCTGGCGCCAATCAAGGGCGTGTAGAAGAAGAGCGCCTCGGTGGCCTTCATCGTCGCCGCGAGGGAATACTGGCCCGCGGACACGGGTGACGTGTTCTTCAGGTTCCGGGTGGTCCATGAGTAGTCCACCCAGGGTGCAACCATGCCGTCACGATAAATCCAGCTCGTCGCGAGCGGCTGTGGAGTGGCTGTCTCCACTGTTTCGATGGGTGTCGCATGGCCCTGCGTGGCGCCAAGCAATGCCACGCACAATGCCACCCATCCAATGAGTCGCTTCATGGTTTCTCCTGTCGCTGCGAGGCGTGCCAGCGTTCCTCGCTCACTCGGGGCGCGGCGGTTGTCCGTGGCCTCGGTGCCAGACCGGAAATGGCAGGCATGCGGCAAGCTGGGGAAGGCTCGCGTCTGGGCAAAGCCCCGCCCTCGGTCGCTTGCGCTTGCGGCGAGTCGACACTTTCCTGGCGCTCCAGCCGCGTCGGCGGCGGGCGTGCGCCGACACGGGGGGGCCGCGTATTCCAGCGAAGACGCAAAGGGGCATTGCCGGCGGTTCAGACCTCCCAGCGCCACTCGAGCCCGACGGGGAGTGCCTCGGCGGCGAACTCCAGATGGAGGACGCGTCGATGCCCCGGCTTCGTCGCGGGAGAGGACGCATGCAGCAGCAACGGGTGGAACGCGAGCACGTCGCCGCGACAGGCGAGGCACGCCACGGCCCCGACACGCGACTTGTGCTCCGCGATGTCGGCCTCCGTGAGCTTCCCCTGCTGGTGGGTGCCAGGGAGGACCTTCACGGGGCCGTTCTCCTCGCCGCAGGGGTCGAGGTGGATGCGCAGGGCCAGCATGCGAGTGAGCAAGGGAGTGGGCGCGAGCGCGTGGGTGACACCTTCCTTGTGCGTCCAGGGCCCGAATCCGGGAGCCTCGTGCCGTTCGCGCACGGCGATGGTGAGGTCCTGGTGCCAGCGCACCTTCCAGTTGGCGTCGGGCGTCTTGTCGAAGAGCAGGGCCCTCGCGACGAAGCAGTCTTCCCCGAGCACCGCGCGGGCGAGTCCCCGGATGGCGGTGTCCCGGGCGGCGGTGACGCCCGCGGGCTCGTCGAGCACGTTGCGCTGGCCTCCGCGTCGACGCGTGGACTCCGGGGCGATGGCGGGAGGGAAGGCCCGCTCCAATATCTCCAGCAGGGTCGGGGACGCGGCCTGGGGAGCGAGCGCGAAGCCCTGAAGACGAAGCCCCTGCAAGAAGCTCTCGGTCGGGTGCATGGCGCCAGCCAGCCATGCCCTCACGGAGCTGTCCAGGAAGGCCTGGCTGCCGTGCCCGAGCGCTCCCAGGCGAGGGAGTTTTCCGGTGAAGGGCCGTGAGGCGGGTGCCAGAGTGTCTCGCTCATGGCTCGTACCCAAGACACGCGGAAGTCCAGTGAGACAGAGGTCTCCGCCTGGATGAAGAAGGCGGACCGGCTGCTCGACCAGTCCATCCCCGACCTCGAGAAGGCCACGGCGCTCCTGCGCCAGGTGTTGGCTGTACACCCGGAGCACTTGCGCGCGTTGCACTCGCTCAACTGGGTGCTCAACCTCCACCGACGAAGCGACCCCACGACGTGGTCGCGGGAGATGAAGGCGGAGCACTGGGGCATCCGCGACCGCCTCCTCGAGCTCACGCGCGGGACGCGCACGGGCGGTGCCTTGAGCGATGCCCAGCGGGCCCGCGCCCTCGCGTTGAGCCAGTGGGCGGAAGCGCAGGTGATGGGTCAGCCCACGGCCGCCCAGCTCGACGCGGTGGAGGCGGCGCTGGACGAGGCGGAGGCGCTCCGCGACATCGTGGACCACTCCCGGGGACGACGAGGACTCGAGGCCTGGCGGGCGCTGCGACAAGCGAAGCCGGAGAAGGGCTACGAGGCGCTGCTGGCCCAGGTCGAGGCGTCCCCCGAGCTCCGCGTGTACTGCGAGGACGGCGACGACGACCCGCTCAGCTTCCACGGCCTGGAGGGGGTGTTCTCGCACGAGGGCTTCCTTTCGTGGCTCCAGAAGCGCAAGCCCGCGGCGCGGCCGAAGGGGGCACGCGGCAAGTCCCTGGACGCGGGGCTCCTGCTCGCGGCGGGGCTGGACGGTGCCCCCCACTTCGGCCCGGGCTATGGCGGCGGTGGTCGGGTGGGGCGGGTGTTGGCCCTGCGCGCCCTGGGCGCGAACCTGGACGTGCGGGATGACAGCCAGCACGGCCTCCTGCACCTGGCCACCCTGGTGGACGACGCCGTGCTGGTGAAGGCGTTGCTCGCGCTGGGCCTGTCTCCCACGGCGATCGACGACGACAAGGCCACGGCGCTGCATGTCGCCGCGGAGTACGGCGCCGTGAGCTGCATCCCGGTCCTCGCCCAGGGCGGTGTCTGGGTGGATGCGCTCGACCAGGACGGCCGCACGGCGCTGTTCAACGCGAAGACGGTGGAGGTGGCCCGAGCGCTCCTCGCCGCGAAGGCGAACCCGAACGCGGGCAAGGGCTGGACGCCGCTGCACCAGCACGCGCGCTTCGCCGAGCGAGGCCCGGTCATCGAGCTCCTGCTCGCCTCGGGGGCCGACCCTGCCCGGAAGGACTCCGGCGGGGCGACGGCGGCCCAGGAAGCCCTGGCGCACAAACATCCCCAGCTCGCCCAACTCCTGGGCGCCAAGGCCCCCGCGAAGAAGGGTGGCGGCGCCCAGGGGCTCGACGTCCAGCCCCTGCTGGACGCGCTGGCGCGTGGGAAGAAGAAGGTGCTCGGGGCGTGGTACTTCGAGGAGGACGACGTGGCCGCGGTCGAGCGCGTCCTGAGGAGCCTCGCGCTGGGAGGCGCGACGTCGTGGGACCAGGCGGCGAGCGCGCTCCAGGGCGAGCACCCGGGCGTGGCGATGGCGGTGGTGACGCTGGCGCGAGAGGGACTGCCCCCGGAGCCGCGGACCCCCACCTTCTCCAAGGCCCCGCGCTTCGTGAGAGGTGACCTCACCGTGAAGGGAGACCTCACCCTGCACGGGCCGCTGCTCGTGACGGGAGACCTGGAGGTCTCGGGCGTGGTTCGCAACGTGGGACCGGAGGCCCTGCTGGTGGTGGGCGGCTCCCTCCATGCGGCGGGAGTGGACTCGGACGGCGAGCTGGTGGTGGGCCAGGACCTGGAGTCGCCCGTCGTCTGGGGCCACCACAACGACGCCTCCCTGCGGGTGGGGGGCGCGCTGAGGGCGGAGGTGGTCATCGAGGACGACCACGACGTCCAGGCCCGCGTGAAGGCCTCCCGCCACTACAAGAACGGCAGGTTCGACGCCTCGGCGGCGGCGCTGAAGAAGGTCTTCGTCCCGGCCGCCTTCTCCCCGGACGGGCTGGACCGCGACAAGGTCTTCGCCTTGCTGCGCGGGAAGAAGCCCGTGTTGGCCTGACGCGCGCGGTCAGTCCTTCTTCCAGGAGCGCCCCTTCGTCGCCGAGGGGGCTTTCGGGGGCTTTCCCCGTGGGGACTTCGTCGCGTCGCGGCCTGGGCCGAGCCGCCGGGACGCGAGGTCCTGGTGCGCCAGCCGCCGCAGCGCGACGAGCACGGGCTCGTGGACGGCCGTGCCCAGCACGGCGTACTCCACGGCCGCCGCGGGCTCGCGGGGGACGTTGCGCACGTCGAACTCCGCGATGGCCCGGATGTGGGGCCCGTAGACGGCCAGCCGTTCGTCATCCAGCGGGATGCCCGCCGCTTCCGCCGCCGCCAGCGCGTGCTCCAACTGGGCCACCGCCGCGAAGCGCGGCTCATAGACCTGCCCGAGCTTCTCCAGCACCGCCCGTGCCCGGGGGTAGTCCGCCCGCGCGTCCGGCGTGACGTTCGGTGGCAGGGCCTCGATGGCCTTCCCCAGCATCCCGACCAGGTCCTCCTCGGGGTGGTCGATGAGCTGGAGCACGTCTCGCGTCTTCTGCACGCTCAGCCCCACCGTCTCCGTGAGGGCACGAATCACCGCGACGCGCCGCACATGCGTTTCCCCGTACGCGGCCCGCGTCGCAGAGGTCGCCTCTCCGGACGGCAGCAGCCCCTCGCGCAGGTAGTACTTCAGGGTCGCGAGTGGCACCCCGGTCCGCTCCACCAGTTCGGAGATTCGCATCACGGTTTCCTTGCGTTGGATATTACAGGTATCCAATATTGGATACCATGACTATCCAAGCTCACACCCTCATCCTCATCGGCGTCCTGTTGCTGTCCCTCGTCACGGTGGAGTCGGGGGGGTGGTTCCTGGTCCGTGTCGGTCGGGGGATGGTGCCCGCGAACGCGCTCCAGAAGAACTTCTTCCGGGCCGGGCACGCGCACGCGGCGGTGTTGCTGGTGTTGAGCGTGGCCATCCTCGGCGTCATCGACGCCGCGCGGCTGCCCTTCGCCTTCGACCTCGCGGCGCGCTACGGCGTGCCGGTGGCCGCGCTGTTGATGCCGGCGGGCTTCTTCTTGTCCGTCCTCGGCAAGGAGCCCGAGCGGCCGAACCGGCTCATGGCGTTGCTGTGGGTGGGCGCGCTGGCGCTCGCCGTCGGGCTGGTGTCGGCGGGCGTGGGGTTGCTGGTGGCGGGCATCAGGGCCTTGTGAGGCCACCGATGCCCGCGTCCCGTCTCACTCGCTATGGCGTGCCGCCGCCGGGTTGCTCGACGAACTCCACGCGGCGGTTGGCGGCGCGCCCCTCGGGGGTGTCGTTGGACTCGAAGGGGCGCTCCGGGCCGTACCCCGTCGCCGTCAGGCGCGAGCCGGCGATGCTCTGCTGCTCGAGGTACTGACGCACCATGTCCGCGCGCTGCTGGCTGAGCGTGCGGTTGAGCTCCTCCGGCCCCGTGTTGTCCGTGTGGCCCTCGATGCGGAGTGAGCGCTTCGGGTGCTTCTTCAGGTACGCGGCGATGGCGTCGAGCTGGTGCTTCTCCGGGGCCTCCAGCGTCGCCTGGCCCACGGGGAAGAGGATGTGCTGGCTCGTCGGGGCGGCCGGTTCAGTCGTCTGGGGCTCCTTCGGCGCGGGGCAGCCCTTGTGCGCGGGGTCGCCGGCCTCGTTCGGGCAGGCGTCCTGGTCGTCGGGGACACCGTCGCCGTCCGCGTCGCGAACGGGGCAGCCCTCGTGCGCGGGGTCGCCGGCCTCGTTGGGGCACGCGTCCTGGTCGTCGGAGACGCCGTCGCCATCCGAATCGCGAACGGGGCAGCCCTTGTGTTCCGCATCACCGGCTTCGTTGGGGCAGGCGTCCTGGTCGTCGGGGACGCCATCGCCGTCCGCGTCGCGGACAGGGCAGCCCTTGTGCGCGGGGTCGCCGGCTTCGTTCGGGCAGGCGTCTTCCCGGTCCACGACTCCGTCGCCGTCCGAGTCGGTGTCCGGGCATCCCCCATTCTCCGGGGGCCCGGCTTCCAGCGGGCAACGGTCCTTGCCGTTGGGCACGGTGTCACCGTCGTCGTCGTGGTCGGGGCACTGCTCGGGGCTGTGCTTCTGGCCGGCCGAGCACGCGTCCCCGCGCGCGGGTTCGTGTGCCCAGGCGAGGCCCGCTCCCAGGCGGAGGGAGGGCGTGCCCGGGATGTCCGTGAAGCCATGCCCGGCGATGGCGAACGCCTCGAAGCCCTTGCCCACCGGCAGGCGCACGCCGCCGAGCAGCTCCAACGCGAGGTCGGACTCCACCAGGGACTCGGCGGCCTGCAGCGCGACCTCCGCGCGCAGCCCCTTGCCTCGGGTCGCCACCACCAGTCCCTGCTCCAACTCGGTGCCCACGTCACGGCCGGGCTCCGGCTGGTTGTCGCGAATCCGCGCGCCGATGTTGGCGCCCACCGTCACGGGCCCCACGTCGACACCCAGGGACACGCGCGGCATGAACTGGAACCCGGACCAGCCCAACTGTCGCCCGTACGCGTCCGAGGTGCCACCCGGCAGCCCCACGTCCAATCCCACCCCGAGGGACACGGGGGCTCCGTCCTCGCGGTCCAGCAACGCGAAGCGCGCGCCCAGCTCCGGCGTGCCGAGCCCGAAGGAGTCCGGCTCCCGCACGCCCGCGAGGCCGCTGGTGTCATGCCCCCCCTGCGCGATGATGACGGGCACTCGCGCGGACAGCTCCAGGTGGGCGATGGGGGACCACGCGCCCGCGAGCCAGCCCGCGGCGCGGTAGTTGATGAGCTCGTGCTCGACGCCGTCGCTGCCCTCGAGCAGCAGGATGCCGCGCTCGTAGTTGGCCAGCAGCATCAGGCGATAGCCGCCCTCGTGCAGCAACCGGCCGGTGTCCACCAGCATCGAGTCGGTCGCGGCGGGGCTGAAGCGCAGCCGCTCCAGGTCGATGGGGACGACGTCACCCCCCGTGCTCTGCGCGAAGGCCTGTGACATCAGGGCGGTGGAGAGCAGCGCGGTCAACGCCCAGCTTGGAACCCGTGTACGCAAGGAGAAGTCCATTCGAAGAAGGGGGCGAGGGGTGGGGAATCAAGCGGCGCGGCGACGACGCAGGCCACGCCACGAAGTCAGTCCGAACAGCAGCGCGAGCGCGGACATGAGGCCGTCTCCCGTGCTCTGGCAGCCACCGCCCTTGAGCTCGATGACCGTCGTCACCATGGGGCGCACGCGGACCGCGAACTGGCACTCGGCGCGCTGTCCCGTCGAATCCTCCGCGGTGGCCGTCACCTGGGTGGTCCCGACGGGGAAGGTGCTCCCCTGCGGCGGGTCGTAGGTGAGGGTGGGGTTTCGGTCCGCGCCCTCCGTCACGGTGGCGGCTGGCCACGTCGCGGGCGCGCCGTCGGGCCCCGTCGCGTCGACCACCACCTCGCCCGGGCAGGCGAGCTCGAGCGGGAGGGGCGGCGTGGTGTCGTCCTCCACGGTGACGTCCACCGACGCGGCGTTGCTGTCCATTCCGCAGTCGCGGGCCTGGAAGGTGAAGCTGTCGGGCCCCGTGTAGCCCGGGTCCGGCGTGTAGGTGAGGTCGGGCGGCGTGCCGCTGAGCGTGCCGTGTCGGGGCGGGGTGACGATGGTCCAGGTGAGGACCTGCCCCGGGTCCGGGTCGGTCGCCTCGAGCGTGACGGCGATGGGCGTGCCCAGCCGGACGTCGAACGATTGCGCCACCGCGGTGGGCGCGGTGTTGGCGACGACGTTCACCATGCGGCCTCCGGGGATGGCGTTGGAGAAGACGGAGAGCGCATGGGGGCCGAGCGGGGTGTCGGCGGGGACGACCACCGTCGCGCGCGTGTCGGACATGTCCGTGGCGGGGAGCGTCCACAGGCGCCCGCCCTCCGCCGAGCGCAGCCGGACGAGCGGGAAGTCCGTGGGGGAACTCTCGTAGTTCCCTCCGCTTCCCAGGGAGACACCGCGGAAGCGCTGGCCCTCGAGGGTGATGGCGCAGGACGCGAAGAGCGTGTCGGGCCGGGTGACCACGGGGCGCCATGCCGGGCTCGCGCCCGTGTCGTCGTACAGCTCCGCGCGCGTCGGCCCGACGCCGCCCGCCAGCAGCACCTCGCCGGAGGGCAGGGCGACCGCGGCGAGCGTGCCGCGCGCCTGGGGACTGGCCACCGGCGTCCAGGCGCCCGTGGTCGGGTCGAGCACCACCGCCGTGGTGGCGGCGACCCCGGGGGCGCTCTCTCCGCCCGCGACGAGCACCTGCCCCGAGGCCGTCAGCGTCGCGGTGTGCTGGCCGCGGGGCTGGGGCAGGGGGCCGCCCGTCACCCACGCATCCGACGCGGCGTCGTACTGCTCCGTGCTCGCGAGGTCGGCCACGCCGTCGAAGCCGCCCGCGGCGACCACCCGTCCGGAGGGCAGGAGCGTCAAGGAGAACGCCGTCCGGGCCTGGAGCAACGCGGCGGCGGGTGTCCAGGTGTTCGTGGCCGGGTCATACAGCTCGGCGGAGGCCAGCGCGGCTCCACTGCCGTCGCGACCTCCCACCACGAGCACCTGTCCGTCCGGGAGCAGGACCGCGGAGTGCTCGGCCCGGGCGACGGACGCGGCGGCCGCGGGCGCCCAGGTATTCGAGGTCGGGTCGTACAACTCGGCCGTGGCCAAGACCCCGCCGTCACGCTCGCCACCCGCCACGAGCACCCGGCCGTCGGCCAGGCGCGTGGCGGTGTGCTGATGGCGCGCCGTGGTCAGGTCCGGACCCGGGGACCACGTGCGGGACACCGGGTCGTACCGCTCGGTCGATGCGACGGAGGCGCCGCCACTGCGGCCGCCCGCCACGAGCACCTGGCCCGAGGCGAGCACCGTCGCCGTCGCGGTCTCTCTCGGAGTGGAGAGGGACGCGACCGGGTTCCAGGTGTTGCCCGCGGGGTCGAAGAGCCGGGCATTCGCCTGGGCCGTGCCGCCCGTGTCGCGTCCCCCCGCGACGAGGACCTGCCCCGTGCTCAGCAGGGCCGAGAGGGGGCCCTCGGCCGCGACAGAGAGCGTGCCCGCCGGCCTCCAGCTGTTGATGGCGGGGTCGTACAGCTCCGTCTCCGCGTAGAACGTGGTCCCCCCGGTGGTGTCGAAGCCTCCGGTGATGAAGACCTTGCCGGACGGCAGCAGGGTCGCGGTGTGGTTCTCGCGGCCGATGGCCAGCGTCCCCACGTCGCTCCAGGTGCCCGTGGCCGGGTCGAACGACTCCGCGACGGTCTGGGGCGCGGCGTTGAAGGGGGCGCCGCCCGCGACGAGCACCCTGCCGTTCGTGAGCAGCGTGGCCGTGTGTCCGGAGCGCACGCGGGCCAGGCTCCCGGTCGCCGTCCAGGTGTTGCTCGTGGGGTCATACAGCTCCGCGTCGCCGAGCGCACCCGCGACCCCGAAGCCTCCCGCCAGCAGCACCCGTCCGTCCGGCAGGGACGTGCTGGTGGCGTAGTGGCGGGGCACGAGCGGCGGCGCCGCGGCGGACCAGGTGCCTGTCGCCGGGTCGTAGATGTCCGCGCCCGGGACCTCACCCGAGGCGTTGAAGCCGCTCACCGCGAGGACCCGCCCATCCCTCAGCAGGGCGGCGGTATGCGCGCCGCGCGCCATGCTCATCGCGCCGGTGGGGAGGAAGGTGTTGGTGCCTGGGTCATACAGCTCCGCCGTCGTCAGGCGACTACCCACGCTGTTGGTTCCACCAGCGACCAGCACCCGGCCCGCGCGCAGGAGGGTGAGGGTGGGAATGGACCGGGTGGTCGCCATGGGGCCGGTGCTGGTCCAGGTGTTGGTGGCGGGGTCGTAGATCCGTCCGGTCGGGGAACCGTCGGCCAGCAGCAGCACCCTGCCATCCGGCAGCAGCAGGGACTGGGAGATGTTGCCGGTCAGCCCCGTGGTTCCAACGGAGGACCAGGTGCCCGTCTCGGGGTCGTACACATCGGCGGCGTCGACGAAGCCCAGCCGGTTGACTCCGTTGAGCACCAGCACCTTGCCGGAGCCCAACAACACCGCCGTGTGCTGGCCACGCGCCGTGGCCATGGGCGCGGTCGTGGTCCACGCGGGGAGCACGGCCTTGGGCGCGACGCCGCTGGCGGCCGCGGCGACGACGACCGGCGAGGAGGCACGCTGCACCACCCGTGCGCCAACCTCCGGGGTGGGCGCGCCCTCTTTCACGCAGGACAGCAGGAGCGCGCAGCCCAGGACGAGCACCTGGCGCCGGACGTTGCGGTGTGTCGACATCGCGAGACTCCCTATCGAAGGGCCAGCGCCGCCCTCTCGATAGGGGTCGGTCCTGACCGATGCTCGACGGACTTACCAGCGAGGTGGCATCCGGAGCAACGAGACCAAGACCCGTGGAGTTTTACGATTTCACCGTGACGTGGGGTGGGGGTGAGACGGGCTCGTGAAACAGCCGCCCCGGGTGTCTGTGTATCGAGGCTCAGAGCGGCAGTTGGGCGCCTTGCAGGCTCAGCACGCACTGGGGCACGACCCATGGCTTCTCCGGGTCGGACATCACGCCGAAGTAGGCGCCCGGGACGACGTGGGGCGCGGTGGCGGGGGAGAGCAGCACCTGCAAGCGCAACTGACGCTGGCCTTCCTCGGGGTGTGCGTGGTCTGCCATTTCCCGTGGATCTACGGCGGCAAGCTCACCCTGGGGCGCTTCCACTCGGAGCGGGCCCTGCGCATCCAGGGCCGCGTGTTCGGCGCCTGCATGCTTGCCGTCGCGCTGTGGGTGGTACTGTCCTGACGCACGAGGCCCACGCCGGGAGTCCTTCTCCCCGCGTGGGCCTCACCTGCTCACGTCAGGAGCCTCGCGCTACTCACAGGGGTTGCCGTTGAGCGTGCAGTTGAAGGGCAGGCCCAGCCCGGTGGCGGAGAAGCCGAAGTCCTTGCTCGTGCCCGCCTTGATGGTGGTGTTGTGGCTGACGGGGACGAAGACGTAGTGGTCGCCCACGCGCGTCATGGTCGACGAGAACGGGTTGGAGAGCACCGTCCCGGCCGGCACGTCGAACTCGAGCTGCCAGCCGGTGATGCTCGCGGCGGTGTTGTTCGTCACCGTGTAGCGGCCGGTGTAGCCGCCGGCCCAGGAGGAGCTGATGGCGAACGTGGCGGTGAGCCCCAGGACGGGCGGCGCGGCGGACGTCGTCGCGGTGACGCTCGTGCTCTGGGGAGACACGTTGCCCGCGGCGTCCCGGGCCGTGACGGTCAGGGTGTAGGTCGTCGAGGGGCCCAGCCCCTGGAGCGTCACGCTCGGGCCGGAGCTGCCCGTGCCAGTGCCGCCCGCCACGAGCGCGGTGTAGCCGGTGACGGCCACGTTGTCCGTCGCCGCGTCCCACGCGAGGGTGATGCTGTTGGACGTCACCGCCGTCACGTGCGGGTTGAGCGGAGCCGTCGGCGGCACCGTGTCCGGCGGGGGCGGCGGGCTCACGCTGACGAGGAACAGCGACGGGCCCGGGTCGGACAGGGACTCGTCGACGCCGTGCCCGCCCGCGTAGTTCACCGTCTCGTTGTTCGCCCAGTCCGTGATGGGCGTCCCGGCGATGTCCAGGTGCCGCCAGGCGGAGCCGGACCAGCCGAACTGATAGATGCGCGAGGGCACGGAATAGAACGGCTGGTAGGGCGCGGTGTCCGACCCCAACTGCTTGCTCAGCGTGTTGTTGAAGAACACGTTCCGCGGGCCGGAGGACCCCGACCACTTCACGGCCTTCTGCCCCGCGCCCCACCAGATGGGATACCAGTTGGACGCGTCCGGGCCGCCGCCGCCCTCCTCACCACAGTGGATGGTGCAGTTGCCGGAGCGGTGCGCGTAGGGCACGGCGCTCACGTTGCGCTCGAACAGGTTCCTCCGCTCCCAGCCACCGTGCAGGTTGAGGTCGGAGTCGAAGTCGTTGCCGATGACGACGTTGCCGGACGCGGACCACTGGAACGTGAAGTGCCGCAGGTTGCGCGAGGTGTTGCCGGCGTAGAGCGAATCCCAGACACGCGAGCCCCGGAAGTAGCCGTTGCCGCCCTTGCCCTTGTTCCAGGCGCCGTCGAGCACGTTGTCGACGAGCTGGAGGTTCCTGGCCTCCTCCGTGACGATGGGGTGCGAGCCCGTCATCTCCGCGCGGATGTCACGCACCCACGAGTCGGCGGCCCACTTGAAGACGATGCCGTGCATCTCGTACGCGGGCGCCAGGTTGCCGTAGTTGTGCTTCGCCAGGGGCGGGGTGATGCCCGGGACCTCCTGCGTGAACGAGAGGTGCTCGATGCCGACGCCGACGACCGGGTCCACGAGCGGCGACGCCTTGGACTCATACACGTCCCCGTCGATGGGGGCGGAGCCGTCCGACGTGGACGTCACCGGCACGTCGTACTCGAGCGGCTTGTCCAGGGTGAGGGTCCTGTTGGTGGTGTCGACGGCGACGATGCGGAAGAGCTGCTGCCGCATGTGCAGGTTGGCCAGCGTGTGCGCGGTGGGGTACGCCTCCTGCTCGGCGTAGAAGGCGAGGCTGTTCGCCGCGCGGATGTTGACGAGCGCGCCCACCGACAGCGTCGCCGCGTTGGCGTTGAGGTACACCACGGTGTCGCCAGCGCGGGCGGAGAACCCCGCGTCGCCCGGCTTCTCGCGCAGCTTCACGCCCACCTTCCAGTGCACGTTCACCGTGCCCTCGAAGAGGTCCTTGCGGTTGGCGGGCGCCGAGGCGTAGTCGCTGGCGTAGGAGGAATGGACGCCGCGCGACTGCACGCGGAAGAGGCCGCGTCCCGGCCAGAGCCATCCCCCCTTGCCCTGGCCGTGGGTCATGGCGTCTTCGTCCCAGTCACCTCCGTCCGACGTCAGGGTGTCGTAGCGGGTGTTCGCGTCCGGCCGGAACACGAGGTGTGTCCCGGTGGAGGGCTCGGAGCCCGCGCCGCGGATGACCAGGTAGTCGGCGTCCACCCCGAGCTGACGCGAGACATCGAGCTGGCCGGCGGGGAGGCTCAACAACGACAGCTTCGTGAACGACGCGCCGGCGGAGCACGTCGCACGCAGGTGGTCGATGGCGGCCTGGAGTCCCGTCGTATCGTCGAGGTTGTCATTGGGGATGACGCCGAAGCTCGACGCCAGCTCCGCGGGGGTGACCCGACAATTCGGATCCGGGTTGATGTCTGCTTCACCCGGCAGGTCCTGTCCGCCGCGGTAGCCCGCCCTCGACCAGTCCAACAGTCCGCTCAGGGGCGCGCGTCGATTGGCGGCGGACAGGTCGAGTGACTCGGCGGCCGTCGAGGACGTGGCGAAGAGCAGCGCGAGTGACGAAAGTGTCACGGAGGTTGGATGAAACAGACGCGGCTTCCGAGAGCGCATGGGGTGGATTCCGGGCGGCGAGGATGTCTGGGTGAAACAGGAGTGTGAACGCCTAATCAAGACGAGCAGGATTTGCTAGAGAGATTGGTGCTGGCTTGGGGCCGGCATTTTCCAGAAAGGTCGAATGTCCATGGTGTCTCTCTCTCCGCGGCTCGTGGTGTGTGGTTGCGCGCTCCTGGCCGCCCCGGCGGCGTTTGCGTGGGGCAGCACGTATTCCATTCCACTGTTCGAATCGCGCATGGTGACGGCTCGCTCCAGTGGCAGCGTGGGCGGGAGCTCGGTGGTACGCGCGGAGATGAGGACCGCGCTGGAGGCGTTCCTGTCGGAGGATGACGGGCGCACCGACGCGGCGGAGCATGCCTATCTGGCGGCGAAGGTCGCGGACGCCGGCTTCTTGTCGGGCATCGAGCCCGCGGCCCAGGACTACCTGTTCCGCTACCACGAGCTGAACGACGGCGTCTCCGTCTCCGCGCCGCTGGAGGTGAGCACGCCGGGGCAGACGCCCGCGCAGCTCTTCGGCGCGGCCGGGCGACTCGCGGACCATGCCTGGGTCCAGGAAGGGGGCATCCCCGAGGACGAGGGACTGGCCAACCAGGGCACGCTCCAGTGGACGTACTACGGCTCCTTCGGTCCGGCCCCGAGCAACTTCCGCGTGGTCACGCTCGCGGAGCTGACGGCGCAGCTGTCCTCGCCCGTCTTCGGCCAGGCTCCGACCGCGGCGGAGGTCAGCGGCGCCGTCGCGTACCTGGCCGAGAACGTGGGAACGGGCGCGCGCTACTACGTCGCTTCGTGGTCGGACCCGTATGGTCGGACCGGCCCGGGTGACATCGGCGGCTACGTGGTCGCGTCCGTCAGCGATGACCGGGCCTACGTCCGCTTCATCGAGGTGATGACCTGGTCGGAGTAGGCACCCGGGCGCGGCGCGCTACGCCGGCCCGGTGACCTGGCTGCGCCAGTGGCGCTTCTCCAGCGTGCGCACGTTGGGGACGTCCGCGAGCGTGGCCAGGTACTTCGCCAGCAGCGGAAGCTCCGCGTCGTCCGCCGCTGCCTGGTACGGCTTCACGTAGATGGCGTTGCCGTGGTTGTGGACGCACTTGGCGGGCGTGTCGTCGACGATGAGCATCCGCTCCAGGCGGTAGCCCAGGCGCTTCACCTTCTTCAGCTTCTTGGCGTACTCGTCATGGGAGGACGGGTCGAGGAACCCGTCCTCCATCAACCGACGGCGGTCGACGGAGAAGGTGGCCCGGCTGCGCCCCCACACGAACGCGAGCGGCAGGTTCGCCGGGAGCAGGTGCTGGACGACGCCGGCCACGTACGCGTCATCCGCCGAGGACCCGATGGCCAGTTGGAAGCGGGCGGCGCACGCGGCGAGGAATGACGCGAGGTGGGGCCGCGCGTAGAGCGAGTAGCCGAAGCGCTGGAGGTCCGGGGCGCGCTCCAGGGGCCTGGCCGCCGCGTGGATGAGCGTCTCGTCCAGGTCGAGGATGAGGAGGATCCGTCGGGCTCATGTCGAAGGGCGGTGGGCCGCGATGTCCCACCCCCTCCTCGCGGACTCCTGCCCGCGCGTGAACCTGACCAGCCCGGGCGGGCGCGACTCGCCAGGAGGTGCCCCGCACCCATCCGCGCGCCCCCCTGACTCCCACGCATGCGGTCCGCTTCGTGAGCGCGACGTCGAGCGCGGAGCGGACCGGACGGCAATGATTGTCGGGCGCGTGAAAGCCCTGACGCGACCTGGGGGCGCCCATGGAAAACCCTGACGTCTGGTCGCGCCCCTCCGCCTTTGGCATCGTCACGGCAGGAGGCAGCACCATGTTGACGCACGATGTCGAGATTTCGAGGGGACCCGAGAGGTCGAGCCCATCGCCTCTTGTTGTTGACACTCCGCCAACAAGTTCCCATCATCCCTTCAGAAGGAGCGGAGCAGCGAGGCTTCCTGTCATGAGCTACCAACACATCCGGTCCTCGGTGGCCAACCGGGTCGCGACCCTGGAGCTGCACCGTCCCGAGGCGCGCAACGGCTTCACCATCACCATGGCGGACGAGCTGAGCGACGCGCTCGCTCGGGCCGACGCGGACGAGGACGTGCGTGTCGTCATCCTCAGCGCGGCGGGGCGCGACTTCTGCGTGGGCGCGGACCTGAGCGGCCAGTCGTTCGAGGCCGCGAGCGCGACGCCGCCGCCGAGCGGGTGGGTGGAGCCGGCGACGCGGGTGACGCGGCGGATGTTCGCGCTCCAGAAGCCCATCATCGCCGCCATCCAGGGCGCGGCGGTGGGCGTGGGGTCGACCATGGTGCTGCCCGCGGACTTCCGGCTCGCCGCGAAGGACAGCCGCTTCGGCTTCGTCTTCAGCCGGCGGGGCATCTACCCGGAGGCGGGCTCGAGCTGGTTCCTGCCGCGCCTCGTGGGGATGGGGCGCGCGCTCGACTGGATGGTGACCGGGCGGTTGATTCCCGCGGACGAGGCGCTGGCCGCGGGGCTCGTGCGCTCGCTCCACGAGCCCGGGGAGCTGCTCGGCGCCGCCCAGGCGCTCGCCCGCGACCTGGTGGAGTCCACGGCGCCCGTCTCCGTGGCGGTCATCCGGCAGTCGCTCTACCGGATGAGCGCGCTGGCCTCGCCGGAGGCCGCGTTCGAACTCGACAGCCAGCTCATCGCGACGCTCGGACAGAACGTGGACGCGGTGGAGGGCGTGATGTCGTTCCTGCAGAAGCGGCCGGCCAACTTCTCGCGCACCCTGCGCGAGGACCTGCCCCCCTTCCTGCCGTGGCGGGAGGGCCAGTCATGAGCCCCGCCGCCGCGCCGCGCTGGAAGCGGCTGGAGCCCGACCAGCGCCGGGAGCAGATCCTCGAATGCGCCGCGCGCCTGTTCGGCGAACGCCCCTACGCGGCGGTGTCCACCACGGACATCGCCAAGGAGGCGGGGGTCGCGCGGGGATTGCTCAACCACTACTTCGGGCAGAAGCGGGACCTCTACCTGAAGGTCGTGAAGAGGATGCTGCTCATGCCCGGATTGGAAGAGAGCGTGCCCATGACCGGTACCCTGCGCCAGCGCGTGGAGCGCAGCGTCGAGTGGTACCTCGACACGGTCGCCACCCACGGCAAGACGTACGTGGCCGTGACGGGCGCGGGCGGTATCGGCGCGGACCCGGAGGTGGAGCGCATCATCGCGGAGGCGGACGACATCTCCGCCTCCAAGACGCTCGAGTTCCTGGGCCTCAAGGTGGAGGTGGGCAGCGACGCGCGCCACCGCGCGATGATTCGCTCCTACGGCGGCCTGGTGAAGGCCACCATCCGCGAGTGGATTCGCGGGGGGACGCTCTCCCGCGAGGACGCGCACCTGCTCTTGAGCGAGGCGCTCATCTCCATCGTCCGCGACGTGTTCCCGCAGCTCGCCAAGGCCGCCGCGCGCGAAGAGGGCCGGGCGCCCAAGGCGGGGCCCCGACGATGAGCACGCGCGCGACGGACAAGAGGCCCCTGGAGGGGCGCACCCTGCTGATGTCCGGAGGCAGCCGGGGAATCGGCCTCGCCATCGGCGTGGCGGCGGGGCGGCTGGGCGCCAACGTCGCGCTGCTCGCGAAGACGGACGTGCCCGACCCGCGCCTCCCCGGGACGGTGCACACGGCCGCGGAGGAGATTCGCGCGGCGGGCGGACAGGCGCTCGCCGTGGTGGGGGACGTTCGCGACGAGGCGGACGTGCAGCGCGCCGTGGACGAGACGGTGGCCCGCTTCGGCGGCATCGACTTCGTCGTCAACAACGCGAGCGCGCTGGCCCCGCTGAAGACGGAGGAGCTGCCGGTCAAGAAGTTCGACCTGATGCAGCAGATCCAACTGCGGGGCACCTTCCTGCTGACGCGCGCCGCGCTGCCCCACCTGCGGCGCTCGTCCCATCCGCACATCCTCTCGCTGTCCCCGCCGGTGAACCTGGCGCCGCACTGGATGGGGAAGCACCCGGCCTACACCCTGGCCAAGTACGGCATGTCGCTGCTCACGCTGGGCTGGGCCGCGGAGTTCGCCGAGGCGGGCATCGCGGCCAACACGCTGTGGCCCCGGACGCTCATCGCCACCGCGGCGGTGAAGAACCTGCTGGGCGGCGACGACTCGATGCAGCGCGCGCGCGCGCCGGACATCATGGCGGACGCGGCCACGGCCATCCTGCTGCGCCCTCCCCGCGACTGCACGGGACAGAGCTTCATCGACGAGGACGTCCTGCGCGCCGAGGGCCTCACGGATTTCAGTCGTTATGGGGGTGGGCCCGACGTGCTGCTCGACCTGTACGTCGACCCCTGAAGAAGCAGACGCAGTAGACAGACAGCTCGCTTTCCATCGAACCGGAGGAGGTGCCCGTGGGTACGCCGCTCGCAGACCTGGAAGCGCAGTGCCAATCCCTGGCGGACAAGCTCACGCTGCCGCTCCTCCTCAAACGCAACGCGGAGGAGTTCGCGGACCTGCCCGCGCTCTCCGCGGGGGACGTCACGCTCACCTGGGCGCGGATCCGCGAGCGGGCCGCGGCGCTGTCCCGGGGCCTGGGCGCGCTCGGCCTGCGCAAGGGCGAGCGGATGATGATCATGATGTCGAGCCGGCCGGAGCACTGGCTCATCGACTACGCGGCGGTCCACCTGGGTGCCATCCCCTGTACCGCCTACCAGACCCTGAGCACCGAACAAGTAGGCTACGTCGCGCGGCACAGCGCGGCCACGGTGGTGGTGCTGGAGGGCGCGGACGAGGTGGCGCGCTGGCGGCAGGTGCTGGAGTCGCTGCCCGCGCTGCGGCGCATCGTGGTGGTCGACGCGGCGGCCCTCCCTCCCGGGGACTCGCGCTTCGTCTCCTTCGACCAGGTGGAGGCGTCCGGCGGCGCGCTGCACGCGGCGGACCCCGAGGTCTTCGAGGACGGGTGGAGGTCCATCCGCCCGGAGGACCCCATCGCGATGATGTACACGTCCGGCACCACGGGCGACCCCAAGGGCGTGGTGCTCAGCCACCGCAACGCCTTCTACGAAGCCATCGCCGTGGACATGGCCGCGCCGGTGCCCATGCGCACGCCGTCCATCGCCTACCTGCCGCTGGCGCACATCGCCGAGCGCGAGCTGGGGCTGTACCGCTCCGCGTTCAAGGCGCTGCACGTGCACGTCTGCTCGGACCCCGCGGGGGTGGTGCCGCTGATGGCGAAGGTGCGGCCCCCCGCGTTCTTCGGCGTGCCCCGCGTCTGGGAGAAGCTGGCGGGAGGGCTGCGCGCGAAGGTGGGGGCCCTGGAGCCCGTCAAGCGCGACGCCATCCTCGCGGCCCACGCGCTGACGCTGGAGGCCTTCCGCCTGGAGGGCTCCGGCAAGGCCGTCCCCGCGGAGCTGGCGCAGAAGGTCGCGGTGGTGGAGGAGAAGGTGCTCAAGCCGCTGCGCGGCGTGCTGGGCCTGGACGCGCTGGAGTGGGCCAGCAGCGGCTCCGCGCCCATCCCCGTGGAGGTGCTGGAGTACCTGGGCGGCTACGGCATCCGGGTGCTGGAGGTCTGGGGCATGAGCGAGACCACCGGCTGCGCCACCATCAACACGCCCACGGACTTCCGCGTGGGCTCCGTGGGGCGCCCCATCCCCGGGCTCGAGGTCAAGCTGGCGCAGGACGGTGAAATCTTCGTGCGCGGGCCCGTGGTGTTCCTGGGCTACCTCGCGGACGACGGACACATCGTCAGCCCGCTGGACGCGGACGGGTGGCTGGCCACCGGCGACATCGGCACGGTGGACGGGGAGGGCTACCTCACCATCACCGACCGGAAGAAGGAGCTGCTCATCACCTCGAGCGGCAAGAACATCGCCCCGTCGAAGATCGAAGGCATGCTGCGCGCCCACCCGCTGGTGGGACAGGCCATCGCCATCGGCGACGGGTGGCCGTACCTGACGGCGCTCGTGTCGCTGGACGCGGAGGTGGCGCCCCTGTGGGCGAAGGCCCGCGGTCTCACCGCGTCCTCGGTCGCGGAGCTGGCCAAGGACCCGGCGGTGCTCGCGGAGCTGGAGACCCTGGTGGCCACGAGCAACGCCCGCCTGTCGCGCGCCGAGCAGCTCAAGCGCTTCCAGGTGGTGACGGAGTCGTGGGGCCCCGCGACGGGGGAGTTGACGCCCACGCTCAAGCTCAAGCGGCGCGTCATCCTCGGTCAGTACGCCGAGCGCATCGCCACGCTCTACCTCAACGACTGAGCCCCCCATGCACGTCCGAACCCCCGAGCAAGCCTCGTTCGCAGCCGCCATCGACGCGTTCTGTCGCGCCAAGACGGGCACGCGCGCCCAGCGCGACGCGCTCACGGACCATGGGAAGGAGGCCCACAGCCCCGCGCTCTACGCGCAGATGGCCGAGCTGGGCTGGCTGGGGGTGGGCCTGCCCCCGGAGTACGGCGGCTCCGGCGGCGGCCTCACCGAAATCTGCCTGTTCGCCGAGCGCACCGCGTACGGGCTCGCGCCCGTGGGGGGCTACATCACCACCGCCGTCGCCGCCGGCCCCTACCTCAAGTTCGCCACGGAGGCGCAGCGCGCGAAGGTGCTCGGCGGAATCGCGCGGGGGCGGGTGGAGGCCATCGCCATGTCGGAGCCCGGCGCCGGGTCGGACGTGGCCGCGCTCACCTGCCGCGCGAAGAAGGTCTCCGGCGGCTACGTCGTCGACGGCCAGAAGACCTGGATTTCCAACGCCCACCTCGCGGACCACATGCTGCTGGTGGCGCGCACCCAGGCCCACGGCTCGCGCCACGAGGGCCTGACCATGTTCTGCGTGCCCACGGGGACCCCGGGCGTGGAGATCCGCGGCATCCCGACGATGGGCGGCAAGGAGGTCAACGACGTCTTCTTCACCGACTGCTTCCTGCCGGAGGACGCGGTGGTGGGGAAGGTGGACCAGGCCTGGCCCCAGTTGATGGCGGGCCTGAACAGCGAGCGGCTCATCCTCGCCGCGTCCATGCTGGGCCGGGGGCGCCGGGCCTTCGACGACGCCGTCGCGTACGTGAAGGAGCGCAAGCAGTTCGGCAAGCCGGTGGGGTCGTTCCAGGCGCTCAAGCACCGCGTCGCGGACCTGGCCACGGAGCTGGACTGCTGCGAGCTGCTCGTCTACCGCGTGGCGGCCATGGCCGACGAGGCGCCCGACCGGATGCTGCCCCGCGAGGCCTCCATGGCGAAGCTGAAGACCACGGAGACCGCCAAGCGCGTGGCGCTGGAGGGCATGCAGATGATGGGGGGCTACGGCTACGCCCTCGAATACGACATGGAGTCGCACCTGCGCGCCACGGTCATCTCCACCGTCTTCGGCGGCACGAGCGAAATCCAGCGCGACATCATCGGCAAGACGTTCGGGTTGTAGGGCGCACCCTTTCCACGGAAGAGAGACCCATCATGACGGCACGTCCCCGGTGGAGCTCGGACGAGCTCGAGCAGGTGCGCCAACTGGCGGCCACCTACTTCACCAAGGAAGTCATCCCCAACGTCCCCAAGCACGTGGCCCAGGGCCACCCCGACAAGGCGCTCTACCGCCGCGCGGGCGAGCTGGGCCTCCTGTGCATGTCCGTCCCGGAGGCCTACGGCGGCGGCGGCGGCACCTTCGCCCACGAGGCCATCCTCACAGAGGAGCAGGTGAAGGCCGGAGACCCGTCCATGGGCTTCGCCGTGCACTGCTCCATCGTCGCGCACTACGTGCTGTCGTACGCGTCCGAGGCGCAGAAGCAGAAGTGGCTGCCCAGGCTCGCCAGCGGCGAGTGGGTGGGCGCCATCGCCATGACCGAGCCGGGCACCGGCTCCGACCTCCAGGCGATTTCGACCCGCGCGGTGCGTGACGGCGACTTCTACAAGGTGAGCGGGGCCAAGACGTTCATCTCCAACGGCCGCGTGTGCGACTTCCTCATCATCGTCGCGCGCACCGGCGGTCCGGGCCACGCGGGGATTTCGCTGCTGTGTGCCGAGGTCTCCGACACCACCCCCGGCTTCGAGCGGGGCCGCATCCTCGACAAGCTGGGCGGCAAGGGCCAGGACACGACGGAGCTGTTCTTCGACGAGCTCCAGGTGCCGGTGGTCAACGTGCTCGGGGGCGAGGAGGGCAAGGGCTTCATCCAACTGATGCAGCAGCTGCCCCAGGAGCGGCTGAGCACCGCGCTCATCGCCATGGCCAGCATCGAGCGGGCGGTGGACCTGACGGTGGAATACACCAAGCAGCGGCACGCCTTCGGCAAGCCCCTTTTCGCCCTGCAGAACACGCGGTTCGAATTGGCGGAATGCGCGACGTTGCGCCGCGTGTGCCGCAGCTTCATCGACGAGTGTGTGGAATCTCACCTCGAGGGGAAGCTCGACGTGACGACGGCGGCCATGGCCAAATACTGGGTCACCGACCAGGCCTGCATCGTCGCGGACCGCTGCCTCCAGCTTTTCGGAGGCTATGGGTACATGAAGGAGTACCCTATCTCGCACCTGTTCGCGGACACCCGCGTCCTTCGAATCCTCGCCGGCGCGAACGAGGTCATGAAAGAGCTCGTCGCCCGTTCCCTCTAACCCGCCTACCTACCCAGCAGCACGTCACCCAAGGAGTCACCCGGTGAGCCAGGAAGCCTTCATCTTCGATGCCGTTCGTACCCCTCGCGGCAAGGGCAAGAAGGGGTCGCTGCACGGCATCAAGCCCATTTCCCTGCTGGTGGGGCTGGTGGACGCGCTCAAGCAGCGCCACCCCGGCCTCGACCCGAAGCGCATCGACGACGTGGTGCTGGGAATCGTGTCGCCGGTGGGCGACCAGGGCGCGGACATCGCCCGGACGCTGGTGCTCGCCGCGGGCCTGCAGGAGACCACCGGCGGCGTGCAGCTCAACCGCTTCTGCGCCTCCGGCCTGACGGCGGTGAACATGGCCGCGCAGCAGGTGCGCTCCGGCTGGGAGCACCTGGTCATCGCCGGCGGCGTGGAGAGCATGAGCCGCGTGCCCATGGGCTCCGACGGCGGCGCGTGGGCCCTGGACCCCGCCACCAACTACGACACGTACTTCGTGCCGCAGGGCATCTCCGCGGACCTCATCGCCACCATCGAGGGCTTCACCCGCGAGGACGTGGACCGCTACGCGGTGCAGTCGCAGCAGCGCGCGGCCAAGGCGTGGGCGGAGGGCTACTTCAAGAAGTCCGTCGTCCCCGTGGTGGACCAGAACGGCCTCACCGTGCTGGACCGCGACGAGCACATGCGCCCCGACTCCACCGTGGCGTCGCTGGGGCAGCTCAACCCGTCCTTCGCCGGCATCGGCGAGGCGGGCGGCTTCGACGCGGTGGCGCTCCAGAAGTACCACGCGGTGGAGCGCATCGAGCACGTGCACACCCCGGCCAACTCCTCCGGCATCGTGGACGGCGCGGCGCTGGTGCTGGTGGGGTCGGAGAAGGTGGGCAAGGACCTGGGCCTGACGCCGCGCGCGCGCATCTGCGCGGTGGCCACCTCCGGCTCGGACCCCACCATCATGCTCACCGGCCCGATTCCGGCGACGCAGAAGCTGCTGTCCATCGCCGGCCTGTCCGTGAAGGACGTCGACCTGTTCGAGCTGAACGAGGCCTTCGCCTCCGTGGTGCTCAAGTACCAGAAGGACCTGGACATCCCGGACGAGAAGCTCAACGTCAACGGCGGCGCCATCGCCATGGGGCACCCGCTGGGCGCCACCGGCGCGATGATCCTGGGCACGGTGGTGGACGAGCTGGAGCGCCGCAAGGCCCGCCGCGCCGTCATCACCCTGTGCGTCGGCGGTGGCATGGGCGTGGCCACCCTGGTCGAGCGCGTTTGATTCCCTGACCTTCCTTCCGAAGAGCTTCGAGCGAAACCATGAGTGACACGAACACCATCCGCTGGGAACGAGACGCCGACGGCATCGTCATCTTGACGCTGGATGACCCGAGCCAGTCCGCCAACACGATGAACGCCGCCTACGTGAAGTCCATGCGGGCGACGGTGGACCGGCTCGTCCGCGAGAAGGCGGACATCACCGGCGTCATCATCACCTCCGCGAAGAAGACCTTCTTCGCCGGCGGCGACCTGAACGACCTGCGCGCGGTGAAGAAGGAGGACGCGAAGCAGGTCTTCGAGCTGGGCCAGGAGATCAAATCCCAGCTTCGCGCCCTGGAGACCCTGGGCAAGCCCGTGGTCGCCGCCATCAACGGCGCGGCGCTGGGCGGCGGCCTGGAGATCGCCCTCGCCTGCCACCGCCGCATCATCGCGGACGTGAAGGGCGCCCAGGTGGGCCTGCCGGAGGTGACGCTGGGCCTGTTGCCGGGCGGCGGCGGCGTGGTGCGCACGGTGCGCATGCTGGGCATCGTGGAGGCGCTGATGCAGGTGCTGCTCCAGGGCCAGCGCTACCGCCCGCACGAGGCCAGGGAGAAGGGCCTGGTCCACGAGGTGGTGGACTCCGTGGAGGCGCTGCTGCCGGCGGCCAGGGCGTGGGTGAAGGCCAACCCCACCGCGCAGCAGCCGTGGGACGCGAAGGGCTACAAGATTCCGGGCGGCACGCCGTCCACGCCCGCGCTGGCGGCCAACCTGCCGGCCTTCCCCGCCAACCTGCGCAAGCAGCTCAAGGGCGCGAACATGCCGGCGCCGCGCGCCATCATGGCCGTGGCGGTGGAGGGCACCCAGGTGGACGTGGACACCGCGTTCACCATCGAGTCGCGCTACTTCACCGAGCTGGTCACCGGCCAGGTCGCGAAGAACATGATCCAGGCGTTCTTCTTCGACATGCAGCACATCTCCTCCGGTGGCGGGCGCCCCAAGGGCTACCCGCAGCACGCCGCGAAGAAGGTGGGCGTGCTCGGCGCGGGCATGATGGGCGCGGGCATCGCGTACGTGTGCGCCAAGGCCGGCATCGACGTGGTGCTCAAGGACGTGAGCCTCGAGGCGGCCCAGAAGGGCAAGGGCTACTCCGTCAAGCTGGTGGAGAAGGCCGTCGCGAAGGGCCGCTCCACGAAGGAGAAGGGGGACGCGCTGCTCGCGCGCATCACCCCCGCCGCGGACCCCGCCGCGCTGGCCGGGTGCGACCTGGTCATCGAGGCCGTGTTCGAGAGCGCGGAGCTCAAGCACAAGGTGTTCCAGGAGATCCAGGGCGTCGTCGCCCAGGACGCGGTGCTGGCGTCCAACACGTCCACGCTGCCCATCACCCTGCTGGCCCAGGGCGTGGAGCGGCAGGGGGACTTCGTGGGCATGCACTTCTTCTCGCCCGTGGACAAGATGCCGCTGCTGGAGCTCATCGCGGGCAAGAACACGAGCGACGCGACGCTGGCGAAGGCCATCGACATCGCGGTGCAGATCGGCAAGACGCCCATCGTCGTCAACGACAGCCGGGGCTTCTTCACCAGCCGCGTCATCGGCACGTTCCTCAACGAGGCCATCGCCATGGTGGGCGAGGGCATCCACCCCGCGTCCGTGGAGCAGGCGGGCCTGCAGGCGGGCTACCCCGCGGCGCCGCTGCAGCTGATGGACGAACTCACCCTGACGCTGCCCCGGAAGATCCGCCAGGAGACGCAGGCCGCGGCGGTGGCGGCGGGCAAGACGTGGGACCCGCACGGCAGCTACCCGGTGGTGGACGCGCTCATCGACACGCACGGCCGCAAGGGCCGCTCCACGGGGGCGGGCTTCTACGACTACGCGGACGGCAAGCGCACCCAGCTCTGGCCGGGACTCGTTCAGCACTACACGAAGCCGGGCTACACCATCCCCTTCGAGGACATGAAGGAGCGCATGCTGTTCGCGGAGGCCATCGACACGGTGCGCTGCTTCGACGAGGGGGTGCTGCGCTCGGCGGCGGACGCCAACATCGGGTCCATCCTCGGCATCGGCTTCCCGGCCTGGACGGGCGGCGTGGCGCAGTTCATCAACGGCTACGAGGGGCCGAGCGGGACGGGACCCAGGGGCTTCGTCAACCGCGCGCGGGAGCTGGCGGCGCGCTACGGCAAGCACTTCCTGCCGCCCGCCTCGCTGGTGGAGAAGGCCGAGAAGGGTGAGTTCTTGAAGTAGTCACTCCCAACGAAGGAGCAGTCCATGGCTCAGGGTGCCCGCCTCTCCGCCGTACCGCCCTCGCTCGACGCGAAGGCGCTCGTCGAGAAACAGCGTGCGTACTTCGAAACCCGCGTGACGCTCCCGCTGCAGTGGCGGCGGGAGCAGCTGGGGGCGCTCGAACGTGTCGCTCGCAAGTACGAGGCGGACATCCTCGCCGCCCTCCGCTCGGACCTGAACAAGAGTCCGGAGGAGGCCTACCTCACGGAGGTGGGGAGCATCTACGGCGAGCTGAAGACCGCCTCGAAGCACGTGAAGTCGTGGATGAAGCCGAGGAAGGGCTCCGCCCCCCTCGTCATCCAGCCGGCGCGGGCCTGGCAGTACTCGGACCCGCTCGGCGTGACGCTCATCATCGCGCCGTGGAACTACCCCTACCAGCTCTCCATCGCGCCGCTCATCGGCGCGCTGGCGGCGGGCTGCACCGCGGTGCTCAAGCCCAGCGAGCTGGCGCCGGCGACGTCCGCGGTGCTGGCGAAGCTGGTGAACGAGGCCTTCCCCCCGGAGGTCGTCTCCGTGGTGGAGGGCGACGCCAATGCGAGCCAGGCGCTGCTCGCCGAGCGCTGGGACCTCATCTTCTTCACCGGCGGCACCCAGGTGGGGCGCGTGGTGGCGGAGGCCGCGGCCAAGCACCTGACGCCCACGGTGCTGGAGCTGGGCGGCAAGAGCCCCTGCATCATCGACCGGAGCGCGGACCTGGAGGTCACCGCGCGCCGCATCGCCTGGGGCAAGTACGTCAACGCCGGCCAGACGTGCATCGCGCCGGACTACGTGCTGATTCCGCCCGACCTCAAGGCGCGCTTCACCGCGCTGGTGCAGAAGTCCGTCCAGGAGTTCTACGGGAAGGACCCGCGCGCCAGCAGCGACTACGGCCGCATCATCAGCACGCGTCACTTCGAGCGCATCAGCGCGCTGGCGAAGGACGGCCAGGTGGCCTTCGGCGGTGAGCGGGACGCGGACAGCCGCTACTTCGCGCCCACCGTCATCACCGACGTGCCGGTGACGAGCCCGCTGATGCAGGACGAAATCTTCGGGCCGCTGCTCCCGCTGGTGGACTGCAACAGCGTGGACGAGGCCATCCGCTTCGTGCGCTCGCGGCCCAAGCCGCTGGCCCTCTACAGCTTCGCCAGCGACGCGGCGGTGAACGAGCGCGTCCTCACGGAGACGTCCAGCGGCGGCGCGGTGACCAACGACGTGTGTGTCCACTTCGCCGTGGAGGGGCTGCCCTTCGGCGGCGTGGGCGAGTCCGGCCTGGGCGGCTACCACGGCCAGGCCAGCTTCGACGCCTTCAGCCACAAGAAGAGCGTGGTGAAGCGGCCCTTCGCGCTGGACATGAAGCTGCGCTACCCGCCGTATTCCGGGAAGCTGGGCCTGTTCAAGCGCTTCCTCTGAGAAGGCCTCCTCCCCGGGTGTGACGGGCCGGCACCGCGCCCGTCACACGGGGAGCCGCGGCGTCAGAGCGTCTTCATGTACTCGATGATGGCCCAGCGCTCGGCGTCCGTGAGCGACTGGGTGAAGTCGTGGCCCTCGTTGCCGAGCCCGTACAGGTGCGAGTTGAAGATCATGCGCGAGCGGATCTGCTTGTTGGTGATGGGCGGCGGGGACTGGTAGGCCAGCGAGTTGTAGTCGGCCACCAGGTTGGCGATGTTCGCGAACAGGATGTCCGGCGTGGCCATCTCCTGGCTGCAGGGGATGAACGGGTCGTTGGCGGGCACGTCGCCGCACGCCAGCTTCGTCACCTTCCAGCCCAGCTTGTCGAAGTCGAACGCCGCGAAGCTGGAGTCATAGCCGGCGTTGGTGCCCAGGATGTTGGTGGACGTCTGCTGGCGCTTCCACACGTTGGGGCGGTCCGAGGGCTTCAGCACGTCCCACAGGGTGGGGATGCTGCCGTTGTGGAAGTACGGCGCGGAGGCCCAGGCGCCGTACAGCGGCGGGGCGACGTAGCCGAAGGGTTGGATCCACTCGTTGGGGCCCACCGGCGAATAGACGGGACCGTCGCCCACGTCATAGGCGCGGCGCGGCACGCGGCGCAGGGCGCTCATGATGATGTCGTCGTAGTACGGCCCATGGTCCGGGTGCTGGTCGTTGTAGCCCAGGAACGAGGTGTTCCACGCCCGGCGCTTGCGCTCGTCCTGCATGAGCTCCTTGCGGGCCGGGTCGGTGCGGATGGTCTCGATGGGGGTGATGACGCCGGCGATGCCCTTGAGGCGCGGGTCCGGCAGGAACGCGGGGTTGGCGGCGTGGCGCGGCGAATAGACGCCGTGGCAGCTCGCGCACGAACCGTTGCCGGCGGCCTTGGGGATGTTGGCGTTGGCGCCGTTGGCCCACAGGTCCCGCTCGTGGAAGAGGATGGCGCCCTGCTCGGCGAGCGCGGTGTTGATGCTCTTGGGGAAGAGGGGCGGCGAGAGGGAGAGGAAGAAGTTGTCGTTGTCCTCGAACTCGATCGTGAGGGCGCGGCGCTTCTCCGGCGAGCGGCCGAGGTTGGCGATGCCGAAGGCCATCTCCGACCGGACGTTGTCGGACGTCAGCGCGCCGTCCCAGAACTGGCGCGTCTTCCACGCGCGGTACCACCAGTTGGGCGCGCGGGACATGCCGCCGGCGTGGGTGGGGAAGTACTCGAGCAGGCTCGGCGCGAGCGCGAGCGAGTCCATGTCGAAGAGGGCGGGCAGCAGGTCCACGATGCCGATGGCGTCGCTGGTGCCACGGCCCACGCTCCAGGGCACGGGGGCCAGGTGGAGGATGTTGCCGATGCCGGTGGAGCGGAAGAAGTCGGACTGGATGAGGCCCGCGTCGATGGCGTCGTTGGAGCGACCCCACACGAAGGCGGCCTCGGACTCCGTGCCCAGGCGCGAATCATGGCAGCCAGAGCACCCGGAGGTGATGTTGCCCGTCCAGCGGCCGTTGTCGTCCTTCTCCTGCATGATGCCCAGCGGGAGCTGACCGCTGCCGCCGTTGGTCAGGTTGGGGTTCTCCCACGGATAGGGATAGGGATTGCGGAAGGGGGCCTTGGTCAGGCCGAAGCGCTTGATGATCTGCTCGTCGAAGTCCGAGGGGCGGATGAGGTAACCCCACAGCGTGAACATGTTGTAGTACGCGAGCGACGTGGTGAACGGCTGGAAGTAGGGGCGCGTCTCGATGTTCGACCGGCCCCGGCTCGCGCTCGCTCGGAACTGCCCACAGGTCGTCGGGTTGGCCGGCAGGTTGGAGACGTAGGGCGCCGGGGACGTGTGCAGGTCCACCCAGTACGCGTTGAACTGCACCGCCGCGCCCGCCTTGTTGACGCCCGGGACGACGAGCGTGCGCGGGTCGACGGGGAGCGGCGTCGAGTCCGGCTTGCCGTCACAGGCCGCCGCGAACGGTGAGCGCTTCGCGGTGCTGTCCAGCAGGGGCAGCGGGTCCGCGGTCGCTCGGGAGACGGACATCGCGACGACGAGGGAACCCGAGAACGCCAAGGTTCGATTCCACCACGGTCTCATGCGTGAATCCCTCCAGGGGGGCTTATTAGCAGGGTGACAACAAGGAGCTATTTAGGCCTGCGGGTGAACCCTCACAATACGCAGCGCGTCAGCGGCGGCTGGTGTGTGCCCCGCAGCGGGGGCGCGGGTTGTGTCACGTGCGTGATACCTCCGAGGTGTGACGCTGGCGCTCCAATCCCTCTCAGGCGTAGCGGGAGGGGATGGCGTCTTCGCGCTCGAAGCGGGGGTGGGTGTTCCTCGTGTTTCCGTGCGTCATCTCCGCCGGGTGTTCGTCGATTCGGCACATCGAACGACGCGGCGCGGAGTCGGACTACTGCGCCCCGGCGCAGCCGGTCCGGTACGAGGCGTGGCGGACGGAGGCGTTGGCCAGGCCGTTCGAGGTGTCGGAGGGGCTGCGGCGGCGCTTCACCCGGCAGGATCTGCTCCTGGCGCACGTGGCGGGGGTGATGGGCGCGCTGGAGGCGCTGGAGCGGACGGGGGAGGGGCCGGACACCCTGGCGCGGCGCGACGTGCTGCTGGGCGAGGTGGAGCTGCGGCTGCTGCTCTTCTCGACGGCGCTCTCCAGCGTGGCCGCGGAGCTGGACTGCGAGGTGAAGCGCACCGGGCAGGTGGCGAGCCTGCTCGGCGGAATGGAATCACGGAATCAGACGCTGCTCACCGTCTCCTCCATCGTGGTGGGGTCCCTGGCGACCATCGCCACCGCCATCTCCAACGACGACACGGCCAACGACATCATCGACATCACGGGCGGCGCGGCGAGCGCGGGCCTGGGAATCGCCGCGCTGGTCTTCTCTCCCTCCATCCAGTTCGACCACCCCCGCAACCTGCTCGCGGACGTGTGGCGACAGCCGGTGCACTCCGAGGACTTCCCCCCGGCCCTCTGGTACGTGCTGCGCCACAAGGACTTCAGCAACGAGCAGCGCCACTCCATCGCGCACAACGTCCGTTCCCGGTGGATTGCCTTCGGCTATGTGGAGGCGGATGGCGCGGGGCCCTTCTTCGGCGCGGGGGGGCGCTACGACCATGACGCGCTGCGCACGCGGACCAACATGCTCGGGGAGCTCCAGGCCGCGGTGCGGCTCATCGATCAGAACCTCCTGGCGCTGTTGACGAAGGTCGCGACGACCTGGGGCCAACCCTCGGGAGAGCGGCTCCCCTGAGGCGTGGCGGAGGCGGAGGCGCGCCCCCCGGGGGGCGCGTCACTGCCGCCCGAGCGTCGTCACGAGGTTGCCCGTCTTCGCGTCGAAGACGTACAGCGAGCGCCGATGCGGGACGTAGAGGCGGTCCTTGTTCCACCACAGCCCGGTGGGCTTCCCCGCGTGTCGCGTCCCGGGGATGGCCACGTCCCACTCCGCGGCGCCCGTCCGGGCATCCCGGCGGATGAGCTGGAGGCCGCCCTCCACCAGCTCGTAGGCGACGAAGACGGCGTCCTCGGAGATCTCGACGAGCGCGGGCTCGAAGTCGCGGACGCTCGTGGCGGACAGCTCCGAGACGAGGCCGTGCCAGAGCGGCTGCTTCCCCGCGCGCTGGAACACCGCGGCCATGGGGACGCGCGTGCCAGGACTCTGGTGGCCGATGACCAGCTCGAGGTCATGGGCCTTGTAGACCTTGTTGGCCTTGAACCCGCGGATGGCGGGCACGTGGCGCGCGAGCGTGCAGGGGGGATGGCCTTCCTCGTCCTGGATGGGCTCGCAGCTCCCGTCCTTCCAGGCCTGGGACCGGCAGTTGGCGGGCGTCTGCTTCGCGGGCAGGGCGGTGCCCGTCTTCGTGTCGACCAGGAGGTCGCGCCCGTCCACGACCTCGACCCAGACCGACACGGAGTCCCCCTGGGGGATGCAGAGGCGGCCCGGCGCGTCCGACAGGGGGATGCGCCCCAGCCGCTTCCCGGTGGCCAGTTCGAGGAGGGCCACCTCGCCGTGGTTGCTGGCCAGGAGCCGCTCACCCTGGCGGATGAGCCGCGTGGGGGGCGTGGTGTGGGGATTGGCGCTTTCGATGGGGGATTCCCACAGCAGCTCGAACGAGACGCCATCGAACGCGACCACCCGGTAGGCATATTCGGTGTCGGAGCCTCCAAGGGGGCGGTGCGAGGTGAAGGCGACGCCGATGATGTCGTCCGTCCCGTCACCGGTGATGTCCACCACGACGGGCGGGACCTGGGGACGCCAGTCGTAGGTCTCCTTCGACGGCGGTGGCGGGACGGGCGGCGCGGGGGGCGGCTGGGGCGTCGGGGGCTGGGTGGGCTCCGGCGGTGGCGTGTACGTCGGGGCGGAGGGGGCCGGGTCGGAGGGGGACGCCGACAGCACGAGGGCGGCTCCCCCGCCCATGAAGAGGACTGCGGACAACGCGACCCAGAAGACGATCATCGTCTTCTGGCTCTGCGCCGTGCCCGCCGCATAGAGGGGGCGTGGTGCCTGCTCTCCCCGCGTATCGATGGAGGCGTTGCAGTAGTGGCAGGTGTACAGCACCTGCGCGGGCTCCAACGTGAACGGGGCGTTGCAGCGCGGGCAGCGGGGAGACGTCGGTTGGGCGCGAGCCATACGACGTTCTACCATCGGCGCCCCATGCCTCCGACGCCTTGCGCCCGGGGCCCCGGCGTTCTTCCTCCCTGGCAATTCGAGAGGGGGCCACCGAGCCCCGGAGGCGCGGCGACGAGGGCTTCAGCGGAACGAGCCCGCGACCTGCCGCGTGGCCACGTTGAGGCGGTTCCACAGGTTGACGTGGGCGATGGTCACGAGCAGCGCCGCGAGCGCGCGTTCATCGAAGTGGCGCGCGGCCTCCTGCCAGAGCGCGTCGGGGACGGCGTCCGACGTGTCGCTCAGGCGGGTGACGGCCTCGGTGAGGGCGAGCGCGGCGCGCTCCGCGTCCGTGAACCAGGGGGCTTCGCGCCAGGCGCCCACGGCGTGGATGCGTTGGTTCGACTCGCCGCCCTTCTCGAGGGCGTGGGCGTGCATGTCGACGCAGAGGCTGCACCCGTTGATTTGACTGGCGCGCAGGTTGACCAGCTCCAGGGTCCGCTGGGGCACGCCGCCCTGGGCCACGGAGGCGCCCAGCGCCTGGAGGGCCTTCATGGTGTCGGGGATGAGCATGGCGGGGTGCTTCATTCGGGCTTGCATGGGTGTGTCCTTCGTCACGGAGTGAGGTGCTTCACCGGCGTGACGAAATGGGGCGCGGACCTGTGACTGGAACCCGCGAGGCCGGTCCTCGCGCGAGCGGGCAAGGGGGGCGTCCAGCGGCCTTGGCCGGGCTTTCTTCGGTGGGCTGTCACACCGGCCGGAATCGTTTCGTCACCGCCGCGAGGAAATCCGTGCGAGGAGACGGGCGCGATGGACGAACGAGACTGGCGGGCGGAGCGGTTCGAGGAGCATCGGGCGCACCTGCGCTCGGTGGCCTTCCGGATGCTGGGGTCCCGGAGCGAGGCGGAGGACGCGGTCCAGGAGGCCTGGTTCCGGCTGAGCCGCGCGGACGCGCGGGGCGTCGACAACCTGGGCGGGTGGTTGACCACGGTGGTCTCCCGCGTGTGCCTGGACATGCTGCGTTCGCGCAAGGCACGACGCGAGGAGCACCTGGGGTTGCAGGTGCCGGAGCCGCTCCTGCGGGAGGCCGGTGTCGGTCCCCCTCCGGTCGAGCGGGAGGTGGAGCTGGCGGACTCCGTGGGGGCCGCGTTGCTGGTGGTGCTGGAGACGATGGCTCCCGCCGAGCGGCTCGCCTTCGTGCTCCACGACTTGTTCGCGGTGCCCTTCGAGCAGATCTCCCACATCCTCGGGCGGACACCGGAGGCGGTGCGTCAGTTGGCGAGCCGGGGCCGTCGCCGGCTCCAGGGCGAGGCGCCCGCTCCGGAGGTCGAGGAGGGGGCCCAGCGGGTGCTGGTCTCCGCCTTCCTCACGGCCGCTCGCGAGGGGAACTTCGAGGCCCTGCTGTCGGTGCTGGCCCCGGACGTCGTGCTGCGTGCCGACAGCGCGGCGGTCCTGTCCGGCGCGCCGGCGGAGCTGCGCGGGGCGGACGCCGTGGCCCGCATGTTCAATGGCGGCGCGCGTGGGGCTCGGCTCGCCCGGGTGGACGGTGTGGTGGGGGTGATGTGGTCTCCGGGGGGCGGGCCGCTGCGCGGGGTCATCCACCTCACGATGGAGGCGGGGCGCATCCGCGCGCTCGAGCTGGTCGGAGACCGCGCCCAGCTCGAGCGGTTCATCCTCGAGCCCCTGGAGTGAGCCAGGGGCGTGGGCGGCTTCAGCGCGTGTCGACCACCTGGCTGGCCGGCGTGCGGCACTGCTCCAGCAGCCGCTTCTTCTCCACGGCGCTGGAGGTGGCCCAGGCCGGATGCTCCGAGGCGACGCAGGCGGGCTTCGCCGCCTCGGCGGCCGCCTCCGCCTTCCGGGCGACCATCGCGCCGGGTCCGTCCGGCTGGCCCAGCTCCATCTCCAGCATGACGCCGCGGATGATCTCCGCCTCGTCCTTGCCGGTCATCTGGTCCCGCCCCTGCCACATGGAGCCGGCGTAGACGTCATCCCCACACGCCGGCACCCAGGTGGGGGCGTCGGTGCTGCAGACGATGCGCCCATCCATGGAGGGCTTGCCATGGAAGAGCACCTGGGTGACGCCGTCCTCCTTGGGCGCGAAGCGCGCGAAGACAGCGGACCCCACTGAATTCGTGCTGCCGAAGACGAAGGCGTCTCCGCCCGTCACGGTGGTCAGGTCGGTGCGCTTCCCCTTGAAGGTGTAGACGAGGCTCCCGTCCTTGAGGGCCTGCTTGCTCGTCATGTTGAGGCCGCGCTTGCTCAGCAGCTCCGCGACGCGGCGCGCCGCATCGTCCACTCCTCCTTGGAGGAAGACCTCGGAGTCCTTCGCGGCCAGGTGGGTGGCGCTGCTGGACCGGATGCTGGTGGTGCAACCACTGCTCAGCGACACCACCACCGCGAGGAGCCAAGTCTGCTTTGTCATGCGGTGGCACACTAGCAACCTCCATTCCAACACACCCGATGTTCCCGCGCGCGGTGCTGTCTGGCTTCCGTGCACCCAACTGCCTGGGGTTGTTCGGGGCCGAGGGCGGGTGTGTCGACCCTGCCGCCGCGTGGGCATGCAGACTCCGCATCGATTTGCGGAGATTGCACTCGGGAGTGATGACGGGGTGGGGCGGACGTCTGTGATGGGCGTGCGGGCTCGCGTGTCCGGCTTCGGGAAGCCATTCCCAGGGGTGGACAGGTCCGTTCATCGGCGAGTGAGTGATTTCATGGGGTTGTCACCTGTGGCACGTGGCGTATCCCTTGCTCTCGCGCTCGGGCCATGACTTCGCTCGGACGCCTCATCCTGCTCCTCCCGCTCCTGGCCGCGTGTCGCGCGAACCCAGGCATCGCTCCCTCAGGCCCCTCCGCTCCGGTGCCCTCCCCGCGCGTGGAGCAGGCTCCGCCCGCTGTCCCGCGCTTGCGATTGCCCGAGGGGATTCGCCCCACGGGCTACGCGGCCGAGCTGACGGTGGACCCCAGGTCGCCGGTCTTCGCGGGCGTCATCGACATCGACCTGGAGGTGACGGCGCCCACCTCCGTGCTCTGGCTCCACGGCGTGGCGCTGACGGTGAAGGAGGCCACGCTCGCGCAGGAGGGCCGGACGCGGCCCGTGACGCTGGCGAAGGTGGAGGAGCCCTGGCTGGGATTCACGGTGGATTCGCCTCTCGCCGTCGGCCCCGCGAAGCTGCGGCTCGTCTACGAAGGCACGCTCTCGACGCAGGAGATCCACGGCGCGTTCCGGGTGAAGGAGGGGGAGGATTGGTATGTCTATACCCAGTTCGAGCCCCTGGGCGCGCGGCGGGTGTTCCCGTCCTTCGACGAGCCGTCCTTCAAGGTGCCCTGGCAGCTCACCTTGCGCGTGCCCGCCGGGGTCGAGCCCGTGTCGAACACGCCCGTGGTCCGCGAGACGGCGGAGCCCGACGGTGGGCGGAAGGTCCAGTTCGCGCGGACGCAGGCCCTGCCCACCTACCTCATCGCCTTCGGCGTGGGGCCCTTCGACATCGTGGACGCGGGGACCTCCGGGCGTCAGCACGTGAAGACCCGCGTCATCACCCCGCGAGGACGCGGCGCGGAGGGGGCCTTCGCGGTCCAGGTGACGCCGGAGCTGCTCGCGCGGCTGGAGGACTACTTCGGGTCGCCCTTCCCCTACGAGAAGCTGGACCTGATGGCGATGTCGCTCCACGTCGGCGCCATGGAGCACCCGGGCCTCATCACCTTCCATTCCAACATCCTGTTGGCCAGGCCGGAGGACGACACCCCCGAGCGCCAGCGCAACTTCGCCAACATCCAGGCCCACGAGCTGGGGCACCAGTGGTTCGGCAACGTCGTCACGATGCGCTGGTGGGACGACCTCTGGCTCAACGAGTCCTTCGCGTCCTGGATTGCGTTCCGCACCGTGGAGGCCTGGCGGCCGGAGTGGGAGGCCGGGCTCGACCAGATGAAGGTCCGCTCGCGCGCGCTGCGCAGTGACCGGCTGGTGTCCGCGCGTCGGATGCGCCAGCCCATCGATGGCTCGGATGACATCCAGAACGCCTTCGACGGAATCACCTATGGCAAGGGCAGCGCGGTGCTCACCATGTTGGAGGAGTGGCTGGGCCGCGACGTGTTCCGCCGGGGCGTGCAGCGCTACATCCGGGCCCATGCGGGAGGCAACGCCACGGCCGAGGACTTCCTGGCGGCGCTCTCCGCGGAGGCGGGGCGGGACGTGGCCCCCGTGGTCGGCAGCTTCATCGACCAGGGCGGCGCGCCGCTCATCTCCGCCTCGCTGGACTGCGCGGGCGCGGTGCCGAAGGTGAAGCTGTCGCAGCGTCGCTACCTGCCGCTCGGCTCGACGGGCGCCGCCGCGCGGACGTGGCGCGTGCCGTTGTGCCTCAAGTATGGCGTGAAGGGGCAGACGCTCCGCGCGTGCACGCTGCTGGAGCAGCCGGAGGCGGAGCTGGCGCTGCCGGAGGCGAAGTCGTGCCCCACGTGGCTCTATCCGAACGCGGAGGGCGCGGGCTACGTGCGGGTGCACGTCACGGGGCCCGCGTGGAAGGGGCTCGTGTCGGAGGGACTGGGGAAGCTGTCCCGCACCGAGCGGGTGGCGCTGCTCGGTGACGCCCAGGCGCTCGCGGAGGCGGGCACGCTGCCGGTGTCGGAGGCGCTGGCCCTGCTCGGGCGCTTCAAGGATTCGGAGCCCCTGGAGCTGTTGGCCTCGCTCTCCCTGCTGGACCTGGCCCGTCCCACGCTGCTCTCCGAGGACGGGTGGACCCACCGGGCCCGCCTGATGCGGAGCCTCTATGGCGCCCGGGCCCTGAAGCTGGGGCTCGCTCCCGCGAAGGGAGACTCGGAGGAGGTCCGGATGCTCCGGGCGCGGCTGACGTGGCTGGTGGGGCGCGACGGCGGGGATGCGAAGCTCGGCGCCCAGGCGCTCGCGCTGCTGGAGCGGTGGCTCGTGGACCGCGCGTCCGTCGACCCGGAGATGGTGGACTCCATCTTCGCCATCGCCGGGCCTCGTGTGGACGCGTCCCTCCACGGGCGGTTGCTCGCGGCGGCGCGCGCCGAGAAGGACCGGGTGGTGCGCAACCAGCTCCTCCAGGCCCTGGGGCGTGTCACGGACCCGGCGCTGGTGGCGACCCAGTTGCCGGTGTTGCTGCTGTCGGACGACTTCGACCCCCGGGAGACGTTGTTCTCCGTCATCGCCTTCAGCTCCTCGGACCCGCGCACGCGCGGCACCGTCGTCGACTTCGTGAAGGCGCACTACGACGCCCTGGCCGCGAGGCTCCCCTCGGAGCTGGTGCGCTCCCTGGCCTACACCGTGGAGGGCGCCTGCGACGCGAAGACGCGCCAGGGCGCGGCTGATCTCTTCACCGAGCGCACCCCCCACGCCCCGGGCGGCGCGCGGGTGCTGGCCCAGATCCTGGAAGGCATCGACGTGTGTCTGGCCTTCCGGAACGCGCAGCAGGCGGACCTGGAGCGCTACCTGTCCACCCGACGCTGACCTCCCGTCAGGCCCTGGCCAGGGCGCGGGGCCCCGGCTTCGCGGTGAGCCCCGTCGAGGTCAGCAGGCCCTGGCTCTCCGCGAGCGCGTCCGTGGCCGCCTCGATGGCCCGTCGCGCCGGGCCCGCTTCCGTGTGGGCGACGAGGGCGGACAGCTCCGCGGCGACACGCTCGGGCTCGCGGGCGAGCCGCGCGAGCGTCCGCAGGGCCTCCTCCGTGGCGTGTCTTGGTCCAGGGGCCAGGGCCGCGGAGGTGGCGAGCGTGCGAAGCCGGGTGATGGCGTCGCCCAGGTTGAGCGTCGCGAGCAGGCCGTCCAGCCCTTCGCGGCCGAGCTGACCGGCCCGCCCGAGGTGTTGCAGCAGCCGCAAGAGCTGGCGCGCGGTGTCGGCCTGCCAGGCCTGGAGGTTGGCGGCGCTGCCCCGCGTGAGCAGCCGCTCCAGCTCGTCGCGCACGCGCAGCGCGGCGCCCCGGGCCTGCCGTTCGGAGTCTCGCGGCAGGAAGACGAAGCCGGCGCTGACGAGCCCCGCGGCCAGCACCAGCGCCGCGCCCCCGCCGAGGATGGCGCTGGCGCCCGCGGCCGGCATCCCCGCCTGGCTCGCGAGCAGGAAGCACATGTTGCCGTCGATGGCGGGGAGGGCCGTGCGCGCCGCCGTGCGCGCGACCGCCCCGAGGAGCAGGAAGGGGAGCACGGAGAGCGCCAGCGCCAGCGGGGTCGTGAGGTGCGGTTGGATGAGGAAGCGGTAGAGCGTCGCGAACAGGACGCCCGTGCACACGCCGAGGAACAGCAGGGGCGCGACCTTCTGTGGCATCGCCATGGAGCCGAGCACGATGCAGAAGATGCAGATGCCCAACGCGCCGAGACCGACGGGGGCGAGGCCCGAGGCCGTGCCCAGGCTCCCCGCGACGAGGGTGGCCAGGCCCGCGACGAGCGCCGTGCGTCGAGCCAGGGACCAGTCCCGATGGGGCGCGAGCGCCAGGGCGCGTGCGTCCCCCGGCGGACGCTCGCCGCCGGGCGCGTGGCCTCCGAACAGGGCGCGCTCCGCGTCCGCCAGCTCCTGGACGGATTGGCGCAGGCGCGTCAGCTCGGGGCCTTCGCCCGCCTCGGCGAGGCGTGACGAGAGGGCCTGTCGGGCTCCGGTCGCGAGGCGCTCCGCCAGGGTGGCGAGGGTCGCGGCGAGTTCCGGGGGAGGTGCCTCGCCCCTGCGCACCCGGGCCTGCACCGCCTTCGCGGCGGCCATCACGGAGAGCGACGCGGCGACGAGCGCCTCGACGTGGCGCAGCCGACGGTAGCCCTCGATGGAGCCCGCGGAGACGAGGCTGGAGGAGGCGTCGACGTCGCTCAGCTCGACGAGGATGCGTCGCTCGACGTCCTCGAGCGCCTTGGGGGCGAGGGGCGCGAGGCTGCGCGCCGCGAAGGTGACGGCCTCGCTCGCGAGCTTCTGGACGCGGCCATAGAAGTCCTCGCGTCGTGCCTCCGGGGTGAAGAGGCCGGTGACGAGCGTGACGACCAGGACGCCAATCAGCGTGCACGCGATGCGGGCCAGCGCGAGCTCCAGCGAGTGGCTGGGAGCGAAGAGCGAGGGCAGCACGACGATGGCCGCCGTCATGCCCGCCATCATCGCGCCGTAGGATTGGACACCTCGCAGCACGTGGGTGAGGCCGGCGCCGAGCGCCACCACCCCGCCGAGGCCGAGCAACTGGAGATAGGGGTTGTCCACCGCGTGCAGGATGGCGAGCCCCAGGCCCGCGCCCAGCAGCGTCCCGACGACCCGGTAGAAGCCTCGCTCCAGCATCAGCCCCCGCGAGGGCTGGGCGACGACCCAGACGGGCATCGCGGCCCAGTACGGGTTGGGCACGTGCAGCAGCACGGCGATGACGAAGGCGAGCCAGGCGGCGAGCGCCAGGCGCAGGGCGTGCGCCACCCGGGCTCGGTCGAGTCCCAGGGGCGATGACTCGGGGGCGGACATTCGCGGTTCACATCCTCCGGGGCCAGAGATGCAATCCGGCCCCAGCCGGTCAAGCACGCCAGCTCCCCGCCCAGACGCGCGCGTGCTCGCGGGTAGAAGCCAGGGTGCTGCGCCTTGCGTCGGGCGCGCCGGATCCCCCGAAAGGTAGGCAAACGGGTCGGAGGTGGCGACCGGGGCGAGGAGGCTGCCCGCTCTCCGGGTGCCCGCCCGCCCCGCGACCGACGTACCAGGAGGCGTCAGCGGGGCGCGGGGGCGGCGGGCGGGGCCCAGGGGCGGACCTCGATCTCCGAACCAAACCGGGTGGCGGGGTGGGAGCCGGCGACCTGGGCCGCCTCCTCGAGACTCCGGGCCTGGAGGAACAACAGGGCCGTGACGGGCCACGCGCCGTCGTCGACGCGTGATTGGCCGCCGGGGCGCGCCACGTCGGGCGCGAGGATGCGGGGCTCGAGCGCGTGGCCCGCGGCGTTCTGGGCCCGGGCCCACGTGGCGACCTCCGCCTGGCGGAGCGCCTTGTCCGCCTCCGACAGCGGGTGGGGGTTCTGGCGGAAGAGGATGACGAAGGTGTCCATGGTCGGGTCCGTGGTGTCGGGGTTCGAGGACGTCGCGGCGGAATGCGCGCAGCCCGCGCTGGCGACGAGGGTGAGCAGCGCGAGCGTCACGAGGCCGCCGCTCCCCGGATGGGCGGAGCGGGGCCTGCCCGTTGGAGACGGGACGTCACGGACGGGGATGGGATGGGGCATGGGGGCGTCCTGGTGTGCGGCACGCGCCGGGATGGCGATGCCTGCGCTGACGTGTACCGAGGACGCTTCGAGCGGGCTTGGACGAATTCAGTGCAGCGAGGCGACGAGGTCGTCGAGCTGGTTCATCGTCTCGCGCATGCCGTGCTCCATGCCGGCGGCGATGGTGGCGTCGCGGGCCTCCTTCGTCGGGTACAGCTCGTGGGAGCGCAGGCGCGTCTTGCCCTCGTGCTCCTCGAAGGTGACGGTGATGAGCAGGGGCGAGTCGGGGAAGGGCTCGAAGATCTGCGTGTAGACGAGCCGGGTGTAGCGGTTGATTTCGACGTACTTGCCGTTGAAGCCGATTTCATTGCCCTCGGCGCGCAGCACGTAGCGATAGGCGCCGCCCACCTGGACGTCGGCGCGACACTCCACGATTTCGACGCAGCGGGACTTCGGGGCCCACCAACGCTTGACGAACTCGGGCTGGGTCCAGGCTTCGAAGACGAGGCGGGGCGGCGCGCGGAACGTGCGGGTGAGCACGATTTCGCGATCCGAAGGCGTCGTCATGGCGGTGTCGTGCAGGGGGAACTCAGTGCCTCGGTTTTCGGCCATGGGGCTTCTCCTTCTGCTGGAGCTCCTCGAGGAGCTCGTCCATTGCATCGAAGCGCGCGTCCCAGAGCTGGCGATAGCGCTCCAACCATTCGTGCAGCTCGCGCAACGGCTGCGCGCGCAGTTCGTAGAGCCGCTGCTGGGCACGAGGTTGCACCTCGACCAGCCCCGCCTCCTTCAAGACCTTCAGGTGCTTGGAGACCTGGGGCTGATTGAGGTGGAGCTGCTCACCGATGTCACTCACCGGTCGAGCCCCGGAGCGCAGCAGCTCGACGATGCGGAAACGGTTGGGTTCGGCCAGCGCCGCGAACGTCTCGAACATGGCCGATATATTCCTGATTGGATATATTCCTGTCAAGGAATGTTCGAGGCGTTGCGCGCGGCCATCAACCTCACCCAGAACTCCTCGTCGAAGTCGGAGAGGGTCTCCGCCGTGCGGGTCCCGGCCTGGGCGCCGATGCGCGTCACCACGAGCCCGAGCGCGCGGCTCACGTAGACCTTCTGGTCATCCTTCCCCAGCGCCGCGAACAGGTCCTGGGGCGCGCTGGGGATGAGGGGGCCGTCGATGCGCGCGCTCAGGGGCGGAATCAGCGCGAACTGCTGGCCATTGAGCCAGAACAGCCGGCCGTAGGAGGGGTTGAGGGATTGCGAGGGCGCCGTCGCCGCGGCGAGCCACGTGGCCGGCGCGACGCGTGTCCCGTTCCACAGGCCGTTCGCCAGCGTCAGCAGGCCGAAGCGCGCCAGGTCCCGGGCGTTCATCTCCAGCCCCCACAGCGGCAGCCCCTTGCTGTCCGTGTCCGCGCGCTGGCTCCACTGGCTGTGGGTCGCTCCCACCGGTTGGAAGAGCCACGCCCGGGAGAGCGTGTCGATGTCCAGGCCCGTGCGCCGCTCCAGGACGAGCCGCAGGCGGTGGTAGGCGTCGTTGTTGTAGAGCCACTTCGTCCCCGGCGCCGCGTCGTACTGGAGCGACGTGTCCAGGCCGCTCGTCATCGTCAGCAGGTGACGGAGCGTGACGCGCGCCTCCAGCAGCGGGCCCGTGTTGGACCACCCCACGCCGAGGAGGCTGGTGACGGACTGGTCCAGCGTGAGCAACTGCTTGTCCACCGCGATTCCCACCAGCACCGACACGACGCTCTTCTGCGCGGAGGCGATGTCGCGCATGAAGTTCGGGGTCGCGGCCCAGTAGCGCTCCGCGAGGAGCCGGCCGTCCTGGAGGATGACGAGCCCCCGCGTCTGTCGCGAGCCCGCGAAGTCCAACGCCGCGTTCAGCTTCGCCACGTCCCAGCCCGCGGTGGCCGGGTCCACCGTGGGCCAGCTCGCGTCGTCCTGGGGGAACACGAGCCCGGCAGAGAGCGCGTGCTCCTCCGGAGACGTCGTGGGGGTGGGGGCCTTTGCGTCCTCGACGGGCGCGGGCGCACAGGAACACCAGAGGACACAGGTCAATGACAGCAACAGGGAGCGGGTGGTCATCCCGTCCTCAACCCGGTCCCCGGTGAAAAGTCGCGCTCCCGGGAATATCCGCTGGCGCCGGGGCCGTGATGACCCTCCGCGTGAGGACGCGCGAAACGCGGTGCCCCTCGTTAGGACACGCCCCACCTTTCGTCCCAGGAGGACTCACGTCATGAGCGGCACCTCATCGCGTCCCGTCGAAAAGAGTGGAACCTTCAAGCTGGGCGGCGACCTGCCCATCCACCGCCTGGGCTATGGCGCCATGCAGCTCACCGGCCCCGGAATCTGGGGGCCACCCAAGGACCGGGCGGAGGCCGTGCGCGTGCTGCGCCGCGCGGTCGAGTTGGGCGTGGACTTCATCGACACCGCGGACTCCTACGGCCCCTACGTCAGCGAGGAGATCATCGCGGAGGCGCTCCACCCGTATCCCAAGGGGGTGGTGGTGGCGACCAAGGCGGGGCTCGTGCGCACGGGGCCCAACCAGTGGTTCCCCGTGGCCGCGCCGAAGTACCTGCGCCAGGAGCTGGAGATGTCGCTCCGGCGGCTGAAGCTGGAGCGCATCGACCTGTACCAGCTCCACCGCATCGACCCGAAGGTCCCCGTGGAGGAGTCGCTCGGCGAGCTGAAGGCCCTCCAGAAGGAGGGGAAGATCCGCCACATCGGCTTGTCGGAGGTGGGGGTGGCGGAGATCGAGCAGGCGCGGAAGGTGGTGGACGTCGTCTCCGTGCAGAACCGCTACAACCTCACCGACCGCGTGCACGAGCAGGTGCTCGACTACTGCGAACGGGAGAAGCTGGGCTTCATCCCCTGGTTCCCCCTGGCCACGGGAGGGCTGGCGAAGCCCGGGAGTCCCCTGGACTCGGTGGCGAAGAAGCACCAGTCGACGCCCGCGCAGATCGCCCTCGCCTGGCTGCTGGCGCGCTCGCCGGTGATGCTGCCCATCCCCGGCACCTCGTCCGTGAAGCACCTGGAGGAGAACCTCGCGGGCGCCGAGCTGAAGCTCGACAAGAGCGAGCTGGCCGCGGTCGACGCCCAGGCCTCGGGGCGCTGAGCCGCGCTGCCCCGGTTCAACCGAAGCGCTCGCGCAGCGCGGCCGCGTGGGGGCGGCTGAGCGGGAGGGGGACGGCCACGCCTCGAAGGTACACGTGGCCGCCTCCGCCCAGGCCGCGGTCCACGCGCTCGACGAAGGTGAGGTTGACGAGCGCCGAGCGGTGGATGCGCGCGAAGGACCGCTCCGGGAGCCGGGCTTCCCAGTCCTTCAGCGGCCGGGGGGACAGGACGCACGCGCCATCGACGGTGACGACCTCCGAGTAGTCCCCCGCGCCGCGCACGCAGACGAGCTGCTCCACGCGCACGAAGCGCGACCTCGCGCCGTCCTCCAGCAGGAGCAGGTCTCCCTCGGCCAGCTTCTGCCGGCTGGGACCCGGTGTCGGCTCTGCGCGGCCCGGCTCCCGGGGCGTGATTCGACCCAACGTGCGCGCGAGCCGCTCCGGGTGCACGGGCTTGAGCAGGTAGTCCAGCGCGTTGACCTCGAAGGCCCGCAGCGCGTGGGCGTCATAGGCCGTCACGAAGATGACGGCGAAGGGGCACTCGGGCAGTCGACCGAGCAGGTCGAAGCCGCTCTCCCCCGGCATCTGCACGTCGAGGAACAGGAGCGTCGGTCGGAGCTCCTCGATGCGCGCGAGCGCGGACGCGACGCTGTCCGCCTCGCCCACCACCTTCACCCACGGGTGCGGCAGGAGCAGCTCGCGCAGCTCGGCGCGGGACAGGCGTTCGTCATCCACGAGCAGGGCGCGCTGGGGCGTCGTCATGGCTCTCCTCGAAATGGAATGGCGCCTCGGCGGGCAGCTCGACGAGGACGTGGACCCAGCCCTCCGTCTCCGAGGTCGTCAGTCGGGCCCGCGCTCCGAACAACTGCGTCAGCCGCTCGCGCACGTTGCGCAGGCCGGTGCCCGTGCCGCGAGGGTCCGGTTCCCGGAACGTGGGCGCCCAGTGGCCCGTGTTGGACACGAGGACCCGGAGCGACCCGTGTTCCCGGTGCGCCTTGACCCGCACCCGCACCGGAAGCACCCCGGACGCCATGCCGTGCTTCACCGCGTTGTCCACCAGGGGCTGGATGAGGAAGGCGGGGACCCGCTGGTGCTCCAGGCCCGGTGCCACGTCCAGGCTCGCGTCCAGCTTCTCCTCGAAGCGCACCGACTCGATGCTCAGGTAGCTGCGCACCATGGCGAGCTCCTCCTCCAGCGGGACGTGGGGCGTGTCCGCCTTCTGGAGCGAGAAGCGCAGGAAGTCCGCCATCTCCGTCACCATCCTCCTGGCGCGGGTGGGGTCCTCGCCAATCAGGGCCCGAAGGGAGCTGAGCGCGTTGAACAGGAAGTGGGGGTGCATCTGGTGGCGCAGCGAGGCGATCCGCGCCTCCTGGACGAGCGCGTCCGCGCGCAACGCCCGCTCCCGCTCCTCCTGCCAGGCGCGCGCGTGCTTGATTCCGAAGTAGAGCGCGCTCCAGCCCGTCAGGGTGATGGCGTACTCGAGCGCGAAGCGGGGGACCAGCTTCGGTGCCCACTGGTAGGTGCCCGCGTAGAGCCACGCGGCCCACGCCTCGCCCAGGAGCGCCCAGACGAGGCCGAACACGGTGCCGCCGACCAGCGACCATGCCGCTTGTCGCTTGATGGGGCCGGGGAAGGCGCGGCGGTAGCCCAGGCGCAGGAGGCTGGTGAGCCCGAGGCCGAACCCCGCGCGCACGCCCTTGGCCATCATCAACCGGAGCTCGCCTCCCTCGGCCGCGACGATGGGCATGAAGGTGATGATGAGCAGCGCGGCGTACAGCCCCCACCCTCCGAACTGCAGGGTCCAGAAGGAGGGGAGCGTGGCCGGCCGGTGTTCCATGGGCTTCAACCTACCAGAGCGACTGGCGCTGTCGCGGCGACCGGGCACGAGCGGGCCGTGCCTCGTCAGCCCCGGCCCTTCAGGGTCGCGCGCAGCGCGGGGGCGAACGCGCGCATCTCCTCCACCGTCCCCAGCGTCAGGCGCAGCGCGGAGATGTTGGCGGGGATGGGGTTGGAGGGGACGGTCGCCACGTGGAAGCCGTGAGGCGCCAGCCGGGCGGGCAGGTCGAGCTGGTCCGCGGCGAGGGAGATCCACATGAAGTTGCCGTGGCCGGCGACGTACTTCAGCCCCAGCTCGTCCAGGACGGCGGAGGTGACGCGGCGTGCCTCCTGGGTGTGCTTGCGCATGCGCGGCACGAACTGCTTGTCGTCCAGGCTCGCCCTCGCCGCGGCGATGGAGAGCGGGTTGGGCAGGGCCATGCGCCACTGGAACAGCGCCTTGACGACGTCCGGCTGGGCCAGGGCGTAGCCCACGCGCATGCCGGCGAGCCCGTAGATCTTGGAGAAGGAGCGGACGACGATGACGTTTCGCCCCGCGCGCACCAGGTCCACCATGGAGTTGGCGGGAGAGGGCTCGAGGTAGTGCAGGTACACCTCGTCCACCAGCACCGTGGCGCGAGGGGACACCGACTCGCAGAAGTCGCGCAGCCGCTTCGCGTCGACGATGGTGCCCGTGGGGTTGTTGGGGTTGCACACCGAGACGAGCTTCGTGCCCGGGCCCACGCGCGCCTCCATCCCGTCCAGGTCGTGCGCCAGGTTCGCGTCCAGTGGGACGCGCGTCACCTTGCCGCCCAGCGTCTCCGCGTACTCGGGTAGCGCGGGGAAGGTCAGCTCCGAGCACACCACGCCTCCACCGCCCAGGGCGTACCGCCCGGCCACGGCGGACAGGGCCTCGAGGGAGCCGGCGGTGACGAGCACCTGCTCCGGCGCGACGCCCTCCTCCTCGGCGACGCGCTGGCGGAAGGCCTGGAGGGCATCGAGCGCGGTGTAGCGGCTGCTCAGGTGGACGGATTCGCGGATGGCGCGCAGCGCCCCTTCGCAGGGGCCATAGCGGTTCTCGTTCGAGAAGAGCCGGACGGGCTCCGAGCCCGGCCGCGCGCGGGCGCCCGGTGCGCCGAGCGCGAGCCGCGGGCCCAGGGCCAACCCGGCGGTGGACGCCGCGGCGCCGGCGAGGAGGGTCCTTCGAGTGGGGCTGAAGTCGGACACGGCGTTTCTCCCGCGCGCTGGGGGTGGAACGAGGCAGCGCGAACAGGAAGCTAGGGGCGCCGCGCGGCTCGAGGGGGCGCTCATCTGCGAAGCCGCGCCCGTCGTCGGTGAGCGGCGCCCGTCGTCGGTGGATGACGGGACGCGCGAGCGCCGCCACCCCCGTGAATTGTTCGTTTCCGTGTTTCACCGTTGTTGCCAGGGTGTGCGGGTAGGGGCACAACGCGCGCGGCGCCCGGCTGGCGGAGCTGTGGCCCCGGGAGGCCATTCACCGGAGGCGAAATGTCGCGCACTTGGAGCATGGTGGCGGCCGTGTTGCTCGCGGCCTGTAGCACGCAGGGGTCGAAGTCCCCGGAGGCTCCGCCGTCGGAGTCGGTGGCGCCGGAGGAGACGCGGGAAGGGGAGTTGGAGGTCCGGGTCGTGGACTCGCCCACGTTCGAGTCGTCGTACGTGGAGTATTCGCTCGTGGAGGGGCGGAGCCGGAGGCCCGTGGCGTTCTCCGGAGGCGCGCCGGAGGGGCTGGTCAGCGGCGACCGGGTGAAGTTGAAGGGGCGCCAGGAGGCGCGGGGGTTCGTGGCGCGGTCCGCGGAGGTCGAGCCGCGCGCGGTGTCGGCCCAGTCCGGCGCGGACGGGTGTCGCACCACGGGCGTGCAGCGCACCCTGGCCATCCTGGTGGACTTCCCGGGGCAGGCGCGTCCGGACTGGACGCCCCAGGCCATCGAGTCCGTGTTCTTCGCCACCCAGGGCCGGTCGCTGAATGGCTATTGGAACGAGGTCTCCGAGGGGCGCACGTCGACGACGGGCAGCGTGGCGGGTTGGTACACCCTGGACCGTGCCTATGCCTGCAACGAGAGCGACGCGATGCGGGATGCCGCCATCCAGGCGGCGGCCCCGGATGTGGACCTCACCCAGTTCAACCGCATCTTCGTCATCCACCCCTCCCCCGTGGAGGGATGTCACTACGGAGGGCTGGGGACCCTGTCGTGCTCATCCCTGACGACGCCCGACGGCCTCGTCCAGGCATCCACGTCATGGATCGTCGCGAGCGGGTCCTCCTCGGGCACCGACTCGATGGTGAGGCTGCTCACGCACGAGGGCGGGCACAACCTGTCACTGGACCACGGGCGTACGCGTGACTTCGGGGCGGAGCCGCTGAGCTATCTCGGCAGGGCGGGGAGCTGGGTCGAGTACGGCGACGCGTTCTCGACCATGGGCAGCTCGCTCCTGGGCCACTATGCGGTGCCCCACAAGGCTCGCCTCGGCTGGTTGGCCTCGTCCCAGATGACGCAGGTGGACGGCGTGGGTGGCACCTTCACGCTCGCCCCGGTGGAGGGGAGCGGCGGGGTGAAGGCGCTCAAGGTCCGCCGGGGGAGTGCGAACGACGCGTGGCTGTGGTTGGAGTACCGCCAGCCGTTGGGTGGCTATGACTGGGCGTTGAACCCCCAGGTCTTCGGTGGCGCGCTCATCCACTACCAGGACTCCCAGACGCGAGGCTCCACCAGCGACCTGCTCGACTTCACCGCGACCGAGTCCTGGTTGGATCCCGCGCTGCCGTCCGGACAGACGTGGGACGACCCGTACAGCAACCTGTCGGTGACGGTGGGGACGGCGACGCCCGCCGGTCTCCCGGTGACCATCCAGTACCGCGCCTCCGCGTGCATCCGCGCCGAGCCGCGCGTCGTCGCCTCGACGTGGGAGCCCACGGTCAGCCCGGGAGCCCGCCCCATCGTCGACGTCAGCATCACCAACCGGGACTCGGCGGGCTGCTTGCCGAGCACCTTCCAGCTCGCGCGCATCATCACCCCGCCCTGGAGCGCAGACCCGCTGGGCGCCCAGCGCACCATCGCCGCGGCGTCGACGGTGGAGTTCGGCCTGCAGTACTACACGCCCTCGAGCACGCCGCTCGGCGCGTACCTCGTGGGTTTGAACGTCACGCGCGACGGCCTCACCGTCAGCGGCGCGACGACCATCGACGTCGTCCCCCCGTGCGTCCTGTCCGCGCCCACGTTGACCTTCCTTCCGCAGACGGTGACGGCGACGGCGGGCTCCGACGTCACGTTCTCCCTCTACGTGAAGAACAACGACTCCGCGTCGTGCTGGTGGGCCTGGTACGACTTCCTGAACGCCGAACCAGCGGCCTGGCCCGCGACCTTCTCCGACCACGGCGTGAACCTGGCGCCGGGAGATGACTTCTCCTTCACGCTGACCAAGTCCATCCCCGCCAACACGCCGCCGGGCAGCTACGTCGTCGACTTCGACCTGTTCAAGGACGAGTACGGCTTCGTGGGGCATGCCACGTCGACCGTGACGGTCGTCTCGGGCTCCTCCCTGCGCTGAGGCTCGACGGGCGGACACCCCCGCTGAGCGGGTGTCCGCCCTGGCCCGGTGCGTCATCACATTTTCCCAAACCCCAGGAAACTCTTTTCTCCTACATCCGAAGATTAAGGCATCCCCCATCCCACATGAGGCGATGTCATGGCCCTGGGCCCCGTTGGAAACAGCTCCGCTGAAGCAACCCGTCGGCGCGCGGTCGTGGCTCCCGCCCCGCGCAACGAGGTCTCCGTCGCCAAGGCCAAGGCCCAGCCCCGCGAGGTCGCGACGGGGTTCGAGGCGCCCCGGAAGACGGGCGGCGAGAAGCTGACGGGCGTCGCGGCGCGGGCCGTCTCGGCCAATCCCGCGGACAGCGCGCCGGCGGACCCGAAGGCGCGCGCGGGCTGGTGGAAGGGGCTGTCTCCCACCCAGCAGATGCAGGCGCTCAACGCGGACCCGAAGAAGGTGGGCGCCATGGACGGCCTGCCCGCCTCCGTGCGCGACGGCGCGAACCGGCTCCAACTGAAGAAGGAGATCGCGCAGCTCGCCGGCGAGGCCAACAAGGCGAAGGCCGCGGCGCTCGCGGACCGGAGCCTCTTCGACAAGATGAAGGACAAGGTGACGCCGGGCAGTGACGCGGACAAGCCCGCGGCGAGCTTCCTCTCCAAGGAGAAGCAGCGCCAGTTGGAGAACGCGCAGGCGGTCCAGCAGCAGTTGGCCGTCGTCGAGAAGGAGGCGGGCACGGCGCAGCTGCTCGTCTATGACTCCGCCTTCGTGAAGGGCGAGGGCCGCGCGGCCATCGTGGCGGGCAACCTGGACACGGCGAAGCACGTGTCCGTGAGTGTCCCGGGGCTCAACTCGGACGTGCGCGGCTACATGGACAACATCACCCGCGACGCGCTCAACCTGCGCAAGCAGGCGGGCGCGGCGCAGGGCGAGGTCGCGACGGTGGCGTGGATGGGCTACGACGCGCCGGGCTTCCAGAACGTAGCGTCGGACAACGCGGCGGAGAACGGCGCCAAGCTGCTCGCCTCGGACGTGGCCGGCATCCGCGCCAGCCGCCAGGGCAACCAGCCCCACCTGACGGTGATTGGCCACAGCTATGGCAGCACCACGGCCTCCATCGCCGCGGACAAGAACGGCCTGCAGGCCGACGACCTGGTGCTCATCGGCAGCCCCGGCGCCGGCAGCGCCAAGAGCGTGAAGGACTACGACGGGGCGCTCGCCAACGGCCACACCTGGTCCGGCTCCGCGAGCCGCGACGTGGTGTCCTGGCTCAACGGCAGCAACATGCCGGGAGACCCGCTGGGGCAGGACCCGTCCGAGGACAAGTTCGGCGCGAACCGCTTCACCGCCGAGGCGCCGGACCGTGGCGACAAGAGCAACATCGCGGACCACTCCAAGTACTACCGCGCGGGCTCCGAGTCCCTGGCCAACCTGGCCGACATCGTCACCGGCAACTACGGCGGCGTGGACCGCGCCGCGTACCGCTACGGCCAGCACGACTGGTTCAAGGGCAACTGGGTCAAGGACCCCGAGGTGGACCGCAAGGTGTGAGTGGGCCGCTTTCCCGGGGCCCTCGTCTCACCGAAGAGGCCGGCCCCGGGATGCGCGGTCCGCCCGCTACGCGCGACCCGCCGCCTGTCGTTCCCGTCGAGAGAGCGCGTCGATGGACGCGGCGACGAGCAGCACGCCCCCGGTGACCATGAACTTCACCGAGGACGACAGCGCCAGCAGGTCCATGCCGTTGGAGATGGAGCCAATCACCAGCGCGCCCAGCAGCGCGGACCACGCCGAGCCGCGCCCGCCGAAGAGGCTGGTCCCCCCGATGACCGCCGCGGCGATGGCGTTGAGCAGCACGTCGCCGCTGCCCGAGGACTGGTTCACCGCCATCAGCCGCGAGCCCGCGAGGATGCCGCCCGCCGCCGCCAGCGTGGAGGCCAGCGTGAAGACGGCCACCCGGACCCCACGCACCCGGATGCCCGCGCGCCGGGCGGCCTCCGCGTTGCCGCCCACCGCGAAGACGTGACGGCCGAAGCGCGTGCGGCGCAACATCCACTCCACCCCCGACGCCAGCCCCGCGAACAGCACCACCGCGAGCGGCAGGCCCCGGTCCCACGAGAACACCGCCACCGCCGCCACGATGACGACGGCGGGCCCCGCCACCGTCATCAGCGTGTGTCGCCAGGGAGGCAGCGGCAGTCCCGCCGCCGCCCTGCGACGGCGTCCCAGCGCCACCGTCGCCCCGTGCAGCGCGATGACCACCCCCGCGGCGCCCCAGGCGACGGCCGGCGGGAAGAACGTCCCCGTCAGCGCCAGGATGACCTCGTCCGTGAGGTTCACCGTGCCGGTGGCGCCGAGGACCGACAGCAGCGCGCCCTGCCAGCCCAACAGGCCCGCCAGCGTGACGACGAACGAGGGCACGCGCAGCCACGTCATCCACAGCCCGTGGAACAGGCCCACCGCCGCGCCCGTGCCCAGCCCCGCCAGCAACGCGGGGACGGGGGCCCAGCCGCGCTGGACGCTGAGGGTGGCCATCACCGCCGCGGCCAGGCCGCTCACCGCCCCCGCCGACAGGTCGATCTCCCCCAGGAGGAGCACCAGCACGAGCCCCACGGAGAGGGTGCCCATGGCCGATATCTGGAGCATCAGGTTCGTGAGGTTGACGGCGGACAGGAAGCGCGGATTGGCGAAGGAGAAGAGGAGCCAGATGGAGGCCAGCCCCACGAGGACGGGCAGGCTGCCCAGCTCGCCCTGGGCCAGGCGACGTCGCCAGGCCACCCACGCCCCCTTCGGGCCCGGCGCATCGGAGACGAGGCGTGGATCCACGGGGACCTGGGCGCTCATGGGGCCTCCGCCGTGAGTCGCGGGTTCGACTCGGTGGTGTCCACGCCGGTGATGGCCGCCACCACGTCCACCTCCCGCGCCGCCTTCGTGTCGAACGTGGCGACGCGCCTGCCCAGCCGCATCACGACGATGCGGTTTGCCACGGAGAACACGTCCACCAGGTTGTGGCTGATGACCACCACGCCCAGCCCCTGCTCCCGCAGCCGGCGGATGAGGTCGAGCACCTGCCGCGTCTGGGCCACGCCGAGCGCCGCGGTGGGCTCGTCCAGCAGCACCACCCGCGGCGAGCCCATCATCGCCCGCGCCACCGCGATGGACTGGCGCTGACCTCCGGACAGCGCCGCCACCTGCGTGCGCACGCTGGGCAGGCTCACCGACAGCCTCCGCAAGAGCTGCGTCGCCTGGACCTCCATGGTCGTCTCGTCCAACCCACCAGGGCCGCGCGCCGTCAGCTCGCGTCCGAGGAACAGGTTGCCCACGACGTCCAGGTTGTCGCACAGCGCGAGGTCCTGGTAGACGGTCGCCACCCCGAGCGCGGTGGCGCTCTGCGGGCCGGTGAGGCGCACCGGCTGGCCCTCGAAGAAGACCTGGCCCTCCTCCACGGGGAGGATTCCCGCGAGCGTCTTCACCAGGGTCGACTTCCCGGCGCCGTTGTCGCCCACGAGCGCCACGACCTCGCCCGCGTGGACCTCGAAGTCGACCTGGCGCAGCGCCTGGATGGCGCCGAAGTGCCGGGTGATTCCCTTCAGCTCCAGCAGCGGCGTGGCGGCCATTGCGTCCCGCTCCTCGCTAGGGCAGTCGCGCGGTGGCGCAGGCCTGTTGGTACACCCCGACGCAGATCTGCTCCGGCTTCCAGAAGCCGTCCGCGACGACGGTGTCCCTCACGTTGTCCCGCGTCACCGCCACGGGCGTCAGGAGGATGGACGCCACGTCCTTGCGGCCGTTGTTCACCTTGCCGGTGAGGCGCTCCGGCGGGGGACGCTGTCCGCGGGCGAGCGTCACCGCGAGCTCGGCGGCGGCCTCCGCCTCCGGCCGGATGGCCTTGTAGACGGTCATGTACTGCTCGCCGGCGACGATGCGCTGGATGGCGGCCAGCTCCGCGTCCTGCCCCGTCACCGGAGGCAGCGGGGAGATGCCCGCGGCCTTCATCGCCGCGATGGCGCCGCCCGCGGTGCCGTCATTGGCCGCGTAGACGCCGATGAGGCTCTTCTTGCCCAGCGCGGTGAGCGCCTGCTCCATCTGCTGCTGCGCCTTGTCCGGGCTCCAGTCCGGCGTGTCGTACTCCGCGCCGAGCAGGTAGCCGCTCGTCTCCAGCACGGGGTGCGCGCCCGCCTTGAACATCCGCGCGTTGTTGTCGGTGGGCGAGCCGTGGATGGCCACCAGCGTCCCCATCTTCCGCCCGTCCGCCATGAGCTTGTCCACCAGCGCCTGGGCCTGGAGCTGGCCGACCTGCTCGTTGTCGAACGAGATGTAGTAGTCGACGTCCGCGTTCATCACGAGCCGGTCGTAGCTGATGACCGGGATGCGCGACTGCTTCGCGCGGGCCACGATGGCCGACGCGGACGCCGAGTCCACCGGATCCAACACCAGCACCTGGGCCCCGTTGGTGAGCGCGGCCTCGGCCTGGGACTGCTGCCGGGCGGCGTCCTGGTCCGCGTTGGCGTAGAGGACCTCGCACGTGGGGCACAGGGCCTTCACCTTGCCCTCGAAGAGGGGCCGGTCGTGCGACTCGTACCGCGCCGTCTTCGACTCCGGCAGCAGCAGGGCGATGACGTGCCGTCCGCCCTCCGTGGCCTTCGCCCCCTCCGACGGTTCGCTCCGCTTGCAGGCGGAGCCGGACAGCATGAGCGCGACCAGCGCCACGCGGCCGATGCGTGCATCCATGGATGACGTCCCTTTCGTTCCGGTACGACAGGTGGGAGAGCCTCTCCCAACCCTGGCGGGCGACTACGGCGGGGGACGGCGGTTGTCCAGAAGCACACGCATGGGGCGGTGGGCCCGGCCGCCTGCTCCCACCTCCTGCCACCGCGCGGAGGCAAGGCCCTGGAGCGTCTCGGGAGGCACCCGGGCCTGCCCTCCAGGGAGGCATTCTCCCTTTGAAAGTCGGGGCGGCTTTGCGTAGTTTCCCCACCGACTTCGAGGAGTGTTGCGAGGCCTCCCGGCCCCAGGCTCGAAGAGGATTGGACCAACGGCACTCACCTGAACGCGCAGCTTGCGAGGGTGGGTCCGCTTCCGGCGGCTCGGTGGTTCCTCGCGAGGGCGCGTTGTGCCACTCGAATCAGGAGCCATGACCATGACCGCCGTGACCCAGCAGAAGAACCAGGACTTCTCCGTCGCCGACCTCTCGCTCGCCGGGTGGGGCCGCAGGGAGATCAAGATCGCCGAGAGCGAGATGCCCGCCCTCATGGCCATCCGCGACGAGTACGCGAAGCAGCAGCCGCTCAAGGGCGCCCGCGTCACCGGCTCGTTGCACATGACCATCCAGACCGCGGTGCTCGTGGAGACGCTCCAGGCGCTGGGGGCCCAGGTGCGCTGGGCGTCGTGCAACATCTTCTCCACGCAGGACCACGCCGCCGCCGCGCTCGCGGAGGCCGGCACCCCGGTGTTCGCCCACAAGGGTGAGTCGCTGCGGGAGTACTGGGACTTCACCCACCGCATCTTCGACTTCGGCCCCGCGGGCAGCGACCACGAGGGTCCGAACATGATCCTCGACGACGGCGGTGACGCGACGCTGCTCATGCACCTGGGCAAGCGCGCGGAGAAGGACCCGAGCGTCATCTCCGCTCCCTCGAGCGAGGAGGAGCGCGAGCTGTTCGCCTCCATCAAGGCCAAGCTGGCCCAGGACGCCACCTGGTACACGCGCAAGGCCGCGAAGATCATCGGCGTCACCGAGGAGACGACGACGGGCGTGCACCGCCTCCAGGAGATGTCCGCCAAGGGCACGCTGCTGTTCCGCGCCATCAACGTCAACGACAGCGTCACCAAGAGCAAGTTCGACAACCTCTATGGCTGCCGCGAGTCGCTGGTGGACGGCATCAAGCGCGCGACCGACGTGATGGTGGCGGGGAAGATCGCCGTCGTCGCGGGCTACGGCGACGTGGGCAAGGGCTCCGCCCAGGCGCTGCGCGCGCTGTCCGCCCAGGTGTGGGTGACGGAGATCGACCCCATCTGCGCGCTCCAGGCCGCGATGGAGGGCTACCGCGTCGTGACGATGGACTACGCCGCGGACAAGGCGGACATCTTCGTCACCGCGACGGGCAACAAGGGCGTCATCACCCACGAGCACATGAAGCGGATGAAGGACCAGGCCATCGTCTGCAACATCGGCCACTTCGACAATGAGATCGAGGTCGCCGCGCTCGAGCAGTACAAGTGGGAGGAGATCAAGCCCCAGGTCGACCACATCATCTTCCCGGACAACAAGCGCATCATCCTGCTGGCCAAGGGCCGGCTGGTGAACCTGGGCTGCGCCACCGGTCACCCCAGCTACGTGATGTCCAGCTCCTTCGCGAACCAGACCATCGCGCAGATCGAGCTGTTCACGCAGAGCGACCGCTACCAGGTGGGCAAGGTCTACGTGCTGCCCAAGCACCTGGACGAGAAGGTCGCCCGGCTCCAGCTCAAGAAGCTCAACGCCCAGCTCACGGAGCTGTCCGACGAGCAGGCCGCGTACATCGGCGTGAAGAAGACGGGTCCCTTCAAGCAGGACACGTACCGCTACTAGCCGCCGCGGCGCCCGGGGCCTCGTCGCCTCGGGCGCCTGGTCGCGCGAGGGGCCGCTATTCGGATTGGGGCTCCTCGCAGAGCACGTCCGGGCACATCGTGCCGGGCGGGCAGTAGCAGGGGCCCGCCACGAGGATCTCCGCCTCCTGCGTGGGCGCCCCGAAGGCGATGTACGTCTGCGGAGAGACCTCCAACCGCATCCGCCACTGGAACACCCGGCCGCCCTGGTCCTGGGGCGCCGTGGCGTCGAAGGAGAAGGTCTTCGACTGGCCCGGCGGGACGACCTCATCCGGGGCCAGGGGCAGCGAAGCGATGCCCCAGTTGCTGCCGTTCGGCTTCTCGACGAGCGGCGCGAGCTGGAAGCCGGAGTAGGCCCCCCACGTGGTGGTGCCCGAGTTCCGGAGGGTGAGGGTGACGGGGAAGACCTGCCCCGGGAGCACCTGGGTGGGCACCGTCTGGCTCACGAACTCCGCCTGGAACTGGGGGATGACCTTGATGGGGACGCTCGACGAAGGCTGCCCGAAGCCGCCCGTCCGGGTCTGGCTCATCCGCCACTGGAGGGGATAGGAGTCCGGGATGCCCGTGGGGGTGACCTGGACCTGGAAGATCTTCTCCTGGCCCGGGAGCACGATTTCGCCAGGGGACAGCGTGCCCACGGCGTTCGACCACGCGGGGTGCTGCGCCGTCAGCGTGAAGCCCGTGTCGGAGCGCCACGCCTCGGTGCCCGTGTTGCGCATCGTCACGGTGTAGAGGAACGGCGTGTTCCCCATCACCGTGGTGGGGCCGGACTGCCGGACGTACGCCGCGTCATGGGGCGGCAGGACGACCTGGATGGTGGGGTTCTCCGTCCACGCGCCGAACCACATGGGCGTGGTTCCGTCCTGGACCATCCGCCACTGCATGGAGCGGGGGCCCGGGGTGGAGGGGGCGGTGAGCGTGGCGGTGAAGGTCATCTCCTCACCGCGCGCGGCCGAGGCGCCGGGGGCGGGGAGGATGCGGTTCGTCCCCCAGGTGGTGTTGTCCTGCGGGTTCTGCGAGCCCAGGCGGTCACCATTGGCCAGGCTCCAGGTGCCGCTGCCCGTGTTCCGCAGGGTGACGGAGACGGTGAAGGGGCTCCCCACCACGACGCTGGTGGGCACCACGTGTCGCACGAACACGGCGTCGCGCGAGGGCAGGGTGACCTGCAGGGAGGTCAGCGGCGAGGCCTCTCCGAACAGGCCGTGCCCCGCCTTCGCCATCTGCCATTGGAACGGGTAGCTCCCCAGCTCGTACGGCGTGGTGATGGCGAAGAGGAACTGCTTGGACTGCCCCGGGCCGATGCTCTCACCCGGAGCCAGCTCGACCTGGCTGACGCCCCAGAAGTGGGGATTGCCCGCGGGGGCGATGGCCTGCAGCTTGAACCCACCCGCCGCGGTCCACGGCTCGCTGCCCGTGTTCTGCATCGTCACGGAGACGCTGTAGACGCGCTCGGGGCGCAGGGCGGAGGAGGGGAGCTGCTGGAACGAGACGCTCGCGTCCAGGGGAAGCCGTGGGCAGCGGAGCGTGTGGTCCCTGGACAGGTTGGCGCCCTCGGCATCCACCACCATGTGGCGCAGGACGAAGTCGGAGTTCGGCGTGCAGGTGCCTTGCGCCGTGAGTGGGGTGGACGCGGTGAGCTGCGCGTTGGAGACGATGGACCAGGTGTGGGCATACGGCGCGATTCCACCGGTCGCCTCCTCGACGGTGCAGGAGAAGGTGCCCCCGCTCATGGTGGCGCCCAACGCGCACTGGGCGCCGGGGAAGTTGAGGTAGCGGATGACGGCCTTCCCCGCGTCGAGCAGGCCCGCGCCGCACTGGGACGCGGGGCAAAGGGCGACGGGCGTGGCGGTCGACAGGAGGCGCTGCTTCACCTGCGCGACGCTCCAGGTGGGGCGCTGGGCGATGAGGAGCGCGGCGACGCCCGCGACGTGGGGCGCGGCCATGGAGGTGCCGCTGAGGTAGCGGTGGCAGTAGTCCCCGCTGCCGATCGAACCGCCCGGCTTGGAGACGGCCCAGGTGGAGACGACGCCTCCCAGCCCGTTGTACGGGGCCAGGGGGGTGGGGTCGACGCAACCGATGCCGTTGCCGTAGACATCCGGGCCGCCACCGGGCGCCGCGAGCGACACCGAGGCGCCCCGGTTGGAATAGCCCGCCAGTTGTCCGTTGGGCTGGGTGGCGGCCACGACGAGGACGCCCTGGCAGGAGGCGGGAATCACTTCGGCGGGGTCGCGCGCGTCGTTGCCCGCGGCGGCGACCACCACGACGCCGGAGTTGACGGCGTAGGTGATGGCCTCCTGGAGGCTGACGGTGGTGGAGCAGCGGACGACGTTCGGGGCCAGCGTCCCGAAGCTCATGTTGATGACGCGTGCGCCGTTGTCGACGGACCAGCGGATGGCCCGCGCCACGTTGCTCATGATGGGCGCGTCACCCGTCGACGAAATCTTCACGGGCAGCAGGGGGCAATCCTTGCAGATGCCCGCGATGCCCTCGGTGTCCCACCTCGCCCCGAGGATGCCCGCCACGTGCAGGCCATGGTGCCACCTCCCGTCCGCCGCGGGGTTCGGGTCGGACATGCCCGGAGTCTCGTAGCCGTAGTCGATGCCGGCGCCCCAGCGTCCGGACAGGTCCGGGTGCTCCAGCCGCCCGGAGTCCAGGACGGCGATCTTCACGGTGCTGGTGTTGGTGGCCGCGTACTCCAGGGACTGCCACGCCTCGGCCATGCGGACCGCGGGGTAGTTCCACTGCAAGGGATAGAGCGCGTCCGTGGGCTCGGCCGTGTAGGCGAGGTAGTAGTCCAGGTGGGCGTACTCGACGTCATCGCGTCCGCGCAGCACCTCGAGGGCCGCCTCGGTGAGGCGCTCCTGCTCCGCCACGGATTGCCCCTTCAGCGCGTCGGGGGCCGCGAGCGTCCAGATCTCCGCGCCCTCGGCCAGCACGTCCGCCTGCTGATAGGTCATTCCCGTCAGGCTCAGCGTCGTCCGCGCGGCGGGGGCCTTCGTCCCGCCGCGGAACTTCACGACGACGCGGCCCGGGACGAAGCGGGGCCGCGGGGCCTCTTCCTCCAGCGGGCGCGCGGCGACCGCGGGCTGGAGGGGCGACTCCTCCTCCGGCCCGGGCGGCTCCGCGCAGCCCGCCCAGAGGAAGAGGATGAAACAGGCCTGGAGGCATCGTGTGACGCGTGAAGAGAACACCGGGTTCTCCCGTGGATGGGTGTGATTGTCGGATTGGAACAACGCACCCCTGGGGCGTCAATTCGTGGCGCTCGTCTGTGTATGATAAATCGGTAATCCCGCCTGCTCCGCAGAGTGGGCGTGAGACCCGCCAGCTCGGGCGGGATGGCCCGACCGGGGCACGTTCTTGACGGACGCCGGAGGATCGGCCGCTACAGCCCCAGCTCCAACCCGATGCCCGGCGCCACGGCCCACAGCGACTTGCGCGACGTGCTGCCCGGATACCACTCGCCCACCACCTGGACGCGGAAGCGCTCCAGGAAGGTGAGGCCCGCGAACGCCTGGAACACCGGGCGGGAGCAGGCCGTGACGCTGCGCGCGCCCCGTTCCTCGCAGCCTTGGGTGGCGTAGTGGTCGTTCGAACTGAACAGCCACCCGCCCCGCAGGCCCAGGCGGCTCTGCGCGAGGATGGACTGCTCCGCCTGGGGTTGGAACTCGAGCCCCGTCACGACCTCGATGCCGAAGCGGTCGCTGCTGGCGGCGGAGAAGATGTCCTCCAGGCCCCGGAAGTCGATGGCGCTCGCGAGCCGCAGTCCCATGGGCAGCGGCAGCCGTGAGAGCCCGAGACTCAAGCCGACCTCGCTCTGCGTCGGTCCCATGGTGACGTGGATGACCACCTGCTGCGGCTCGTACGTCACGCTGTCCGCCGCCACCTTCCCCGCGAAGCGCACCGTCGCCTTGTCCGACCCGGGCTGGGCGTCCGCGAGCTTGCCGAGGGCGTGCCCCAGGGTGCGGCGGATGTGCGTGATGGCCAGGTCCCCGCGTCCCGGGGCGACCCCCAGGTCGCGGAAGTGGAAGCCATACGCGCCGAGGAGCCGCATGGTGTAGTCCAGCTCCGTCTCCTTCTCGCTCCGCTTCCAGTCCGGCCACCGCTTGGGGGTGACGCCGGGCACGTGCGGGGGCGACGCGCCGGCGATGGCCCGGTCGCAGTGCGCGTTGCGCCAGGTCGTCGCCTGGGGCTTGTCGCCCACGGCGCTGCACGCCGAATACAGCTGGTCCAGGGAGACCTGCAGCAGCGCGCGGAAGTCCGCCAGGTCCTCGCCCTGGCACAGCCGCTCGGCGTCCCCGGTCGAGTCGTAGACGGCGCGCATGCAGGCGAACGGCCGCCACCCGCCGATGCCACCCTTCGGCGAGGTGTGGGCATGGGAGTAGCGGCCGCGGTCCGCGCCGAAGGCGTCCTCCAGCATCCGGCGGGCGTCGTACATGCCCAGGTAGAAGTCGAAGACGCGGAACTCGGTCTCGAAGAAGCCCAGGAACGCGAAGAGCGGGGCGCTCGCGGCGGGGAAGTGCCGGCGAGGGAGCGCCAGCCGCTGGGAGATCTCCGGCTCCTCCTCCAGCAGCAGCGCGAGCTCCTTGGAGCGCGCGGTGTCCACGAAGGCCGCCAGCAGCTCGCCGAGCGTGGCCGGGAGCGAGGCCGTCTCGGCCTTCGTCGGCGTGGACGGGGGAACGGGGTACTCGGTGGCGTCCGGGTCGATGAACGCGAACGCGATGTTCGTGGGCGTGCGGCGGGTCCCCGAGCGCGGGGTGGTGCTCCATTCCAGGTGCCCGTCGGGCGTCTCCCGCAGGCCGTCGCGGGCGAGCCCCACGGCGAGGCGCAGGGGCGTGTTGTCGAAGACGCCGCCGTCGATGAAGAGGTCCTCGCGCGCCTCCGACGGGAGGCAGACCCCCGCGGTGGCGGTGCTGCCCGGCACGCAGGTGTCCAGCGGCTGGGGCGGGAAGGCGATGGGGAAGGCCATCGACGCGAAGAGCAGGTCGCGCAGTTGGGGGAAGCCGATGGTGCCGTCCGCGTGGGTGACGAGCATCAGCTCCATGCGCTGGGCGTCGGGGGTCGTGTAGTTCGTCGCGCGCGGCGGGCGCCCCGGGCCCTGCCCCTGGATGCGGATGGCGAACTTCTCCTCGAGCCGGGGCAGGGCGAGCCGGCCCCCGGCGGCCTGGAGCACGCGCGGCTCCATCCGCGTGGTGGACACCCCGAGCACCACGTCACACGAGCGCGGGAGGCCGCGGTTCCACGCCTGCTCGATGTCTTGCGCCCCCCGCGCGAGCCACTCGCGCGAGAAGACGCCCAGCGCCGTCGTCGACTCGGGGACGAAGAGCCGGTCGAAGCCCACGGGAATCCAGGTGGACCAGAACAGGGACTGACCCGGGGAGGTGGCGTCGACCCCGCACGTCGCCAGGACGGCCAGCAGCGCGTTCAGCCCTCCCGCGGAGGCGCCCGTGACGAGCCGCAGGTCCATGACCCGGTCGCCTTGCGTCGAGGAGGCGGCGTAGTACAGGAACCCGGCCTCGTACGCGCCCAGCGACACACCGCCGCTGACGGTGAGCGAGACGGCCGTGGGGGCAGGGCGACCGGCTGCGTCACGCGGTGTCTGCGCCGCCGCGAGCCCGCAGCCGACGAGCGCCGCGCCGACACAGGCATGGCGTGCCCACCTGGCCAGGTCCCGGGGAGGAACCCACGCCTGCCTCCAAAGACCTGACCGCATCCCGCCTCCTCGCTCGTCGTCGACACCCTGCCCCGCGCCTCGCTGACGCGTCAACGGACGTGTCAGGCGCCGCGGCGCGAGGTTGCTGACGCGACAACGTGCGCCCGGTGTGCCGGTGCCTCCATCGAGCCGAGGGGTGGCGTGCTTGTTGCTCACGGCCGCCTGCGCAGTCTCCCGAAACAGGAAGAGAGCCCCGCCCCATGAGAGCTTGCTCGACGTCCACCCACCTCGCAGCGATGTGCCTGGGCCTGATGACCTTCACGGCCAGCCCCCGGGCGGAAGCCCAGACGACCCCCACCGTGGTGCAGGTCCCTCCGACCCCCGCGCCCGTGCTGCCAGCGGGGACGAAGGTGACGTGTACCCAGGGCCCCGCGACCGGTGCCGCGGCGGCCACCTGTCCGGTCCTCCGGTATGACGGGTACTCGTATTGGGCGCTCAGCTACGTCGACAACCGCGTGGGCATGGCCATCGCCGCCTATGACGCCTCGGGCAAGCTCGTGGCGCAGTGGGAGAAGGCGGGGGCCCGCTACGTGTACGGCATCACGGTGGACCCGGCGAACAAGCGCGTCACGTTCGCGGGGCAGTCGGACGCGAAGATCGCCGTTGCCTGGGACGACCTGGTGCCGCCCCCCGTGGTCGTCCAGGTGCCGCCCTCGCCGGCGCCCGCGGTCCCCGCCGGGATGAAGGTGACGTGCACGCAGGGACCGGGGACCGGCGCGGCGGCGGCGACCTGTCCGGTCATCCAGTGGAAGGGCTACACGTTCTGGGCCTTCAGCTACATGGACAACCGCGTGGGCATGGCCATCGTCGCGTATGACGCGGCGGGCAAGGTCGTGGCGACGTTGGAGAAGCCGGGCGCGCGCTATGTGTACGCCGTCACCGTGAACCCCGCGGACAAGACGGTGACGTTCGCGGGCCAGGCGGACGCGAAGATCTCCGTGAAGTGGAGCGAGCTGCTTCCGACTCCGCCCTCGCCGCAGTTCGTGCGACAGCCGCTCCCCGTGGGCGCGACGCTCAAGCAGATCTCCGTGGGCAGCGCGAACGCCGTCTGGGGGCTGGACACGGCGGGCTTCAACTGGAAGTGGACCGGCTCCGGCTGGCAGAAGATGGGCGGCACGGTGAGCAACATCTCCACCGCATCCGACGGGACGCTGTGGGCCACCAACCCGCCGGACTCCCTGCGCGTGCTGAAGTGGGATGCCACCGGTAGCAAGTGGACGTGGAACCTCCCCACCGGCATGAAGCAGGTCACCGCCGTCAACGCCAACGCCGCCTGGGGGTTGGACAACGCGGGCGCGCTGTTCCGCTGGACGGGTTCGGCCTGGGAGAAGAAGGGCTGCTGCGTCAGCCAGTTGTCCGTCGGCGCGGATGGCGAGCTGTGGGCCACCAACCCGGCGGACTCCCAGCGCGTGCTGCGCTGGGATGGCGCGAAGTGGACCTGGAACATCCCCACGGGCATGACCTTCGTCAGCGTGGGCAGCGCGAAGAACATCTGGGCGCTCGACGGCTCGGACCAGGTGTACCAGTGGGCCGGGACGTCCTGGCAGAAGGTCCCTGGAGCCCTGCGCAACATCTCCGCCGCGGGGGATGGCTCCGTGTGGGGGCTCGACGCGCAGGGGCTCGTGTACAAGTGGCAGTGAGGTGAGGGGCGACCCCCAGGCCCGTGGCCGTCCTGGCGTGCATGAGCGAGCAGTACTTCGGTCCGGTGCTGGAGCGGTTGGGGGCCCCGCCCGTCGTGCTCACCTGGACGCTCATGGCGCCCGAGGCGTATCTCCTGGAGGCCCTGGCCTCCACGGTCTCCCGCCACGGCCCCTCGGATGCCCGGGCGCTGCGCGCCGCGCTCGTCGCGGCCTACGCGCGCTATCGACGCATCTCGCTCCGCTCGGCGGCCTCCGTCTTCAGCCGGGTGGGCGCCTCCCGCTCCCCGGTCGCGCGCTAGGGGGAGCAGACTCCAACGCCTCTGAGCGGCAGTCCAAGCGGGTGAGGGACTGGGACGGCTTCGCGACGCAGCGGTTGTCCACGCACGCGGCGACACAGGGCGCCTGGCCACAGGCCTCGGGCGTGTTCTCGCGCTCGCACGGGCGAAGTGCCTCCGCGAGGAACAGGCGCTTCGCCTGTCCGTGGAACCAGTCGCTGTTCATGGGGAGGCAGCACCTGTCGGACAGGATGGGGATGCGCTCGGCGCGGCAGTCGTCGTCCACCACGCAAGCGCGGTGTTGCTCCGTCTCCAGGAAGACCACCCCGCGCGCCTGTTCACAGGCGTCCGTGGGAGGTTCGCTGGCCGCGTCGGTCCGTGTGGCGACGGGGAGCGGCCGTGACGCGCAACCGAGCGCGCAGAGGAGCAACAGCGCCGGCCACCCTCCGCGCGGAGCCGCGGCCTTCTGGAATCGGGGCATGTCCCTGCTCCTGGCGAGGGGGGGGATGTCCACCCCCGGGCAGGGCCAAGCCTCGCATCGATTGTCCGGGAACAGGAAATCCCCGGGTGGACGCCAGGCGGCCCTGGAGGCGCACGGACGCCCGGGTCATGGCCGCCCACACTTCCGCACTGGGGATGCACTGAATCGTCTACTGTGACGCCCCTCCTGAAAGGTCGGTGTGCGTCACATGGGTGGTCGTGTCCTCTCGCCAGTCCTCCTCGTCGGCGCCGGAACGGGCGAAGCCACGTGCGGCATCCTGTACCTGGCGAGCTACCTGCGACGCGGGGGCATCGAGGCCTTCGTGCGCCTCTATGACGGCGACGAGACGCCCGCCGAGGTGCAGCGCTCGTTCGAGGGCCTCGTCCGGCGGGTGCGGCCCAAGCTGGTGGGCATCAGCCTCAAGTGGTTCCACCACGTGGACCGCGCGCTGCTCATCGCGCGGACCCTGCGACGCATCGACCCCGGCATCCGCATCGTCCTCGGCGGCAACTCCGCGTCGTACTGGTGGCGGGAGCTGAGCGGCTACGACTGCGTCGACGACCTCATCCTGGGCGACGGCGAGGCGCCGCTGCTGGCCCTCTGTCGGGGCGACGAGGAGGTCCCGAACCGCGTGACGCGCAACGCGAACGGGCAACCGACCCGGCTTCCCCTGGGGTACGTGCAGAAGGCCACCAACACCGAGGACCTCTACTACTCGCACTTCGACGAGATGTTCCTGAGCCAGCTCGACCTGAACTCCTTCTCCGGTTGGGTCGCGCCCGGGAAGGGCTGTGGCGAGAACTGCTCGTATTGCGGTGGGGCGCGCGGCAACCAGAAGGCGGCCTTCGGGCGCGCGAAGCCCTTCCTCCGCGCGGAGGAGAACGTGCGCCGCGACCACGGCGAGATTGCGCGCCACACGTGGCAGATGCGCTACGACTTCGCGGGGAGCTCGGCGGAGTTCCTCGGCAACACCTGGGCGGGCGTGGACCTCTCGCGACACTGCTGCACGTACTTCCTCTGGGGCGTGCCGCGCGTCGAACTGGTGGACGCGCTCGCGCGGACCTTCGAGCGCGTCTACATGGTGGTCGACATCGGCTGCTTCTCCGAGCAGCAGCGCCTCGAGCAGATGAGCCGGGGGCTGCTCAAGCCGTGCGCGAAGGACCGGGAGCTGCTCGACCTCATCGAGGCCTCCCGCCGCCACGCGAACCTGGCGATCGAGGTCTCGGGCATCGGGGGCCTGCCCTTCGCGAGCGAGGCCACGCTGGCGGAGGAGGTGCGGCTGGTGGAGCGCATCATCGGGATGGACTGCGTCATCGGCTATCAGCGGCTCGAGTCCCAGCCCGGGGCGCTGGCCACCGAACATCCGGCGCGGTTCGACATGGTGTCGGAGGCGCGGACGTTCACGGAGTTCCTCCAGTACTTCGAGCGGCGCGCGCCCGGTGACGTGTCGGTGCCCATGATTCGCTTCCGCGACGCGAAGCTGGAGGCCGCCGTGCAGCGCACCTCCGACCGCATCGACGCCATGGCCTGGAAGCACCGGGACGGCCGCAAGCGCGTCGACCTCCAGGGGCGCACGCGCCTGATGAACACCGCGCCCTCGACGCGGCGGTTCTCGCTGGGAGACTGGCTGGGCTCCCATCGCGCCCCCACGAAGTTCGCCCAGGAGCCCGTCACGGTCGTGCGGTCGGTGGACGGCATCACCATGTCCTGCGCGCCCTCCGTCGCGCCGCGCAGGTTCTCGGACCCGACGCTGGTGCAGGGAGAGGACGGCGCCATCCTCCTCGCCGCCCTCGCCGCCTTCGAGCGGCCCACCACCGTCTCCGCCGCGGTGTCCCAGTTGGGCGCGAAGGCGCGGCTCGACCCGGGCTCCGCGCGCGACGTCATCGACCACCTGGTGGACGGGCGCTTCCTCCAGCCCGCGTAGGCGAGGGCTTCAGCGGCCGGCCTGGTCCACGAAGTCGGCGGTGGACACGACCTTCGCGTAGCCCATGCCGAGCGCCGCGAGGAACGCGGCATGGACCTGGGGCGCGGGCACCGCCTGCCCGTCGAACTCCAGGCTCCGCGCCGCGCAGGCGTCGTGGAGCACGGTGACGCCGTAGCCCAGGTCCGCCGCCGCGCGTGCCGTGGCGTCCACGCACATGAGCGTCATCGCCCCCACGATGACCACGTGTTGGATGCCCTGGGCGCGCAGGCGCTCGTCCAGGTCCGTCTGGCGGAAGCTGTTGGGGAAGTGCTTGAGCACGACGCTCTCTCCCGGGCGCGGCGCGACCTGGGGATGGATTTGTGCCCCCGGCGTGCCCGGCAGGAAGAACGTGGCCCCGGGTTGGAGCGACTCGTGGCGCACGTGGACGAGGGGCAGGCCGCGCTCCCGGAAGAAGTCCAGGGCCACCCGGGCCTGGGCGGCGGCGGCCTCGGTGCGGTCCAGTTCGAACCGACCTCCCGGGAAGTAGTCGTTCTGGATGTCGATGAGCAGCAGGGCGGTGGTCTTCTCCATGGGCACTTCCTCCTGGATGGCCTGTCCTAGCGCGAGGGCCGCAAGATGGCCTGCCCCGGGGCGGGGCAGGAGTGTCTGGATTGACAAAGTCCGGGCGGAAAACGACAAGCGACCATGCGCGCCGAACCGTCGTCCCTCCATATCGCGGTGCTGGCCCTGGAGGGGTGCGTGGCCTCCAGCGTGACGGGGCCCCTGGACGTGTTCGCCATGGCGAACCTGCTCAGCCGCCAGCAGGGCGGGGCGGAGCCGTTCCGCGCGGAGCTGGTGACCTCGCGTCCCGGCGCGCCCCTCAGCTTCCATGGGTTGCAGCTCTCCTCCGCCCGGATGGCGGCCCCCGAGGACCGCTTCGACGTCGTCCTCGTGCCCGCCATGGTGGGGCACCTGGCGTCCGACGTGGACGAGCGCGCCACGGTGGATTGGCTGGCGCGACAGCACGCGCGGGGCGCGAAGGTGGCCGCGGTCTGCGCGGGGACGTTCCTGCTCGCGCGGAGCGGGTTGCTCGACGGTCGCGAGGCCACCACGCACTGGGGCCTGGCGCGGGCCTTCGAGGCGCGCTTCCCGCGCGTGACGCTCAAGCCGGAGCTGCTCCTGATCGACCACGGCGACGTGCTGACGGCGGGGGGCATCACCGCGTACCTGGACCTGTGCCTCCACCTGGTCGCGAAGCTGGCGTCGCCGGAGCTGGCCGCGCTGTGCGCGAAGATGTTCCTGGTGGAGCCGGGCCGCCGCTTCCAGGCGCCCTACGCGGTGCACGCCGCGCCCCGCGACCATGGCGACGCGGCGGTGCTGCGCGCGCAGGATTGGCTGGAGGCGCACCAGTGCGGCCCGGTGACGCTGGCGGAGGCGGCCCGGGCGGCGAACCTGGGCGAGCGCACGCTGCTGCGCCGCTTCCGCAAGGCCACGGGAGACACACCCCTGGACTACGTGCAGCGCCTGCGCGTCGAGTCCGCGCGGCGCCTGCTGGAGACGACGCCACGCACCGTGGAGGACATCTCCCAGGCGGTCGGCTACGCGGACCCCACGTCCTTCCGGCGCCGCTTCAAGGCGCGCACGGGCCTCACACCGGATGCCTACCGTCGTCGGTTCGCGCTCCGGTGAGACGCGGGCGCGCCGCCGGTCGGGATGACGCATCCACGGATATTTGCAGCGAGGATGCGGGTGAGCGCCGCGACATCCGCACTGCCAGCGAATGTCAGGCTTCGGGGTCATCTCCCGTGCAAGGAACGCGAGGGTCATCCGGACGTCTTGGATAGACTCGGGCCGGTTGTCGGAACTGTGACGGTAGGAGGCGACCCGGGTGGATGGATCGCAATGGCGGGCGCAGGTCTTGGGATTGGCGCAGCTCTGGGGCCCGGACGGGCAGCGGGTCAGGTTGGAGCGCCGGGCCGCGGTGGCCCTCGCCTGGCTGGCGTTGAACGGGCCCTCTCTCAAGTCCTCGCTCTCCGCGCTGCTGTGGCCCGACTCGCCTCCCTCCACCGCGCGCAACAACATGCGGCAGCTGCTGCGGCGCCTGCGGCTGGCGAGCGGCGGGGCCCCGCTGGTGGACGCGGACACGGAGCGGCTGGCGCTGGCGGAGGCGCTGCGGGTGGACGTGGCGGTGATGAAGGGCGCCGCGGAGGCCCGTCAGGCCGCCCAGGTCCTGGAGGCGCTGTGGTCCGAGGAGTACTCGCTGCTGGCGGGCTATGACTTCGACGACTGCCCGGAGCTGGAGCGCTGGCTGGAGGGCGCGCGCGCGGGCGTCGACGGCTGGGTGCGCGAGGCGCGGGAGGCGCGCATCGCGGGCTTCACGCTGGACGGCAACTGGGTGGACGCGCTGGAGCTGGCCCAGCAGTGGGCGCGGCTGGAGCCGGAGTCCGAGCAGGCCGGACGCCACGTCATGCGGCTGTTCTACCTCCAGGGGGATCGCGGCGCGGCGCTCGCGGCCTTCGAGCGGCTGCGCGCCGCGCTGTCGCGGGAGCTGGATGTCTCGCCGCTGCCGGAGACGCTGGAGCTGGCGCGCGACATCGAGAAGGGCTCCCAACGTCCGCGCACCTCCCCGAGCCTGCGCGTGCTGCTGCCGCTCACGGTGCTCCGCCCCCCGGTGCTGGTGGGCCGCGAGGCCACGTGGCGGCAGTTGGAGGAGGGCTGGGAGCGGGGGCAGATGCTGTTCATCTCCGGCGTGCCGGGCAGTGGCAAGAGCCGGCTGGCGGAGGAGTTCGCGACGGCGCGGGGGCGCTGGGGGCGGATCGAGGCGCGGATCGGCGACCAGGACGTGCCCTTCGCCTCCCAGGCGCGCGCGTTCCGGACGCAACTGACGCGCTGGCCCGGCGTCCGGCTGCCGGACTGGGTGCGCACGGAGCTGTCCCGGATCCTCCCCGAGCTGGGGGACCCGTACCTGCTGCCGCCGCTGCACTCCGAACCCGCGATGCTGCGCTTCTACGAGGCCCACGTGGTGGCGCTCCAGATGCTCCACGAGCACGAGGACATCAGCGTCGCGGACGACATCCAGTACTGGGACAAGGCCAGCTCGAAGGCGTTCACCTATGCCCTCTCCCGCCTGCCGGACGCCGTGGCCTCCGGCGTCAAGCCGCTGCGCTTCATCGACTGCTATCGCCGGGGAGAGCTCGCGCCCTACGCGCAGATGCACATCCAGCAGCTCGTGGAGCTGGGCATGGCGCGCATCGTGGAGGTGGACGCGCTGACGCCCGAGGATGTCCGGGCGATGGTGGCGAGCATGAAGCTGCCCGGCGCGGAGGCCCACGCGGAATCGCTGGCGCGCTACACGGGCGGCAACCCGCTGTACGTGGTCGAGACCTTGAAGCACCTGCTGGAGACGGACTCGCTGGAGAAGGACTGGCCGCACCGGCTGCCGCCGCCGGGACGGGTGGGGCACCTCATCCAGCGGCGCCTGGAGCGGTTGTCCCCCCTGGCCCTCCAGCTCGCGCGCCTGGCGGCGCTCGCCGGTGGCGCCTTCCGCGTCTCCCTCGCGCCCGCGGTGCTCCAGGCCACCTCGGAGGACCTCCGCGGGGCGCTCGGCGAACTGGAGGCCGCCCAGGTCCTGATGGACGAGCGGTTCAGTCATGACCTCGTGCTGGAGGGTGTGCGCGCCAGCATGTCCGCCGCGGACATGCGCACCCTCCACGGTCACCTCGCCACCGCGCTGGAGTCGGAGCGCGCCCCGGCCATCCTGCTCGCGCACCACTGGCTGGAGGCGGGACAGGTGGAGCGGGCCCTGCCGCACCTGCTCACGTCCGCCCACTCGGATGAGCAGGTCCTCCCCCCGGAGCAGGCCGCGGACCACTACGCCCGCGCCGCGGCGCTGATGCAGTCCATCGGCCGGTTGGAGGACGCCGCCCGCGCCCGCGCCTCGGAGGCACGCTGTCGCGCCCGCGCCTCGGCCTGAGCCCGCGGCGAAACTCCACGTCGGAACTCCCGATAATCTGGAAGTGTCCGAAGGACGTCCTGGACACGAACCGAGGGGGCGCGATGGGTTCCAATCTGCGAGTGGGTGAGCGGCGCGTCCGGATGGCACCGGCGGCGCCGGAAGAGAACGTGCTGGCGCCCGAGGTCCAGGGCCCGCCACCCCCCCCCGCGGCCACCCCGGTGTCCTCGCCCTCGCCCGCGTCGACGGGGCCGGAGGACTCGTTCACCCCCCGCGCGAGCGGCCGGGCCTCGCGCCGCAATCCCCTCCGCGTCCCGCCTCCGCCCGCCAGGCCGCTGGAACAGGAGCTGCGCGCCGACCCGCGCTTCAGCCGCCTGGGCGAGCCCACCCAGGCGGCGGTGTTGGAGCGCGCGCGAGCGGTGGGGAACGAGCCCATCGCCCGGCAGAACCTGAGGGACCTGGCGACGAGCGACGGCTTCGCCCGACTCCCTGAAGCCCAGCAGCGCTCGCTCCTGGACCTCCAGGGGCGCACGCCGCTGGACCGGCAGCACACCGAGCGGCTCCAGGGGCTGGCGGACAGCCCCCAGTTCCAGGGCCTGGACGAGGCGGTGCGCGGCAACGTGCTGGCGCAGCTCTCGCAGCACCCCACGGATGGGGGCGCCCAGGACACGCTCTCGCGGCTCGCCACGGCGCCAGGCTTCGCGCGGCTGCCCGTGGACGACCAGCAGCGGCTGCTCCACTTCGTCGGCGGCACCAACCCGAGCCAGTCCACGCCGGCCCGGCGGGAGCTGGGCCGGCTGCTGGCGGACCCCGGCTTCCAGGGCGCGGACGCGGCGGGACAGCAGGCCCGGTTGGGGACGTTCCTCACCCAGCAGCCCAGCACGCCCGGGCTCGTCGCGGGGCTCGAGCAGGACCGCCAGACGCGGCCCTGGCAACCGGGCATCTTCCACGGCCCCACCGCGGTGCGGAACCACCGCTTCAACTCCGGGCGCGCGGACGCGGACCGCTACGAGGTGGAGCTGGAGGGGCGCCGCGTCCCCATCTTCATGCCGCGCAACCCGGACCCCGCCCAGGGCCACCTGCCCACCATCGGCCAGGTGGTGCATGGCCTGTCGGTGATGCCCCCTTCCAGCCGGGCCTCCGTCACGGAGGTGAACGTGGAGCCGGGCCGCAACCCGCAGGACGCGCGGTGGGCGGGCCGGTCCAACGACCCGAACTTCCGCTCGTACATGACGGCGGGCGCGGACGGCGTCATCCGCATCTACCCGACGGCGCAGCCCCAGTCCCAGGCGGTCATGAACGACAGCCTCATCCACGAGACGGGGCACATCCTGGCGCTCGGGCGCTGGGGCAACGACAGCGAGAGGGACCGGGGCTGGGCGCCGTGGCGCTCCGCCATCCAGCGCGACGGCATCCGCCCCTCCCGGTATGGCGCCTCCACGCCGGCCGAGGACTTCTCGGAGGCGCTGGTGCTCTACCACCGCAGCCGGGGCACGCCCCAGGAGCGGGAGTTCCGGGCGATGATGCCGGAGCGCTTCCGCCTCATCGAACGGCTATTGTCGGAGCCGCGGACCCGCTGAGCCTTTGGAGGTTGCGCCATGGCCAGGTCGACACGGCATCTCGGCACCATCGTCTACATCGACGGAGAGACCCGGCAGGAGGTCTCCCGGGTGAAGAGCGCCCAGCTCCCCAAGTCGGAGCGCTTCGCCACGACGCGCGAGGGAATCGTGCCGGTGGTGAAGGTGATTGCCTATACCGAAGGGGACCGCCGCATCGTGCGGGAGTTCGGCCCGGAGGGTGAGCTGCTGCGCTCGACCGTGCAACTGCGCGAGCCCTGACGCGCCCCGGCTGGCGGGCAGGCAGGCCGTCTGTCGCCTTTCCGACACGCTGCGCCCGACGTGGCTGGCATGCACGGTTCACGTGCGTTGTCCATCCATCAGGAGGGCGGGGAAAGGGTTCACTGGCTCCCGTTCGTGTGGTGTCGTCTCCATGGGTCGTCCATTGGAAAAGAACGTCGATTCACACCCGATGTCCGGCGTCACGTACGCCACCGAACGAGAGACGGGCGAGGCCACCCTCGATACGGCCGCCCAGCTCCACCTGCTCATCGACAGCGTCCGCGACTACGCCATCTTCACCCTCGACGTGACGGGGCGCATCGCCAGTTGGAACGGAGGGGCCGAGCGCATCAAGGGCTACCGGGCCGAGGAGATCCTCGGACAGCACTTCAGCCGCTTCTATCCCCCGGAGGACGTGGCGTGGGGCAAGCCGGCGTGGGAGCTGGAGGTGGCCACGCGGGAGGGCCGCTTCGAGGACGAGGGCTGGCGGGTGCGCAAGGACGGCAGCCGCTTCTGGGCCAACGTCGTCATCACCGCGCTGCGGGACTCGACCGGCCGCCTGGTGGGCTTCGGCAAGGTGACGCGCGACTTCACCGAGCGCAAGCGCGCGGAGGAGGTGCGGGAGATGGAGCGGCTGCGCGAGGCCCTCCAGGCGCGCGACGAGTTCCTCTCCGTCGCCTCGCACGAGCTCAAGACGCCGCTCACCTCGCTCCAGCTCAAGCTGTCGTCCCTGCTGCGCCTGGCGGAGGGCGCGCCGGAGGCGGGGCTTCCGGGCTCGCGACTGGCGAAGGACCTGGAGCTGGCGCGCCGTCAGGTCCGCAAGCTGACGGACCTCATCGAGGACCTGCTCGACGTGTCGCGCATCAGCGCGGGGCGCCTGCAACTGTCGCCCGCGCCCATGGACCTCGCGGCCCTGGTGGACGAGGTCGTGGCGCGCAACGCCCCCCTGTCGACCCAGGCGGGCAGCCGGGTGGACGTGGAGGCGGTGTCCCCCGTCCCCGGACGGTGGGACCGCGAGCGGCTGGACCAGGTGGTGACGAACCTCCTGGCCAACGCGCTGAAGTATGGCGCGGGCAGGCCGGTCCTCGTGCGCCTGGGGCTCGAGGCGGACACCGTGGTGCTGAGCGTGACGGACGAGGGCATCGGCATCTCGCGGGAGGACCTGCCGCGCATCTTCGAGCGCTTCGCGCGAGCCGTGTCCGAGCGCCGCTACCACGGCCTGGGCCTGGGCCTGTTCATCACCCAGCAGGTGGTGCTCGCGCACGGGGGCACGGTCGACGCGCGGAGCGTGCCCGGGGAGGGGTCGACGTTCACGGTGCGCCTGCCGCTGTCGGTGCCCACCCCGGTGAAGCCGCCCGCCGCGCCGGGAGACGCCTGAGCCGCGGGCGCGCGCCTTTCGCTCGGGGCTCAGGTCGTCCCGGTCTCCAGCGCCTGCTGGGGCCGCAGCAGCCCCGCCGCGCTGACGATGAGGATGCCGGTGAGCACCAGCACCGCGCCCACGGCGAAGGACAGCTCCGCGCGCTCGTTCAGCACGAGGATGCCCGCGGTGACCCCGAACAGGGGCGTCATGAAGGAGAAGACGGACAGGCTGGCGGCCAGGTAGCGCCGCAGCAGCCAGAACCAGGTGAGGTAGCTGGCGAAGCAGACGACGACCCCCTGGAAGAGCAGGCTCGCCCAGGCCACCGGCGCCAGGTCGAGGGGGCCGGCCTGTCCGGTGAGCAGGGCCACCGGGAAGAGGAGGGCCGCGCCGCCCGCCAACTGGTAGAGCAGCGTCTGGGTCGGCGGCGCGTCGGACAACGCGGAGACGCGAATCACCACCGTGGTGGCGCCCCAGGCCAGCCCCGCCAACAGCCCCAGCAGGTCGCCCCAGAGCACGTCCGGGCTGATGCCGCCGCGCAGCCAGCCGCCGCCGAACGCGAGCACGATGCCCGCGAACGACACGGCGATGCCCAGCCACTGCGTGCGCCGCATCCGCTCCGACGGCACCCACCAGTGCAGGCCCAGCGCGGCGAAGACGGGCGCGGTGTAGAGGAAGACCGCCATGTGCGAGGCGTTCGTGTGGCGCAGGCCCTCACCCACGAAGAGGAACTCCGCGGAGAACAGCGCGCCCGCGAGCAGCCCGGGCCGCCAGGGCCCGTGGCGCAGGAGCCCCCGCTCGCCCCGGACCCAGCACAACAACCCCACCAGCAGCGCGCCCGCGCCCGAGCGCAGCGCCATCTGCATCATGGGCGGGACATGGGGCGCGGCCAGCTTCACGGCCACCTGCTGCATTCCCCAGATGGCGCACAGCACGAGCATGGTCCCGAGCGCGAAGCCATCCACGGGTTTCCGATGAGAACTCATGCGCCCATCCTGCGGCTGACGGGGCTGATTGATATAGCGAAGTTCCGACAACCCATGCGGAGAAGCCGCCATGGCGAAACAGCTCCAGGTTCCCTTCACCTCAAAGCTTCCACACCCCGTGTATTTCCGGACGGCCAGCCTGCCGGACGCGGCGACGTACCCCCGTCACCGCCACCCGTGGGGCGAGTTCGTCTACGCCTTCAGCGGGGTGATGGAGCTGAAGCTGGCGGGCAGCCACTACCTGGCGCCGCCGCAGTACGGCATCTGGCTGCCGCCGGACGTGGAGCACCTGGGCATGAACCGCTCCGAGGCGAGCCACTGCTCGCTCTACCTCGCGCGGGAGTGGTGCCGGGCGTTGCCGAAGACGACGTGCGCGCTGGCGGTGAGTCCGCTGGTGAAGGCGCTGCTGGAGCACCTGCGCGCCAACGGCGTGGACCAGCCCCGCACCAGCGCCGAGCGCCGGCTGCTACGGGTGCTCATCGACCAACTGGCGCGGGCGCCCGCCCAGGGCAGCTACCTGCCCATGTCCGACGACCCGCTGCTGGGGCCGGTGCTCACCGCGCTCGAGGCGCACCCGGAGGACGCGCGCTCCCTGGAGGCGTGGGCGGAGCGGCTGCACACCACGGAGCGCACGCTGGAGCGCCGCTGCCAGCAACACCTGGGGTTGTCCTTCAGCGAGTGGCGCCAGCGCCTGCGGGTCGTCAAGGCGCTGGCGCTCCTGGAGCAGGGGCGCTCGGTGGAGTCCATCGCCCTGGACCTGGGCTACGCCAGCGCCTCGTCCTTCATCGCGATGTTCCGGCGGATGACGGGCACCACGCCGGACAAGGTCCGCAGCCACGGCTTCGTGGCTTCGTGAGCGCGTGGGGCTCACTGCATCGTGGGCTGGGCCTCCTCACCGCGGCGAGCGTGGGGGCGCGCGTAGTCCTCGGCGCCGGTGAAGTCCACGGCGCGGCAGGGCTCGTTGCCCACGACCCAGGCGTCGTGGCCGGGCGGGATGAACGCGACGTCCCCCGGCCCCAGGTCGAACTCCTGGCCATCCCGCATCTGGATGTGGAGCTTCCCGGAGACGATGTAGAGGGTGTGGACGACCTCGCAGCTTTCGGTGCCCGCCATCGGCTTGACGTCCTTCGACCACCGCCAGCCGGGCTCGAAGATGCCCCGGCCCACGGTGATTTCGCCCAGCTTCAGGATGGAGGCCTCGCCGTGCGCGGCGAAGGGGCGGCGCTCGTCCGCCTCGTTGACTCGCTTGATGATGGCGCGTGCCATGGTTTCGTTCCCCCCTGTGGAGATGGGAGGCCGGCCTGCGCCGACCTCGGGTCCTCGGAAGAAGGTGGGGACCGGCGAGGGCGGATGAGGGCCAGGCGCCTCGGGAGGCCCGGGCGCACGGCTGCCCGGCGGGCCAGGAGAGCGGGCGCTGGTCCCGCTCCCCGCGCACCGGTCCAGAAACCTGACAGACCGCTGTCCCGCCCCGGCGCGACCTTGTGCCCACCCACGACGGACCTCACCGTCGGGGCTCGAGGAGGTGGCGCATGGCAGGCAATCCAGGGGAGGTCGTGCAGGCGTACTTCGATGCTTGGAACACCCGGGACGAGGCGAAGCTGCGGGGCACGCTCGCGCCCGAGGTCCACTTCGTGGGCGCGCTCGGGAGCGCCGAGGGCGTCGAGGCGTGCGTGAAGGGGCTCGTCAACGGCATGTGGAAGGTCTCGCCCCGCGTGACGGTGGTGCGCCGCTTCGTGGACGGCGACGACGTGCTGACCTGGTTCGAGATCCAACCCTTCGGCGGTGACGCGGTGCCGGTGGCCAACTGGAGCCATGTCGAGCACGGGCGCATCACCCGCATCCGCGTCACCTTCGATCCGCGCCCCATCCTCGCGAAGCAATGACTTGCGCCCAGCTCGCGACAGTCGTTGCTTTTTGACGGGTATCTCCGATGGGCGTCTGGCGCGCATTCACTGCAAGTGAATGCGCGTCCGAATCCCAGCCGGCCGCTGCTCCGTGCCGCCTTTCACAAATCGAAATGCGACATTCCACGAGGGATTTCGTTAATTCCATGCTTAGGCCGAATCGGGTGTCTGGGACGCACGTTCCGCCCGCTGGCGGCCGAAGTGTCGTTTCACCTCGTGACCCGTGACACGGGGCTCCTGGAGGGGCCGTGTCCTCGGGCAACAACATCTCGGACCGAGTCTGAGAGGAATCGGAGACGTGGCATGTCGTTCATCGGTGGAAGGTCAATGAAGGGCTGGGGTTGGGGCGCGATGCTCGTGGCGGGTCTGGTCGGCTGTGGTCAGGAGCCGGCCCAGAAGCCCGCTCCCGAGCAGGAGGAGATCAAGTCGGTGGAGGCGCAGGCGCAGTTGCTCCAGCCCCCCGCGGGTTGTACCGAAATCACGATGGGCGAGCTGGCCAACGGCATCGAGCTGACGCCGACCATCTACGCGCAGCAGCCGACCTATCGGGGCAACTTCAACAGCTTCGGCGACCCGGCGTTCGCGGACCTGGCGCGCATCCGCCTGGACCTGAACACGGCGCCCGGTCTGTATGACCTGTCCGTGGGGGGCGGCAACCTCTTCACGTGCGAGCGGTGTGTCTATGGCTACCAGGACGTGGGGAGCCCGGGGGAGAAGTTCTTCGTCGCCGACTCCGGCACGCTCCTCCTGGCGGTGAAGCTGTCGCCGCAGCAGACCATCGGCGCGCTGGCGAACGTGACGCTGCGCGAGGCGGCGGACGCCGCGCCGTTCAACGCGCCCTACTTCGGCAGCGCGGTGGTGCCGGGCGGCGAGTGCCGGTGGCTCCGCTTCGCGACGTGGAACACGGTGCGCCAGGGCGGGTGTGATCCCCGCCAGGGCTCGCTGACGGCCAACCTGCCGGACACCGCCTGCGTCCCGGACGACTACGCGGCGACGGACGGTACGCTGGAGCGCGCGCTGGGGACCAAGGTCCAGGGCGAGGCCTGCACCAAGACGGCCGCCCCGAGCGCGTACGAGCTGGCGTCGACGGACTGCGAGCAGGGCTATGCCTGCACCGACCTGCTGTCGGACGACGCCCAGTGCCTCAAGACGTGTGACTTCATGGCGGCCAACCCCGGCTGCCCCTCCGGCACCGTCTGCGGCGTGTATGGCCTGTGCATCGAGCAGTCCGTCCTCGAGCCGATCGGCTTCGCGTTCGACCCGGCGCCCATCGGCCAGAACTGCAGCGTCAACTTCGCCGAGTTCTGCGGCGCCGAGGGCGCCCGCGGCGTGTGCGTGGACCTGAACCGCGACGGGCTCGGCGAGTGCCACCCCTACCGCCGCGCCCGTTCCGAGTGCGGCGCGGGTGAGGAGCTGGGCTACATGAGCTACCCGCTCTCCGGTGGCGGCTTCGACCGCGGCTACGGCTTCTGCTACCACGACGGCCTCTGAGTCACCCTCGCGCTGCCCGGGCCCCGTCGAGCGGCCCGGGCAGCGGCGTTCCCCGCGTGCCCTGGCTTCCGGAGAGGTGTCCCGGGATGTCCGGGTGTGCGGGGGCCGTGTCCCGTCGAGCCTCGGGGACACACGAGCGGGAGTAGGGCGCGTGATGTGCGGTGCGGTATCCTCGCGGGCGAGCTCTGCCATGTCCTCGTCCCCCAAATCCCCCGGCGTCGTTCGCAGTTATGTGTTGCCCGTCCTGTGGCTCTTCGCGCTGCCGCTCTTCGGACTCTGGTTCTCCGCTCACGCGACGAACCGGTTCGATGCGCAGGTGCTGGAGGCCGTCGAGAAGCAGATTGCCCAGGACACGAAATCCAGTGAGACGGAGCGCCAGGAGGCCCTGGCCTTCTTCCGCGCGGTGCCCGCCTCGGCGGCGTGCCTGGGTGACGACGAGGAGCTGACGAACCTCCGCAACAGCCTCGGGGAGGCCTGCTCGGACGTGAAGCAGTACGGGTGGGCGAACAGCGGCTCCTGGGCCTTGCTGGGGTTGGCGCTCGCCTCCACCCTCATCGCGCTCCTGTGCGGCCTGGCCGCGTTCGTCTCGCGCCCCTTCCAGTACGGCAGCTTCGTGGTGGGCTGGGTGCTCTTGCGCATCACCGGCGCGTTGCAGGTGCTGGGACAGGGCGCGTTGCTCGTGTGGCTGTCGTACTGGGTGACGGCGCTGTGGCTCCAGCGCTACTCCCCCAAGCTCATCCTCTGCATGGCGCTCCTGGCGGGCGCCGCCGTGTTCATGGTGGTGGTGGCCATCTTCCGCCGCCCGTCCATGGACTTCGACGTGGAGGCGGAGGAGGTCACCGAGGAGGGCGCCCCGGAGCTGTGGGATTGCGTGCGGGACCTGTGCCGCAAGCTCCAGACCCGTCCCCCCGACCACATCCTCGCGGGCATCGACGCGAACTTCTTCGTCACCGAGCACGACGTCCGCGTGGGCGAGCGCACCCTCTCCGGCCGCACGCTCTTCGTGAGCATCTCCCTGCTGCGCCTGCTCGAGCGCTCGGAGGCGGAGGCCGTGCTGGCGCACGAGATGGGACACCTGTTGGGCGGCGACACGGGCCACAGCAAGCGCCTGGCGCCGATGCTCGCGCACTTCGGTGACTACCTCCGGGCGCTGCATGAGGGGGGGCTGACGCGGCCCGTCTTCTACTTCATGCGTGCCTATCGCGGGCTGTTCGAGCTGTCGCTGGGCCGCAGCCGGCGCGCCAGCGAGCTCGCGGCGGACCGGCTCGCGGCGGGGGTCACGTCGGGGCAGGACATCGCCCGCTCGCTGGTGAAGGTGGGCGCCTACTCCAGCTTCCGGGACCGCGTGGAGGCGAAGCTCTTCGCCCACGACGCGCAGCACGAGGCGGTGGCCATCGCGCAGCGGGTCTCCCACGGCTTCTCCGAGTATGCCCAGTCGGACGCCGTGAACGAGGACCTCATCGGCGCCGTGACGCCGCACCCGTTCGACTCCCATCCGCCCCTCGCCGTGCGCATGGAGAACGTGGGCGCGCGCCTGTCGTCGGAGGACATGACCCAGGTGCTGCTCGAGCCCGTGGCGTCCTCGTGGGCCACCACCATCCTGGACGCGGACGGCATCGAGGGCCGGCTGTGGGGCGTCTACGAGGCGCGCTTCTCCGAGGCGCACGACCTGGCGCTGGCCTACCGCTACGAGCCGGCCACGGACGCGGAGCGGGAGCACGTGGAGAAGCACTTCCCGCCGCTCACCTTCGAGGGCAAGGAGCCCGGGTTCGAGGCCCGCATGGACTTCGCGCAGGTGAGCTACGAGGAGTGGGAGGCCCCCGTCCACTTCGACGAGGTGGCCTCCGCCGCCACCGCCGAGCGCATGTTCAAGAAGTACCTGGACCTGCAGATCTCCGGCGAGGGGCGCTCCAAGCTCAAGCGCTCCATCTGCTTGAGCAAGCTGCAGGACCCGGACGCGCTGCTGCGCGCCTTCGAGCGCTACCTCGGTCGCCACAAGGTGATGCGGGAGCACCAGGCGAACTCGCGGGCGGCGTGAGTCCCTGAGGCTCCGGTGGTCGAGGGCCCGCCTCGCTGGATTCGCGGGCGGGCCTTCCCACGACGTCGAGCCTCGGAGCCGGATGGCGCGCAGGTTTTGCGCTCACCGGATACGTCGTGCAGATTTTGCGTGTCATTGGCCGGGCATCTGGCGTGGCGACGCATGATTTGGCGTTGAGACGTCATTGTGGGTTCACGCGGCCATGAGGCTCCTGTAGAGAGGTGGGAGCGAGGTGCCGCCTGCCCACCCTCTTGATAGTGATTGTCATCGCCGTGGCGGTCTTGGTCGCGCTGATTGCCTCCGCGGCGGGAGTCCTCACCGCGAGCCATCTGGGGCGACTGGTGTTGCTCGCCGGCCTGGCCATCCTCCCGCTGGTCGTCACCGGCGCCGGGGTGGCGGTGGGCGTGCGCGAATCGTCCCAGACGCAGTTCTGCATGAGCTGTCACGAGATGGAGCCGTACGGCAAGAGCCTCTTCGTGGACAACCCCACGGCGCTGTCGGCGGTCCACTACCAGAAGCGGCTCATCAGCCGGGACACCACCTGCTACGCGTGCCACACGGACTACGCCCTCTTCGGTGACGCGAAGGCGAAGCTCAACGGCCTCAAGCACGTCTGGGTCCACTACTTCGGCACCATCCCCGAGCGGCCCAAGCTCTATCAGCCGTACCCCAACTACAACTGCCTGCACTGCCACAGCGACGCGCGGAGCTTCCTGGAGGCCCCCCCACACCAGGACCTCCAGGCGGAGCTCCAGAGTGGCGCGAAGTCGTGCCTGGGCTGCCACGACCTCGCGCACGACCTGGAGGGCGTGAAGGCCCAGAACTTCTGGCTGCCGGAGCGACGACCATGACCCACGAGAAGCGCATCCGGAGGGCGGCCCTGCTCGTGCTGGCGGGGCTCCTGGTCCAGCTCTTCACCACCCTGTTCTGGTCGCCCATCACCTTCGTGGTGTTCACGGCGGTCGGGGTGCCGCTGGTGCTGCTGGGCGTCTGTCTCTACGGGGTGACCGTCTGGAAGATCCTCCAGGAGCGCAAGGCGCTATGAGCACTCGGACTCCCGGGGCCCAGGGTGCGCGGGCCGTGCTTCAGCGCTGGCGATGGTGGGTGGCGCTCGTCGTGCCGCTGCTCTTCGCGTCCCCCATCCTGGCGGTCAATACGCCCCAGGATGTCCGGCTCCCGCCGCTCGAGCCACGCGCGGCGCCCGTCCCCGCGCGGTTCTCGCACTGGGCTCACGAGACGCAGCGTTGCTACACCTGTCATCCCGGGGTGTTCCCCCAGGCTCCGCTGGGCTTCACCCACCAGGACATGCGGGAGGGCCGCTACTGTGGAAGCTGCCACGATGGCCGGGCCGCCAAGGCGCCGGCCTCCATGCGCTGCGAGGCCTGCCATGCGCCTCGTTGACCTGGGCTCCCTGGGGATGTGCGTGCTCCTGTTCGCCACGGCGACGCCCGCGCGCGCGCAGACCCAGGAGGAGAAGCGCCGGCAGCTCCAGGAGCGGCTGGGCATCCAGCGACCTCCCACGCCCGCGCCCTCGGGCCAGGGCAGCGCGGACGCGGGCTCCCCCGAGTCACCGGGGGCGCCCACCGCGCCGACCGGGGCGACGACCCCACCGGTGGCGACCCCGTCCGCGCCCCGGCCAGGCGCCGCGGCGCGACCTCGTGGCCCGACGTTCGCGGACGACGCCCGGCCCATCCTCGCGGCCCGGTGTGGCTCCTGCCATCGCCCCGAGGGCATGGCCGGGAAGACGCGCTGGGTGCTGCGCGGTGATGGCTCGGACCTCGAGAGCACGCTGCGCTTCGTGAAGGTGGATGCCGCCGCGCAGAGTCCCCTGCTCAAGAAGGGGACCGGCGCCACCCTCCATGGCGGCAAGAAGTCGCTCGCGGCGGAGTCACCGGAGTACGCCACGCTGGTGAAGTGGATCGACGCCGGCGCGCCCGCGGGTCGTGCCGTCGCCGTGGCCGTGGAGGCCCCACCGCCTCCGGCCCCTTCCGCTTCCGCGCGCCCCTCGACGGTGGCGACCTCCTCCGAGCCGTCCGCGCCCGCGCGCGTGGCGGAGGCTTCCCCTCCGCCGCCGACTCCCGTCGCACAGGCGGTGGACGCTCCCGCGGCTCCCGTCGCACAGGCGGTGGACGCTCCCGCGGCGCCCGCCGTCTCCGACGATACGCTCCGGTTCGCTCCCCGCATCCACGAGCAGCTCCTGGCGGGCTGCGCGGGCTGCCACGCGGCGGATGGCTTCGCCGGGTCCACGCGCTACGTGGCCGGCTCGGAGCCCGAGCCGCACCTGCGGACCGTGTTGGCCCTGGTGACGCCCGGCTCCGTGGCCACGAGCCTGCTGTATCAACGCGCGCGCGGTGACGCCCACCAGGGCGGCGCGGTGTGGGAGCAGGGGAGCGCGGAGCTCGCGCTCCTGGCCCGATGGATCGACGGGGGCGCGCACGGGGCCGCGAAGCCCGCCGTGGCCACCGCTCCGTCTCCCGCTCCGGCCGTCGCCGTGGCGGCGCCTCCCCCCGCCGAGCGCCCCGCCGCGTCCTCGGGTGGGCCTCCGCCGGGTGTCCAGCTCGGCACCTTCCCCGTGCTCGGCTCGCTCACGCTCAACGGGCGCTTCGACCTCAACTACGAGCGCCTGGGCTACAACGACCAGCCGTTCCAGGGCGGGGCGTCGAACGCGCTGCGCAGCTACCACCACTTCCTCTTCCTGACGCGTCAGTCCACGTCGGACCCGGTGACGCTCACGCTGGAGATGCTGTCGCTCCAGTTCTGGGAGGTCGGCTACCGCGTCAGCGGCGAGGACTGGCCGGTGAAGGTCTCCGCCAAGGCGGGCAAGGTGCTGGTGCCCTTCGGCGCGGAGCCGCTGTTCCACCACAGCTACGGCGGCCTCGCGGGCTTCGACCAGAAGGTGCTGCCGCCCGTGTTCGCGCGCGAGGGCGTGACGGCGAACGTGCAGCGCCGTGAAGGGCCGTTCCTCCTCTCCGCGGATGTCTACGTCATCGCCGGCTACCAACTGCGGCGGGCCGACTCCGTGCTCAACCTCCAGTCGGACTTCGCCCCGCTGGAGCAGACGCGCCTGGGCCTCGGGACGCGGTTGGGGGGCTCCTGGGGGCCGCTCAGCCTGTGGTACTCGGCCTACTACAACTCGCTCGGGTTCGGCCGGAGGCTGTTCCTCCAGTCGCTGGACGTCGCGTCGTGGCGCCCCCGGGGCCTGCCGGTGCTGGAGCGCTTCTCCCTGGCGGCGGGGTTCCTCCGCGCGGACGTCTCCGGCGGCGAGGCGGAGGGGTATGGCGGTCCCGGCGCGGACTACTACCACTTCGCCAGCTACTTCCAGTTGCGCTTCCATCCCACCGACTGGCTCTACCTGCAATACCGGCAGGGGCTCCGCACCTTCGGCAACCAGCGCGGGCAGATTCTCGACTCCACCGCGCTCACGCGTGAGGACGCCTCCGCCCACAACGTGGGCGCGGTCGCCCGGTGGAAGGGCTTGAGCGTGGGCCTCTTCCAGTTCTGGAACCTGGAGAAGGTGGACGAGGTTGCGGACGACTTCACGCGACTGGTGGTGGCGTATGAGTTCTAGGCTCCGACCCCTGGTCGCATTGCTCCCGCTCCTGTTCATCCAGGGCTGCGCGGATTTCCACCGGGGAGACCCCACCGCCGACGCGGGCACTCCGTCCGGCGGGGATGGTGGCGGCGCGGGGGATGGCGGAGGTGACGCGCCTTCCTTCGCCACCGACGCGCACCCCCTGCTGCTATCGGGTTGTCAGTCCTGCCATCGCGCTGGCGGCGCCGCGGGCAACACCGGCTTCGTGCTGACGGGTGATGCCGACGGGGACTTCCAGGCGGCGAGCGCCCTGACCGACACCGCGGCTCCCGCGGGCAGCCGCCTGCTGCGCAAGGCGTCCGGGGCGGGACACGGCGGAGGCGCCATCTACGCGGACGGCACTCCCGAGTACCAGACGCTCCTGGCGTGGATCGCCGGAGGCGCGCAGCCATGACACACGCACTTCCCGGGAGGGACCCGATGAGACGAACGCCACTGCTCCTGGTCGCCGGGGTGTCCTGCCTCCTCACGCTGGGGGCCTGCGCGAAGCTGGAGACGGCGAACCCGGGCATCACCACGACCGGGGCGCACTCGGTGCTCGTGGGGCAGACGCTCCAGCTCACCGCCGCCACGCGCGAGGCCACGGACGACGGCTACACGTGGGAGAGCGAGGACCCGGCCATCGCCACGGTGGACGACACCGGCCTGGTGACGGGCGTCGGCGTGGGCGAGACGGCGGTGAAGGTCGTGGGGACTCGCTCCCGACTGGAGGGGCGTCACGCGGTGGTGGTGGTCGGCCCGTCGGCGGGAGACGCCGGCGTGGACCCCTCTCAGGTGCCCTACTTCGTGGCCTGGGCGGGCTCTCCGCACGCGGACACCACGGCGGAGGCCTTCTCGCACTGGAACGCGGAGGGGCTCGTGCCCACGACGTGTGCGCGCTGCCACAGCTCGGAGGGCTACATCGATTTCCTGGGCGGGGATGGGTCCGCTCCGGGGCGCGTGGATGCGCCGGGAAAGACGCAGTCCGTGGTGCGCTGCGAGACGTGCCACGACAGCGCGGCGTCTGGGCTGACGGCCGTCGAGTTCCCCTCGGGCAAGGAGGTCACCGGGCTGGGCGCGGAGGCGCGGTGCATGGTGTGCCACCAGGGACGCGCCTCCGGGAGGGACATCGACGCGGCGGTCGCCGACGCGGGCGTGGTGGGGGAGGACACGGCCTCGCCGGCCCTGGGCTTCACCAACATCCACTACTACCCGGCCGCCGCCACGCTCTTCGCCGGTCAGGCGGCCGGGGGCTACCAGTACGCCGGACAGGTCTATGACACGCGGTTCCGCCACGTGCCGGACTTCGACAAATGCAACGAGTGCCACGACCCGCACTCCACCCGCGTCCGGTGGGATGCCTGCGCGACCTGCCACCCGGGCGTCACGGACGTCACCCAGGCGTGGAACATCCGGCAGATGGCCTCTCGCAACCAGGACTACGACGGCGACAAGAACCGCACGGAGGGCATCTATTACGAAATCCAGGGGCTGCGCGAGAAGCTGCTCGCCACCATCCAGCGCTACGGCGCGGAGCGGGCGCAGTCGCTCTGCTACGGGAATGCCCATCCCTACTGGTTCCGCGACGGTGACGGCAACGGGACGTGCTCCACGGCCGAGTCCGTGAGCACCAACGCGTATGCGAGCTGGACGCCCCGGCTCCAGAAGGCGGCGTTCAACTATCAGTTGGCCCGCGTCGATCCGGGCGCGTTCGCGCACAACGCGAAGTACATCATCCAGCTCCTGCACGACTCGATTCAGTCGCTCAACGGTGTGCTGGTCGACCCCTTCGACACGTCCTTGTTGGTGCGCAACGACCCGGGCCACTTCAACGGCGCGAGCAAGGCCGCGCGCAACTGGGACTCGAGTGAGTCCGTGCAGGCGGGGTGCTCGCGCTGCCACAGCGGCGCGCAGGGCTACCGGTTCTTCGTGCAGTACGGCGTGGGGCAGACGGTGCCGGAGACGGCCAACGGGCTGGAGTGCTCCACGTGCCACGAGAGCTTCGCGCCGGACTATGCCGTCTACGTGCCTGCGAAGGTGTGGCTGCCGGATGGCACCACGGTGACCCTGCCCGGCCAGGACAATCTCTGCGCGAACTGCCACATCGGCCGCGCCTCGAAGTCCACCATCGACACGGCGTTGGCGGCCGGTGGGACGCCCCGGTTCCAGAACGTCCACTACATGCCGGCCGCCGGGACGCGTGAGGGCACGCTGGCGCGCGCGGGCTACGAGTATCCGGGCCGGACGTACGCCGGGCGGCTCTCGCACATGGGAGGGGCGCAGTGCACGAGCTGCCACGTCCCCGGCGTGAGCAACCACACCTTCCGCATCGCCGACGTGTGGAACACGCGCTGCGAGACGTGTCACGCCGACCAGGACTCGGCGGACCAGATTCGCAACGTCCACCTCCTGGACTACGACGGCGACGGCAACACCTCCGAGTCGCTCCGCGCCGAGGTGGATGGCATGGCCGCGCGCTTGATGACCGCCATGCGCGGCGTGACGGCCAATGGCCTCTGCTACAACGGCGACGTCAATCCGTACTTCTTCAAGGACACGGACAAGGACGGCACGTGCAGCGCGACGGAGGCCGTCTCCGCGAACGGGTTCGCGCCCTTCACCCCCGCGCTCGTCAAGGCCACCCACAACTACCAGTTGAGCCGGAAGGACAAGGGGGCCTGGGCCCACAACTTCAACTACGTGGGGCAGCTCTTGTTCGACAGCGTGGAGGACCTCACCGGCGCGGTGCCCGGGAACATGGTGCGTCCGTAGTCTCCGCGCCGTGCCGTCCTGTGTCGGGGGGCGTGAGCGCCCCCGTCATGTGGCTCCGCCCGTCGCACGCGTGGAGGAGCCTGAGAGGCGCGTCGGGGCTCGACGTCTGGCCGCTCGCGAGCAGCGCCAGCCTCGCGGCCGGCGAGGCGAGCTGCGCGGCCGTGCGAGGCGAGGCGGGAGCCTGCGCGACGAGACTCGATGCGAGCAGCAGGCTCGAGGGCGGGCCTCCTGACAGCGGGTGGGTGACACCCGATGAGCTGGACGGAGCCCCGCCTGATTTCGACCGGAATTCCCGGTCAGGGCTGGGCGGGGTGCACCAGCACCTCCGGGCTCTCGGGGGCGGGCTTCGCGCCGAGCGCCACGTAGATTTCGAACCACGCCTGATACATGCGCCAGGCCCGGTCCTTCCGCTCCAGGAGGACGCGGTGGGCCTCCTCCACGCGTTGAGTCACATCGAAAGGGAGCTTCGCGTCGCCGGCCGCGTGCAACTGCGCCGCGAACCAGAGGACGTCCAACTGCCCCACGTCGACGGGGGCGTGGGTGCGCTCGAGCAGGGCGTCCGCGTGCTCCAGCGCCTGTCCCAGCCAGCGGGCCGCGTGGGCCGGGTCCTCGCGGTCCACGGCGTTCTCCGCCAGGCGCAGCTCCGCCAGCGTCACCGCGCGGATGTCCTCGTCGCGGTCGGTGTCGTCGAACTGCTCCAGGAACAGGGCGCGGCGCTGCTCGAGCGCCCGCGCGGCGGCGTCCAGGTGGCCAAGCTGAGTCTCCACGTTGGCGCGCAGCCCCGCGGAGATGATGCGGTAGCCGCGCTGCACGTGCTCGGGCGTCGAGTGGGCCCAGCGGAGCGTGTCCTTCACGGCGGGCGTCGCCAGCTCGCGGTCGACCTGGTCCAGGTCCGCCAGGGCGCGCGCGGGCTGCCCGGCGCCCGAGGCCGCGGCGCTGCGTGCCAGCCGCACCACCAGCCGGTTGCGCGCTCCGGCCGCGTCGGTGGCGGTCTCGAGCAGGGGCAGCTCCCGGTCATAGAGCGCCAGCGCGCGCTCGAAGCGGCCCGCCGCGAGGTTGTAGAGGGCGGCGCGGTCCACGGCCAGCGGCAGGAAGCGCGCCGTCAGCTTCGGCGCCGCGTCCACCATGGCCAGGGCCCGCTCCGCGGCCTCCGCGGCCTCCTTCTCGCGGCCCACGTGCAGCAGCGCCCGGGCGCGCGCGAGGGACACGGACAGCCCCGCGCCGTTGTCCACGTAGGGCAGCTTGTCGCGCTGCTCCAGGTAGCCCAGGGCGATGTGGAAGTTGCCCACCTGTGTGTGCAGCGTACCCAGCGCGCCCAGCAGCATGGCCTTGTAGCGCAGGTTGTTGCGCACCAGGTCCAGGGCCACCATGTAGTGGCGGTTGGCGCGCTCGGCGGCGGCCGGGTTGCGGCTGCGCAGGAAGTCCTCGTGGTGGATGGCGCCGTAGAGCGCGTGCACCGCGCGGTCGTTCTTGAGCTCCTGCCACGACGCGCGCAGCTCCTTCACCGCCGCCTGCACCGTCTTCGCGTGGGCCTCGTCGTCCTCCAGCTTCGAGAGCTGCCGGGCCATGAGGTACGCCTTCACGAAGTGCCGCAGGGGCTCGGCCATCTTCTTGGAGGTGGTGGTGACCTCCTTCTCGATGACGTCGGGGCTGACGCCCGCGCGCAGCCGGAGGCTCATGGACTCGACCGCGCTCTCCAGGAAGCCCGTGCGCTTCGTCACCACGTCGAAGTCCGCCCTCGCGTCGTCCATCCGCTGTCGACCGAGCCGGCGGTAGGCGCGGCCCAACATGGCGCGCCGGAACAGGCGCTCGGCCCGGCGGCGCTCCTCGGTGCCAGTCGGCACGTCGTCGACGTAGGCCGTCGCCAGGGCCTCCAGCATCCCATCCGCGCCGAGGCTCGCCGCGCGCTCGACGCCGTCCTGCACCACGGCCCGGCGGCGCAGCGGGTCCTCCTGCTGGTGGTAGAACGCGAGCAGCGCGTCCCGGACGGGCCGGGGAGGGCGCTCCTCGTGCACGGCGTTGACGAGCCGGCCCAGCTCCAGCGCGAACGCGTGGGCGGAGCCGGGCGTGGCCGCGGCGAGCGCCTTCGCCATGGCGGCGTCCGCCTCGTCGTACGGGAGCCCCCGGTAGAGGGTGCGCACCGCGGAGCGGGCGAAGTCGAGCTGGTCGTCCGCCTTGAAGGCCGTGTTCACGGAGAGCCGGAGGGCGGCGGCAATCAGGGCCTCCCGGTCGTCGAGCGCGCGAAACAACCCATCCGCGCGCTCGTACCAGGCCTCCAGCACCGCGCGGGTCGACGTGTCGGTGGGCTGGGCCGCCTCGAACTCCTGGCGCGCCAGCACGAAGTCACCCATGGCCTGGGCCATCTCGCTGCGCACCACGTGCTGGAAGACGGCCGAGGGCGGGCTGGGCGCGGCGGCCGGGTCCAACTGCGCCAGCCGTCGGCGGATGACCGCGCGCAGCTCCTCCACCATGCGGCCGCGCTCGTGCTCCTTCATGTCGCGCCGGTGCTCGATGAGCAGCCGCAGCGGCTCCGCCAGCCCGGCGGTGGCCGGGTCGTTCACGTCGCGCATGTGGTGCGCGTAGAACTCCGCCGCCTCGAAGTCCTCGGAGGCGAGGTGGAACTGGCTCAGCCGCATCATCAACAGCCGGCGCGGCTTGGGGCGCGCCTCGCGCAGCAGCCGCTGGCGGTAGAGCAGCAGTTGGTCCGTGCGCCGCCCCACCATGGCCAGCTCCTCGTTGAGGCGCGGCACGTCCCAGTCGCTGGGCACCTGGCCATCCAACGGGAGCTGGTACACGTCCAACGACTGGTCCCGCGAGCACGTCGCGACGAGCGTCGACGCGGCGGGCGTGGGGTACTGGCAGTTCCAGGAGGCGCTGGTGAGCTGGTCCGGCCCGGCGCTGGTGGCCTGGGTGGACGCGTCGTCACGCGCGGGGGTGAAGGGCGCGCGGAAGAGCACGCCCCGGTCGCTCGCGTCGATGACGCCGTCCGCGTTCGAGTCGGTGAAGAACTGCACCAGGTACACGAATCGCCCGTCGCGGGAGAACGCCGGCTGCCCGGACTGTCCCGGCAGGTCCAGCTCCAGGGCGATGGGCTTCGCGCCGGGCTGGTCCAGCCGCAGGGCCTCCAGGTGGGACGCGGCGCGCGCGGCGAAGCCGGGCCCCACCTGCCGCACGGAGCGCTCCACGGGGACGTACACCAGCCACCGCCCATCCGGAGACAGGGTGGGACTGGTGAGGTTGCGGTCGAGCAACGGGCTCACGCTCATCCGGGGCGACACCGTCACGCGCGACAGCCGCAGGTCGCCCTGGATGGTGGCCCGGCTCACCAGCGCGATGTGGCCCGCGTCGATCCACTCGGCCTGGAGCGCGCTGGTCTCCTCGTCGAGGCAGCGGCGGTTCTCCGCGCTCGGCAGGTCCCGCACGCACAGTTGCCCGCTGGCCTGCTCCCGGAACGAGACGTAGAGCAGGTGCTTCCCGTCGGGGCTGATGCGAGGCCACGTGACGTCCGCGCCCTCGTCGAAGAGCCGCCGCTCGCGTCCCTTCTCCAGGTCCTGGGTGTAGATCTCGGTCGCGATGTTGCGGTTGGACACGAACAGCAGCGTGTTCCCGTCCGGCGCGAGCTGTCCGAGGAACTGGTCCCCCACGCCCACCGTGAGGCGGGTGAGCGTGCGCAGGCCGCCGTCGTTCGCGTCGTCCTGGGCGTGCCCCACGCCGGCCACGAGCACGGACAGGAGCAGCAGGCCGCGGGCCCGGGGCGTCAGCACTTCTTCTCTCCCCAGGTGCCGTCGGCGGCCTCCACCCAGCCGCCGCAGATGACGCCCGCCGCGTGCGCCTGGTGCCAGTTGCGGCGCAGCGCCTCCTCCGGCACCTCCGGACGCACGGTGTGCATCCACTGCCACAACTGCATCCGGGAGCGGTTCACCCGCTCGACCAGGGCGACGTCGTCGACGGACAGCCGGCCCGCGCGGCAGTCGCGCCGGGTCACCGCCAGCAGGCCGTCCTTGCCCTCGCCCACGCAGTGCCGCCACAGCAGGTCGTCGAGCCGGTCCGCCTGCGTCTTGCCGATGTTCTCCACCAGCGGCGTGGGCTGGATGCCCAGCTCCTCCAGTTGGTTGGGGGTGAAGGGCACCGGCGTGGGGTTCATGCCGGCGCGGGCCAGCCGCTGCTCCATCTCCTGGAACGAGCCGGCGGCCTGCTCCTCGAGCGCCGTCGCGCGGTCGACCATGACGATCTCCGGCGCGCGGATGCACCCGGGCGCGCAGAGGGCGGTGAGCAGGAGCAGTCCGCGAAGTTTCATGGCATGGCCCCTGGAGGCGTCATGGTGTTGATGGCGCGGTCGACGATGGGGCCCATGGGGATGCCCCGGATCTCGTCGATGCTGATGAGCTTGGCCAGCCCGCCCATGGTGATGCGCAGGCTGCCGAAGCCGTGGTTGAAGCTCACCCGGACGTGCTCGGGGTAGCCCAGCCGCAGCGCGTAGCGCACGCGGTTGGTCGCCGGGTCCGCGTGCAGCGGGTCCTCGAGGTCGAGCAGGTCGAGCAGGTGGCGGTTGCCGATGCGCAATATCTCCGCGCGGCCGTTGACGCTGCGGTCCTTGGCGGAGACGACCACGGCGATGTTGCCGTCGAAGGGCTCGCCTCGCGACGACTGCACCCCGGTGGCCCGCACGTGGGCCTCCAGGGTGGAGTTGCGCCCCTGCCAGTCCAGCATGCACTGCCCGGTGATGCGGCCGCCGCGCACGCCCATCTCCAACTGGCTCATGGAGAACACGTTCTGGCTGATGGAGAGGTTGCCGGCGAGCGGGGAGATGGTGAGGAGCGGCGTGGTGATGCGCGCCACGGACATGTAGCCGCTGCGCGACATCAGCGGGTGCTGGTCGGCGAAGCGCAGCATCGAGTACGGGTTGAGGTCGCTGTCGCTCAGCAGCTTCACGCCGTCGTCGGTGATGGCCACGTTCTCGTTGAGGGGGACGTTGCCGTCGAGCGTCTCGAGCGTCACCCCGGACTGGGGCAGCTTCAGGTTGACGTTCTGGAAGAGGACGTTGGAGAGCGTCCGGAAGATGACCAGGTCCGGCGAGGACAGCCGGAAGTCGATGGCGACGCTGCCGTCCCCCTCGAAGACGCCGGGCTGGGCGAGCTTCGCCAGCTCCTGGGTGAGCTCCCCGCGCATCGCCAGCCGCCGCCCGTGGTTGCTCAGGTCGAGCTGGCCCTTCACCTTCAGCCCGGTGCCCGTGCCCACGTGGGTCACCTGCAGGTCGGGGACGTGGATGATGCCCTCGGGCGTGCGGCGCGCCGTGAACGTCCCCTCCACGCCCTGGATGGGGTAGGGCAGCGCCGGCTTCTGCTCGAAGGAGCCGAGCTTCAGGTGCTGCCTCACCGCGACCTCGTCCTCCTCCAGCTTGTCGGTGAAGTCGATGTCCGTGTCGCTGGCCAGCGCGGCGAGCGACAGCCGCCGGTCGTTCATGGCGACGGTCAGCTTCTCCACCGTCAGGTTGCTGTGGACGGCGCGCTTGGGGCCGTCGACGCGCGACTCGACGCTCCAGCGCATCCCGGGCAGGTTGATGAAGAGGCCGTCCTGCCTCCAGCGGATGCCGCGCGCGTCCACCAGCGCCGTCCCGTCGAAGTTGGCGGTGCGCGCCGGGTCGGGTGCCACCTTGGGCATCCCGTCCGAAGTGAAGTCCGTGAGCACGCCGCGCAGCGTGCCCTTCACGTCGAACTTCAGCGCGAGCTTGGCGGGCTCCAGCTCCCGGGGGACGCGGGCCTTGGCCAGGAGGGGAGACAAGGGGCCGAGCTCGGGCAGGTCCGCCACCAGCTCCGTGCGGAGCGCGCGTGCCTTGCGGTCGAAGGACAACGACGCGTCGACGGAGACCTTCAGCCCCTCCTGGCTCGCGATGCCCAGGCGCACCGACGGCTTGCGGCGGTCCACGTCGAACGTCACCGTCTGCTGGTGGGCCCCGGTGTCGGTTTCTCCCACGCGGAGGGCCTCGATGCGGAAGTCCAGGTCCCCCTGGTGCCGCCAGGCATCGCCCCGGGAGCGCAGCACGAGCGCGGCGCTGCGGGCGCCCACGTCCTCCCAGCCGGGCCGTTGCAGGCGCACCTCCGTGCGGTGGTCCACCCGCGGCGCGGCGGAGAAGAGCGCCGTGAGCTTCCCCGTGGAGGCCACGCTCACGCCCAGGTGCTGCCAGGGCAGCCGCGCGGCGACGTCGTCGGGCAGGAAGGGACGCGCGGCGGTGAGGTCCGGCGTCTGGAGGTCCAGGGTGTACGCCAGCGCGTCGGCCTCCTTGGTGGCGTTCAGCGTCGCGTGCATCGCCCCCGCGTCGAGCACCAGCCGGGCGCGTCCCTGGCTCGTCCGGGGATCCTCCATCCGCGGACGGACCTCCGACGCGTCGAGCTGCACGCGCACGGGGCCGTCGAGCACCTGGCGCCCCTCCGCCGTCACCACGCGCAGCACGCCCACGGGCAGGTCGGCCTTCCAGGTGAAGGGCGGTTCACCCGCGAGGGGGGCGTCGAGCTTCAGGCCCATCCGCTCCGCGGTGGCGCGAAGCCCGGCGGCGCGCACGTCCAGCGACTCCACCTGCGCGGACAGGGAGGCGTCTCCCGCGACCTGCAGGGGCGAGCCGGGGTCGGGCCGCAACTGGTGTCCCTCGAGCTTGCCCGACGCCTTGGGCATCCGGACCGCGGTGGGGCCCGCGACGTCCAGGCCGCCCAGCGTGAACGTGAGCCGCGCGTCGAGCCCCGTCCGTGCATCCGGCGTGGCCACCAGCGAGACGCGCCCGTCACCGAGCGAGACCCGGAGGTCGTCGCGCGCGAACTGGAACGCGGCGGCCTCGACGTCCAGGCCGAGGTGGCCCTGCGCGCCCAACCGGGGCATCGCGCTCAACGCGATGTCCCGCGCCTCCAGGTGGAGCTTGCCCCGTCCGAGCGTGAACGGCCGCCAGTCCGCGGGGAGCACGCGCAGCGTCCGCTCCAGGTCGATGTCCGCCAGGGCCCGCGTCAACACGGGCGCCGCATCGGAGGCGTCCGGGAGGAGGAGCTGGGCCTGGAGTTCGGCGCTGTCGGCCAGTTGGAGGCGCTCCACGTCGACGGCGACGTGCCGCCGGGCGCCGTCGAACGTCGCCAGCACCGTTCCGTGCAGCAGCGGGCGCACCGCGAAGCGCGTGTCGAAGGTCTGCCGCGCCACATCGAGGTCCACACGCACGCGCGCGGCGCTCGCGCCCAGCTCCGCGGAGAGGGCCAGCTCCAACTGCGCCTGCGCCGGAGCGATGGCGTCACCCTCGCGGCTCACCTCCAGCGGGAGCGGCGCGCCGGGCTGTCCCAGCCGCGCCAGCACCACCCAGGCCGCGTCTCTTGGCTCCACGTCGATGGCGGCCGCCAGCCCGCGCAGCTTCCAGCGCTCGACCACCGCGCCTCGTCGGACGCGCACGGACTCCAGCGAGACGCCGGAGAGGGTGATGTGGCCCACCGGCAGGCCAGCGCCGAGGAGCGCCGCGGGCTGTTGCGAGGTGCCGAGCGGCTCCTCCGTGACGGGAGGAGGCGGCGACGCCGAAGGCGGTCCCGACAGCGCGTCGAGCGACGTGTGGCCCGCGTCGTCCTCCACCAGGGCGATGGCCACGTCGTGCGCTTCCACGTGGGAGACCCGCACCGGTCCGCCGAGCAGGTCGCCGAGCGACCACTTCGCCTCCAGCACGGCGACGCGCAGCAGCTCCGGAGCGACGACGTCGAGGGGCGCGGGGTTTCGCACCACCACGCCCTCCAGCCGCGCGCCGGACGTCAGCGAGACGCGCGCCTGCTGGTAGTCCACCCGCAGCCCCGAGGCCTCCTCCACGAGCGGGAGGATGCGCGCCTTCATCCAGGGCGCGTCGAGGTGATGGAGGGCGATGAGCGCCGCGAGCAGCGCCAGCGCGGGGAGCCCCACGAGCACGAGGAGCACGCCAGCGATGATTCGAGCCAACCGCCGGCGAGGCCGTCCAGCTCCAGGGGATTGCATGGTGTTCGGTCGGTCGAGGTCGGCCCCGGCCGTCCTACCATGTGGCGGAAGGGGCTTTCAATCGCCGGGCCAACACCGGAGCGGGCCCTGGATTCCCATGTTTCACCGGTGAGGGCGCTCACGCTTCACGAGGTCGTCTGCCCACTCGGGGGGAGACGAAGCTCGTGTCACCACGCGCCGCAGGGCACGAACCACGGCTGCATGGCGCCCGTGTCGTCCCCGGCGCGGAAGTAGACGCGGTCCCCCACGCGCGTGAAGCCATCCGAGAGGGAGGGGGCGGGGCCGGGGCGCACGTCCGCCAGCGGGCCACGGGTCGTCGCGAGGGTCCCCGCCGTGAACCAGGGCTCGAGGCCGGCGCTCCGCGTCGCCCCCGCGAAGAGGGCGGCGCCGTCACCCAGCGAGAACAAGGGGGAGGCGTACTCGTCGCTGAGGCTCAGGTTCTCGGCGAGCTGCTCCGTGCCCTGCGCCGTGCCGTCGGACACCCACAACTGGGCCGCTCTCGGCGCCGGACCCGGCGACGAGATGGCGACGGTGAAGTAGAGCTTGCCCCCGGAGACGGCGGACCGCTGCACGTAGGGATACGCATCCGCTTCGTCGGCATACGGGTTGGGCAGCGTCGTGATGGAGGTCTTGCCACCGCCGTTCATCGAGAGGCTCTGGATGCGCAGCCGCCGCGTGGCGGTGTCTCCCGAGGCCACGTAGACGGTGGAGTCCAGCACCCCGAGCAGCCCGACGTACTTGCCGAACGCGTCCAGGCGCATCGTCCCCGCGGTCGTCCCATCCGTCTTCCAGACCTCGGTGTTGGGGCCGTCGGGGAACAGGAACACGCCCTGCCCACCCCACTGCATCGAGTCCGTGATGGCGACGACGTCCGCGTCGAGCCGCTTCACGGTAGCGGTGCCCTTCGAGGTGCCATCCGTGCGCCACAGCAGGGTCCCCTGTCCGGGCGGGCCGAGGAAGAAGAGCAGGTGGTCGCCCAGCGCCAGCGCCGCGTTGCCGAGCCGCGCCGTGCTTCCGAAGTCCCGCAGGCGCACGGTGCCTTCGCTGGAGCCATCCGTCCGCCACAGCTCCACCCGGGTGCTTCCAGGCGCGACGGGCACCTCGCGCACGAACGTGAGCCGGCCGCCCTGGGCCGCGGTGAACGCGATCCGCGTGGGGGCCGGACCGGGCGTCAGGTCCTCGACGAGCCGCGTGCCCTTCGTGGTGCCGTCGCTCACCCACAGCTCCAGGCCCGTCGAGGGTTGATCGAGCTGGAAGAAGACCCGTGAGCCCACGGCCGTGAGGCCCCGCAGCGCGGGTGACCCCACCAGGGCGGGGGGGAACGACTTCACCGGCAGGGTCCCATGCTCCGTGCCGTCGCTGCGCCACAGGGTGGCGCTGCCGTCGAACAGGTTGGTGGCGAAGTAGAGCGTGCCCCGCGCTTCGACGAACGCCTCGGGGAAGGGCCCGTTGACGGAGACCCCGGAGCCCGGAGGGAGGGCGACCTTCAAGCGCGTGGGTTTTCCAGGTCGGCAGCCGGACATGGCGTCGTCCCAGGCGGAGACCTGCCGGGCATGCGCCGCGGCGACCGGGGCCGCCTCGATACCGCGAAGCTCCAACACCGAACCCTCGTCACAGGCGACGAGCCCCAACCACAACACGGCGAACCCTTGTCTTGCGCGCATCGTCCCCTCGGCATCTGCGTGACTGGCCGAGGGTGGGACTCGTGACTCCATCCGCCAAGTCCTCACATGCGTGGGTTCGTGTGTCTTTTCCCAGGGGAGGACAGACGGCGGGGACGGGCGCATCGCGTCGATGCGCCACGTCGCGCGAAGTGGCTGGGGAGAGGGCAGGTGACGGGCCCTCCTCCCGCTCGGTCGCACGGACGCATCCCGCGCTCCGGCCACGGGGGCGTGGCGGCCTTGGGCTCAGCGCGGAATCGCGTAGGTGCCCACGGCGTGGGCCACGGGCTCCGGCAGTCCCTCGGAGTAGAGCGACACCTCCCCCACCGCGAGGGTCCGCCCCACCTTCAGCAGCTTGCACACGCCGATGATGCGGCGGTCCGCGGAGGGCTTGCGCATGAAGTTGAAGTTCAGGCTCGTGGTGACGGTGAGCGGGACGATGCCGATCTCTCCCAGGAGCGCGGCGTAGAGCGCCAGGTCGGCGGTGGCCATGAGCACCGGTCCCGAAACCGTGCCGCCAGGCCGCAGCTCCGAGACGGTGATGTCGTGCGCCACCTTCGAGGACCGGTTGCCCACTTCCAGGACATGGACGCGTGTCTGAGGGAACTCCGCGGTGATGAACGCGGAGACCTCTTGCTGGGTTGCCATGCCGCGAGTGTGCAGGAAATGCCTCGAGGCGGGTAGCGGACGATGGACAGGCGCGCCACCCCGGCCAGCGGCCATTCCGGGTGTGAGGTCTCGGCTTCCACGAGCGGAGCGACGGGGTCGGCCGCGCCGAACTTGCGCTCCGGCGCCCACGCCGCCGCGGCCACCGCGCCGAGCCCCCGCACGTCGGGGGGGACTGCGGCCGTCGAACTCGAAGTGGGGCTGAAGCAGGCGGCCCTCGAAGCCTCCCGACGCGGGCGAGGGCAGGGTGGGTCGATCGCCCGCCCGGCTCCTCGCCTCCGGGGGCGCTCCAGGACCGCCACCACCCTCCGGGGCGCGCCTGCGCGGAGGCTTCGCGGTGAGGCCCTGTCCCCTCGCTCGCCGCTCCGATTGCCCGCTTTGGAGGGAGTTCGCGAAGCGTCGCTCGCACCGTCCGTCATCACGGCTCACGGAATCGTGACGGTGTGTTCACTCCTCGTGGCGCCCGAACATTCGATATCCGCACGCGGCCGAGGGGGATAGGTTCGTGTGACATGCATCACATGTGCAATGGAGTGGCAGGGGGGCGCGGCGTGGTGGTGGGCCTCCTGGTGCTGGTTCCCTGGTTCGCCTTCGCGGTGCCCGCGCCCGAGGACGCGCTCGTGGGGCTCTGGGGGAGCGAGCAGGTCCTCGGGCCGCAGGTCCGGGGGGAGTTGACGCTGATACGTCGCGAGGGCACGTGGCGCGCGCGCATCGCGGGCTTCGACGTCCCGGTGCGCGTGGAAGGCCAGAAGGTGGACTTCCTCCTCCCGGGTGGGCAGGGAGCGCTGCGCGGCAGCCTGTCGGAGGACGGGCGGCGCGTCACCGGACACTGGCTCCAACCGCGCGTGAACATGAGCGGGATGAAGTTCGCCACGCCCGTGTCGCTGAGCGCGCTCCAGCCGGGCGTCTGGCGCGGCGCGGTGGCGCCCCTGGAGGACCGCTTCTCGTTGTACCTGGTCGTCCGCAAGCGACAGGACGGCGCCGTGGAGGCGTTCGTCCGCAACCCGGAGCGCAACTTCGGCAACAGGTTGGTGTTCCGCGTCGGCCTCCAGGAGGGGGTCGTCCGCCTCACGCCCGTGTCGGGCAACGTCCGGCTCGAGGGCACGTACGACGCGGAGTCGGGCCGGCTGTCGCTCCTCGTCCCCGCGTTGGACCGGGTGTTCGACTTCACGCGGCGGGAGCGGGACCAGGCCGTGGGCCTCTATGCGCGCACGCCCGCGCCGGGCCCGTACGTCTACCAGGCCCCCATCGCGGAGGACGACGGCTGGAAGACGGCCTCGCTCGGCGAGGTGGGCATGAAGGTGGAGCCCGTGCGTCAGCTCGTGCAGCGCATCCTCGACCAGGAGCCCGGCCCGGAGTCGGCGCCGGCCATCCAGGGGCTGCTCGTCGCGCGCCACGGCAAGCTCGTGGTCGAGGAGTACTTCCAGGGCTTCGACAAGGAGCGTCCGCATGACCTGCGCTCCATGGCGAAGAGCTACGCCTCCGTGCTCATCGGCATCGCGCTGGAGCGCGGCGCGCCCTTCACGGTGGACACGCCCGTGGTCTCCCTGTTCCCGGAGTACGAGGGCAAGCTCCAGAACCTGGACGCGCGCAAGCGCGCCCTCACCGTCGCGCACCTGATGTCCATGTCCACCGGGCTGGCCTGCGACGACGACGACCCCGCCTCTCCCGGCAACGAGGACCGGCTCGACGACTCGGTGCCGGACTGGTACCGCCACACGCTGGACCTGCCCATGGTGGGCGCGCCCGGGAAGAAGGGGGTGTACTGCTCGGCCAACATCAACCTGCTGGGCGGCGTGCTGCGCAACACCACCCGGACGTGGATCCCGGAGTTCTTCCACCAGCACTTGGCCGTGCCCCTCCAACTGCGCGACTACCACGTCGACCTGATGCCGGACGGCGAGCAGTACCTGGGGGGAGGCATCTACATGCGCCCGCGCGACGCGCTGAAGCTGGGCCAGCTCTACCTGTCCAAGGGCACCTGGAACGGCCGGCGCGTGGTGGGGGCGCGTTGGGTCGAGCGCTCCACCGCGAACCAGTCGACGATGTCGGACGGTCGCACCTACGGCTACGCCTGGTGGCGGCACGAGCTGCGGGTGGGCGACCGGGTGTATTCGCAGTACGAGGGCAGCGGGAACGGAGGCCAGTTGGTGATGGTGGTCCCCGAGCTCGACCTCGTCGTGATGTTCACCGCGGCCAACTACAACCACGTCGCCATCTGGCGGAAGTTCCGCGAGGAGCTGCTGCCCCGCTACATCCTCGCCGCCGTCGAGCCGGACTGAGCCCGACCCGGCGGGGGCTCGGGCCTGCGCGCGTCACGCCCGGCGCTCGACGAGCCGGGCGAGCTGCTCCGTGACGGTGCCCCAGCCCTCGTGGAAGCCCATGTCCAGGTGCTGGGCCGGGTCCCCGGGGCTCTTGTGCATCACGTGCGCGGTGTACTCGATACCCGTGGGGTGGTCGCGCAGGGATCGGTGCGGCCTTCCCAGAGGGCCCGCTGCGCGGACAGCCAGGAGTCGACAGGCGCGAAGGCCCGCTTCTCCAAGGCACACGTCCGCACACGCCCCTCCTTGTGCGTGCGTATCAATCCGCTGCCTTCCAGCAGATGGATGTGTTTCATGAACGACGGCAGGGCCATGTCGAAGGGCTCCGCCAGGTCGCTGACGCTCGCGGGCCCTCGGCCCAGTCGCTCCAACACCGCGCGACGGGTGGGGTCCGCGAGCGCTTGGAAGATGCCGTCCAGTCGCTCGGGATGCTGTTCCACGAGGCGAAGTTTCATCCAGGGATACTTAGCGCAAGGGCTCAGTAATGGTCCGGGGCCTCAGCGTGGCGTCATCTTGAGCAGCCGTCCGCTCGGTTCGTCGGTGAGCAGGTAGAGCGCGCCCTCGGGACCCTGGACGACCTCGCGGATGCGGGCGTTGCCCACGGGGTGCATCCGCTCCTCGCCCTGCACGCGGTCGTTCTTCATCACGAGCCGCACGAGGGCGTGGCCGGCGAGCGCGCCGATGAAGATGTTGCCCTTCCACTCCGGGAAGAGGTTGCCGGAGTAGATGGTCATCCCGGACGGCGCGATGACCGGGTCCCAGAAGTACACCGGTTGCTCCATGCCCGGGCCCTGGGCGCTGTCGTGGATGGGCGCGCCGGAGTACTCCCGGCCGTAGCCGATGGTGGGCCAGCCGTAGTCCTTGCCGGCCTCGACGAGGTTGAGCTCGTCGCCCCCGAGCGGCCCCATCTCCACCTCCCAGAGCCGGTTCCGGCCGTCGAGCGCCGCGGACAGGACGTTGCGGTGCCCCAGCGAGAAGATTTCGGGCCGCGCGCCCGCGCGGTTCACGAAGGGGTTGTCGTCGGGCACGGTGCCATCGGGGTTGATGCGCACCGTCTTGCCGAAGTGGCTGTTCAGTTGGCGCGCCTGGACGCGCCCCGGGAGGATGGAGCGCTCGCCGAGCGTGACGAACAGCGTCCCGTCGGGATGGAAGACCATCCGCCCTCCCGCGTGCATCGTCGAGTCGAGCGTGGGCTTCATGCGGAAGATGATGCGCAAAGCCTCGATGCGCGGCTGGGCGCCTTCCTTGAGCTTCCCGCGGCCCACCGCCAGGCCGTTGCCGGTGGCGCGGGGCTCGTAATACGTCCAGTAGATGAGGCGGCTGGTGGCGAAGTCGGGGGCGACCTCCACGTCGAGCAGGCCGCCCTGGTCCCGCCCGTCCACCGGCGGCAGGCCCGCGATGGGCGGCGACTTCTCCCCGGCCTGCGTGACGATGAAGAGGTTGCCGGTGTGCTTCTCCGTCACCAGCATCCGCCGGTCCGGCAGGAAGGCGATGGCCCACGGGAAGTCGAAGCCGGAGGCAATCGTGGTGACCTGGTAGCGCGTCTGGGAGGTGACGGCGGGCGCGTTCGTCTGGCCGGGGAACGCGGGAGGGAACGGCGAGGCCGTGGCGGGGGCGCCGGTGTCCGCCGTCTTCTCCGCCGGCGGAGGTGCTCCGGTCGTGACGCCCTGGGCTCGGGGCTGTCCTGGGAGGAAGAGGAGGGCGAGACAGGGCAGGGAGGTCGACAGGATGCGCAGGCGCATGGGGCTCCTCGGAACGCGCGGGTGGGCAGCGCGAGGCAGTTAACCGCCCCCTGCACGCGTGTGCCGCCCGCGGTCCCGGGATGTTGTGCGCGTCAGGACAGGCGCGAGCGCCGCTCCGGCCCCGTGGGGAGGGACCGCCGTCGACAGTGAGCATCCCCGGCGCCGCGCGACGTCTGTTCGACACCGCGAGCGTCCGTTGGTCGTCGGATGCACCTTCCGTTTCGCGACATCGGCCCCGGCCCGGGCCGGCGCGTCACCGGCTGACGGAGGGCCGCAGGAACAGCAGGTAGTGGGCGGGCAGCTCGTCGTACTCGGAGACGATGGTGTAGCCCGCGGCCCGGGAGGCCTCGACGAGCGGCGCGCGCATCGCTCGCAGGTGCGTGACGGCGATGCGGCCCTGTGGCGTGAGGGCCGGACGCAGCCGGTTCAGGTACGCGGCGCGGTCCTGGAAGAAGTGGTCCACCTCCGACAACAGGATGAGGTCGTAGGTGCCCGCCTCGAGCCCCGGGTCGTCCGGCCCCACCTTGCGCACGGTGACGTTCTTTCGCCCGAGCATCCGTTCCCGCAATTGCTGGAGGGCCTCGTCGTCGACGTCGGTGGCGACGACCTGTCCCGTGGCGCCCACCGCGTCCGACAGCCGCGGCACGAAGTAGCCGAGCCCCGTGCCGACGTCCGCGACCCGCTGGCCGGGGGACAGCCCCAGCGCCGCGATGAACTTCGCCGGCTGGCGGGACTCGTCGTACGCGGCCCGCTCTCCCTCGACGCCGCCGACGCCGTGGATCGGCGCGGAGGACGGCCTCGCGGGGGGTGGTGCCTCGGAGTGGGCGGGCTCGGTTCGCGTGGGCTCGGTGGGCGCGGGCTCGCGGCTCTCCGAGCGGCAGGCCCCCGTCGCGACCGCGAGGACTCCGAGACACAGCCGGGCCAGCAGACGAGGAGCGGTCATTCCATTCACCGGGGCACCCGAGGAGAGGCCCGCATCCAACCAGGGAATCCCTGGTCGGGCGACCTCTTTCCAAGACAGGTCTCGGGACACGCGTGTGCTGTCGAGGAAGGCCCGGGGGCCGGAGCACGGCCCCCGGGATGCAACGACTACCAGATGCAGCTCGGCGACCCGGAGGAGAACGTCGAGAAGCCGCTGAGCGCGCCGTCCGGCACCACGGCATACGTGGTGGAGGTGGAGGGGAACTTGAAGAACGTGGGCGTGCTGCTGTTGACGTAGCCCAGCGCGTAGACGGTGCTGCTCGAGCGCTCGCGCAGCATGGCGCCGCACCAGGGCTGCTGCGTGGTGCTGGCGAGCGTCCCCAGGGGGATGGTCTTCACCGCGCTCCAGCCTCCGAAGTAGGCCAGCTCCGTCGGGTCGGTGACGAGGTACTTCGCGCCAGAGGTCCAGAGGTAGACCGGACTGGTCGAGCGCTCCTGGACGAGGACCCCGTACGAATAGCTGATGAAGGGGTCGTTCCAGTTGGTGTTCGGGATGTCGTTCACGACGCGGAAGTCATCCCAGTAGTCCAGCTCCGTGGGGCTCGGGATCCACCAGAACGTCTGCCCCACCACGACGTAGATGGCCGTCGTGCCCTTCTGGCGGAACAGGGTGCCCTCCTGGGGAATCTGCGTATACGAGTCGATGGTGGCCTGGGAGAGGGCCACGGTGGTGGCGCCGCTGTACTGGCTCCACTGCGCCGGGGGGATGAAGAACCGCGCGCCGCCCGCGACGACGTAGCGATTCGTGGTGTCCGTGGCGAGCAGGACGTAGCCGTCCGGGATGGGCGCATAGCCCGCGAAGGCCTGGAGCCCGACGAGGCCCAGGCCCAGCACGAGCCAGCGGGAGAGGGTGTTGAGGAACGTGACGACACGCACAGGGAATCTCCGGTCAAGGTGCGATGCACTGAGTTGGCTTTGCCCGATTCGTCGGGCAGACCGGATACGCAGACACGTTTTCATTCGGGTTGTGGATGCCACGAATAACGTCCTCGCGGGACAAATCCAGACATGCGGGACGAGACGGCCCTCGCGTGTGCAGGGATGGGTGCTCCGGGGGCGACGCGCCGTCTCCGGCGGCCGAGGGTGATACCGCCGCCACGGTCGGGTCGGGCTTCGCCAGGGCCCTGGCTGGATTCGCCTCCCGTTCCAGCGTCTGCGTCGGTGCCGCGAACCGGATTCTCAGGTCTCGAGGATTGGAGCCGTGTAGGGGCCAGCCAGGGCTCGGTGGAACTTTGCGCCCTCCGTGAATACAGGGAGTGCGGGCGCGTCATTCCCCGCATGCTCGAGACACTGCGAGGTTTTCTGGGGGTGGCCCTGGCCGCCTCCTTGGGGGCGACGTCTGCCTTGGCCGAGGTTCCCATCGAGGATGGGCCTCCTCCCGTGCCGTTGATTGGGATTGATACCGACGGCTCGAAGGTCGTGCTCGTCGAGCCGTCGGGCGAGACGCGCGTGCTGGCGGAGTGCTCGCACACCGAGGAGCGCAAGATGCTGGCTGGGCCCGAGCGGGGCCAGGTGAAGCAGTATACCCAGGGGTGCCGGTTCTGGTCGCTCGCGGTGCATCCTCCGACGGGCAAGTGGATGGTGGCGGCGGGGGTTCCTGGCGACGGGCAGTTCTCCCGGATGATCCGCTTCTCCTTGGGTGGGCGCGACATCACCACGCCGAAGTCGAAGGCCGGCAGGCCCCTGGGCGGCACCCTGCTCGTCATGGGCGACCTGGACGGCATCGCGGGCTTCACGCCCGGGGTCCTGGAGACCTGGAACGCCGAGAGCCGACAGTACGCCCAGATGCCCCAGCAGTTCACGGAGGATGGCTCCCGCGTCTTCGTCAGCAACAGCAACAGCGCCATCACCGAACAGTGGAGCTGGAGCTTCTCTCGCAAGCCGGAGGGCATCCGCGTGCTGCCTCGCGGGGTGACGGACACCGCGGGGCTCCACTTCGTACAAGGGGACAACCGCATCCTGGCCCGGAACGACAAGGAGGGGCTGCGATTGGTGACGATGGACCCGTCTGGCACGAAGCCGTGGAAGGTGGGGCCCGTCATCCAGAAGGCGCGGCGCGGCGTGGTGACCCCGTTCGTGGTGGGTGACACGCTCGTCTTCTACAAGGAGGGGACCCAAACCTATGCGGATTGTGACGACCCGGGCACCTACCGGCGCGTCGACCTGAAGACGGGCCAGGAGCGGATCTTCCGCAGCCAGGATGGGTGGTGCGTGAACGACCTCCGCGGGGCCAACCGCACGCGGCGGACCGTGTTCTTCATCGAGGGGCTCATTCCCTGGAAGATGGACCCGCACCTGTTCGAGTACTCCCTCGACGACGACTCGGTGCGCGAGCTCCCCGTCGGGTACGTCACGAAGATGCATGACGTGAGCGTGGATGGCCGCTACCTCGCGTTGGCGGGCTCCGGGGGGCTCGTGGTCCATGACGTCGACACCGGGAGGAACGTCCGGGTGACCATGGGGGCGCTGCACGACACCTGGGCCGTGAAGTTCCTCGAGCCGCGGTGAGGCCACTCCGATGTGGCAAAGGGGCCTCCTCCGCCGGGATGCGGAGTCCCCGGCGGCCCGGGCGACGGCGTGGCCTGCTCAGTCGAACAGTTGGCGCGAGAGCGCCTCGCGGCGCTCCTCCTTCTTCGTGCCCGCGCCGCCCCACGAGTTCTCGGACGTGATGCGGATGACGTCGGTGGGGATGCCCATGCCGCGGCGGATGAGGTCCGTGGTCTGGTCCGCCCACATCATGTCGCCCATCTCCTGCAGGTAGTTCGCGAGGGTGTCCGTGTAGTCGTAGAAGTGCCGGGCGAGGCACCAACGCAGCAGGCGTGGGCCGGAGATGTTGAGCGTGGTGTCGAGCCGGTCCACGATGCGGTGGTGGTGGACACGCCAGTTCCGCATCTGGTCCGCCGTGGGCGCCTGCGTGAGGCCCGTGGGACCGGCGGACTCCGCGTCGTATCCGTAGAGGCTCACCAGGTCCTCTTCCCCCTGCGCGTCGTAGAGGCGCTCGTACTGCGTCACGATGCTGTCGAGGTAGTCCTGCATGAAGGCGTTGCCAGCGTTCGAGGCCAGCGCCGCGTTGTTGGGCACCTCGGGATTGGTGAACACGCCGATGCACAGGTCGGTGTTCAGCGACAGCGTGTTGAGCTGCTGGATGCGCTTGTCGGGGAAGTTGTCCAGGTCCGTGTAGAGCCCGCCACGCTGCAGGAGGATGGCCACGCGCAGCAGGTCGCTGGCGGCGCCGAAGTTGGCGTTCTGGCCGCACAGCTCGTCGTGGAGGTAGCGCGCCCAGGGGGCCTTGAAGTCGCCGGCCACCTCGGTGATGTCGTGGATCTGGACCCCCGCGGAGGTGAGCGTGCTCGCGGCCTCCGGGGTGATGGAGCGGTCCGTCTCCACCCACAGGTGGACGTTCCACGGCTTGACCCGCTTCTTCCATTCGAGGATGCGGTGCAGCAGGTGGCTGTAGTCCACCGTCGGCGCCCAGTTCTTCCAGGCCTTCGCCAGGTCGACCCAGGAGGAGAACCACTCGCCTTTCGTCGGGGTCTTCAGGGGGCGGCGACCGCCGACCCAGATGAAATGGAGGTCTTGGGGGAAGGGCATGTGAGGGGGCTCGTCGAGGTGTCGGACACGGGTGATTCCCAGCCGGTGTCCTGCCCGGTGCAGCCTTCATGCCTACATGTGCTGCCCCCTCCACTCGCGGAGCCACGAGTGGCCTGGCTCCGCGAGGCGGGGCGCGCGTCCTGCCTGCAAGCAGGTGCGTCCCCTGGAGACGCCGGGCGCTATGCGCGCTTCAGCCCCGCCGCCACCGCCTGGGCGAGCGACGTGGTGGCCCGGCCGATCAACCGGTGCAACTGGCCGCTCCGGTCGTCCAGCTCTCCCCGGGCGATGCCCGCGTCGGCGCTCGCCAGCATCTGGGCCACCGGGCCGGGGAGGCCGAAGCCCTGGAGCGCCTTCTCGTACTCCGCCTCCGGCAGGTCCTTGTAGGCCACGGGCTTGCCGGCCTGTCGCGCGACCTCCGCCGCGAGCTCGGACATGGTGAAGGGCGCGTCTCCCGCCAGCTCGTGGACCTTGCCCTCCTGGCCGGGCGTGGTCAGCGCGGCCACGGCGGCGGCGGCGTAGTCCGCCCGGGCGGCGGCGGCGATGCGCCCGTCCCTCGCGGCGCCCAGCAGCACGCCGTGCTGGAGCGCCGAGCCCAGGTTCTCCGTGTAGTTCTCCAGGTACCAGCCGTTGCGCAGCAGCACGAAGGGCAGGCCGGAGGCCCGGATGGCCTTCTCCGTCCCCAGGTGCTCGGCCGCCAGAGAGATGCCGGAGGTGTCCGCGTGGAGGACGCTGGTGTAGGCGAGCAGCCGCACCCCCACCTTCCTGGCCGCGTTCACCGCCGCCTCGTGCTGGGGCAGCCGCCTGCCCACCTCGTTGGCGGAGATGAGGAGCAGCTGCTGGGCCCCCTGGAACGCGGACTCCAGCGTCGCGGGCTGGTCATAGTCCGCGTGACGGACCTGGACGCCACGGGCCGCGAGGTCCTTCGCCTTGTCGGGCGAGCGGACCGCGGCGACCACCTGGCTGGCGGGCACCTTCTGCAACAACTGGTCGATGACGTGGCGGCCGAGGTGGCCGGTGGCTCCGGTGACGACGATCATGTGCATGCTCCGGTGGGAAAAGAGTCAGGACACCCTAACGGCCTTGCTTTCTGTTGGTAAGTACCCACCTTGAGGTAAGGTACTTACCTGATATGGCGATGAGAAAGCGGTCGGAGACGGCGCGGCGGACGGGCGGGCGGGCGCAGGACGCGCTGCGAGGCGACCTGTACGCGCCCCAGTGCCCCTCGCGTGGGGTGCTCGAGCACGTGACGAGCCGTTGGGGTGTGCTGGCGCTGGTGGCGTTGCTGGAGGGCGGCACGCACCGCTTCAGCGCGCTGCGGCGCAAGGTCGCGGGGGTGAGCGAGAAGATGCTCTCGCAGACGCTCCAGGCGCTCGAGGCGGACGGCTTCGTCCAGCGCGAGGTGTTCCCGGAGGTCCCGCCGCGCGTGGAGTACACCCTCACGCCGCTGGGCCACGAGGTCGCCGGGCGCGTGAAGGGCCTGGCCGAGTGGATCGAAGCCAACCTCGGGCGCATCCTGACCGCGCGCGAGCAGCGGCCCGTCAGGGCACCTCGGCGCGAGGCCTCGTGACGTTCACGGGCGGCCGGTTGTCCCGGGGTCGCCCTCGAGCGACGCGCCGCCGGTGGGGGCGGAGGCGCGCAGGAGCAGCGCGGCGCGCTGGATGGCGGCCCGGATGCGCACGTAGGTCCCGCAGCGGCAGACGTTGTCGCTCATGGCGGCGTCGATGTCCGCGTCGGTGGGGTGGGCGTTGCGCCGGAGCAGGGCGACCGCGGCCATGATCTGCCCGGGCTGGCAGAAGCCACACTGGGCCACGTCCTCCTCGAGCCACGCCTCCTGCACGGGGTGCAGGCCCTGCGCCCCCAGGCCCTCGATGGTCGTCACCGCGCGGCCCGTCGTGTCTCCCACCGGGTGGATGCAGGGGCGGAAGGCCTCGCCATCCAGGTGGCTGGTGCAGGCGCCACAGACGCCCACGCCGCAGCCGTACTTGGGGCCCGTCACGCCGAGCACGTCGCGCAGCACCCACAGCAGGGGCAGGTCCGCGGGGGACTCCACCGACACCGTCCGGCCATTGAGGATGAACTGGTGCGCCGGCATGGTCATGCTCCCTCGTCCAGGATGGGAAAGCGGGTGGGCATCGTCCCCCGGGCCCGAGCGATGGCGTTGGCGAGGGCCGCCGCGGCGCTGGGGTAGCCGAGCTCGCCCACCCCGCCCACGCGGTCGTCGGAGCGGACGAGGTGCACCTGGATGTCCGACGGGACGTGTTTCATCCGCAGCCAGTGGTAGTCCGCGAAGCTTCCCTCGCGCACCGCGCCCGCGTCGATGTGGAGGCCCGCGCTCAGGGTGGTGGACATCGCGTCCACGGCGGCGCCCTGCAGTTGGGCCTCGATGCCCTTGGGGTTGATGGGCAGGCCCACGTCCGCGGCGATGATGATTCGCAGCACCCGGGGGACCGCGCCGGTGACGTCCACCTCGACGAGGTGGGCGATGGCGCTGTCCCACTCCTCCAGGACGGCGACCCCCTGGGCGACGCCCGTGGGGAGCGCGCGGCCCCATTGCCCCACGGTGACGACCTTCTTCAGGACGGCCTGGAGCCGGCTGGAGGCGAGCCGCGAGCGCCTGAGCGCGACCGGGTCGAGCTGGAGCTCGCGCGCGAGCTGGTCGACGAACACCTCGTTGGCCACGCCCACCTGGCTGGTGAACACCGAGCGGAACGAGCCGGTGGGGATGGGAACCGAGACCTCGCGCAGCTCGTGGCTCACCAGCCCGAAGTGGTACGGGCTGCGTTGGGTGAGCGCGAAGAAGACGGTGCTGGTCACCTGGGGCAGCAGCTCCCCCGCCAGGGCGGTGAGGGCATCGCCGAAGCCGTGGGGGAGCTCGAGGGTGGGGATGGCGGCGCGGTGGTTCCACCCGAGGAGCATCCCGCCCGGCCCCAGGTGGGCGAGGATGCGGTGGTGGCTCGCGGGGCGGAAGTGCCCGTGGCGCATGTCGTCGTTGCGGGTCCACAGGAGCTTCACCGGCTGCCCGAGCGCGCGGGACACGAGCGCGGCCTCCACGGCGGCCTCGGAGAAGAACCGGCGGCCGAAGCCGCCACCGGCGCGGGTGACGTTCACGGTGACGCGCTGGGGCGACAGCTCCCACCCGAGCGCCCGGGCCACCACGCGCTGCGCGTACTTCGGGTCCTGCGCGCCCAGCCAGACCTCCGCCTGGTCGCCCTGGACGCGGGCCACGCAGCTCTGGGTCTCCATGGGGGCGTGCGCGAGGTAGGGGAAGTCGAAGCGCCCCTCCAGCGTCCGCGTCGTCAGCAGCGGGGGCAGCGGCCGGGGCCCGATGGCCTCGCGCAGCCGCGCGCGGATGTCCACGTCCGACAGGGCGCTCGCGGGGCCGGGGGCCCAGGTGATGCGCAGGGCGTCGCGCGCCGCCAAGGCCTGGGCGAACGTCCGGGCCACCACCGCCACGCCCGAGCTCAAGGGGACCACGCCCACCACGCCCGGCATCGAACGGGCCGGGGTGTCGTCGAACGACTGCACCGTGCCGCGCAGCGTGGGGGGCCGCGCCACCACGGTGGGGAGCGCCCCGGGGAGGTCGAGGTCCAGGGCGTAGCGGGCCGCGCCGGTGATGATGTCCCGTGCGTCGACGCGCCCCGTGGGGCGGCCCACGAGGGTGTACTCGCCCACGGACTTGGGCAGGGGGGAGACCGCCGGCAGCAGCACCTGGGACGCGGCCACCGCCAGCTCGCCGTAGCTGGCCCGCCGGCCGTCGGGCGCGCGCACCTCGCCCTGGGCGGTGGTGAGCGAGAGGGCCAGCACCCGCCAGCGGAACGCGGCGGCCGTGACGAGCCGGGCGCGCGCGTCGGCGGCGGCCGCGCGCAGTGGACCCGCCAGCAGGCGCATCGTGGACGAGAGCCCGGTGAGCTGGACGAGCCAGCGCGAGTCCGCGCCCGCGCTGCGCACGTCGACGGCGTCGAGCGGCAGGTCCAGCTCCTCGGCGACGAGCATGGCCACCGCCGTGGTGATGCCCTGGCCCATCTCCGTGCGCGGCAGGGTGGCGATGACGCGCCCATCCTCCTGGATGGCGATGTAGAGGCTCAGCGGTGTCTGGGATGCTTCCGTGGGCGCCTGCGCGGCCTCGGCGTCCGCGGGGGCGAGTCCCAGCCGGGCCGCGACCATCAGCGTGGGCGCGGCCACCACCCACGTCAGGAACCGGCGCCGGCCCCATTCCCCGGGCGACTCCGGCTGCGCTTCGAGCGTATCCGCCATCCACGAATCATCGCACAGGCCCCAGGTGGACCGAACACCTGCCAGGGTCTGGCGTTCAGCGGAAGGCCCAGACACCCTGTCAGGCAGGGTGTGGTGTCCAGCGGTGTACGGAGCGCGGCGGGGCCGCCGGCGCACTGTTTGCGTGAGCCCGGCGCCTGCCGTGCCACGGAGCGGTGGTGTCTGGGATTGTCTTTCCGTGCCGCGTGGCGCGTTCTATGTGTCTGCCCATGCGATGCGGTGGATACCCATGGACGTCCGAGGGCGACACGTTGACCATCCACCGGGTGGAGTCCGTGCAGCAGGCAGCGCCCGGAGACCTCGAGGTCGCCATCGAGCACCAAGGGGGCGTGACGGTGGTTGGAGAAGACGCTGCGCCGCATGCTGGCGACGTAGAGAAGGGCTCCGGACCGCTTCCCCGGAATGTCTTGGATTCTCTTCCCAGCCCGCGTGTCGCGTTCTATAGCGCTCGTCCATGCGATGTGGAACTGACCGGTGGGAGCAACTGGGCGAAAAGCTGAGCATCCAGCGGGAGCGGGGGCCCCGCGCGCAGTTGGAGGGAGGAGGCATCCTCGCGGTCTGCGGCATGGTCGCGATCGTCATGTTCGGTCGAGGCTCGTTCGACCCATTCCTGCTGGTGTTGCTGGTCATCGGGGCCCTCCAAGGCCTGTATCGCCTGTCCTGGCATCGGGAGGTCGTCCTGGACCGGGAGGCCGGAACGGTGCGGTGCGCGTCGGGCCCCTTCGCGCCGTGGTTCCGGAGTGAATACGCGCTGGAGTCATTCGACAGCGTGCGCCTGTTCTCCGTGGGCAAGTCCCACCAGAAGGGCACCGAGCCGACGCGTACCTCGGTCCTGCTCTCCGGTCCGCATGCGACCGTGGAGCTGGCGGACACCGCCGAGCGACGCGAAGCGCAGGCCCTGGCGGAGGCCGTGTCGCGGCAGCTCCGGCTCCCCCTGGGGGTGGATGGAGGCCAGGCCCGGGCCGTGGCGGAGCGCCTGTCCGCGACGCCGCTGGCGGAGGACAGCCTGCCACAGCCACGTCCCGACAGCCGCATCCAGCTCGCCCGTCGCGGCGAGAGCTATCTGCTGGAGCTGCCGGTCGCGGGGTGGACCTCCGCGCTGAGGGCGGAGGCCTTCGTCGCGCTCATCATCGCCGTGGGCGGCGTCACCATCCCCTGGGGAATCTGGCTCCAGGAGTTCGGTCCGGGGGCCGACCCGGTCGACGCGGTCATCTTCGCGCTGGTGGGGCTGGCGGCCCTGTCGTGCGGGGGATTCCTGCTGTGGCGGGCCTGGGCGCGCGGGGCCGTGCGCTGGCGCATCCGCGTGTCGACTTCGGGGCTGGAGGTCATCCGAAGCGGGCGCTGGATTCGCGAGCGCATCGAACGCATCTCCAGGGCGAGGTTGAAGGACGTCGAGGTCCGTCTGCGTGACTCGAGCCGCTCCGAGAGGAGGCTGACGAACCGCCCGGACGACGCATCCGTCGGGGAACTCGAGCTCGCCCTCGAGCACGAGGGTGGGGTGACGGGCGTGGGCGCGGGCATGGCGCGCGAGGACCTGGAGTGGTTGGAGAAGACGCTGCGCCGCATGCTGGCGGAAGCGCGACCGTCAGGTCCCGGCCTCAGGGATTCAGGAGTGCCTGGATGAACTCGGTCAGCGCCACGGCCATCTTCCGATGGGTGGCGGCGGAGGGATGCCAGTCCTCGCCGACGCCATCGACGTCCGGGTTCTGGACCTGCATCACGTGACGGTGGACCCGGGTGTCGCCTTGTTGGCGGCGCTCCTCCACGAGGTGCGAAATCCACTCCCCGACGTGGACCGAGCGCACCTCGCCGCCGACCTGGACCTCCTTGTATCCGTTCGTCATGGAGCCCAGCGTGCAGATGATGTGCGCGCGCGGATGGAGTGCGCGGAGCCGGGCCAGGAACGTCCGATAGGCGGTCTTGAAGGCGGTCTCGTCCGGCAGGTCCTCGTCGGTGCCCGCCCCGGCGAACGTATCGTTGGTGCCGGCGTTGACGACAATCACGTCCGGGGACGGGCCCGTGAAGTCCCAGGCGACCGTCGTGTCCGGCACGGCCAGCTCGTAGATGGCGGGAATCAGCCCGGTCGTCGTCTGGTCCAGGTTCCGGTAGACGCCGTGGCCCGAATAGCAGACGAACGAGGGCTCCGCGCCCAACGCCTGGGCCGTCAGCCAGCCATAGCCCAGCCTCGGGTCCTGGTTCTTCGAGGTGAAGGTGGGGGCGCTCCACGGCGGAGGTCGAGGGAAGACGACGCGGCCGGTACCGTAGGCACAGGTGATGGAGTCGCCGACGAACTCCACCCGGAGCGGCGAGCGCGCCGGAGGCATCCTCACCTCGCCGTGGACCTCGAAGGCCACGAACTCACTGGTGCCCACGAGGGTCTCGGTCCGCCTGGTCAGCTCCACGGTGTGCAGCCCCTGCGCGAGGCCGGAGGCCAGCGGATAGAGCGGCTCGTCGCTCCGCACCCCGAGCAGCGTGGGCGGCGCGCCGTCAATCGAGACGTCGAAGTAGTTGGTCCCCGTCTCTCCACCGGCTCCCGCGTCATGGAGCCGCATCCGCAGCGCGTCGCCCCAGAAGGAGGTGCGGATGGTCACGCCCGGATGGGAGAAGACGACCCCCTCGTCGGAGACATGGGTCCTGCCGATGTACTGCACCTCCGGGGCGTGGGCGGGAATCGTCACCCAGGCGAGGGGCTTCGGCCCGGTAGGGGAGGGGCCGCATGCGAGCAGCGTCACGCTGGCACCCAGGAGCGCGCGGCGCAGGCCGGGGAGTGACCTGGTGGCCACTCCGCCCATGACGGGTAATCGCTGGCACATGTGTCTGGCAATAGCATGTCGCGGCGGCGGGTTTCCAACCCGCTGGCGGGGACTCGCCGTCACCCGGCGGCGACGAGCTGCGCCAGTTCGATCATCCGGTTGGAGAAGCCCCACTCGTTGTCGTACCAGGCGAAGACCTTGGCGAAGCGCTCGCCCATGACCTGGGTGAGCGTGGCGTCGAAGATGGAGGAGCGCGGGTCCCCCAGGTAGTCGCTGGAGACGAGCGGCTCCTCCGTGTACCCGAGGATTCCGCGCATGGCGCCCTCACTCGCCTGCTTCATCGCCGCGTGGATGGCCTGCTGGGTGACGGGCCGGGTGCTCTCGAAGGTGAGGTCGACGAGCGACACGTCCATCGTCGGCACGCGCAGCGACTGGCCGTCGAACCGCCCCTTGAGCGAGGGGAGGACCTCGCTCAGCGCCCGGGCGGCCCCCGACGAGGTGGGGACGATGTTCTGCGCCGCGGCCCGGGCCCGTCGCAGGTCGCCCTTGCGGTGGGGGACGTCGAGCAGCGCCTGGTCGTTCGTGTACGAGTGCGTCGTCGTCATGAGGCCCCGCTCCAGGCCGAAGGCGTCGAGGAGCACCTTGGCGACGGGCGCCAGGCAGTTCGTCGTGCAGGAGCCACACGAGATGACCGTGTGCCGGGCCGGGTCGTAGTCCCGGGCGTTCACGCCCAGGACGATGGTCGCGTCATGTCCCTTCGCGGGCGCGCCGATGATGACCTTCTTCGCCCCCGCGGCGAGGTGCGCGCTGGCCTTGTCCTTGTCGGTGAAGAGGCCGGTGCACTCGAGCACGACGTCGACGCCCAGCTCCCTCCACGGCAGCCGGGCGGGGTCCTTCTCCGCGACCACCCGGAGCGTCCTGCCCGCGATGACGAGGTTGCCGTCCACCGTCGTCGCCCGGTGCTCGGCGCGACCATGGACCGTGTCGTAGTTGTAGAGATGGGCCAGCGTCTCCGCGCTGGTCAGGTCGTTCAACGCGACGACCTCGATGTCCGAGACTCCACGCTCGAACATCGCGCGGACGATGCAACGGCCGATGCGGCCGAAGCCGTTGATGGCGATTCTCCGGGTCATTCGTCAGGGCTCCTGGTGGGTGGGCGGGGCGTTCCGCCGAAGGCGTCGAAGAGCTTCTTCGCGATGCGCTCGAAGTCCTGGAGGTCGCGCTCGTCGAGCACGCGGACCACGCGCGCGGCGAAGCGGGCCCGCGCCTCCTCCACGCGCTCGCGCATGCGCTGTCCGCTCGGGGTGAGCTCCAGCGCGTACTCGCGGCGGTCCTCCTCGCTGCGCGTGCGCCGCACCAGCTTGCGCTGGATGAGGGTCCGCAGGAGTCGTCCAGCCAACGTCGGCGCCATGTCCGTCGCCCGCGCGAGCTGCGCCTGCGACATCCCGCGCTGGCGGCCCAGGTGGCGCAGGAAGTGGGCCTGGGCGCTCCAGAGCTTCTCGGCGGCGTAGGTGTCGTCGGACACGGACATGAGACAGCGCCAGAGCGCGCCGAAGGTCTCGATGAACTCGATGGGGTCCCGGGGCCGGCCGCGGAGGTCCGACATGATGTACCCGGTATACCATATTCATATACCAGGTATATGAATGGGCCAGGCCGGGTGCATGGGCACCGGAGTGGGGGAGTCCTGTCGTGTACACCTCGTCAGTCGACGAGGGTGGGCGGCGTGGTCTCGGTCAGGTCGCGCGCGGGCTGTCCGCTGGACATGCTCAGCAGGCCCTTGAAGCACTGGACGGCGAGCAGCCAGTTCTTCGGGTTCTTCATGTCGAGGCCGCCGAGCAACTGCTTCAGGATGCTGAGCGTGTCGAAGTAGACGCGCTCGCAGACGAGGGTCTCCGCTTCGTCGAAGATGAAGTACGCGGACATGCGCACCCGGAACCGGCTGCCCGTGGGGGGAATCCTCCCCAGTGGCCCGAGGTGGGTCCCCAGCAGCCAGAACTCGACGATGACCGCGTCGTCGCTGTGCCGCAGGGAGATGAGCTCGTGGCGCTGGTCGGGGAAGGCGACGCGGGTCTCCCGGTAGTACGCGCGCACGGCGCTGTCGCCGTCGTGCACCGTCATGGTGGGGACCAGCTCGTAATGGGGCTCGGGGAAGGTCGAGAGGACGTCATCCCAGGCCTGCCGGACCTCGTCTCGGAAGTGGTCCAGGACGACCTTCTGGCGCGCCTGGCGAACCTGCTCTGTCAGCACGGGGACCTCGTGGGGTGGGGGGAAGCCAGCGGGACATTATGCGGGACCCGAGGGCAGCTCCCAGCCGCCGCCGTGGCGGGGCTCCCGGCCACCCCGGTCGCGTGGTCATTCGTGAGGACAGGCCCTACTCCTCTCCAGGAGAGGGGAGGGCCCCATGGCCAGGGACGGCGCGATGTCGGGCATTCGAGCGAAGGGGGGCGTCATCACGGGAGGGGGCGCGGGCCTGGGGGGGACGTCCACCTCCTGCTGCCTGGCCTCCCAGGGTGTCCGGGTGCTCGCTCGCGCACGGTGTCCGCGCCGCCTCGCGTCTGGGGGGGGCGACAGCCTGTGGGCGGGAAGGCGGGCGGGCGCCCGGGAGGTGGGCGCCACGCCGCGTCACCGGAGCCGTGCGTCCAGCCGGAGCGCGCGTCACGAGGGGGCCGACGGAGGCCGGTGGCCGGCGAGGCGGGTGTCCTGAGACATGCTGGTCTTCGAAATCACCATCGCCCTGCTGCTCGCCGGCGCGGGGCTCGCCGCGCTGTCCCGGCGCATCAAGACGCCCTACCCGGCGCTGGTGGCGCTGGCGGGCGCGGGCCTGGCCCTCATCCCCCGCGCGCCGACGCTCGTGTTGGACCCGGAGCTCGCGCTCACCCTCTTCGTCGCCCCCGTGCTCCTGGACGCCGCGTTCGACGCGTCCCCTCGCGACCTGCGCGCGAACTGGCGCTCCGTCGTGGGGCTCGCCATCGGCGCCGTGGTCGCCACCATCGCCGCGGTCGCGGTCGTGCTCCGTCTGCTCGTACCGGACATGTCGTGGGCCGCCGCCATCGCGCTCGGTGCCATCGTCGCTCCGCCGGATGCGGCGGCGGCGACGGCGGTGCTCTCGCAGTTGAGGCCGCCCTACCGGCTGCTGGTCATCCTCCAGGGGGAGAGCCTCTTCAACGACGCGAGCGCGCTGCTGGTCTACCGCCTCGCCGCCGCGGCGGCGGTCGCGGGGACGCTGTCGCCCGGGCGCGCCATCCCCGTGTTGTTCGTCGTCACGGTGGGCAGCGTGGTGCTGGGGCTGGTGCTGTCCCGGGTGGTCATCCGGATGAACGCGCGCATCCAGGACGTCGCCACCGCCGTCGTCGTCCAGTTCGGCGGGACGTTCGCCGTCTGGATGCTGGCGGAGCGGCTCCACCTCTCCGGCATCCTGACCGTCGTCGTCTTCGCCATGGCGACGGCGCGGCGGGCCGGAGGCCTCATCTCCGCGCGGGTGCGCCTCCCTTCCTACGCGGTGTGGGATTTCGCCGTGTTCACGCTCAACGTGCTGGCCTTCATCCTGGTGGGCTTCCAGCTCAAGGGCATCCTCGGCCGCATCGACTCCCGCACGCTGCTCGATTTCATCCGCATCGCGGCGTGGGTCTGCCTGACCACGATGGTCGTGCGCATGCTCTATGTGACGGGGACCGCGGCGCTCCGTCGCTGGGGCCGCCGCGTCAGGTCGCGGGGCGCGGCTCGGGATGGCGACACCGTGGGGGTGTCGAAGCGCTCGTCGATCATCGTCGGGTGGTGCGGCATGCGGGGCATCGTGACGCTCGCCGCGGCGCTCGCGCTGCCGACCGCGGGGCCGGACGGCCCGGGCTTCCCCCACCGCGACCTGGCCCTGTTCACCGCGTTCGCCGTCGTGCTCGGCACGCTCGTGGTGCAGGGGGTGACCCTGCGGCCCCTCCTGGCGTTGCTCCGGCTCGAGGACGATGGCTCCGTGGAGCGGGAGGTGCGGCTCGCCCGCGTGGAGACGCTGCGCGCGTCGCTGGAGGCGACGTCCGGGCAACCCGCCGAGGAGATGACGTGGCTCCTGCGGCGTCGCTACGAGGTGATGCTCCTGCGCGCGGAGGAGGAGGAGGTCAGCGGGGGCCAGGTGCCGAAGGCGGACACGTCAGGTGCGCGTCACGCGAGCGAGGTCGATGGCGCCATCGTCCGGACCGTCACCTCCGCCGGGCGCAAGCGCCTGCTCGCGCTGAGGTCCAGCGGCACCATCGGCGATGCCGCCTTCCAGCGCATCGAACAGGAGCTCGACGTGGAGGAGCTGGAGCTGCAACACCTCGTCCCCGACTCCACCGCAGGGACTTCGTGACCTTTGCGCGGGGGCCCGGTATGGCGGGACTCCGTCCTGATGGGAGGAATGGGAGATGAAGCGAACGAAGCGGCCCTACGTCGTCTGCCACATGGTCCCGTCCATCGACGGGCGCATCGTCACCCGGCACTGGAAGCTGCCTCCCAAGGTCCTGGGCGAGTACGAGCGCACGGCCCGGACGTACGACGCGGACGCGTGGATGATTGGCCGCGTCTCGATGGAGCCCTACGCCGGCAAGGCGCGGGTTCCGAAGCGCAAGACGGCGCGGCCGATTCCGCGCGAGGACTTCATCGCCCCGCACGACGCGGACTCCTACGCCATCGCGCTCGACCCCTCGGGCAAGCTCACCTGGAAGGCGAGCGACATCGACGGGGAGCACGTCATCACGGTCCTCACCGAGCAGGTCTCCGACGACTACCTGGCCTTCCTCCAGGCGAAGGGCATCTCCTACGTGTTCGGTGGCAAGGCGGAGGTGGACCTGGAGAAGGTGCTCCGCAAGCTGCGCGAGTCGTTCGGCATCCGGAAGCTCCTGCTGGAAGGAGGCGGAGGCATCAACGGCTCCTTCCTGGCCGCCGACCTCATCGACGAGCTGAGCCTGCTGCTGGCGCCCATCGCGGACGGCTCCACGGGAACGCCGTCGCTGTTCGATGCGAAGCCGGGCAAGGGCCCCACCCGGCACCTCAAGCTGGTCTCCTTCGAGAAGCGCGCGGGAGACCTGCTCTGGCTTCGCTACCAGCGCAGGCGTTGAGCGCCGGAGCCGGGCGTCAGCAGCCCGTCACGGAGCGGATGAAGGTGAGCATCCGGTCGCACGTCGTGCGCAGGTCCATCTTCTCCTCGGCCATGCGCCGGGACTCGCGCCCCATGGCGTGGAGGGTGTCCCGGTTCGAGACCAGGGCGTCGAGCGCGCTGGAGAGCGCCGCGTAGTCCCCCACCGGGACGAGCCGCCCGTCCACGCCGTCCCGGACCAGCTCCCCCACGCCTCCGGTGGGCGTCGTCACCACGGCCAGCCCCGCGGCCTTGGCCTCCGCGATGGCCCAGGACGACATGTCCGCCATGGTCGGGAGCACGAACAGGTCCGCCGCCTGGGCGAGGTCGATGAGCTCCGGGGAGTTGGGCTTCACCCCGACGTGGATGTGAACGCCGGGCGGCGCCTCGAAGGCCGAGGACGTCACCATGTCCAATCGCCAGCCACGCACCCGCGTCTCGCGGGCCCAGCGCAGCAGGAGCCGGCCGCCCTTCCTCCCCAGGTCGCCGCCGACGAAGAGCAGCCGCACCTGGCCGTCGCCGGGTTTGCGCTCCGGCTTCGGATGCCACAACTCGGTGTCGACGCTGGGCCAGACGACATGGACCCGCGTGTCGGGGACGCCGTATTCACTCACCAGGGAGCGCTTGGTGAACTCCGAAAAGGACAACATCCCGCGCGCCACGGAGTAGGTGCGGCGGTGCAACGCGTTCTTCGCCCGCCCCATCCAACCTGCGTGCTGCGAGGGCAGCCCGTAGTACCGGAGGTAGTCCTCCAGGCCGCTGGGCGTCGCGTCCGTCGAAATCACGCTCGGCACCCGGCTCATGAAGTCATGCGCCAGGTGCGCCATCCGCTGGGTATGGACCACGGCCGCCCGGAGCGGCTCCGTGGCGATGGCCTGCTGCAACGCCGAACGCGCCCGCAGTCCTCCCCGGATGGACAGCCGCGAGCGGACCAGGGGGAGGTGCTCCCACATGTCGTCCGCGTGCTCGTCGATGGGCAACCACACCGGCGTGACGTCGGTGCGGCGAGCCATCGCGCGCTTGAGATTCTGGAGGAAGACGGCGTTGCCGAGTGTCGTCTCGATGGCGAACGCGATGCGAGGGGGTGACATCGACATCTCTTTCGAGCCCACTCCGACGGCGCGTCCCGCGGTGACATGCCGCGCACGCGGCCTAACCTATAGCGACTCGTCGCGCTGAGTGAAACCCCTCATGTACCGCGCAGGTCATCGCGTGCGGTGATGTGCCGCGCATCGACCATTGCCTCGCACCCATGGCCTGCCCAGGCCTGTCCATCCGGGTGCATGTTCTTGGAAAACGATTGGGCCGTGGTCCGCCCATGTCTGGCGTTGTGGCATTCCGGACGGCGCTTCCGGACCCGGGATGCGGGCCTACCTTCGCGCCGGCGGGCGCCGCTTCCGGTGGGCCTCGAGTCCGGACACCATGGCCTCCAGACCGAACTCGAACTCCGCCTCGACGTCGTGGCGCTCCAGCACGCGCGCGAGCTCGCGCACGCGCGGGAAGGCCTCCTCGCTGAGCTGGAGGTAGGCTGGATGGGACTCCTCGTCGGGTCGTGTCGGAGCGTGGGTGGCGACCGTGTGACCGACGACGAAGGCCATCATCACCTGCAGGGCGCTGAGCGCCTCGTCGACCTCGAACCCGGCGCCGCGCAGGGCCTCGAGCACGGTCTCGACGTGGTGGATGGACGCGGGGGTGACCGCGGGGCGTGTCGCGAACAGCGGCAGCGTGTCCGGGTGCGCGCGCAGCACGCTCCTCAAGGCCCGCGAGCGGGCGCGCACGAACGCCTGCCATGACGCCTCCGGCTTCGCGGCAGGCAGCTCCGCGAGCACGGCCTCGAAGACCCCGTCGAGGATCGCCGCCTTGTTGGGGACGTGGTTGTAGAGCGACATCGCCTCCACGCCCAGCGCCTGCCCCAGCCGGCGCATGGAGATGGCCTCGAGCCCCTCCTCGTCGACGATGTCGAGCGCGGCGCGGAGGATGCGTTCCCTCGAGAGAGGCGGGCGTCGGGTCGTCGATTTCATGGGGGCGGCTTGACGGACTTACGCCATAAGCTTACGGTGTAAGTCAATCATGTGGATACGAGAGCGAGTGGCAGCGGTGGGCGCCCAGGATTCCTGGGGAGGCGCAGCGCCGTGCGAGGCGCGTCTGCGCGCGTGGGTGGAGCATCTCGCGGTGCCTCGGCACTTCGTCGCGAACGCCCGGGGCAATGCGTGGGTGCGAGAGGCGTTGCGCGCCGAGTTCGCGGGTCTGGGCCTGTCCGTGCGGTTGCAGGGGCCCTACCAGAACGTCGTGGCGCTCCCGCGGAGCCTGGATGCGCGGACGCCCGTGACGTTCGTGGCGGCTCACTACGACAGCGTGCCGGACTGCCCGGGGGCGGACGACAACGCGAGCGGGGTGGCGGTGATGCTCGAGTGCGCGCGGGTGCTCGCGAGGTCCTCGGTCGCGCCGCCCATTGGCTTCATCGCGTTCAACGCGGAGGAGGACGGCCTGCTGGGCAGTCGTGACTTCGTCACCCGGGGGCTCTCCGGGTTGCCCTGTCAGGTGGGGGTGACGCACGTGCTCGAGATGGTGGGGTTCCGCGCTGGCGCGGGCGCGCGGCAATCCGTGCCCTTGCCGTGGGTGCCGGAAGGGCTGACGGTCCCCGACTACATCGGGGTCATCGCCAAGGGGTGCTCCAACCATGTCGTCGACCGGGTCATCCGGACGCAGGCCTCTCCGGAGCTCCGGGTGATGACCCTGAAGACCTGGGGCCCCCTCTATCGTGTCCTCCCCGACCTGGCGCGCAGCGACCATTCCCCGTACTGGGACGCGGGGCGGCCGGCGGTGATGTGGACCGACACCGCGAACTTCCGCAACCCGCACTACCACCGGTCGAGCGACACGCCGGACACGCTGGACTACGCCTTCATGAAGGACGTCGCGGGGCTGTTGTGTGCCCTCCTCGCCCGGGAGGTCGTTCGCTGAGGGGGCAGGCAGGGCCGCGGCGGCGCCGGAGGTCGCACGTCCTGGAGGTGCGTGTCCCCTGGCGATATCCTGACGGGCGCCGCATGCGTCATCGCCAGGAGGCGCCATGCATCGTTCGTCATTCGCCGCGCGGTCGTGTCCCGTCACCCGGAAGCACGCCGGGCTGATGGCGTTCTGGGTGTTCGTCGTCGGCGTCGGCTGCGCCGCCATTCCAGCCTTCGAGCCGGAAGAGGACGGCGAGGGGGCGGAGGGCGCCTCCGTGGCGGTGACGGGCGGGAGCATCCTCTTCGTGGGCAACAGCTTCACCCACGGCAACGAGGAGCCGGCGTATTCCTACAACAAGGCCGCGGTGACCGACACGAACGGCACGGGCATGGGGGGAATCCCTGGCATCTTCAAGAAGCTGACCGTGCAGGCAGGGTTGTCGTTCGACGTCAGCGTCGAGGCCGCCAGTGGACAGAGCCTGGCATGGCACGCCGCCAACCGTGCGGCCATCATCGGGCAGGCGAAGTGGAACACGGTGGTGTTCCAGGAGCAGAGCCTGATGCCGCTGCCCGTCGCGCGTGGAGGCTCGCCCACGGGGTTCATGGATGCGGCGCGGAGCCTGCGCGCGCTGGTGCTCGCCAAGAACCCCGCCGCGAACCTGTTCCTGTACGAGACCTGGGCCTCGCCGGCCTCCGTGGGGACTCAGGGCTATCCCAGCGGCGTCGCGGGCCTCCAGGCCATGCAGGTCGACCTCCGCGATGCCTACTTCAAGGCGTCCCGGGAGCTGGGCTTCGCAGGCGTCGCCCGCGTGGGAGAGGGGTTCCTGCGCGCGGTCGACCAGGGGCTGGCGGACCCGAACCCCGCGGATGGCATCACCCCGGGCATGTTCGACCTGTGGAGCGCGCAGGACAGCCGCCACTCGAGCCGGTATGGGAGCTACCTTTCCGCGACGGTGCTCTTTGCCCGGCTGACGCAGGTCGACCCCAGGACCCTGGCGACGGGGGCGGGGAGCGCGGCGGCGGAGCTGGGCATCAGCGCGACGGATGCGGTGAACCTCCACCGCATCGCCTTCGAGGTCACCGCGCTCGCGGAGCCCCCGGCCGCGGTTCCCACGCGCCAGCCCGTCACGGGCGCGACGTTCACCGGGGCGGTGACGGCGGGGACTCCAGTCCGCCTCACGGGGCTGGCATCCCTGGCGTCGCTCACCACGGCGGAAGGCACCTTCACCCAGTTGGTGGGCGCGACGGCCAGCGGCATCACCGGCACCAACCTTCCCAGCTCGGTGGGGACGGTGCCCGCGCACGCCAATGGCGCCGCCACGGGCCTGGGGGCCCACGATGGCGCGAACAACATGGGGACGGGCACCTTCCAGTTCGGCACGAGCTTCAGCGCGAAGACGCGCTTCTTCATCGTCGACAGCACGACGACCGCCACGACGACGGGCGACGACGTCACCGTCACGCTGGTCGACGCCGCGAATCAGCCGGTGGGGACGTATTCGCTGTCCCTGCTCGCGAGCGACTTCACGCCCTCCGCCGCGGGGAGCGCCTCCACGGCCCTGGCGACGCTCTCGTATACGAGCGGCGTGGCGAGCCTCACGGGCAACCCTCCGGGCACGGTGCCATCGAAGCTGGCCGCCGTGTCGTTCTCCCTCGCGGACCTGGGCGTGAGTGACGCCGCCAGCGTCAGTGGCGCCAGGGGGCTGCGGCTGTCCAGCGCCACCCTGGACCCGAACGTCGTGGGGCTCTACGTCGTCCCGTGACGGGGCCCCGGCCATTCTTCAATCACTGGGGCGTCGCGGAGGTGGGGCGCGTTCCCCATGGCGGGGCGGGCGCGGTTGGGATGGCGGGTGGATGACCGCGGGAACCGACCAGCACCTGCCTGCTTCCGCCGAGTGGTCTGACGGCATCCTGCCCTACGCACCGCTCTCGACGCTCAAGCCCCTCGCCGAAGACATCTGGTGGGTGGACGGGCCTGTCGCGAAGATGCGCTTCGGGCCGGTCACCCTGCCATTTCCCACGCGCATGGTCGTCGTCCGGTTGCGCTCGGGTGGGTTGTGGCTCTGGTCTCCGACGGCGCCCACTCCCGAGCTGTTCTCCCAGCTCGACGCGCTCGGACCTGTCGAGCACCTCGTCTCACCCAACCGGTTCCATTACGCGTCCATCCCCGCCTGGAAGGCCCGCTACCCGCGGGCCACCGCCTGGGCCTCGCCCGGGGTGAGGGAGCGGGCGCGCTCGCAGGAGCTCGACGTCCCGTTCGACGAGGACCTCGGCGAGGAGTCGCCCACGGTCTGGCGTCAGGAGCTGGGGCAGCTCATCTTCCGGGGGAGCCGCTACGTGGAGGAGGTCGTGTTCTTCCACCAGGCCTCGGCGACGTTGATCGTGGCGGACCTGGTGATGACGCTCGAGCGCGAGCGGGTCCACCCGCGCTTCCGGTGGATGCTGGCGCTCGGGGACACGCTCTGGCCGGGGCAGACCCCGCGCGAGGTTCGGCTCACCACCTGGGGGCGGACCGCCCTGGCGCGTGAGTGCTGCCAGCGGTTGCTCGGGTGGCGCCCGCGGCGGGTGCTCGTCGCGCACGGGCGCTGCTATCTTGAGGATGCGGTGGCCCGGCTCGAACAGGCCTTCGCGTGGCTGCGCTGACCCGCTCCGGCCTTCAGCGCGACGCCGTCATGGGCGCCACGTCCGGGAGGGGGTGTTGCTCCGGCTCACCGGGCTGCAGGAGGTGGAGCCGAGTGCCCGCCGCCCCTTGGCCGAGCCCGGCCTTGAGCATCTGCTGGCCGTCGTAGTGCCCGCCGTTCTGCCTGCGGAACGGGATGGGGGCGTCGGTGAACAATCCATCGAGTCGGGCGGTGAAGGCCGCCGCGATGGCGGGCCATTGCTCGGCGTCGAGCCGGTCCGAATGGAAGACGGCGAAGGGCGGGAGCACCTCCATCCCAGGATAGAAGAGCACCCCATGGTGGATGGGGAACAGGAGGTCGTCGAGCGCGCCGTTGACGCCGCGCTCGGAGTAGTGCGGCGCCCGCCCGCCCATGGTGACGGACAGCATGGCGCGGCGGCCCGTCAGCGTGCCTTCTCCATAGCGGTCCCCCCAGCGCTCTCCCTCGTGCACGCCCACGCCATAGGCGAAGCCGTAGGCGAAGACGCGCTCGACCCAGCCCTTGAGGATGGCGGGCATGGAGAACCACCACAGGGGGAATTGGAAGACGAGGGCCTGGGCCCAGCGCAGCTTCTCCTGTTCGACGGCGATGTCGGCGCGCTGGGTGTCGGAGGAGAAGGCGGTCTTCGAGGCCCGGGCGTAGAACAGCCGCTCCCGGGAGTCGTGGCCTTGGAAGTCGTCACCGTCTGCCACGGCCTTCCAGTCCATGGCGTACAGGTCCGACACCTGGACTCGATGCCCTTGGGCGGTCAGGTGTCGCACCGCCAGGTCCTTCAGTGAGCCGTTGAGAGAGCGAGGCTCGGGGTGGGCGTAGACGATCAGGATGTTCATGATGGAGTCCCTTCGGGCCGTGACAGGTCGACCTACGGCGTCGGGAGCTTCACGACGACCTTGCCCAGGTGTTGCGCGCTCTCGAGGTGCGCATAGGCGGCGCGGGCGTCCTCGAAGTCGAACACTCGGTCGATGACGGGACGGATGCCGGTGGCTTCGATCGCGCGGACGAAGCGCTCGAACATCGAGACCGAGCCCACGTAGACGCCATGCACGGTTTGCCGGCGGTGGAGGACCGTGCTCAAGCTCACCTCGCCGCGTCCGCCGGTGAGCACGCCGAGGAGGCTCATCGCGCCGCCGAAGCGCAGCGCCGTGGAGGACTGGTCGAAGGTGGCCTGCCCCCCGACCTCCACCACGAGGTCCACGCCGCGACCTCCGGTGAGTTCCTTGGCGCGCTTCCCCCACGCCGGCTCCGCGCGGTAGTCGATGACCTCCTGCGCACCCATCTCCCGCAGCCGCTTCGCCTTCTCCGCGCTGCTCGACGTCATCAACACCCGCGCGTTGATCGCCTTCGCGAGCTGGAGCGCGAAGACCGAGACGCCGCCCGAGCCCTGCAGGAGCACCGTCTCTCCCGGCCTGAGGGAGGTGACCTCGAACAGCGCCTGCCAGGCCGTGAGCCCGGCGCAAGGGAGCGTGGCCGCCTCCTCGAACGAGTACCCGGCGGGAATCCGGACCCAGCTATGCTCCGGCAGCACGACCTCCTCGCGCAGCATGCCATCGGCCCCGAAGCTGCCCAGCACACTGGCCTGGTGCGAGTCACTCAGCTCCCCATCGACCCAGTGCGGGAGGAAGTTGGCCATCACCCGGTCGCCCACCTTCCAGCGGGTGACGCCCGGCCCCACCTCGATGACCTCTCCCGCGCCGTCCGAGGTGGGCACGCGCGGCGCTCCGCCGCTCTTCTCCGCGCCCTTCGCGACGAGGAGGTCGCGGTAGTTCAACGACACCGCGCGCACCCGCACCTTCACGTCACCCGCGCCCACGACGGGCGAGGGACGCTCGGCCCGCGTGAGGGAATCCAACCCCGGCTTCGCCTGCAGTTCCCATGTCTTCATGGCGCAGACGTACGTTTCTGGGTATTTCTCCGCAAGTACGCACAAGTTTGGCCAGTACGCACAAAAAGGGAACCATGACCCGAAAGCGCGACGACGATTCGAAGTCCAACTGCGCCGTGGAGGCGTCCCTCGGAGTCATCGGCGGGCGCTGGAAGGGCGTGGTGCTGTACTGGTTGCTCAAGGGCACGCACCGCTTCGGAGAGCTGCGCAAGCGCCTGCCCAACTGCAGCCAGCGCATGCTCACGTTGCAACTGCGCGAGCTGGAGGAGGACGGGCTGGTGAAGCGCACCGTCTACCCGGAGGTGCCTCCGCGCGTGGAGTACGAGCTCACCGCCTTCGGCCGCTCACTCGAGCCAGTGCTCCTGGGGCTGCGCGACTGGGGAGAGAAGTACAAGCGGCGGTTGCAGCGCGTGGCGTGAGGTCGGAGGCGTGGGTGGGGCGAGGGCCCGTGAGCCCTCATCCGGCGCGGGTGTTTCCCGTGCGGACGCCGCCGCGCCCTCTTCGTTGCGCGACCGGGCGGCTGTCGAGTCGCCGGCCGACCTCCGCGATGGCCTGGACGATGGGAAGCAGCTCTCGGCCGAGGTCGGTGAGGCCGTACTCGACCGAGGGGGGCGCGGTGGACGTGAGGGTGCGGGCGACGACGCCCCGGGCCTCGAGCTCCCTGAGCCGTTGACTGAGCACTCGCGCGGAGACGCTGGGGATGTCGATGCGCAGCTCACCGAAGCGCCGGGTGCGCGCGCTCAGGTAGTAGATGACGTGGGTGGCCCAGGCTCCGCTGAGCAGCGCCATCGAGCGGTTGAGCGGGCACTCCTCCGCCGCCGCCTCGCCCTTGCCGCGTCGCCGTCGGTCGATGTCGACGGGAGGTGTCGCTGGATTCTTCCTGACCTTGAGTGCCATGTCGGTAACCGGAGGGTTACTGGAAAGTCCATCGCCCCTTCGTTGTCCACTGTCTCTTCGTCCTACCGGTCGCTATCGATAGCGCGAACCCTTTCCGAGGAGCGGTCGGATGATCGTGGTGATTGGTGCGACGGGCAACGTGGGACGTGAGCTGGTCCAACTGCTGGCGGAGGCAGGGGAGGAGGTGGTCGCGGTGTCGCGCCATCCGGGGGCGCCGGTGACTTCGTCGAAGGTTCGTCCGGTCCAGGGAGACGTGTCGGCTCCCGAGACGCTCGTGCCGCATCTCCGAGGCGCCGCGGGGGTCTTCCTGCTCGTTCCCGGCGGGGGCATGGGGCTGGACGCACGCGCCCTGCGGACGGTGTTCGAGGCGGCGGGAGTGACGCGGTTGGTGGTGCTGTCGTCCCTGGCCGTCGGCACGCGACCTTCGGCCCCTTCTCACGCGCCTCTTCGCGACCTCGAGGCGGTCTTCAGGGCTTCGTCACTCCGGTGCACGTTCCTGCGACCTGGAGGTTTCGCGTCGAACGCCCTGGCCTGGGTGGGCTCGGTTCGCACCGAGCGCGGTATCGCCGCGCCCTTCGCCGACGTGGCGCTGCCCGTCGTGGACCCGGCGGACATCGCGGCCGTCGCGGCCCGCGTGCTCCTCGAGGAGGGTCACGCCGGCAAGGTGTACGAACTCACCGGCCCGGTGGCCATCTCTCCGCGTCAGCAGGCCGCCGTCATCTCCGAGGCGTTGGGGGCGCCGCTGCGCTTCATGGAGTGGAGCCGTGAGGAGGCGCTCGCCATGATGCGGCGGTTCATGCCCGAGCCGGTCGCCGAGGGAACGCTCGACATCCTGGGAACGCCAACGGACGACGAGCGGCGCATCAGCCCGGACGTGGAGCGGGTCTTGGGACGACCCGCGAACCCGTTCTCCGCGTGGGTCGGTCGCAACGTCGCCGCGTTCCGGTGACCCGAAGAAGCGGGTGATGTCTCACGGTGGCTGTATCGAACCTCCGGGTTTCATGATGAGAGTTGCAATGCGATGGCGATAAGCCTGCGTTTCGTAGAATAGTCGCGCCGGGCATGTTTCCGGCGACTCCTTCGTCGGTCGGCCCTGGAGGCGTTCATGCAACTGGGGAAGGTCGCGCGCGGTCTCGTTGTCGTGTTGCTGTCGTTGGTGGGGTGTGGCGGGCCGCCGCAGGACACCGGCTCCGAGAGTGCCGGGGAGGTTCATCAGTCCTCCTGCGTGAGCGCCTGGTTCGAGTGTGGCGTGGGCGGAGCCCGCTACGCATACACCTGGCCGGACTCGTGCGCGGCCGGCGGGTACACCCACTCGACGGCGTTCCAGGCCTGTGAGGCGAGCTGCCGCCAGCAGTGTATCGACACGGGCGACCTGGGGTCCGAGCTGTCCGTGTCGACCGGAACCGCCCGCTGACGAAGGGCACCTCGCCCGCGTCGTCTCATGCCGGAGCGTGAGGCGACGTGGGTGGACTCACCGCTCACAGCGCAGCGCGACCGCGTGGGGGTTGTCCAGGTAGTCCTGCCAGAAGGCCTGCCCCCGAGCGAGCAGGCCCTCGGGCGAGGCTTCCGGGCGCGACCATGTGAGCGTCTTGAAGCCCGCCTCTCGCAGGGCTTGCTCATAGGTCGCCTGGCTCCAGTGGGAGAAGTGGATGGTGAAGGGACTCTTCGTGTGCAGCACCGCGGAGATGGCCTGTCCCTCACGGGGCGCCGCGGGGTAGTCCAGCATCGTGATGCCGTACTTCGTGCTGTTGGGGCCCTTCGCGCTGAACTCCGGGTTGAAGGCGTAGGTGACGAAGCGCCCCCCGGGCCGCAGGTGGTCGTGGATGTTCCGGCACATGCGCCGCAGGTGCTCGGGGGACTCCGCGTAGTGCAGCAGATAGATGGCCGTCACACAGTCGAAGTCGCCCAGGGGTGCCAGCGCCGCCGCGTCCGACACGTGGTACTCGATGCCCAGCGGATGCTCCGCCTCCTGCCGCCGCGCGCCGCGAATCATCTCCTCCGAGATGTCCACGCCGACCACCCTCCTGGCGCCGCGCAGCTTCAACTGTCGCGTGTAGAGCCCGTCGCCACACGCCACGTCGAGGACGTCCTGCTCCCGTACGGACCCGAGCGCCTTGAAGAAGGTGTGCCCCTCGATGAACTCCGAACGCACCGGCAGCACGTCCCAGTCCGCGACCTTCTCCCCGATGTCGTCGTATTGCGCGCTCATTCCATTTGCCCCCGTTGGCGTCCTGGCGCGCCATCGTGTCACGAATGCGACCGTGAGGCGTGAGCGCGGCGGCGGCCTCCGCCCTGATGACTGGAGACATCAGGGCAGGAGTGCCGTCATCGGGGCTTGGCTCGGAAGGGTGCTCGCCCTTGCTCCAAGTGGCTGATTTCCCGGCGGTGACGCCGCTGCTACCCGCGAGGGCGCGGTGGCACGAGCCCTGCTTTGTGGTGGGGCATGTGGTGCAGCGGGGCCCGGACTTCACGGCGCCTCCGTCCCTCCTCGAACCCTCCGGGTCTGCCATGTCCATCTCCTCCCTCAGCCGCCCGTCCTTCTCCTCGCCGCGTCCGAGCCTCGTGGGCGCCGAGCAGCCCGCCTCGCGTGCGGGGTGCGCGAAGGCCGTCGCGCCACGGAGTCCCGTGAACGACGTGCGCCAGCAGTTGATGACCGACTCCTTCGAGCCGGCCTCGAAGAAACTGGGCACTGGGGCTGGCGGAATCGAGAAGACGCTGGAGCAGATGTCGCAGGTGCTGGGCGAGGTCATGCAGCTCATGCAGTCCCTGGGGATGCAGCCGCAGGGGCTCCTCGGGAACACGGGCGGAACCGAAGCCGCTTCCCCGGCGGCTCCGTCCGGAGTCGCTCGCGCCGCCAACGCTCCCTCCGCCCCGGCCCTCGCCAACGCCCCTTCCGCTCCGAGCCTCGCCAGCGCGTCGAGTGCTCCGGTGTCGTCGAAGTCGTCCAGCGACGCGGGGCCGGGCTTCGGCGCTCACTCCGCGGGCTCCACGGAGAAGGTGGACCCGAGCCAGCCATGGCTCGCCCGCAACAACGTCGGCGCGCCCTACAACAGCAACATGCAGCTCATCGACCCCGGGCAGAAGGGGCAGTTCAAGTTCACGAACACCTTCAAGAACACGACGAACGAGCCGCAGACCATCACGCTCTGGAACAAGACGGGGGAGAACGGGAACCCGAACGACGGGCAGCACTTCGACAAGAGCAAGCCCAAGACGTTCACCCTCCAGCCCGGGCAGTCGCAGATGGTGGCGTTCGACAGCAACACCAGCGTGGCGTGGTGCGTGTCGAAGGATGGCTCGTCGAAGGCCGGCGCGAACTACGGTCAGACCTGGGGCGAGGCGACGTTCGCGAACGGCGCCACGGGCTGGAGCGGCTACGACACCAGCCAGATCAGCCCCGCGGGACACCAGGGCCGCATGTCCATCCGCAACGAGGCCAACGGCCACACCGTGACGGAGGCCAACGCCTGGCAGACGCCGTCGGACGACCCCGCTGGCCGAGACGTCGGTGTCCCCGCCGGCCCGCTGCACCTGTCGACGACCCTCGGCTGAGGGCCGCGCCGGGCCGTCCCGTCACAGCTCGTCGAGGACGAGCAGGCCCCGGGAGGTGTCCACGACGTAGACGTGGCCGTCTCCCGGGACGCGGACGCCGATGGCGCCCTCGAGCAGGTGGGGCGTCCGGCCCGGGTCGGACTCGCGGAAGGTGTTGAAGCAGGCGAGCTCCCGCGGGCGGGGTGGGATGGAGACATCCAGCACCCGCAGCCCCTCCAGGCAGTAGGCGATGTAGCGCCGAGGGAGCGCCCTGGGGGGCACCCGGCGCCGGACGTGTCGACGGGCAAGGACCTCCCAAGGGGCCTGGGTCGCGCGGAGCCATACTGGTGGGTTGGCTCTGCGTCGCACGGGTGGAGCGGACGCTCCCGGGCGGCGCGCGTCCCAGCCGGTGGATCTCCAGCAAACCCAGGCGGGATTCTCCGGAGGTCGGGTCGAGCCCCCAACGTTCCGGGTGCGTTGCTTGACAGGGGAAGCGGGGGCGGGCTACTCCATTCGCCATCTCTGATTTTGAGAGTGAATGTCAATTTCAGAGGGCGAGCCGACCGGTGGATGGTTGGCGGACGACGCCCGATGCGAGCCCGGCTCGAGGAGCGAGTAATGCGACGTGGAGTGAGATTCGGCATGAGCAGCATCGCGCGGGGCCTGGTGGCCGCCAGCGCGGCCCTGGTCCTGGCGTCCTGCGGGGACGACGAGCCGACCCCGCCGGGTGGTGGTCCGGACGGGAACGGGGAGGGCGAGCTGTTCATGGTGCACTCCGCCGTGGAGACGAACGGCAGCCGGATGAACTACTTCACCCTGGTGGATTCGCTGGGGGAGGCCCGGACGCTGGACTACGCGAAGTCGCTGGAGCTGCCGGGGCGTCCCCGGCTCTACGCGGCGCAGGGCGTGGGGTTCTTCGCCATCGGCTCCGGTGAGTCGCCCACCATCACTCGCTACGAGGTGAAGGACGGCGCGCTGGTGGCGGGGGCGAGCGTGTCGTTCCAGGCCCAGGGCGTGCGGTCGCTGGGCGCGCAGGCGGTGCTCTTCGTGAGCGCCACGAAGGCCTATTACAAGGACACCGCGCAGGCGCAGATCATCGTCTGGAACCCCCAGGAGATGGTCATCGAGAAGACGCTGCCGCTGCCGGCGGAGCTGGTCAAGCAGGGCTACGTCACGGGCATGAGCCAGTGGGCCAGCCGCGACGGCGAGGCGTTCTTCTCCGTGGGCTGGTCCTCCACGACGTATGACGCGGTCCTGCCCGGGACGGTGCTCGTGCGCATCGACACCGCCACGGACGCGCTGACCTGGACCCAGGACGACCGCTGCCGCGACCTGACGAAGACGCTCCGCCAGGGCGACACGCTCTACTTCTTCAGCGGCGTCATCAACGGCCTGGGCTACGCGGTCAAGGGCACCCACGAGGCCGGTCAGCAGGACTGCTTCCTGCGCATCTCCTCGGGCAAGAAGGCGTTCGATTCGGACTTCGTGGGCACCGTGTCGAAGGCGCTCGACGACAAGCACGTCGGCTTCGTCATCACCGTGTCGGAGGACGGCACCGCGTGGCTCCAGGTCGCGGACAAGACCATCACCCCGACGGCGCCGGGCACCACCTACAGCGAGTGGTACAGCAAGGGCTGGAGCTGGTGGAAGGTGCCCTTCGCGTCGCTGACCACCGCCGCCACGCGCGTGCAGGGCGACCCGGGCGCGTACAGCAGCTTCACGCTCACGTCCGGCTCCAACTTCTTCGTGAGCCAGAGCTCGTCCGACTACTCCACCTCCACCCTGATGGACCTGTCCACCGGGGCGCCGAAGCCCACCGTGTCCTTCCCGGGCTTCGTCCTCGACGTCTCCCGCATCCGCTGAGCGCCTGGTGGCGCGGGGTGCCTGGCACCTCGCGCCGTCGGAGCGCATGAGGTCTCCTCGATGGATGTCCTGGCCCCCTCGCTGCTCTGGCTCGGAGTGGTGGGTCTCTACGGCGCGTGGTGGTCCCGCCACGCGGAGCGGAGGCCGGGGCCCGCGCGTGCCTTCGCCGGGCTGCGGGGCGGGGGGCTGGTGCTCCTCCTCGGGGGCTTGGGGGTGTCGCTGGTGGGGGCCGTCCATCCGGGGGCGGCCCTGGCGTCGGCGCTGATGTACGTCATGGCGGCGGGGACGGTGCTGGCGCTCGTCTCGCCGCTGGTGCGCAGGCCCGTCTGGGCCATGGCGCTCCTGGCGCCGGTGGGCCTGGTGCTCGGCGTGCTGGAGCGGGTGTCATGAGCGCCGCCGCGCGCCACCGCCCGGGCGTCAGCCGGTTGCTGGCCGCCGTGCTGGGGGCGCCCCTGGCCGCGCTCCTGGTGTCGCTCGCGCTCCCCGCGGTGGTGCCGGCCTCGTCCGACGTGCGCTACCTGGCCGCCTGCATCGTCGTCATCCCGCTGATGGCAGCGGCTCCCTGTGCGGTGCTCCTGGCCCGGTCGACGGCCCGCGCCTGGGGCGGTATCGCCCTGGCGAGCACGGCGGCGCTGGTCGTCCTCTGGAGAGCGTTCACATGAGGCTCAAGTCCGGGACCTACCGCATCCTCTGGGAGGCCCACGCGTGGGCGGGGGCCGTGGCCTCCGTGCTGCTGGTGGGCATGTTCCTGCTCGGGGTGGTCTCGCTGTTCCGGCACGAGCTGATGCCCTGGCAGGAGCCCCGCCTGCGCACGGGCGCGAGCGCCGTCATCGACGAGGCGAAGGCGCTGGAGACGCTGCAGGGCTGGCTGGACGCGCGCGCGGGCAAGGACCTGCCGACCCAGCTCGACGTGGACCTGCCCGCGCCGTACTCCCCCTGGCTCCGGCTCGAGTGGAAGGAGGGCGGGGCGAAGACCGCCGTGTGGTTGGAGCCCGGCACGGGGGAGCAGGCGCCGGAGCAGAGCGACCTGAGCTACTTCCTGTTCCTGGTGCACTTCCTCTACCCGCTTCCCGGCGGGATGTTCGTGGCCGGCCTGGTGGCCATCGTGCTGCTGCTGGTGGTGGGCACGGGGCTCGTCATCCAGGTGGGGCGCTTCCGCAAGGACCTGGTGCGCTTCCGCCCGCGCGAGGCGCTGCGCACGATGTGGGGCGACCTGCACAAGGTGCTCGGCAGCGTGGGGTTGCCCTACCAGGCCGTCATGGCCTGGACGGCGGCCATCATCTGCATCAACGCCGCGGTGCTCCAGCCGGTGATGGTGCGCACCGCGTTCGACGGGAACCTCGAGGCGGGGCTCGCGACGCTCGGCTATCCCCGGGGGGACAAGCCGTCGAAGCAGCCGGCCGAGGCGCCCCGGGTCGCCACGGTGCTGGCGCGGGCCCGCGAGGCGCTCCCGGGCGTGCGGCACTACCGCTTCTCCCTGCGCAACCTGGGGGATGCCTCCGCGTACGTCGACGTCCGTGGCTACGCGCGCGCGGGGCTCCACGAGTTCACCGCCGTGCGCGTGTCGCAGTCCGGCGAGGTGCGCCACGTCCGCGAGGCCGGAGGCCCCGCCGCCACGGCGAAGCTGCTCGAGGCCGCGTACGTGCTGCACTCCGGGCTCTACGCGGGCATGGGCGTGCGGCTCGCCTACGCGCTGCTGGGCATCTTCAGCGCGCTGTGTGTCGTGACGGGCAACCTGGTGTGGCTGGAGCGCCGCTCGCGCAGCATGCGCCGGGTGGACGTGGCGCTCGCGCGCTTCACGGCCGGCGGCTGCGGTGGCGCGGCCTTCGCGCTCGCGGCCGCGTTCCTGGCCAACCAACTGCTGCCGGAGGCCCTGCCTCGCCGGCCCGACTGGGAGCACGGCGTCTTCTACGCGAGCTGGTGCGCCTGCGTGCTGGGCGCGCTCGTCTATCCCCGCGCCAAGGCCTGCGCCCAGCAACTGCTCGGGCTGTCGGGCGCCATCTTCGTGGTGCTCCCCTGGTTGGACGCCTGGCGCCACGCGCGCCGCGTGTTCGACCCGGTGGGCTCGCCCTATGTCTTCTGCGCGGACGTGGGGCTCGCGCTGCTGGGCGCGATGTTCCTCGTCTCCGCCTGGGTCATCGGGCGTATCTCCCCGAGAGACCCCCGGGACTCCGAGGTGCCGCTGCAGGTCGCGGCACACGAGAGCCGGTGAGTCCTCGATTCGTGCAAGTCATCATGCGTCTGTTCGTCGAAAGCCTGGCCCGGGCCAAGGGGCTCCTCTCCCGCCGAAGCGGTGGCTCGTGTGCGAGCCCGGGCTGGAAGGCCGTGGGCCTCATGGCCCTGTCCCTGGCGGCGCCCGCGGTGGCGCAGGAGTCCGCGCCGTCCTCCGCGCCTCCCGCCACGCCCGCCGCGGAGCCTCGTCCGACGGTGGGGGAGATCGCCGGGCGCGTGTCCGCCTGCGAGGGCGGAGACCTGTCCCAGGCGGAGGTCCTGCTGTTGTCGCCCGACGGCGCCACGCAGACGCCGCGACTCGACGGGCAGCGGCGCTTCTCGGTGTCGGGGCTCGCGCCGGGCACCTACGAACTGCACGCCCTGGTCCCCGGCTGTGAGCCACAGGCCTGGCGCGTCCAGGTGTCCGCCGGCGAGCGCACCCAGGTGGATGCCACGTTGGCGCAGACGCTCACGCTGGAGTCCACCATCGAGGTGGAGGGCCGCAAGCTCCGCAAGGCGGAGGAGCGCGCCTTGTCGTCGGAGGCGGTCCACGTGGTGGAGCTGGAGGAGGCGCGCCAGCAGACCGCGGACCTGGGCGAGGTGCTCAGCCGCAACAGCGGCGTCAGCGTCCAGCGGACCGGAGGCCTGGGGTCCGCCAGCCGCTTCTCGCTCAACGGCTTCTCCGGCGAGCAGGTCCGCTTCTTCCTGGATGGCGTGCCGCTGGACCTCGCGGGCTTCGGGCTGGGGCTGGCCAACGTGCCGGTCAACCTGCTCCAGCGCGTGGAGGTCTACCGGGGCGTGGTGCCCGTCCGCTTCGGCGCGGACGCGCTGGGCGGCGCGGTCAACCTCGTCTCCGCGGATGGCGACGAGCCCAGTGGCGCCTCGCTCTCGCTGCAGGCCGGCTCCTTCGGCACGTACCGGGGCTCCGCGGCGGGACAGTATCGGCTGGGCGAGCGTGGCCTCTTCGTGAAGGGCCATGTCTTCGGGGACCTGGCGCGCAACGACTACAAGGTGGACGTGGAGGTCCCCGACGAGCGGGGCCGGCTCCAGGCGGCGCGTGTGCCGCGCTTCCATGACGGCTTCACCGCGGGCGGGGCCGGGCTGGAGGTCGGCGTGGTCGACAAGCCCTTCGCCGACCGGCTCTCGCTGCGCGTCTTCGGCACGCGCTCGCGCAAGGAGCTCCAGAACAACGTCGTGATGACCGTGCCGTACGGCGAGGCGCGCTCCGCCGAGTCGGGCTACGGCGCGCTCGCGACGTGGGCGCACCAGGGGCTGCTCGACGGCAGGCTCCGCCTGGAGGCCCTGGGGGGCTACAGCCGCCGCGACACGGACTTCCGCGACCTGGCGATGTACGTCTACGACTGGTACGGCAACCGGGGCGTGGAGCGCCGCCAGCCGGGTGAGCTGGGCGCGACGCCGGCGGACCAGGTGCTCTGGCAGCACAGCGTGCTGGCGCGCGTGCATGCCGGCTACGCGCTCTCCCCGGACCAACAGGTGCGCCTCACGCTGGCGCCCACCTTCGTGACGCGCGAGGGCGAGGACCGGCTCAAGCAGGGCTCGGAGGAGCGCGACCCGCTCAGCGCGCAACGGGACCTGCTCACGCTGGTGGGCGGGCTCGAGCACGAGCTGAAGCTGATGAGCGGGCGGATGGAGAACGTGCTCTTCGTGAAGGGCTACGTCATGCGCTCCAGGTCGGAGGAGGTGCTGCCCGGCAACGTCTTCCGCCAGCAGGACCAGTCCAGCGAGCGCGTGGGCGTGGGGGACAGCCTGCGGGTGTTCCTGCCGCGCGGCATCCTGGCCAAGCTCTCCTACGAGTACACCACGCGCCTGCCGGGGCCGGACGAGCTGTTCGGCGACGGGGTGCTCATCCTCTCGAACCTGTCCCTCCGCCCCGAGCTGAGCCACAACGCCAACCTGGAGTTCTCCGCCGACGACTGGCGCACCGGCATCGGGAGCTTCCGCGGGAGCGTGGGCGGCTTCGCGCGGCTGGCGGACCAGCTCATCGTGTTGCTCGGCAACGACACCACGCTGAGCTACCAGAACGTGTACGCGGCGCGCTCGCTGGGCGTCGAGGCGTCCGTGGGGTGGACGGTGCCCGGGGATTGGCTGGCGCTGGACGCCAACGGGACGTGGCAGGACTTCCGCAACGCGGGCGGGCAGGGTGCCTTCTCGGCCTTCGACGGCGACCGCATCCCGAACCGCCCCTGGCTCTTCGCGAACGTCTCCGCCCGGCTCCAGCGGCGCGCGCTCCTCCTGCCCACCGACTCCGCCTCCCTGGGCTTCACCTCACGCTACGTGCACGGCTTCTACCGGGGCTGGGAGAGCCAGGGCCTGCGCGAGTACAAGCAGCAGGTCGACGCGCAGCTCACCCACTCCGTGGCGCTCTCCTATGTCCGGCAGGGCTCGCCCTCGCTGGGTGGGACGCTGGAGGTGCTCAACCTCACGAACGCCAAGACGTATGACTTCTTCGGCGTCCAGCGCCCCGGCCGCTCGTTGTCCGTCAAGGTGACGGCGGACTTCTGACGAGGCCCGGCCCCCGCCCGACGAGGCGGGGGCGGACTCCTGGCGTCAGTCGTGCGCGAGCGGGTTGGGCAGGGTGCCGTTCGGGTACAGCGCGTGGCGCAGCGCCCGGTCGGTGTAGCGGGTGACGACGATGCGGTCCCGGTTGAGCGCGTAGCGCGGAATCTCCGGGACGAGCAGGTCGTACTCGGCGAAGCGTTCACGCAGCGCCGGGAAGCGCTGGTGGAAGTCCAGGATGGTCCGCCGCACCCGCTTCCAGAAGGCGCGCTCGGGCACGCCGAGCTGCTCCTCGCACAGCGGCGCGAGGTAGCGGAAGTGGCCCACGAACACCTGGTCCACCACGTGCTGACGGATGACGGAGGGGTGCTTGCGTGGCAGCACGTGGTCGTGGCCGTCGGGCTCGGGGCCCCGCTCGGGCACGTCCGTGAAGGACACGCACACGTCGTCGACGAAGTCCTTCAGGTACAGCCTGTGGGGGACGTCGCGCTCGTCGAAGCCCAGCAGCGTGTTCTGTCCGTGGGGGTTGAAGGTGATGCCGTAGCGATACAGCACGTGCATGAGCGGCACGAGCAGCGTGTCGAACAGGCGCTGCAGCCACGCCTCCGCGTCCAGGCCCGACGCGCGCACGAGCTCCGCGACGAACGCCGTGCCCGCGCCGTCCACGTGCAGCAGCGAGGCGAACGTGCGCACCCGCTCCTTCGGCGCCTGGCGCGCCGCGACCGGCTCGCGCCAGATGCAGCCCAGCGTCTCCAGGTGCTGGTACGGCACGTCCTCCACCTGGGACAGGTACGGGTGGCGCACCGTCACGGAGGCGACCTCTCCGAGGAACACGGTGCGGCACTCCTCCGTGAGGAACGGGTCGGCGTCCAGCAGGCACTGGAGCCACTGCGTGACGACGGGCGCGCCGAGCGTGCAGTGCGGAGGAATCCCTCGCCAGACGAGCGTGTTGAGGATGCGCAGCGGCAGCTTGACGTCGTAGCGGCCCGGCGTGGTGACGTTGGCCATGGTCCGGATGGACTGGCCCGGCAGGTACAGGTCGGGGCTGTCTCCCAGCGGGACGATGCGTTGCTGCGCCACGTCCGCCGCGTGCAGCACCAGGACCGCGTGCTCCCATTGCCACGGGTGGACGGGCATCCACACGAAGGCGTCGGGGGCGAGCCCCCGGGCGGTGAGGACGCGGGCGAACCGGGCGCGCGTCGCGTCGTCCAGCTCGCGCGCGAGCACCTCGCGCTCGGACAGCGTGGACGTGCCCCGGAACTCGGCGAGGCCGCGATGCACCGCCACCCACAGCAGCCGCACGGGCTGACGGGACTCCGGCGCGTAGCGGCGCACGTCCGACGCGGAGAAGTTCACCCGGCCCTTGTTCGCCACCAGCCAGTTGTGCCCCGTCATGTGGCACTCCAGCTCCGTGTGGCCCACGGCGCGGAGCTCCGCCGCGGTGTGGCCTCCCCGCGAGAGGCGCGCGGCGTCCACCGCCAGCGTGGAGGACAGCTCGTTGAAGTAGGTGGCCAGCGTGGACGGGTCCGTCCCCAGCGTGGAGGCCGCGTCCGTGAGGAACCGCAGCGCGTCCCACGCCGGCTCCGCGATGCTGTTGCCGAGCATGCTGGTGGCGCTCCGGGTGAGGGACGCGGGGTCCACCTTCATCCAGCCGAAGGCGCCCGGCCGCGCCGCGAACCGGTACGACGTACCGCTGCCCAGGTCGACGCGATAGCGCCCCTCGCCCTCGGAGATGGGCGCGAGCATCTCCTCGAAACACCACTCGCCCAGGGCCTTGGCCAGGAGCCGGCGGTTGGCTTCGCGCCAGGCGGCGGCGCCCACCTCCGGCAGCGGGGGAATCGGGTGGTCGGGGCTCGCGTCGGACGATGGGCCCCGGGCGGCGGGGGCGGCGGGGGCGGCGGACGTATCCAGGTCCAGGACTTCGCTTCGGGGGCTCACGGAGACTCCTTCATGGAAAGGGAGGTGTCGGGGCGTGCCGAGCGCGGAGCCCGGGACGCGAGGTTGGAGAGGACATGGAGGGCGAGCACGGCGCCCCCCAGGCACACCGCGGCGGCGACCACGCACACCGCGAAGTACGCGTGGCCGAAGGCCGCGTGGGCCAACGGCAGGAACGTGGGGACGATGGCGTCGAACTGCCCGGTCTCCACGGTGGTGCGCAGGTGTCGCGCGACGTCCCGTGGGAGTGACGCCTGGGAGAGCATGGCGGTGAGCCGCGAGGAGAACACGGCGCCGAAGACCGCCACGCCCGTCGCCGTGCCGAGCGGATAGCAGGCGTTGGTCAACCCGGAGGCCATGCCCGCGCGCTCCGAGGGAACGACGCCGACGGCCACGCCCATCAGCGGTGGGAAGATGAGGGCGCCGCCCGCGCCCATCAGCACCAGCCCGCCGAGGCCCGTCCACGAGGACGCGCCGGAGAGGGTCGCGAGCGCCAGCATCCCCAGCCCGGCCCCCTGGAAGACGAAGCCCCCCGCCACGAGCACCGCGGCCGAGACGCGCGCCTGCAGCCACGTCATGCACAGGCCCACGACGAGGAGGCTCCCCGTCAGCGGCAGGAGCTGGAGCCCCACGCGCAGCGGAGAACCGTCCGCCGTGCGCTGGAGCCACAGCGTGGTGAAGACGAGCACGCCCAGGCCCGACATGCGGGCGAGGAAGCCGAGCACCGCGGCCCCGGAGAGCGCGGGGATGCGCAGCAGCTCCAGGTCGAGCATTCCCCCCGGACGACGCTGGCTCGCGACGAGCGCCGCGAGCAGGACGAAGCCCGCCAACGCGGGCACGAGCACCTGGGGTGAGCCCCAGCCGACGTCCGCTCCCCGGACGAGGGGGTAGTGGAGCGACAGCAGCATGCCGACGGCCAGCAGCGCGCCGAGCACGTCCAACCGCCGGGAGGTGTCCTGGGGTGTCAGCGCGGGCATCCGGCTCATCGCCCCCAGCACGACGCCCACGCCGATGGGGATGTTGACGAGGAAGATCCACCGCCAGCCGACCCACTCGACGAGCACGCCCCCCACCACGGGGCCCAGGGCCCCCGCGGCGGAGGCGATGGCCGCGTAGGTGGCGATGGCCCGTTGTCGCTCGGCGCCCTCGTACACGGCGGCGATGAGGGCGAGCGCCGGGGCGAACACCATCGCCCCGCCGAGTCCCTGGGCCACGCGCGCCGCGACCAGCGTGCCGGCATCCGGCGCCAGGCCACACAGCGCCGAGGCGAGGGTGAACAGGGTGATGCCCGCCACGAAGACGCTCCGCCGGCCGACGCGGTCGGAGAGCGCGCCCGCGGTGAGCAGCAGCGCGCCGAACGCGAGCGAATAGGCGGAGACGGTCCATTGGACCTGGTGCAGCCCCGCGCCCAGGTCCCTGGCGATGGCGGCCAGCGCGACGTTGACCACCGTCACGTCCAGCGTCATCACCACGCCGCCCGCGCTCACCAGCGCGAACGTCCACGCCGCGGCACGGCGCGCGTCGGGGCGCTGCCGTGGGGCCGGCCCCTCCGGCGGCTCGGGCGCACCCGGAGCCCGCGCGCTCATGCGTCCTCCGGTCGCCGGGCGGCGCGTGTCGTCGCCAGGGGGGCGGGGAGGCCGAAGCGCGAGAAGGCCGTGCGCGCGGGCAGGGCGAACACCTCGCGTCCCATGACGGCGTTGAGGATGGTGGCGTTGCGGAACGGGGACACGCCCAGGTCGGGCGCGGCGACGCCGTGGCTGTGCAGGTCCGCGTGGGTCACGAAGATGCGCCCACGGACCTCGGGCGCCAGCTCCACCGAGTAATCCAGTCGGACCCGGTAGCGCCCCTGGTCGTCCCAGCGCAGGAGCCCATCCATGGGCCCCAGGAAGGTGGGGGCGCGGTGCTTGTATCCCGTGGCCGCCACCACCAGCGCCGTCGTGTGCTCGAAGACACCACCCGTGTCCAGGTGGCGGCAGCGCAGCACCACGTCACCCGCGTCGTTCACCGCCGCGGCCTCCACCGCGACGCCGCTGCGCAGCTCCACGTCGGCGAGCCCCTGCTCCAGCTCCCGCCGGTAGAGCAGGTCGTGCAGTTGCTCCAGCGTCTCCGTGGAGACGCCCTTGTAGTGGCGCCACTGCTCGGCGACGAGCCGGTCCTTCGTGGGCTGCGGCAGCGCGTGGAAGTACCGGACGTAGTCCGGCGTCGTCATCTCCAGCGTCAGCTTGGTGTAGTCCAGCGGCGCGAAGGACACCGTCCGCGTGAGCCAGCTCATCGCGGCCCCGCCGCCCAGGTTGCGCTGGAGCAGGTGCAGGGCCACCTCCGCTCCGGACTGGCCGGAGCCGACCACCGTCACGTGCCGCGCCGCCTCCACGTCCTCCAGGCGGTGCAGGAAGTGTCCGGTGTGGACGAGCCGGTCCGCGGGCAGCGAGGCCAGTGCCCCGGGCACCGTGGGCTCCGTGCCGATGCCGATGACGACGTCGCGGGCCGTGAGGCCCAGGCGGCGGCCATCCGCGCGCAGCACCTTCAAGCGGAAGCGCTGGCGCTCCGCGTCCCAGTCGATGGACTCCACCTGGTGGCCGAAGCGCACCGACGTGAGCTTCGAGACGGCCCAGCGCAGGTAGTCCTCGTACTCGCGGCGCGTGGGGTGGAAGCGCTCGCGGATGTAGAACGGGTAGAGCCGGTCCTTCTCCCGCAGGTACGCGAGGAAGGAGAGCGGGTGCGTGGGGTCGACGAGGGTGACCAGGTCGGCGAGGAAGCTGAGCTGGAGCAGGGCCTCGTCGAACATCAGCCCCGGGTGCCAGCGCAGCTCGGGGCGGGACTCGAGGACCACCAGGTCCAACCCCTCCACTACGGAGGCGAGCGCCGCCAGCCCGAGGTTGAAGGGGCCACAGCCCGCCGCGACCACGTCGTGGTCGGTGTCGCGCGGGGAGTCATCGTTCGTGGACGTGTTCATGGGAGGTCCTCCTCGGAGCGGGGATGGACGAGCAGCGTCGCTGCCTTGTCGGGAAGGGTGATGGGGCCGACGACCCGGAAGCCGGCGGCAGTGAAGGCGCGCAGCGAGGGCGCGTTGCGGGAGTCGGGTTCGGCCACCACGCGGGTGCACCGGGGGTCCGCCGCGAGCAGCCCCCGGGCCACCTCCCGCAGCAACAGCCGCCCCAGGCCGCGCCCGGTGCTGGCCGGCTCACCGATGGCCACGTGGACCCCCAGGTCATGGGGGCGCTCCGCGTAGTGCCCGGCGAGCCGGTCCCTCGTCACGCGGTACACCTCGAGGTACGCGAGGGGCGTCTCCTCGTGGATGAGCATGCACGGCAGGGAGTGGTCTCCCGCGAGCTGTCGCTCTAGCTCGGCCCGCCACTGCGCCTCGGGCCAGGCCTGCTTCCAGAACGCGGCCACGTGGGGGGCCTGCATCCACCGCACGATGCGCGGCAGGTCCTCGGTGGCGCTCGCGGGCCGGATGGCCCATGGCGCGGAGAGCCGGGGCACGGGCGGCGGCGGCACCTCGAGTCCTGCGTGGGGGGCGGTCGTCATCGCGTCGCCTCCCTCAGCGGGTTGGGGGCGTCGAGGTAGACGGACTGCGCGTCCAGCGGCGCGAGCACCTCGTCGATGCCGTGCAGCCGGGTGAGCAGGTTGCTCTTGCACGGCAGCGTCTCCGCCTCCAACCAACGGCGGGCCAGCCGGTCTCCCCGGGGGCCCGCGGCGGCGAGGATGGGCAGTGCGTGCCGCAGCCGCTCGGCCATCACCGCGAGCAGCTCGCGTTCGTCGCCCAGCCCCTCGGCGCCGAGGCACCCGACGACGGCGAGCGCCTGGTTGCGCAGCAGGTAGTAGGAGAGCCGCTCGTCGACGATGGCGTCCTCGACGACGGCCAGGGTCGACGCGTCACCGCCCATCCGCGCGAGCAGCCGGGGCAGATGGGACGCCGCGAGGTAGTAGCCCTGGTTGTCCCGGAACGCGGAGCCCACGACGCGGCCCTCCGCGTCGAGCTGGAGCAGCGTGTTCTGCTGGTGTGCCTCCAGGCCGATGCCGGTCGACGCGTACAGGTGCAGCATGGGCACCAGCACGAGGTCCGTGTAGTCCGCCACCCACCGCGCTGCGGCGCCCGCTCCGAGCCGGGCCACGCTCGTCCCCAAGAGGCTGCGCCCCATGCCGGGCCGAGGCGCCACCCAGCCCACCAGGCAGCGCAGGCCCGCGACGTGCGCAGGCACCTCCCGCACCGCCACGTCGAGGCCCGTCACGTCCGGCCCCTCCGGTCGAGAGGGCTCGTCCACGGCGAGCCACGCCGGGTCCCTCACGATGGAGAAGCGCGGGAAGGCCGCGTACGTCTCCTCCGCATGGCCGGCATCGAGCAGCCGGTGGATCTCCAGTCCCCGGCGCAGCTCCGTGCGCGTGGACTCGCGGCGGGAGTTGGTCAGGCGCAGGCCCAGCGACAGCTTCAACATCACCGGTGCGTCGGGTCGGTAGACGGTGCGAACGCTCGAGGTGGGCCACCAGCGCGGCCCCTGCTCGCCGAGCGGCGTGAGCAGGCCCGCGTCGATGAGCGCGGCGATTCGAGGACGGCGGAGCAGGTCGCGGGCCTGCCAGGGGTGCGCCGGCACCAGCACGCGGCCATCGCGCCGGGACACCTCCGCGAGGTCCGCCAGCAGCGCCACCGTGTCCCGCCCCGCGAGCGAGGGTGAGCCCGAGACGGCGTCATGCGACACCACGGATGGAGCGGCCGCGAACCAGTGCAGGCGGAAGGCGCCGCGCATCTCCGGGGAGAAGTCCGCGTTGTCGGTGTCGGAGAGTCCGTCCCGGCTCTTGGGCGCGGGGTGATGCAGGTGCCCGAGCAGCAGGGCCTGCTCCGCCGCGAGGAAGCCGTCCACCTCGGGGGGGGGCTGGGGATGCGCGCGACGGTGGGCGACGAAGTCCGTCACCCGCCGGACCGACTCGCTCGTGCGCTCGACCAGGTCGGCGAGCTGTCCCGAGGGGATTCCGCCTTGGCGGGCGCCTCCTCGGCTCACGGCTTCGTGCGCCACCAGCGCCACGGCGAGCACGGGGTCGACGGCGGAGGTGGCGCCGCCGGGGCCCTCCAGCCGCACGGGCCCGAAGCGGTGCCAGCCCGTGGGGGAGCGGTGGGTGACCTCGGTGCGCAGGGCGAGCCCGGTGCTCGGGAGCACCACGCGCAGGGGCCCCGCGTGGACCGGCGTCCGGGTCTCCGTGAGCCAGCAACGCAGCAGGGCCTCCAGGTGGGCATGCTCGGCCGCGCGGCGCGGCTCCGCGTCGTCCAGCGGCTCCGGGCGCGGGGGGGCGTCCAGGGGAAGGGCGGCGCTCATGCGACCTCCTGTTGGTGGCGGGAGGTGCACGCGCGGCCCGCCGCGAGCACCGCGTCCACGAGGGCATCGAGGTCCTCGGGCGTGGTGGTGGGGTTGAGCAGGGTGAACTTGAGGCAGACGCGCGCGGGTGAGTCCGGGCCGTCCAGGCGGACGGCGGTGCGGCCGATCAACGCGACCCCGGTCTCCATCAACCGGCGGCGCAGCTCGCCGTTGAGGTCGTCCTCTCGCGCGGGCGTCTCCTCGCAGCGGAAGCGGAACACGACGGTGGTCAGCTCCGCGGGGGACACCAGCTCCAGCGCGGGTTCGGTGGCGATGCGCTGCTCGGCGTACCGGGCCAGGTCGTGGCAGGTGTCCACCATGTCACCCAGGCCGCGACGGCCGAAGGCCAGCAGCGTGGCGGCGACCTTCACCGCGTCCGGCCTGCGCGTCGTCTGGAGGCTGCGGCCGAGCAGCCCTTCATAGCCCGCGTCCGCGTCGTCCACCGGGTTGAGGTAGGCGACCTCCCGGTCCAGCGCGGAGAAGGCCTGGGCGTCGGAGACCAGCAGCACGCTGGTGGCGGCCGGCTGCCATCCCAGCTTGTGCAAATCGAGGGTGATGGAGTCCGCGAGCGCCAGCCCCTCCAGTCGGCCCGCGAGCCGCTCGGAGAACAGGGCCCCGAAGCCGTAGGCGGCGTCGACGTGGAACCAGACGCCGTGGCGGGCGGCCAGCTCGGCCAGCCGGGGCAGCGGGTCGATGCTGCCGAAGTCCGTCGTCCCCGCCGTCGCGACGATGGCCAGCGGGGTGTGGTCCGCGGGCAACGTCTCCAGGAGGGTGGCGAGCGCGTCCGGCCGCATCCGCCGGCGCGAGTCGGTGGGCACGAGCCGCACCGCGTCCTCACCCAGCCCGAGCGCCGCGCAGGCCCGCTGGACGGAGAAGTGCGCCAGCTCCGAGCAGAACACGACGGGGTTCGGCAGCAACCCCACGCCTTGTCGACGCGCGTCGACGCCCCGGCGCAGCGCGCTGGCATCACGCGCCAGCAGCAGGCCCAGGAGGTTGGACATGGAGCCGCCCGGGGTGAGGACGCCGTCCGCCTTCGCGCCGAGCCCGGCCAACGACACGAGCCCGTCGATGAGCCAGCGCTCGATGGCGATGGCGCTGGGGCCGGAGTCGTACGTGTCCAGCGAGGCGTTGCTCGCGCTGGCCAGCGCATCCGCCGCCACGGCGACCGTCAGCGGGGGCGGTTGCAGGTGGGCCACCGCATGGGCGTGCGACAGGTGCAGGCCATACTCCACCATCACCCGTCCGAGCCGCGCCAGCGCGGCCTCTCCGCCCATGCCCTCCTCGGGGATGCCCTGCCCGCCGAGCGCCTTGGTCGCGGCGGCCAGGACTTCCCGCGGCGTCCCCGCGCGCAAGGGCCCCGTGGGCCAGCGCGCGATGGCCAGCGCGCTGCCCACCGCCCCAGTCAGCGCCGCGGACACCGCGGCCAGACCCTCGCGAGTGCCGGCCAGCACCGCCGAGGGACGACGGGGCCACCGGGGCGCCATCTCCGCGCCCTGGTTCCCCTGGTCTGCTTCTGTTTGCATTTTCGCTTCCTCCAACCCGATTTGGATAGTGCGAATCGATTTCAACCCGTGGGCGCGGCGCTGCCCGCGTGCGGGCGAGTGGCTGTGATTGGTTCGAGACCCGCGGGACACTAGGGCCCTGGTCTGACACACCGAGACCATGCGACGCGGCATGACACGTCCATGCGCGGTGAGCGCTCAACGGGTGAGGGCTGTGAGAGAAACCCGAGACATCTCGTCGGGGATGAGAGGCTTTGGGACGCGGGACGTCCGTCGGGCGCGGCGGTCGGTCTCGCGGCGCTCCGCCGGGAGTCGGACCTGGCGGATGGTGAGAGGCCTCCGCGCGAAACCGCTGTCGTCAGACGCGCGCTGGCCTGGGCGCGACGCGCGGCGACGTCAGGTGTGTCGCAGGTGGTCGAGGACCTGGGCGACCCGTGAGGCGGTGGTCCCCTGCACGGTGAGCACCTCCATGCCCAGCTCGAACGGATCGTCGAGCAGCACCCAGGCGAGCTTCTCGTCGACCTCGGCCCGCTGCTCCGCGTCCTCGTGGGAGGGGAGCCGGATGCGATCCCTCTCCTCGATGGGGACGAAGACGACGAGGTCCAGGGTCGCCACCGTGGCACGAACCCGGGGGAGCCACTCCTCCAGGTCGAACGCGTCCGAGTCCTCGTGCGTCAGGAGGTACCCCAGGAAGTCGAGGGGGCAGCGGTCGAACAGGACGTCCCTCTTCCCGTCGTCCTCCTCGAGCAGCTCCAGGGAGCGGCGGAGTTGTTCGAGGAAGTCTTCCAGCGTCGGTGGGGCGGTGAACTCGTAGCCGTCCTCTTCGAGGAGCCGGTAGGGCTCGTCGAGGGTCCGGAACTCCGGGAGCTGCTCCTCGAGCGCCTCGATGAGCGTCGACTTCCCTACCCGGTGTGTCCCTGTCACCGCGATGCGCATGCACCTTCGTATCCGAATCCGCTCCTCGTGTCCGGAGGCTCGGTCCACGGGTGGACCTACTCCGCGGGCAGGTGGTGCTGGCCGGCCTCCAGGGCGCTTGGAGGAGGGAGGGGGTAGTTGTAGTCTGGTTGCAAGAAAGGTGGGGCCTCAGACGCATGTCCGGGCACTTCGTGGACCTCGCGCACCTGGCTGGCTGCTCCGACGAGGAGCTGGCGCTGTGGGTGGAGCAGGCGGACTTCGGGCGCTTCGTGGCGGGCAGGGACCTGGCGCCGCTGCGGGAGCGGTTGCTCCGGCTCGAGCGGGAGCAGGGCCTCACGCAGCTCCACCGGCGGGTCTCCGAGAAGGTCCTGTCCGAGGGGACGCGGCTCGTGGAGACCCCGCGCTACGCGGGGAAGCGACGCGCCTTCGCGCTCAGCCCCAGCGGGCGTCATCTGGCCATCGCGGGTGATCGCGACGAGACGTCCCAACTGGGGGGCGCCGTCCACCTCTGGGAGCTGGCGTCGGGCTTCGTCGTCGACACGGTCGAGTGCGAGGGGAACGTGGGGGGCTATGGTGAGGGCTCCAAGCTCCAGTGGTCGCCTTCGGGCTCCTGGCTCGGCGTCAACCTCGGTATCGCCGTCGGGGTGATGCGGGCCTTCGCGGGCACGGCTCCTTCCTTCACCGTCGACGTCACGCGGCGATGGGGCTCTCCACCCCCCTGGAGCGTCAAGAATCCGGAGCACGCGGTCGACCTCGGGCACATGCCCGCCTGGTGCTGGGCTCCGGACGAGCAATCCCTCTTCATCTCCACGCGTGGGCCGGACCATGCGCGTGGGTGCATCGTTCCCTTCCGGGAGCGGGCGGCCATCCGCGAGGAGAGTGAAGGTGTGCGTTGGTGCCCGGCCCGGTGGGCGGGGACGCACTCGCGGAACCATCCCCTCACGTGGGTCCGCTGGAGCCCCGATGGCGCTCGGGTCTTCGGACATGGCAAGCACTCGGTCGACTGGTGGGAGCCGCCGGTCCAGGGGGATGAAGTCGCCTACGACTTCGTCTCCGTGACCGACGTCCAGAGCGGCGACCTCCAGTTCGCCTCCAAGGACCTGAAGTTCCCCCTGGCCTTCTCACCGGACGGTTCGCTCCTGGCCCATGCCACCGAGCGCCTCGTCCTCGCCGATGGGCGCACTGGTCGGACGGTGGCGGAGCTGGGCGAGCAACTGGCGCCGTGCAGGCCCCGTGTCGAATCCTTCACCTGGTCCCAGGACGGTCGGCGACTGGCCGTGGTCAGCAACCTCGGACATCACCCCGATGATGGCGACCCGCGGCGACCGCCCCTCGGGCACGAGCACCCGGCGGTGTTCATCTTCGACGAGGGGCGGTTCCGGTACGTCCTGCGGATGGAGTCCTACTGGTTCGCGGACTCCCGGCGGCCCGACCTCCATGGCTGGGCCTGGTCGCCGGATGGCTCCCAGGCGGCGTGCAAGGTGGACGAGCGGCGAATCAGGGGATGGGCGCTGGCGGATGAACCTCGAAGGCTCTGGGAGCTCGAGAGCGTCGGCCGCATCGAGGGGCTCGTCTGGGCCGCGGACGAGACGCTCGTGGTCCTGGAGGAGGAGGGGGTGGCGTTCTGGGACGTGTCGACCGGCCACCTGCGTGCCCGCCATTCGTTCGCCACCGAGCCAGGGCGCGTGCCGCCTCCCGCGTCGTGGAATCCCTCACCGGATGGACGTGCCCAGGGGCTCCCGACGAAAGACGGGTGGACCTTCACCCGCGTGCTGGAGGACGGCACGGTGGTCTGTCCGCCGGAGGTCCGGGGGCAGCTCGCGTCGCGGTTGATGTTCGCGGTCGACGGGCGCCATGCCTGGCCCTGGCGCTGGGCGGTGGGGACCCGACACACGCGTCTGGAGGAAGGGCTCGCTCGGCCCGCCTCGCGCGCTACCGGGGACGTGGCTCCGTTCGCGGAGCACCGCGTCCCCGTGCCCGAGGGCGAGACAGCGGGGCAGAGGGAGGCGCGCCACGAGAAGTGGGGTCCCCTGGAGCGCTACGCGTACCCCACGCTGCCTGTCTCGCACTACCGCGCGGACCCCGTGTTCATTCAAGGGCCTGACCTCTGTCTCGAGCACCTCGCGCCCTATGTGGGGCAGGCGATGCTGGTCTGTGAGTACCTGGGCTCGGTGCGGCACTTCACCGCGACCCTGCTCGAGGTCTCCTCGGAGGGGCTCCTGCTTCATTGTGGTGAGCGAGGGCGCCGCGTGGTCGACGAGCCGCGCGCGTTCGATTCCATTCTCTGGATGGGGCCGGCGGTCCCGCTGCGGGAGTCCTAGCCGCCGCGCGTGTGCGTGGCCACGGCGAGCGCGGAGGGAATCGTCTCCCGCATCAGCGCGACGAACTTGCGCAGTCGCGCGGGATGGAATCGCGCGGCTGGATACACCAGGGACACCGGCAGGGGAGAGGCCTGCCACTGCGGCACCAGATGCCGCAGGCGACCGCGTGAAATCTCCTCCTGGAGGACCCAGGCCGAGCCCACGCAGACGCCGAGCCCCTTCACCGCGGCGCTGCGGATGGCGTAGAGGCTGTCCGTGCTCAGGCGCGGCTGGAAGGTGATGCGCTGGACCTCGCCCGTGTCCACGTGGGTGAGGGAGAGCTCGGTCCGGTAGAACGTGCGCAGCGACAGCCAGGGGAGCCGCGCCAGTGCGTCGGGGTGGGTGGGCGCGGGGCGGCCCTCCAGGAGTGACGGCGCGGCGGCGACGATGCGCGGCACCTGGGCCACGCGGACCGCCACCACGCTGGGGTCGAGCACCTCACCCACGTGGATGGCGCAGTCGATGCCCCCCTCGATGAAGTCCGCCCCCCGGTCGTGCAGGAGCCACTCGACCGAGACCCGCGCGTGGCGATTCAGGTACTCCGTCAGCGGCTCCACCAGGAGCTGCTGGCCGAACGCGTGGGGAACGACGACCCGCAGCGTGCCCTCCGGCTCGTCGCTCGCGCCCCGCAGGTCGGCCTCGAGCTGCTGCCAGCTCGCGACCAGCTCCTTCGCGCGCTCGTAGCAACGCACGCCGTCCTCGGTGAGCTTCATCGCGTGGGTGGAGCGCTGCAACAGCCGCAGACCCAGCGAGCGCTCGAGCGCCTGCAAACGCCGGCTCACCGTCGGCTGCGTCGTGCCCAACTGCGCGGCGGCGGATGACAGGCTCCCCGCGTCGACGATGCGCAGGAAGGTCTGCATCAGCTCGAGCCGGTCGACCCCCGCGGCGGCGGGGAGGGCAGGGCGCCGGGGAACGGCGCGGGGCCTCGGGGTCTTGGAGCGTTGGGGCATGGGGCTCACGTCACGCGGGGTTATACGCAGAACGTATAGCCGCTGTGCGTGGGGTGCCACTACAGCCCACCGCTCCTCGGGCGCACTGTTCCCCCGTCTCGCGGTCCCGAGGTGAACATCATGTCCTTCATTCGCGCCATACATGGAAACGCCGGCACCGGCGCCATGCCCGTGGGGAGCCCGGCCTCCCCGGAGACTCCACTCCGGCGGGCGGCCACCCGTCACGAGCGCGGCGAGGGCATGTCGCGCGGCCTGCGACTCCTGCTGGCCGCGAGCGCGGGTGTCCCGGTGGCCGCGCTCTACTACAGCCAGCCGATGCTGGGCGTGATGGGGTCCACCATCGGCGCCTCGGAGACGGTGGTGGGGTTGCTGCCCACGCTCACCCTGCTGGGGTACGCCCTGGGCATCCTGTTGCTCACGCCGCTGGGAGACCGGTTCGACCGGCGCCGCATCATCCTCGCCAAGGCCGCGCTGCTGAGCGTGGCGTTGTCGTTGGGGAGCCTCGCGCCGGGCATCGGCGTGCTCCTGGCGGTGAGCTTCGTCATCGGCCTGACGGCGACCGTGGCGCAGGACATCGTCCCGGCCGCCGCGACGCTGGCCCCCGAGCACGAGCGGGGCGGGGTGGTGGGCACGGTGATGACGGGCCTCTTGCTCGGCATCCTGCTGTCCCGCGTCGTCAGCGGCGTGGTCTCGGAGCACCTCGGCTGGCGCGCCATGTATGTCATTGCCTCGGGCAGCGTGGCCCTGGTGGGGCTCGCCGCCTGGCGGGGGCTGCCGCGCTTCCGGCCGACCAGCACGCTGTCCTATGGCGCGCTGCTGGGGTCGCTCGCCGGCCTGTGGCGTCGGCACGGCGCCCTCCGTCGGGCGGCGCTGGCGCAGGGGCTGCTCTCGGTGGGGTTCAGCGCGTTCTGGTCCACGCTCGCGGTGATGCTGCATGGCGCGCCGTTCCACCTGGGCAGCGCCGCGGCGGGGGCCTTCGGCCTGGCGGGCGCCGCCGGGGCCCTGGGCGCACCCATCGCCGGGCGCGTGGCGGACCGCTACGGCCCGGAGGTCGTCACGCGCCTGGGGACGGGCCTCACGGCGGTCTCGTTCGCCACGATGTTCGCCTCACCCTGGCTCGAGCCGCAGTCGAGGCTGTGGCTGCTGGGCGCCAGCGCGATCGGCTTCGACCTGGGCGTCCAGGTCACGCTCGTGGCGCACCAGACCCTGGTCTTCGGCATCGACCCCGCGGCGCGCAGCCGGCTCAACGCGGTGCTCTTCGTGTGCATGTTCATCGGCATGGCCATCGGCGCGGCGAGCGGCAGCCTCGTGCTGGCCCGGTGGGGCTGGATGGCGGTGACGGTGCTGGCGGTGGGCTCGGCGCTGGCGGCCCTCACGGTGCGCCTGTCCTCCGTCGCCCGCACGGGGCGCTGAGGCCCGAGGGGAGGTCTCCCGGACCCAGGCCCGTCTCTTCGAGGGCGCGAAAAAGTGCAAGGAGTTCAGCGGGTTGCGGAGCCATCTAGCCCGCACCGGCCCTGCCCGACGATGGCTCCAGCCGGACGCAACCCTTTCACGGCTGGCGCGATAATCAGACAGGTTCCATTCCTTCAATTTCGCGAGGCCCCCATGGGTTTCCCCGACATCCGCAAGACCTTCAACACCGTCCGCGCCAACGTCCAGAAGACCGTCCAGGAGAACAAGGAACTCATCAAGGGCGGCGTCGCGGTCGCCAGCCAGGGCGTGAAGGCCTTCAACTTCAGCAAGGACGCCTTCCAGCAGATCAAGAACCTCAAGACCGGCGCCGAGGGCCTGCTGGGGAAGACGAACCTGGACTTCGTCCGCAACCCCAACTTCGCGCAGGGGGCGTTCAAGGGCCTCACCAAGTTCGGCGCCAACATGAACGCCGCGCTGCGCTACGCCGGCATCCCCGGCGCGGCGATGGCGGGCGCCACGGCCGTCAAGGACATCCGTCAGGCCATCCGCACGGGCAGCAAGGACGACATCCTCACGGCCACGCGCTCCAGCCTGGACGCGGCCAAGGCCGGCGTCACCGCCGCGACGGGTGGCATCGTCGGTAGCAAGGTGATGGGGGGTGTCCTCGGCGGCAGCATCATGAAGGGCAAGCTGGACGCCGGGAAGAAGGCCCTGGAGACCTTCCAGAAGGCGCTCCCCCACGCCAGCGACGACGTGCTCAAGGCCGTCAAGAACGCCGCCACCAAGGGCATCTTCGAGTCCGGCACCGCGAAGACCGTGGGCCGGGCCATCAGCACCGCCGCCGGCGACGCCGCGAAGGCGGGCAGCACCCTCGCCAAGGGCATCCTGGGCAGCGGCACGCGCTCGGCCGCGAAGGCCGCACTGTCCGCGGTGGGTCGCGAGGCCGGCGAGGCCGCCATCAAGCAGGGCGCGAAGGCCGCCGCGGGCACCGCCGCCAAGGCGCTGGGCCGGTTCGCTCCGGGCGTCAACGTGGCCATCGCGGCCGTCGACGTGGCGAACGCGGGCGCGACGCTGATGGACAAGAACGCGGGGGTGGGCAAGAAGGTGACGTCGGTCATCACCGCGGTGGGCTCCATCGCCGCGGCCACCAACATCCCGGTGGTCAGCCAGGTGGGCGCCGCCGTCTCCACGGTGTCCAGCATCGTGGGCGCCTTCTTCAAGTAGCCGACACCTCCTGGTGGTTTGTCAGCGCGGCTCGGGTGGACTAAGCCTTGGTCCATGCCGAGCCGTCGTTTTGTCCCCCACTGGCGCGGACGCTGGCACAGCTATCTCCCGGGAGGATTCGTGAGCGGCAACCAAGGAACCCAAGGCTCTGGTCGAGGCGTCGAGCGCCTCCTGAAGATCAGCCCGGTGGTGAGCACCGCGTCCGCGGAGAGCCTCAAGCTCCCCGACGTGAAGGCGCCCCCGCTCGACGGGCTCTCCGTGCGGGTCCCCACCCCGGAGGACCTGACGGAGGAGGACCTGCTGCGCCGCTTCCACGAGAAGCGCCGGGAGCTCGCCGCCACGCGCGAGCGTCAACCGGGCGAGTCGCTGGAGATGGGCGACAACGTGCAGCTCAACATCGTGGGCTACTGCGACGGGGCGCTCATCCCGTTCTCCGCGCGCTTCGGCATGTCGACGGAGCTGGCGCCCATCGAGGCGCTGCCCGGCTTCTGCGAGGCGGTGGCGGAGGGCGGGAAGGTGGGCGAGTCCATGCAGATCGCCCTCGAGCTGCCGGAGGCGTATCCGGTGGAGGGGCTCCAGGGGAAGCCCGCGCGCTTCCTCGTGGACGTCGTGGCCGCAGAGCAGGTGACGATGCAGCCCGAGAGCGCCCCGGAGTTCCTCACGCAGCTCGGCATGGGCGGCACCCTGGACGAGGTCATGGACAACATCCGGGAGGAGCTGGAGGACGAGCTCGCGGCGCAGCTCTGGGTGCAGGCCCGGGACATGGTGTTGGACGAGGTGGCCCGTCGCGCCCCGGTGGACGTGCCGCGCGCGCTGGTGGACGAGGAGCTGCGCCGCCGCTGGGTCCAGGCCGAGGGCCAGGGCATGGTCGCCTACCAGTTCGACGTGGAGGAGCAGCAGGAGGCGCTCCGGGGCTGGCTCACGGACCCCACCACGCGCGCGGACACCGAGCGCCGGCTGCACATCGGCATCGCGCTGAAGGCCGTCACCGAGGCGGAGAAGCTGCAGCTCACCCCGGAGAAGCTCGAGCACCTGATCTTCGACCACGCCGAGCCCTTCGGGTTCTCCGCGGAGGACGTCCACGCCGCGCTGCGCGAGTCGCCGGAGACGACCCGGCGCCTGACCGAGCTGGGCTGGTACCTGCTCGCCGTGGAGCACGTCATGAACAAGGCGAAGGTCACCTTCGAGGGCGCGGAGGAGGGCTGAGGTCGCTCACCCGCGCCCATGCCGGGGCGCGCGTCCCGTCACGACTCGCTGAACCACAGGCCCAGGCCTCCCAGGAGGCCCATGCCCAGGAACATCACCGCCAGCGACCACGTCTGGCGGCGCGACCACTTGAGCGACTCGCCATACCGGTAGCCACACACCAGGACGAGCAGGGCGAATCCCAGACAGATGGACGCCGGCCCCGTGGCGATCAACGCCTTGCGAGGCGTCCCGCTCACGTCCAGGACCGCCAGCAGGACCAGCGGCCAGAAGCCGACGACGAGCAGCCCGAAGACGAGCCCGAGGCCGCCCCAGGCCTGCGGCGTCGACAGCTCCATGAAGTCCCAGAATCGCTGCCACCGGGTACGCGGTGGCTCCAGCGGCTCACGACGACGTGGGGGAGTGGTGGTCTGCACGCTCGGGACCCTTGGGAGGACGTTCTGCCCGCCGCCAAGGTGCTCCTTCTAGTTCAGCCCGAGGCCTGATTGAAGCCCATGGGCGCCCGCCGAGGTTCCTCGCCCCGCGTGTCTCGGCGGGCGCTTCCCGCGCCGTGGAGCAGCGGCGGGGACGTGCCTCGTGACGGGGGCTCGACCCTCGCTACCTGGGAAGTGTGGTACGACGACTGCCCCTGGAAAATTGGAGGCTGGCTGTGAAGTTGTTCCGAGGATGTCTCGTTTCGCTGATGGTCTTGCTGGTCGCCTGTGGTGGCGATGATTCGGAGCCCATGGGGACCCCTGACGCCGGGCCGGTCCGCCCGGACGCGGGGGATGCCGCGACGGATGCTGGCGGTGAGCCCCCTGACTCGGGTTCGGAGACGCCGGACTCGGGTGGGGAGCCCTCGGACGGGGGTAACGAGACGCCGGACTCGGGTTCGGAGACGCCGGACGCGGGCAACGAGACGCCGGACTCCGGTTCGGAGACGCCGGACGCGGGCAACGAGACGCCGGACTCGGGTTCGGAGACGCCGGACGCAGGCAACGAGACGCCGGACTCGGGTTCGGAGACGCCGGACTCGGGTTCGGAGACGCCGGACGCAGGCAACGAGACGCCGGACTCCGGTTCGGAGACGCCGGACGCGGGCAACGAGACGCCGGACTCGGGGTCGGAGACGCCGGACGCGGGCAGCCCGGACGCTGGCGGTGAGACGCCGGACGCCGGTGAGCCGCCGGTGGTGAGTGTCATCGACAACTGGGGCTTCGAGACCTGGTCTGGCGCGCTTCCGGAGCGGTGGCTCGGGAGCAAGTCGAACCTCACCGCGGATGCGGTGCAGAAGGTGACGACGGGCGCCTATGAAGGCACGAACGCGGCGCGGCTCTCCAATGCGTCGTCGACGCACAAGCGCTTCACCACGGAGGCGAAGTCGATGCGCGCGGGCCGCTACTCCTGCACCTACCAGGTGCGTGGCAACGGCGACATCCGCAACGCCTTCTTCTCCGACGACTACTCGTCGTACTCCTCCTACACCTCCGTCAGCGGCAGCGCGTGGAAGCCGGTGTCGTACACCTTCAACCTCGCCAACGACGTCTTCGACACCTTCGAGCTCATCTTCAGCATCCGCAACACGAGCGGTGAGGGCCTGGTCGTCGACGACGTGCGCTGCCTCCGGGCCGCGGAGCCGTGTGATGCCATCAGTTGCGAGTCCTGGGAGCGTTGCGTGAACGCCTCCGCGACCTGCGAGCCGCTCTCCGGTCGCTGCAACGACGGCATGGACTGCAGCGAGTGGCAGGCCTGCGACGAGACCCACACGTGTGTGGTCGCCGAGAATCGCTGCGTCCGCCACGCGGACTGCGCGGACACCCCGGACACGCGGGTCTGCAACACCTCCACGCACCTGTGCGTCGCGGGCGACCCGTGCGCCGGCGTCACGTGCAGCAACCCGGCGACGAGCTGCAACCCCACGACGGGCACGTGCGAACTGGCCGAGGGGGCCTGCTTCACGACCTACGACTGCGTCGGCGCGCTGCCCGCCTGCGACCCCGTGACGCGGCGCTGCGTCGCCGCCGAGCACCCGGCGAACATCCTGCGCAACGGTGGCTTCGAGACCTGGAACGTCTACTCCATTCCCTATCAGGGGGAGCACCTCATCCCCGACTACTGGTACGGCATCGACAACGGCCTCACGGACCCGGGGACGGAGATCAAGCCCTCGCGCCTGGTGCGTTACACGAACGCGGTGCACGGCGGTGCGACGGCGCTCCAGTTCGTCGTGCCCATCCAGGTGGCCGAGCGCTTCTCGACCGAGAAGTTCAACGTGCCGAGCGGCACCTACTCCTGCTCGTACCGGGTGCGCGGTCACGGTACCCTCCGTCACCGCAGCTACTCGAGCGGCGGCTGGAGCCCCCAGACGGACTTCCTCACCGTCGACAGCGACGAGTGGCAGGCGGTCTTCTTCCGCTTCACCGGCAACGTCCGCGACTGGCGCCTGTTCTTCTACCCCAGCCGCAGCGAGGCCGACCGCGACCACCTCCAGGTCGATGACGTCGTCTGCACGAAGGACTAGGTCGTGTAGGTAGAACAGCGTCAGCGACGACTGGCGGTGGTGATGTGGACCACCGCCAGGCAGTGGGAGGCGCGCTGCTCATCGCGCGCCGCCACCCCATCAGGACAGGGCTGCGGCTATCCTGCCGGGATGTCCAACCATGACGTCGAATACGTGATCATTCGTGGCCTGGAGGCCCCGGAAGAGGTGCGTGCAACGCTGGAGCGGCATGGCTTCTCCGTCGGCCCGGAGTCGGTCAACAAGGAGGAACTCGAGGACGCGCTGCTGGACGACACCCTGGATGACTGCCCGGAGGGGGCCATCTGCGTGGTGTTCCAGGACACCTCCTGGACGTTCAAGCACAAGGTGTTCCTCCTCCTCGACGGCCACTTGGAGGAGGCAGAGATCTCCTGGTCCTTGTCGGAGGAGGAGCTGGTCGGGTTCGAGGTGCCACACGGGGAAGAGGCCAGGGTTCCGCTCTCCATCGACGCGGACGGCCTGCTCGACCTCTTCGAAAGCGATGAGGATGCTTCCGCCGAGGAGCGCCTGCTGACGCTGCCCGAGTGCTTCTCCTCGCTCCCGAAGGCGCGGCAGGTGCTGGCGCAGGTCGCCGCGGTGCTCGCGCCCGAGCAGTTCAAGGTCATCGTGGACATCGCCGGGCACTACTTCCTGGCCACGCTGGAGCGGAAGAAGGGGGTCGCCCTGGCGCCGCTCTACCCCTGGGTGGGGGATGGCGATGGCGAGTGGGTGGAGGGGGGCGAGGTGCGGGAGCACCTGCGCGCGGCGGTGGGGACTCCGCCGCCGGCGACCTTCGAGCCCTGTCCGAAGGTGGCGCGAGCCCAGAGCGGCTCGAAGCGGGACCTCCAGCGGCCCTTCACCACGGGCTCGCTGAAGGCGCGCCTGGGCAGCGTCTGGGCTGCCGCCGTCATGAATCGCACCGAGTATGGCAACAGGACCTTCGTGGAGACGCCCGGGGCCTTCGAGCAGCTCGAGGCCGCGCTGCGGGGCCCGGAGAACGCGGGGGCTGGATTCGCCTCGGTGCGGGACTCGCTCTACGAGGAGCTGTTCCATCGCTGGCCGGAGAAGACCCGGCCGCTGCTCTTCGCCGGGCTCGAAACGGAGCAGGACGACGCGGTGCGAGGGCGGATCTACGCCTGCCTGTCCAAGGTGGAGGACCCGGTCGCGTACCGCGCCATGGCGCGGGGCATGAAGGTGGAGCCGCCCGGAGTCGTCGAGCACCTGGCGCCGGTCATCTGGCGGCAGCGGGCCGCGGTGGAACTCCTGGTTCGCGAGTACCTCGTCCCCGCCTGGCCGGAGGACCGCGCGCTGGCGGACCGCATCGTGAAGGTGCTGCGCGAGGAATACGTGGAGGTCTCTCCGGACTGGGTCTCCGGAGCGCCCGAGCAACTGCTCAAGGCGCTCGGCCCCCTCCTGGCGAAGGCATAGAGAGCGGACCGACTCCTCGCGACGCAGGCGGTCCAGTCGCTCGGCGTTCGGGGCCTCGTGCCGGACGTCAGAACTTGAAGAGGCTGGAGACGCCGTCCTTGATGCTCTTGCCCACGTCCTTGGCGCCCTCGGCGACCTTGTTCGTCACGTCCTTGGCGCCCTCGGCGACCTTGTCCTTGGCCTCCTTGACGACCTCGGAGGCCTTGCCGTGGGTGACGTTGTCGACGGTGTTCTTCAGCTTGTTGAAGTCGATGGTGTACGACGTGCCGACCCCGAGCCCCACGCCGAGCGCCGCCTTGGCCTTGCCGCCGATGGTCAGCTTGCCATCCTCGAAGGCGACCTTGCCGTCCACGGACGCGCCCACGCCGGCGATGGCGCTGCCCGTCACGGAGCCCTGCACGGGGCCGAACTCGCCGCGGGCCGTGGCGCTCGCCTCGGCGCCCACGAGCGCGCCCGCGCCCGCCTCGAGGCCGACGTCGCCGTCCTTGAGGTTCAGGTCGGCCTTGGCCTTGGCGTCCGCGTTGGCGCCCACCAGCACCTCGCTGTGCACGCCGCCGTAGACCTTGCCGTCGACCTTGTCGAGGCCCTTGATGTCCTTCAGGTCCTTGCCGACGCCAGCGTCGCCGCGCAGGCTGACGAGGTTGGCCTCGGCGCCGGCCCGGCCGCCAATCTCCCACGGCATGATGCGGTAGGACGCATCACCCTGGACCTCCGCCGCGCTCGCCTCGAACTGCGCGCCGGTGCCCTCCGCGTTGAAGCCCGTGCCCGTCTTGAATTCGGCCAGGTCCCGCTGCCAGGAGACGTAGTTGCCGCTCTCGTTGCCCGCCACCTGGCCGGGGCCAGTGTTGCCCTGGGTGACCTGACGCCCGTCCTTCTTCGCGGCGCTGCTCTCCGCCTTGTCGCCCTTGCGCGGGTCCAGGAAGATGTCCTGTCCCCACTGCTGGCTCCACTTCGTCTCCGGCTGGTTCTTGTCGATGACGCCGCCCTTCTTGTCGGTGCTGGAGGCCGACTGGGTCGCGGGCGGAGTCGACGCGGGCGTGGACGTGGGGCGGTTGGAGACGCGCATGGGAGTGCTCCGGGAGACGGCGGGGGTCGGTAGGGGAGGGGCCGGAGTTCGTCCGGCCCGTGATGTGGCTTCCCTGGAGCACGGCCCATGCCAGCCTTTCGCGGCGGGTCCCTCGCCTCGGTTTCCCTCTGAAGCGCTCCCGGCGAGGGGGCTCCACCGTCCTCGTCCCTGATGTTCACGAGCATCAACGGTGATGTCTGGTGTCATCAGCCGGCGCCCCGGAGGCGAGGGCCGGGGTCAGCCACCCGGCTGACGGCGGTCGCCGCCCGTCAGCGTGTCACCCGGTGATTGCGAGGAGTTGACGAGGCCGTGTCATCCGCCACGTCGAGGCCGGCTACCCTGACGCCAGACGGGGCCCTGATTGCACCGCTGGGCGACAGCTCGACCGCGACATCTCCTGACAGCCCGTACTCCGTCCCCGACGTCATGGCTTGAACCGGAGGAGCTGTGAGCACATCGAGAAGAGGCTTCCTCGCGGGAGTCCTGGGCAGTGGGGTGGCGGTCACGACCTCGTCGGGCTGTGCTCCGGACGTGGACCCGGCCCCCGTGCTGGACGTCACGCCCGACGAGGACACGGGGGCCGTCACCCTGGAGGTGGCCCAGCATCCGAACCTGGCGCGAGTGGGCGGAGCGGTGACGCTGCGTGGGCCGGGCATCAACCCGCTGTTGTTGATGCACCGGAGCGAGGGCAGGTTCTCCGTGATGGATGCCACGTGTACGCATATGGGGTGTCCATTGGGCTACGACGGCCGCGACGTGGTGTGTCCCTGTCATGCCGCGCGCTTCGATTCGGCGACGGGCGAGGCGACGCTGCGGCCGGCCAGGACGGCGCTCCAGGTGGTCGGCGCCGAGAAGGTGACCTATCTGTCCGGGGTGTTGACCATCCAGGTCGCCGACGCGCGCTTGCCCGCGATCGTGGACGGCACGTTGGCGCTGGGGCTCGACGCGTATCCGCAGTTGAGCCTCCCTGGAGGCGGCGTGGCGGGAACACCTCGTGGACGTCAGACGCCCATCTATGTCTCCCGGCGGGGGGATGGGAGCGTCGTCGCCGTGAATGCGCTGTGCACGCACGCCGGGTTCAAGGTGTCGCGAAATGGAGACCACCTGGCCTGTTCAGGCCACGGCGCGACGTTCGACCTGGATGGCAGGATGCGCCTGGGTCCTTGGATCGGGCCGAACGAACGAGGCGCGACGGATGATCTGCAGCAGCTCGTCGTGTCGGCGACGCCGGAGCTGGTCACCATCCTCGTGCCGGAGGAGTGACGCGACGCAGGCGGCCATCACAGAAGGGCTGCAATGCCTCACGGGTCGTTGATAGGGTGGCTGCCGCCAACGAACGGGAGGGATACCTTGGCAGCAGCGGGTGCGGAGTCGCCGCGCATCGGAATCCTGGGCCACCGGGAGACGGTCTCCCAGCTCCATCGGCTCATCGAGGAGGCGGAGCGGCAACTGGTGCTGGTGAGCCCCTATCTGAGCATCGACAAGCTGCGCTCGCTCGTGCGCGCCTTGCATGGCGCACTCGCCCGCAAGGTGGAGGTCAAGCTGGTGCTGCGTGCGAAGGATGTCAGCACGGGCACCGGAGAGCCGCTCGCCTCGGAGGCGCTCCAGGGGTTGCGCGCCGCGGGCATGGAGGTGCGCCTGCTCGCGGACCTCCATGCCAAGGTCTACCTTTCGGAGAAGTGCGCGCTCCTGACCTCGCTCAACCTGCTCGAGTCCTCCATCAACAACAGCATCGAGGTGAGCGCCTGGCTCCCCGCGAACACGCCCGAGTACCTGCGGCTCGTCGAGGTCTTGAACACAGACGTGTTCCCGATGTCGGTCAAGGTGGCGTCCCCGGCCCCCCGGCAACCGACAGTTGCCCCGAGGGAGGCGCCGCGACGTCAGCGCTCCCAGCGGGACGAAGTGATTGTCTTTGGCGAGGACGGACACTGCATCCGGTGCGGAGAGGACCTGGCTTTCGATGTCGAGAAGCCCCTGTGTCTGGACTGTTACGGCGTCTGGCGACGCTATGGGGACCCCTCGTACATGGAAGAGTATTGCCATGCCTGTGGCGAGGAGAGTGACACCTCGCTGGCGAAGCCGCTTTGCCAGGACTGCTACCGCCATGGCTAGGCCCCGCTCCGTGGGGACGCACCCGCCGTGTTGGCGTTTTTCTCAGGGTCCATGATGCGGTGTGTCGCGTGGGACCCGGCCGTGAGCCGGTGCCTGGAAACGACGAAGCCCCCGACCCGTTCGAGGGGCCGAGGGCTTCCGGGGACGTCACGGGGACGTGACGGCGCTAGATGGGCATGAAGACCTTGAAGCCCCGGCGCCCGTTGTTGGTCGTGTTCCGCTCGATGAAGTCACTGGCGGAGGAGTGGCCGTCACCCAGGGTGATGGCCGTGTGGCCGTAGATGCTGCCCAGGCGGGTGGAGGTGCTCTCCCAGGTGAGGACGAGGCCCGGGATCTTCAGCGCCTGCTCCAGGGACATGTCGACCTGCTTGAACTTGTTGCGCGGCAGGTTGTTGTCGATCTGGTTCCCGTTGCCGGACACGCTGATGCCCAGGGCGTTGCGGAGGGCCCGGCTGACGCCCGTGGCGCACAGGCCCTGGCTGTTGTAGCCGCCCATGCCCAGCGCCGCCTGGCGGGCCGCCTGCGCCAGCCGCCGCATCGCACCGCTCGCGTTGCTGGGGCCGGCCTCCTTCGGCCCCCCCACGTCCATCCCACCGGTCGTGTCGCCCGTCCGGCCCCCGTGGCGGAAGCCCCGGCGGGCCCCGCCTGCCTCGAAGCTGTCACGGGTGGAGTGCCCGAGGCGCAGCGTGTTCCCCGAGTAGATGAGGTCGGGGTTCGAGATGTTGTTGTCCTGGGCCAGCTTCTTCACCGTGGTGCCGAAGCGGGCCGCCAGCCGGGTGAGGGTGTCGCCAGGACGGATGCGGTACTCACCAGGAGGGGTGCGGCGGTCGGAGGGGCGCGTGCGGTAGTTGAACATGAAAGCTCCTGCCCCATTCTCGGGGCTTCCCCGCATGAGTTGCTGCCCCGTTCCCACTTTCTAGGAGTGTTTACAGAACTGTAAGAATCCACTCCCTGTGGATCCTGAGGGGACGGGGCGTGGGGTGCGGCGTTCGGTCCGGTGGATCAGCACCGCCTCATGACGGGATGGAACCCTCGCGCACGTCTCACCGCGCGGAATGGCGAAATGCAATGCATGAGGGCGCGGCCCACCCGGGTGCAAAGGTTTGCGTGTATTGTATTTCAATGTCAGGAAGTTTTGATTTGAAAAGGGTTTGCCGGGAGTGTTAGTGAATTCCTGGCTTCGGCCAATCCCGTACAAACAACACAGGAGAAGTCCATGACGAGGAACGTGAAGCGTTTCCTGGCTGGCTCGCTGTTGTCTCTCGCTCCGTCGATCGCTTTCGCCGGGCAGACTGAGTTCGGGTTCCCCGACGTGCTCTCCCAGCGTGGCGAGTATGTCACCCTCCGCTCGGAGGGAATCCCGCTCCCCGTCCGGAATGGGGAGCCGGTGCAGTCCATCGGTCCCGCCACGGAGGATTTGCTCGTCCTCAACCAGACCGGCGCGAACGTCTCCCTGGGCATCCAGATCCTGACCGGGACGCTCAACGGCGTATACGCCCCCTATCCCCTGACCTCTGGCTCCTATGGCGGGTACCAGGTGGCCGCGCCCACGCCTCCGGCGGTCCAGCAGTACTACTGGACGGTCGACCCGGCGAACCCGGGTGGCGTGAAGACGTGCATCTGGCGGCTGGAGGTCGTCGACGCGGCCGGTATCTGCTCGGCGACGGCCTATCAGGTCGCGTCGTTCGGCGGCGCCACCTGCACCATCGACGCGGCCCTGTCCTATATCGACCAGGTCTCCTGCAAGACCCAGCTCGTCACCGGCATCCTGTGAGTTGAGCGGGTCCGCCGCCAGGGGCCTCGTGCCGCCCCTGGCGGTGTCTGGCAATGACTTGCGTCGTGTCTGTCTCCCAGGCGAGAGTCGAACGCGAGACGTGTCTGGTTTCCGCGGTGGCAACCTCCTGGAAGAGAGGACGACGACCATGACGAGGACCCGCAGGGCGGCCTGGTGGGCCTGGTGCGCCGTGACGCTGTGTGTTTCCTGCACGGACGACGACCCTGGCGAGGACGCCTCACCGGATGCCTCCACTTCGGGCATGGACGCATCGCTGGATGCCTCGACCCCTGGGACGGGGGGCGACTCCGGGACAGGCGACTGTGCCGGCGGGCCTCCGGCTTCCCCGAGCGCTCCCTCGTGCCGCGAGGGCTGCGACTACCGCTGCGGTCACCAGTGCGGAGACATCTGCTCCGCGCGGGGCTGCTGGTCTTGTTCCGGTGGGACGTGGGGATTCACCGCGGTCGACTGCGTCCCGTCCTGTCCTTGAACGGCCCGGGGCTTCTCAGGGGTGGGATGGTGTCGCATGGCGCGAGCCGTGCCCCGTGGGTCCCGCTGTGCTAATCCGCCCGGGTCGCAAGGCGGTTCACCACCCTCCCGCGGGACAAGACCTTCATGGCAGGCAGCAGTCTGATTGCGCTCATCGACGACATCGCGACCATCCTGGATGACGTCTCCATCCTGACGAAGGTGGCGGCAAAGAAGACGGCAGGCGTGCTCGGAGACGACCTGGCGCTCAACGCGCAGCAGGTGACGGGCGTGAACGCGGACCGCGAGCTGCCGGTGGTGTGGGCGGTGGGGAAGGGGTCGTTGGTCAACAAGGCCATCCTGGTTCCCGCGGCGCTGGCCATCAGCGCGCTGGCCCCCTGGCTCGTGACGCCCCTGTTGATGGTGGGCGGCGCCTTCCTCTGCTTCGAGGGCTTCGAGAAGCTCGCGCACAAGTTCCTGCACGGCGCCGAGGAGGACACCGCGCACCGCGCGGAGCTGCGCGAGGCGCTGTCCAACCCGACCGTGGACCTGGTGGCCCTGGAGAAGGACAAGATCAAGGGCGCGGTGCGCACCGACTTCATCCTCTCCGCGGAGATCATCGCCATCTCGCTGGGCACCGTGGCGACGGCGGACTTCACCACCCGTGTCATGGTGCTGGTGGGCATCGCCATCATCATGACCGTGGGCGTGTACGGGCTGGTGGCGGGCATCGTGAAGCTGGATGACGCGGGCCTGTACCTCAGCCGCCAGTCCGGCGCCTTCCAGCGCAGCCTGGGCGCGGGCATCCTCCGCGCGGCGCCGTGGCTGATGAAGTTCCTCTCCGTGGCGGGGACGGCCGCCATGTTCCTGGTGGGCGGCGGCATCCTCGTGCACGGCGTCTCCGGCCTGCACCACGCGGAGCAGTCCTTCTCCGAATGGGCCGCTTCCGTGCCCGGCGTGGGCAGCGTCCTGGGCGGCCTGGCTCCCATGTTGCTCAACGGCGCGGTGGGGCTGGGCGCTGGCGCCGTGCTGGTGCTGCTCCTCACGCTGGGCCAGAAGGTCATGAAGAAGAAGCCGAGCGCGAAGTAGCGGCTAGAAGTCGCGGATGGAGTCCATCACCTCGATCAACGCGTCGCGTCCCACCGGCTCCATGGATGCGCCGGTGGCCCCGCGCTCCTCGTCCACCGCGTCGAGGACGGTCATCAGCGCTTCGTGGATGTGCTCGCGCTCCTCCGTGTAGATGAACGTCTGCCGGGCATCCAGCTTGTTGAAGCCCTCGGTATAGGCCCTGACGATGGGCTCGAGCGCGGAGGCGAGGTCGGTGGGGGAGGCGTGTGCCGCGGCGGCCTGGAGCGCCGCGGAGCGCGCCTGTCGATACAGCGCCGCCGCCTTCTTGGCCTGGGTCGCGGTGATGTGGTCGGCCCCGTCCCAGACGCGGAAGGGGTTGTCCAGGTTCTCCGCCAGCCAGTCCGCCTTGCGAGGCTGCCTCACGGACAGGTCGAGGCCCGCGCGGGTGGCGGCCTTGTAGACCTTCTTCACCTGGGCGGCGACATCGGCGGGGATGCTCGTCAGCCAGAGCCTCCCCAGGGCGGGGAGGCGCTCCGGACCGGGGAACTCGTCGGGGGCCATGCCGAACATGTCGCTGAGCGTCAGCGTGTCCAGGCCCGGGAGCGCCGCCAGCTCGGCGACGTTGCGCAGGTAGCCGGGGGCGCCCCAGATGCGCAGCTCCGTCAGCCGAGGGAATCGTCGGACGATGCCCGCGACGTCCACCTCCCGCGCGGCGGTCACGTGCAGGTTGCCCAGGTCGTCCAGGCCCGTCCCCGTCAGGGTCGGCTCGCTCGTGGTCAACGTCAGCCAGCGACCTCCGGCCTCGGCGTGGATCCTCAGTCCAGGGCGGGCCTTGCCGACGAGGATGAGGAAATCCAGGCCCTCGTTCAGGTGGAGCTCGTGGACCCCCGTCACGTCGACCGTGAAGCGGGTCAACGCGGCTCCCCGTACGTCGACGTGGCGCTCGCCATGGCCGAGCACCACCGACTCGTAGACGAAGGGGCGGCGGCGGATGAAGTCGAACAGGCCTGGCACCGGAGCGTCGGCGTTGACGGAGGTCAGGATGGGGAGGGCTTCGAACACCGACAGGACGGGGGCGGCGGTGAGCTGCGCCGTGTCCAGACGCTGGGTCGAGCGGTGCACCTCCACGTCGCCTCGCGCGAACACCACGCTCTTGTCGCGTTCCGCGTCCATCTGCTTGAAGAGGTCGCGCTGCGCCTGGGGAATGGCTTCCCAGTGGCGTTGCGCGTGGAGGGGGCTGCCGTCGGGCCAGCCGCCGTAGCTGTTGGTGCCCTCGACGACGAGGGGGGGGCGGTGGCCCACGTGGGTGTACCCACGGGGCACGTCGACGGGGACCCAGTCGTGGACGTGGTGTTCCTTCCAGAAGAAGAAGTTGATTCGGGCGGGCGCCATGGCCGCGACCGCGGCGGCATCCGGCGGGGCGGAGCCCAGCCAGTCCAGCACCAGCACGGAGGCCATCTCGGACTTCCCGTCGACCTTCAGGGCGGTGACCTGGACCGCGGTATAGGCGCCGAACCGAGGGTTGTAGACCGCGAAGATGTCTCCAGGCGTGGGCTTCATGTGCGGATGCTTCCGTGGCTTGCGAGTTCAGGCGCCAGTCTAGGTCCAGGCCCGCTCATCGCCCGCGCGGTTCTCCTGGGAACCGGACGAACCGGCCGACGTCGCCGTGCGGTTGGCCGGGAGGTCCCGGAATGCCTGAGTCGGTGGGCCACCCGGCGGGAGGGCGCGTGGGCACCGGCGTCGAGAGGTTGATGATGGACGGTGGCATTTGCCATCGGATAGAGGATGTCGCCGAAGTCTTCAGCGGGGGCTCGTGCGTGCGAATCAAGGGGCTGTCAGGGTTGGCGGTACGGATCGATCTCGATGATGCGGGCCGGAAGAAGTGGCTGCGCAGCCGGTTGGAGGGGCAGACGCAGTCCGTCGCCGGGTTGATCGATGCGCTGCGACAGCGGCCGCTCCACGAGATGGTGAGTGCGCACTACCCGTTCGAACTCTACGGCGCCGTCCCCGAGGCCGAAGCGGCGCAGCGGCGTGTGTTGTTCGAGGCGCTCCTCGACCTGGCCGTGCAGCTGGGCGGACGGGGGGAGCTGGCGGAGTTCGCCCTCGAGGGGCAGGTGCGATGCTTCCTGTGGGAGAAGAAGAAGCGCGCGCTCGCGGCGCGTCCCTCCGACCCGCGTGTGAAGACCGACTTCCTCCTCTTCCAGCGACGCCTCCAGGAGGCGGGGCGGAAGTACAAGCCCGCCAAGACTGCCGCGCTGCGCTGCTCGTGTGGCGCGCCCGTCACGCCGGAGGCCACGACGTGCGCCGACTGTGAGCGGGACTTCACCGCGCCGATCGCCATCGAGCGCCGGCCTCGGGACCTCGCGCGTCTGCGTCCGCTGCGTGCCCGCCTGATGGAGCTGAAGATTCCACTCCCCGAGGAAGACGTCTTCGAGGCGAACGTGTTCCACCCGCGCCACGCGTTCGACGCCCTGACGTACGACGCGCTCATGCCGAAGGCGGGGCTCGTCGCGCTGGAGCCCGATGAGCTGCGCCGCCGTGTGGAGCTGCTGTCGGAGGTCCAGACGTGGCCGAAGCGCTATGCCTTCCCGAGGAGGGCGAAGCCCCAGTCCGGCGAGCGCTTCGACCATTGGTGCAGGTACGGGCTCGAGGATGCGGAGCCTGCGGCGCGGAAGGTCCTGGAGCGATTGGCCCGGGAGCAGGGGCACTGGTTCCAGGACCTCCTGGCCGTGGATTCCGAATCCCCGGGGTGGCTGGCGGCGGGAGAGGTGAGTGGCAGCTCGCTGCCGTGCTACTTCAGTCCCGCGGACGTCGGCCCGGCGTTGGACTGCATCCGTCGCTTCGCCGGAGCGCGCGTGGCGCTGGTGGACGAATACCTGACGACCCTCCAGCGCATCGCGCCGGACCTGCTCACCGCGAAGGAGCGAAAGCACTGCGAGGGGTACGTCGATGCACGCGCCATCAAGCATGGCACCGGCTTCGGAGACTTCCTGGGCCGCCGGGCCGCGAAGGCGAAGTCACCTGTCCAGGGACTCTCCTCGGTGCTCGGAGAGGCGGGTGACCCGGACGTGGATGACTTCTCGCGGAGCACGCTCAAGAGCTTGTCGCGGGCCGCGGTCGAGTGGCTGGTGGATGCGCGTCCGCCGGAGGTCGCGGACGTGGAGGCGGGTGGGTTGGTGCGCCAGTTCAACGCCCTGCGGCGCGCGAAGGCCTTTCCCGAGGTCATCCTCCAGCGCGCGGAGGAGGCGCGCCGCCAGCCCGCGCCGTTCGGAATCGCCGGTGCCCCGTGTTGGGACGTCCAGCCTGGGCGGCTCTCCGCGGAGGACCTCGAGGCCCGCGTCGCCTGCCCCGAGTGCAACAGGCGGCTGACGCCGAGAACCGTGTTCCACCTCCCCACCCTCGAGGAGGGAATGCAGGCGCGCACGCTCCGGCTCTATGAGTGCGGGTCGTGTGACGGGCCCGCGTTGCTCGCCCGCGCGGTGACTCCGGTCCGGGCCACGAAGACGCCCGTGCGGGCGTTCCTCGAGTACCCCACGGCGTCCTCCCTGGCGGCGCCTCTCCCCTCGGGCTTCGTCCCGTGGCGATACAGCCACTTCCTCGAACGACAGGAGGAGGGAGTCCGGCCCGCGCTCCGGGTGGCAGGACTGCCGTTGTCTCCGGAGGTCCATGACCCCCGCACCGACATGGCGCTGCGCTGCCGTCATCCCTTCGTCCGCATCCGGCTCCATGCGCTCAACCTGGGCGTCCAGTCCGGGGTCGGGGGGACCTTCGTCGTGGGGCAGTTGTGCATGACGCCCGGCTGCAAGAAGCCGGATGCCCGGACCCAGAACGACGATTGAGGTGTCCTGGAGCCGCGCCCCGGACCTCGCGTTGGACCGAGTCCGGGGCGTCGCGGGGGACGCGGCTCACCAGTCGAGGCGGTGACCCTCGAAGTCGAAGAAGCCGCCGGTCTCGTCGGGGCCGAGGCGGGTGAGCACGGCGAGCAGCCCCGCCACCGAGGTCTCCACCGCCGTGGGGGCCTCGCTGCCGCCCATGTCGGTCCTCACCCAGCCGGGGCTGAGCGCGAAGGCGAGGATGCCGGCGTCCTTCAGGTCGTGCCCCAGCGAGCGCGTGGCCATGTTCAGCGCCGCCTTGGACATGCGGTAGCCGTAGGCGCCACCCCAACTGTTGTCGGTGATGGAGCCCAGGTTGGAGCTGATGTTGGCGACCTTCGCGCCGCCCGCCGCGCGCAACCGTGGCAGCAGTGCGAGGGTCATGCGCAGCGCCGCCACGGCGTTCACCTGGAAGGTCCGCGTGAGGTCGTCGACGTCGAGGTCCGCGAGGTCGTCCGGGCGGGTGCGCACGCCCGCGTTGTTGATGAGCAGGTGGATGACCTCGGGGAGTGACTCCGCGAAGGCGCGCACGCCCGCCGCGTCCGCCACGTCGAGCGCGTGGACCCGGAGTCGCCCACCGGCGCCCTCGGCGAGCGCGGTGAGGTCCGTCGCCTGCGCGGGGGCGCGGACCCCCGCGTGCACCGTGTCTCCGCGCGAGAGGCACTGACGCACCAGCTCGAGGCCGATGCCCCGGTTCGTACCCGTGATGACGACGTTCATGGTCGGCTCGCTTCTTTCGAGGACTGCCCGGCGGAGCGCATGACGGGCTCCAGGCTGGAGAGGACGCTCAGGTGCTCGGGGCCTCCGAAGACGGACGCGGGCACTCCGAGGATGCCTTGCGCCAGGAGCGCGTCGAACGAGCAGCGCGACGTGGCGAAGTAGCCGATGCAGGGGGCGGCGCGCAGCTCGGGGCGGCGGGTGGTGAAGGCGTCCAGGGCGAGGGCTCGTCCGGTCAGGACCTCGCCGACCCGCCGGGGCCGGGCCGCGTGCTCCGTGAGGGCCGCGTAGCCGATGCGCAGCCTCTGTTCATCCTTGGGCAGCGGCGCGAACACGGCCCGCGCCTCCTGGCTCCAGCGCGAGGGCGCGATGCACAGCCCCGCGTGGTCCGGGAGCAGCCAGCCCTTGGACAGCGAGACGAGGACGAACGCCAGCTCCTCGCGCAGCAGTCGGAGCGCCCAGGGCGTCGGAGGCGTCGCATACGCGGAGTCGATGAGCAGCACGCGACGGGAGGGCTCGGCGCGAACCCAGGCCTCCACCCGCGTCGTCTCCTCGTCCGTCAGTGTTCGCCCCCAGGGCTTGAGCGGCTCGCAGAGGAGGAGCGCGTCGCAGGCCTCGAGCTCCGGCAGTCCCTGTCGCGCGGGGAATCGCACGACGTCGACGCCCGCCTCGGCGGCGAGCTGGAGGTACACCGGGTACACGTCGTCGGGAACCCCGACACGCGCGTTGCGCGAGGCGAGCCAGCCGAACAACGCGCGGAGGGAGCGGCGCACGCCGTGACTGACCTGCGTCCGGGACTTGAGGCCGGCGTCGAGCGACAGGTGCGAGAGGAACCGCTCGGCGAGGTGGCACCGGTACGGCGCTTCGGGATGGGCCGACGGCGCGATGGCGGCGAACGTCGGCGCCAGGCTGCGGTAGACGTTGAGCTCCGAGAGGTCGACGAGCTCGGGGCGCTCGTTCCGCAACGGGTCCCGCAGCGCGAGGAAGGCGTCGAGCCTCATCGGCGCACCTCCGAGGCCGGGTCTTCCAGCGAGGCCATGCAGGTCCCGTCGCTCATGAGGTTCCACGAGCGCACCAGCCGATGCGTCCGCTCCCAGCCCACCGACGGCTCCGTGTAGGCCGCGACACGCAGCACGCGGTGGGCGACCTCGCCCTCGAAGACCGGGCTGCCCCACGGCAGCTCGGCGACCTTCGTGAAGCCCGCGGCGTCCATCGCTCGGAGCACGACCCCGAGCGGCACCTGGTGGGTCTCGCAGTAGCGGTTCACCGCGCTCGGGGCCCAGGGGTTCTCGGAGAGGCTGGAGACGTAGAGTTCCTTGAAGCAGACCTCGTCGAATCCGTCGCGCGCGCTGCGCTCGAGGTAGGCCAGGACCTTGGAGACGTCATCGACGCCGCCGCGCTGCAGGACGCAGATGGCGCGGCTGCGGAGGCCGAAGGCCCGCGCGAGCGCGCCCGCGTCGACGGACAACCCCATGATGCGCGCGTCGTCCTCGGGGGTGACGCCATGGCGGCTGAGGGCCAGCGTGGTGAGCCCCTCGTCGCGCAGGGCCCGCAGGTGCCCGGCGTCGAGCCTCGCGCCGTTCGTGATGAGCAGCGTCTTCGGGAACCGCTCGGCGAGTCCTCGGACCAGGGAGCGCAGCGTGGTGGGAGGGAGCAGGGTCGGTTCGCCTCCGCCGGTGATGACGGCGCGCTCCGCCCCACGCTCCCGCGCGAGGTCCGCCCATTCGAGCTGTTGCTCGAGCGAGGCGCTCCGTTGCCGCGCGAGGTCCGAGACGCTGGCCTTCGAGAAACAGAACGCGCACGTCGCCTGGCAGGCCTTCGCCACGGGCAGCACGGAGAAGGAGCGGGGCCGGCAGTCGGCCCACGGGACGAGCCCCGTGTCGTCGAGCAGGAAGGCCTGGGCGGTGACCTCTTCGTGGAACGTGGGCCGCAGCGTGTCGTCGTCGCCCACCCAGGCGACCCCGCTCAGGGGCACCTCGGGGGCGGGCCAGCGCCAGCCGATGCCCGTCCCGGTGGTGTCGTTGGGGCGCATCGCCTGGGCGCCCGAGGTCGGCAGTTGTGCGCGCAAGGCGACGACGCGGTCCTTCGCGCGGCCGAGCTTCGCCACCAACCGCCGCGCCTTCGCGAGCCCGGGTGCCCAGGGCTCGTCCTCCTTCAGCATGTAGAACGCGTCGGGGAAGGTGGACTCCGAGATGGAGGCCTTCGAATACCGCATGCGGTAGCGATCGAACCCGCGCAGCCAGTTCGAGAGCGGGATGAATGCGACGAAAGCGGTCTCCATGCCTGGGCGACTCTCGCAAGGTCGCTGCTTGGTGTCAATGGTACACGAACCATGGCGGGTGGCCCCGCCGAGCGGTTGCTCGCCGGGAAGGCGTGATGCTCGTGACTTTCTTGGTGGGGTGTGTGTCCCTATCGTGGCCGCATGAGGACGATTCATGAATGGAAGTCGGTGCTGCGTGCCGCGATGAAGGACGCGATGAAGGCGCGAAACGCGCCTGCCGCGGCGGTGCTCCGTGAGACGCTGGCGGCCCTCGACAACGCGGAGGCTCCCGACGTGAGTGTCGCCCCCGCCCAGGTGGGGGGCGTGATTGCAGGAAGCGCGGGCGGCCTCGGGAGTGGGGAAGTGCCACGCCTGGTGCTGTCACCCGAGGCGGTGGACGCCCTCATCCAGAAAGAGGTCCGGGAGCGGCGGGCGGCGGAGGCCCTCTATACCGGGCTCGGCCGACACGAGGAGGCTCGTGTCCTGAAGGCCCAGGTGGAGGTCCTCCTGGCGCTTTGAGTGCGCCGGGCCCGCGCCGTGACGGAGCGCGGGCTCAGGCGGCCTCGGGGATATGGCCGAGGTTGCGGTCCACCACCGTGAAGCCCGCGGACCGGTAGAGCGCGACGGAGGCCGGGGTGCCCTCGAAGGCGTACACGATGGCCTGGCGGGCGCCCATCCTCCGCATCCGCTCCAGCCCCTCGTGCAGGAGCGCGCGTACGAGACCGCGTCGCCGGTGCTCCGGGGCGCAGGCCACGGGTTCGAACTCGCCCACGGCGTGGGGGTCGTCGAGCCAACCCAGCACGCAGGCCGCGAGGCTCCCATCGGGCGCCTCCGCGACGAGGTCCAGGGCGCGCTGATAGCGCGGTGCCGCCATGAGCCGCGCATAGACCTCCGTCGTCACCCGCTCGGAGCCGAAGCCTCGCCGGTGCACGAGCGCCCGCGCGGCCACCTCGTCGGGGCCGAGCACCTCGCGTATCCGGTAGCCCGGAGGGAGCGGCGGTGCTGGAGCGAGTGGGGCGTGTAATGGCATCGCGAGGTGCAGATAGCACCCGTTCGTCGCACGCCGACAGCCTCGCTGTCGCAGCGCCATGAGCAAGGGTTCGCTGCTCTCCAGGGCCCACACGGTGGTCGGGCGCGAGGTCTGTCCATGTCGGGCACGGACCCAGGGCAGCACATCCTGCGCGAAGGCCTCCGCATGGGAGAGCGGGTGGACGAGCAGGTCGACATCTCCGTTCCCGTAGGCCCAGGCGAAGCCGGCGAGTTCCCCGGGGGCCTGCTCCCACAGGGCGATGTCTTCCTGGGGCAGGACCCGGGCGTTGCGCAGCAGTCGCCAGGTCAAATCTCCCACGGTGCACTCCACGTGGGGGCCACGCTCCGCCCACGCCCGTGTCACGAGGCGGGCCATGGCCTCGAGGTCAGCCACATCGCGGTAGGGGCGAAGGCGGGACACCCCTTCATACTATGACGGACTGGGAGTGAAGTCTGCCGGGCGATGCGAATGGGTGGCGGCCCAGGGGCCCGTTGGCGTGGCTGACGGAAGACGCGCCGCGGCTACAGCCGCGAGCCGTCGCGCGCATACACCTCACTGCAGAGGTCCTGGTTCGTCTCCTCCCGGCGGACGCGGGCCGTGAAAGGCTGGGCCGCCGTTCCCACGGCCTGGATGTACACCGCGGCGACCCGCGCACACGAAGGCTCGCCCATTCCGACGCGGAGGTTGCAGGTGATGGCCAGCTCTCCTCCGGGGCCCGCGTCGGCGATGCCGACGATGTCGTAGATGCGCCGCATGTCCATGATGTCGGCGCGGTTGCAACCGAGCGCGCGCAGCTCGGCGGCCCCGGGCGCGTTCACGGATTCGCGGGCCATGCGCTGGGACTCCTGGGTGATTCGCCCCATGCGCCTCATCGCCTCGCGATTCCTGAACAGCCACGTGCCGACCACGCCCAGGAGGACGAGGGCGAGGACGAGGGGCCACCTGCGGGGTGGGCGTTCCAGTGGCGGGGGCGTGGACATGGCGCGATTCTCTTCCACCGTGTTCCTTCGCGTCGAGCGACGTCCGAGGGGCGTGGAATCGTCCCGGCGCCCCTCCAGGTCCCCGTGAGTGTCCTCGATGGGGGCGTGGGCGCACGCCCCGCCGCGAGGGTCACCGTGTCATCGAGCGGGACGCACGTGGCGGAGCTGCATGGCGCGGTGGGTGGGCGTCCGCCTCACTTCGCGCGCTTCCTCGGTGTCTCGGCCCGTGCCGGTGTCGTTCCGGCGGTGGCCTTGCCCCCGACGTAGGCCGCGAGGTGCTCGCCGGTCACCGTCGACCGGGCCGCGACGAGGTCGGCCGGCGGGCCCTGGAAGACGATTCGCCCGCCGTCGTGGCCAGCGCCCGGCCCCAGGTCGATGAGCCAATCCGCGTGCGCCATGACCGCCTGGTGGTGCTCGATGACGATGACCGACTTCCCGGCGTCGACCAGTCGATCCAACAGGCCGAGCAGTTGCTCGACGTCCGCCAGATGCAGGCCGGTGGTCGGCTCGTCGAGCACGTAGATGCCGCCCTCCGTGCCCATGTGCGTCGCGAGCTTCAGCCGCTGCCGCTCGCCGCCCGACAACGTGGTGAGCGGCTGCCCCAGCCGCAGGTAGCCGAGCCCGACGTCGGCCATGTGCTTCAGGATGTCGTGTGCGGCCGGCGTCCGCGCCTTGGCGCCGCCGAAGAAGGTGAGCGCGTCGGTGACGGGCAGGTCCAGCACCTCGGCGATGTTGAGTCCACCCAGTCGGTACTCCAGCACCGAGGCCTGGAACCTCCGGCCCTCGCACTCCTCGCAGACGGTCGTGACGCCGGCCATCATCGCCAGGTCGGTGTAGATGACCCCGGCGCCATTGCACGTCGGACAGGCGCCCTCGGAGTTGGCGCTGAACAGGGCGGGCTTCACGCCATTGGCCTTCGCGAAGGCCTTGCGGATCGGCTCCAGCATGCCGGTGTACGTCGCCGGGTTGCTCCGCCGGGAGCCGCGGATGGCGCTCTGGTCGACGGACACCACGCCCTCCCGGCCCGACACCGAGCCGTGGATCAGCGAGCTCTTCCCCGAACCGGCCACGCCGGTCACCACCACCAGCACGCCGAGCGGGATGTCGACGTCGACGCTCCGCAGGTTGTGGGCCTTGGCGCCGCGTACCTTCAGCACCTCCGTCGAGGTCCGCACCGACGGCTTCAAGGTGGCCCGGTCATCCAGGTGGCGTCCGGTCAGCGTCTGGCTGGCGCGAAGCCCGTCGAGCGTGCCCTCGAACACGACCTGCCCGCCGGCGGTCCCCGCGCGGGGGCCGAGGTCCACGACGTGGTCGGCGATGGCGATGACCTCCGGCTTGTGCTCGACGACCAGCACGGTGTTTCCCTTGTCGCGCAGCCGCAGCAGCAGGACGTTCATCCGCTGGATGTCGTGCGGGTGCAAACCCACGGTGGGCTCGTCGAAGACATAGGTCACGTCGGTGAGCGACGACCCGAGGTGGCGGACCATCTGGGTGCGCTGCGCCTCGCCGCCCGACAGCGTCCCCGCGGGCCGGTCGAGGCTGAGGTACCCCAGGCCAATCTCCACGAACGAGTCGAGCGTCTGTCCCAGCGTCGCCAGCAGGGGCGCGACCGACGGCTCCTTCAGCTCACGCACCCACTGGGCCAGGTCGCTGATCTGCATCTTGCAGGCGTCGGCGATGTTGAGGCCGTTGATTCGGCAGGCCCGCGCGGCCGCGTTGAGCCGGGTGCCACCACAGTCGGGGCAGGGGGTGAAGGTCACCGCCCGCTCCACGAAGGCACGGATGTGCGGCTGCATCGCCTCCTTGTCCTTCGACAGGAAGGACTTCTGGATGCGCGGGACCAGCCCCTCGTAGGTCAGGTTCAGGCTCTCGAACTTCACCTTGGTCGGTTCCCGGTAGAGGAAGTCCTGGCGCTCCTGCTTCGTGTACTCCCGGATGGGCTTGTTCGGGTCGAGGAAGCCCGAGGCCGCGAAGATGCGCACCTGCCAGCCATCCACGGTGTAGCCCGGAATGGTGAGCGCGCCCTCGGCGAGCGACTTCGTGTCGTCGAACAACTGGGCCAGGTCGATGTCGGTCACCGACCCCATGCCCTCGCAGCGTGGACACATGCCGCCCGCCGAGGAGAACTCACGGACCTCGCTCTTCCCGTCGCCCTTCTCGACGGAGATCTGTCCGGCCCCGCGCACCGAGGGGACGTTGAAGGACAGCGCGTTGGAGGCGCCCACGGGGGGCTTGCCCAGGCGGCTGAACAGCACCCGCAGCATCGCGTTGGCGTCCGTCGCCGTCCCCACCGTGGAGCGGGAGTTGGCGCCCATCCGCTCCTGGTCGACGATGATGGCCGTCGTCAGTCCCTCCAGGACGTCGACCTCCGGCCTCGCCAGCGTCGGCATGAAGCCCTGCACGAACGTGCTGTAGGTCTCGTTGATCATCCGCTGCGACTCCGCGGCGATGGTCCCGAACACCAGCGACGACTTGCCCGAGCCCGACACGCCGGTGAACACCGTGAGCCGTCGCTTGGGGATGTCGACGCTCACGTCCTTGAGGTTGTTCTCCCGGGCTCCGCGGACGCGAATCAGGTCGTGGTTGTCCGCGGGGTGCGGACGGGGACTGGCGGAAGGCAGGCGCTCGCTCATGGCGTGTGGCTCCAAGGGGTGTGGGGGGGCGGCTCGCCAGGGGCGGGCGTGGACGGCCCCCAGCGTCGCCCGGAACAGGGCAGGGCGAACGGCTGCCCGCCCGCCGCTATTCCGGCCGACGCCACCCCCGGAGCGAGGCCGGACCCTTCATATGAATTGACGGTCATATGAATCGATGAGTATATATGAAGGCATGGAATCTTCGTTCGCGATCATCGCGGAGCCGAATCGCAGGGCCATCCTCAGCCTGCTGGCGGCGTCGGAGCAGTCCGTCGGGGAGATCGAGCGTCAGCTGCGGATGCCGCAGACCTCGGTGTCCAAGCACCTGCGGGTGTTGCGTGACGCGGGCTTCGTGGAGTCGCGAGTCGAAGCCCAGCGGCGCGTCTACCGGATTCGACCGGAGCCGCTGATGGAGGTCGACGCCTGGCTCGCGCCCTTCCGGCGCTACTGGGCGACGCACGTGGACGCACTCGAACGCCATCTCGATCGCATGGCGCAGACCCCCAAGAAGGGTGGGAGCCGATGAGCCAGACCAAGAAAGAGTCGAGGAGCCTCCGTGAGAGGTATGCCCCCGGTGCCGCGAAGGGCGCGAGGGTCCAGAAGGAGGGGGAGAAGTGGACGCTGGTCCTCGTGCGGGACCTCCGTCATCCGCCCGCGCTCGTGTGGGAGGCGCTGACCGAGCCCGAGCACCTGTCCGAGTGGGCGCCCTTCGACGCCAGCCGGAGCCTGGCCTTCGTGGGGCCGGTGGCGCTGTCGACCCTCGGCGCGCCGACGCCGCAGGTGACCGAGACCACCGTGAAGCGGGCCGAGGCGCCGAAGCTGCTCGAGTTCAGCTGGGGAGGTGGAGACCTCCGGTGGGAGCTCGAGCCCTTCGGCGACGGCACGCGCCTGACGCTCTGGCACAACATCCAGCGCGGCTTCATCTCGTGGGGCGCCGCGGGATGGCACATCTGCTTCGACGTCCTGGAGGCGTTCCTGGCGCACGAGCCGCTCGGTCGCATCGCGGGCGCGGAGGCCATGAAGTCCAGCGGCTGGCAGCGCCTGGTCTCCGAGTACGCCCACCAATTCGGCTCGGAGTCCCCGACGCCGTCCAACACCTCGAACGACTGAAGGAACAAGACCATGGAATCGACCCTGCGCAATCCGGCCCTCGTCGCCACCAAGCCCACCGCCAAGGGGATGACGGTCGCCTATTGGATCGTCACCGCGCTGTTCTGCCTGCAGATGGGCTTCACGGCCTACGCGCAGCTCAACCTGCCGCAGGTGGCGCAGGCGTTCACCCACCTCGGCTTCCCCGACTACTTCCGGGTCGAACTCTCGTGGGCCAAGCTGCTCGGCGTGGTGCTGGTGCTCGCGCCCGTGCCGGCGCGGCTCAAGGAGTGGGCCTACGCCGGTTTCGCCATCAACCTCGCCTCGGCGTTCATCGCCCATGTCGCGGTGGGGGACGGGCCTGAGGCCTGGGGCTGGGTGGTGGGCACCAGCGTGCTCTGGGGCCTCTCGTATTTCTTCTGGCGCCGCCTGCAGACCACGACGGCGAGCGCGTGATTCCACACGGCCTGTCCTGACGCCACCGCGCGGGTTGCGTCAGGCGGTCGGAGTGGGGATGTTGTCCGTCCACCCCCCTGTGAGAGTTGGAGCAGTCCATGAAGAGCCCCGCCCCCGTTGAATCCGCATCCGCGTTCATCGACGAGAAGATCCAGGCCCTGGGGGACTGGCGTGGAATCACGCTCGCGAAGCTCCGCAAGCTCATCCACGCGGCGGACCCGGAGGTCGTCGAAGAGGTGAAGTGGATGGGGACGCCCGTCTGGTCCCACGACGGCATCCTCTGCACGGGTGAGACCTACAAGAGCGTGGTCAAGCTGACGTTCGCCAAGGGCGCCGCGCTCCCGGACCCCTCCGGGCTCTTCAACTCCAGCCTCGAGGGGAACGTCCGCCGCGCCATCGACATCCCCGAAGGCGGCAAGGTCAACGAGGCGGCCTTCAAGGCGCTCATCCGCGCCGCGGTGGCGCTCAACGTCGAGAAGAAGAGCAAGCCGAAGGCGCGGAGCGCGAGCCGGAAGCGGGTGAAGTAGCCCCCGCCCGCGCGGCGGAGGTCGTCGGTGGGGGGGCGGTCACATCCGCTCGCCGGGCAGGCGGCTGGCCTGCTTCACCCAGGCGGTGAACCGCGCCGCGTCGAGCGAGGTGTCCTCGCGGATGTCGAGGTAGCGCGTGTCCTGGCTCTTGGATTCACCCGGTGGGACGGGACGCAGCGAGGTGCCGCGGAAGAACGCCACCTTGATGTACTTCGCGAAGCAATGGATGCCGAGGAACCAACCCTGGCCCTCGACTCCATACAGCGGCGAGTTCCACTTCACCGCCTTGCTCACGCCCGGGACGGCGGCCGAGATGAGCGCATCCAGGCGGAGCCCGACGTCGCGTTTCCAGCCCGGCATGGCCGCGATGTACGCCTGCACGGGCGTATCTCCGTAGCCCTTGGCGATCTGCGGATTGCCACCCGACAGGAGGACGGCGCCCCCGGCGGCCTTCGGGGCCTTGCGCCTCGTCGTGGCGGACCTGGACGCCGCGACCTTCGGGGCCTTGCGCACGGCGCGCTTCGCGACCGCCTTCTTCGCGACCTTCGCCGACTTCTTCGTCGTCTGTCCGGGCATCCGTCCACTCCAGGAGCGAGGTGTCTTCGACCGCGGGAAGATAGGCCGCGCGTCCTGGGACGCCGAGGGCAATCGCCCACGGAGTGGACGGCGTCAGGTGATGGCTCGGACCTTGCGCGGTGAATGCGCGAGGGGCGTCCAGTTGTCGCCTTCGACCTCGCCCAGGCGACCTCCTTCGTCACGGACGACGAGGTTGCTGCCCGTCACCTCGATGCCGTGGACCCCGTGGTGGGCGAGGGACTGGGCGAGCTGCTCCACGGCGGAGCCCGCGCCGGGCCGGGTGTATTGCGTGGGCACCTGGAGTGCTCCGGCGACGTGCGTGCTCGACTGGGTGTCGTAGCCGAGTCCGCCCATGCAGATGGACAGGTTGATGGTGACCAGTCCCAGGATGCCCTTCGTGCCCGCCCGGTCCTGGCGCTGACCGGTGGGCTGGCGGTCCGGCTCGAGGCCGTTCTGGTACAGCCACTCCCCGACGAGCGCGCCCCGGATGCTGTCGTTCTCCATGAAGAGGTTGCCCTTGCCATCTCCATGGGAGCTCACGCGCAGCTTGCAGCGGTGATTCGTGTCGGAGATCCAGCGCACCATGCTGGCGCCGAGCCCGGAGGGCATCCGCCGGGCGATGTCCTCCATCGACATGATGGTGGAGAAGTAGCTCGAGGCCGGCGCGTCGTCGTCGTCCGGGTCGAAGTCCTCGAGCCGCCCCTCCAGTCGGGTGAGTTCGTTGCGGAACTCCCGCAGCAGGAAGCCCTGCGTATCGAGCCGCTGCCGGATGGCGGTGATCTCCAGGGCCCTGCTCTGGGGGTTTCTCCAGCACGCCTGCAACAGCGCCTGCAAGTCACCCATGGCCTGGCCGAACACCGAGAGTTGCTTCTGGACCTCGGGTTGTTTGGGAAGCTCCGTGAGCGCGGCCAGGGCCTTCGCGAAGTCGTTCTGGAGATAGACGGTCAGCCGGCGGGCGGGCGTGTTGTCGAGCAGCGCGACCTCGTCGAGTCGCGCCTGGCAGAAGTCGATCATCCGCTGTAGCGCCTGGATTTGCTCCCGGAGGCTGGCGCGGAAGGCGTGCGCGAGGCGCCACGACACGCGAATGCGGCCGTCACCGGGAACCCACCCGGGCCGGTCCTGGTTCTTGCGCTCCTGGTAGTGGACCTCCGGGAGGATGTTCAGGGCGAAGTCGTACCAGCCCTTGCTGTCGGTCAGATGCAGGTCCCAGAACCGGGTGTAGGCCGGTGGCCGGAGCAGCGGCTCGAGAACGGGCGGGGTGGTGGGCGGCGGGCCCAGGAACCGGCGCATGCTCCGCCCGCTCAGGTCGAAGATGGGGATGGGCGTGGGCTCGGCTTCGGGCTCGTCGACGAGGGGCGGGAGGTCGTCGTCGGGTTCGGGAACGCGATACTCCCGGACGATGGCGTGTCCAGGGATGATGCAGGTACCTCGGTCACACCAGATGCATGACATGGGCATGGCTCCGCGCGGGCGTGTCAGGGCCGGCCCCGACCGGCTGACCCCTGTGTGTCGCGGGCCTCGGGAACGGGCCCCGACCCGGCACACCTCGGCGAGGTCGAGCCCCCACTTTGCAAGCGGTGCGCCTCGTCTCCGCGCCGCCGCGCGCCTGCTCCCGGGAGCCTCGTTCTCAGGGGCTCCGGGCGCACCACATCCAGGCCCGCGTCGGAGTCGCACGCGGTGGCGTCCTCTCCGGACGCAGCGCACATCCCGCCCCGGGGGGACGGGGACGCATCTGTCAGTACAAGAAGTTCAGTGCCGTGATGTCGGTCGAGGTGAACTCTCCGGGGGTGTTCGCCGGGATGCAGGTGTTCATGATCGAGCCACCGGGTGATGCGCCCGTCGGGGTGCCCGCGATGTGGATGGCGCCCACGCTCCCGCTGCCCTCGTTGACGCTGGTCCCGCCACAACTGATCGCCCGGTTGAAGTAGTCCGCGTGGCGCAGGCCGATGGTGTGGCCCAGCTCGTGGGTGAGGAGGTGCTTGAGGATGTTGGGCGCGAGCTGCGCGACGCCAGGGCCCAGTTCGATTCTCGCGCCCGGGTTGCCTCCGGAGGGGAACAAGCTGGTCGCGCTCGCGCCAGCCGGCAGGACCGGGTTGATGACCAGGTCGATGTTCGCGTAGGGCGGGCGGGGCGGGCAGTTGGGGTCCAGCTCACATGGATTGGGCGCGAACACGAAGTCGAACGTGAGCCCCAGGTCGTTGTAGTTCGCGATGGCTTCGTGGAGCTGGGCCACGACCGTCGCCGCCAGGGGCCTGACAGGACGGACGTAGATGGTCTGGATGGAGGTCGAGACCAGGTTGGAGGTCCGGTAGAGCTCCGGGGCATCCGACGGCTCGTCGAGCAGCTCGCGCGAGGCCAGGAGGCTCACCACCACGTCCTGCCCGACATAGACGGTGCCGTCGACGACCTGGATGTCGTTGGCGGGGAAGCCCGCCTCCTGGAGATTGGAGACGGTCTCATGGACCGTGTCGGACTCCACGCCGCAGCCGGACAACCCCACGCAACAGACCCCTGCCAACACAGCGGACCTCGTGGCCATCGACAGCTCCTGTCTGGAGTTCGCGGCGGGGAGCCTAGCAGGTCCCGGACGCGCGCCTCGGTGGCGGTCCAGCGTGGGCCCTGATAGGGTCTGCGCGGGGCGGCTCTGGGTGTGCTTCCTTCTCACTCTCTAGGGGTAGTGCATCCGCTCTCCGCCCCATTCTTCCTCCTTCCATGGAGTCGTCATGGGCGCCGCTTCGCTCGACCTCACGGGCGCGACCGCCGCGTTGTTGTTGCGGACCACGGGGCTCGTCTTCCTTCCCACGGGGCTCTCCGCGGACGGTGACGCCGGGGAGCGAGAGGCCGCCCTGGATGCCCTGGAGGCGGACCTCGCGGGAGTCGGTTACCTGTTGGCGAGTCCCCTGCGCGAGGCGCTGCTCGCGCTTCCGACGGAGGCCCTGGCCGCGTCCGGGCGCTTCCTCTACGACACCTGCGCGGCGAGCCTGGGCCAGAACCGGCCCTTCGTCCCCCTGTTCCGGAACTTCCCCGCGAGCGTGCCGCGCGACACCCAGCGGTTGTACGTGCAGCGGATGTTGGGGTGGCTGTACCAGTGGCCCCAGCAGCCGTGCATCCACTGTGGCGCGGAAGAGACGGTGGTCGCGGTGTCTCCGTGCGCGCACCTGGTCTGCACCCGGTGTTTCGACGGAAGCGACTACAGTGGTTGCCCCATCTGCCATCGCCGCCTGTCGCCTTCGGAGCCCTTCTTCCAGCCGAGGGAGTTGAAGGTCCCCGGGCCCGTGTATGGCTTGCGCGCCGGGAGGCTGACCCGGTTGTCGTTGGGCTCCGACCCGGAGGCCGCGGCGAGTAGCGTCTTGCGGCGCCTGGTGTCCCGGGCCACGGTGCTGCGCCCGAACGAGGTGGAGCTGTTGACGATGCTGGTGGCCGCGTTCGGCGTGCGCGTGCTGGCCTGGCTGCCACCGCGCATCCCGGTGAAGGAGACCCTGGCGCACGTCCTGGGGCTGCTGCTGCGGGACGCGCGCGTGGCGGGAGACGTGCTGGCCAGCGCCGCCACGCATGTGAAGACCGCCACGGACGTGCTCCGGGTGCTGGTGGCCCGGGCGGGCGGCAACCCCGACCTCTCCGTCAAGGTCCCGTTGAGGAGCCCTCCGCGCGGCGTGCGACGCGCCGTGCTGCGGATGCTGGAGGGCTTCTCCGTCCTGAACCTCACCGAGGACCTCCGGCGCCACCCCGGTCTGTGGAAGGCCCACGCGGGGCTCCTGCACGTCTTCGAGGAGTGGCGGACCCATCCGAAGGTCGCGCTCGCGTTCGCCGTCCTCCGGGGCACGGTGCTGTCTCCGGGGACGCCGTTCGGAGCGGCCTTGCTGACCCAGGCCCGCGAACACCCGGCGGCCTTCTCCACGCAAGAGGCCGAGGGGGGCGTCCGCCTGCGGTTCCGCTCGTGGGGCTCGCACGTCGAATCGGCGCTGGCCGCGCGGGAGGTCCATGGCGCGTTGAAGCTGTTGCGGCAGCGGCCCGGTGAGATGCTGCGCCGGCTGGACCACGTGAGCCGGTTGGTGGTGTCCCGCTCCGGCTCCGCCACTCTGGACCCGGAGCTGCTCGCGACGCTCGACGCCGTCCTGCCCCGCGCCGCGCCCGCGCTGCTGCTCACCGCGGCGGCGCACCTCCGCCAGCGGCACAAGCCCTTCGGCAAGCGCGTCTTCTTCCCCAAGGGCGAGGCCACGCACGCGTGGGGCATGGAGGACCACCGCCCCCTCCTGTCGGGAGACGTCATCGGACAGCTCGTGGCGCCGCTGGAGCGAGAGCTGCTGCGCCGGGCGGAGGGCTTGCCGCCCTTCCCCCAGGCGGTGCTCGACGAGGCCCTGGGCGACCTGCTGGTGCCGCTGGCGGAGAAGACGGCGTCGCGGGCGCTGGTGGCGGTGCCGCGAGGCAGCGTGCTGCCGCTGCCGGAGGGACAGACCCTGCGCTTCTTCGTCCACTGGACGGAGCCCGAGAACACCCGGGTGGACCTGGACCTGTCGGTCGCCTTCTACGACGAGGACTGGTGGTTGGTGAACCTGTGTGACTTCACGAAGCTGCGGCTGCCGGACGATGCCGCCGTGCATTCGGGGGATGTCACCTCCGGCGCGCCGCCGCTGGGGGGCGCCGAGTTCCTGGACGTCCACGCCGCGCGTCTGCTGGCGCAGAAGGTCCGCTACGCCATCCCGGTGGTGTTCTCCTACAACAGCGTCCCGTTCGACCGCATGGAGGACGCGTTCGCGGGCTTCATGGTCCGGGACGGGGTGGAGGGGCCGCACTTCGACGCGCGCGCCGTGGAGCAGCGCTTCGACCTGCAGGGGAGCGCGAAGATATCGGTCCCGCTCGTCATCGACCTCGTGGCGAAGCAGCTCCGCTGGGTGGACGTGAAGATTCCTCCCGACGATGGCTTCCTGTCCGTGCGCCGCTCGCGGGGAGACCTCGCGCACCTGGGCAAGGACACCCTGACCTACTTCGGCACGGGCGCCCGCCCCACGCTCTGGGAGCTGGCCTGCCTCCACGCCGCCGCGCGCAGCCGCACGGTCCACGTCCGGCGCAGGGACGGCACCGTGTCCGTCCTGAACCGGGCACCGGGCGAGGAGACCGCGGCCTTCCTCCGGAGGCTCCGCGGCATCCAGGCGGACGCCACCCGTCAGGCCTTCTCGCCCGGCACGGCGCCCACGTTCTTCGCGGGGCTGACGGACCCTCCCGCGCTCCCGGCGGGCAGTGAGGGCTACGCGCTGCGTTTCCAGCACACGTCCGCGGAGGAGGTCGCCCGGCTGGCCGCGGGGGACCTGGTGTCGGCGTTGAAGCCGCCGCGCGCCCGGGAATGAGCGGCGGGGGCCGACCCGCGCGGTGGCGTGGGCCGGCCCCGTCGGCGGGGCGTCAGCGGACCTCGAGCTCGTAGATGCGGGTCGCCGGGTCGCCGTTCTGGGTCGGCGTCGTCACGTTGAGCTTGATGTAGCGCGCCGCCGCCGGGCTGATGGCGTGGGTCGACACGTTGGCGGTGTTGCTGGTCACGGTGACGGGCGTGCTCCAGGCGAGGCCGTCCGTCGACGTCTGGAGGGTGAACGCCCGGGTGTTCCAGCTCGTCGACTCACCCCCCGCGCCGGCGTGCCGGAGCGTGAAGCTGCTGACCGTCTGCGCCGAGCCCAGGTCGACCTGCATCCACGCCGGTGAGACGAGGGAACAGAACTTGTCGGTGGTGCCTCCGGAGACACTGCCGTTGACCGCCTTGGCCGCCCCTTCGTTGGCGTTGCAGGCCGTGGAGCTGGTGGTGGGCTTGTTCAGCGCCAGGTTGACGAAGCCCGCGCCCACCGACACCGTCTGGCTCCGGGTGTGGCTCGCGCCGCCGTTGTCGGTGACCGTCAAGGCGACGTCGTAGTTGCCGCCGGCCGCATAGGTGCGTGAGGGGTTGGTGGCCGTGGAGCCGCTCCCGTCACCGAAGCTCCAGTTGCGAGCGGTGATGGTGCCGTCGGCGTCGGTGGACGCGTCGGCGAAGACGGCGGTGAGGCCGCTGACGGTGACGGTGAAGTTCGCCACCGGCGGGGAGTTGCCGCTGACGGCGGCGTTGATGGCCGCCGCGTACTGCGCCGTCGTCCCCTGCGCGGTGCACTTCTGGATGTCGTCGTACAGCCACATGAAGCCGCCGCTGATGCCGGCGCTGCTCTTCCACGCGCTCATCCGGGTCTGCACCGAGGCGGGGCTGTCTCCCGACGCGCAGCTCGTGCCATGTCTGGACCACAGCCCCGGGTCGACCGTCATCCCCATCGCGGTGTTCCAGCTCGCCGGATTGTTGCCGGCGCCGCCGTCGTAGACCTGCAGGTAGATGGTGTCGACGGCGCCTCCGAGGTTGTCCTTGAGGCTCCGCCAGAACGCCTGCTGGGTGTAGGGCGCGAAGGTGATTTTGTAGCCGAGCCCCACCAGCATCTGTCCGAACGCCGTGGTCGGCGCCAGGTCGTAGGCGCTCTCGTCGTCGAAGTTCACCGCGTCCGCGCCGGTGGCGCCCTTCAGGGCCTGGAAGTTCCGGTAGAGGATGCTGTTGGTGCCGGTGCCGCAGACGAGGGTGGTGCCGCAGCCGGCGGCGGTGCCATTCACCAGCCGGGCCATGCGCTCGAAGTCCGGAACACTCCACGCGCCAATCGACACCTCGATGCGGTTGACCGAGGTCGGCGGCGTCTTCAGCGTGGCCAGCCGGGTGGGCCAGCCGGCGTCGCCCATGTACGCGCCATTCCTGACCACCGGGATGTCGTTGTAGACGAGGTCGCCATTGTCCTCGATGTGGAAGCTCCACAGGATGATGGTGGTGAAGCCCGAGCCGCGCAGGTCGTCCATCACCGCGGTGCCGCCGGAGTAGAACGGGCCGCCGCCGTAGATGGCCGAGTCCGCGCGGGCGGAGGGCGCGGCGAGGGCCAGGGCGAGGCCGGCGAGGACGGACGACCAACGATGGGTGCGGGGCGACGCGGACGGATTCTGCTTCGGCATGGGAACGCTCCTCTGCAAGGACTGTCGCGAACGGCGGCGCGGATTGGGGTTCGGGGTGCGTGTCCTGTCAATGCTTGGCCAGACGCGGCGGGGCGGAGCGTTCAAGCTCAGACGTCCAATGTCTGCTCAATCATGAGCCGCGATGGATATTTGCGTCTGGGATGAAGGCCCCGTGCCCGCCTGCCTGGCGAGGAGTCCCCGCGACCCCGCCACCTCTCCCCTTGACGTTCTAGGGGAGGGCCGGCATTCTCCCCTAGACAATCTAGGGGACTCGATGCGGATCGACCTGCTGCAGGGGACGCTGGACATGCTCATCCTCAAGGCGCTCACGGGCGGGCCGATGCACGGCTACGCGGTGGCGAGCTGGCTCCAGCGCACGACGGACGACGCGCTGTGCGTGGAGGAGGGCTCGCTGTACCCCGCGCTGCACCGGATGACGCGGCGGGGGTGGGTGAGGGCGGACTGGGGCGTGTCGGAGAACAACCGCCGCGCGAAGTTCTACACGCTGACGGCGGAGGGGCGGCGGCAGCTCAACGAGGAGTCCTCGTCGTGGGCGCGGCTGACGGAGGCCGTGTCCAAGGTGCTCCACGCGCGTCCGGTGGCGCAGGGCGCTTGAGGGGGGATACGCCATGCGCTGGATGAAGGATCGCTACCACGCGCTGCGCACCCTGTTGCGGCGCGGGCAGTTGGAGGCGGACGTGGCGGAGGAGCTGGAGTTCCACCTCGCCATGCGCACCGAGGAATACATCGCGAAGGGGATGACGCCCGAGGCGGCGCGCGCGGAGGCGCTGGAGCGCTTCGGTTGCGTGGAGGCCTACCGCGAGGAGACACGGATGATCGACGAGGCGATGGCGAGTCAGCGGCGTCTCACGGAACTCTGGGACATGGTGCGACGGGAGACACGTCAGGCGCTGCGCTCCCTGGCGCGTGGCCCCGCCTTCGCGGTGATGGCGGTGCTCACGCTGGCGTTGGGGCTGGGCGCGACGACGGCGCTGTATTCGGTGGTGGACGCGGTGGTGTTGCGCCCGTTGCCGTACGCGGCCCCGGACCGGCTCGTCTGGCTCGACAGCCCCGTGCCCGGCCTGGCGCCGGACGCGCGGTGGGACCTGTCCGAGGCGGGCTTCCTCTACTTCACGCGCGAGGCCCGGGGGTTCGCCGCGCTGGGCGCGTTGGACACGTACAACGGCAGCCTCGTCGCCGACGAGGGCGCGCTGCGCGTGGACGTCGCGTTGGTGTCGGCCGGGCTGATGGAGGTCCTGCGGGCCCGGCCGGCGCTCGGCCGGCTCATCACCCCGGACGTCGATACGCCCGGGGCGCCGCGTGTCGCGGTGCTGGGCTACGACTTCTGGGTGCGGCAGTACGGCGCGGACCCGCGCGTCATCGGGACGATGGTGCGCCTGGACGACGAGCCCACGGAGGTCATCGGCGTCATGGCGCAGGGGCTCCAACTCCCGGATGACGCCGTGGACGTCTGGAGGCCGCTGGGATTGGACCCGTCGAGCCCGCCGGAGAACTCCCACTGGGTGCGCGCCATCGGCCGGCTGAAGGAGGGCGTTCCCCTGGAGCAGGCCCAGGCCGAGCTCGCCGCGCTGACCACGCGCCTGCCGGAGTTGTTCCCCAGCGCGTACAAGGAGAGCTTCATGCGGGAGACGGGGTTCCGGACCCAGGCGACCCCGCTGGCGCGCCACGTGGTGGGCGACGTGGACCGGATGCTCTGGATCCTGTTGGGCTCGGTGGGGCTGGTGTTGCTCATCGCATGCGCCAACGTGGCCAACCTCTTCCTGGTGCGCTCGGACGCGCGCAGGCGCGAGCTGGCGGTGCGCTCCGCATTGGGGGCCGGACGCTGGGACCTGGCGTGGCACGCGCTCACGGAGAGCCTGCTGGTGTGCCTGGTGGCGTGCGTGCTGGGGCTGCTCCTCGCGTATGGCGCGCTGCGCCTCCTGGTGGCGCTGGAGCCGTCGGGGCTGCCTCGCCTGCGAGAGGTGGGCCTGGGGTGGCATGGCGTGGTGTTCGCCGGAGGGCTGGCGGTGCTGGCGGGCACGGCCTTCGGACTCCTGCCGCTGTTGTGGAGCGGCAAGGACCTGGCGCGGTTGCGCGAGTCGGGCCGGGGGCTGACGTCCTCGCGTCAGCGCAACCTGGTGCGTGGAGGGATGGTGGTGGGGCAGGTGGGCCTGGCGGTGGTGTTGCTGGCCGCCGCGGGGTTGATGCTGCGGAGCTACTGGACGCTGCACCGCGTGGACCCGGGGTTGGAGCCGAGGAACGTGCTCACGTTCGACATCGTGCTCCCCCGGACGCGGTACACGAGCTACGACGAGGTGAACCGCTTCCACCGCGAGTTCCTCGCGCGGCTCGAGGCGTTGCCGGGCGTGACGAGCGCCAGCGTGTCCACCCACCTCCCGCTGCGGCGCTTCGGCGGGTGCGCGGCGATGTTCGCCGAGGGCATGTCGCTGGACACGGACAAGCAGCCCTGCATCACGTCACCGGCGGTGGGGCCGGGGTACTTCAAGGCCCTGGGCGTCCCGTTGATTCAAGGGCGCGAGCTGACGTGGGACGACCTGGAGCAGAAGGCGGACGGCGTGGTCGTGACGAAGGCGCTCGCGGACCGGCTGTGGCCAGGACAGGACCCGCTGGGCAAGGGCATCCGGGGCAACGGACGGGCGCCGCCGTACTACCGCGTCGTCGGCGTGACGGGCGCGCTGCGGGCGGATGGGCTGGACCAGCCTCCCTCGGAGGCGGTGTTCTTCCCGCTCGCTCCGGCGGAGGGCCGTCCGTTGTGGGGTCCGCGCCGCTCGCCGACGGTGGTGGTGCGCACGGGGACCTCGCGGCCGGAGTCGCTCACGCCCGAGGTGCGCCGCATCCTGGCGGAGATGGACGCGGCGGTGCCGCTGGCCAACGTGCAGACGATGGAGCGGGTGGTGGCGAAGTCGCCCTCCGTGGCGCGGGCGTCCTTCACGCTGTTCCTGCTCGGCATCGCCGGGGGCATGGCGCTGCTGCTGAGCGCGGTGGGCCTCTACGGCGTCATCTCCTTCATCGTGGGACAGCGGCGGGGGGAGCTGGGCATCCGCTTGGCGCTGGGCGCGAGGGCGGCGCAGGTGGCTGGAATGGTGGTGCTCCAGTCGCTGCGCTTCACCGGGCTGGGCCTCGTGCTCGGCCTGCTGGGCGCGCTGGCGATGGGCAAGGTGCTGAGCGCGTTGCTCTTCGAGGTGAGCGCGACGGACCCCTTCGTCCTGGCGGGGGTGTGCGCCCTGCTCGTCACGCTGGCGGTGCTGGCCAGCTATGGGCCCGCGCGCCGCGCCGCGCGCGTGGACCCGGCCGAGGTGCTGCGCTCGGAGTAGTCGTGCCCGGGGCTCGGGGGGCTACAGGAGCGCCCCGAGCCGCTCGAGGTTCTCCCGGTTGCTCGTCAGGATGAGGGCCTGGTTGCTGGCGAGGAACTTCTCGTTCTCGAACTTCGTGAGCCAATGCACGCGCGTCTTCCCGCCCAGGTCCTCGAAGGTGACGGTGGCCAGATAGGCCGGGCCATTGACGTGCTCGAGCACGAGCCGCTCGGGCGGGGAGACTTCCCGGTAGACGCAGTGGTTCTTGAACTCCTTGCCGTCGGGCCCGCGCATCACGAAGCGCCACTGTCCGCCCGGCTTCGGCTCGTGCTGCTCGAAGAGGTTGGTGAAGCCGTTCGGTCCCCACCAGCGCGCGAGGGTGGGGGCATGAATCCACGCGTCGAACACCCGCTCGCGCGGCGCGTCGAACACCGCCGTGGTGAGCACGACGCCCGGCTCCGTCAACTCGACCTGGGGAGTCTCCATGGTCGGAAACGTATCAAGCCTCGGTGAGGTGGATGGAAGCGGTCTCGAACGAGAGGTGCACCGGGGAGAGCGACGTCAGGAAGTCCGAAGCGTCGAAACACTGGCCCGCGGTGAAGACCCCTGCCCGCCGCGGCCCCGAGAGGATGCGGCTCACGGCCTCTGCCGCGAGCGGCGCGGAGACGGCGTAGATGTCCTGCCCCCGGGCGATGGCGCGGCGGAGCTGATTACCGGACCGGGCAACCACTTCGACCAGGAACGTCTGGTCCGAGCGCCCGCGCTCGTCGACGGCCACCGGGGGCGGGAGGTCGGGGTCCGCCAGGTCCCGGAGCGAGGCCGCCGTCAGATAGGTGCTCAGCGCCTTGATGGTGAGGTGATGCGAGATGGTCACGCTGTCGGCCGTGGTGTACTCGCCCACGACCGTCTGGGGGCCGACCGGCGTGGGGAAGTTCCATTGGCGCATCGGCGCGACATCCCCGCTCAGCTTCAACGTGCCCTCGGAGAAGACCAGGCGCTGGCCGTTGCGCCGCTGCCTCGAGACCTGGCCCGTCACACGTGTTCCCAGCGTGGGTCTCCAGCTGCTCAGGGCGATGGCGAGGCAGAGCGCGTCCGCGGCCGGCCAGTCCCCCATGGCAGCCGTGGCCAGGAGGTCACCCAGTCCCCCATAGAAGGCCATCGACGGGAGGACCACGATGCCGGCGTCTCGCGCGCGAGCGGCGTATCGCTCCAGGGTGGTGGCGGCGACCTCGACCTCCGCCGCGACGTCCACGTAGTGGACGTGTGCCGAGAGGGCCGCAGCGATGAGGGGCTCCGCCGTCCGGACGAACGGCCCGGCGCAGTTGATAACCGCCCTGGCGCCCGCGAGGGCCCGGACCAGCGACTCCGGCTCGTCCACCGATGCCCGCCGGACCTCCAGCCCTTCATGTCGTGCGCCGAGCAGGTTCAACTTCGCGACGTCCCGCCCCGCGAGAATGGGCGTGAGGCCTCGTCGTCGCAGCTCGTCGACCACGAAGCGCCCCGTGTGTCCGTATGCACCGAACACGACGACCGCTCCTGCTCCACGCACCCCGAATTCGCTCGCTCGCACGCCTTCTCCCTCTGGTTGATTCCTCCACCTGTAGAGAGAAGGGCTGCTTGCGACTTGGCGGAAATTGCCGGGGCCGCGCGTGGATGTCTCAGTCGATACGGACGAGCACGCCATCTCCATGCGCCGCCGCGGTGGCGTGGAACGCGCGGAACTGTTCGAAGTGCTCGCGGAGCCACTCCCAGTCCGCTTCGACGGCATCCTCGCTGGGACACTTGTAGACGTGGGCCTGGGTGAGCCGCTCGAACGTGAAGTGCGTCCGGAGGGGCTCGAGGTGAAGTGCGTCCAGCATCCTGGCGATGTCCTTCACCGTCTCCGGTCGTGTGAAGCGCAAGGGGACGCCCTGGCCGGCGACGACGTGTGGAGCAATCTCCGTCTCTCCACGGATGGCGATTCTGGCCAGGGAGCCGTCCTCCGCGTCAGGCGCTTCCCTGCGCCGGGCGGATAGGACGAAGTGCAGGTGGTCCCACCTGCGGTGGAGCAGGACCTGTCGCGTCGCGAGGTCGGGCCGGGCCCTCGATAGCTCCTTCGAGAGCTCCAGGAGACGGAGCTCGCCGGGCTCTGGCTCACCCGGGGCCAGGCTCTCCACGCGCGGGTCCTGGAGCAGCCAGGGGAGGGAGGAGAGCCATTCGCCCATGCCCCGGTCCCGTCGCGCCAGCTCCACGAGCGGGAAATCGCCGGGAATGGCCTGATAGAGCGCATCGAATCCCATGGGCCGCGTTCTACCAGCTCCCGCGCGCACTCATCCCCGTGGGAACGGGGGCGTCACGGAGTCCAGGTGAGACGCACCTGCGTCCCATGCGGCGCGTTGGGCTGGATGGTCATGGCCCAGCGGAACCGGAGCGCCAGTCGTTCCACCAGGGACAGGCCGATGCCGAAGCCCGTCTGCGCGGGCTCCCCCTGGCCGAAGCCCACGCCTGTGTCGGAGATGCTCCAGCAGGCTCGACGTGGATGACGATGCGCCCCTGGCTCGTCATGGAGGAGGTTGCTCCCTCGCGGCATATGTCGACGGTCCGCCAGGACTGGCTGCTCCTGACGGCGAACCAGGACGACTTCGCGCCGGTGGCGGACAGCCGCGCCCTGTTCGAGGCCGCCCCGTCCCGCCGCAAGGCGCACAAGACCTTCGACAGCGGCCATGCGCTCCCACGGGAGTCCCTGGACGAGGTGCGTCGCTGGCTCCAGGTCGACCCTGGTGCGTCCGGGCCCAAGGCGCCCTGAGGGATTTCACGCGTCGCCGAACCCGGGCGACTTTCGAGTTCCGGGAGTCGCGTTTGGTAGTGTCCGGTCATGGTGTCCCTCATCGTCATGCTCGGTGGCGTCGGTCTGGTCGTCGTCGTGGGCCTCGTGGTCTTCCTCCGCTGGACGGTGGGGAGCGACGCGCGTCGCGACAAGGTGCTCGCCGAGGGCGCGGAGGGGACGGCGCGCATCCTCGGCTGGGAGCGGACGGGGGCAAGCCACGGGGGCAACGACATCCTCCGCTTCTCGCTCGCCATTCGCCCCCGGGGCGGTGGTTCGGAGTTCCAGGCCACGGCGGATCGCCTCGTGCGTCCCATGGACGCCCCGCTGTTCCAGGTCGGGATGCAGCGCCCCGTGCGCTTCCTGCACGAGGGGGCGAACCTGAGGGTGGAACTCGAATAGGGCCGGGAGTCCCTGACGGGGCGCACGGTCAGGAGGATGCCGGCTGGGGGCGGGGCCCTCACCCCAGCATGCGTTGGATGCTCAGGTCCAACTGGCTCCGCACCACGCCCAGGAGGCTCTCCAGGGTGATGGGGTCCTCCTTCAACCGGGTGGCCAGCTCGGTGTGGACCCGCTTGAGCAGCCGCTCTCGCGCGTGGGCGACCTTGCGCGCGATGCCGGAGCGCGAGTCGCCGTACATCAGGGCGAGCCGGTCCATGGTGAAGCCGTGGAAGTGGTGCAGGCGCAGCAACGCGCGCTCTTGCTCGGGGAGCGAGGCCACCACCTTCTGGAGCACCTCTCCGAGGAGCTGCCGCGTGTCCTCCCGGAGCACGTCATGCTCGGGCGTGCTCGTCGCCAGCATCCGGGCGAACGCCTCCTGGGGTTCGGTGACGAGGACCTCGCGGCCGTTGCGCTCCACCAGCTCACCGGCGATGCGCGCGGCGGTGATGCCCACCCACGTCAGCAGGGGCCCCCGGCCCGCGTAGCCCCCGATTCGAGGCGGCGTCTGCTCGTGGCCGACCAACAGCCGTTCGCGGAGCACCTGCAACACCTCGTCGACCATGCTGGGGGACAGGGCCCCGAGTCGACCGGGGACATGGCGAACGACGTGCTGCTCGAAGGCCCGGAGCGCCGTGGGCTCCCCGGTGGCGCAGGCGCAAGCAAGGTACAGGTCGGCGCCGTGGATGATGCGCAGCATCTCCAGGGCCTTGCCCGCGGGCAGGTGCCGGGCCAGGTGGCCCAGGAAGGTCTCGGCCGGGAGCTGCAACGTGGGCCATGCGGCGCGGGCCGCATCGACGTGCTGACGTAGCAGCTCCTCCAGGCCCTCGATGCCGGCCCACTCCCCGCGCTGCTCGCGGGAGGCGTGCCGAAGCAGCAGGGCGACCCATGTTCCCGGGGGTTGTTCGTCGCTCATTGCTTCGTCTCGCGCCGCCGCCAGGCGAGCACCTTGTCGAGGTCGTCCTTCCCCCGTGGACCCAGGGGCTTCAGCCGGCCCTGGGCCTCGTCCGCCATCGCGAGCGCCCGCGTGCGGTCCGATGGGGAGCGTCGTTCCCAGAGCGCCCGGGCGAGCGCGAAGACCGTCTTGCCCGCGACCCACGGGTCCGAAGGTTCACCCCTCCGTGTCTGGATGGCTCGGGCGCGCTCGAGCAGCGGCACCGCCTTCTCCGCGGCCCCGAGCGCCAGGTGCGCCTCTCCGGCACAGCTCAGCACGCTGGCGCCATCCTCCGATTCCAGGCCCTGGGCCTTCTCGGTGAGCCCCAGCGCACGCTCGCAGTGCTCCATGGCTTCCTTCGGCGCCCGCGCCGCCATGGCCACCTCGGCGAGGGGCAGCAGGACCTGGACCAGGCTCGCGGTGCCCGGGCCGTGTGCGGTCTCGAGGCGCTTCAGCGCGTCCAGCAGGTCTCCGCGCGCCTCGGCGTAGCGGCCCGAGTACAGGTACGCATAGGCCCGGATGGTCAACGGGTGGTTGGCGCGGGGCGTGGAAGGGCCCATCGCACGTTGGATTCGCTCGAGGGCCTCGGTGGTGAGGTCGATGGTCTTCACGTGGTCGCCCGCTTCACCGTGGAGTATCGCCTGCTCCGTGAGCACCTGGACGACGGTGACGTGGTTGGGGCCACGGGCCCGCTCGAAGATGGCGCGCGCCCGCTCGAGCAGGGGACGTGCCTCCTCCAGTCGCCCCTGGGTGCGCAGGTCGATGGCGAGGCTCATCAGGACGGTCGCGAGGGGCGTGGTCTCCGGGGCGGAGGCCGCGTCCTGGATGGCCAGCGCCGTGCGCAAGGCGTTGGTGGACTCTTCACGCAGGCCCAGCTCCGAGTAGGCCGAGGCGACCCTTTCGTAGGAGGCCATGAGCGAGGGGTTGTCTGGGCCCAGCAGGCGCTTGCGTATCTCCAGCGCCTGGAGGTGGAACTCCAACGCCTCCTGGAAGCGACGCTGGACGAAGCGGATGCGGCCGAACTCGTGGAGGAGGCTGGCCGTGCGGAGGCTGTCCGGGGCGTTCCTCCGACGCGAGAACTCCAGGCCCTGCCGCGCCTCCTGCTCCGCCTCGTCGAGCCGTCCCTGCTGGTCCCGCAGCGAGGCGATGCGCAGGTGCATGGTTTCGGTGATGTCGGGGAAGCGCTCCCTCCCCAACCGCTCGACGGCGGCCCGGGCGTGCTGGACGAGCTTCTCCGCCTCCTCGTGGCGGGACAGCGATTCACCCACTACCCAGATGAGCTCCAGCCAGGCATGCGCCGCCGTCTCGTCGTCCCGCGCGGCCTCGGCGGCCCAGAGGGCCTGGTCGAGGAACGTCTCCGCCTCCTTCGGACGGTCGCCCCGGGAGAGCAACTCCCCGTGGACCAGCAGCACCTCCGCCTCCAGCGGCTTGTAGTCGAGCTGCTTCGCCTCCTCGCGGAGCGCCGACGTCACCGCGAGGCCGTCGGTGACTCGGCCCGCCACGAGGTGGGCGCGGGCCCGCGCCAGCTCGTGGCGCGCGGCGTCCACTCGGGGACGGAGGGCGTCGGGAGGTTGCGGACGGCTGGTCAGCTCGGGGGAGTCCCGACAACTGGTGAGTCCCTCGAGCGAGACCGCCATCTGGGGCGCGTTCTGCACGGTCTGCACGTCCGCCTGCTCCAGCACCGCCGTCATCGCGGCGAGCTGCCACAGCCGGGTGTCGAGGCACGCGGTGGTCTGCCAGGTGCGCTCCGGCGCGTCGTGGTTCGCGGCGAGGCACGCCTCGGTCCGCAGCGTGTGCCACTGGGCCGCGTAGTCGTCCAACGCCGAGGCGATCCGCTCCCAGGCCGCTGTCGCGTACGGCGACCCCGTGGCGAGGAAGGCGGCGCGCGCCTTCTCGCGCCGCGTGGGACTCCAGACCGCCGCGAGCTTGTCGGCCTCCTGCTCGCAGCGCGCCTCGCGCCGATGCGTCACGCCATAGGCGATGAGGGCTCCCAGCACCGAGGCCACCGCCGCCGCGGCCACCACCCGCGCGAGCACCCGGCGAGGCGGGGGCGTGAGCGTCTCCAGGAGCGACGCCATGGAGGGAAACCGCTCCGACGGCTCCGCCCGCATCCCCCGCAGCACCGCCTGGCGGATGCGCGCGGGGACCTTCACCTCCCGCTCCGGCGGATGCACCTGTCCCCGCTGGATGGACTCCGCCAGCTCCTTCAGGGTCTCGCCCTGGAAGGGGCGCACGCCGTGGAGGGCTTCGTACAGCGCCACGCAGAAGCTGAACTGGTCCGAGCGCGCATCGGCGCGCTGGCCCTGGAGCAGCTCCGGGGCGAGATAGGCCGGGGTGCCCAGGACCAGGCCCGTCCGCGTGAGGCCTCCCGTGGGCGCGTCGAGGCTCGCCGGCGTCACGGGGGCGTCGTCCTGGTGGAGGAGCCGCGCGATGCCGAAGTCCGTGACGCACACACGCCCCTCGCGTCCGAGCAGGGTGTTGGCGGGCTTGAAGTCGCGGTGCACGAGCCCCGCGGCGTGCGCGGCCGCCAGTCCGCGACCGGCCGCCAGGAAGACCCGCAGGACCTCGGGCCAGGGATGCGGCGTCCTCATCCACTCGGCCAGGGTGGTGCCCTCGATGAGCTCCATGGCCAGGAAGATGCCGTCGCCGTGGGGGCCCACGTCGTAGAGGGTGACGACGTTCACGTGGGACAGCCGGGCCAGGGCTTGGGCCTCCCGGAGGAGCCGTTGCCGCAGGTCCTCCCGCTGGCGTCCCTCCGGGCGCAGCAGCTTGATCGCCACCTGCCGGCCCAGCTCCGGGTCGTCCGCCGCGTACACCACCCCCATGGCCCCGGCGCCGAGCCGCTCGCGCACCACGTAGCGGGAAACCTGGGTGCCGCGCTCCAGCGGCGGCGGGAGCGGCAGCACCGAGGAGGGGCCGGTCAGGGCGCGGGCCCCATCACCTGCCGCCAGCACCCATTGGCAGTCGGCGCAGTGCTCCACGTGGGCCATGACGAGGCTTCGGTTCTCGTCGGAGAGCACACCCGCCAGGAAGTCACTCAGCGTCGTTTCTTGCGGGCACGCGTCCATGTCCCTCTCCGCGGGGCACCCTTTCCTTTCAAGTGTAGGGGCAGGGCTCCGTGGGCGATCGAAGATTTCTGGGACGCGGCGCGCCGGGCTCCCTCTTTTCCCACCAGAAGCCAGGGGCCGCCCTCATCCAGGTGCTGAGGACCCCAATGCAATTCCAACGCGAAGAGAGATTTCCGCGAGGGCGTTGCTTTGAACCGCAACTCATTGGGAGTCACGCATGAGCTACGCCATCAAGCCAGGGGACACGCTGTCTCGCATTGCCGCGAAGCACAAGACCAGCGTCAGCGCGCTGATGAAGGCGAACCCGAAGATCCAGGACGCGAACTTCATCCGCGCGGGCGACTCGCTGCGCATTCCGGGCAAGACGGATGGTTTCGAGGGAGCGTCCGCGAAGCGGACGTCCAAGGGCCGCGCGACCGAGGACACCTTCGTCGACGGGGCCACGAAGACCGACACGTCTTCTCCGGCGAAGAAGGGCGGGAAGGCGGGGGCGATCAAGAGCTCGGACGTGATGAAGCACGCGAAGAAGGAGGCGGCGGAGATCAACCGCACCGGCGGCTACCGCTTCGACGGCAAGAATGACTGCTACGGGTTCGTGCGGAGGGTGTGGGACCCCATCCTCCAGGCGAAGGGCAAGTCCAAGCTGCCGGTGAACGACGTGGGCAGCAAGAACTGGAGCCGCATCGACTGGGACAAGCTCAAGCCGGGCGCCGTCCTCTCCACGGCCAAGGGGCACGCCTGGGGCGCCAACTGGCACGGGGGCCTGTACGCCGGGAAGATCAACGGGGTCCACTACATCTACGACAACTCGGGCAGCAAGGGCGCCAAGCTCCGTCCGCTGCCCAGCCCGGACTACTTCAAGTACGTCCACACCCCGACCCTGAAGATGTTGGATGGAGAGGGCTGAGCGATGACCCGCATCGCATGGCTGACAGGCGCCCTGCTCCTGCTGGGGACGGGCTGTGTGGTGCCCACCTTCCTCTGCCCGGAGGCGGTCATCCAGGTCTATCCCGACGCGGACGGAGATGGACATGGCGCCGTGGGTTCGCAGGGACGCGAGGTCTGCGGGAGCGTGCCCCAGGGCTACTCCAAGGTGGCGGACGACTGCGATGACCAGCCCGGTGCGGGGGCGCGGCGCCATCCGGGCGCCGAGGAGGTGTGTGACGGCCTCGACAACGACTGTGATGGTCAGGTCGACGAGGGCCTGTCGGGCGTCGCGGAGGTGTGCGACGGCCTCGACAACAACTGTGATGGCCGGGTCGACGAGGGCCTGTCGAGCGCCGAGGAGGTGTGCGACGGCGTCGACAACGACTGCGATGGGCAGGTCGACGAGGGGCTGTCGGGCATCGCGGAGGTGTGTGACGGCATCGACAACGACTGCGATGGGCAGGTCGACGAGGGGCTGTCGGGCGTCGCGGAGGTGTGTGACGGCCTCGACAACGACTGTGATGGTCAGGTCGACGAGGGCCTGGCGGGTGTCGAGGAGGTGTGTGACGGCGTCGACAACAACTGTGATGGCCGGGTCGACGAGGGCGTCATGAAGACCTTCTACCCGGACAAGGACGGCGACGGCGTGGGGGCGGGGGCGCCGGTGCTGGCCTGTTTTCCACCCACGGCGCATGTCGCCGTCGCGGGGGACTGCGACGACAACGACTCGAGGCGGGCCCCTGGCAAGTTCGAGCGGCTCGATGGTCTGGACAACAACTGCTCGGGCACGGTGGACGAGGCGTTCTTCTCCGCGGGGGACGAGCACGCAGTGGCGTTGCGCCAGGATGGGACGTTGCTCTCGTGGGGATGCAACACCTCGGGCGGACTGGGGGATGGGACCACGGTCAGCCGTGAGGTGCCCATGGCGGTCCCCGGACTCTCCCAGGTCATCGCCGTCGCGACGGGGCGCTACCACACGGTGGCGTTGAAGCAGGATGGCACGGTGTGGACGTGGGGGAGCAACACCTGGGGACAGCTCGGATTGGGGACGTCGGTGTCCTCGGCGAGTGTGCCTTCCCTGGTTCCAGGACTCACGGAGGTGATGGCCATCTCCGCGGGGCTCTCCCACTCGATGGCGCTGAAGCGCGACGGCACGGTCTGGACGTGGGGGTACAACGCCAGCGGACAGCTTGGGGACGGGACCCTGACCCACCGCTTCAAGCCCCTGCGGGTGACTGGCCTCTCGGACGTCGTGTCGATCTCCGCGGGCTCCTCCCACTCCGTGGCCCTGCTGCGGGACGGCATGGTGTGGACCTGGGGGGAGAATGGGGAGGGCCAGCTCGGGGATTGGATGATGGAGGACCGCCCCGTGCCAGGAGAGGTCTGGGGACTGATGGGAGGGGTCACCGCGGTGGACTCCCACGGCGACCACACCTTGGCCCTGCGGTGGGATGGCACGGTGTGGGCTTGGGGGCGGAACGACTCGGGGCAACTGGGGAACGGGACGAACATGCCCGTAGAAGAAGGCGCCGCGCAGGTCTTGATTCCGACGGGCGTCGAGTTCACCGCCGTCTTCGGAGGCGGCCGGCACTCCGTGGCCCTGGATAGAGACGGAAACGTCTGGGTTTGGGGAAGCAGCGCGTTCGGCCAACTGGGGTCGGGCTCGTCCTCCAGTCGCTGGAAGCCCATGCAGTTGACCGGCGTCGCTGACGTGGTCTCCCTTGCCGCGGGTGGGTCGAACACCCTGGCGGTGAAGCGGGATGGCACCTTCCGGGCCTGGGGCCGCAATCAGTGCGGACAGGTCGGGGACGGAACGAAGGTCGACCGAACGGTTCCCACCGAGGTGCCTGCCTTGAACTACTCGATGGGGAATGACTGACGCGCTCGAACGCGCGCCCGTCCCCTGCTGTCCCTGGAGTCCGTTGTCTGGAGATGACTGCCCATGTCACACGCTCGCACCTGGATGAGAGTCCTTCCGCTCGTCGTGGGCCTGCTGGTGGTCCTGCCCTCGCGCGCCGCCCGAGCCGAAGCCGCGTTCGCAGGCCATCTCGCAGAGGCCGTGCGCCTCTACGAGGAGCTCGAGTACGAACTGGCGTTGGAGCAACTCGAACTCGCCGGCAAGGTGAGTCATGGCGCGGACGAGGAGGTCACCCGTTCGCTCTACAAGGGCCTCATCAGCGCCGACCTCGGCAGGTGGGCCGCGGCCCGGGCCGCGTTCCGCGCGGCGCTCATCCTCGACCTCGATGCCCGGCTGCCGGTCCGCACCGCGCCCAAGGTGGTGGCGGCGTTCGAGTCGCAGCTCGCGAAGGTCCGGGCGGAGCGAGGTCGGAAGCGCACGGACACCTCCCGACTCGCGAAGACGCGGCCTCCGGTGCCGGAGCACCTGATGTCTCCGGAGTCCGACGCGGTTGCCCCGTTCTCGTCGGAGGCCCCGGCGCAGGTCGCGCGCGTGGACCTGATGCCGGTGCGCCCCGACGGGACCTCGATGGCGGAGATGGCGGTGGAGGAGCGGTCGACGACGCGCGGCGTGCCCGTGCTGAGCATGGTGTTGCTGGGCGTGGGCGCCGCCACGGGCGGTGTCGGGACGTATTACGGCCTGACGTCCCGGAGCCAGCTCGACAGCGGGCGGGGGATGCGGTTCGTCGACGAGATGGCGGGTTCACACGCGCAGGCCCGGCGGAACGCGACGACGGCCAACGTCCTCTTCGGGACGGCGGGGCTGGCGGTGGCCGGCGCCGTGGTGACCTGGCTCCTCGCGGGAGACACGGGCGCGACGGCCACGGCACAGGAGTACTGAGGAGGCTCCATCGTCGTGGCCTCCGGGGACTCGCTCGCGTGCCGCATCCTTGGGGGCGTCGTGCGGAGAGCTGTGACGGGGTGTTGGCCGGGACGTGATGTGGCCGGCACGCCGTCGTGACGACTGCATGCGACGGTCCGGGCCAGGTGTTCGCCATGCAGACCGATCCGCGCCCCTCGACCTCGCCGCATTCGCAGGTGGACCCGCTCCTCGGCCAGGTGCTCCATGAGCGCTTCCGGGTGTTGTCGCCGCTGGGGGCGGGAGGCATGGGCCGGGTGTATCGCGCGCTCCAACTCCCGCTGGAGCGGGTGGTGGCGCTCAAGGTCCTGAGCCCCACGTTCCCCACCGCCAACGACCCGGAGTTCCAGCGGCGCTTCCTCCTGGAGGCCAGCATCACGGCGAAGCTGCGCCACCCCAACACCGTCACCATCATCGACTACGGGAAGACGGACGACGGGACGTTCTACATCGCCATGGAGTACCTGGAGGGGCGCACGCTGGGGGAGCACCTCGCCGCCGGAGCGATGCCCTGGCCCCGCGCGGTGGACATCGCCCAGCAGGTGTGTCGGTCGCTCCGGGAGGCGCACCGGCTCGGGGTGGTGCATCGCGACCTGAAGCCCGCCAACGTGATGTTGCTGGCGGAGGAGGGACGCGCGGAGCGCGACCACGTGAAGGTGCTCGACTTCGGTCTGGTGAAGCCCCTGGTCGTCGAGGGCTCAGGCCACCTGGCGTCGATGCCGGAGATCACCCAGGGCGGCATGTTCCTGGGCTCGCCCACGTACATGGCCCCGGAGCAGGCGCGCAACATGGCGGATGCGCGCAGCGACGTCTACGCGCTGGGCATCCTGCTGTACCAGATGCTCACGGGGCGTCCTCCCTTCCTGATGAAGGACCCGCTGGAGCTCATCTTCGCGCATCACCAGGAGGTGCCCCCTCGCTTCCAGGAGGTGCGCCCGGACGTGGTCATCCCCGAGTCCGTGGAAGCCGTGGTGCGTCGCTGCCTGGAGAAGCAGCCCACGCATCGATATGACTCCATGGAGGCGCTCCTGGAGGCGCTGCGCGCGGCCACGGGGCGGCGCACGGGCGGCTCTCCGGATACGGGCCCGGGTGAGGTCCTGACCGGCCCCGCGAGCGTGCCTCCGTCCCTGTCGGCGCAGGCCTCTCCCAGCGGCGCCCAGGGCACCCTGGTGCTCGACATCAGTCTGGACGACGCCTCCGCGCACGCCTCGGGAGCGAAACGCCGGCGCGGGGCCGCGATGGTGGGACTGGGCGTGGGGACGCTGCTCGTGCTCGCGGGAGGGGCCTATGTGCTCGGCGCACGCCGCCCTCCTGCGCCCGTGGAACCGCCGCCGGTGGCCGCGCCCGCTCCGTCGCCCGTGCCGGTGCGCCAGGAGGCGCCCCCGGTGGCGTCACCGCCGCCGACGCGGCCCGTGCGCTTCCACGTCTCCAGCCAGCCGGCGGGGGCACGTGTCTTCTGGAAGGGCGTGGAGCGGGGCACCACGCCGTTCGTCCTGGAGGTGCCGCCAGACACGGGAGGCATGGCCACCGCGGAGCTGACCTTCGTGCGAGACGGGTACCGGTCTGACCGGGTGCTCGCGGGCGGCTCCGGTGAGGTGATCCTGAACCAGCGCCTGCAGCGCGAGCGTGGCGGACGCCCGTCCTCGGGTTCGGGCGCGGCGTCACCCGGCGCGGAGCCGGTGGAGGACTCCGAGTGGTCGACGGGTGACTCGCTCAGCGCCCCCATGCCCCTGGAGGTCCCGGCCGCGTCGAAGCCTTCCACGGAGCCGCCCAGGCCGGTGGTGGAGGGGGGACCTGTCCAACTGCCGGAGCACGCGAAGGCCCCCGTGGAGCTCGCGGGGAACCTCCAGCCGGAGTTCCCCCAGGAAGCGCGGGCCGCGGGCCGGGAGGGCTTGGTCGTCCTCAAGCTGGTCGTCACGGAGCGTGGCGAGGTGCGAGAGGTCACGGTGATGCGGGGAGAGGAGCCCTTCGCCTCCGCCGCCCTGCGCGCGGTGCGCACCTGGCGCTATCAGCCGGCGATGCTGGACGGACGACCCATCTCCGTCTACCGCGTGGTCAAGGTGCCCTTCCGCCTGCGTCCCTGACCCTCTCCACGCGTGTTCCGAACACCGGCGTCTCCGCCACGGCGGTCCAGGTCTGCTTTTGCCCAGGCCGGCATGCACTTGGCGTGAAGCCTGCCGTGCTGTCAGTCCCAGGGGGGCCGGGAGGCCAGACAGGTCGCCGACGATGAAGTGGGTGCTCGGGGCGTTGGTGGGACTTCCGTTGATGTGCTGTGGCTGCGGGGGCTGTGGTTCCGGGGCCAGTTTCCGCACGAGGAGGCCCTGGCGCGGGTGGTGAATCACCACCAGGTGGTCCAGGCGCTGGGCTCGCCCGTGCGCGGCGGCTTCTTCTTCTCGGGGAAGACGCAGTCTCGCGCCGATGACGCCGTCGCCGAGATGCTCGGGAAGCAAACAGGACGGCGTGCTGTACGTGAAGGCCGTCCAGACGAGCAGGGTCTGGGGCTTCAGCCACCTTCGCGTGGTCGCGCGGGACGGCAAGGTGATCAACGTCGTCGGCGGGTTCTGAAGGGGCTGGGGGCTTCGTTCCCGTGTGAGGGCCCGTCGCGGTCGGATACTGTCTCGGACCATGAGCGTACGGGTGGCATCGAACGGCTGGATGGGGTGGGGCGTTCTCGTGTTGTTCTTCGGGATGTGGTTGTTCGTCAGCTACATCATCGCCCACGGGGGCGGCTGGATACGACTCGCCAGCCGCTACCGGGCGACGGGCCCCGCTCCCCGCTCGTTGCGGCGCTTCGCGTCGGCCCAGCTCGGGGTGATGTCCTATCGCGCCTGCCTCAATGTGGGCGTGGATGAGCACGGGCTCTACCTCGTCCCGATGTGGCTGTTCCGAGCCTTTCATCCGTCGCTGCGCATTCCCTGGTCGGAGATCCGGGCGAGGACGAAGGACCGTCTCTTCTTCTTCGCCGCGGAGCGCTTCGACCTGGGACCGGAGATGCCGATGCTCCTGCTCCGGTCCCGTGCAACCCGGGACGTCGATGCGTATCTGCCGTTCTCGACCCGGAACCCCTAGCACCAACACCTCGCGGACGAGCGGTGCGCAGCGATGTCTCGTGGTGGGACTGCCCACCGGGGCGGGCGTGCTCCTCTCACCGGAGATGCGACAGCACGTTCACCCGCTTGCCGAACGGGTCGCGCACGAAGAATCTCCGCACGCCCCACGGCTCGTCCGTCGGTCCGTACTCGAACGGGATTCCCGCCTTCTTCACCCGGGCGATGGCCGCGTCCAGGTCGTCGACCTCGATGGAGAGGTCCGGCACCGGCGTGCCCGACCCCCCCTGCGACATGAAGCTCAACTGCACGGCCATCGTCTCTCCCGAGCCGTAGGTTTGGATCCACCCCATGTCCATCAGCACGTCGAGCCCGAGGACGTCCCGGTAGAAGCGTCTGGCTTCATCGGGCGCTGGCGTGCCGACATTGGCGACGATGCGCAGGACCTTCACGACGGGTACCCCTGGCTGGAAGTCATGGGCGCACGGTGCCGTGCAGGCGCCGCGCTGTCTCGAGGAAAATTGCCGCGTGTCGAGCGGCACGGGGTGGCGAGCCTCCTCCGCCCGGGGCTCGTAGGCGGTGGGCGCCGCCCCGGAGAAGACCCTGAACTCGCGGACGCGGTGCGACGGGGCCGCGAACCCCTGCTAGAGCGAGCCCAGGACGTGGCGGGTGTCAGCCCGACGGCGCTGCTGGATGTCGATGTCGCTCACCGCCGGCAGCACGCCCTGGTTCGTCGCGAGGTGCTCCAGCAAGGCGACCGTCCAGGGACCGCAGTTGTGGCCGTCGCCCCTGGGTTGGTAGACGCGTGTCGAGCGGGGGCGGAACGTGGCCTGGGGGAACTCCGTGGAGAGCGTGTTGCGCAGCGTGGTGGGCATGTCCCGCGTGCCCTGCGGGTCTGCGTAGACAATCGTCGGTGACACGTAGGGCGCGACCTGCGTCAGGTCGAAGTGGATGGACAGCGCCGTCCAGTGGTTTCCGCCGACATGCACGGGCAGCAGGAGTGTCTCCACCGCGGTGCCGAGGATTCGCACGGTGGCTTCATGGAGGTTGTCCTCCAGCGTCAGTCCTCCGTGCTGGTGGGCATTGATGCCCTCCAGGATTTCGACCCGGTGGCGCTGCGTGCGCAAGTAGAGCCGCAAGAGGAGGCGAATCTTGTCCCCGGAGTACCAATGGGTGTCGTCGTCCTCGTCATCCGCGAGGGCGCGCAGGGGCCGCAGGGAGGAGGAGGGGGGCGGCTCCTTCGACACCTTCTCCTTCTTCACGGGGGAAGGCTTGCTCGAACCCTTCAGGCTCGGGAGCGGCTGCGGTGTCAGCGGGCCGTGGGTGAGGGCGCGTGGCGGCACCATGCGCTGGTCGGGGACGTCGATGGAGGGCGGCTGGAGGTCCCCTCCCACGTCCTTGGCCTTGGCCAGCTTTCCCGCCAGCAGGTTGACGTAGCGTTCGATCTCCTTGCGCGCCTCCTTCTCGTAAGGGATTTCGGAGTACACCGCGCGGAGGATCTCCCGGATGGTCGTGAGTCCCGCCAGCAGCGCACGCGCGAGCTGGCGTACGGCGAGCTCGTAGGCCTCGTCCGTCAGCTCCATCCGGATGCCGCCCTGATGGAAGGGCTGCGTGATGTTCTGCAGGTAGGCGGCGTCCTCCTTGAGGTTGCGCCATATCTCCCGGATTTCGGCCCGCCGTTCCTCGGAGAAGAACGTGCCCACGCGCTTGCCCTTGAGGTCCTTCAGCAGGTAGTCGAACAGCCCCTCCAGGTCGAGCACCAGCGCGAGGCCTCGGGTCCGGGCCCGCTTCACGGAGGACGCCATGGGCAAGGGCAGCGCGCGTGCCCTCGGCGGTGTCGGCAGCAGCGTCCGGATGGGCGCCCAGGCCCCGTCGAGCCCTTTCACATGGGCGAGCATCCGCTTCCGGGTCGCCTGGGGGACGTTCTCGCGAAGCGGGCTCCGGATCTTCCGCCAGAGGGGCGCCGTCACGGCGGCGAGGCTCTGCTCCAGTTGGTCGATGGCCCGCGCGGCGCGCTCCAGGGTGGCGGTGCGCACCAGGTTGCGGCACTGCCCGGTCTGGGCGATGAGCCGCGCGACGAGCTCCTCCATGCCCTGGGGCACGTACGCGTTGAGCGCGCCCCGGTTCCAGGAGAAGAAGGCTCCCTGCACATCCGTGAGGAGCGGGGGGATCAGGAGCGCGAACTGGTCGAGCTGGTGTCCGAGCTGAATCAGCCTGTTCCCCCGGTTGATGTCCCGCATCGTCGGGAGCTCGGGGACGACCTCCAGGAGGGCGGCGCGGTGGTGCCAGGTCGACTTCCCGGGCCCGAGTCGATCCTCCTCGTCCCGGATCCCCGCGAAGACCTCGCCGAACTGCTCCATCGCGAGGGTCATCATCTCGAGGGGGACGGGCCGCAGGTCCTCGTCGTCGGAGGGCTCGTAGCTCTTGACCGCGATGCCGCTCTCCGTGGAGCCGTCGTGGGACCATTGCTGGAGCACGTAGCCCGCGCGCGTCAGTCGCTCGCGCTCCTCGTCGACCTGGAACCTCAGGTCGTCGTAGGCGGCGAAGGCGGAGCTTCGCCAGAGCGCGCGGAAGAGCGTCCGGACCAGCCCGATGGGATGGATGGCCCCCTTCGCGCTCCCCGAGGTCAGCGCGCAGGCGCGGACCAGGTCATAGGCGTCATCGAAGTCGGGGAGGACGATTCCCTGGGACGAAGGGCCGTCCGAGCCCCGAAGGGACACCCCGGAGAGCTCGTCTCCGTCCGAGCCGCTGGAGCGGCCTGGCCGGCGCTGTGGAGGCGCGGGCTCGACGACGAAGCCCTCCTTGAGGCGCTTGCGCTCCTCCTTGTCGAGCGCCGCGACGATGGTGGCCTCGAACGTCTCGGTGAGGGTATGGGCCGCGCTGACGCGCTTGTCGTAATAGAGCCGCCAGAACAGGAACAGGCTGCAGGCCACCACCGTCGCCGTGTCGGCGGGAGCGTCGTCGCCCAGCGAGTCCGTCCAGTGGATGAGCGCGTTGACCGTGTGCCCGGACGGCCCCGCCCACATGGGGCAGAGGTTCATCCGGTAGGCCATGGCGTACGGCGCCCGCTCATCCGGATTCCAGGCGCGCAGGAAGGTGGATTTGTTCACGGGATAGACGGGCGGATTGCCACCCGGGTCCATCGCCCGGTAGTCGAGCGGCCACAGGTGGGGGAAGCCCTGGCTGTTGGGCGTCAGCGGGCCGCCGAGCACGAGGCTGGCGCGCACGAAGGTCTGCTCCTCCTTGCTCTCCATCCACTTGCGCAGGTCGTTGAACAACATGGTGCAGCGCACGGTCGGCGGGAGCCTCCGGAAGATGTCCAGGCACCGGCGCAGCGCCTCGTCCTCGGAGGAGGCCGGAGATTTTCCGAGCGCGATGTCGATGAGGGCCTCGAGCAGCGCTCTCACCCGCTTCGGGTCGCCATCCACGAGCTTGGAGAGCTGGGTGCCGAAGTAGTACCGCAGGTACTGCGTCCCCAGCATCGTGGCCTTGCCCTCGTCCACCTTCTTCAGGAGCGCGGCGCCCTTGCGCATCCAGTAGAGGGAGATGAGCACGCGTTGGCGCTCCGCCAGCTTGCGGCTCTGGCTCAGCTTGAGCGCGAGCAGCTTGTCCAGCCGCTTCACCGGCTGGGTGGTGACCTCTCCGAGGATGGCGCGCGCCAGGTCGATGATGTTGTGGAACGCCCGCACCTGGGCGCGTGGGGCGGCCGAGTGGCGGTACACGCCCCGCTGGTCCTTGAGGTACTGCCCCATCGCCTTGACGGACTCCTCCTTGAGGTTGAAGAACTCCCGCCACATGCCCACCAGCTTCTGGGGGTCCTGGGGCGCGGGCGTGGGGGATTGCGGATTGCCCACGCGAGGGTCGGACCAGTCCGCGAGCACCTCCCAGAACAGGGCCGCCGTGCGCCGCAGATGGTTGCGTGAACCCAGGAACCCCGGACGCAGCAGCGCCAGTCCACCTTCCTGCTCCAACGTGCCCAGCATCCCCAGGCAGACCGGGTCCTCGAGCGCCGCCGCGAGGATGTGCTCCAGCATCTCCCGGAGGGTCGGGTAGACCTCCATCCAGGCGACGAAGCACAGGTCCTCCGGCGTCGCCCCCTCCAGGGGTTCGGTGCGAGGGTCGATGAAGGAGATGGGCTCCAGCGGGCGGGGGATGCCCTCCGCTTCGAACCGGGGAACGATGAAGAAGATCATCCGTGCCTCTTCGTGTGTGGGCACCCCCCGAGAGCAACGGATGTGCCATGTCCAGGCTCCGGGAGATGCGCCGTCCGGTGGCGCGGCTGCGTCCCAACCCGACGCAAGCTGCGTCCTGACCGACCAATGGACCCGTGCGGGTGTCCCCGCCACCACACATCACCGCCGGGTGGGACATGCGGGAACCCCTGGGGTCCGGACCGGTGGGTCGTCGCCTGCCTGGCGGACGCGCACTAGCATCGCCACGGTGAACAGGGAGCGCGAACGCCATGGTTGAGCGGTCGAAGGTCGAGGCAGAGGACACGGCGGTGCGTGTGGCGCTGTGGCGGGCCCTGCACGTCCAGGCTGACCCGCCGCCGCACGTGCTCGAGGACGAGGTCGGCCTCGCGCTCGTGTCGCCGGGGGAGGGGTGGCGCGAGCGGCCGGACATGAGCCCGTTCACGCGGCCCTTCCGGGCTTCCATCGTGGCGCGCGCGCGCTTCATCGAAGACCTGGTCGTGGACCAGGCGGCTCGCGGTGTCGCGCAATACGTCATCCTGGGCGCGGGGCTGGACACGTTCGCTCAGCGAAAGCCGGCCCTCGCCTCCGGCCTGCGCATCTTCGAGGTCGACCGACCCGGTCCCCAGGAGTGGAAGCGGAGGCGATTGCTCGAACTCGGCTTCGGGGTCCCGCCGAACTTGAAGCTCGTGCCGGTCGACTTCGAGGCGGGAGAGGCCTGGTGGGTGCGACTGGTGGACGCGGGCTTCGATGCCTCGCGGCCAGCGGTCGTGGCCTCCGCGGGCGTCAGCATGTACCTGACGAAGGAGACGATCTCCGCCACGCTCCGTCAGGTCGCGACGCTCGCGCGCGGCTCGACGCTCGCGATGACGTTCATGTGGCCGCTCGCCCTCACCGACCCCGGAATCCGCCCGGGCGTCCAACGCGCGGCGGATGGCGCGCGCGCGAACGGAACGCCCTTCATCAGCTTCTTCAGGCCGGAGGAGCTGCTCGCGCTGGCCCGCGAAGCCCACTTCCGAGACGCCTGGCACGTCTCCGCGGAGGCCCTCGCCGAGCGCTACTTCGCCGGGAGGAGCGATGGGCTCCGCCCGCCGAAGGACTCCGAGGAGTTCCTGGTCGCGACGACGTGACGCCGGGACAGCGGTCGGAGCGGCTCGGGAGGGGGCCTGCACGCCGCTCGTCACCGCGAGGAGGACGTGTCCTCGGGAGCGCGAGACCGCTGCTTCCCGGGTCCGGCTGGCGGTGGTGCAGCCAGTGCCAGGGGTTGTTCCATGGCGGCAACCCTGGCTCCACCTGCCCCACGGGCGGCACTCACGCCGGCGGGAGCCGCTTCGAAGACAGCCTGGTCCTCCACCGACCTGCTTCCCGCCACGAATCACGGTGGCTCCCGTGTCCCCTCGAGGTCATGCCCATCGCGCACCACGGAGCGGGGTAGGCTCATGAGTTCCTCGTTCAAAGAGGCATTCTTGACTCTCCGGAAATTCCTTCTCGTGCTCGCCGTGACGTCGTCCGTCGTGAACCCCGCCCGGGCCAACACCCTCTATGGCGCCTGGATGGGGTCGGGTGGCCAGAGCACCTCCAGCCCGAACAACAGGCAGTTCCTGCTGGACGTTTCGTCCGCCGCTCAGCCGATGACCTTCACGCTGACGTCCTCCGCGGATGCGTGGTTGTACCTGCTGGATGCGAACGGCACGGTGCTCGCGCAGGACGACAACGGCGCCGGAGGCACGAACGCGCGGCTGTCCGTCGCGCTGTCACCGGGCAGCTACAAGCTGGTCGCGGCGACCGCGGTGTCGGGGCAGAGCGCGGAGTTCACCCTGAACGCGGACGGGGCCATGCTGCGTCCGCCGCGCGCGTTGGAGGTCAAGCCCACGAGCCGGTTCTCGTGGATCTACGACGACCATGGCACGGGGGCGACGAACGACGTCTCCGTCTGGCGTCCCGACCTCTCCCAGTCGCCGGGGTTCTTCTCCCTGGGGGACGTCGCGATGCCCAACCGAGGGCAGGCTCCGGTGACGACGTTCCTGGTGCGAGGGGAGGGCGACCTGCTGGCGCGGCCGACCGACTACCTCCGCACCTGGCGCGACACCGGCTCGGGGGGGACGCACGACGTCTCGTTCTGGGAGCCGGTCGCCCCCTCGGGCTACACCTGCCTGGGGCACGTCGCGGTGCTGGGCTACTCCAAGCCGTCCACGGACCTCATCCGCTGCGTGAGGAGTGAGTATGTCCTCCCCGCCAATCCCGCCTGGGTCTGGGACGACAGTGGCTCCGGCGCGAACGATGACATCGGGGTATGGCAGGCCGTGGCCCGCGACCACCGGGGCCTGCCGGCCTCCACCTTCGTCTCCCGCCCCAGCCACGGCGATACCGGCGGAAGCCGCTACTGGGTGCTCAACAAGAGCACCACCTCCAACGCGGAGCTACGGGGCGGGCCGGTGGAGGCGTGGACGGTGGCGGCGTTCGCGCCCCGCGTGTGGCTGCACCCGGACGAGGCCTACTTCCCGTCCTCCACCGAGTTCCACCTGGCCAACGTCCACGAGGAGAACGGGCACCTGGTGACGAACCAGCCGCTGGGCTGTGACTCCTGCACGGATCCCCAGTTCCTGGATGGCCAGCGCCCCAACCAGACGTCCGTCCCCGTCTACGCGTCGATCATCCCGCGCACCCAGGGCGGGCAGCCGACGAACGTGACCGACGTGCTGTACTGGACCTTCTATCCCTACAACAACGGGAAGCGGGTGTGCATCGGCTGGTATTCCCCCTGGGGCTGCGTGGGGGGCTACTCCACCTTCGGCAACCACGTGGGGGATTGGGAGCACCTCACGGTGCGCTTCGTCGACGGACGCCCCGCGCAGGTCTACTTGAGCCAGCACGCGAACGGGCAGGCCTTCGCCTTCGGGGACAAGGCGCTCCTCCTCGCGGGGTGGCACCCCGAGGTGTTCTCCGCCCAGGGCTCCCACGGGCTCTACCCGGACGCGGCCCGCCACATCTACGAGACCATCTTCAACGGGGACTTCCTGGCCGACGACACCGGGGCCGGACTCGCGTGGGACACGTGGAACCACCTCGTGTCCATCCCCTGGCAGCCGGCGGGGAGCTACACGGGCTCGCTGTCCTGGATGAACCTCACGGCGTACTGGGGCAACCCGGAGGGCGGCTGCGACAACCCCACGGGCTATTGCGTGAACAGCGGTGGCCCCTCGCCGTTGAGGAGCCGGTCGGTGTTCCAGCCCGAGTACATGACGCTGGAGTAGCCGCCCGCGTTCACCCGGGGGCGGCCGCGCCAGGGACGCGGCGGCCCGCCCGGCGAGGGCCGCGGGCTGATGACTGATGCCATCCTCCCTGATGACTGCGGTCATCGGCGGGGCGCCTGATGGGGGGCGCCCTCTCCACTTCCTCCCTGGGAAATCCAGGGGTTGCGTGGCCGCCGGGGATGGCATGTGCGCTGCAGTGGAGGGTGGACACGGGCGGGATGGTCTCGCCGCAGCAGTCCTCCACCGCTGTCTAGAACCAGGTGATCCCCATGATCAACGCCAAGGCCACGGCCCGCTCCAACCCCATGATGCGTTCGGGCACCGCGCAGTCCACCACGTCCGCCAACCCGAAGCAGCCGCTCTCGGCGGGGCCTGTCCAGGACGTGGGCGGTCGAGCCTCGCAGGGCGTCCAGCCTGGGCCCTCGCGCGGGGGCAAGCCGGCGGATGCGTTCGACGCGAGCGGCGCCAACCGCCGGCAGTCCAGCACCTCGTCCCGGCTGGAGAACGCGCTGGGGGTGATGGGGACCGCCGGCGAGCTGGTCAACACCTTCGCGCCGCGCGGCCTCCCGCCGGAGCTCCAGAACCTGACGCCCGCCGCGCAGTCCGCCCAGCCCGGGCAGCTCGCGCAGCCCGCGCAGGCCTCCGGTTCCGGCATCCCGAGCGCCAACGACAAGCGGCCCGCGGGTGACAAGCGCTCGGCGGCGCAGATCGTCGACGACAGCCCCGTGCTGAAGAACCTGGGGCGCCAGAAGGACATCAAGTTCGACCAGCTTTGCAAGCAGACGGGCATCGACCCCAAGCTCGACCTGAAGGACGCGAAGCAGAACCCGGACGCCGTCTACCGGCTGGCCAAGGTGCTGGAGTTCATCGACAGCGCCAAGGCCTCCACTGGCGGGGACCGCTCGAACAAGGTCCAGAACGGCCAGGGCGACGGCAACATCGAGGGAATCACCAAGAGCGGGGACGCGCGGCACGGCACCGAGGCCGGCATGGTCAAGGACTTCGCCGAGCAGGGCTACTCCTTCCTGGGCTCGCACCAGTTGCCCACCACGAAGGACACCCACGTCAAGGCGGACGGGAGCAACAAGGACAACTTCCAGTGGTTCGCGGGTGAGGCGGGCAAGCACCTGTGGTTCGTGCCGGCCGTCAGCAACGTCCTGACGGGCATCGGCAACTCGGAGGGGGGCCTCAAGGGCGTCCTCGAGGGCGCGGCGACCGGCTACCTCAAGACCCTGAAGGGCGCGGCGGAGGGCGTCGTCGGCGCCATCACGAGCGGTCGCCCCAACCCGGCCTCGCTGCTCTTCGGCGGCGCCATGGGCGCGCTGGGCGCCACCGAAGCCGCCCCGCAGCCGGTGAAGGACATCGCCAACCTCTTCTGAGCCATGGCGCTTCTCCGGGCCATCCCCGCGTTCGACGGCGAGGGGATGGCCCGAGTCTTCTCTGCGGCCTCGCGGACACTCTCCAGCCCGCGCGGGTCGATTGTCGCCCCCGTGGGCGGGACTAACATGTCCGCGGCCTCCTGCTGACCCTGTACCGGGCGAAGCCCCAGGCGGCGCGGGTTCATGCGGTCATTCGGGCGATGTGGCGCGGGTGGCTCCGTCAAGGGAGCGCCAGCGGGCGGGAGCGGCGTGCGCAGATGCGCGGGTCAGGGGGCGGAGCGAGCCAGCACTGGCACATCGCGGCTTTCGGTGCGGTCCTCGCGCTGCTCGCGCCCGCTCGCGGGCTCCCCGAGCCCTCCGACGAGCCCCTCCGCCTGTCCTTCCCCGAGGCGATGCGCCGGGCCTTCACGCGCAACCCCGACGCGCTGATCGCCTCCGAGGAGATTGCTCGCGCCCGCGCCATCGTCGAGCAGGTGCGCGCCGGGTCCCTGCCCACCGCCACCGCGACCACCGCGTACACCCAGCTCAACACGGCCCGCCTCACCACCAGCGCCCCGCCCTCCGTCATCCTGCCCCGGATCGGCTTCAACGCCTCGGGGACCCTGGCGCTCCCGCTGGACCCCAGGCGCTGGGTCCAGTGGTCCCAGGCCCGCGAGAACGTGAAGGTCGCCCGGCTGTCGGCCCGGGACGTGCGCCGGCAGCTCGCCGTCACCGTGGGGCAGGTCTACCTGTCCGTGGCCGTGCAGCGGAAGCTCGTGCAGGCCGACGAGAACGCCGTCCAGAACGCCGCCGCGCACGTGGAGTACACCCGCACCCGCCTCGACGCCGGCAATGGGACGCTGGTCGATTTCCAGCGCGCCTCCGCCCTCTACTACAGCGACCGCGCCGACCTCGAGCGCACCCGCTTCCTCCTGGTGCGGCTGCAGGAGCAGCTCGGCGTCCTCCTGGGGGAGAGCGCGCCCGTCGACGCCGTGATGGAGGTCGAGCTCCCGGGGGTGCCAGGGGACATGAAGACGGCGTTGGAGGACGCGGACCGGCTGCGCAGCGACCTGCGCCTGGCGCGCGAGCGCCTGTCCGTCGCCGAGAAGGTGTACCGGGAGTCCTGGGCCGACTTCATGCCGTCGGCGTCCGCCAGCTTCGAGCTCATCTACCAGACGCCGCCCACCCAGAGCCTCCCCACGGAGAGCTGGCAGTTGATGCTGAACGTGGGCTTCCCCGTCTACGACGGAGGGTTGCGCTTCGGCCTGGTCCGGGAGCGACGGGCGTTGGAGGGCGAGGCGGGAATCCAGCTCGACGCCACGCTGAGGCAGGTCCGCTCGGAGGTCCGCACCGCGCTCGCGGAGCTGGAGCGGGCCCGCGCCGCGGTGGGGCTGGCGCGAGAGGCCGCGCGCCTCTCCAGCGAGGTCCTCCACCTGACGACGGTGAGCTACCGCAGCGGCCTGTCGAACGACATCCAGGTCATCGACGCGCAGCTCGCGTCGCGCAACGCGGAGATCTCCGCGGCGCTCGCGGAGAACGACGCGCGGCAGGCCCAACTGGACCTGCTCATCGCCACGGGGCATTTCCCTCCCGCGGAGCTGGCGCCCTAGGAGGCGGTGCATGTGGCTGGTCCTCCTCGCGCTCCGGCGGTCGTACTCGGTGGCGGCGTTCTGCATCGTCATCGTGCTGCTGGGCGTCCTGTCCGTGCGCAGCATGCTCACGGACATCCTGCCGCCCATCGACATCCCGGTGGTCATCGTCGTCTTCAACTACCCGGGGCTCACCGCGTCCGACATGCAGAACCGCGTGCTGCTCGTCGCGCAGCGTGGCTACTCCACGACGGTGGACGGCATCGAGCACATGGAGGCCGAGTCCATCCTCGGCATCGGCATCATCAAGCTCTACTTCACGCGGGACGTGGACGTGAACGCGGCGATCGCGCAGATCACCGCCCAGACGCAGCAGCAGTTGCGGTTCATGCCCCCCGGCATCACCACCCCCAACATCCTCCAGTTCAACGCGTCCAACATCCCCGTCGCGCAGCTCACGCTCTCCAGCGCCGCCCAGTCGGAGCTGGAGGTCTTCGACTACACGCAGAACTTCCTGCGCCTGCGGCTGTTCACCATCCCCGGCCTCCAGGTGCCGCCGCCCTATGGCGGCGCCCTGCGCCAGGTGAACATCGACATCGACCCGGTGAAGCTCGCCACCAAGCACCTGTCGCCGCAGGACGTGGTCAACGCCCTGCTGGTCTCGAACGTCATCCTGCCGGCGGGGTCGGCCCGCATCGGCCACCGGCAGATCGACGTGCTGCTCAACTCCAGCCCGTCCGACTACGCCGACTTCAACCGGATCCCCATCAAGCAGGTCAACGGGGCCATCGTCTATCTGGGCGACGTCGCGCTCGCGCACTCGGGCTACGCCGTCCAGGAGAACGTCGTCCGGGTCAACGGACGGCGCGCCACCTACCTGGCCATCCTGAAGAAGAGCACCGCGTCCACCCTGGTGGTCGTCGACTCCGTGAAGGAGATGATTCCGGCGCTCAAGGCCGCCGCGCCCCAGGGGATGGAGATCCGCCTGGACTTCGACCAGTCCGTCTTCGTCCGGGCGGCCGTGTGGGGCGTGGTCCGGGAGGGCGCCACGGCGGCGCTGCTCGTCGCGCTGATGACGCTGGGCTTCCTCGGCTCGTGGCGGAGCGTGCTCATCGTCTGCACGTCCATCCCCCTGTCCATCCTCTGCGGCATCATCGGCCTGTTCCTCACCGGCCAGACGCTCAACCTGATGACGCTGGGCGGGCTGTCCCTGGCGATCGGCATGCTCGTCGACGACGCGACGGTGGAGATCGAGAACATCAACCGCAACCGCGTCCACGAGCCCCGGCTGGCGGTGGCGGTGCTCAACAGCGCCCGCCAGGTCGCGATGCCGGCCCTGGCCACCACGTTGACCATCTGCATCGTCTTCTGTCCCGTCGTCGGCCTGACGGGGCCGGCGCGCTTCCTCTTCGTGCCGCTCGCCCTCTCCGTCGTCTTCGCGATGGTGGCGTCCTACCTGCTCTCCCGCACGCTCGTCCCCTCCATGTCCCACCTGTTGCTGGGAAAGGAGCCCCCGGAGACGGGCGAATGGGACCCGACGAAGGCCCACACCCGGTGGCAGCGCTTCAACGCCTGGCGCACCCGCAACTTCGAGCGCCTGGAGAACGGCTACGCGTCGCTGCTGCGGACGGTGCTCGGCATGCCGGTGTTCGTCCTGGTGGCGTTCCTGCTCCTGTGCCTGGCGTCGGGGGCGCTGGCCACGCTGGTGGGGCTCGACTTCTTCCCCACGGTGGACACCGGCCAGCTCAAGCTCCACTTCCGAGCGCCCATCGGCAGCCGCATCGAGGACACCGAGCGCATGGTCGCCGAGCTGGAGCGGGAGATCCGCAAGGTCATCCCCGCCGAGGAGCTGGAGACCATCAACGACAACATCGGCGTCCCCATCCCCATCAACCTCGCGTACGTGCAGAGCGACAACATCGGCGAGCAGGACGCGGACATCCTCATCCAGCTCAAGCCGGACCACCAGCCGAGCGCCCTCTACCGCAAGCGCATCCGCGAGGAGGTGGCGCCCCGGTTCCCTGGCACCGTCCTCTACTTCCTGTCCGGCGACGTCGTCACCCAGGCCCTCAACTTCGGCTCCGCGGCCATCATCGACGTGCAGCTCCAGGGGCCGAAGGTGGAGCCCCTGTATGCCATCGCCCGGAAGATGCTCGATGAGATTCGCCTCATCCCCGGCATCGAGGACGTCCGCATCCCCCAGGTGCTGGAGCACCCGGCGATCGCCGTCGACGTGGACCGGGCCCGGGCGATGCAGGTGGGGCTGAGCATCCAGGACGCCGCGTCGAGCCTGCTCACCTCGTTGACGGGGACCAGCCTGGCCAACCCCAACTTCTTCGTCGACCCGAAGAACAACGTGAACTACCAGGTGGTGGTGCAGACGCCCGTGCTGGCCATCCGGGACGTCGATGGCGTGGCGGCCACGCCGCTGAACCCGAAGACGGCGGCCTCCACGACGAACATGACGTCGAATTCGGGGAGCTACGCGAACGTCCTGTCCACCGCGGGCATCGCGCCGACGCTCGGGTCCATCGCGACCACGCGGCTGACGACCAACGCCGCGCGCCTCGACCAGTATACGACGCGCCCGCTCGTCGACGTCCTGGCCACCGTCGAGGGACGGGACCTGGGCAACGTCGCGAGGGACGTCGAGCGCGTCATCGCGGAGGCGCGCAAGGTGCTCCCGCCCGGCGCCAGCATCACGCTGCGTGGGCAGAGCCAGGCGATGTTCCACTCCTTCTCCGTCATGGGGCTCGGGATGGTCGTCGCCATCGCGCTGGTCTACCTGCTGCTCGTGACGCTCCTCCAGTCCTGGCTGGACCCGTTCATCATCATGGTCGCGATTCCGGGCGCGCTGATGGGCGTGGTGTGGATGCTGGCGGCCACGGGCACCACCATCAACGTCGAGTCGCTGATGGGCTCCATCATGGTGATTGGCATCGCCGTGTCGAACTCCAACCTGCTGGTGAACTTCGCCAACGACCTGCGCGTGGAGCGCAACCTCGGTCCCCAGGAGGCGGCGGTGGTGGCGGGGCAGACGCGGCTGCGCCCGGTGCTGATGACGGCGCTCGCGATGATCCTCGGCATGCTCCCCATGGCGCTCGCGCTCGGCGAGGGGGGCGAGCAGAACGCGCCCCTGGGGCGGGCGGTCATCGGCGGGTTGTTGGTCGCCACCTTCATCACGCTGTTCGTCGTGCCGCTCGTCTATTCGCGGCTGCGCAAGAAGGAGCCCTCGAAGCACCTCCATGACGTCCGCCTGAAGCAGGAGATGGAGCCCCGGTCATGAGCCGCCGCAAGGTGCATGTCGTGGGCGTCTGTCTCGTCCTGGCGTCCGTGCTCGCCGTGGTGCTGCTGGCCCTGCACCGCCGGAGCGTGGACCAGGCGGGGGCCGACGCGCGCAGGCGCGCGGTGGACCGGGGCCCCACCGTCCTGGTGACGAAGGTGGAGGAGGGCAAGGCCTCCCAAAGGGTGACGCTCCCCGGCGAGGCGAGGCCCTTCTTGTCCACCACCCTCTACGCGAAGATTCCGGGCTTCCTGCAGGAGATCCACATCGACAAGGGGATGCGGGTGGAGAAGGGGGAGGTGCTCGCCATCCTCTGGTCGCCGGAGACCGAGCAGGACGTGCGCGCGGCCGAGACGGACTACAAGCTGCGCAGTCAACTGGCCGCGCGGGCCAACGCGCTGTCGAAGGTGGGGGTGATGTCGCGCCAGGACCGGGAGGTGGCGGATGCCCAGCTGCGCACCTCCCTGGAGACGCTCCGCCGCACGCGGGAGATCCACAGCTACCAGGTCATCGAGGCGCCCTTCTCCGGGCTGGTGACGGCGCGCTACGCGGACCCCGGGGCGCTCATCCCCGCCGCGACGGGCTCCACGCAGGCGGCGCAGCCCATCGTCGACCTGGCGGACACGAGCACGCTGCGCATCACCGTGTATCTGGGACAGAACGCCGCCGCGTCGGTTCGCGTGGGCGACAAGGCGACCGTGTGGACGGATGACCAGCCGAACCGCCGCCTCGGGGCCCGCGTCTCTCGCGTCGCGGGGCAACTGGAGCCCAGCACCCGCACGATGCTGACGGAGATCTGGCTCGACAACCGCGAGGTGGGAATCCTGCCGGGCACCTTCCTCCAGGTGGAGCTGGAGGTCCCCACGCCGCCGTTCCCGTCGGTGCCGGACGCGGCCGTCATCGTCCGCTCGGGACAGGTGCGCGCCGCGGTCGTCGAGAACGACAAGATCCGCCTGGTCCCCATCGTGGTGGGGACGAGCGACGGCTCCCGGACCCAGGTGAAGGACGGCCTGAAGCCCGGACAGCTCGTCGCCAGCGACCTGCCCGCCGAACTGGACGACGGCGCCGTCATCCAGCCAGTGCTCCGCTAGCGGACACCTCTCCACGGCGCGGGCCGTTTCGGCGCCGGGCCCCCCGTGCGGCATGGACGTTCCCATGGCCGCCGAAAATTCGAACCAGACGCGGCTGTTGCCAATGTGAATCCAAGGCGTTTGCAATCAAAGGACGGGATTGCGCAGAATCCTCGCGGTTCATCCATCCGTTGTTCGCGTATGACTCGCGTCGAGAGAGGCTTTCATGAAGCGCTCGTTGCCGTGGATGCTGGCGGGTGTGGTCGGTCTGTGGATGGGGTGCGGAGGGCCGCCCGAGGAGCAGGGGCAGGAAGGGGCACCCGAGGAGCAGGAGGGGCTCATCTCGCAGACCATCCTCCGCCAGCTCCCGGATGGCACCGTCACCCAGGAGACGCGCTACATCACGCCGGAGGAGCGTCAGGCGCAGTTCGACGCGCGGGAGGAGTATGCCCGGCGCCTGCGGAGCGGCATGCCCCAGCAGATGATGGAGAGCCTGGTGATCGACGACGGCTGTGCCGGCTCGAGCCTGTGGCTCTTCGACCAGCCGAATCGCCTGGGGCGGCAGTTGTGCCTCTACAAGAACCCGGTCGATACGTATGCCTTCATCAACCTGGGGTCCATCATCCGGTACATCGTGCCGGGCAGCCCGCTGCCGCGTATCTACACGTGGACCGCGGCGGTCCGGAGCCTGTGGTCCGGCGTGGACGCGGGGAACCTGGCCACCTGTGACACCACGCGGATGGCCTGCTACAGCAACGCCCCCTACCTGGCGTTCGGCACCTATCAGCAGCTCAACGACCTCTCCTTCCCGCAGCTTCCGGGGACCCCCACCGGCCCCAACACGGTCTTCCTCGAGAACTGAGGCGGGGCGCTCCGTGGAGGGCTGGCGGTAGAGTGGGGACATGCCCATCTCCGTCGTCGAAGGCGACCTGCTCGACCAGCCCGTGGAGGCCATCGTCAACGCCTGGAACCGGAACATCATCCCCTGGTGGCTGCTGTTGCCTCAGGGGGTGTCCGGGGCCATCAAGCGCAGGGGCGGGACAGGACCCTTCCGGGAGGTGGCGAAGGCCGGCCCCATGCCGCTGGGCTCGGCGGTGGTGACGTCCGCCGGGCGTCTGCCTTTCAAGGCCATCATCCACGTGGCGGGCATCGACATGCTCTGGCGGGCCTCGGCGCGGTCCATCCAGGACTCCGTCCGCAATGCCCTGACGCGGGCGCGCGAGCTGGGCGTGCGCTCCGTGGCCTTCCCCGTCATCGGCGCGGGCTCGGGTGGGTTCGACGAGGCGCGGGCCCTGGCGTTGATGCGCCAGGTCCTGGACGCGGAGTCCAGCGGGCTCGAGGTGCGCGTCGTGTGCTTCCGGCGTTGAGCCGGGGGGCGGGAGCCGCCGAGTCCCGAGGTCGCCGCGCTCACTCCAGGGGAAGCGCCGCGCCCGGCATGCTCACCAGGAACTGCATGAACTGCGTCTCACCGCGCTCCGGGGCTCGCGTGTCATAGGCGACGGCGAACCAGGTCCCCGGTACGACGCTCGCGGCCACCGCGGCGGGGATCCGCCACTTCACGCGCCAGTGCTGAGACGTGTCCGGCGCGTGCCCCGCGGTGAGCGCGAACTCGTCGCACCAGGGCTGGAGCTCGAGGTCGAGCACGTAGTGGGTGATTCCCCCCTCCGAAGCGCTTTCGGAGCCGACGATGGCGCAGTCCAGCACCCGTGCCCAACAGGTCGTCAGCTGCTCGAGGAGTTCCTCGTGTTCGCCCTGTCGGGCCGGCAGCGTGCTCTGCTGCCGCTGTGCGTAGACCACCATGCCCACCAGGAAACCCGCCGAGAGCAACGTCATCACGGCGCCACCGATGGACTCGCCCCCCCTCGTGCCGATCCAGATGGCGACGCCCGCGATGAGCGGGCCCGCCGCGATCACCAACCCCGTCAGGATGAGCCCCAGTCTGTGGGATTTGGGGGCGGGCGGCGGCTTCAGCAGCGCGGGGGCAGGCCACGGTGGTGGCGCCCCGGCGGGCAGCCTCTCGGGCGCGGGGGTCAGCGGTGACAAGTGCATGAGGTCACTGGAGCTTGCGTGTCTCACGCTGTCAAGGACACCGGGGATAGGGAGGCGCCTCGCGGGTCCCGCGAGGCGCTCTCCACCGGTCGGAGGAGACAGGCTCCGGTCTCTTCAGCGCGCCGTCACCGGACAGCTCACGGGGTCGAGGTAGAAGGCCTCCCAGGAGCCACCGTCGGTGGGATTGCAGACGCCGCCGTTGCCTCCGTTCCCGCTCTGGATGGGCGCGCCCGTGGTGGTCTCCTTCCAGTTGCGCGCGGTCCCCGTCGACGACGCGAAGCCATAGCGGTTGCGGCCCCCGAAGACACCGCAGTCATGGCGTGTGAACGGCTCCGCCGTGGCGAGCGTGGCGTTCAGGGTGAGCTGGTCGGTGACCACCGCCAGATAGGCACCGCCCGCGCCCTTGAGCTTGTAGCTCGTGCCGCTGGTGAAGAGCTCGAAGACCTCGCTCCCCGCCTGCGCCGTGCCGAGGGCGGCCACCTTGCCCGCGCCGTCGACGGTGAGCCACTTGTCGCTGCGCTCGCTCTGGATGACGAAACACCCCACGCTGACCCCGCTCTCGACGCGGCACGTCGCGTCGCAGCCATCACCGGCTTGGGTGTTGCCGTCGTCGCACTGCTCGCCGGCCTCGACGGTGCCGTTGCCGCAGACCGGGCCGGAAGAGCCGTCCGGGCAGGTCGCCGGCTCGAGGTAGAACCCCTCCCAGGCGCCGCCATCGGCCGGGTTGCACGCGCCGCCGTTGCCGCCGTCGCCGCTCTGGATGGGCTCGCCCAGCGCGGTCTCCTTCCAATGCGGCGCGCTCCCGGACGCGGCCTGGAAGCCGAACCGGTTGCGGCCACCGTAGCCGCAGGGAATCTGCGTGAAGGTCTCCGCGCTCGAGAAGTTGGCGCTCATGGAGAGCTGGTTCGCCGCGACCGCCAGGAACGCGTCACCCGAACCCTTGAGCTTGAACCGGGTGCCGGTCGGGACGAGCTGGAAGACCTGCCCTCCGGCTTGCGTCGTGCTGCCGGCGACGACCTTGCCCGCGACGTCGACGGTGAGCCACTTGTCACTGCGCTCTGCCTGGATGCGGTAGCAGCTCCCTCCCGAGGTCTCGACGAACTGGGCCGTGAAGGTGGCCGCGCTGGCGGGCGTGGTGAAGGCGTGCGATTGCGCGCCGCCGTCCGACCACGACGAGAACGTCCAGAACTTCCCGTTCGCGTACTGCGGCGATTCGACGCCCACCGAACGGAGGACGCCCACGACGCCCAGCGTCTCGTGCGGCGCCGGGAACGGTCGCCCGTCCATCAGCACCTGCAGTCCACCCGGCACGCTGGTCACCGTGAGGGGGACGGTGACCGGGAAGACGTCGCGGGACGTCGTGTGGGTGAGGCCGACCGAGTCGCGCACCGTGAGGTAGACGCGATACCAGACGTTGGCCGAGCTCTCGCCGATGTTCGGGATGGGCCAGCTCCCGCTGGCGATGCCGGACGTGTCGGGCATCGCCGGGTGCGTGTGCGTGTCGTGGTGGAAGACGATGCTCCAGGTCATCGCGCTCGGGGGGAGCGCGCCATCCTCCTGGTCGCTGGCCGAGCCGGAGAACAGCAGCTCGGTGGCCGCGGTGTAGGTCGCGCCCACGGCCGGCGTCGAAATCGTGGCCACCGGGGGCTTGTTGGACGTCACCGTCAGCACCGCCTCCGCGCTGGTGACCGAGCCAATCCCGTTGCTCACGACCACGCGGAAGCGCACGCCGCTGTCTGCGAGCTGCGCGGCGTTCAGCACATAGGTGGACGCGGTCGCGCCGGCGATGTCCACGCCGTTGCGTTGCCACCGGTACGTGAGCGGGGGCTCGCCGCTCGCAGACACCGTGAAGGTCGCCGGAGTCCCCACGGAGACCAGGGTGTTCGCGGGCTGCTGGGAGATGCTCGGAGGCAGCGAGGCCGTGTAGGCGATGCGACCCACCTGGCCCGTGCCACGCGCCAGATAGTAGAGGGCCCCGTCCGGCCCCACGTCGAGGTCCACGGGCCCCGCGACGGCCGTCGCGAACAGCGAGCGCGCGCCGGAGTCCGGGTCGATGCGGGCGATCCAATCGTTGGTGTAGTCCGCGAAGAAGTACTGCCCGACGTAGGCGCCGGGAAACGCCGGAATCGGCGGGTTGTAGAACGTGCCGCCGGCGATGCAGTTGCCCGCGGCCGTGCCGGAGCCATGGGGATAGGCGAAGAACGGCTGCGTCAGCCCCGGGCGGTTCGTGAAATAGCCCTCCGTCATCGGCCAGCCGTAGTTGGCCCCCGCCTGTCCGCGGTTGATCTCCTCCCAGCCGCCTTCACCCACGTCGTTGATGAACATCGTCCCCGTGCCGGGCTGGATGTCGAAGGTGAAGGGGTTGCGCAGCCCCATCGCCCAGGTCGCCTTGGCGAGCCCGGTGGCGGTCGCGTAGAACGGATTGTCCGTGGGGATGCTGCCGTCCGGGTTGAAGCGCAGCATCTTGCCGAGCGGCGTGCTCAGGCTCTGCGAGTTGGAGGAGACCGCGTTCTCCCCCACCGAGACATAGAGCTTGCCGTCGAGCCCGAAGCGCACCGCCCCACCGTTGTGGTTGGCGGCGTCGAGCGTCGGGAAGTCGGCGAGCACCAGCTCACTTCCGGCGACGGCCACGTTGCCGTTGGCGGTGAAGCGGCTGAGCCGGTTGTGGATGCTGCCGTCGGTCGACGTGTAATAGACATACAGGTATTGGTTGCTGGCGAAGTTGGGGTCGAACGCGACGCCCATCAGCCCGCGCTCGTTGCCGTTGTCCACGGTGAGCGTCACGAACGGCGTCGACAGGAGCTGGCCGTTCGCGACGACGCGCAGCGCGCCGTTCTTCTCGGAGATGAACAAACGCCCGTCGGGCGCGAAGGTCATGGTCGTCGGGCCCTGGAGGCCGCTGACGAAGACGGAGTCCGCGAAGTTGGCGTCCTGGATGACCGCGCCCGCGCGCTCCGCCTCCAGCTCCGGGGGCTGCGGGGGCGCCCCCCCCGAGCAGCCCACGACGACGGAGAGCATCGCGCACACGACGAAGCGCGGTTGGGGACACCCCGCTCGTACACCTGTTCTGGGCTGTGACGTCATCGTGACTTCTCCCGGTTGGACAGGCTCACGCGGACACTGGGGGAGCGTGAGCGCTGACGGTGAAGTCTCGTATTACATCGAAAGCATGTTCTCAGGAACGGCGGTGGCGCTGCCGTTTCCCGCCACGAGGGCGCCGTCCCCAGGTGACGGAAAGGTCACGGCGGGGGACGGGCCTCGCGAAGTCCGCCTGGGCGGTCAGAGTTCCATGAGGGTGGAGCAGGTCCGCGCGGAGTCGAGGGACCTCAGGGGGACGACTGCAGCGGCTTGCGCTCCTTCACGCAGAGCTGGATGAGGTCGAGCACGCTCATGCGGGTCCCCTCGACGTCGAACTTCTGGTCCTTGAAGTCGGGGTAGCGGTTCTCGAGGATGCGGCCCTCGGCGATGCACTCGTTGAGCTTGGTGAGCGCGTCCTCCTTGCGCCCCTTGGAGATGAGCGGCTTCGCCGCGTCGTAGGCCTTCTTCGGGCCGTCCTGGAAGCGAAGCTGGACGTCGGCCCGCTTCTGCGGCTCCTGCAGCGTCTCCGCCTTCTGGGCGCACTGGGCCATCACCTCCTGGGGCCGGGCGGGGGCACCCGCCACGAGCACGTCGATGGCGGCGAGGCTGGCGTTCTCCTTCACCATGCGGGCGCCGTCGTCCTGGCAGGCCTTGAGCTTCTCCAGCGCGCTCGCGTACAGGTCCTTGCGCTTGCGCAGGTCCCCGGCGGCGGCCGCCGCCTCCGCCGCCGCGCCGGCCGCGGTCAGGGCCTCTCCCGTCATCCGGCGCAGGGCGCGCGCCTGCTTCGCGAACTCGAGCGCCTCCACCTGCTTCAGCCACTCCGCGCGCGCCCGCTCCGCGTACGCCGCATAGCCCGCGTCCTGCCGCTCCAGCTCCGCGCGGGTCTCGAACAGCTTCATGACCTCGTCCACGCTCTTCGAGGCGGTCTCGACGTCGCCGTCGGTCGCCGTGACGAGCTTCGCGGACTCGAGCGTCTGCTTCGTCGTGGCGAGCCGCTCGGCGATCTGCACGCGGGCGTCCGCCGCGGCGAGCACGACCTTGCGCCGGTTGACGCGGTCGCCCAGCTCCGCCATGCGCTCCTTGGTCTCCTTGGCGTACACCGCGTAGTCCCGGTCCTTCTTGACGAAGGCGGCGCCGGCCTCGAGCACCGCGCCGATCTGCTGGATGGCGTTGTCGGCCTCCTGGAGCAGCGCCTCCGAGGGCTTCTCCTGCTGGACCTGGGTGACCAGGGCCGCGGCCTTCTTGCGCGCCTCGTCGACCTTCGCGCGCTGCTGCTGCAGGTCGACCTCGTAGCGGCGGCGCTCCAGCGTCGCCCGGCCGTCCTTCAGCAACTGTCGCGCCTCGGCGGCGGACGGGCTGACGGCGGGGTTCTTGGCTTGGACCGTCTCGAGCGTCTTCTCCAGGACGACGAGCGCCGTCTTCGCCTCCTCGAACTGCTCGGCGGTGGCGGACCGTCGCTCGACGTTCCGCAGCGCCTGGGTGACGTCGGCGCGAGCCGTGTCGAGGCCCTTGACTTGAAGGGCCACCTCCACCTCGGTGAGCGTGTTCTTGACCTCGGCGATGTACTGGCCGATGGGCTGGCTGCGCGCGGCCTGCGGCTCGTACCGCTCGACCAGCTTCCGGACGACGAACGCGGCCGTCTTGGCCTCCGCGAACTGCTCCGGCGTGGGCTTCCTGGCGCGGAGCGCCTTGGCGGCCACGACGAGCTCGTCGTGGGCGGGGCCCATCTCCGCCTTGACCCGCGAGACACCCGCCTGGACCACCAGCTCCTCCATCCGGCGCCGGGCCTGGGTGATTTCGGCGCGCGCCTTCTCCGTCTCCGCGCGGTAGGCCCGGTCGCGCTCCTCGAGCGGCTTGCCCTCGTCGAGCTGCTTCTGCAGCGCCGTCACCGCCTTGTCGGCGGCCCCGAACTTCTCGTCGGACCACCCCGGGTTCAGCTCGGCGAGCGCGGTGGACAGGGCCTTGCGGCGCTCGTCCAGCAGCCCCCGCTGCTTCTGGGCCGACTGCTGCAGCCACCGGTCGTCGAGCGTCTTCCCGTGGCGGGTGAGCGTGGCGTCGACCTCGGTGAGGTACGCGGCGAACTTCGGATCCTGGCTCGCGAAGGGCCGGCCCTCCTCCGCCAGCTTCTTGACCGCGTCGACCGCCGCCCGGCTCTCGTCCATGGCCTTGGGGTCGAGGTCCTTGTCCGCGACCTTCGCCATGCGCTCGTTCAGGCCCGCGAGCGCGCCGTCGATGCGCCGGCGGAAGTCGTGGATGTGGACCTTGGCCCGGCGCTCCTCGACGTACTCGCGCTGCGTGCGCAGTTGCTTGCGCGCGGCGAGCACGGTCTTGGCGTAGTCGAGGTCCTCCGTCTCGAAGCTCACGCCCGAATCGAGCGCGCTCTTCAGCGCCTCCACCGCGGCGAGGGCGGCGTCGAGGTCGGTGTTGCTGGGCGGCTCCTTCTCGATGCGCTGGACGGCCGTCGTGAGGGTGGCGCGAGCGCTCTCCACGCGCTTCGAGGCCTCGGCGACGGACTTCGCGGCGCCTGCCTCGGGAGGCGCGGCGACCGCCTGGGCGGAGGCGAGGGTGAGCAACCCGAACAACATCAGGACTGGGGGACGTACCATGCGCGGGAACCTACTACGCCGAACGTGGAGTTACGTTGGTTCCGTGGTTCTCCCGCACCTGGGGTGGCGCTCTCCAGGAGACAGGAGAGCGGGCAGGCGAGGTATCTTCCCGCCGTGCTCGCCGCGCCGCCGGTCGCGCGGGCGCCCGTGAGGCCACTGCGAGGAGCGACCCCCATGGCGCACCCGACCCGAGACCCCGTCGTCGCCGTCCTCTTCCAGGCGGTGGCTCCACCCCCCGTCGAGGGGCTGCGCAAGGAGCCGAAACCGGGCGGCTACTCGGACAGCGGCGCCGACATCGCGTATGCGCTCGCGAACGCCGGGGTGCGGGTGGTGACGCCCACCGCGCGTCCGGACCCTGGCGTCGCGCTCGATTGGGTCTTCCCCGATACCGACGAGGGCATCCAACTGGCGGGGGCGCGGGGCGCGACCGTCCTCTGGGCCAACACCGTGCTGTTCTCGGGGCATCCTCTCGAGGCCTTCATCCCCCGCTTCGCGGTCGTCGGGCAGTTGCCGTCGACCGTGCAGCGGTTCGACGACAAGTTCGCGACCAACGCGCTCCTCCGTCGTCGCGGACTCCCGACACCGGGCGCGGTGCTCGCCGCGGTGGACGCCCGGCCCGGCATCGAGCCGTGGTCGTCGCTGACCAGGGCGCGGCTCGCCGCGCTGGGGTTGGAGTTCCCGCTGGTCGTCAAGCCGGTGCGCGGGCGCGGCAGCCAGGGCGTGACGCGGGTCCTACAATGGCGTCGTCGCCGTCGTCCAGAACAGCCGGGCGTTGAGCCCCGAGGAGCGCGAGGCGCCCGCTGTCGCCGCGCTGCTCGCGAACTGCGTCGAGGCCGCCAGGTGCGTCGAAGCGCGCGCGCCCATCCGCATCGACTGCCGCGCCGATGCCGAGGGCGTGTTCCGGCTGTTCGACCTCAACCTGAAGCCGAACATGACCGGCGCCGGACGCCCGGGGCGCGAGGACCAGGACAGCCTCAGCGCCATCGCCGCACGCGCCATGGGCTGGAGCTGTGCGGACCTGCTGCTCCACATGCTGGCCGACGCCTGGTGACTCACGCGGAGCGCCGCTCCTCCAGGCCCGCCTCGCCCACGCGGGAGGGCATGGCTCCAGTCTACAGGGCTGCTCCGGAGGGATTGCCCCGACGTCGCAGGGTCGCGACGAGGATGCCTGTCGCCGCATACCACCCCAGGAGGGGACCAGCCCCGGCCCCCATCGCCGGGACCGGGAAGTTGCCGAGGGCCGTCACGCCGAGCGTCGCGGCGAGGTAGGCGAGGAGGCTGATGGAGAAGCCCCCGTCGTCGCCCCCTCCTGTCCGTGCCCGTGTGGCGCCCAGCGCGGCCGGCACGAGGAGGAGCACGAGCGTCACGACGGCCACGACGCCGAGCACCGGGTCCAGCCGCGTGGCCAGTTGGACGATGCGCTCGACGTGGGGAACCGCGTCGAGCGGGTCGGGCCGGAGCCAGGCCGCGAAGCCGAGGGCGAGCACCCCGGCGCAAGCGAGGGCGCGCGGGAGCCAGGGCCCCGAGCGCGCGCGGACGAACAGGACGCTCGCCGCCAACGCGAAGGCGGTCCCCTGACCGGCGTCGGGTTGCGCGGCGTGGACGGCCGCCAGCCCGAGGGCCAGGGCGACGGAGCTGGCGAAGCGCTGGGGGCGCGCGACGCTCATCCCCAGCAGCACCCACGGAACGGCGATGGCGGATGCGAGGAGCCGGACCGGGCCCACCTGGATCCAGCGATGGACCCCGTCGAGTCCCGGGAACACGAGCGTCGAGGCGGTGAGCAGCACCGCGGTGACGGCGATGGGGAGGGCGGCGCGCTGGAGCGCCGTGCCCGACAGGCGACCCACCAGGGCCGCCACCCCGGCACCGAGCACCGTCGCCATCGCGTTGGTGGCGAACGCCGTGACCGGCACGTCACTTCGCCACGCGACGAAGGCCCCCAGGAGGATGGCGGGCAGGGGTAGCAGCCCGAACCACAGCGGTGTCGTCGGTCGAGGCTCGGGGGACGTCATGCCGCGCGTATATGCCGCCGGACCGGTGCACGCCATCCCTCCGTCGCCGGCCGCGCACCGGTGCTCAGAGGCCTTCCCACCACCAGGCGTTGGCGGGGTTGCGCGCGAGGGACTCCTCCGAGGGGCGCTCGTCATAGGCGAGCTCCGTGGCGAGCGCCCGCGTGCGACGCACGATGTCGCGGACGCTCGAGGCCTGCGGCGTGGCCTGGAGCTCCTCGAGGGTGAACCGGCCCGGAGCGATGAAGTCCTCCTTGGCGACGACGTCCTCGCCCGTGAAGGGGTTCCTGGCCAGGACGTCTCCCTTGCGAATCTGGCGCGTGAACAGGTCCCCGAACAAGGTGGACGGCCCCAGGTTGAACCACATGGCGATCAGCTCCGCGTCTCCCGCGGCTTCGGCGCCCCGCAGGACCTCGAGCACGACGTCGATGAGGAGGAGCTTCGCGGGCGGTTCGGCATCTGGCCCCGTCAGCTTCCCCGCCTCCACCATGCGGCGCCACAGCGGACTGCCGGCGTCGCAATAGAGGTCGGGCGGTTCGATGTACCCGGCCAGCGGGCGGGACTCACCCTCGGAGGCGTCCGGGTCGTCCGTGAGGTCCTCGTGGAGGTACGTGAACTCCGTGATGCCCTGGAAGAACTCGCGACGGGTCGCATGGTCGGGGTGGTCGGCCACGTCGAACCGGTACGTGAAGCGACGGGCGAGCAGGATGTCCATCATCCGGAAATGGGTGAACGAACAGTCGCACTCTCCCTGGAACGCGAGGAGGCGCGCGAACTGACTGCGCGGGGCGTCGTCGCCAGCGGGCGCCCGACGGTCGAGGACCCGCACCGCCCCCTCCACCATGTCCTCGATTTCATGCATCGACATGCGCGGCACCGTACCCCAGGAGGCGTTCGGGTAGGAGGACGGACGGTGGGATGCCGGGCGTGGTGCTCGCCCATGGTCGTCATTGACGCGTCAGCCTTCGTGTCAGCCGGTGCCGCCTGACATGTCAGGCCCCCTTCGGCGTGAGCGCCTCGCATTCACATCCATTCATGGGCGGGGGGCTGACAGGGAAAGCGCGGAAGATGCGCTGCGTGGTCCTCCGCTTGCAATCCAAGTCATCGCGGTCGTGCTGTGGGAGCACCCGCGTTCCTGTTCAAGGCAATGGAGAGAGCTGGTATGAGAGGTTTTTCGCGATGGGCCATCGGGTGTGCAGGGGTATGGGTATTGGCGGCATCTCCCGCCTGGGCGCAGCAGGAGGAGCTGTGGCTCGACACCCAGAGCGCCGCGCCGGTGACCGGCCAGACCGTGCTGAAGCCCGGGTGGCCCTACCTCGTCACGATTCAGGGCACCTTCAACGTCTGGGGGAACACCATCGTTCCAGGCGTGAAATCCCTCCAGCCCGAGTCCGCCCCCATGTTTCCGAGCCCCAAGGGGACCAGCCGCAACGTCGGCTTCGACCCCGAGTTCGTCTTCGCCTGGTCCAAGGGGCATGCGCTGGAGAAGCGACCGGAGCCTGGTGCGCAGCGGTCCGGCCTCATCGAGCTCAGCCTGGACGGAGGGAAGGCCTGGAAGCACCCGGCGTCCACGGCGGCCTTCAACGCCACCGAGCACGCCTATGGCTATGAGGTGACCGGCGCGAGCGCCGCGCTGCAGGTCCGCATCGCGGACAAGCCCGTCACGGACAACACGGGCCGCCTGAAGGTCGTCGTGGTACCCGCCGAGGAGCTGTGGCTCGACACCCGGAGCGCTACCGCCGTTCCCAGCAAGCTGGTGCTCCAGAAGGGCAAGCCCTACCGCGTGACGATGCAGGGCACCTTCAACGTCTGGAAGAACGACATCGTCGCCGGCGCGCAGTCCGGTCAACCGGAGCCCGCGCCCATGTTTCCCAACCCGAACATCGCCAACCGCAACGTCGGCCTCGACCCCGAGTTCGCTTTCGCCGGTGTGAAGGCCCCGGGGACCGCGCCATCGAGAGCGAGTCTCATCGAGCTCAGCCTGGACGGAGGGAAGACCTGGAAGCACCCGGCGTCCACGGCGGCCTTCAACGCGACCGAGCACCGGTACACCTATGACGTGACGGGGGAGGAGGTCCCGCTGCAGGTGCGCTTCGCGGACAGCCAGGTCTCCGACAACTTCGGGCTCGTGCGCATCTTCGTGTTGCCCGGGGCCTGAGGGGCCTCCGGGCGCGAGTGCTCGCGGGCAGCCACTCCGCCCTCGCCAGCGGCACGTGGCGAGGGCAGGGGGCCGCACGTCGCTACGGCGACGCGAACATCCCCTTCGGCGCGCTGCCCTTCAGGAAGGGCTCGATGAAGGCGTGCAGCAGCTCCGATTGCGTGATGACCGCGGTGTGGGACGTGGCGGGCAGGACCGCGAGGCGCGAGGACGGCAGCGGCGCGCCCATGTCGCCCGCGCCACCACCGCCGAGCAGCCGGAGCATCGCGACGGAGTGCTCGAGGGTCGCGACGTCGGCATCACCGGTGATGATGAGCACCGGGGTCTTCAGCGCCTTCACCTGCTCGGCCCACGCCATCGGCTCCTTCTCGAGCGCGATCAGCTTCCGGACCAGCTCCGGGAACCCCTCGGGATTGGCGGCGAGCTTCCGGTACTCCTTCGCGAACGGCATCTCGAGGAACATCTCCACCTTCATCTGCGGGATGAACGCCCTGAACTCGGGCTGCCAGCCCTCGATGTCGTAGGCGACCGAGGCGGCGGCGAGCTTGTTCACCTTCTCCGGATGGCGGATGGCGAGCTGCAATCCGGCGGCCGCGCCCATGGAGTAGCCGAACACGTCTGCCTTCTCGAGCCCCACCGCGTTCATGAAGGCCGCGACGTCATCCGCGAGGTGGGCGTAGGTGATGGGCCGGTCGATGTCCGTGGTGCGCCCGTGTCCCTGGAACTCGAGCGCGTAGACCTGATGGGTCTTGGCGAGCCGGGTGATGATGGCGCCCATCGACGGGATGTTCATATAGGCGCCGTGCAGGACGATGAGCGGGTCGCCCTTGCCGGACACCTCGTAATACATCTGCATCCCGTTCACGGTGACGCGGGCACCCTTGGGTTTCGCCTGGGCGCTGGCCAGGTTGGGGACGGCGAGAAGCAGCATCGCGACAGCGAGGATGGTGCGGAACATGGGGTCTCCCCTCCGGGGGAATGGGTTCGTCTGCTGCGAAGGAAAAGGGGCCTTCACGCGGACGACGAACGACGCGCACGGGGATCGACACCGCCGCCATTTTTCCGTGGGGATGGGTGGAGACGGACTTCTTCGGAGGGGGTGGCCGGGTCAGCGATGCGCGGTGAACCGGCCGCGCGCCATGAAGACGTTCGCGTCGTCGATGAGGACGTGTGTGGCGGCATCCCCGCGCCAGACGTCGATGAGCTCCGACAGCCGCGTGGAGGTCAGCGGCCAGGCGTCGCCATGCGGTGGCTTCTCCACCAGCACCCACGTGTAGATGCGGCCATCGTCCGGCTGGGGGCCACCCACGGCGTAGATTTCGTCCCGTGCCGCGAGCAGGGAGACGAAGTTGCTGCCCAACAGCGCGAGGCCCTCGGGGTTTCTCGTCAGGGTCTCCACTCCGCGCGAAATGCTCGCCAGGCGCTCGGGCGCCCCGGGGCAATGGTCCGGATACGTTCGCGAGGACACCAGCGTCCTCGTGAGCTTGCGGAGGTTCGGCTCATTGCTGACGAGGAGCATCACTCCGCTGGAGACGATGACCCACGCGGGGAGACGGCGGGCACGCAGGACGGGCAGGAAACCCATCAGTGCCGCGGTCATCAGCGGCACCCCATAGTGGAATCGCCACGCCATGCCCAGGAACCGGATGCCGAGCAGCGGGAGCAGGACCAGCAACCACGTCCAGTCTGGCTTCAAGCGCTCACGCCATGCCCAGACGCCCAGGGGAAGGAAAAGGGCCAGCAGGGTGCCGATGCGTGACAGATGGGTGGGGGCCAGGCGAAGGGAGAGATAGTGCGCCAGCCCCTCGTCCAGACCCTGCGTGAGCCGGACGCGATAGTCCTCGGACGGCCCCATCAGCCAGGGGCGTACCCCGTAGACCCCGACGAGCCAGACCAGGGACAGTGTCCCCACGACCAGCGCGAAGCGGCGCTCTCCGCGCAGCGCCAGCGCCAGGGCGACCATGATGCCCGCGAAGGCGAACTCCTCCTTGCAGGCGAACAGCAAGAGCAAGGCACAGAAGAGCAGCCCCCGGCGGCGCAAGTGGAAGGCCACGCCCGCCAGCACCCATGGCAGCGCGGACCAGGTCGTGGGATGGACAGGAAATCGAAGCGCCTCCACCGCGCTCGGGGTCAGGAGGAGGAACGCGGCCAGCAGCACCGTGGCGGTGCGGCTCATCATCCCGCGCGCATGGAGCCAGAGCAGGGGAAGGACCGCCAACAGGAGGAAGAGGGCTTCCGTCGTCAGGGCGGCCCACATCGGGGGCACGAGCGTGACGAACAGGCGCGCCGTCCACAGGATGGGGTCGAAGTGGTCGTTGAAGATGGAGACCCGCCGGGCGCTCAGCCAGGGATTCGGCTCCGCCAGGGACATGCGCGCCAGGGCCTGGGTGTAGATGCCGAGGTCGAAGTGCGGAAAGCAGGCATGCGAAGCCTGGAGCCAGACGGGGGCCACCACGAAGGTCACCCATGTCACGAGCACCAGCGGCAGGGCCAGTGTCCGTAGCCCTCGTCGCGCGTGTCCGAAGAGGCTCCGCCCTACGGCCTGGTTCACGAGGTCGTGGGGACTCACCGGAGCGGGTGCTCCGAGCCCCCGCGACTACGGCTCCGGCGCGAAGTTCCCGTCGACCACGGCGGCCAGCTCGGCAATCGGCCGCAAGCCGCTCTCCACGGGATTCTTCGGGAACGCCTCGAATCCGATGCCTCCGACCTTCGTCTCGACATCGTATTCCCCCAGGACGTCGTCCAGTACGAGGTACGCCGCCAAGGAGAAATACGGACGGTCGTCCTCGGTGAAGCCGTTGAGGTAGACGGAGACCTCGACAGGCTGACGTGGCTGCGTCTCCGCCCTGAACCAGACATCCTCGGGCTTGAGGGTCACCTTGCCAAGGGTGATGGCGAAGTCCGCGCCCTTTCTCCGGCGGAAGGCGACCACACGCCATCCGGGGAGCGCGGGCGCGGCGGCGACGAGCGTCTTCACGGAGGTGAAGCGCCTGCCGGTGCCGTCCACGCTGATGGCAAGCTCGCGGTGCCCATCCGACAAAGGACCGAGTTCGAACGTGAGCCCGGGGTGCGCTTTCAGCAGCTCCTGATGGAGTTCATCCAGGAGGGGATCCTGGCCTGCCTCGGACTGAAGAAGACGTGCCGAATTGCGCTCGAACCAATGCCAGAAACGTGCGTCGGCGTTGGGAGGGCTCCGGCAGCCAGGCAGCGCGAGGCGCAGGAGCGTGAGTCGTGAGAGCCAACGGCGCATGGGCCGCCATGAGTCCGGCCCCGGTGGGGTGCCAAGTGGAGCCGGCCTGGCCTCGCAAGGACAGACGGCCCCCACGTCCACGCAGTCCTGACGAGGGCCATCGTCTCGATGGCGCGTCCCGCCATCCTCGCGGGACGCTGCTCTCACGAGCGACGCTGGTGGCCCGAGCCAGACAGTGGGCTCGGTCGTCCACCGTAGGACTCCCGAGCCACCGTGTGCCCCGGGGGAGGCATCACGGCGGCTCCGGTGCTTTCCAGTGAGGCCTGGCCCAGGGTCACACGGGCCAGGCCGTCATGCTCACGGGTCCTGGAAGTAGTTGAGGTCGGGGCAATACGTGGCGTACCCGTGCCCGGCGATGGCGCCGTCCTCGTAGGTGCCATTCACATCGAAGGCCACGAAGTGCGAGGTCGGGACGGAGCCTTCCTTGGCGCACGTGGGGCAGAGCGAGGCCGCCACGGGCGTGAAGGTGAGGCCCGTGCTGTGGAGGAAGAACGCCGTGGTCAGTACGCCCTCGAAGTCGACCAGCGTCGCGCGGGGCTCACCCGGAAGGGAGCCGCTCTGCGGCGTCGTGTCCACCGGCACCTTCACCGAGTAGACGTTGACGAGCTGGGGAGGGACGTCGGAGTCCGGGCTCGGGCACTGGCCCGGCGCACCGTTGTTGAGTTCGATCCACAGCTCCCACGGCTGACCGGGGACCGCGGGCTCCTCGTAGCCGAAGTACGCGCTGGTCAGGACCCGCTGGGCGCCATTCATCTCCACCGTGACACCGGTCTCCTGGCAGCTCCCCTCGCACGAAGTGAACGGGTCGGTTCCGGTGCCCGCGTCCTGCTCGGAGCCCGCGTCCGTCGTGGTGCCCGCGTCCTGCTCGGAGCCCGCGTCGGTCGTCGTGCCCGCGTCCTGCTCGGAACCCGCGTCAGTCGTGGTGCCCGAGTCCTGCTCGGAACCCGCATCGGTCGTGGTGCCCGAGTCCTGCTCGGAGCCCGCGTCCTGCTCGGAGCCCGCGTCCTGCTCGGAGCCCGCGTCAGTCGTGGTGCCCGAGTCCTGCTCGGAGCCGGCGTCGGGCGTGGTGCCCGCGTCGGGCTTGATACCCGCATCCGGGCCCGTGGTCGGCGCCGATGTATCGTCGTCGGAACCACAGCCAGCGAGAGTGTGAACGGTTGCGAGGGAGACAACCAACAGGGAGAGAATCGAGCGTCGCAGGTTCATCTCGGGGATTGTCACCGGTTCTTTACACGGATGCGAGAGGAACCGACTCGCTGCGTCATCGATGAGCCTTGTTTCATTGGGGCCGACAGTGGTGACGCGCTGAAGGCCCCTCCCGAAGCCCCCCAGCATGTTTCGGTGGCGGCGGGTCCCGGAGCACAAGTCACGAGCAGTGTGTCTCGACTGGGACGGCCCGCGATTCGAGCTGGCTCTCCTGTTTCATCAGGGGCGGTGGAGCTGGCGAGGATGATCGCTTTCCCGGGAGTCCTCCCCGCAGATGTGTCTGATTGACCCGGGAGGCCTGCGTCACGCGCGCGCGTTCCGATGCGCGGCGATGCACGCCAAGACACTCGAGACCACGAGGACGAAGGCGGCGACCTCCAGGGGGGCCGGGAGTCGGCGTTCCCACAGGAAGGCGTAGAGCAGCGCGAACAGCGTCTCGAACAGGATCATCTGCCCGACGAGGGTGAGCGGCAGCAGACGGCTCATCCGGTTCCAGAGCGCGTTGCCGACGAGCGAGGCCAGCACCGCGACGCCAATCGAAACACCGGCGAGCCCCACCCAGGCGGCACGGCCGTGTGACGTCGTGTCGAGCGCGAGCGCCACGGGGAGCAGGACGAGGGCTTGCGCACCCGTGACGAGCCCGGTCAGCAGATTCCAGTCGTGGACCGACACGTGCTCGAGGCGCCGCAACCACCGGCTGTTGCCAACGGCGAAGGCGGTCCAGGAGACGAGCGCGCCGAACGCGCAGAGCAGGCCGGCCATGCGCGGCCCGGACGTCCCCGATGATGGCGCGCCCAGGCTCTGCCAGCCGATGCAGAGGGCGCTCGCCGCGCACAACAGCAGGGACGGCGCGAGCTTGTGCAGCGGCACCGCATCGCGGTCGCGACTCCCAATGATTGTCACGGCGACCGGCAGGAGTCCGATGACGAGCGAGGTCGTCGCGATGCCACCCCACTGCACCGCGCTGGACAGGAAGACGTAATAGAGGGTGTTGCCCGCGAGGGCCAGCCAGGCCAGCGCCCCCCATTCACGACGGGTGAGTCGGGAAACGAGCGTGCGCCAGCGGGGCGCGATGAGGACGGCGGAGAGCGCTCCGTAGGAAAGGTAGCGGCCAATCGCCAGATGCAGCGGGCCGAACGCGCGCGCCAGCTCCGGGGCCAGGAACACCAACCCCCACATCGCGCCGGCCCCGATTCCGCACGCGATACCGAGCCCTGTTGCTCCGTTGTCTGGTTTGCGTTCCACGTGGCCCCATCCTTGACGAGCGAGGACGGTGGCGAGAACTAGCATCGCGAAGGCGAGAAAAACGCCCGCAATGGCCCGTGCGAATGCAATATTTTCTCACGCGATGGACAACCAGGACTCCCAGCCTCCGCGCGAGCTCGACTCCTTCGACCGAGCGATTCTCCGCATCATCCAGCGAGACAATCGGACGCCCCAGCGGGTCATCGCCGAGGCGGTGCACCTGTCCACGGCGGCGGTCCAGCGCCGCATCGCCGCCATGGAGAAGGACGGGGTCATCCTTCGCAACGCCGCCATCGTCGACCCCGATGCGATTCCCCTGACCATCACCGCCATCGTGGAGGTCTACCTGCACGACGAGAAGGCCGCGACCATCGACCGGGTGAAGGCCCAGTTCCGCGACGACCCGGAAGTCCAGCAGTGCTACTACGTCACGGGCGGCACCAGCTTCGCGCTGGTCATCGTCTCGCCCAACATGAAGGCCTATGCGGCGACGGCGCGCCGCCTGTTCGAACAGAACGAAGCCGTCGCCAGGTACCGCACGCTCATCGCGCTGGAGCGGGTCAAGACGGATACGCAGGTCCTCATTCCCTGAGGACGCGGGCTCGCGGCGGGCCGCTACTCGCCGGAGGCCGGGGAGAAGCGACCCAGCGGGTCCCAGACGTAGCGCTCGGTGGGGGTGAGCGTCATGTGGGTCAGGCCGTGTTCGGTGACGAAGCGGGCGAAGCGCTCGGAGACCACGCGGACGCCCGGGAGGCCACGGGGCTCGAAGACGTCGTCGCCGTTCCAGCTCCCTGGCTCCAGGGTGAAGCCGTTGATGCCGTCCGTCCCCACGGCGCGGCAGTAGTCGCAGTCGAACGGGCCTGGTCGGAGGATGTGGCTTCGCGCCTCGTCCACCAGGGCCGAGCCGAAGGTCGTGGTGACGGCGAAGTAGCGGGGCATGGCGACGTCCGCGTCCTTGGACGTGCCGCGCTTGCCCCGGACGCGGACGACCTCCACCGGGTCGAAGCCCTTCAGGCCCACGAGCCCCGCCGCGCGGAATGCATCCGCGAGGCGCTGGGAGACGATGAGGTCCGCGCCCGCGCCGTGGGACTGGAGGAAATCGCCGGGCGTCGCGCCGAGCAGCCGCAGCTCGACCCGGTAGGGGGGGAGCCACGTCCGCATCCCGATGACGCCCCCACACTCCGGGCACCGCTTCGCGTCCGCGCGCTCGCGGTCCTCGACCGTGGAGAACTCCGCGTCGTGGTGAGAGCCGCGCTGGCTTCCGAGGACGAAGAAGGCCGGGGAGGCGTGCGGCTCAGAATCCATCGGGGAATCGCTCCTTCAACTTCGGCTGTGCGTAGACCGCGCGCAGATAGGCCTCGAACTGCTTCGGGGTGGCCTTCGGGTTTCGCTGGATCCACTCGATGACCTCGTCGTCCACCTTGCGATGCCAGTCCTGGTAGCCGCGATGGGCGGGCAAGTCCACAGCTCTCGTGACGAAGCGGGAGTCTCGCGGTTTGTAGTGCCCCTTGAGGGTCGGGTGGTCGTCCAACGCCTTGGCGATCTTCTTGGAGATGACGTGGTGCTCCTGCCCCGTCGTGGCCACCTGCTTCGCCGCCGCCTCCTCGCGGGCCTCTTCCTTGGCCTGCTTCGCGTGGGCCTTCTCCAACTCCGCGGCCAGCTTCGGGTCGGACTTGCGCAAGGCCTTGCATGCGGCGGCCTTCCCCTGTCTGCAATCACAGGCATCACGGGCTTCGCCCGGAGAACAGCGGGCAGCGGAGAGCACGATGACGAGAAGCGTTGCCAGCATGGCGATTTCCTTTCCCCTCGCGGAGGTGGGCGCGTCGTGGATGCACCACTGCCTCCGACTGTCGTTGGGAGCGTGCCATGGCTGTCGATAGGCTGTCACCTCGAGGGGCGGGTTCAGGGATGACCCGCCCTGGGTTTCGCCTCGTCATTCGGAGTGCGCGTACATCGACTCGATCAACGCCGCGTACTTCCGAACGACCTCGTGGCGTTTGACCTTGAGCGACGCCGTGAGTTCGCCGCCCTCCACCGTGAACGGTCCCGGCGACACGCGGAAGGTCTTGATGCTCTCGAAGGACGCCAGGCCCGAGTTCGCCTCCGCGACGACTGTTCGGAGGACGTGGCCGATTCGCGGGTGTGCCGGGTCCGCCGGGATGCCCTCACGTCGAGCCAGCGCGGCGAGGATCTCCGCGTCGAGCGCGAACAAGGCCGTGCAGTAGTTCCGCCCGTCGCCGAGCACGACCGCCTCCTGGACGAGGGGATGTCGCTTGAGCCGGGCTTCTATCTTCAGCGGCGCGATGTACTTCCCGCCGCTCGTCTTGAGCAGCTCCTTCTTCCGCCCGGTAATCCGGACGAACCCCTCGGCATCGATCGAGCCGAGGTCCCCTGTCCGGAACCAGCCGTCGTCATCGAAGGCGTCCGCCGTGGCCTCCGGACGGTTCAAGTATCCTCGGGAGATGTTCGGCCCGCGCGCGAGGAGCTCGCCGTCGGGCCCGACCTTGAGCTCGCACCGCTTGAACGGCCTGCCCACGGTCCCCGGCCGCACGTCCTCCTTGCGGTTGATGGTCAATCCCGGGCACGTCTCCGTCAGCCCATAGGCCTCCAGGATGGTCAGTCCCAGGGAGAGGAAGAACCGCTGGACGTCCACGCGAAGCGCGGCGGCCCCCGAGAGGAGCACCGAAGCGTTGTCCAGTCCCAGCCGGGCGCGGAGCTTCGCCAGGACGAGGCGGTCCGCCAGGCCACGCTGGAGCTCCAGGAGCACTGGCAGGGGCTTGCCCGTGGCGGCATGGGACGCGGCTCGACGGCCCACCCCCACGGCCCAGTCCAGGACCCAGCGCCGCAACCCGTGTTCGCTCTCGATGGCGCTCGTGACCTTCGCCATCATCTTCTCGAAGACGCGCGGAGCCGCCGGGACGAACCCCGGACGCGCGGCGAGGAGATCCGTCGCCAGCGTGGGCACGGACGACATGACCAGCGGCGCGCCGAAGAACGGGCCCGCGAACTCCACCATCCGCCCGAAGGAGTGCGCGGCGGGCAGGAAGAGGAACAACCCGTGCTCGACCACGTCGTCATCCAACAGCCCCGCGTCCGCGACGTCCTCGAGCATCGCCAGCATGTTGTCGTGGGTTTGAATCACCGCCTTCGGTGGGCCCGTGGTCCCCGAGGTATAGGTGAAGGTCGCGACGTGCTCGCGTCGGATCCGCGACGCGCGTCGCCGCATCTCGTCCTCCATCGAGGTCTGCCGGGCGCGCCCCCGGGCCTCGAGGCTCTCCAGGCTCTCCCAGTCGTCCGCGGGCGCGAGGCCCTCCGGGCGGATGACCACCACCTTGGCCCGGGGCGCGACCTCCGCGGGCGCGTAGTGCTTTCCGAAGAACGTGAAGCCCGCTCGGAAGGCGCGCACCTTGTCGAGCTGACTCCCGTCGTCCACGACGATGAGCTGGGTCGCGGTGTCCGCGTGCATGTAGCCCACCTCTTCCGGCAGCAGGCTCGCGTAGACGGGGACCGTCTCCAGGCCGACGCTCAAGGCCGCGAAGTCGACGAGGCACGACTCCATCGTGGTGTTTCCGACGATGCTGATACACGCGCCATCGTCCAGGGGCCCCGCGCTCAACAGCCCCGCCGCGAGGGCGCCGAGGCGTGCGGGCAACTCCGACCAGGGGACGTCGACATAGGCCGCGTCTCGTCGCACGCGGAACGCGGCGCGGTGCGGCGTGTCGCGCGCCCGGTCGAGAATCATCTGGGGGAGGGACGGGTGCTCATCGGCCATGCGGCCTCCTCTGGGTGAACGAAGCGTCTCGGGGATGGGATGGGACAGGGGTGGGCTTCGACACATCACGCTAGGTGCGGCGCCACGTCCCCGCTTGTATGATTCTGCAGATGCGGAGCCACTTGTTGCTGGGCGGAGGAAGAGCGCTGTACGTCGGACGCTTCCACGTGTTGCCCAGGCATCGGTTCGCCGCCAACGCCGTCCTCGTGGGGCTCGATGATGCGTTCGACGTCGTCGACGACGAAGGCCGTGTCGAACAGCACGAAGCCGCGTTCGTGCGCGGGTGGCAGTGGCACTCGCTGGACTTCCATGGTGGACGCGCCGCCGTGTTGTTCCTGGAGCCTGGCGTGGGACTCCGCCATCGCGTCGACGCGGGCGTGGTGCGTGGTGCCATCGAGACCGCCCTGGTCGCGCGCCAGCCAGAGCCCTGGACCGAGCTCTTCCAGAACGCCCTGAACCTGGGCCCCTGTCCGCTGACGGTCGACACGCGCATCGCTCGCGTCGCCGCGTTCCTCTCCACGCCCGACGGTGAACCCGCGGATGCGGTGCGGGTGGCGCGGCGGGTGGGCGCCTCCACGTCGCTCGTCGAGCACCGCTTCAGGGACCAGGTGGGGGTCCCCATGGGGGCATTCCGCGCCTGGCACCGGATGCAAGCGGCCACCGCGCTCGCGCTCGGGGGCCGAAGCCTCACCGAGGTCGCGCACACCGCCGGCTTCTACGACTCAGCCCATTTCTCCCGCCTGTTCCGGGGGATGTTCGGCCTGCCGCCCTCGAAGGTCTTCACCCAGGGACTCATGGGCACCGTCCTCGACGCACGTCAGGGCGTGGCGCCCAGCGACTCCCGGAGCCGGGCGATGTCGCGGGACGGCGGGGCGCCGAACATCCTGCTGTACTCGCGGCTGAACTGAGACGGGCTCTCGTAGCCCACGGAGTGCCCGGCCATCGCCGCGTCCATGGGCTGCGCGAGCATCAGGCGGCGGGCCTCCTGCAACCGCAGTTGCTTCTGGTATTGCAGCGGGCTCATCGACGTGACGGACTTGAAGTGGTGGTGGAGCGCCGACGGGCTCATGTGGACGGTGCGCGCCAGATGGTCGATGCGCATGGGCGCGGCGTAGTGCTCCTTGATCCAATGGATGGCGCGGGTGACGGAGTGCAGGCGGCTGTCGGCCATGGCGATCCGCCGGAGCCTCGCGGTGTTGTCTCCGGCCAACAGGCGGTAGAGGATTTCGCGGATGACGAGCGGTGCCAGCACCGGGATGTCGCGTGGCGTGTCCAACAGGCGCACGAGCCGCGTCGCCGCATCCAGCAGCGGCTCTCCCACCGGGCCCAGCGCCAGCCCGCGCGCCAGCTCGCCGTCGGGGGGGGCTTCCAACGCCGCCTCCATCATCATGTCGCCCAACTGCCCGGGCTCCAGGTCCAGCCGGAAGCAGAGATAGGGCGTGTCCGGGGACGCCTCCACGACCTGCCCGGTGACGGGAAGGTCCACGGACGCGACGAGGCATTGGTCCGGCCCATAGACATACAGTTCCTCCGCGAGCAGCACCTGCTTGCGACCCCGCGCGACGATGCAGAGCGCGGGCGCATGCAGCGCATGAAGCGGGGTGGTGGGCTCCGAGGCGCGGATGAGGACCAGCCGGGGGATGGCCGTGGCGTGGATGCCGTCCGAGGGCGTGTGGCGCTCCAGGAGCGTCGCCAGCGCGTCCAGGTTCGGGCTTGGGGTGGGCGCTGGGGGGCGGGGGGGCTTCATGCGGCGTCGGTTATAGTGCCGGGGCGCGCGGCGCGCCCGCGCAGGAATGGGCAAGAGTCCGCGAGTATCCGGATACCGCCCCCGAGCCCTGGCTTGAGAGGGTGCGCATGTCCCCGGTTCCCCCCGGTACCGGGCAATCCCTCGAGGACATGCACATGGCGACGAACATCCAGGGCAAGGTGGTGGCCATCACCGGCGCGAGCAGCGGCATCGGAGAGGCGACGGCGCGTCTGCTCGCCCAGCAGGGCGCGAAGGTGGTGTTGGGCGCGCGCCGGGAGGAGCGACTGAAGGTGCTGGCCGCGGAGCTGGAGGCCGCGGGCGGCGAGGCGCGGGCGCGCGCGGTGGACGTGACGAAGCGGGACGACGTGGAGGCCTTCGTGGGCTTCGCGCTGGAGGCGTTCGGACGGCTGGACGTCCTCGTCAACAACGCCGGCGTGATGCCGTTGTCGCGGTTGGAGATGCTGAAGGTGGATGAGTGGGACCGGATGATCGACGTGAACATCCGGGGGGTGCTGCACGGCATCGCGGCGGGGCTCCCCGTGATGAAGCGCCAGAAGGCGGGGCAGTTCATCAACGTGTCCTCCATCGGCGGGCACGCGGTGAGCCCGACGGCGGCGGTCTACTGCGCCACGAAGTTCGCCGTGCTGGCCCTCTCCGAGGGACTGCGTCAGGAGGTGGGCGCGGACATCCGCGTGACGGTCATCTCCCCGGGCGTCACGACGTCGGAGCTGGCGGAGAGCATCAGTGACGCGAACGCGCGCGAGGTGATGCGCGAGTTCCGCAAGGTGGCCATCCCTGCGGACGCCGTCGCGCGCTCCATCAGCCATGCCATCAGCCAGCCCGCGGACGTCGATGTCAGCGAAATCATCATCCGGCCCACCGCGAGCCCGTACTGAGTCCCACCCGTCCGGGGCGCGGCGGGGCCTCTCCGGCTCCGCCGCGTCCGCCCCGGATTCCGGCCCGCTCGCCTGACCCCAGGATGTTCGGAATATTCCGGGCGCTGGCGTTTTCTTGCGCCGGCAGCATGAGGCGATGTGCCATCTCCGGGCTGGATCCAACGTATGCGCGTGCTCTCGTCGAAGTCGTCGTGGTGGTGTGCCTTGCTGGGGCTGTTGCTCGCCGCTCCGACGGAGGGATGGGCCCAGCGCAAGCCAGGGGAGGTGGTGCTGGAGCGCGGCACCGTCGAGCTCGAGCCCGGCACCCGGGTCTCCTATGAGCTGGGGACGCTCTACGTGCCCGAGAACCGGCAGAAGCCGGGGAGCCGTCTCATCGGGGTGGGGTTCGCTCGCCTCAAGGCGCCGAAGCCCACGGGCGCGCCGCCGGTGTTCTGGCTGCCGGGAGGTCCCGGCCTGAGCGTCCTCGGCTCGCTCCTCGACGATGACGCGGCCGGCAAGGGGCGACTGCGCTCCTGGCTGACCTTCGGTGCCGTGGGAGACCTGGTCGTCATCGAACAGCGGGGCTTCACCCGGCGGGGCGAGATGCTCGAGTCCTCGAATGAAGCCATGCCCCTGGACCGGCCCGGCTCCGTACGGGCGGATGCCGAGGCCATGCGCTCCCTGGCCCGGAAGGCCATCGCGGAGAACGCGGGGAAGGACCTGGCGGGCTACGACATCACCGAGTTCGCCGCCGACGTGGACGCCCTGCGACGCGCGCTCGGGTACCCGAAGATCAGCCTGTTCGGTGGCAGCTTCGGGTCTCAGTGGAGCCTGGCGGTGATGAGGCTGCACCCGGACATCGTGGCGCGCGCGGTGCTGTCGGGGGTGGAGCCCCTGAACAATGGCTACGACCTGCCGTCGCACGTCTTCGCGGCGCTCCAGCGCATCGCCTACGACGCCGACCGCGACCCCGGCCTCGCGCCCTACCTTCCCACGGGCGGAATGATGGAGGCCGTGCGCGCCCTCCACCGCCGCTTCGCCGTGGGGCCCGTGCGAGTCCAGGTCCGTGACGACGCGGGACGGAGCCAGACCGTGGTCCTGGGCGCCGAGGACCTCCAGCTCGCGCTGGCCTCACACACCCAGGAGGGCGAGCAATGGCCGGCCTTCATCCTCTCGCTCTATTACGGGCACTACGAGGCCTGGGCGCGCGAGGTCATCGAGGGACGGTCGGCCAGCAAGTCCAAGCTGATTGGCCCGCTGGTCGACAGCAGCCTCGGCGTCACCGCGGAGCGCGAGCACCTGCTGCGCACCGACCCCGCGGTCGACCTGCTGGGGACCTGGAACTTCGAGGCGAACATCGCGTCAGCGCCGGACTGGCCCACCCGGGACATGGGCGATGCGCTGCGCAAGCCTGTCCCGAGCGCGATTCCGGTCGTGTTCGTGCATGGGGATTGGGATACCTCGACCCCTGTCGACAACACCCTCGGCCTGCTGCCGTACTTCCCCAAGGGGCACGCCATCCTCATCCACCGGGGCGGCCATGACGGTACGTTCTATCTGCTCCGGAACGAGCCGGCCGCGAAGACGGCCGTCTACGAATTCCTCAGGACGGGCAAGACGGCGGGCCTCCCGCACGAAGTGACCCTGCCGCTGCCGGGCTTCCCCCTGCCTTCCTTCGCGCCACCCGCGGCGGGCGCGGCGAAGGCAGGCACGGGGACGCCCACACCCTGACTCGCGGCGGGTGACGGGGCGCCGTCGTCACGGAGCGCGTGAGCTCATGGCGCCGCGAGCGAACATCCGCGCGAGCCACGAGTCCCGCGTGGCGATGCAGGCCCGCGCCAGCTCCGACTGCGGGGCGATGTCATAGAAGCCGTGGAAGGCGCCGCCCCAGACGTGCAGCTCGCACTCGCCCCCCGCCGCCAGGATTCCGCGCGCGTAGGCGACGGCCTCGTCCCGAAACGTCTCCGCGCCCCCGACGTCGATGAAGGTGGGCGGCAGGCGGCCCAGGTCCGAGGCCCGCGCGGGGGCCGAGTAGGGCGAGACCTCGGGTCCGCCCTGGCGGTCACCCAGCACGGCCCGCCAGGCGGTCAGGTTGCTGGTCCGGTCCCAGACCCCGACGCCCTCGTAGCGATGCGCGGAGTCCGTCTCGTTCCGGTCGTCCAACATCGGGCACTGCAGGAGCTGGCCCAGCAGCCGAGGCCCCTGCCGATCCCTCGCCAGGAGCGTGGTTCCCGCGGCGAGCCCTCCACCGCCGCTCCCTCCGAAGATGACGAGCTGGTCCGGGTCGAACCGCAGCATGTCCGCGTGCGCCGCCATCCACTTGAGCCCGGCGTAGCAGTCCTCCACCAGGGTCGGGGCGGGGTGCTCGGGCGCCCGTCGATACTCGACCGTCACGCAGACCGCGTCATGGCGGAGCGCCCAGTCCACCAGCGGCCTGGCCCCGGCGAAGCGGGTCCCCATCACCATGCCGCCACCATGGATGTGATAGACGGCCGGCCCGGGTGTCGAGTGGTCCTTCCTCGCGATGACGGAGACGACGATGTCGGCCCCCTGATACCCGGGGATGCTGTAGTCGACACAGGTGACCTGCGCGTCCCCGATGAGGGTTTCCCGTGTCACATGGCTCAGCCGGCGGAAGTGCTCGAGCTGCTCCAGCGTCATCTGCAAGGGGACATATCCCGCCAGGGGAGCGAGGAGGGGCGCCAGCTGCGGGTCGAAGTGCTGAGACGAGGTCGGGCGGGTCATGTTCATTCCATCGTGGAGGGGGACACCCGCTGCGATGGTCGGGTGAATCCTGGGTTGTCTCCACGGTTGTAGAACACCTCCCCGAGCGCGAACAGCGCGAGCTGCCACGCCCGTGAATTCGCTCGCCGGGGTCTGCTCTATCTGGAATTGGACGGGGCGACATCGCCGACACGCTCGGCGAGGGGACGGGCATGACGGACGAGGGAGAGCAGCACCTTGCCTGGCTCCTCGGCCATCAGCTCGTGCGCGGATTGCTCGAACCAGACGAGCTGTTTCGACGGCGCCTTGACACCCGTGAACCATTCGGCGGCAACCGTCGCCGAGACATTGTAGTCGTGGCGTCCGAGGAACAGGATGAGCGGCGTCTTCAGCCGCTTCACGTGTGACAGGTCCGTCGTCAGGATGGTGGGAAGGAGCTTCTCGACGGAGATCTCCTCCGCCTTCCATCGCTGGCGGACGTCTTCCTCGGTGTATTCGGGTGACAGGAGCACCGCCGCGCCTTCGAAGCTCGCGTCGGGGCGCCGGTAGGCGGCACCCCCGAAGAAGTTGAGCCAGCGCCGCTGGACCAGGATGTCCTCGAGCGACAAGGGCTTCTCGCCCACGGCGTAGGGCGCAATCGAGTCGAGGTCACGGATGGCTGCTTCGTTCTTCGTCTCGCGCGCCCGTGCCATGGCCCAGGCCCAGCCGCGCCGCTCGCTCTCCCGCGCGTCGATGCCCTGGCCGACGCCGATATAGCCATGGAGCCACTCGGGGTGCTTCTCCGCGAGGGTGAGCCCGAGGAGGCTCCCCCAGCTATGGCCGAGGACGAAGACCTTCTCCTTGCCGAAGCGCTTGCGCGCCCACTGGACGAGCTCCTCGGCATCGGCGTGTATCCGCTCGACGGTGAGCGTCGGGGTGACCGTGGCCGGATCGTTCGCGACATACGTCTTGCCCGCGCCGCGCTGGTCCCACTGGATGACCGTGAAGAACTCATCCCAGCCGTGCGCGAAATACCAGCTCGTCGGCATCGCCACCCAGCCGGGGCCGCCATGGAGCACGAGCAGCACGGGGTTGCGCAGGTCGCGGCTGCGGACCGAAACCCATTGGTCGATGCCTCCGATGCGGAGCTTCTCGGTGCGTTCCGCCCCCTCGGGTGCGACGATTCTGCGGAGCTCCGCGATGACCTGGGTGGCCTCGGTCCGGTGACGGGGGCCCGGTGTCTCCTGGGCCCGTGCCTGGAGGCTCCCCAGGAGCAGCACCGCCAGCGAAAGCCACGACTCCGTCCTCATCTTGCCCCCTCGCGCCCGCATGGGATGTCCCCTGGCTCGTCCCGTGACTCACATGTCCCAGGACAGGGGGCCATACGCTGGGCGCGACGAGGCATTGCCCGGGCTCCACACCGCCGCCCCTGCCTCGGCCCACCAGGACTACGGGCTTCCCACGACGCGACCGGAGGCGGTCAGGTCTTTCCGTAGCGGCGGAGGGCCTCCTCGAATTCGATCCGGCGTGCGCGCAGCAGCCCTCCCGCCAGGGGTTCGGCTCCGTCGACGTCCACATGGTCGATCTTCCAGGCGAAGCCGAGCGCCGGGTCGATGCGGTCGACGATGAGGTCGAAGGTGTAGGCGGGGCCCTTGGTGGCCACCAGCCAGTGCACGTTGTCGTGCTGGTCCGAGATGCTGGAGAGGTCCCCGGGGCCGGAGATGCGATCGATGCTCGGGCGCAGCACCAGGTGCTCCGGCTGGCTCTCGACCCGCTCGAAGTGGCGCAGGTGGAACGCTCCGGCGAGCACCACGTGCATGGACACCATGTTCTGGTGCCCGTGGGGGACGACGGCCCGGCCCTGGGCCAGTCCGAAGAGCTTCGAGCCGAACACGCGCGGCAGCCCCTCGATTCTGGGCAGCGGCGCGGACATCGCGCCCGCGCGGTCATCCGGCAACTCGAGGCTCGGCTTCAGCCGGTCGGCGTCGATGGCCCGGAGGAGGTCTGGGAGGGGGACGTGGGAGAAGAGCGCCTCGACTTGCCGCTGCCATTCCCGTGGCGCCAGCTTCCGTCCTCGGACGTCCGCACAGAGTTCATGGGTGCGGGAAAGCCAGGCCTGTGCCTCCGCCTTCACGGGCCCGGCGAGGGCGTCTCGCGACAGGAGCGTTCGGACCAGGGCATGGCCCGCCAGCGCCTGGAGCAGGACCTCTCGTCGGCTCGTACCTCGAAGCATGCGGTTCTCCTCGAACGGGGTGCTGCGCCCCATGAGTCGAGGGGGCGCGTGGGCCGCCGGAGAAAGCAAGCGGCATGCCGCCTCTCCAGGGGGGCTCGCGCGGGCGGGCGGCCACAGGTGCGGCCGGGGACCCACATCCGCTGGGGCGCACCGCCAATCCCAAGGGGGGGCGGAGGTCCATGTCGATGGCTGCCATTGCCGGCGAGCGTCGGTGGTGAGCCAGCCCGGAATGGAGGCTTCACCACAGTGTCCCTGGTCTGGGGTTCCATGCCACGGCTCCACGGACGCAATGGCAATCATTGGCGTGGTGCCAGCGTCTCGGTCAGCTCCGTTCAATGGACAGAAGCCCCAGTGGGGCTTGTCCAAGGTTGGGGTCAGATACACCCTGTGCCGCGCGGTTCGCGAGCTTGTACCCATGCCGCCGGTATGCGGGCAGGGCTGGCAGCGGACGAGTCGACGGGGAGGCTCCAATCCCTTCGTCGAGTTCGTCGAGAACATATCCATACGGAAAAATACATAGAGGATTGTCTTCATGCACCAGATTCCCCTCGCAGAGGCGGGCTTCAACGCCGGTCACATCCACGAATGGCGTCTCAGCCCGCCGCCGAACACCTTCGACAGCCTCACGGCGGATGACAGGCCCGCGTCCTACAACCAGGAGAAGCACTTCTCCGCCGCGGTGTCCGCACGGAAGGAGCACGTCGCGGAGAACTACTGGATCGGGCTGTCGTTCAAGATTCCCGGCCGACTCAACCTGCCCGCCCTGGAGAACGCGCTGCTCATGTTCGTGAAGCGGCACGAGGTGCTGCGATGCGGGTTCGAGCAGCTCATCGCGGGAGATCTGCGCTGCGACGTCATGACCCCGGAGGAGGTCCGGTTGGTGCACACCGACCTGGGGCCGTTCTCCTCAGCCGCGGAGGTCACCACCCATATCCGGACCACGTTCAACCGGGACATCGACACGCTGTCGTGGCCCCTGTTCTTGATGGGCGTGGTGATCGAACCGACGCAGTCCACCGTCTACATGGGGTTCGACCACATCCTGTGTGACGGGCTCTCCCTGGTGATCGCGGTCGAGGAGGTGCAGCGGGACTACGCGGCCCTGGCGGCGGGCGAACCGCTGGACCTGGCGGAGCGGGGGAGCTACCTCGACTTCGGCGACGCGCAGCGCCACCGCTATGCGACGCTCGCCGCGAACAGCCCGGACCTGGAGTACTGGCGGTCCTTCATCTCCGACGCGGGCGACTTGTTTCCGCGCATCCCGCTCGACCTGGGCCTCGAGTACGGCCACATGTATCCGGCGCGCAACCACACCGTCCGCCTGCTCGACGATGCGAGCGCCCTGGAATTCGAGCGCATCTGCCGGCAGCACGGCACGAAGCTGTTCATGGGCCTGCTGGCGGTGGTCGGCATGTCGCTCCGCGACATCTCCGGGTGCCAGAAGTACCACGGCTTCCTCCCGGTCAGCGAACGTCAGGACCCCCGTTGGCAGAAGTCGTTCGGCTGGTTCGTCAACACCCTGGCCATCACGTTCCCGATCGCCGACGGCATGTCGTTCCCGCAGGTGGTCGAGGGCGTGCAGTCTGGCTTCAAGGAGCTCATCCGCAACGTCGACGTGCCCTTCGTGAAGGTCTGGGAGCTCCTCGCGCCGCAGTACTTCCACCTGCGGACCTGGCCGTACCCGGTCAACTTCTTCTCCTTCCTCGACTACCGGAAGCTGCCCGGCGCCGACCAGTTCGGTGTCTGGCAGTCGAAGACCATTCCGAACACCTCGCACTCCAACACCGCGAACATGTGGTTCCTCCGCAACGCGGACGGGCTCTACCTCAACTCGATCTTCTGCGACGTGCCCAAGAGCGTCGACGCCATGGACCGGTACCGCGCCGCCATCGCGTCCACGCTCGAGGGCCTCATCAGCGCCTCCACCCGGGAGAACGCCGTGGCCCGGGAGCGAGCGCAGTCGACGGTGGCCGTGTAGCGACGTCGACGCCTGCGGTCCGGGGACGCCACGGCGACCCGGCAGGCGATGGCTGGGGGTGGACCCCGGGTGGCCGGAAACGTCGGGACAACGTCCTTGTCCCGCCCCGGGCGTCCACCTATCCCTGGAGCCTCGGCGCCTCCGGCTCATGGGCTTCCACGAGGGGAGGCCGCCGCCGCGCCGGGGGGCCCCGGCCGAGGAGGCAGGCGATGTTCGAGACCCTCTGGCAGGACCTCCGCTATGGCGCGCGCATCCTCGCCCGCAGCCCGGGCTTCACCGCGGCCATCCTGGTGACGCTGGCGCTCGGCATTGGCGCGAACACCGCCATCTTCAGCGTCATCCATGGCGTGTTGCTGCGGCCGCTGCCCTATGCGGACGGAGAGCGCCTGGTGCACCTGGAGCAGCCCGTGGCGCGGGCGGACATCGAGAACGCGGGCTTCTCCCCGGTCGAGCTGGAGGACTACGGTCAGCGCCTCACGCGCATCCGGGGGCTGGTGGAGTACCACTCCATGCCCTTCAACATCGTGGGGCACGGGGAGCCGCAGCGGGTCCAGACGGCCGTGGTGTCCTCCGGCTTCTTCGACACGCTGGGCGTCCGTCCGCTGCTCGGTCGGACCTTCCTCCCCGAGGAGGAGCAGCCCGGCGCCGCGCCGGTGCTGATCCTCAGCCATGCGTACTGGCAGCGCGTGCTCGGTGGGGACCCCGCCATCGTGGGGAAGACCTTCACCATGAACGGGCGCACGCACACCGTCATCGGGGTGCTTCCCCCCGTCCCCCAGTACCCGGGCGAGAACGACGTGTACATGCCCGTCTCCGCCTGCCCGTTCCGCTCGGGGGCGCAGTGGACGCACACCCGCACCAGCCGTGGGCTCACCGTCCTCGGTCGACTCGCGCCCGGCGTGTCGCTCGCGGAGGCCCGCGCCGAGCTGGCGATGGTGGCGGCGGGCCTCCATCAGGCATACCCGGATGCCTACCCCGCGACCGAGGGGTTCTCCGCCTCCGCGTCGAGCATGCGGGACCGGTTGGTGGCGCGCGCGCGTCCCACCTTGTTGCTCCTGTTCGCCACGGCCGTCTTCCTGCTGCTCGTCGTCTGCGCCAACGTCGCCAACCTCACCCTGGCGCGCCTGTCCCGCCGTGAGCACGAGCTCGCGGTCCGGGCCGCCGTGGGCGCTGGCCGGGGGCGGCTCGTCCGGCAACTGTTGACGGAGCACCTGCTGCTGTCGCTCCTGGGGGGCCTGCTGGGGCTCGCCGTGGCGGTCTCCGGGATGGAGCTGCTCGTCGCGTTCGTGGCGCGCTACACGTCGCGCGCGGTGGAGGTGGAGGTGGGGGCCCCCATGCTCCTCATCAACCTCGCCCTGTCGCTCGGCACGGGCCTGGTGCTCTCGCTGTTGCCCGCGCTCCCCTCGCGCACGGTGTTCGGCACGGGGCGTCCGCAGGGAGGGGGCGCCTCCCGGGTGAGCCCGCGCCTGCGCGGCTTCTTCATCGTCTCGCAGGTGGCCCTCTCGTGTGTGCTGCTGGTGGGGGCGGGGTTGATGCTGCGCAGCATGGCGAGGCTCCATCGCGTGGACCCGGGGTTCGACCCGGAGAACGTGCTCACCGCGCGGGTGGACCTCGGGTGGGACCGCTACCGCGAGGAGGAGAAGGTCCGCGCCTTCGCCGAGCAACTGGTGCCGCGCCTGGAGGGCTTGCCGGGGGTGACGGCGGTCGGGCTCGCCAACGACCTGCCGCTGGGAGGGAACAGCCCCTGGACGACCTCGCTCCAGGTCGAGGGGCAGGAGCTGCTTGTGGGCCAGGTGCGTCCGCAGGCGGACCTGCGCAGCGCGACCCCGGGCTACTTCCGCGCGCTGGGCGTGCCCCTGATGAAGGGCCGCCTCTTCGAGGCGGGAGATCGTCCGGGGGCCGCTCCGGTCGTGGTGGTGAACCAGGCCTTCGCGCGGGCGTACTTCGCCGGTGAGGACCCGGTGGGCCGGCGCCTCTCGTTCGATGCCGGGCAGAGCTGGGTGACGGTGGTGGGCGTGGTGGGGGACGTGCGTGAGCGCGGACTCGGGGAGGAGCCACCGCGCGAGGTGTATCTCCCCTTCACGTTGCAGCCCCTGCGCGACGTGCGGCTGCTCCTCCGCGCGGACGGGGATCCGATGGCGCTCGCGTCACGCGTGCGAGCCCTGGTGTACGAGCTGGACTCCGTGCAGCCCGTCACGGACGTGCGCCCCCTCTCGAGCCTGCGGAGCGAGTCGCTGGCCGCGCCACGGCTGGTGACGCTCCTGCTCGGCTTCGTCGCGGCGCTCGCGCTGGTGCTGACCTGCACGGGACTGTCGGGCGTGGTGGCCTTCTCCGTGAGCCAGCGGGTGCGCGAGCTCGGTATCCGGCTGGCGCTCGGCGCCGAGCCCTCCCGCGTGCTCGGCCTGGTCCTGCGCCAGGGAATGGCGCTGGTGCTCTCCGGACTCGTGATGGGGACGGCCGGCGCGCTGGGGCTGTCCTCCCTGTTGGAGGGGATGCTGTTCGGCGTGGCGCCCGCGGACCCGGTGACGCTCGTGGGGGTGGTGGTGCTGCTCGGGGGCACTGGCGCGGTGGCGTGCCTGATACCCGCGGTGCGCGCCTCGCGGGTGGACCCGGCCATCGCGCTGCGGAGCACGTGAGCGCCAGCCTGGCGGCCCCCTGGCGCCCCGCGGTGGAGCCCCGCGAGCCGGCTTCCAGGACTACGATGCGGCGTCGAGAGGTACACATGACCGCGTCGACGCAACGGGTGGGGGTACTCGGCTACGAGGGCGTGGAGGCCCTGGACCTCGTGGGGCCGCTGGAGGCCTTCGCGAAGGTCCAGACGGGCGGGCAGCGCCGTTACGAGGCGGTGATGGTGGGGCTGCATCCAGGGGAGTTCCGGTCGGAGTCGGGGCTCGTCTTCAGGCCTCACCTCTCGCTGGATGACGCCCGGGGGCTGGACACGCTCGTCATCTGCGGAGGTGCGGGCCTGCGGGTGCCGGACACGAATGCGCAGGTGGTGCGCTGGCTCCGTGCCCGCGCACACACGGTCCGGCGCGTCGTCTCCGTCTGTACGGGTATCTACGCACTCGCGGCGTCGGGGCTCCTCGACGGCCGGCGCGCGACCACCCACTGGCAGTTCGCGCAGGACGTCGCGGCGCGCTTTCCGAAGGTCCGCCTCGAGCCGGATGCCTTGTTCATCAAGGACGGCGCCTTCTACACGTCCGCGGGCATCACCGCGGGCATCGACCTGTCGCTCGCGCTCATCGAAGAGGACCACGGGCCGCGCGCGGCCCTCACCGTGGCGCGCGAGCTGGTGATGTACCTCAAGCGCCCGGGAGGACAGGCCCAGTACTCCGAACCGCTGCGCTTCCAGGAGGAGAGTGGGAGCCGGTTCGGGGACCTGACCAGTTGGATGCTGGTCAATCTCGCGGGAGACCTCTCCGTCGAGGCGCTGGCGCAGCGGACGTGCCTCAGCCCGCGACACTTCGCCCGCCAGTTCCGGAGCGCCTTCGGACAGACGCCGGCCGCCTACGTGGAGCAGCTCCGGATGGAGGAGGCGCGTCGAAGGCTGGTGGAGGGCGATGGCGGCATCGAACAGGTGGCGCTCGCCGTGGGGTTCCAGAGCGCGGACGTCTTCCGCAGGGCCTTCGAGCGCCGCTTCGGCGTGGCGCCGAGCCTCTACCGACGAGGCTTCGGCGCGGAGCCCGTGCGGGGCGCCCTGCCCGTGCCCACCCTGGTGACGAAGTCCAGGACGAGAAGGGCACCGCATCAGTCGCAGCGACGCGCGGCCCGTTGACGGACCCTCCCTGGCGAGTACATCTCCTCGCGGTGGCTCGAGAAACGTCGGGGTGGGGGGATATGTCCTCCGCGCTCCCATCGTTTCCGCGGTGCGCGGCCCGGAGGCCCCCAACCCTCCTCCAGGCCTGTGGCGCATGGAGGATGTGATGCGACGGCTTGGAATGACGTTGGGGCTCCTGGGGTGCGTGGGATGCGCCAGCGTCACGCAGGGGCTCTACACCCGGTACAATCCCGAGACCGGACAATACGAGGCGCCCACGCACGAGCTCGTCTATCAGGTGCCCGTCGAGGACGCGCTGATGACGGTCCGCTACCTCCTGGGGAAGAGCCGCCTCGACGTGATGGAGAAGGAGGGGGGCCTGGAGATGTACTCCTCCTTCATTCCGGACGTCGCGCCCCCCGAGCGCTACTACATCAAGGGGGAGCGGCTCGGGCCCCGGCAGGCGCTCGTTCGCGTCTTTCGCGTCCGGTACGTCCACGGGGGCACCTCCAGCGCGGAGACACCCGAGTGGGCCAACACGCCGCTGTTCAACGTGGCGGATGCCTTCCTCAACGTTCCTGGGCTGGAGAGCTACCGGCCGGCGTTCGGTTATCGCGACATGGACGTCGAGCAGAAGCTCCTGGAGCGACTGGAGATGGCGCCCTCGCTGGAGCTGGTGGGAGGAAATCCCCCCGTCCCCATGCGCTCGGTGGTGATGGATGGCCAACGGGAGGAGGGTGGGGCCCCCGCCCTCGCTCCCGCGTGTGGTGCGCCCCTGGAGGGGGCTTCGTCCCTGTTGGCCGCGGGAGGCGTCGTGCTGGTCGCGGACCCCCTGGGCACGCAGGAGGTCCCCTCGGCGGCGCTGCGGATGGTGTGCGAGGCCGCATCCCAGCGGTTGCCGGTGACGCTGGGGCTGTCCATTCCCGCCTCGGAGCAGCCGCTCCTCGAGCGCTACCTCGCCAGCGACGGCGGCGCCATGGCCGTCCAGGAGCTCCTCTCGGAGAGTGCGTTCTGGCGCCGGGCCTACCAGGACGGGCGCAGCAGCGGTGCCATGCTGTGGCTCGTCGAGCAGGTCCGCCGCTTGCGCGTCTCCGGAGGGGACGTGGCCGTGGCCGCCATCGACTCCGACAAGGCCCACGGCAACGAGCGCGAGGAGCAGATGGCCCAGCACCTGCTGAAGGCCCGGGCGGAGCGCCCCCAGGCCTGGACGCTGGTGCTCACGGGCAGCGTCCACGCGCGCACCACGGAGGTGGGCTGGGATGGCGACCTGGAGCCCATGGGCGCTCGCGTGGCGCGGGCCCTGTCGGCGGTGCGGGTCCTGGATGTGGGCTTCCAGCGAGGCACCCAGTTCGCTTGTCGCTACAGCGTCTGGGAGGAGGAGGTGGAGTGCAACGTCTTCGGCATCAGCCCGACGCTCGACGCGCGGCAGTCCTCGAAGCAGGCCGCGGGGCTGGTGCTCTTCACCTCCCCGCGGCCGGACGGCTTCCACGGCCGGCTCTACCTGGGGGCGCTGACCGCGTCGCTTCCTCCGCTCCAGGCGCCAATGGAGGCCACCTCGGGGAGCCCGGTGCCCGCAAGGAAGTGACCCCACCGCTGGGACGAGCCCGTGGCCCCGGTGCCCGTGAGAGGGGACCGGGGCTGCTTCGTGTCCACGTCCCAGCGGCGGGCCCGGCCCGTCAGCGCGCGGGCTCGGGCCGCGCCGGGGCGAAGGGGAGCCCGGCGGCCGCCACGTACGCGCCCTGGTCATGGGGGGGCACGCGCTGGGCTCCGTCGTAATCGAAGTCCACCACCCCGGCCAGGTTCACGCCCTTGTCCACCGCGGGCGACGAGGGCCGCAGGTGGAAGTTCTTCGCCGCCGCGTCCACGAAGCCCGCGGCCGCCACCTGGGTGGAGACGAGGTTCGTCGTCGCGAACAGGCTGAGGCACGCCGTGTTGTTTCCATTGCCCGCGTGTGTCACCGGCGCGCCCGCCACCACGTTGTTGGAGAAGGTGACGGTGTTGTCCTTGATGAGGTTGCAGAAGACGTAGATGCCCTCGGTCGCGGAGCTCACCACCGTGTTGTGGTGATAGGCGACCGGCGGCGGGCTCGCGCGCTGCAGGTTCACGTCGGTGGTGCGATTGAAGAGGGTGCCCGTGTTGGCGCCGAGGATGACGTTGTTCATCATCAGGGTGCCACCCAGGCCCTGGAACAGGATGCCCTGGGTGGAGCGCGGCTGCGCCGTTTCGATCCAGTTCGCGTCGATGACGCCCATGCTGCCCGGGTTCACGGTGATGCCGCCGGAGTGGCTGCTGTTGTTGTTCAAGCCGTAGTTCCGGATGACGTTGCCCCGGATGGTCATCCCCTGGAGCGCGCCTCCCACCTGGATGGCGTCGTTGCCGGTGTTCTCCACCTGGTTGTCCACCACCTCGACGCCAATCACATCCGCCTCGAACACCCGCTTCCCGCCGCCGCAGTCGACTCCCGGCGTGTACGACAGCCCGCTCTCCCAGCCATGGTGCGAAGGGCCGATGTAGAGCCCCTCGTAGACGGTGTCGTGGACGTACGTGTCGTGGATGCGGGTGTTGTACTGGGCCCAGGTGCCGCGCGCCCAGACGCCGGCGCACGTCGGATAGGTGCGGAAGGCGATGCCCACGCCTCCCTGGGGATTGCCGCGCACCTCCACGTGGTCGATCTCCACGTCGGACGTACCCTCGCGCAGGTCGATGTGCGCCTGGTTGCCGCCCGCGGTCCCCGCCACCAGTCCGTAGAGGTTCGTGCTCCCCGTCCCGGTCAGCCGCAGGTAGCGGCTGGCCCCGGTGATTCCCACGGGGCTGCTCTTCGTGTTGTTGAACACGGCCTGGCCATCGCAGTTGGTGATGGTGACGGGCTTTTCGGCCGTCCCCTTGACCCCGTGCAGGGCCAGGTACTCATACGTCCCGGGCCTGATGCACAACGTCTTTCCCGCGTAGCGGTCCGGCGCTGCCTTGGTGCCGTCCACCCAGATGTAGCCGCTGCCCGAGCCGATGAACTCCGAGCACCCGCCGCCCGGCGAGCACGACACCCCCACCGTCGGCCCGGGGTTTTCGGGCGTCCCCGAGTCCGCCAGGGGCCCCGCGTCGGGCTCGTGTCCCGCGTCGGGGACCTGCCCCGCGTCTGACTCCTGTCCCGCGTCTCCGGGAGTGTCCGCGCGGCGCTCCGTGTCCCCTCCACACCCCACGACCAGGACAGCCCATCCCACTGCCGCCATGAAGATGCTCGAGCGAGTCGTCATGGCTCCCCCATTACAGCCTTTCAGGTTTTCAGGGGAGAGCCGACGGATGTCTCGGACAGAAAGCGCCCATCCATCAACGACCTTGCTCGAGCCCTCGACGACGCTCCAGGGCATGGCCCGCTCGGCCGCGCCGGACGACTCAGAGTCGACGCAGGAAGGCGATCAAATCGCTCTTCTGGTCGGGCGTGAGGGATTCCGGCGGGCCTTCATGCTCCGGCGGATGGACGGGAGGCAGGTCGAGGCTGGCGAACCTCCCCAGGACGAACTGGCTGTAGAAGTCGACCACCTTGTGGAGCTCCACGGCGCTGTTGTCGTGGAAGTAGGGCGCCGTGCGGCCTATCCCACGCAACGTGGGCACGTCGAAGGCCTCGAAGTCGTTGGGCTCTCCCGTGATGATGGCGCGCCCCGGGTCCGACGAGAAGAACTGGGGGACCCGGTTGGGGCCGGCGATGGGGTTGCCATCGGCGTCGATCTCCGGCTCGAAGTCCGACAGGTCTCCCCCGGCGAAGGGCGGAGGCTTGGGCGGTAGATCGACGACCTTCTGCGTACGAGAGCCGTCCGTGTAGAAGCGGTATCGGTAGCGGGGGAAGTGGACCGTCCTGGTGAAGATCTCCGACTCGGGGTCGACCTGTCCCAGGTACGTGACGAACGCCGAGCCGATGTTCATGAACCCGTTGCCCGGAGTGGACGCGAGCACCGGGGTCGGCGGGGTGGTCGCGGGCACCTCGTACTGCACGGTGCCGTCGGGCCTGAGGGCGGGAAACAACGAATCGTGGACCTCTCGCTTCGTGAGGGTCTGCTTGGTGGCCCCTCCGTGGCACGCCGCACAGGCGGCCGCGTACACCTCCCGGCCCCGCTGCTCGGCGGGCGAGAGGCTCAGCCCGTCCTCCACGTCGGGCAAGCCCGTCGGGTCGGCTCCCTGCGCCAGCCGCGCCGCGATGGTGCGGGCCCGGTCCGAGGAGAACACGTCGCGCTCGAAGGTGGCGATGCGCGCGAGCTCGCTCGCGGGCGCCGTGCCGCCTTCGCTGTGCGAGGTGAGGGCGGCTTGCGCCTGCTGTTCCAGCGTCGCCATGCGCCCGTCGAGCTGGAAGGGCGCGCTCATCGCGGTGTCGGCAATCGAGGGAACGGCCCGCCACACGAACAGCCTGCGGTCGGGCGGCGTCGTGACGTGGCCCTCGTCGTCGATCAAGTCCATGGTGTCCGGCAATGGCAGCCACACGCGCACGAGGCCCTTCTTCAAGTGTTCGAAGGTCAAGGTCGTGGCCGTGGGGTCGTCGGCGTCGATCGCGTTGAACAGTGGATCGTCCGGAGACGTTTCCAGCAATCGGGCCACGTGCGTGGGGGTGAGGGTGAAGTGGTCCTCCGGCACGTGGCAGGTCGCGCAGGAGCGACCGTTGGTTCCGGGGAAGGGCTGCTCGAAGAGCTGCTTCCCCGTGAGGTCGCCGCGTCGCGGCTCCTCCTCCTTCTCGGTGCGACAAGCGCCCAGCGTGACCAACGCGATGACCGTGATGGCGCGGGAGGGAGGGGGACCGACGAGGTGCCGGCGACGTGCGCCGGCGGGTCTCCGGGAATGTCTGCGAAATGGAGGTGGGAGCATCCGGCGTCCGCCTGCGTGAGGGAGGAGTGTGGCGGACAGGCTTTCGCATCGGGCGTGGCGTGATTCCATTCACTCCCGACGAACCGTCGTGCGCGTGCGACGAGCTGTCGCGGCGTGCGCACGAACCGGAGGCTGCGGGCGTGACCTTGCCAATCCGCGTGGCCGGTGGCTAGCCTGGATGCCTCTTGCAAGACTCAGCCGTGCAACATCCGATGCTCTTCGCGTGGCGGCGTTGGCTCGTCGGCATGGCCCTGGTCGTGGGCATCGGGTTGCTGCAGACCGCCCCCGAGTTCCGTGAAGGCGAGCGCGTCGCGAGCATCGCCCTCCGGTTCTTGCTCTGGGTGGTCGAGACTCCACTGCAGTTGGTCGCGCTGTCGGTCACGTTCAATGCCTGCGTCGAGCGGCGGTTGGGGACGACGAGGGGCGTGGTTGCCAGCCTTCTCGTCGCCGTGGTCATCGGGGTGCTCTTCGCCCTCGCCTTCGTGTTCGTGGTGGAAGGGCTCCTGGGCTTCGAACTCGATGAGAAGGGGCCGCTCTCGCTTCCGCTCGCGGGCGGATTCGGCGCGATGGTGGGGGTCGCCATCGCTGGTGTCTGGGGACTTGCCTTCGTGTCTCCGCACGTGTCCGAGCAGGCCCAGCTGCGTGCGCTCGAGACGGAGCAGCTCCGCATCGAGGCCGAGCAGCTCCGAGTCTCCGCGGAGCTGGCGCGATTGCGCTCGCAGCTCGAGCCACATTTCCTCCTCAACACGCTCAACACCATCGCCGGACTGGTGACGCAGAATCCCCGGGAGGCCCGGCGCCTGATTGGCTGTCTCGGCGACCTGTTGCGTGACGTGCTGCAGGGACAGGAGGAGATGCAGACGCTCGACCAGGAGGTCACCTGGCTCCGGCGTTACGCGGAGATCCTCGAGTCCCGCCACGGTGACGCGCTCCGCTTCGACTGGGACATTCCTCCGGAGGTGGGGAGCGTGGTGTTGCCGAAGCTGCTGCTGCAGCCGCTGGTCGAGAACGCGGTCCAGCATGGGGCGTTGTGTCGAGCTGGCGGCGGCCGGGTGGCGGTGAGTGCCGGCCTCCGAGGGGCTGGTGCCGAGTCGAGGCTCGTGTTCATGGTGTCGGACAACGGCCCCGGGCTTTCGACCGGCGAGCCGCGTCCTGGCGCGCTCGGTCTGCGCGTGGTGCGTCGGCGGCTGGAGCTCCGGTGCCCTGGGGCGGCCTTGCGATTCCAGTCTTCGAGCGAAGGGACCTCGGCGGTCATCGAGCTCCCGATGACGCCAGGGAGCGCGGCATGAGCACCGGGAGTGGCGAGAAGCTGCGTGCCCTCGTCGTGGACGACGAGTGGGCCGCGCGAAACTACCTCGTCGAATTGCTGGAGGAGTCCCACCTGGCCCAGGTCACGGGGGCCGTCGCGTCGGCGGAGGACGCGCGGGAGCTCCTGCTCGGCGACGGGCGCCTCGCGTTCGACGTCGCGTTCCTCGACGTCCGGCTGTCGGGCGGTCGAAACGAGGGACTGGACCTCGCGCGCGCGCTCGCGGCGCTGCCCACGGCGCCATGGGTCGTGCTGGCGACCGCGTTCACCGTGCACGCGCTCGAGGCGTATGACCTCGGCGTTGCCGACTACCTGCTCAAGCCCTTCACCGAGGAGCGCGTCGAGCAGTGTCTGCTCAGGCTTCGCGCGCGCGGTCCGCACCCACGGCCACCGGGGCCTCCGCGCATCGCCGCGCGGCGGCAGAAGAGTCTGGTCTTCTTCGACCGCGACGAGGTGTGGGCGTTCGAGGCGGCGGAACGCTTGACCCGGGTCCACACGTCCCAGGGGGTCTTCGACGTCGACCTGTCGCTGTCCGCGATCGAGGCGTCATTCGGCCGCGCGTTCACTCGGGTTCATCGCAACTGGCTGGTCAACGCGGCGCACATCAAGGAACTCGAACGCGACAGCGAGACCCGGGTGTGGGTGGGGGAGGGCCTCGTGAAGGACGGCCGCGGTATCCATGTGCCTGTCGCGCGTGAGCGCGCGCAGCCGCTGCGCGACATGCTCCTCGCGGGTGCGACAGGCGTGCGCCGCAAGGTTTGACGTCGAGGGCGCCTCGAAGGTCGAGCCCTCGCGCGTCATCCGCGCTTCAGCAGCGCTCGGACGAACCGTCCAAGGCCCCCTCGCCTCGTCTTCTCGGGCTGGGGCGCGGTGTATTGCTTGAACGCGGACTGGAGCTTCAACGTGGGACAACGGTGTCGGAGCCGTGCGACACCCTCCTGTGTCACCTGGGTCCCGGGCAAGGAGACGTACGAGAGTTCCAGTCGGGACAGGTCCGGCAGGATCTCGTCGCCGAGTCGCGTGTGGTCGAGGACGAGGTGCTGGAGCCCTGGGAGCTTCTTCAAGGGCGCGAGTCCCTCGTGGTTCACCGCGGTCCTCAGCTGCGAGTCATCGTCCTCTCTCCGCACCGCGAGGTCCATCCACTCCGGGACGCTCCCTCCGCGCCACGGCAGCTCGACGACCTCTTCCTGGGTGAGCCCCGAGCGAAGCGCGGCTGGGATGGCCTCCGGGTCGTTCGGGTAGACACGTTCATCCGGGTGGAGCGGGCGGGCATGGCTCCGCGGTCCCGCGAACAGGCGCCCAGGGTCGTCAGCGCCGCTCGCGCCGCTGGCTCGCCCAGGTCTCGAAGCTCATGGGGGAGAGCCCGTAGGCGCGCGCGAGCTCGGGGCGCGCCAGCACCGGGGCGACGTTCATGTACGTCAGGCCCCGCGCCATGCCGGGATGCAGCCCCGCCGCGATGGCTTCCTCCACGGTGGCGGACCGAGCCGTGTACTCCTTGCCGTCGACGCGGGAGAGGACCTCGACAATCCGCGGAGGCGTGAGGATGTCCCCGGCGAGTTGCAGCGTCACGCCGTGGAACGTCGCCGGACGCTGGATGGCCGCCGCGGCCGCCTGGCCGATGTCCTCCGGTGCAATCAACGGGATGGGGCGGTCCGCGTCGAGCACCGTGACCCAGCAGCGTCCATCGACGAAGCCCGCGGGGTCCAACATGGGATGGTCCATGAAGGTGGCGGGCAGGATGAGGGTCCAGCTCCGGAAGCCCGCGCCACGGACGAGGTCGCAGGTGGCGAGCTTGTTCTCCCAGTACACCTCGTGGGCCTTCCAGCGCCCCTCCGCCCAGCCCTCGATGTGGCGGTGGTCCCCGACGCCGGACGTCGCGGTGTGCACGAACGTCTCGATGCCCTCGGCCAGCGCCGCCTCGACGAGGTTCCTCCCTTGCTGGCGCTCCTTGCTGTAGTCGACACCGGTCGCGGAGATGATGGGGGATTGCATCGAGAAGACCGCTTGCGCCCCCACGCAGGCGGCGCGCAACGACGCCGCGTCGTCGAGGTCTCCGACGACCACCTCGGCGCCCGCCGCCGCGAGGGCCCGGGCGTTCGGCGCGTCTGGATTGCGCACCAGCACGCGCACCGAGGTGAGGCCCTCGGCCAGCAGGGTCCGGGCGGTGGCGCCGCCCTGGCGCCCCGTGGCCGCGGTGACGAGAACGGTCTGCTTGCTGCTCATGGGCAGCTCCTCTTGTAAGTGGGGGACCCCACCGTTTAGTTTCGTGGTTAGATACGGAGGGGGCCCCCACTTGTCAAGGAAGGTGGGCCGAGGAGCGGCGTGAAGTGGAGAAGGTGAAGCCGTTGCGAGCGGATGGGCGGCGCAACCGCGAGAGGCTCGTCGCGGCCGCGATGGAGCTGGTCGCGCGGGATGGCGCGCAGGTGTCGTTGGAGGAGATTGCCCGGAAGGCGGGCGTGGGGTCGGCGACCCTGCACCGCCATTTCCCGTCGCGGCAGGCACTCCTGGAGGTGGTCTTCCGGGATGGTGTGGCGCAGCTCTGTGCGCGGGCCGCCGCCCAACCCGGCGTCGAGCCCGCCGCCGAGTTGGCGGCATGGCTCGAGGAGGTGACGGTCTACACCGCGACGCACCGTGGGCTCGCCGCGGCGTTGATGGCCGGTCCGGAGGGACTCTCGGCCGAAGACATCTGCTGCACCGACATGCTGCTCGACGTGTTGCGCGTCCTGGTGGCGCGGGCGGCGGCGGCGGGCGCGATCCACTCCGGTGTCGCGACGGAGGACCTGATGGTGCTCGCGAACTCGATTGCCATCGCCAACGAAGACGATCCGCTCACCGCGCGCCGGGTGCTGCGCCTCGCGCTCACCGGCATCCGGCCGTGAAGCCGGGGCGCGCGGTGCTCCCGGGTCGCCCGCCGTGAGCGTGGCGCTCGGTCGCGACGGTTCGCGCTGGAGGCCCCGAGGGCTCGACCTCACGGACGCGCCCGCTCACCGGCGGGCCCCCGCGTCGTCCACCCGGGAGTGCTTCATCTCCTGGGGGGGCGGGGACGCGGGGGGCGGTGTCAGCTCGCGCGCGCGAAGCGCCCCGGAGGTTGTCCCACGTGCCTGTTGAACGCCGTGGTGAAGGTGCTCGCCGAGCTGTAGCCGACGCGCTCGGCCACCTCGGTGATGCTGAGTTCGCGGTCGCGCAGCAGGCCCCTCGCGACGGCCATCCGCCAGCCCAGCAGGTACTCCATGGGCCGCAGGCCCACCGTGCGGGTGAAGCGGTCGAAGAACGCCGAGCGTGAGAGCGCCGCGCTCTTCGCGAGCTGCGCCACGGTCCACGGACGCGTGAGGTGGCGGTGCATCTGCCGGATGGCAGGCGCGAGCCGCGCGTCCGCCAGTCCCCGCAGGAGCCCCGGAGGTGTGTCCTCGCTCGCCGTCGACCGGAGTGTCTCGATGAGCAGCAGCTCCACGAGGCGCGTCAGGACCAGGTCGCTGCCCGAGCGCTGCTCGCTCGTCTCGTCGCGGACGAGGCGCACCAGCGTGGCGAGCCGCTCCACGCCGCGCACGTGCAGCAGCGCGGGGAGGAGCGACACCATCAGGGCGGCGTCAGGCGAGTCGAAGACGAAGTAGCCCCCGAGCAGGCGCACGTCCGGCGGGCCGCCCTTCCTGCCGTGACGCACCTCCCCCTTGGCGGAGGGCGCGACCTTGGGGTCGATGCGCTCGGGTGTCACCGGCTCGAAGCCGGAGATGGTGAAGCCCGGCGTCGCGGGCAGCAGGACGAAGTCGCCCGCCTCGAGGGTGATGGGGGACTGGCCCGCGACGGCCAGCCGGCAACGCCCCTCGAGCACGGCGCAGAAGCTGGGTTGACCGAAGTCCGAGTAGCGGACGCCCCAGCCGCCAGCGCCGCTGATGGCTTTCGAGAAGACGGCCCTCGGTTGGAGGAGCGCGATGACTTCCGAGAGAGGGTCGGTCATGGCTGGACTCTAGCAGAAGAAATACGGACTCCGCAGGGTGGAGAGTCCTGATGGCCGCGCGTACCTTGAGACCATCGACGCCGCGCGAATCGCGGCAAGGAGGCGGCATGAAGACGGTGTTCATCACGGGGTGTTCGTCTGGCTATGGACTCGAGACCGCGCGCCATTTCCACGCCCAGGGCTGGAACGTGGTCGCGACCATGCGGACGCCGCGCGAGGAGGTCCTCCCTCGTTCGGACCGGCTGCGGGTGGTGTCGCTCGACGTGACGAAGCCCGGGAGCATCGCCGCGGCGCTGGAGGCGAGCGGCCCCATCGACGTGCTGGTCAACAACGCGGGCATCGGGCTGATGGGCGCTTTCGAAGCGACGCCGATGTCCACGGTGCGCGAGGTGTTCGAGACCAACGTCTTCGGCTCCATGGCGGTGACGCAGGCGGTGCTGCCGCAATTGCGTGCCAGACGGTCGGGGGTCATCGTGAACGTGACCTCCAGCGCGACGCTGGCGCCGATGCCCCTGGTGGCCGTCTACACCGCGAGCAAGGTCGCCATCGAAGGGTTCACCGAGTCGCTCGCGTTCGAACTCGAGGCCTTCCACCTGCGCGTGAAGCTCGTCGAGCCGGGCTACTGCCCGGACACCCGCTTCACGAGCAACGGCAGCTCCCGCATGGACGGGCTGTTTCCCGAACCGTATGCGCCCTTCGCCCAGCACATCTTCGCCTCGTTCGGACAGTTGGGCGCGGTGACGCGTCCGTCCGACGTGGCCGAGGCCGTCTGGCGCGCCGCGAACGACGAGTCGGGGACGCTCCGCTTTCCCGCGGGGCCCGACGCGGTGGCGCTGGCCCGGTCGGCGTAGCCCGTCGGGTCGGCCCGCGTGGGGACGGGAGCGCTCGGCGAAGCCACCCGACGCCCGTCGAGGCGTACAGGGGCCGCCGTTCCCGGCCCTTCCGGGTGCAATCGGGAGGCGCACGGTCCGTTACCGCGGGAGCCTCATCTCCCGCGCGGCGCCGCTCCACTCCGAACCCCGAGTCTCCACGATGGCAAGCAAGGCATGCTGGGTCCTCTTCGCCGCCCTCTGTCTGGCGGTGGGCCTCTATCCCAGCTGTTACTTCCTCGAGGCCTCGAACGTCTCCGGTCTTCGTGCCATGAAGGGCGGCGAGCTCCTGGCCGACCCCGCATGGAACGCCGCCTTCTACACGCACATCGCCTTGGGAGGGCTCGCGCTGGCCATCGGCTGGACCCAGTTCGTCGCGAGGCTGCGACTCGCGCGCCCGGGCGCACACCGGCTCCTGGGGAAGGTCTACGTCGGCGCCGTCTTCCTGAGCGGGCTCGCGGGCGTCTACGTCGGCTTCTTCGCCACGGGGGGCGTCATCGCCGCGGCGGGCTTCGTCAGCCTGGGGGCCGTCTGGCTCTCCACCACGGCCTCCGCCTGGTGGCTCGTCATGCGCCGGCGGTTCGAAGCACACCGGCTCATGATGACCTACAGCTATTCCGTCTGCTTCGCGGCGGTCACGCTGCGACTCTGGATGCCTGTCCTGATGCATGCCCTGGGCGATTTCATCCCGGCATATCGAATCGTCGCCTGGCTTTGCTGGGTCCCCAACCTCGGCGTGGCCTACCTCCTCTCGCGCAGGCCGTCCCGGGCCCCCGAACTCGCGCCCTCGTGACGAAGACGCCGGGCGGAGAAAAAGCCCGGGTCCGTGAATCCTTTCTGGCGCGACGTGACTTCTCCTGGTGCAAGGAGGCTGTCATGAAGCGGAATGTCGGGAACTTGGAGCGGCTGTTCAGGGCCCTGGGCGGGCTGGTGCTGGTCACGTGCGCGGCGATGGTGCCCCTGCCGCTGCCCGTCCGGCTCGGGACCTTCGGCGTGCTGGGAGGGTACATGCTCTTCTCGGCCCTGGCCGGGACCTGCTTCGGCTATGCCCTGATGGGCCGCTCGACCTGCCCCCTCGAGCCGGGGCGCTGATGGGAGCGGGGCACGGAGCATTGCTCACGGCGGCGGCGAGGGGGGATGACGAGGCCCTGGCCGTGCTGGTGCGCACGTACCACGACCGGGTGTACCGGTTCGGCCTGCGCGTGTGCCGGGACGGCGACGACGCGGACGACGCCGTGCAGGAGGCCTTCGTGAAGCTCGCGAGGCGCCCCGAGGTGCAGCGGGACGCCGGGGTCCTCGCGTGGTTGATGAGCGTGGTGCGCAATGCGTGCCTGCGCATGCTCCGTCCCTTCGCCCGCGAGCGCCAACCCCTGGGGGAGCGGCTCGGGGAGGACGAAGTCCCCGCGGCCGACGCGCTCGACCCTCAGCAGGTCCTCGAGCGATGGGAGCTGGTCCAGGTCGTCCATGCGGCCATCGCGGGCCTGGACCCCATCTACCGAGAGGTGCTCATCCTGCGCGACCTCGAGGGACTCTCCGGCGAGGAGGCCAGTCGGGCCCTGGGGCTGGAGCTGACCACCCTGAAGACACGCCTGCACCGGGCGAGGACCCGACTGCGCGAGGCGCTGCTGCGCCGCGACGTCCGGAGTGGGCGCGGCTGAAGCCTGGCCGGACGTTCGGGTGCGAGCGCAGGAAGCGCGCGCTCGCACCCGCTGGCCTGTTGGCCGCCGCGTTCGTCGCGGCAGGCTACTTGTTCAGGACGCGAAGCTCCTTGCCTTTCCCGCGTGCCGGATCCCCGAACCTGGCATCCGACGCGGTGACGTTCCCAGTCAGTCCTCCGACCACGTTCCAGAGCGTGTCGATTCCGAACGCCACCGTCGTCGGCTCATCTCCCAGGTTCCACGACGCCCCCTCGCCGCAGACCCGGTCGAAGTCCTGCTGGACGTTGTACGCCGAGCGGTTGGGATAGCCGACCTGCCGGTAGTAGCCCAGGTTCGCGCCACCGGATTGCGGGTCTCCGAAGGTCGCCGCGTTGAAGGTGATGGAGCCCGTCACGCCCGGGATGAAGCGGAAGTGGCCGTTCGCGCCATAGGCCACGTCGCACGGCCCCGGCAGGTTGAAGGTGGCGCCATCCTGGACGCCGGAGTTGAAGGTGGCGATGTCGTATCCACCGGGCAGGTTCTTGGGCACGTTGGTGGGTGTGTAGACCTCCGGCCCCTGGTCCCAGCCCGTGACGACGAACAGGAAGCGCGTGGGCAGCGACTGCTCGTAGAGCAGGAGGTTGTCCGCCGACGTGGTGCCGGAGAGCATGTTCAGGTTGGGCTCGTCCAGCGGGGAGGAGAACTCCCCCTGCGCCTTGGCGTTGGCCAGGGACTGGATGTACCAATCACGGGCGATGGCCGGGAAGTACTTCAGCTCGAGCGCCCACAGATACGCCTCCTTGAGCATGTACAGCCGGGCCGACATGGACTGCGTCGGCGCCAGCGTGTTCAGGTAGGTGTAGACGCCGACGCCGCTCGAGATGGCGCTCGTCGAATCGCGCTTGAACGAGAAGGAGAAGTCGAACGAGCCGCCTTTGTACGTCTCCTGCGAGCCAGAGAAGCCGATCCGGCTCCCGACCTCCGCGTTGGAGACGAAGCCCGCATACGCGTTGATGTCCAGGTGGACGCCGAAGCCCGCGGTCTCGCTGTTCGACACCCGGTACTCGCCGTCGCAGACCGAGCCGCCGCTCATGGCGAACTTGAGGTACTTCTGGCCATTGAGGTTGGTTTCCGTGCCGTACTTCTCGACGACGGCCGCGACGTAGTTGTTGCCCGTGTAGAACTGGCTGAGGTCGGTGCCATCCGGCGCCGTGAAGATCTTCTGGATGTCCGCCTGGCTCTTGCCTGCGGCCACCAGCCTGTTCACGCACTCGTTGTACAGGCTGAACATCCGGGCGTTGATCGCCGCCTCGGTGTAGGAGTCGACCACGCCGGGCGTGCACGCGTAGCTGAAGAAGTCGCCTGCCGCGGTTTCATCCGAGTCCTTCGAGACGACGGGCCAGTGGGCCATGGTGAGCGGCGCCGGGCTGAACGACGTGTTCTGGTTGAAGGCGAGGTTCGCGGCCGTCCCGTATTGGGAGCGCAGCCAGAACAGGGACCGTCCGAAGTAGCACCCGTAGGGGCGGACCAGGTAGGGAGACGCGTCCGCGAGCGGGAAGTAGGGATGGCGGTAGGCCTTCGTCTGCACCTTGATGCTCTGGGCCGTGAACTTGCCGTCCTGCCAGGCGAAGTGTCCCGAGCCTCCGACCTTCACGGACACGCCGGCGCTGACGCCATCCTTGACGCCGTTGAACCCGCCCATGGTGCGTGTGGAGTACTGGATTCCCAGGGTCGCGGAGAAGTCGATCTGGTTCAAGACCACGTCTTCCTGGGTCGTGTTCATCTCGTAGTCGAACATGTTCCAGTCGGCCATGCCGTCGGGGCTGGAGTTCCCCCAGACCTCCGGCGCCGGGATGGGCATGGGGAATGGATCGCAGATCGACGTGAGCAGACGCCTGCCCGTGTACTCCTGCTTCGGCGGGTGCAGGGCGGTCTGCAGGGTGAAGTCGCCGTACTTCAGGGAGGACATCTGGATGGGCGAGCCGGGCGAGGACGAGCTGCGGACCCACGCCATCCCGAGGATGATGGGGAGGGTGGTGGCGTTCTGGGCCGACGTCACGGGGATGGCGCCGAACGAGAAGTTCATCGCCAGGGGCCCTTCCGTGTCCTCGGTCGTGTTCGGGAAGACCTTGCCGTACTCCGTCCAGGTGGGCGCGGCCGAGGTGTCGATCTGGCGCAGGGGGAGGATGTCTTGAATCACGGCGATGGAGATCGCGTCGCTGTTGTTGCTGTCGGCGAACAAGGCGACGAGTCGTCCAGCGGGGTCCACGGCCAGCGTCGTTCCCCGGGCCTTGCGGCTCTTGAGCGCACTGGGCCAGGCGAGGAGCATGGGGGCCGGCGCGGAGCTGCGGTTGGCGTGGCACGCGGCGTCCAGCGTCCAGGAGAAGGTGGTCGAGGTGGCGTGGGATTCATCCCACAACGCGGCGATGACGCAATTGACGGGAGCGTCGGTGGAGGTTGCTCCCGGCTGGGTGACGAGGATGGTGCGGATGTCGAGGTTCGAAATCGACGAGGACGTCTGGGCGGGATTGGTGGCGGGGGGCGTCACGGACCAGGACGGAACCTTGGCGACCCAGTTGTTGGTGAGCGGATCGTAATCACCCGTGTCCAGGACGACGTTCCAGACCAGCAGCTTGTTCTGCGTGGAGTCCCAGGCGAGGTAGTTGAGGAGGATCTCCGTGTCACCCTTGCCGGCGCAGGCCGACACGCCCTTGGCGCTGATCCTGATGGGGGTCGGGGTGCCTCCCGTCGCAGTGGCCGGCAGCTCGATTTGACACCAGTCCGTCGTGGAGCGTGTCGAGTCGGGGGAGACGCGCGTCGCGCACAGGACGTGGTTCGTGGTGTCGATCCAGAAGATGTAGACGACGCCTTGGACCGCGACCACGCCGATGCGCTTCTCGGTCTGGAAGGCGAGGGAGGATTGCGTGGAGTCCGTCTCGATGGTGAAGGGAGTCCAGCGGCCCAGTCGTTTCGGATTCCCTTGGGGGCGGCTGAGGTAGTTGAGGGTCGACGCGCTGAAGTAGCCCTGGAGATTGCTGTCGTCGTTGACGCCGACCAGGGCCATGACGGAGCCGGTCTGGACGAGGCGGAACTCCCCGTTGTCGCCATCGACGTCGAGCGGATTGTCGATGGGGACGCTGATGACTTCGGTGGTGGGGGGCGGGGGCGGGAGGTGAGGCGTCGAGGAGCTGGTCACAGCGATTCCATTCTGGAGAGAACGCGGGAGGGATGCCGCTGACGTCTACGCGGATGCCGTTGTCACCGAAGCGTGTCGTGTGGCGACAAGGGTCATCGGGCGGTTGTATTTGCAATCGCAAGGCCACCCGTGGAGGCGGGCTCGTCCCAGGGAACGTCTGAGGGGGCACGCGCTCGGGGGCTCGGTGTCTGCGTCCAGCGCGAACGCAGGCGCGTTCTTCGTCGTGGTTGGCCCGAAGCGCGCTTCGCGCGATTCCCGGTCCGGATCCGCCCCGCCGAAGCGGGTACTGGCGCCCACGCCCGGGGGGGCTCGGTGGGGAGACCTGTCGGGTAGGCCCGGGGCGGCTACAGCCGCTCCAGGATGGCGGAGCGCTTCTGCTCGAACTCGTCCGCGCTGATGAGCCCTTCGTCCCGGAGGCGTTGGAGGTCCCGCATGGCCTGCACGTTGTCGGCGCGAGGCAGCAGGGCGTTCAGGGGCCTGGGGAACGAGAGGGGCCGCACCACGGCCACGCGGCGCGGGTCCTTCGGGTCGACGCGCACCTCCAGCGTCATGCCCTTCTCCATGACACCCGACATCTGCCAGCCGGCGAGGGTGGTTCGCGTCCGGGCTTCATAGGCGGGGTGCCCCCGTTGACGCACCTGGAGGCGCAGGACGATGACGCGGCGCTTGTTGATGCGCCAGCTGCTGGGCTCGAGCTCCAGGACCGTGGCCTCCGCCGGCTCGCCCCTGGCGCGCAGGCGGCGCTCGTCGATGATGAACCAGAGCAGCGTGCTGTCCTTGAGCAAGAAGGCCTGGGCCACGAACGACGCGACGACGAGGACGCCCACCAGCAGCCAACTCGTATCGAACCCCTGAATCATCGCGCGAGGCTAACGGACGGCGACGGCCCCCGGCAACGCGGGGGCGCCTTGCCCGGTGCCCCGACACGTCAGGCGCGTGCCGTGGTGACCGCGTACGCCGCGTTGACGAGCGAGAAGTGGCTGAACGCCTGCGGGAAGTTGCCGAGCTGCGTGCGCAGGCTCGGCATGTATTCCTCGGCGAGGAGTCCCAGGTCATTGCTCAACGAGAGCAGCATCTCGAAGAGCCGCCGGGCGTCCTCGAAGCGCCCCATCATCTGGTACGTGTCGACGAGCCAGAAGGAGCAGGCGAGGAAGGTGCCTTCCTCCCCGACGAGCCCATCCACTGAACCGGTGGCGTCCGGCTTGAAGCGGAGCACCAGCCCGTCCTGGATCAACTGGCGTTCGATCTGCTCCACCGTGCCGACCACCCGCGGGTCGGTCGCGGGGAGGAAGTCGAGCAGGGGGATGTAGAGCAGGCTCGCGTCCAGTTCCTTGCCGCCGTAGTACTGCACGAAGCTGTTCAGTTCGGGGTCGAACCCCTTCGCGCAGACCTCCTCGAAGATGTCCTCCCGGGCCTCGAGCAGCCGCTCCATGGGGGCGACCATCCTGGTCTCGTCCGACGCCTTGATGGCCCGGTCGATCGCCGCCCACGCGGCCACCTTGGAGGCCGTGAAGTGGCGGTCCGGCCCGCGCATCTCCCAGATGCCCTTGTCGGGGTTCCTCCAGACCTTCATCGCCTGCTCGGCGACGTTGAGCAGCGCGCGCTGCGCGACGGGGTCGACCTTGTTGTAGTACTTCGCGCCCGCGTAGAGGACCGCGGACACCTCGCCGAGCACGTCGAGCTGGAACTGGTCATAGGCGCCGTTGCCGATGCGCACCGGCTTCGCGCCACCGTAGCCATCGAGCCACTCGAGGTTGGCTTCCGTGAGGCGTCGCTCGCCACGGATTCCGTACATGATCTGCAACTGGGCGGGGTCCCCGGCGATGGCGCGCAGCACCCACTTCCAGAACGAGCCCGCCTCGCTTTCCAGGCCCGCGATGGACAGGGCATGGTGCGCGAGCACCGCGTCGCGCAACCACGTGAAGCGGTAGTCCCAGTTGCGCAGGCCTCCCGGCGTCTCCGGGAGGGAGGTGGTGGGCGCGGCCACGATGCCCCCCGTGCTCTCGAAGGTGCAGGCCTTGATGGTGATGAGCGACCGGACCACCGCGTCGCGGTACTTCGGGGGCGGGACGATTCCAGAGACCCAGTCGGTCCAGAAGCGCTCGGTGTTCCGCTCGGCCTCGTCCGCATCCAGGCGCGGCGGGACCTGGTTCAGCCAGGAGTAGTTCCAGCTCATCACCCAGGAGAAGCGCTGGCCCTCGGTCACGTGGAAGTTCGAGACCAGGGGCGACGGGGCGTCCCGGTCGGTCCGTCGGAGGAACAAGGCGTCGGGACCGGCGAAGGCCCGGAGCGAGCCCTCCACGCTCTCCACCCGGGGAATGGAGCGGCCGAAGGCGAAGCGGGGCGTCAGCTTCGACTGCATGGCCACCGTCCCCTTCAGGCCCACGACGGTCCTGACGAGCGTGGGGAACTCCTGGCGGACGGGCATGAAATCAATCACCCGCACGGAGCCGGAGTCACAGGTGAAGTCCGTCTCGAGGATCAACGTGTCCTTGCGGTAGCGGCGGGTGACCTCCTGGATGGGGTCGCTCGGCGTGAGCGCCCACTCGCCGTTCTCCGCGTTCCCGAGCAGGCTCGCGAAGCAGGCGTCGGAGTCGAAGTCCGGCAGGCACAACCAGTCGATCGTCCCGTCCCTGGCGACCAGCGCCGCGGAGCGCAGGTTCCCGATGAGCGCGTGGTCCTCGATGCGGCGCCCCTCCTGGATTCCAGGCTGGACCGGGATGATGGGCTCCTGGGATTTCTCTTGCTGCGTCAGTTGGTCCGCCATGGGTTCGGCCCCCCCTCCGTGTCTCGCTGTCTCTCCTCGACGCTGGAGTCGGGGGCGGGCAGGTGCAAGTGCCCTTCCCGCGGGGGAAAGAAGCAGTCATGTCGAGGGGAGGGCCGGAGCGTCGGTGTCCGACGCTGGAGGGGCCGCTCGCGCCCCGGTATGCCCCTGCGTCACCCACAATCAGGAGGGGGCGGTCGATTCCCTGCAACGGTGCCGCCCGGCCTGTCTCTCCTGCGAGGAGGGGGCGTTCATGCCCCCGCGACTCCTCGGGAGGACGACATGAAGGCGACGACGCGGTACCTGGTGCTTCTCTCCATGCTGGTGGTGGGCTGCGGTGGTGGTTCGGGCAAGGACGACGGGAACGAGGAGCCCCAGTCGTTCCCGGAGACGATCGAGTGTGGTGACACGAGCTGCAAGCGCGCCACGCAGTACTGCGCGACCCTCGTCAGCGCCACGACGAGCCATCTGTGCCTGAGCAAGAAGGAGAGCTGCAAGAGCTGCGACTGCGTGGACCTGGAAACGGACCTCACCCGTCAGACCGGGCGCCAGGATTGCACCGCGACGGACAAGCTCGATGTGTCCTTCTCGTGCGCCTATTACGAGGACGTGGACTACATCAAGAGCTCCTGCACCGTGCGCGGGCGCTGAGCGCCCGCGGGCGGAGTCCCGCGCTCCGAGGCAGCCAGCCGTTGGCCGCCTCCCGTCGTAGGGGCGCCCGAGTCAGGCGGAAGCGATACCCGCCACGGTGTCCAGTGCCTGGAGCACGTCGTCCGGAAGCCGGAGCTCGGCGGCGGCGAGGTTCTCCCGCAGGTGCGCGACGGAGGAGGTGCCGGGAATCAGCAGGATGTTGGGCGAGCGCCGCAGGAGCCATGCGAGCGCCACCTGCATGGGCGTGGCACCCAGGCGCGCGGCGACCTCCGACAAGGTCGACGACTGCAGCGGGGTGAAGCCGCCGAGCGGGAAGAACGGCACGTACGCGATGCCCTCACGGGCGAGCTCGTCGATGAGCGCATCGTCACCTCGGTGCGCCAGGTTGTATTGGTTCTGCACGCAGGCGATGGCGCAGATGCGGCGCCCCTCCGCGACCTGCGCGCGCGTGACGTTGCTCAACCCGATGTGGCGGACGAGCCCCTGCCGTTGGAGGTCGACGAGCACGCGGAGCGGCGCCTCCAGCGAGCCCTCCGCGGGGTGATGCACGCTGAACATGCAGCGAAGGTTGACCACGTCGAGCACCTCCAGCCCCAGATTGTGGAGGTTGTCGTGGACCGCCTGGGTCAGCTCCTCGCGCGAGAAGGCCGGAATCCAGGAGCCATCCGCGCCTCGCCGCGCGCCGACCTTGGTGACGAGGGTGAGGCCGGCGCGATAGGGGTGCAGCGCCTCGCGGATCAACTGATTGGTGACGTGGGGGCCATAGAAGTCGCTGGTGTCGATGTGGTCGACCCCGCGCGCGACGGCCTCGCGCAGCACGGCCAGGGCCGCGCCCCGGTCCTTCGGCGGGCCGAACACGCCGGGCCCCGCCAGTTGCATGGCGCCATAGCCGAGCCGCTTCACGCGGCGGTCACCCAGGCTGAACGTTCCGACCTGATCGATGCTGGACATGCGCGCTCCTTCGAACGAGGACGAGGCAAAGGTACGCCGCCGCCGGCTGGCGGAAACCAGGTACAGTCCGCACGGGCTGTTCGGAGCGGCGAACAATGAAGGTCGACCTTGGCGACTTGAATGCCTTCCTGGCCGTGGCTCGCGCCGGGGGCTTCCGCGATGGCGCGCGCGAAAGCGGGAGCAGCGCGTCCAGCCTCAGCGAGGCGGTGCGCCGGCTGGAGGCCCAGCTCGGGGTCCGCCTGCTCAACCGGACGACGCGCAGTGTCGTCCTCACGGAAGCGGGCGAGGGGTTGCTCGCGCGGCTCGGCCCCGCCTTGACGGAGGTGGAGGCGGCCCTCGACGTGGTGAACGGCTTTCGCGACCGTCCGGCGGGGGTGTTGCGGCTCAACGTCCCCGTCAGTGCGGCGAGGCTGGTCCTGCCCCGCATCGTCCCGCCCTTCCTCGCCGCCTATCCCGAGGTCCGGCTGGAGGTGATGACGGACGAGAGCTTCGTCGACGTGCTCGCGGCCGGGTGCGACGCCGGCATCCGCTACGACGACCGGCTGGAGCAGGACATGATCGCGGTGCCCATCGGGCCCCGGGTCCAGCGCTACGCCGCCGCCGCGTCCCCGACCTACCTCGCGCGGCAGGGGCGGCCGGGGCACCCCCGCGACCTGCTCGACCACGCCTGTCTGCGCGGCCGTTTCCCGAGCGGGACGATGACGGAGTGGGAGTTCGAGAAGGAGGGCGAGGTCGTCAAGGTCGAGCCGACGGGGCCGTTGATCGTCCGGGTCGGAGGCGCGACGGACCTCGCCGTCGACGCGGCGATCGCCGGGAGCGGAATCATCTACCTCTTCGAGGACTGGCTGCGCCCGCACCTGGACCGTGGCGTCCTCGAACCCGTCCTCGAGCCCTGGTGGCTGTCCTTCTCCGGACCGTTCCTCTACTACCCCGGGCGGCGCTTCGTGCCAGCGCCGCTCCGGGCGTTCGTCGACTTCATCAAGGCCTCGGCGGAGCAGGCCTGACCCCGGGCGACGTCACAACGCGACGTGGACCGCGACACCCTCGCGGCCGGTCGCCCACTCGCGCAAGTACGCGTTGAGCTCCCCGAAGAACGAAATCGACACCAGGTCCGACACCGCGAAGAGTTCACGGAGCAGCGAGCCCACGTGGTTGTTGTGGGTCTCGGCCGCGTCGGCGTCCGCGTACTCCTCGATGATCGAATAGTGACCGGGCTTCTGCGTGGTGAACCACTGGTAGCGCAACGTCCCGGGCTCGGTCGCGGCGACGGAGGCCAATGCCCGCGCCGCCCGCAGGAACTCCGCCTCGCCGCCGGTCCGTGTCTTGAACTCACAAATCACCAGAAGACTCATTCGACGCTCCTGTCCACGCTGCACTTCGAGGGCTGGCGTTCGTCGTAACATTCGACAGGCTCGGAGTCGTCGACGAACGCATGGCGCAGCGGCCTGACTTTGGGTAGGCACGGGACAGGGCGGGCCTGGGCCCGCGTGCGGTGCGGGGACGACTCCCCGGAGGAGGCTGACGCGTGCACGAGTACGATTTGATCGCGGACTGGTATGCCTCCCACCGCACGGGCCGGATGGGCGTCCCGGAAGTGACGGCGCTCGCGGCCTCGCTTCCGGCTGGCGCCCGGGTGTTGGATGCCGGTTGTGGCACGGGGCTGCCGCTGACGCGGGTGTTGGTGGAGCACGGCTGCCAGGTGCTGGGTGTGGACAGCTCTCGCGAGCTGCTCGCGCGATTTCAAGCGAACCTCCCCCACGTGCCGGTCCTCCGCGCGCCCATCCAGTCGTGTGAGCTTCCGTCGCGGACGTTCGACGCGGCGATCGCCTGGGGCGTCCTCTTCCATCTTCGCCACGATGAGCAGGCGCAGGCGATCGCCAACATCGCGGGGGCCTTGAAGCCTGGCGCTGCCTTCCTCTTCACCTCGGGCGACACGCACGGCTCCATCGACGGCGCGCCGATGGATGGCGTGCCCTTCCGCTATCATTCGTACAGCGTCGACGGGTATCGCGACCTGTTGGTCGCGCAGGGGCTCGCGCTGGAAGCGACGCACACGGACCCGGGCGGGAACCTCCATTTCCTGTCGCGCAAGACAGGGTGAGGTGGCTTCTCGCCATGGGTGCGCTGCGCCTGAGGGCCTGCCGTCACCATCCCGTTGCGCGTTCGGGATTCGCGGCGTGGCCGTAATGCGACGACGTTCGGACTCGTCTCGGTGATGGCCCAGCTCAGGCCTGAATCGCTCGTGGCGCTGCGACTCGTATCGCCGGGCCCGGTCAAGCGGGCCTCCGGATTCCTCCGCGAGGGGTGGGGTGTCGTTGATGAATGGAGCGCGGGTGATGTGCCCATTCAGGCGAGGCCCGTGTCTCCACTTCGGGTGACGCCTACGTGAGCATCGACGGCGGGCCGATGAAGGACGTGCCGCTCCGCCATCACGCGGGGGCGCGCGTATGGGCGAGGATGGCCTCGGCGATGACAGGCCAGTCCGCCTCGTGCAGCTCGTGTCCCGCGTCCTCGAGCGTCACCAGTCGCGCGCCCGGCACGGTCCGACCCAAGGCGGCGCCGTGGACATGGGGGACGACGGGGTCCAGCGCGCCGTGGATGACGAGGAGGGGCGGCCGGAGCTCATGGGTGCGGTGGTACCAGCGCTCGCCTCCCGTGAGGGACGCGTGGTTCATCATGCTCTGGATGCAGTGCGAGCGTCGGAACTCCCCCGCCGCCACTCGGCGGGCCAGGTCCGTGTCGTAGGGCCTGCGCTCGCTGGAGTTGAGCCGCCCGGCCTCCACCATGAAGTCGAGCACGGCCGGTTCGTGGCGCCAGTCCAGCGTGGCCATCGTCGCGAAGTGCGCGAGCAGCGCCGGAGAGAGCGGTGGAGGCTCGAAGCCCAGGTCCCCGAGGAACTGCGCGGCGATGAGCGTGAGCGAGCACACCCGCTCCGGGGCCTTCAGCGCGACGATCTGCGACAACATGCCGCCCAGGGACATGCCCACCAGATGGGCGCGTGGCAGCCCGTAGCCATCCAGCACGGCGATGACGTCGTCGGCCATGTCATCCACGGTGTAACGAGGAGGGCCGGGGGGCTGCGTCGTCGAACGGCCCGTGTCCCGGTGGTCGTAGCGGATGACGAACCGCCCCGCGCCCACGAGCCGCTCCACCAGCGGGTCCGGCCACCACTTCATCGACGAGACGGCCCCCATGACCAGGAGGATGGGCGGGTCGCTCGGCGCGCCGAAGGACTCGGTACACAGGCGGATGCCACGGGTTTCGATCATTCGCTCGGTCATGCAGGCTCCTCTTTCAGAATTGATAACCGACGCGTTGGTTATAAACAAGCCCTGAAGGAGGCGAGCTGTCTCCGGATGGCTGGAGGCCCGGGCTCAGGCCTTCGGGAGGTCGAAGGCTTCCTGGGGGAACAGCAGGCGGAGCACCCTGCGCACGCGCTCCAGCACGTAGCGGGTGAGTGAGGGTTTCCGCTCCACCAGCCACTGCATCGTCGCGCCGGCGATGACGTCCTGGAGAACGGCGGCCACCTCCTCACGGGAGGCCAGGTCGCGAGGCAGCCGCGCGGCGATGGCCTCCCGGACCATGAGGTTGCGCTCGAGCGCCATGCGCCTCAACGAGACGTCCCGCAGGTCCTCCCAGGCGAGGAGCAGGTAGCTCTCGAGCCCTTCGCCCGTGCCCATCCCCGCGACGATGTCCGTGATGAAGCGCCACACGCCTCGCGGGCCGACCTCCACGGGGAAGGTCGCGAGGTAGTCACGCCGCTGCTCACCGGAGCGCTCCATCAGTCGGAGGTAGAGGGTGTCCTTGTTCTTGAAGCGCTGGATGAGCGCGGCGCGGGACATCCCCAGCGCGACGGCCACGTCGTTCAAGGTGAAGCTCGCCGGTCCGCTCCGCAGCAGCACACCCATGGCGGCGTCGAGGACGGCTTCGTCGCTGTGCAGCTTGGGCCGGGGCACGGCCACCGTACCTATCACGTCCTGACGGCGGGCTGCTGGGGGCTGGCCTTCGCCGAGCTTCCTGGCCCCGACCTTGCCGTCCCTCCGCTCCGAGACCAAGGTCTCGCCCAGGTTGGCTCTGGCGTCCACGGAGGTTCGCGAGTGGCTCGCGAACGTCCCTCCGCCACCCCTCGGGCAGAGGCCTCTCATGACGAGAGGGCCTCGAGGTACAGGCAGCGCAGCCGGGCAGGGTGGTGCGCGGCAAACGGGACGACGAGACCGGCCCCGTGGTGGGGACAGGTCGCTGTTCCGAGGGCTCCTCGCGCATGACTCGGGCTGCCGGCTTCGAGTGCCCACCGGGCGTGTGGCCCGTTCACCGCACGGAGGTGCCTGTTCGCCGCACGCCCGTCTCCTCTGGCTGAACGTTCCTACCGCGCGGGGCCTGTGCGGGCATCGTGCCTCGCGCACCCCTTTGCCACGAGGCCGCGCCCATGCCGCGCAAGTTGGTCGTGCCGTCGTTCCTGGTCCTTCGTCTGGCCTTTGCTCCCGCCGTCGCCGCCGCGGGCGAAGGCGCCGACTCCGACAGGGCCTCGCTCTCCCGAGGTGGCGACACGGTCGCCGTCCTGGCCTCGCCGCCAGAGGCCAGCCGAGCGCAGGTGGACGACGCCCTGCGCCGCGAGCGCCACCAGCAAGTCGACGCCATCTTCGCGCCGTGGAGCGGAAAGACCACGCCCGGCTGTGCCGTGGGAATCTCGCGTGACGATGTGCTGGACTACGTGCGCGGCTACGGCATGTCGAACCTGGAGCACGACGTCCCCATCACGCCGCAGTCGAACTTCCAGGTCGCTTCCATCTCCAAGCAGTTCACCGCATCCGCGATCGGGCTGCTGGCTCAGGAGGGAAGGTTGTCACTGAGCGACGACATCCGAAAATACCTGCCGGAGCTCCCCGCCTACGGAAAGACCATCACCCTCGCGCACCTGCTCCACCACACCAGCGGTCTGCGCGAAGAGGGCCAGTTGCTGAACCTGGCCGGCTGGCGCGGTGATGACGTGTACACCGAAGCGGACATCCTCTGGGCGTTGACCCGGCAGCGGGGTGTGAACTTCGCGCCGGGCACGGAGGTCGTGTATGGGAATGCCCCGTACACGCTGCTGGCGGTGATTGTCCGGCGCGTGTCCGGAAAGTCGCTGAGGGGGTTCACCGACGAGCGGCTCTTCAAGCCGCTCGGCATGGCGGATACCCATTTCCACGACGACCACACCGAGCTCGTGCCGCGGCGCGCATCGGGGTACAGCCCCCGCGACGGCGGAGGCTGGCGAGTCAGCATCCTCAACACCGACCATTACGGTTCGACCAACCTGTTCACCACCGTGGGTGACCTGTTGAAGTGGGAGCAGAACCTGCTCGACGCGCGTGTCGGCGGACGGGCGTTGAGCACGTCACTGCAGACGTCCGGCAGGCTGAACGATGGCACGCCCATCGGCTATGGCGGTGGCCTGCACCTGGCGGACTATCGCGGCCTGCGCATGGTGGGCCACGACGGCATGGGCGGCGGCTACCGCACGGACGTCATCCTCTTCCCGGACCAGCGGCTGGCCATCGTCGCGCTGTGCAATGGCGCGACGATTCCGGTCTCGGACCTCACACGGAAGGTGGCCGAGGTGTATCTGGGTGACCTCCTGAAGGACGTGATACCGCCCGCCGTCGCGCTGCCGGAGGCGGAGCTGGCCGCCCTGGCTGGCGACTACTGGAGTCCCTGGACGGACGAGGTGGTGCGGCTGGAGGTCAAGGATGGGGCGCTGCGCCAGGTCGGCGTGCCCACGGCGTTCGTCCCCATGGGCCAGGGCGCGTTCCGGCCGGGAGAGTCGACACACGTGTGGCGCTTCTCGGCGCCCACGGCCCGTGCCCCGCGCGAGCTGAGCATCCAGGACTTCTGGCCGACGACGCGGAAGTTCATCCGTGTGGCCGAGCCCCTGCCCACGGTCTCTGGATTGGCCTCGTTCGCCGGGCAGTATCGCAGCGACGAGGTCGACATGACCTACACCGTGCGCGTCGCGGACGGCAGGCTGGCGATACGCTGGCCACGCCGGGACGAGGTCGTGCTGGACGCCCTCGGTGGAGACCGCTTCATCGGCTCGCTCGGCACGGTCACCTTCACGCGGGCGGCCTCCGGCGGAGTCGACGGCGTGACGTTCAGCAACCGTCGCCTGCGTCGTCTGCGCGCGGAGAGACTCGGGGCTCGTCCGGGGCCCGAACACGCAAGTGAGCCTGGGCTGGCGCGCTGAGCGCACGGCCACTCCCAGGCCCACCGGGTCGTCCGTTCGCGGGTGGCGCGCTCAGTCGAGCCGGAGGCTCCCCACGCATCTCCACTGCGCGGAGTCCTTCTCGAGCATGTGCTCCAGCATCCGGGGGCTGCTGTGGGTATGTCCATCCATGGGGATGACGGGCTGCCCCTCCGGTTCGAGCTTCGCCGCCTCCCCGTAGCTCCGGATGACGAACTGCGAGCAGAAGAAGTCCTTCTTCTCCTGCTCGCTGTAGGACTTCTGGTCGCCGTTCCAGAACTTGGCGGTGTCGGACTTTCCCTGCCCCCGGAGGACGGAGAGTGCGGCCCCTGCCGTCGCATAGTCGCCGTAGCCTTCGACCACGCCGTTCTGGCGCATGGCCGTGTGGTGTTCGGCCATGTGCACCGCGTTCTTCGCGACCGTCTCGTTGTTGAACCGGTAGATGTGCCAGGTGCAACCTGTCTCGACGGCGGCCTCGGACAGGCCCGTCCCCGTCGCTTCCAGGAGGTTCCCGTCGCCCTTGTAGATGGCGGCGTGCACGGTCTCACTGGTCCCCTGCGAACCGCTCATCCCCTGGAGCGATTGTCCGAACTTGATGACCTTCTGGGTGCCGCTCTGCACGCCCACCTTGAGGAGCACGTCACCGGGACGCAGGTCCGCGAGCGTCAAGGCGGGCCGGTTGGAGGAGACCTCCGACACGTTCGTCGGCGCGTCGACGGAGGTCCGAGCCGTCCCCGCCCGGGAGTAGCCCAGCGTGCCGTGCCGGGTGGGAATCGGCACATGCGGCCCCGAGGCCGTCGGAAGGGGCGGTGCGGCGGTGGTCGAGAACTCGGAGGCGTGGTTCGAGGGCACCTGGGTGTCCCGCTGCACCTGGGGCTCCGGCTGTACCTGACGCTGCTCCTGCACGGGGGCGCTCGAGGTCGAGCCCTGCTGCGTCACGTTGGTGCTCTGCGGCCTTCGACCGGCACCACCAATTCGAAAGTCATGTCCCATGAGGCCTCTCCCGTGCGGGCTTGGGGCGCAATCCTCGGGGCGACGCGTCAGGCACCCCAGGGGCGTCCATCGTAGGACGCTATGGCATGAGGCCCGGGACGGGCAACGTCAGGGGACGCGGATGCCGTGGCGCAGGAGGGGCGCGCGCACCTGCGTCTCCGCCGTCTCCTGGCTCACCGTGACGTAGTCACGGGACTCCATCCACCCCAGCTCCGTCACGTGCTCGAGCAGGAAGCCCTCGCTGGTGACACCGTCCTTCGTGGTGCTGCGAAGCTTCTCCCAGAAGGGCGTCTGGGCATCCAGGGCCTCGCGCGCGACGCGCCCCAGCCGCTCCTTCTCCACGGCGTCCAGGTCCGGGGCGATCCAATCCAGATACAGGAAGCCCAGCCGCCCGTGCAGGGCCTCCTCCTGGACGAGCGTCGTGAGCACCGCGCGCGTCAGCGGGTGGGACGTCGCGCGAAGACATCCCGACAACAGCGCGAAGGACAGCGTCTCCCCCACGCAGCACACCCGCACGACGAGCTCGCTGGCGCGCTGGAGGAAGGTGAGCGACGGGTCGAACGCCACGGTGAAGGCCCCGGGCTCGTAGGACAGCCGCGTGCCGCCCCCCAGTCGCATTGCCATCCGCGCGCAGAGCTCCACGTGGTGGATCTCCTCCGCCGGGAAGCGCGCCGCCAGGCTCCACAGGTCCAGGGGTACACGCGCCTGCCCCATGACCTGCACCAACTGCCCCATCACCGTCGCGCTGCCGAACTCGTTGAGCGCCCGGAGCGTCCACGAGTACCGGGCCCGCTCCACCAGCGCCGCCGGGTAGCGCGACGGCTCCAGCGAGCCCCATGGGTAGCGCTCGGCGACGTGGCCCGACGCCCGCTCGTGCAGGGTCAGTGCGGCGCCGTCCGTCAGGTCCAGCTCGAAGAGTTCGGTGGTCATGGCGGATGCTCCTTCAAGGAAGCAAGGGGCGGCCGGCGTCCGTGCCCGCGTCCTCCTTCGGGGTCTCGTTCGTGCCGTTGTCCGGGTTGCAATCATCGTCGACCAGGCCACCGTCGTAGACGCACGGCGCGGGGTTGGTCGTCATGTAGGGCTCGCACGCCACCAGCGTGAAGGACGCGCTCGCGGCGGTGGCGGCCAGCAGCGCCCGTCCCCGGCGGCGGCGCTCCGGTGGGGCGGTGGATTCCTCGGGGATGACAGGGACGGGAGCACCGGGCTTCAGGGGAGAATCGCTCATGGCTTCCTCGCGGTTCGCCGGCCCGACCGCTCACCCCTGAACCCTACTCCAACGGCCCTGGATTGGGGGCAGGAGCCGCGCCCCTTCGGTGCCATGGGCGCGGCTCGTGACGGTGGGTCAGAAGCAGCTGTTGCCAGGATAGGGCGGGCTGAAGCCGCCGTTGATGCTCGCGACGATGTAGTACTTCACCGCGCCGTAATAGCTCATGTCGCCATAGCAGGTCTTGAGGTGGGCGCTGGAGTAGGGGCTGCCGGAGCGATACAGCGCGCCGTCCAGGTAGACGGTGAACCCGCCGCTGAACGTGCCCACCGCGCCGCCCACGTCCAGGTAGCCGTCGAAGATGTTGTTGCACACGGCCTTGATGCCGGAGCCGTCGTAGCACTGGAAGTACTGCTTGACGAACGCCGGACCGAAGCCGCTGCGCTGATAGACCAGCTTGCCATTGACGTAGATCTGGGTCAGGGCGCTGCCGGTGCTCTGCGTCGACCAATAGCTGGCCAGGGCGGCGGTGCTGGCGAACGGACCATCCTGCTGCGCCAGGGCAGGCGTTGCGACGGACATCGAAAGCACGAACGCTGCGAGGAACGCTTTCACGAACATTCTCCTTGAGAGGGACCGAGCGGAATCGGCATCGGCCTGATGAAGGTAGAGAGGGAGGCCGGGCGGGGCTCGGCTGTCAGTGCATGGGAATTCGGCCGAGGGCGCTGGAGGGGTTGTCGGATTGGGTGGATGATGTGTGCCACTTCACCCGGGGCGGGCGCATGCGCACAGTCTTCTCCACGGACGCGGTCTCCGAGCAGGAGCGGCACGAGTACTGGCAGGAATTGGCGAGCAAGGTGTTCCTGGGGCTGCGGACGGAGCGGAAGGCATCCAGTCCCTTCTTCGGGCGGCTCGACCACCGTGAAGTCGGGCCGTTGGGGGTGACCTATCTGCATTCCTCGGCCCAGCACGTCCACCGGGGGGAGACGGAGATCGCCCGCGCCCCCCGGGAGTGCTACTTCCTCTGCATGCAGGTGGAGGGGGTCTGCCGACTGCGCCAGGGGCGGGAGGAGCGGAATTCCCATCCGGGCGACGTGGAGCTGTTCGATGGGACCCGGCCGGGAGAGATTTCGTTCGACGCGGACTACCGCCGCATCGTCATCGTGGCGCCCTATTCCACGCTGCGGCCACGGCTCTCACGTCCAGATGAGATGGTGGGCAGCGTGCTCCACACCCGGGAGGGCGTCGGTGCCTTGGTCGGTGCCTACCTGCGCGCCTTCGCGGAGAACCAGGTCGCCGAACCGGTCGCCGGCTCTGTCGCGGACAATCTGCTCGACCTCCTCGCGTTGGCCTTCAATACCCAGGGCCGCCATATCCAGACGAACGCCGCGAGCGTGCGCGAGGCCCGGCGGCATGCCCTCCGTGTCCATGTCGAGCGTCACCTCTCGGAGCCCTCGCTGAGCCCGGCGACGGCCGCCGCCCATTTCCGCATGTCCACGCGCTACCTGCATGGGCTGTTCGCGGAAGGGGGCGAGAGCTTCATGCGCTGGGTCCTCTCGCGTCGCCTGGCCCGCTGCCGCAAGGCGCTCGAGGACCCGGACATGGACGCGCGGAGCATCGCGGACATCGCCTTCGGTTGGGGGTTCGTGGACCTCACGCACTTCGGTCGTGCCTTCAAGAAGGCGTATGGCATGACGCCCCGGGACTGGCGCCACGAGCAACTCCGACAGCGGTCGTGACGAGCGCGACACCCGGTCGGCGTGAGGAGTTGTTGACGCTGAGGGCCGGGGCGCTCAATCATTTTCCAACTCCAGGGGGCCTGAATGGGACGACCACCGGTTTCGCGGAAGTGTCTTTACGTTCTGCTGGGAAGTCTCCTCGCCTTGGGCGCGGCCTGTGCGCCTCCTTCGAGCGATGTGCTCACGGATGCAAGCGAGCCGAGCGTCGTCGAGCAGTGGCTCCTGCCGGCGTTGGACACCTCCTATCAGACCGTGCTGTATGACGATGGCGCCGCGTCGGGCTGGGATGTCGGCTATAGCTGGGGCGGCATCTCCCAAGGGTCGACGACGAGCACGAAGGCCTATGGTGCTTCGTCGCTGCAGGTCACCTCCGCCGCGGACAGCGCCCTGGCGCTGGGGGCCGAAGGCCAGACGTTCTCGACGAACACCTACAGGGCCGTGAGCTTCGCCATCCGTCCGGGCGCGGCGAACCTGACGGCGATCAAGGGCCTCAAGCTCATCGTGAGCCAGGAGGAGGTGGATGGGAATGCGGGCGTCGCGATCGGCACCTACGCCAGTCCGAGCTTCGACTCCCTGGGGGCGGGCGAATGGACTCGCGTCACCATCCCGATGAGCGCGCTCAAGGGTTCACTGGCCACGTTCAACAAGCTCACGCTCATGGCGGACGTCGCGGTCAGCTACGGCATCGACGGTATCGCCATCGAGATTCCCCGGCTGCCCGCGCTGGATACGTCCTCCATGACGGTCCTGTATGACGATGCGGTCGCGTCCGGTTGGAGCACTGCCTATAGCTGGGGCGGAACCACGCTGGCACCCGACACGGTGAGCAGGGCCTATGGGACGACGTCCCTGAAGGTGACGGCGCCGGCCAACAGCGCCATGGCCCTGGGCTCGTTCGGCTCCAGCGTCCCGGTCGCCAGCTCCGTGGCGGTGAGCTTCGCCATCAACCCGGGCACCTCGAACCTCACGACCATCCAGTCCCTCAAGGTCATCTTGAGCCAGGAGGGGGTCGACGGGAATGCGGGGGTCGCCATCGGCGCCTATGCGAATCCGGGTTTCGCGTCCCTGGCGCCGGGGCACTGGACGCGCGTCAGGATTCCGATGAGCGCGCTCAAGGGCGCGCTGACGACGTTCAACAAGCTCACGCTCCAGAGCGCCTCCGCGGTGGTCTACGGAGTGGACGGGATTGCGTTGGAGAAGGACACCCCCCAGCCGCCGAGCGGTACGGGGAAGACCTATCCCACGGGCGTGGCCTATCGCGGCATCAACCGCGCCGGGATGGAGTACGGCGACGACTGGGATGGTTGGACCGGTCAGACCTACTACGAGGTGCCGTCGTCGACCCAGATCACCGCGGAGCTCGCGTACTACAAGGCCAAGGGCTTCAACCTGATTCGTCTGCCGATCTCCTGGGAGCGCATCCAGCACACGCTCTATGGCCCGCTGGATACGGCCTATTCGAACGGCATGCTGAACTACATCAACATGGCGACGGCCCAGGGGTTCACCCTCGTGCTCGACCTGCACAACTACAACCGTTATGCGACGGGAGCGTTCGACGGCGCCGGGAACCAGACCTCGAACTACGTCCAACGCATCATCGGGGACGGTACGCTGACCGTGGACCATCTCGCCGACGTCTGGACGAAGCTCGCGAACCTGGTGAAGACCAACCCCAAGGTGGTCCTGAACCTCATGAACGAGCCGCATGATCTCCCGATGACCTCGACCACGTGGTTCTCCGGGATCCAGACGGTCATGAACGCCGTGCGCGCGACGGGGTCGACCCAGTTGATCCTGGTTCCCAACACGCGTGCGTCGGACGTCGGGCACTGGCACACCTGGGCACCGGGCGGAGGGCCGCTCGACTCGGTCGCGGCCCTGGCCATCACGGACAGCGCCAACAACCACGCCTTCGACATGCATTCGTATTACCCGGAAGGCTACGGCAGCAACGACGAGTCGTCCTACGGGGCCCAGCTCACGGCGGTCACCAACTGGGCGAGGACCCACGGCAAGAAGCTGTTCCTGTCCGAGATGGGGATCCGGAACCAGGAGTCCTTCGCGCAGGGCCAGATCACGAACGCGCTCACGTTCATGAACAACAACCGCGACGTGTGGCTCGGCTGGTCGCCGTGGGACCTGACCTACTGGCAGCTCACCACCAACAACCACACGGCGGACTACACGGCCAACGGCGTCACGCCGATGAACTGGTACTCCGCCTTCCTGACGGCGAACTTCCTGGCGTTGTGAGCGCGGGGCCCCGAGACGGCGGGACCCGCGGAAGGTCTCGCCGGACTCGGCCGTGGGGCCACAAACGGGCTGCAAACGCGTGGTGCGCGTGCTACACAGGTCATGCGCTGGTCCTGCCAGCGCCACCATGGCCTAAATCACCCAATCCCCATCCGATTCGAGGACGTACGTCGTCCTCTCGAACGCGCCGCGCACGGTCGCCGTGCGCCCTTGGGATTCGGAGTGATTCATGTCCGTGCCGCGATTGCACGGAGTCGGCATCGGTGGTCCCCGCCCTCGCTCCCCTGCGCGACGACGTCGTGGATCACGGCCACCGGCTCGTGAGCGCTTCCTTCCCCCCGCAACCCCGTCTCACCAGGAGTCATGGCCATGCATCGCAGAACCGTCCACGAACTGCCGCACCCCCCTCCGGGCATCCTCGCAGAGGTCCACTCGTTCCTGCGCGGGCTGGGTGCGCCTGCCTATCGCTACCAGCAATTGGTGACGGCATTCCAGCGCGGCGCGCAGAGCTTCCACGAGGTCCGAGACCTGCCGGGTGACCTCCGGCAGCAGCTCGTCTCCCGCTTCGGGCAGACCGTCCTGCCCCTGGAGGTCGAGTCCGTGCGCACGGGCGCGCAGGTCGAGAAGGTGCTCTTCCGGACGCGCTCGGGTGCGCGGGTCGAGACCGTTCTCTCTCGCTACCGCGCTGGCTGGTCCTCGGTCTGCGTGTCCACGCAGGCGGGCTGCGGTCTCGCTTGTTCGTTCTGTGCCACGGGGGCCCTGGGGCTCGAGCGCAACCTGAGCGCCGACGAGATTTGCGCCCAGGTCGTGCACCAGCGCTGGAGTTCGGAGCCTGGCGGCGCGCCGAAGAGCGTCGCGTTCATGGGGATGGGCGAGGCGCTCGCGAACCCGAACGTGCTCACGGCGCTGAGCGTGCTCACGGCGCCGGGCTACGGCGGGCTGTCACCGCGTCGAATCACCGTCTCGACGGTGGGGCTCGCGCCGGCGCTCGCGGCGCTCACCGAGGAGCACCCGCAGGTGACGCTGACGCTCTCGGTTCATTCTCCGTTCCCCGAGCAGCGCGCACAGCTCATTCCGCTCGAGCGTCGGTTCCCCCTCGAGGAGAACCTCGCGATCCTCGACCGGCACGTCCTGCGCGCGCGACGGAAGACCTACCTGGCGTACCTGCTGATCGATGGCGTCAACGACTCCGAGGAACACCTCGTCGAGCTCGCGCGGCTCGTGCAGCGTCGCTCCAGGCCCGAGCTCTTCCACGTCAGCGTCATCCGCTACAACGCGGCCTTCGGCGCGGACCCGTCGTTCCGGGCCCCGGTGTCCTCGAAGGTCGACGACTTCGTGGCGGGGCTGCATCGCCTGGGCGTCTCGTCGACGCGACGGCAGCAGTTCGGGGCGGACATCGACGCGGCGTGCGGTCAGTTGCGCGCGGAATCACTGGGTCGCCTCGGTCGGCGCCGCCCCTCTGGCGAGCCGCACCAGTGACGACGGGGCCCGTCCCCGCTCATACGTCGGCGACCGAGCCGTGGAGGGCACCGGGGCCGGTGCGCGGCTTGCTCGGCGGCGGGACTCCATGGTTCGAGCCGAAGCTGTCATGATGGAGCAGGACGCCTGGCCCGACGACTCCTCGCGGAAGCGGGCCGGCGCCTGAATGAGGACAGACCGTGGAAATCCGACACCTCTCCGCACCCGCCTGGTCGGCGTTCAAGTCGTGGCTGCTCAAGTTGCCCGGTGTCCCCGTCGCCCGACTCCGGCTCCTGACGGGCGGCTGTCCAGCGGAGGAGCTGCCCGCGTTCGCGAAGGAACTCAAACGCGTTCGGGCCGACTTCAAGAAGCGCCCCAACGAGGTCTCGGCCCCCGCGGACGAGGGCCTTCGGAAGGACTACGCGGCGCTCGGTGTGCCCTGGTCCGCGTGGAGTGAGGTGGCGGGAGAGGTCCAGCGCGACTTGAAGCGCAAGCGGTACGCGCGGTGGACGGGGGCGGATGCGCTCGAGTTCCCCGAGGGGCCTTCCGCGGAGGAGCTGATGACCGTCGTGTTGTTCGGAGGGGTGGAGCAGGCACGCCCCCATCTGCTGCGTCGTGCGTCGCTCGCGGCGGGCTCGCTCGAGGCGCTCTGGTGCCGCTGGCTCGCGGGGGAGCCGCTCGAGCCGGAGACGCTGCGTGCTTTCGCGGGGGCGCCGGAGGGACTCGCCGAGCCCCTCTACACGCCGGGCCTCGAGGAGGTGCTGCCGCTGTTCTTCGTCGAGCCCGACCCCGCACGCGCCGAGCGGGCGCTGGAGGTCGCCTCGGCCCAGCTTCACGCGTCCCGGTCCCAACCGTTGGTGGCGTTCCTTCGCTCCCTGCTCGGCTTGTGGCGTCAGGAGACCTCGGTGGAGGAGGTGAGGGTTTGCTTCGATGCGATGGTCGCGACCGTCTCGCCCTCCGACGTCACCCAGTTGAGCGCGCTCGCCTACCTGTATGGTCGATACCTCGAGGCGCTCCCCCCGCATGCGCTGCTGGAGCAGGTGGGCTCGCGTCTCGAGCGCATCGCCGTGCCTGCCCGGGTCGCCGACGTCCAGCCCGTGATGGAGGCCCTCACGGCGCTCGAGGAGTTGACGGCCATGGGCCTGGGCCTCCGGGTGGAGCAGCGACCTGGAGATGTCCTCCTGTCCGCACAGGAGCCGGAGCCCGGAGGTGGGGACGAGTTCCTGTAGCGCGCATGGGCAGGACTTCGTCCCCTCTCCCCTGGCGCATCGAGACGAGCGCCAGGATGGGGCGGAAGCCCAGGCTTCATTCCGTAGCGGGGGGCAGGGTGGGGCCGCGATGTGGGGCGCTCACCCGTCGCGGCTACACCTTGCCGGGGTTCTCGCCGAGCCGCTTCGCTCGCTCCGCTGCCTCGCCCGGCACGTCGAACTCCTCCGGGTCGAACAGCGGTCGCAGCTCGACCTCCATCTCCTCTCCGTCCGGCACGAGGAGGCCGAACGGCGCGCGCCTGGCCCACTCGATGGCTTCTGCGAGCGTCTTGACTTCGAGCAGGCTGTAGCCGGCGATCACTTCCTTGGCTTCGGCGAAGGGCCCATCGAGCACCTTGCACCTGCTCCGGGTGTACCGCACGCGTGCGCCGTGGCTCATCGGCGTGAGGCCAGCCAGGTCGAGCAGCACGCCGGCCCTCCGCAACTCCTCATTGAAGTCGTGCATCGCGACCAGCGCCTCGTCGGTCGGCTTCTGGCCCGCTTCGGTCTTCTCGGTCGCCTTCACCATCAGCATGACTTTCATCGCGTGTCTCCGTGCGCCTCGGTGGCTGTGTCCGAGGCGACGACGACCCGTGCGCCGCTGGATCGACAACCGCGATGAAGATTTTCCGCGAACGAGGGGAGACGTAACGTTCGGGGTCTACACGTGCGTCGAATCAAGAGGTTATTGCGAAGCTCGCCCCCTGTCCGTCCGGACAGCCGGTGTGACATCCACAGGTCCAGGTCGAGGCCGCGGCGGTCATCCCACACCTCACGAGGCTGTCAGGACGAGAGGAACGGCAGCAGCTCTCCGGTCTTCTGCCACATCGCCGCCGGGTAGGCCTGCGCCGAGCTGAACCCCTTGTTCGTGAAGAAGTACTCGTAGGTCGACTGGTAGGACGCCTTCCAGCCGTAGCCGGGGTGGTCGGCTTCGCTCCATTCCGACTGCGGGATGCCCATCGCCTGGAGCGCGGTGCCGAGCCACTGGTTGTAGAGGAGGCCCGCCCACAGGAAGCTCCCCTCGCTGCCCGTGCTCGAGTCGCCGCTCACCTTGCGCGTGATGTTCCGGTAGTCGCAGTAGCTGCCCGTCTGGAGGGCGCCCCCCGCGCTCCCGGCGGTCACGACCGGGACGGAGAAGGAGAAGTGGGGCGTGTTGCCGTTCTCCTGCCCCCACGCGAGCAGTGAATCATCCAGCAGGGTGCCCCCCGCGCCGTTCGAGAACCGCTCGAAGCGCGAGACGAGGTCGAGGAACACCTGCGAGAAGAAGACCTGGTTGAACTGGACCACCAGGTCCTGGTTCGCCCCGGCCACGGTCGAGGGATGGACGACGTTGTTGTGCCAGTCCTCGCCCTGCGGGGCGCGGGGGGTGAAGGTCAGGTTCTGGTTGTTCTCGTCGATGCTGAGGGTGGCGACGCGGCAGACGCCGCAGTTCATCGCCACGGCGAGCACCTCGTTGATGAGCCGGAAGTACTCGACGTTCTTCGCGGGGTCTCCCGCGAAGGAGCCGGAGTTGCGCAGCGACAGGTTGTCGGTGGTGGGACGGGACGGCACCTGGCAGCCGGCGTTGGTGGTCTGCAGCCGACGCTGCAGCTCCGCGACCGCGTCGATGTGCTGGTCCAGCCGCATCCGGTCCTCGGCCGAGAGCCGACCGTTGCCGTTGCGCAGCCGCCGGTAGCTCTCGAGGACCTTGTCCACCACGGGCGCCCGGCTGGTGCCGGGGCTGCTGGTGCCGGCCAGCAAGGTGTCGAAGAGGGCGAGCGAACTCTCCGTGCCGCTGATGGCGCTCGAGGCGACGCCGGAGGAGCGGACTCCGGGGGTGGTGTACCCCCAACTGCCGCTCGTGGTGCCCGAGGCGGCGATGGCGACGCTCCGCTTCCGGACGGAGGCGACGCTCGGGTAGAAGGCCGACGAGTAGGCCATCACCTGGTCGATGGTCGCGCGGGGGGAGCCGGGCCGCTGCTTGTCGAAGTCGTAGTAGCCCAGCGCGGCGCCGAAGTTGTGACCCATGTACAGGGGGAAGTCGAGTCCCCGCAGGATGTTCATCTTCGCGACGAGCGTGGGCGTGAGCATGGACGACCTCGCCGTCAGCACCCGGCTGATGACCGAATCCCCGCTCGCGTTGGGCGTCGCGGTCAGGTCTCCCCGCCGGACGTCGTGGTCGGCGTAGAAGAGGCTCTGCGTCAACGCCGAGTCCCCTGGCCACATGCTCGCGCCGAAGATGGCGCCGTGGGGCGTCCGGAAATGCACGAAGCACTTCGGGCGCTGGGCGGCCTGGGCCTTCGCTTCGCGGGGGCTCAAGAGCGATGGAAGCAGCGGCAACGCCAGCACGGCCCCGCCCGTGCCGCGCAGGAACATACGGCGGTCACAGCGGAAGACAGGTGTGTTGCTCACGGGAAGGTCCTCTGATTGAACGTGGGATGACGGGCGACGGTCTTCAGCAGGTCGGCCAGGGGGGCGCCGCTGCGCGCGACCGCCTCCATCTCCGAGAGCAGGCAGCCGTCGCGAGTGGTGGACTCCACGCGAGCGTGCGCGAAGCGGAAGTAGTGTTGCGCGACGCAGGACTCGAAGAGCTGGCTGTCATCGACCATCCGCGAGAGCTCCGCGGCGTTGGAGATGACGCGCTGCTCGGAGTCGTAGAGCCACACGTCCGCGGAGGTGTCCACGGAGGGCGCGGCGGTCTCCTGGCCCTTCGGGTCATACAGCCGCTCGACGCTGCGCTCCCGCCCGAGCGCATCGAACCCTTCCAGCACGAAGCCCGGCGGATTGATGGTGTTGTTGTGGCAGCCCCCGCAGCTCCCGCCGGAGGTGAGCTGGGTCACCACCTGTCGCGTCGTCATGTGCTCCGTCGGCGAGGGAGGCCTGTCGCTGGCGTTGGGCGGCGGGGCCCCGACTTGCTGGCAGAGCAGGGCGTTGCGCACCAGGTAGCCCTTGTGGATGGGCCGGGTCGACGCGGTCCCCGTGGCCAGCAACGCCGCGCGGGTCAGCAGGCCGCCGCGATTCTGGGACGGGATGACCGGCGCCGGACCGGTGCCGTTCCAGACGGGGACACCGTAGATGGCGGCCAGGAAGGGGTCCGCCGTGTAGGACCTCCGGTCGTGGAGGAAGTCGCTCACCGAGCCACCGGACACGACGGTGTTCCAGGCGGAGCGTTGGACGTCCTCGAACATCGCGGTGCGCGTGGCGTCCGTGGGCATCTCCGCCCCGACGAAGGCCTGGTAGACCGCGTCGTTCCGCAGCGCGACCAGCGACGGCAGCTCCTCGAGCCGCAGCCACTCGCTGACGAACTCATCCAGGGAGCTGCGCAGTTGGGGGCTCCGCATCATCCGGTCGAGCTGGGCGTTGAAGCCGCTCTCCGTCAGGAGCGAGCCATCCGTCGCCGCGGCCCAGAGTTCGTCGTCCGGCGGTGCCTGCCAGAACTGGTAGGACAGCTTCGCGGCCAGTTCGAACGCGGAGAGGGGGCTCACCGGTTGTCCGGCGGTGGTGCCGTGCTCGATCCGATAGAGGAACCAGGGCGAGTTCAGGAGGGTGGTGATGACGTCCGCCACCGCAGCCCTGTCCACGGGCGTGGCCCCGGCGATGTCGGCGAAGGCGGTGACCTCCGCCGTTGGCAGGGGGTAGCGCAGGACGCGGGAGCCCCATCCCCGGATGAAGGTCTCCAGGCAGGCCCGGTCATTGGCGGTCTGGCTGTCGCTCGCGCAGCTTCCCAGGAGCGCGTTGCGGCGCGCGTCGGTGCTGGTGAGCTCCTGGGCCACGGCCTTGCCCAGGTCATACATGACGTCGACCTGGGTCTGCTGGATGGATTGGTCCAGTCGGCTGAAGCCACCCTTCAAGTCGCCGGGCGCGGGCGTGCGCCGGTCCACGGGGTATCGGTCCAGGCTGGGCGTGAGCTGCGCCCAGAGGGCGTCGGCCTCGCCCGGCAGCGCGCGGGCCACGGCGAAGCGGAGCGTGTTCATCAGTTGCTTCCGGGACAGCCGGGGCAACGGGAGGTCCGCGGGGACGGCGTTCGCGTCGCAGGAGAACCGCGCCGGTGCGGGGCGGACGGACTCCGACGTGGACGGCGGCGGCTCCGGTTCGTTTCCGCCGGGGTGATGGTCGTATTGGGCGGAGCCATCACAGGCGACCGCGCCAGCGCAAAGAAGCAGGATGCCCACGGAGCGTGGAAGCGTCATGCCCCTGGCTACGCGCGTGGCCGACAATACTTTCCTGCACGACGGGCCCCGGGCGACGGTACTCTCGCCAGCACCGCATGACCGCTCTGCTCTGCGCGCTCTCCCTCGTCGTCCTGACCCAGGCCCCGGTGGTGTCCGTCTCGTTCGACCTTCGCGCGCTCCCCGAGCAGGACTATCGGCGGTGGGATGGCGTGGCGCTGGAGCGACAGGTGGCCCTGCGGTTGATTCAGGAGGGCTTCGCGGTCGTCTCCCCGCAGAGTCCGGCCCAGCTTCGGCTGCGCGTGAGCCGTACGCCCGAAGGGCTGTGGCTCGAGGCCGTCGGGCCGCGGCAGCGCGTCGAGCAGGGTGTGCGTGTGGGACGGAGTTCGACGGCGGAGCTTCATCTGGAGGTCGCGCAGAAGCTCTCCGAGATGACGCGGGCGGTGGCGCCGGAGCCGGAGCCGGAGCCGCCACCGCCACTGCCCGAGGTCGTGGTCCCGCCTCCCGTGGAGCTGGCCGTCCCCTCCGTGCGCCCCGCGCTGGAGCTGGGCCTGGGGTTGGGGACGCTCTGGCGCGGCCCCGGAGTCGATCCGCACCTCCTGCTCGCCGTCAGGCGGGGACTGGGTGCCTTCGGCGTGGAGGCGGAGGTGGGTCTCGGGATGTCCCGCGAGGCGGCGCTGACCGTGTTCGAGGCGCAAGGTGGCGCCTTCCTCAGTCATCGGTTCTCCGTGGCGGAGCGCCTGCAACTCGAACCGGGGGCGGGGGCGGGCCTCGTCCTCCACACCTTCCGGCTCGCGGACTCCTGGGTGTCGGGCCGGAGCGGTACCCAGGTCTCTCCCGCGGGTTGGGCCCGGATGAAGCTCCGGTGGCGGTTCTCCGAGCGGCTCGCGGCGGAGGCGCGCGTGGCCCTGGGGCTGCTCCGGCCCGTGACGCATGTGAGCGAGGGCCAGACACTGTGGTCTCGGGGAGGCGCGAGGCTGGAAACCGGCGCCTCCCTTTCCTGGGGGCCGTAGCCTCCGAGGAAAGTTCCTCCCGCTTCATTCGTAGGTCCGCAGGTGTTGGATGTCGCGTGCTCTCCACTCAAAGGCCCCGCCTGCCCTGCCTGCCCGGCCTGTGTCATTCGACACGCTCTACGCGTCGCACGCGGAGGACGTCTACGTGTGGGCCATGCGGTACGCGGCCGGTCGTTCGGGGTGGGCCGAAGACGTCACCCATGACGTCTTCCTCAAGGCCTGGGAGCACCAGGCCTGGCTGCGCGAGGAGGATGTGAGGGGGTGGCTCTTTCGCGTCACGCAGAACGTGGCGTTCTCGGCCCTGCGGCGCGAGAGGACGTTCCGACAGCGCATCGCCAACCTCTTGTTTCCGGCGCACCCCACGGAGACGGAGGCCACGCCGGAGGCGGCCCTGGCGCGGCGACAGGCGGTGCGCAGCGCCACGGCGACGTTGGACCGGTTGCCAGGGCAGGAGCGGGTGGTGATGGCACTGAAGCTCCTGGACGACCTGAGCCAGCGCGAGATTGCCCAGATGCTCTCGCTGTCGGAGGGCTATGTGTCGAAGCTGATGACCCGCGCCCAGGCCCGTCTGACGGCCTGGGGATGGGAGGTGGACGATGGCTCCCCGTGACTTCCGCGCAGAGCTCCGGCGTGAAGACCCGCTCCGCCGCGAGCAGGGGCTGCCACCCGCGGCCCGGGCCCGCGTGTGGTCGCGGCTGCGGGACTCGCGTGAGCCGAAGCCCGCGTGGCACAGACGCCCTGTGTCCTGGGGGCTCGCCGCGTCGGTGATGGCGCTGGTCCTCGTGGTGTTCTCCATGCGGGCGCCCTCGGCGCGTGCGCTCGGAGGGCTCGAGGTCGCGCGGGCGAGTGCGGACCTCGTCGCGCGGGAAGACGCCACGGAGGTGGTGATTCAAGGGGGCGAGGCGGACCTGTTGGACTCGGCCCGAGGCATCACCCTCCGGAACCAGGGGCCACTCGTCGTCCGGCGTGAACCCTCCGGGGTGAGGCTGGTCCGGGGTCGCGCGGAGTTCTCGGTGAGTCACCGCGAACCAGGTGCGCTTCCCGCCGTCGTGCTCGTGTCGGGGGGCGCCATCGAGGTCATGGGCACGCGCTTCACGGTGGAGGAGCGGGGGGCGGGCGGCGCCGTGACCCTGCACGAAGGCGTCATTGCCTTTCGTCGGCTCGGTGGCGAGGTGGTTCCCGTGAGGGTAGGGGAGACGTTGGCGTGGCCGGTGGTCGAAGCCGCCCTTCACGAGCCAGCGCCTCCCGAGCCGGTGCAGCCCCTGCCGCTGGCGACGCCCGACCCGAAGGTGGCTGTCTCCCGCGTTCCCGCCACGCCGGCTCGTGCGCCGAGCGCGGAGGACGTCTTGCGAGAGCTGGAGGTCCTTCGCGGTCGGCGCGAGTTCGAGCAAGCGGCGCGGTACCTCGAGGAGGCGATGCGCAAGCAGCCGGTGGCGACGCGGGAGCGCCTCAGCTTCGAGCTGGGCTCGTTGCTGACGTACCAGCTCGGGGACGCGCAGCGCGCTTGCTCCCACTGGGCCCGGCACGAACAACAGTTCCGACGCGGACGCTACGCGGAGGCGGTCCAGCGTGCCCGTGCGACGCTGTCCTGCGAAGGGGAGCGCGGGCGATGAGACGGGGGCGCTGGAGCTTGATGTGGCTGGCGGCGCTGACGGCCTGCGAGCCCGCCGTCATCGACCATTCCCCGACCTCCAACCTGCTCGATGCCGAGTCGGCTGCCTTCGAGACGGGCCTGGGCGCCTGGAGCGCGTGGTACTCAGTCACCGTTTCGAGAGCGTCCACCGACGCGAGGGAGGGTGAAGCCGTCCTGCGCGTGGAGGTGACCGAGCCGTATGGCTGGGGTGTGCACCTGGACAACTGGCCGGGGTTCGCCGCGTCGCCAGGGGTTCACCGGGCTTCCTTCTGGGCACGGGGGACATCGGGACGCTCCCTGGTCGCGGAGATGAGGGTCAGTTGGCGTGACGCGGGCGGCCGGGAGCTGCGGGCCGAGGCGTTTTCCAGTCCCATGCTCTCCGGGCAGTGGGTGCGGACCGCTCGCGAGCTGACGGCTCCGGCGGGAACGGAGCGGGTGTCCGTGGAAGTGACGGGCGCCGACGGTTCCCCCGGTGATGTCGTCGAGCTGGATGCCCTGGTCGTCCAGGCCTCGGGCGCTCCTTGACGTGCGCCTCGCGCGAGGTCCGTGGCGCGGCCCCGTTACTGGAATGAGATGGGCGCCCGGTGCTCGAGTGCGAATTCGGTCAGGCGCTGAAGACTCTCGACCAGGAACCCACCATTCACATCGAGGAACGACTCGAGCGCGTTTCGAGGCACGAGGCCCGCGGACTGCGCTTCGATGCGTTGCCACTCCGATGAGAATTCGACCGCGGGGCGCGCCTTCATTTCGATGGCGATTCGGGCCAGCTCGTCGCGCAGCCGCTCGCATTCCGCAACGGACCACTCGCCATCGCAGTCCGAGTGAAGGATGAGCGTGGGGAATCGAGAGCCGGCGCTCCCTGCCTCCAGCTCACGAGTGACGTAGTCACGGAACGCGCCGAAGTCCGTATAGGGTCCGACCTGGAAGCCCTCCAGGTCCTCATCGTCTTCGTAGACGCAAAGATAGAGACTCACGGCCCAGGCTCCTTCTCCGCCAAGACAGACAGGTACCCGCCGCGCACCGTGGCTTCTCTCCAGCCAGTACGCACTCGCCAGGGCCCAGCGCCCCTGGTGGGCATTCCGTGGACGGCACGGGGCGTGGATGCGGTGGACGTGTCTACAGGCGCAGTCCGGTGAACAGGTTGCCACTCTGCTGGATGCTGAGCCGCATGTTCGTGGCGGCTTCCGCGCAGGCACCTCGTCCGGTCTCCAGCCGAAGCACGTCGCCGTCCAGGGTCAGGTCCCCAGCCGCCAGGCAGCCCGAGATGTTGGTGCCCGTGAGCCAATGATTCATGTCCAGGGTGCCGCCGAAGGCGGCGGGGTGCTCCGAGAACTGCCTGGGCAAGCCCGTCGACACGCCCCGGTGTTCGAAGCGCATGGGCTCGTCCGACTGGAAGGCGAACTCCAGCACGAGGGGCTTTCCCTCGTAGGTGAAGCGGGCGCGAAGGTGGAAGCTGGGCTGCTCCGGCGTCCCCGGGACCCACCGCGTATCGATGGCGGGGTAGTAGATGCGGGGGATGAACACCTGCTTTCCCCCCACGGACAGGCGCTTGTCGGTGCCCAGCTCCACGGGGCCTGGGAGGAGCAGCACGCCAGGGAGGTCCTCGGGGGCGGGCTCGAGGGGGAACGAGCCCGGGCGCCTCACGGCGTCGTTGCACGAGAGCTCCGGGGAGAGCACCTCGTCATCGTAGTCCTCGCAGCGTACTTCGGGCGGCAGGTCCATCCGCAGGTCCGCCAGCCGGAAGGTCAGGGTCTCCACCGTGAAGAACTGGCGGTCGAGCGAGACGAAGGCGTTCGGGGCGAACTCGACGAGGTCGTCCGGGGTCACCCGGATGGTGTCCGAGCCGTAGCCGAAGTCGAGCAGGTACCGAGCACTCTCGTCGGGTCCTCCACAAGCGCAGAGCGCGAGGGTGGCGGTGATGCCGACGGTGCTGTGCCAGGAGAGTGAAGCCATATGGAAGGGAATCGATGCGGAGAGGGATGAATGTGCGTGCCCCGGTGGCGGGCACGTCGATGGATGCCCCCGGGACGGCTCTCTCTATACCGGTGGTCTGGGAATGGGACAAGGACCGCGGGTCTCGACTCAGGCGGGCCCTCGAGTCGCCGTACGCGGCGAGCGGGGCGATTGCGAAAATGTCTTGTTGGGAGTGGTTGGGGAATCGAAGGGCCTGGAGCGTGAGTTCGCCGCGGCACATGACGCGCCATCCCTTGCTTGCGGTCTGGCCGCTTCATTCCACACAGATGTCGTGCAGGTGAAAGTTGGGTTGGAGTTCAGGGTATTTCTGTTTTGACTGGGTAGGCTCCAGGGCATGAGAGAACCTTCCATCGTCCGAGTGGCGGCTTGGAGTCTGGCCATCCTGGGGGTGTTCAGCGGCGCCTGCGGGGAGGCTCCTCAGGCCCATCACGATGAAGCACGGCCCGCTCCGGCCTCCAGGCCGGCGTCCTTGGGCCCGGTGGTCCCGCTCTTCGACGCCAGCACCCCGCTCGAGCCCGCGGTCGTGGTGGATACGCCGACGGCGCTCATCACCCGGCTTGGAGACAGGTCGAGAGATCGCCACGCCCGTGAAGCGCAGTTCCAGAGCTACGAGCACTACCTGCCGCTGTACTTCGAATACCGCACGCACGGTATCGAGATCATCGACAGGGTCGCCAAGGGGGGCGGTGATATCACCGTCAACATCACCTCGCTCTGGCCCCTGGACACGCCGGACTTCCGCGCCTTCTACCAAGGTCAGGCGGTGCTCTCCCAATATTGGTTCAACGTGGACATGGCGCAGGTGGACCCACTGCACTACACGGCGACCCTCAATTACAACGCGAAGGAGAACCGGCGGCTCCAGGTGGGCGACCGCATGGAGATTGAAATCAGCCCCTTCCTGCTCCCTCCCGTCGTGGGGCGTGCCAACTATTACGGGACGGCGTTCCTCTACATCATAGGGCAGGGCGGCATGGTGCCCTGGGAAGGAAGGGGCTCGAACCTGGACTCGTTTCCCCTGCCGGAGACGGCCTGGCTGGGGGGACGTACGACGCTCGGCTACAGCTACTCGAACGAGCCGGCGCACTTGTTCAAGCAGATGGCGACGAACACGGCGCCCGGGAATGCCCAGCCGTTCGTCGAGGGGCGGCGCCTGCATCACACCGACTTCGGCGATGGCTCCCACTCGGAGGCTGGCAACCCGACCTTCACCGCGCAGCAGAACAAGCTCGGGCCCGCCTATATCGCTCGTAGCTGCATCGCCTGTCACACCCACAATGGTCGCGCGCTTCCTCCCGACCCGGCGACGTCTGTGTATACCTTGCGGTTCTATGTGAATGACGCGCCCTGGGCGGACGTTCACTATCGGCTCAACGGAGGCGCCCAGCAGAGTTTCCGGATGGCGCACGACAGCGCCAATGCGAACACCCAACTGGTCAAGGACGTCCCCGCGGGGACGGTCGTCCAGTACCAATTCACCATCGGTAACTCCTCGGGAGGGTTGAGCACGACGTCCCCAGTGAGCTTCACGGTGAGCGGCGGTGGTGCCAGCGGCGGCAATCTCTTCGGCCACGTCGTCGTCGCGCCGCCCCTTCGTTACACGGTCAGGGTGGGAGCGGTCGGCTCCGCCGTGACGGCGCATCCGGCGCTGGGGTGGGTCCTGCAGCCGCAGAGCACTCAGGGCAGTCCCGAGGGCAACGTGAGCATCTCGGGTTGGACGGTGACGAACGGCACGTTCGGAGATGGCACGGGCTATCAACTGCGGCGCCCCGTCTACGACTTCACGGGGCCCGTGCCCACGCACTATTCGGCCCGCATCTCGCCGCCCCTGGTCGGGTTGGGCCTGCTGGAGGCGGTCGACGAGGGGACGATTGCCAGCCTCGCCGATGACGACGATGCCAATGGCGATGGCATCTCCGGGCGCATGCAGACGGTGGTGGATCCCCAGACGGGGCAGTCGCGCGCGGGGCGCTTCGGCTGGAAGGCGGGCAAGGCGAGGCTCAGGCATCAGGTCGCGAACGCGCTCAATGTCGACATGGGGGTCACCACCTCCGTCTTCCCTGTTCCGGATTGTGGCTCGGCGCAGTCCTGTGCCGGAGCCAGCACCGAGTTGGCGGATGCGGACCTGGACCGGATGGTGCGCTACCTCGCCCTGCTGGGGGTCCCCGCGCGCCGCAACCTGAACGACGCCCAGGCGCTTCAGGGGGAAGGACTCTTCGGCAGCCTGGGCTGCGCCCGGTGTCACGTCGCGACGTTGACGACCAGCCCGTATCATCCGTACGCCGAGCTGCGGAGCCAGGTGATTCATCCCTACACTGACATGCTGTTGCACGACATGGGACCGGGGCTGGCGGACAACCTCCCGGAGGAGGGGGCCACGGGCGCGGAGTGGCGGACGCCGCCCCTCTGGGGCATCGGCTTGACGGCGGGGGTCAGCGGCGGGGAGGCGTACCTGCATGACGGCCGTGCGCGCGGCCTCTCCGAGGCCATCCTATGGCACGGCGGCGAGGCCGAGTCCTCCAAGGAGGCCTTCCGCGGCTCGAGCGGCTCGCAGCGCGCGGCACTGCTCAAGTTCTTGCAATCTCTCTGAGATGGGCGGCCCGGTGCCTCCAGGTGGTGTCCGTGTTCAGGCGCCGCATCCGCTGCGTGTGCGGAGGCTGGGGATTTTCAGGCGGTATACGCTGGCGACGTGAACGAGGCACTGCACAGCCACCTGGAGCGCGCGGCAGAGTCCTTCGCGCGACAGGAGGAGGAAGAGGCCTTCGGCGCCGTGCTGGATGCGTGGCGCGAGTGTCGCGCGCCGGAACTGGTCCTGTTCGCCCAGGAGTTCGAGGCGCGTCTCGACTCGAAGCAGTCGGGGAGGCAGGGGGAGTCCGCGGCGGCCCGTCGCGCGGCGCGGGACCTGGCGGGCAGGCTCGGGGCGCAGGGGAATCCTCGCGAGGTCGAGGCGCAGCTCGATGCACTGATTGGCTTCCTGCCCGATCCCCGGTTCATCCCCGGATTGCTGGCCATCGCGCGCCTCCCCTTGGCGCAGGAGCCCCAACGGGTGTCGAAACTGTGCGCGGCGCTCCGGCATGTGGGGCCGCCCTTCGACGTCGGGCCCCTCGAAGCGCTGGATGCGCGGATGAGGTCGGAGGCTTGGGCCTCGGCCGCGCGGCTGTCTTTCGTCATCCGCTTGGGGCGTGACTGGGTGCCGCGGGAGCTCGACGCGGAGGCGCGGGAGTTGCTCGCAGCGCTGCGGGAGACCCTCCGTGTCCGCGAGGAGCAGGAGTCGCGAAGCGCCAGCATCCGGGAGCAGTGGTTGCCTCGCGTCTATGCCAACCCCGAGGACGACGGCGTGCGGCTGGTGTTGGCGGACCAGTTGCTGGAGACGGGCGACCCCCTGGGCGAGTTCATCGTACTCCAGTGCGCTCCCACTCCAGATGAGGCACGCATCGGCGAGTTGCTCGCGACGCATGTCCGGAGCTGGGAGCTGCCGCTGGGTGACCACATCGAGCGTGGGGCGACCCGCTTCGAGCGGGGCTTGCCCGTGGCGGTGCGGATGTCGAGGGAGGCGGCGCGTCTGATTCCCACCGAGCCGGGACCGGCCTGGAGTACGGTGCGGGAGATCGACTGGGCGGCGGTGCACTGGTCGGCGGCGCATGCACAGTGGCTCGCGCATCCGCATCTTCGAGGCGTGACGCGGATGCGACGGGTGGATCTGTTCTGGGCCCGGTTGATGGGGCAGCCACCCTCCGTCAGGAGGCTGGAGGTGTGTGGACCCGTCGGGCCCCGGGTGAGCGGCGCGCAGGCACCAGCGGATGTGTTCGACAGGCTGGCCCAACTGCCGAGCCTTTCGTGGCTGGAGTTGCGCGACGCGCATGTGGACGACGTGAGCCTGTTCGCCAGTTCCATGCTGGCGACGAAGCTGGCGCGCTTCGATGCCACACGGAAGGACCGCTGGACGCTCACGGTGTGCCCGGGCGCCGAGGTGCCCATCGAGGTGACGCTGTTGAGCGCGCGGGCTGTCGAGGTGTTCGTGCGTGTCCTTCGCGCGGCGGAGGGGTTCGGGACACGGGGCTTGCGGGTGCGCTGCGAGCACAAGCTCGACGCCACGAGTCTCGAGGCCCTGCGCCGGGCCGCATCTGGCTTCTCCCGCGTCGAATGGGGGTGAGCGTGTCCGCGTCGCCGGAGTGGTGCCTGCCCAGGTTGACCGTGCCTACTCCCGCGTCGCCTCCGCCATCCGCGGCGGCGGGGACACCGTGAGGATGCTGCTCGCCCCCGGTTCGCTCCTCGCCAGCACGCGGCCATCGGAAGACACCACCGCCGCGACGCCTCCCAGCGAGGCTCGCACCGCGGGCATGTGCAGCTCCACCGCTCGCATCACCACGCCGCCGATGGCCTGGTCCACGGCGAAGCGACTTCCAGCCAGGGGGAGATCACTGGCCAGGACCGCGAGCAGCTCTCCTCCCGCCTCCAGCCCACGCAAGGCGGTGGCGCGGCTGAAGGCTTCGTAGCAGATGAGCGGAATCACCTTCCGCCCCGCGAGGGACAGCAGCGGTTGCGCCTGGCTCGCGATCAGCGGCTCCCCCCTGCCCTGAAGCCCGAAGATGGAGCGCTCGCCGATGGGGACGAGTACCGACTTCCCGCGGGTCTCCTGCAGACGCCCGTCCCCATCGAAGGCGGCGGCGGCATTGAAGAAGCCCTCGGGCGTTCGGAGCGTCAGCCCCGCGATGGAGGGGACCGGCAGGCGCGCATCGAAGGCCTCGATGACCTTCGGCCGAGACACGCGCCCCTCGGTTCCCCGCTGGAGCCCCCGTACCGTGGACTCCGGCCAGATGAGCCGCTCGGTGGACTCGGGCACCGACTCCGGTACCCGCACGGAAGAGGCCAGCTGGACCACGCCTGTCCCCTGGAGCGCATCGTCCGCCACGGGCAGCCGGGGCAACGCGGCCAGGGCCACCATGACGCCCACCGCCGGCAGCAACAGGCGGCGCGAGCGCAGGGCCACGGCCTCCCCGACACACACGGCGGCGAGCAGGCAGAGCACCAAGGTGGGTACCCATCCCACGAAGCCCACGGCCCTCAGGATGGGCGGCAGCATCCACTGGGAATGCAGCACGTGCGTCATGGAGAAGCCGCTCCACGCCTCGAGCCCCGCCTCGCCCAGCGCCCATCCCACCGGCAACCAGTACCTTGGAGGCACCCGCTTCACGGGCAGCGCCGCCAGCACCAGCAGCGGCACCTGGGACATCGCCCCCGTGAACGCCCAGCCCAGGAGCGCCACGATGAACGGAGGAGGAAGCCAGGGGGCCGTGTAGAACCCCGCCGTCCCCACCCACCAGTGCAGGGCCACGCCCTGGCGCACCAGCGCGGCCAGCAGCAGCGCCGCGGCGGCCTGGCGCCAGCCGTTGGCGCGGTGGAGCGCCCACGCCAGCAGCGCGATGCCCACCCAGGCCAAGGGCTGCGCCCACGTCCACAGGAAGGCGACGCCCAGCGCGACACCCGCGCCCAGGGCCAGGAGCAGGCTCATCGCTTCCGGAACCTCTCGGGCGGAACGGGGACCAGCGCCGTGGCCTCCCCCGGGAGCGCCACCTTCACGAGGTTGGGGTGCTTGCGCGCCAACCGGGCCTCCAGCACCGCGGGCTCCCAGTGCGACACTTCCTCGAGGGTCGTGGCCATGGCCTTCGCATCCAACCGCCACGACTCGAGCGGCTTGCCAGAGCGCGTATGGACGAAGCGAGCGCGCTGCTCGGGACTCCCGGCCTGGAAGAAGCCCTCGTCATAGAGCAACCCATCGAGGGGGAGCTTGTACGTGGAGCCCAGCACCCAGGCCCCCGGCGCCTCCTCCGCGAGCGCCGTGAGCAGCGGCGCGGAGAAGCCATAGCAGGTGTCCAGGACGATGAGGTCCGGGCGGTAGCACCGAGCCACCCGCGCGAGGTCCTCCGGGGACGCGTTGAGATAGCTCGGCGGCAGGCTGTGTCCGCTGAGCACGAGCACCTCGGCCCTCACTCCAGAAGGGCAGGAGAAGTCCTCGAGGGCCACATGCGGGCAACGGCCATCGGAGCATGGGGACTGCTGCAACTCGGCGACATCCGCTCGTGAGTAGATGGCCACGACGCGCTCCTGCACACCGGGGGCCTGCCGACACGCGCAGGCCCCCAGCAGCAGGGCCAGGAGCCAGTGCCTTGCCAATACAGTCATGGACGGTTCCAGTTCCTGGCTCGAAACGCCGGGAGGCCTGCTAGCAGTGGCACCAATACGAGGCGCACCACGAGCGGCAGTAGTTGCTCAGCCCGGTGAGCTTGCAGCCGTTCCGCTTGTACTGCTGGGAGCAGCCGACGGTGGACCCCACGTACCAGACGCCCACCGCGATGAGGACGACGACCGCCGCGGCGCCGCCCTTCCCCGTCTTGTCCTCGGGGAGGTACTTGCTGATGACTTCAATCATCGTGAACAGGGAGTACTCGGAGACGCTCTTCAGCGCCCCGGTCTCGATGAGGATCATGGCCGCTTCGTCCTCGTTGGCGGCCAGCTTGTCACCCACCATGATGGTCTTGTCCGCGTTGAAGACCATGTGCAGCTTGCCGCCTTCATAGTGGACCCAGGCGTCGCCCGTCTCGTTGTTCACCGTGTAGACGGTGCGCTCCCCGGTCTTCTCGTCGAACACCTCGAGGACGGCGTCCTCCGTGCCGCGGACGAGCGTCTGCCGCAGGACGAAGTTCATGAAACGGGGCACTTCGTCAGTCATCGCGATGCCCAGCCGGCCAAACCGCTCCAGGCTGCCGTCGACGACTTGCGCGGGCTCCACGTCGCTGAAGACGATGTTCGAGGCCAGGGCCTCGCGCGCCTTGGCCATCGGGTTGGACTCGGGCGCACGGCTGCAGCCGATCTGGATGGTGAAGACCGCGAGCGTCGCGAGCGTTACCGCGCGCAGGCCGATGGAAGAACCATGGTGTGACTCAGCCGGGTGAGACATGTGGGGAGACTCCTCTTGCTGTGGGGAACTCGCACCGGCCTCGAGGCCGGGTGCGAGGTGTGCGGCATTCCCCGCAAAGGCAGGAAGTGGGCCATCCCTGGCTTCCCTCGAATCCGTATGGCCACGCCGGTGCGGTTGTTGCGTTCGCCGCAACAAGGATTCACTCTCCGTGACATCTCGCGCTACAACCCCCACTGCCCAGCCAGAGCGCGCAGCGGTGGCGGCTCCCGGTCCTCGTCGAACTGGTGGGCGCCGTACGCGTCGACCTCGATGATGGTTGGAGTTGCACCGTTGTCCAGGCGGGGGGACGCGCAAGGACTCGCGAATCAAGGAGGTTGCCGCACTCCGTCCGGATACAGGCGTTCCCATTCGTCCCGCCATTCCCGCGCCAGCACGGACCGTGGTCGGCCGTAGCGGGCCGCGGTCGCCGAGGCCGCGGTGATGCGGTCGACGCGAAAATTGCGGAAGGCCTGGCGCAAGCAGCACCAGGCGGCAACGATTTGTTTGCCCTCGTGATACGCGAGCTGCACCGGCCAGATGTCGCGCTGGCTCGGCTGGCCCTTCCCGTCGGCATACACGATGAGGAGCGCCTTCTCTTCGCGAATGGCCCGGCGCACGAGGCCGAGCACCGGGACGGACGTAGACCCGCCGCGCATCAGGATGGGCCAGAGCCCGGTGTCCTTCATCCGGTCGCGCAAATCGTCGGGTGAGGCGGTGGCGATCTTGCCCAGCGCGTTGCGCGCCGCCCCGGCAAGGCCGGCATCCGGCTGGGCCTCGACCCAGCGGGAGCCCAGCACCAGCGCCTCGAGTTCCTCGGCCGTGAACATCAGCGGCGGTAGGAAGAAGCCCGGCTGCAGCATATAGCCCACCCCCGCCTCGCCAACGATGGGCGCGCCAAGACCGATGAGCGTCCGCACGTCACGATAGAGCGTGCGCACGGAAACACCCTGTTCCTCGGCCAGCGCCGCCGCGGTGACGGGGCGGCGGTGCCGGCGAAGTGCGTCCATGACTGCGAAGAGACGTTCGGTCTTGTCCATGCGCGCGCGGCTCACCTGATGGTGTCATAGAACGCCCGGATATCGGCCGCGTAGTGCTCCGGAGCCTCGAGTGCCGGGAAGTGCCCGGCCTGCCGCGCCTCGTTCCAGTGGACGAGGTTCTGCAAGTGCCGCTCGCCCCAGGCGCGCGGCGCGGGATTGTCGACGTCGGCGGGCACCAGCACGCCATGCTTCACGTCGTGGCGGGGCATCGGCGACAGCAGCTCCTGATCTGCGAAGGCCTCCTTGTACAGCCGAACGGATGAACCAATCGTCTGGGTGAACCAGTAGACCGAGAGCAGGGTGCAGAGGTCGTCGAGCGAATAGACCGACTCGAGGCGGCCGTCCCGCAGCCGGCTCACGCCGTGGAACTTCTCGATGATCCACGACGCCAGGCCCGCGGGTGAGTCGTTGAGGCCGACGGCGAGCGTCTGCGGCTTGGTTCCGTGAATCATCACGTAGGCGCCCTGCGTGAGGGCCCACAGGTCGACGCGCCGGAAGTAGTCCACTTCTTCCTGTGTCGGCGCCTCCGGCCGTGGGTACCCCGAGAAGACGTTGAGGTAGTGCGCACCCATGAGCCGGCCGGGGTGGTTGCGGACCAGGCTGAAGCAGACCCCGGAGCCCAGGTCCGAGCACGCAACGAGGAACTTCTCGTAGCCCAGCCGGGTCATCAGCTCCGCCCAGAGATGCCCCATTCGACTCATGTTCATGCCCTTCTTCGTCGGCCGGCCCGAGAAGCCGAAGCCCTGCATCGAGGGGATGATGACGTCGAAGGACACCCCGTCTTGCTCGGCGGTGAGCAGCGGGATGAGCGGCAGGAACTCGATGAAGTTCGAGGGCCAGCCATTGGCAAGGACGATGGGGATTCGGGTCTCGCCCTGACCCGGCGCGTGAACGAAATGAATCCGCTCGCCATCGACCTCCTCGATGAATTGCGGAATGGCGTTGAGGCGCTGCTCGGCGGTGCGCCAGTCGAACCGCTCCGCCCAGTGGGTGACCAACTGTCTGAGCAGCTCCGCATCGGTGCCATCTTCCCAGCCGACACCTTCGACCCCCACGGGGAAGCGGGTTGCCTTCAGCCGTGCCCGAAGGTCGGCGAGCTCGGAATCGGAGATGGCAAGGGTGAATGGGCTCAGCGTGTGTCTCTTGGGGTTGTGCATCCCAAGGTTGTGCCCGAGGTGTGCTGACAGGGTGTGTCAGCAGTGTCCGGTCACACGCGCGCCGGACCATTCGTCAGACGCGCGGCGAGTGGGGCAGGGGGAGCCGAGGCAAGCCTGCCCCAAGGCCCAAATAGGCTGGAGCCCATCCGGCCCCGTTGAGGCTCAGGGCGAGCGGATCCAACTCGTCGTGAAGCTCCCGGAGACTTCCACGAAGGAATCGGGTCCCGTCATCGTGATGAGCGTCGGAGTTGGCGGAGGATACGACGGAGAACTTGCGCAGATTTCTCTCCCGTGGAGATTGCGCGTCCCAGTGTAGGTCCCGGCAGTGGAGCCCGGGGTGAGATTCGTGAAGTTCACATCCCCCGTCAGCCAGCAGCCATCGCCGTCGTTCCACATGATTCCGGTGCCATCGCTGCTGATGGTGAAGCAGCCAGCCCAGCTCGTGTGGCACCACTTCCCCACCAACGGGTCCGTCGAGGAGAGGACGGCAGCCTCCTGGGTCGACAGGTCCGTCTGCTCATTCATGGCACCGCCACAGGCCGTGAGGCAGAGACCCGCGAGGGTGCGATCATTGCTTGTCTATTCATCGGGTGGTGCATCTTGGGTGGTGGGTTCGAGGCGCTTGCCACTCTTCAGGGTTCTGCGATGGATGGCAAGCAACATTGGCGGGCGTTCGGGTCTGGTGCAAGGGTAGACATGGTTGGGAGGAAGTTTCCTTCAAGGGTGGCGCCAGGAATGGCAGCCTTGACGCAGTGACTGGCGTCAGGCCTATCACTGCCGCGGTTGGTTTCGTGCAATGGTGCCACGCACGACCTGTCGAGAAGGCGCATCAAGAAAGGCCCTATGAAGACCATCAACCGTCACGCCATCGTCCTCGTGACCAAGCCCCCTTTCGCGAAGTGGATCGAGAAACATGTCGGCCTCGAGGATGGTCGCGCCGCCGCCGTCTACCTTGTCGACATGGACGACAGCTTCACCGGCGATAAGGAAGCGGCGCTCGTCCGTGCACACTGGGAGCCGCTCTTCCACCGGATGCTCGGGGACTACTACACGAAGCACTGGCCCGAGATTACGTGGGACACCTTCCAAGCCTGGTGCGACGCGCACGTATCGGCCTTCGTGCTCGACAAGGGCGAGGGGCCCATCACCGAAGTCCAGTGAGTCGCGGCTGCGACCTGTGCCGAGGATTCCGCTCCCCCAAGCAGAGTCAGCTTCGTGTTGCGCGGGCGCGTGACCTGGCCGCCGCGCTACCGCGCGCCACCAGGTCCACCTGACACCCAGGCAGTTTCGCCCCGCCGTCAGCTTGCCGCGTCTGCCTGCTCTCCCGCTGGGAACCACACGAAGTGCGGGAGAGCCAGTTTCGTAGACATCAGGGGGGTGGCCAGTCTGCTCGTCGTGGCTACTTGCTTGAACTCGCAGGGGCTGAGTGCCTTCTATGAACTCGAACAGCGCCCGTCTGGCCTGCTCGCGTGTCGTGAAGTGCGTGGTGTAGACGCGCTCCAGGTTCAGGGTCGAGAAGATGCTCTCCACCCCCGCGTTGTCCCAATGATTGCCCTTGCGCGACATATTGCACGCGAGGCCTCGCTCATCGAGACGTGGCCGGTCGTCAGCACTCGCGTACTGGGCGGATTCAATCGGTCGTCGCAACACTCCAAGAAGGAGATGTCGCGATGGGTGCAAGAGGACGTCGACGCGCGGAGCGGGCCGGGGTGCGGTTGGGCTGACCCGCCTGGAAGCTCCCTGGGCTCCTCGGCTCTCCCGGTGAGCCTGTCCCAGCTCCACGGACCGCGTGGACACGCTGCCGGATAGCGCTGCTCCAGCGCTGGGCCCTGGAGCACCTCTCAGTCGTCCCTTCAGGCGATGAGCTCGGAGAGCACGCCCTTGGTCAGCGCCGGGTCGCCGAAGTCGTCCAGGCTCCCGCCGGCCGCGTTCCTCAGCCCCACGGCGGTGCCAATCGTGTTCAGCATCCGGTTGTGGTTGGGATTGCCGCCGCCCGACGCCTCGACGTAGACGCCCTGCTTGAGGAAGCCATTGCAGCTCCCCGCCAGGACGAAGGGCACATTGCGCGCCGAGTGGGCCGGCCCGTTGCCCAGGTCGTTGTACCAGACCGCCACGCCGTGCTCGATGAGTCGCTTCCCGTCCGGCATCTGGTAGGCCACCAGCCGGTCCAGGAGGTGCTTGAAGGCGCTCGCGAACTGCACGTCCACGTGATGGTGCAGCAGGTCCGAGCCGGTGATGATGCCGCCGCTGGCGTCGTGCGACGTGCGACGGTGGGACACGTAATGGAAGTTCTCCATCAACTCCCCCGTGTCCGGGTTGCGGTAGCGCGTGTCGCCGTCGTTGCCGTTGCCCACCTGGATGACGGCCGCGCGGTTGGTGCCGCACGCCATCGCCATCACGGCGATGTCCATGTGCAGCCTGGCGGTGGCGAGCACCTCGGTGCCGTCCGTGCTGTCATAGCCGGGCGCCTGCTGCTGGAGGAGGAGCTCCTGGTCCGCGCGCATGCGGCAGCTCAGGGCGACCTCCAGGTCCCGGACGTTGGACAGGTGCAGGTCCAGGCGCTCGTGGTCGGACGCGCTCAGCTCGGGACGCTGCTGGAGCGCCTGGAGCTGGGCCTTCACCAGGTCGTTCACGCTGCGCTGCCGGAGGAGGAGCTGCTCGCGAGCCTCGGGAGTCAGTCCTCCCGGGCCGCCAATCATCGTCTGGTACGCATTCCACGGGTCATGCAGCGCGGCCCGGCGCACGTTGCTGCTCCGGTAGGAGAGGCAGGGCCCCCCGAGCCAGCCGCCACGCCGGCCCGCGTAGAAGACGAGCGAGTCACGCTGCTGCGGATTGAGCTCGCGGCCGATGCGGTGGTCGATGGACTCGCCTCCGGACTCGGAGCCGCCGCCCGCGCCCTCCACCACGGGGCCCCGCGCGGTCAGCCCCTGCATGGCGCCGCGGGCGTGGCCATCCCCGTAGTTGTAGTCCTTCATGTTGACGTTGCGCACCAGCAGCAGGTGCGCGCGGTGGGCGTCGAGCACGCCCACGGCCCGTCCGGCGATGCTCTCCGCGGTGAGCGCGCCCAGCGTTCGCGGCCAGAAGCGCTCTGGCTCCGCGCCGAGCTCCGACGTCGTCTGGGCCGAGGCGACGCCGTTGGCCTGTCGGAAGAAGATGGCGTACGGCAACGCCCCCGAGTCCGCCGCGCGGGCTGTCCTCGGCATCAGCCCCTCGAGGAGCGGCAGGCTCAGCATCGTCCCGCCCAGGCCCTTCAACACCATCCGGCGACTCAGCTTCATGGCAGCTCCTCCGGGTGGCGATTCACGAAGCCCTCGCTGGTGACGACCTCCACGACGAGGTCGACGATGGACAGGTTGCCCGCCTTCGACAGCTTCCCGAGCCGCTCCACCAGCGGCACATCCTCGTCGGCGAACGGGCGCCCGTGGAGGTACTCCACCCAGTGCCGCGCGTAGCACGCATGCACCGCCTCATTGGCCGCGAGCGCATCCGCCAGGTCGAGCGCGTCGCGCACCGGCACCGTCTCCCCGTTGATGTTGGGAGACGCGCTGGCGTCCACCGGATGCCCGTTGTCCGTGGTGCGGTAGCCGCCGATGGCGTCGAAGTTCTCGAAGGGGAAGCCGAGCGGATTGATGAGGTTCGAGTGGCAGCTTGCGCACGCGGTCCCCGGCGCTTCGGTGTGCGAGGCGACGACCTCGCGATTGGTGCGACCCTGGGGGGCGGGGAGCGGCGGGATGTTGGCCGGCGGCGCGCCAATCTTCCGGCAGATGATGCGCTCGGAGACGAAGACGCCGCGGTGGATGGGGTCCGGGTCCACCGACGTCGCGTGCGAGGCCAGGAAGCCCACCTGGGTGAGCACGCCCTTGCGCTCGCGCGAGTCCAGCGTCACGGGGACGAAGTCGGCGGTGAACGTGCCACTCAGCCCGTAGACACGCGCCAGCTCGTCGTTGACGAAGGTGGCCGGCGAGGTGAGCAGGTCGCTGTAGCCGCCCTTGCGGGAGAAGACGACGTCCTGGACGAAGAGGCTCGTCTCCCGGGCCGCGTACTCCCCGAGGCGCGCGGTCACCTGCGGGTAGCGCGTGAGGGAGGGCCGGATGGCGGCGTAGCGGGGCACGTCGAAGAGGGTGCGGTGGAAGGACTCCACCACCTTGTTCGAGCGCGCGTCCTGGAGCATGCGCCGTGCCTGTGTGGCGACGTCCTCGCGGGAGTGCAGGGCGCCCGCGCTCGCGGCGGCGAACAGGGCGTCGTCCGGCATGGCGCTCCAGAGGCCGTAGCTCAGCCGCGAAGCCACCTCGTAGTCGTCGAGCGGCACCCGGTCCCGCACGGCCTGGGTGCTGCGCTCCACGCGGTAGAGGAAGTGGGGCGACTGGAGGAAGGCTTCGATCACCAGCCGGATGCCACCCTCGAAGGCAGCCAGGTCCGCGTAGGCCTGGGGCCCCTTGCGGTACAGCCCGAGGTAGCTCTCCACCTCGTCGGACGTCAGCGGGCGCCGGTGCGCCCGCAGGCCGAAGGACTCCACGAAGGCGCGGGCGCGCTCCTCGCCGGTGGCGGACGACGGAGGCAGCAGGCGGGCGAGCTTCGTCGCGTCCGTCGTCACCTGGCCGGCGAGCTCCGCGGCGGCGCGCTGGTATGCGCCCCAGAGGGCCTCGTCGACGGAGAGGGCGCGCGCATCGTTGTCGAAGAGGAAGCCGCTCTGGGCGGGGTCCGCGCGGAAGGTGCCCGCCAGCGCGGTGGGCGGTGCGTCCAGCCTGAGCAGCTCCTGCACGCTGTGGCTCCACTGCACGTGCGTCAGGCGCGCCATCCGCACGGACGGGGCGGGCTTCTCGATGACGGTGGGCGGGGGCGTACCGGGGCCGGGCCCTCCACCGGGGCCCTCCGGGTTGGAGAGCGTTCCCTCGCAGCCAGCAGCCCCGCTCAAGACCAGCCCGAGCACCACCGGGCGCCACCACCGTCCCCGCTCCGCTGGCTCTCGTGACAACCGTTGTGTCCGCATCCTCGGCACGAGCGCCTCCATCATTGGGAGACATACCCATCGGATGGATGGCGCGTTCCTGTCAATGTACCCGCGACTCGCACGCGCATCGGTCGAATGGCCCGATGACACGGATACTGAAAAACTCGTGTCACGCGTGCATCCGTGTTTCATCAGGCCCGACTTTGTGCGGGCCTCGCGGAAAGTGTGGAGGAGGCGCCACAGGCGTGGGGGACAGACCCCCTCGATGCGCCGGTGCTACAGCCTCAGATACACGCCGAGCTGACCGCTGAAGTACCGGTCCGTGGCGCCGCCGGCGAAGACCGGGGCTCCCTCCGCGGCGTCGGCGGTGAAGGAGTAGCTCCGCATCTCTCCGCCCATCCGCAGACCCAGCATGTTCGTCAGGGCGAACTCCACGGCGAGCTCGCCAGCGAGTCCGGAGCCGCTCAGTTGCGGGATGTAGTCGTCCGAGGACAGCTCGCCGCCGCTCAGCACGTGCTGGTAGCCCACGCGCGCGGCGATGGCCCAGCGCTCGGTGAGCGCCTTGCGCAGACCCAGCTCCACGTGCGCGAAGCGGTAGTCCACGTCGGGCAGGTTGAAGGTGCTCTCCGGCGGGAGTTCCAGCGAGAAGGAGTGGGTGCCGTACAGCCCGCTGACCGAGACCTCCAGCCACCGCAGCGGCAGGCGGAAGCGCAGGCCTCCCTCCAGGAGCTGCGCGGTGGTGCCGTACTTGGAGCCATCCGGCAGCCGCGTGGACAGCCCGATGGCGCGTGAGCCGCGCACCACGAGACCCAGGTTGTGCACCATCCCATCCGTGAAGTGGGAGAGCGGGAAGTAGCTCACCGCGAGGCTCGCCGCCGCGGCGCTGTTGAGGCTGTAGTTGGGCAGCTCGCTGGCGTTGTTGCCCGAGAAGTTGAAGCGGCGGAACAGCCCCTGTCCGGACAGCAGCGCCTCCAGGATGGGGCCGTCCAGGTGGCGAGGCCCGGCGGCCTTCGGCTCGGGCTGCACCGGCGGCTCCTCCTTCGAAACGGTGGGCGGAGGAGGCTTCACCACCTCCGGGCGCGGAGCCTCCGCGATGGGGGCCGGGGGCGCGACCTCCGGCTCGGAGACAGGCGTCGGAGTCGGTGTCGAAGGTGTCACGGCGGCGGGCGGGAGGCTCTGCTCCGGGCCCGCCTTCAGGGCCGCGCCCAGCCTGGGCTCGAGCTCGCGCCGCACGTCGGGGAAGGCGCGGTTCGTGCGGACGTCCCAGCGCTCCTCCGCGAGGAGGGTGCCGTCCTTGCCGGAGTAGGCGCGGACCTCCACGTCCCAGCGCTTCGTCCCCTTCACCGAGGCGAGGATCAGCACGTCCGCGCCGAGCTTCTTCGCCAGCGCCTGCCGCTGCTCATCCGTCTGCGGACCGCCGCGGATGAGCTTCACCTGGGCATCCACCTTCTTCGCGGGCAGCACCGCTCGCCCGCGTCCCTTCTTGCCCAGCTCCTGGGTCAGCACCCTGCGCAGCGCATCTCCCTGGCGGCCCTCCGGGCGCAGCACCGCCACCTGGGTCTTCTGCGCCTGGGTCTTCTTCGCCTGCGCGGCCTCGGCCGGGCGGTACGAAACGACCAGCGCGAGCACCAGCAGCCCCCATCCCGCGATGCGGCTCACAGGGCCACCTCCTTGGCACGGAGAGACGAGGTGGACGTGGCCGGGAGGTCAGGGACGAAGGGGCGGGAACGCATGGGTGCTCGGCTTCCAGTGACGAGACGGGGGACTGCCTCAGCCCAAAGCAAATGAGGGGCCAACATCCCGGAGCTTATCTCGGCAGGTGCGTGTGGAACCAAGTGATGATGCCCACCGCGAGGTGCGGCATTCCCAGTGCGCTTGCCTGGGTGATGAACTCGAGCAAGGCGGCCTTCGCGGACTCACGCGTAGGAAAGTCCCTCTCGTGCACCAGCTCCGTCTTCAACGTGGAGACGAAGCTCTCCACCACGGCATTGTCCCAGCAGTTGACCTGGAGGCTCATGGTGCGCCGGAGGCCGCGGGCGTATTGGCCGCCGCGGTCCGCGTGGTGCACGCGTCCCTCGAGCGCCATGTCGAGGGCCGAGAGCACCTGGTGTCTGCCAATGCAGGGGTCCATGGCCCAGCCGATGACACGCCGGCTGAAGAGGTCCAGGACTACCGCCAGTCGCAGCCAGACCTCCTCCGTGGGCGCGGACGTGATGTTTGACGCCCAGGCTCGGTCGGGCGCATTGGCTGACTGCGCCAGCGCCCTGTGACTCATCACCGCCGTCGCCCTCGGAGTCACCGGCGTCTGGGATGACCGCCGCGACCTCGACATGTCCCGGCTGACCTCAACCCCAGACACTGCTGCTTGGTGTCGCCGAGGAGCGACCTCCCGGAACTCCTCCGGACTGGCTACACACTTTTCGGGACTCGACCCAACTCCATGGCCTCCAGCCGCTTGAGGAAGGACTCCGCGCTGCCGCTGCCCACCTGAAATCCCTCGCCCCTCACCCGTGCGCGCATGAGGCTGATGTCGCGCGTCCTGGCGCGCACCAGCGCCTCGCGTACCGCCAGCCGTGCACGCAGATGACGGCGTGAATCCGAGGAGCGGTGCGCCGGCTCGTTCGCCCCCAGCTTGCAAGCCTGCGAGCCTCCAGTCGCCCTGAGTCGTGGGGCTGCTGGACTACCTACCTGGATGGGGTCCCGCCGCTACATCTCATCGAGGCGTATGCGTGGCGCCGCCAGGGTGGCCTTGTCCGCGTCGACGTCGAAGCGCCCCAGCAGCACGACCGCGCCTGCCTGGGCCTCGGTGCCGCCCAGCGCGCTCATCAGCCCGCCCCGCTCGGGGCTGCCCCTGGCCGGTGAGGAGCCCGTTCAGCGTGCCCATCAGCCCTCCGCCGCTGGAGTCCGGCAGCGGGGTCCGCGCCTGCGCCGCCTGCTGACAGGTGTCTACTCGGGGATGGCCTGCCCCAGATGCTGGGCGGCCGCCCAGGCCCAGCCGCTCCCCTGCGCCCGCTCGAGCTGTGAGCCGGCCACGACCCGCGCCTGGTGGGAGTCCACGCCAAGCTGCTGTGAGAGCTGTCCGATGCGGTCCATGGCCTTGTGGAGGAGCGGGTTCTTCTCTGCGCCGCCGCCCCCGTACCCACCCGCTCGGAGGAGGGCCAGGGCCGTCCAGTGCCGCACGCTACGGCGCCAAGGCCAAAGCCACCGCGTGGCCGGGACGAGGGGGGCAACAGGCCGGTGTTCGGCAGGCTCGCCACGGGCTGAGGCATGGGGCCGCGAGACGCGGAAGGTAGTGCCCTGGTCCGGTTGGCTCTCTACGTGGATGCGGCCCCGAAGGACTCCACCAGCGCGTGGCAGAGGAAGAGGTCCAGCCCGAGTCCTCGCCCGCGGGCCTGGTGGTGAGGTGCGGTTCGAAGCGGTGTGGCGGGTGCTCGGGCGCGATGTCGCACCCGGTGTCCGTCGCCTCCACCCCGGCCTCTCCGGCCTCCTCTACGGGTGGTGTTTTCAATACTTTCTTGGCTCTCCCCTGAAACCCTTGAAAACAAGAAGCGTTCTGAAGTAAACAAATTATCACGCATTGGGTCGCGCCCCGCGTGGCTCGGGCGAGCCATCCCCATTCACTCCGACGACAGCGTTCGGAGTTCGAGCACCGAATGAGCGCAGCCCCTTCTTCGACACATGGCAGCTCCAGCCATGGTCCTGGCAGCAGTACGCAGACACCCGAGCCCATCGCGATCATTGGCATTGGGTGTCGCTTCCCTGGCGCCAATGGCCCGGAAGCCTTCTGGAAGATGCTCTGCGATGGCGTGGACGCCATCCGGGAGGTGCCCTCGGACCGGTGGGACGCGGACAGCTACCACGACGCGCGCCCGAGCCGTCCCGGGAAGATGGTGACCCGCTGGGGCGGCTTCGTGGACCAGAAGCTGGGCTCCTTCGACGCCATGTTCTTCGGCATGTCCCCGCGCGAGGCCTCGCACCTGGACCCGATGCAGGCGTGGCTCATGGAGACCACGTGGGAGGCCTTCGAGGACGCGGGCATCCGGCCGGAGCAGCTCGCTGGCAGCCGCACGGGTGTCTTCGTGGGCCTCTTCACGGAGGACGCGAAGATCTCCTACCTGCGCGGTAGCAACCGCGACCTCATCGGCGCGCACACCGGCACCGGTACCTCCATGACGATGGCGGCCAACCGCCTGTCGTACTGGTACGACCTGCGCGGCCCCAGCCTGGCGCTGGACACCGCGTGCTCCTCGTCCATGGTCTGCGTCCACCTGGCGTGCCAGAGCTTGTGGAGCGGTGAGTCCACGCTGGCGCTGGCGGGCGGGGCCAACGCCATGTTCCAGCCCGAGTTCACCATCGCCGAGTCACGCGCGGGCATGCTCTCGCCGGACGGGCGCTGCAAGACGTGGGACTCGCGCGCCAACGGCTACGTGCGCGGCGAGGGCGCCGGCATGGTGGTGCTCAAGAAGCTGTCGGACGCGCTGCGCGACGGCGACGCCGTGTACGCCGTCATCCGCGCCACGGCCTCCAACCAGGACGGCCGCACCCCGGGCATCACCGTGCCCAGCGGCGAGGCGCAGAAGCAGCTGGCGCGCGAGGCGCTGCAGATGGCGGGCGTCGTCGCGGACCAGGTGCGCTACGTGGAGGCGCACGGCACGGGCACGCCGGTGGGTGACCCCATCGAGGCCAAGGCGCTGGGCGAGGTGTTCGGCCAGGCTCGCACCGACGGCCAGCAGTGCCTGGTCGGCTCGGTGAAGACGAACATCGGCCACCTGGAGGCGGCCGCCGGCGTGGCGGGCCTCATCAAGGCGGCGCTGGTGCTCAAGAACAAGCAGGTGCCGCCGCACCTGCACCTCATCACCCCCAACCCCAACATCGACTTCGCGGCGTTGCGGCTGCGCGTGGCGAAGCAGGTGGAGCCGCTGCCCCAGGGCGACGGCCCGGCCTTCGCGGCGGTGAACTCGTTCGGCTTCGGCGGCACCAACGCGCACGCGGTGCTGGAGGAGGCTCCCGCGGCGGTGGCGCGGCCGGCCACGGGGGAGAGCGCCCGCCCGGCGCTGGTGCCCCTGTCGGCGCGCAGCGCCGAGTCGCTCAAGCGTCTGGCCACGTCGTACCGCGAGCTGGCCGAGCAGTCCGCGGCCCAGCCCGACGGCTCGCCGCGGCTGCACGAGCTGGCCGGGGCCCTGGCGCACAAGCGCAGCCACCACCCGCACCGGCTGGCCGTCGTGGCCCGCTCCCACCGGGAGCTGGCGGACTCGCTGCGCGCCTTCGTGGAGAACACGGAGCGGGCGGGCATGGTGGCGGGTCAGGCGGGCGCGCGCGCCAAGGTGGACGTGGCGTTCGTCTACACGGGCATGGGCCCGCAGTGGTGGGCCATGGGCCGCGCCCTGCTGGAGACCGAGCCCGTCTTCCGCGAGGCCATGGAGCGCGTGGACGCCATCCTCCGCCCGTGGACGGGCTACTCGCTGGTGGAGGAGCTGCTGGTGGAGGAGTCGCGCTCGAAGATGAACGAGACGACCCTCTCGCAGCCCGCCAACCTGGGCATCCAGGTGGCGCTGACGGAGCTGCTGCGCTCGTGGGGCGTGCGGCCGACGGCCATCGTCGGTCACAGCGCCGGCGAGGCGGCGGCCTTCTGGGCCGCGGGCGTGTACACGCTGGAGGAGGCGTGCCTCGTCATCCACACCCGCAGCCGCCTGCAGCACCGCACCGCCGGCCAGGGGAAGATGTTCGCCGTCGGCCTCACGTACGACCAAGCGCTGGCCGCCATCGAAGGCCACTCGGGCGTGTCCATCGCCGCCATCAACAGCCCCAGCGCGGTGACGCTGGCGGGCGACCCGGTCGTGCTCGAGCGCATCACCGCGCCGCTCCTGGAGCAGGGCACCTTCTGCAAGGCGCTCAAGGTGGACGTGCCCTTCCACAGCCACTACATGGAGCCGCTGCGCGATGAGCTGGTGGAGTCGCTGCGGCCGCTGAGGCCGGCGAAGGCCACGCTGCCGCTGTACTCCACGGTGACGGGCCAGCGCGCGGACGGGCCGGAGCTGGACGGCGGCTACTGGTGGCTCAACGTGCGCGACCCGGTGTACTTCGCCGCGGCCACGTACAAGATGCTGGAGGACGGCTACCGCGTCTTCCTGGAGATCGGCCCGCACCCGGTGCTGGGCAACTCCATCAATGAGTGCTCGCAGCAGCGCAACGTGACGGTGCGTTCGCTGCCCACGCTGCGCCGTGGCGGTGACGATTCCCTGAACCTGCTGACCTCCGTGGGCGCGCTCTTCACCGCGGGCGTGGAGCCGCGTTGGGAGGAGCTGGCGCCGGTGCCCTCGCGCCCGGTGACGCTGCCCACGTACCCGTGGGACCGGCAGATCAACTGGGACGAGTCCGCCGAGGCGCGCGCCGACCGCCTGGACCGCGCCACGCACGTGCTGCTCGGCCGCAAACAGGTGACGCCCGAGCCCATCTGGCACGGCCAGGTGGACCGCAACCACCCGGCGTACCTGGTGGACCACGCCATCCAGGGCGCGGTGGTGTTCCCCGGCGCCGGCTACATCGAGCTGGGCTTGCAGGCGCTGCGCCGGGCCACGGGCCGCCTGTCCGGACCGGTGGAGCTGTGCGACATCCGCTTCCACAACGCGCTCTTCCTGCGAGAGGAGCCCACGGACCTGCGCACGGAGGTGCAGCCGGACGGCCTGCGCTTCACCGTGTTCAGCCGCACCGGCGTCACCGAGGCGGCGTGGCCGCGGCACGCGTCGGGCAGCATGCGCTCGGCGGCCCCGCGTGAGCCGAGGCCGGGGGCGCTGGCGCGGCTCCAGGACGCCTTCCGTGGCGCGCAGACGCTGGAGTCGGCCGAGTGCTACACGCGGCTGCGCGCGCTGCAGTTCGAGTACGGCCCGGCCTTCCAGGGCATCCGCCAACTGACGCTGAAGGATGGCGAGGCGCTGGCCCGCATCGAGGTGGGCGCCGAGCACCAGCAGGCGCTGGTGGGCTACGAGGTCACCCCGCCGCTGCTGGACGCGTGCTTCCAGGTGCTCATCGCCGGGACGAAGGCGAAGGGTGACGCGAAGGACGTGTTCCTCCCGGTGGGCATCGACTCGCTGGCGGTGCACGGGCCGCTGGTGGGCGAGCTGTGGGCGCACGGTCGCATGCGGCAGGTGGACAAGCGCGCCATGGTGGGCGACCTGGACATCTACTCCGCGGACGGGCGGCTGCTGGTGGCGCTGGAGGGCCTGCGCGTCAAGTCGCTGGCCGCCGACGGCGACGGCAAGGGCCTGCGCGGCATGTTCCAGGCGCTCACCTGGGCGGAGGTGCAGCCGGGCACGCGCAAGGAGAAGCGCGAGGTGCAGGGGCCGTGGCTGCTGCTGTCGGACGGCACGGGCGTGGCCCAGGCGCTGGCCTCCCGCATCGAGGCGGGCGGCGGCAAGGCCCTCCATGTCCGCCCGGGCGCGGCCTTCGCGAGGGACGCGAGCGGCTTCGTGGTGAACCCCCACCGCGTGGAGGACTTCAGCCAACTGCTGGCGGCCGTGGCCGAGGGCGAGCGGCCGGGGCAGATCCTCCACCTGTGGGGCCTGGACGCGCCGGCCGTGGACGTGCTCACGGCGGAGAGCCTGATGGACGCGCAGGGCCCGGGCGTGGTGTCGCTGCTGCACCTGGGACAGGCGCTGGAGAAGGCCGCGTGGCCCAAGCCGCCGCAGTTGTGGATCCTCACCCGCGGGGCGCGCGCCGTCATCGGCGACACGCACCGGGTGGCGGCGGCGCAGAGCCCGCTGTGGGGCTTCGGCGCGTCGATGTTCCAGCAGGAGTTCCCCGCGTTGTCCGGTGGCCTGGTGGACCTGGACCCGGTGGCGGCCGCCAGCGAGGCGGAGGCCGTGCTCGGGTTGATCGCCGCGCCGCCGGAGGACACGCAGATGGCGCTGCGCCAGGGGCGGCTGTGGAGCGACCGGCTGGAGCTGGCGCCGCAGTTGGCGGACGGCTCGCTGCCGGCGCGCATGCGCCCGGACGGCACGTACCTCATCACCGGCGGCCGCGGCGGGCTGGGCCTGCTGTTCGCCCGGTGGATGGTGGAGCGGGGGGCGCGCCGGCTGGTGCTGGCGGGCCGCACGCCGCTGCCCGAGCGCCGTGACTGGCACGCGGTGGCGCCGGACTCGTCGGTGGGCCGGCAGATCGCCGCCATCCGCGAACTGGAGGCGCTGGGCGCCAGCATCCACCCGGTGGCGCTGGACGTGTCGGACGAGGCGCAGATGCGGGCCTTCCACGCGTCCTTCCGTCGCGAGGGGTGGCCGGCGTTGCGCGGCGTCATCCACGCCGCGGGCGTGGTGCAGCCCACGCGCTTCGCGGACCAGACGGAGTCCCGCATGCGCGGCACGCTGGACGCGAAGCTGGCCGGTGGCTGGAACCTGCACCAGGTGCTGGCGGACGAGCCGCTGGATTTCTTCGTCCTGTGCTCGTCGGCCAACGCCCTGGGCTTCTCCACGGGCGTGGTGGACTACGCGGCGGCCAACGCCTTCCTGGACGGCCTGGCGCACCTGCGCCGCAACCAGGGCCAGCACGCGCTGGCCGTCAACTGGGGCGCCTGGGGCGAGGTAGGCATGGCCAGCATCGAGCAGGTGGCGCGCGACTTCGAGCTGCGCGGCATCATCCCCATTCCGCCCGAGCAGGGCCTGGCGGCGCTGGAGCGCAGCCTGGAGCACGACCTGAGGCAGGTGCTGGTGCTGGCGGCGGACTGGCAGCGGATGCTGACCACCAACTTCGCCACGACCAGCACGCCGCCCATGCTGCAGCCCATCATCGACGCGCTGGCCAAGGCGGCCGCCGCGGGCGGGGGGCCGGGCAACGAGGCCCGCGACGACGTGCGCGCGAAGCTGCTGGAGGTGGCCGACGAGGCGGCGCGCGGCGAGCTGGTGCGGGACTTCCTGCGCCGGACGGTGGCGCGCACGCTGAAGCTGGCGGCGGAGCAGGTGGACCTGAACACGCCGCTGCAGGGCTTCGGGCTGGACTCCATCATCGCCGTGGAGCTGCGGCACCACATCTCCAGCGGGCTGGGCGCCAGCCCGACGTTGATGGAGCTGCTGCAGGGCACCAGCGTGAACGGGCTGACGGACGCCCTGCTGCCGAGGTTGCCCAAGCCGGAGGCGACCCCCGAGGCGGCCGAGCTCGACTCGCTCGCGGCGCAGCTCGCGGAGATGTCCGAGGCGGAGGCCGCGGCGCTGCTGGAGGAGACGGAGAGCGCGGAGCTGGAGCTGCAGTCGGCCTGAGCTTCGCGCGTCGGCAGGGGTGGGGTGGGGCGGTCTGTCCGTGGTGGATGGCGTAACGGTTCGTAGGGAATAGGTCTTCAATGTCGTCGCTCAAGGATCGTCTCGCAGCGCTCACGCCGGAGCAGCGGCGTGAGCTGGCACAGCGCCTCAAGCAGCAGAGCGCCCCGGCGCAGAAGCCCGCGCAGCCGGAGCGCCGCAAGGAGGGCGTGTTCCCGTTGGGCGAGAACCAGTGGGGCCTGTGGTTTCTCCACCAGATGGCGCCGGCCAGCTCCTCCTACAACGTGGCGCTGGCGCTGCGCGTGCGAGGCCGCGCGGACCTGGCGGCGCTGCAGCGCTGCCTGGACCTGCTGGCGGAGCGCCACGCCATCCTCCGCACCACCTACGAGACCCAGGAGCACAAGCCGGTGCAGCGCGTGCACGAACGCCTGCCGCTGGCGCTCACCCGGCACGACGTCCCCGGACTGACGGAGGACCAGCTCGACGAGGCGCTGCGCGCCAGCTACGTGCAGCCGTTCGACCTGGAGCGTGGCCCCGTGTGGCGGGCGGACCTCTTCAGTCGCGCCCCCACCGAGCACGTGTTGCTGCTCGTCATCCACCACATCGCCACGGACCTCTGGTCCATGGGCATGATGATGGAGGAGCTGCAGCACCTCTACCGCGGCGAGCTGCGGGGCGAGCCGCTGCGGCTGCCGCCGCTGAAGCTCGACTACGTGGACGCGCTGCAGCTGCGGCGCGAGCAGATGACGCCCGCCCGAGAGGAGCGGCTCTGGGCGTATTGGCAGGAGCAGATGCGCGAGCTGCCGGGGCCGCTGGAGCTGCCCACGGACAAGCCGCGTCCGGCGCGCTGGAGCTTCCGGGGCGCCACCCTCCCGATGCGGCTGGGGCCCGAGCTGAGCGCCGGCCTCAAGTCACTGGCGCTCACCGAGGGCAAGACGCTCTTCACGGTGCTGCTGGCCGGCTTCCTCACGCTCCTGCATCGCTACACCGGGCAGAGCGACCTGCTCTGTGGCACGCCCCTGTGGGGACGCACGCACCCGGACCTGCAGCGGCTGGCCGGCTATTTCGTCAACTTCGTCGCGCTGCGCGGGGACCTCTCCGGCGATCCGTCCTTCACCGAGCTGGTGGAGCGGCTGTACCGGCGGGTGCTCGGCGCCATCGAGCACCAGGACTACCCCTTCCATGTGCTGAGCGAGCGGCTGGGCATCAAGCAGGACCCGAGCCGGCCACGTCTGGTGGAGGTGGAGTTCTCCTTCGACCAGTTCAACAGCATGCCCGGCCTGGACGTGGCACGCGACGACGTGCAGATGGAGCTCAAGCCCTTCCTGCGGCAGCAGGAGGGGCAGTACGCCATCAACATCATGCTGGTGGACGTGGCGGGGGAGGTGGCCGGGGCGCTGAAGTACAACACGGACCTCTTCACCCCGGAGACCATGGCGCGCTTCGCCGCGCAGCTTCGCGCGCTGTTCACCAGCGTGTTGCGCAACCCCCGCCAGCGCCTCTCCGCGCTCTCGCTGATGACGGAGGCGGAGCGCCGCCAGGTGCTGGAGGGTCTCGGCGACTGGCAGCGCCAGCGGCTGGCGGGGTCGGCGCTGGAGCAGCAGCTCGGCTATTGGCGGCAGGCGTTGGCGGGGGTGACCCCGCTGGAGCTGCCCACGGACAGGTCTCGCACGGCGGTGCGCGGCTCCCAGGTCGCCCGCTGGACCTTCTCGCTGCCCGGTCCCCTGGCCGAGGGCCTGAGGGCGCTGGCGCGCGAGGAAGACGCCACCCTCTCCGTGGTGCTGCTGGGCGCTTTCCAGGCGCTGCTGCACCGTTACAGCGGTCAGGACGACATCACCGTGGGCGCGCCGGTGGTGGTGCGTGCCCAGCCGGGGCAGGAGGGTCGGGCTGACTCCTTCGTCAACACGCTGGTGCTGCGCACGCGGCTGGGGGGAGACCCCACGTTCCGCGAGCTGCTGGCCCGAGCGAAGGAGACGACGCTGGCGGCGCACAGGCACCAGGACTTTCCCTTCCAGGCGCTGGTGCGGGCGCTCGACCCCGCGCGGGAGCTGTCGCAGGAGCCGCTCTTCCAGGTGGCGCTCGTGCTGCAGGACGTGCCCACCGCGGTGCCGGTCGACCTGTCGCTGTCGCTGAGGGAGGGAGCGGAGGGCCTCACGGGGTGGCTGGAGTACAGCACGGAGCTGTACGAGGAGGAGACGGTGGAGAGGCTGGCGGGCCACTACCAGCGGTTGCTGGAGTCGGCGGTGGCCCAGCCCGACACGCACGTCTCGGGGTTGGAGCTGTTGGGGGAGGAGGAGCGGCGGCGGGTGGTGGAGGAGTGGAACGGGTTGTTGCCGGCGCCGCAGGTGGAGGGAGGGCTGCACGAGCTGTTCGAGGC
>NZ_JAKCFB010000019.1 GCF_024198235.1 Myxococcus dinghuensis | reverse complement strand
CCCCGCCGCCCAGGAGCCCGCCGCCATCGAGCGCGCGTCGTCCGCTCCGCCCGCCCGTCGTCCCGCCGCGGGCTCCAGCGCCCCGGCGCGCGCGCGGCCCGCGGCCGGCGGCAACGCCAGCAGCGCCCTGTCCGCCGCCGAGCGCGCCCGCATCCGCCGCGAGTCCCCCGGCATGGTGGCCAGCGCCAAGCTGTTCTGGGCGGACGCCAGCAACGCCGTCCGCAGCGGCATCATCGGCGGCGGTGTCGCCCTGGCGCTGTCCCTCTTCGGCCTCCTGTACTGGCTGGTGCTCAACGACCCGGACGCCAACCGCCCCGTGGGCGAGGAGCCCTCCGTCCTGAGCCAGCAGCCCATCCGCGACTCGTTCGGCCTGGGGCAGGACGTGACGTGGAGCCGGCCGGACATGAAGATCTTCGAGTGGGAGTACACCGCGGCCACCCGCGCGGTGGTCATCCTCCACTACCAGGCCCAGTACATCTCCAAGGACGAGGTGGTGGTCAGCGTCAACGGCGTGGACGTGGGCAAGGTGCCCCCGGACACGCTGGCCAGCCAGGACCGCTCGCTGGAGCTGATGATTCCGTCGCAGCAGCTCAAGAAGGGCGTGCCCAACCGCATCGTCTTCGACAACGCCAAGAACCCCCCGGGCGAGGACACCTGGAAGATCTGGAACGTGTGGGTGGAGCGCGCGCTGCTGCCGGACCTGCTGCCCGAGGAGCTGCTGCGCCAGGCCAACGAGTCCTACAAGCGTGGCCGCAAGAACCACGACACGCCGGACATCGGCGCGCGCAACCGCTACGAGGCGTGGAAGTCCTTCCGCGAGGCGTGGCTGATGCTGGAGGCCCACCCCGAGCCCAAGCCGGACCTCTACTACGAGGCCCAGGAGCGCATGAAGGCGGCGCAGCAGGAGCTGGACCGCACCTGCGCCAAGCTGCTGCTGGAGGTCGAGGGCTACTACAACCAGGGCAACTACAAGGGCGCCTCCGCCACCCTGGACCACGTGAAGCAGTACTTCCCGGAGTTCGACCAGCCCTGCGCCACGCGCGCGGAGAACAAGCGCTCCGAATACGGGTTGTAGCCTCCTCCTCCGCAATCCCGGGGGCTTGCACCGTCCGGTGACGGACGGTGTGCCCGCCCGTGCGGCCAGCCGGGCGGCGCCTCGGGTTGCCGGCTCGCGGGGGCGTCCTCACCGTTGGGACGCCATGCGCGACCTGGAGCTGTCGAGCGAGAGGGTGGCCGTATCCAGCGAGGAACCCCCCCGGCCGGAGTGTGCGCCAGGGCTCCTCCCGAGCCAGGCCCGCGTCTGGAGTCCGGGCGTCTCCGGGCTGCTCCTGGCCCGGTACTACCTGCCGCGCGGCCACGCCCTGACGCGGGGCAACGCGTGCCAGTTGCTGCGCGACGGCGTGGAGGCGTATCCGGCCATGCTGGACGCCATCCGCCGCGCCCGGCGCTACATCCGGCTGGAGACGTACATGTTCCTCACCGACGCGGTGGGGACGCTGTTCGGCGAGGCGCTCGCCGAGGCGGCCGAGCGCGGCGTCCACGTGAAGGTGCTCTACGACGCGGTGGGCTCCTGGACGAGCCGGCGCGCGTACTTCGACGCGCTGCGGGGGCGCGGCGTGGACGTGCGCCCCTTCAAGCCCTTCAACCTGTCGCGCGGCTGGCGCCACCTGCTGCGGCGCGACCACCGGAAGATCCTCGTCGTCGACGGCGAGGTGGCCTTCACCGGCGGGGTGAACATCGCCGCGCACTGGGCGCCGGAGGGCGGCGCGTGGCGGGACGACGTGCTGCGCATCGAGGGCCCCGCCGTGCTCGCCCTGGAGCGGCGCTTCGGGGCCACGTGGCGGATGATGTTCCAGGACCGCATCCACCGCTGGGCCACCGGCCTGCGCCGGGAGGCCCGCCGCCTGACGCCCATCCGGCGGGGGGCGGTGGGCCTGGCGGTGCTCTCCAGCCGCCGTGGCATCCACCGGGCCTACCTCCACGCCATCCACCGCGCCCGGCGCAGCGTGCTCATCGCCGCCGCGTACTTCGTCCCGGACCGGCGCATGGTGGCCGCCCTGCGCGACGCGGCCCGGCGCGGCGTGGAGGTCCGCCTGCTGCTCAACGCCCGCAGCGACCACCCCCTCCTGGAGTTCGGCACCCGGGCCTTCTACGAGAAGCTGCTCGAGGCCGGGGTGCGCATCTTCGAATGGCAGCGGGGCGTGCTCCACGCGAAGACGGCCGTCGTCGACGGCGCCTGGGGCACCATCGGCTCGTTCAACCTGGAGCGCCTCAGCCTCGCCTTCAACCACGAGGTGAACGCGGTCTTCGCCGACCCCCGGTTGGGGCGGCAGTTGGAGGACTCCTTCCTGACGGACTGCGGTGACTGCCGGGAGGTGAGCCTGGCGCAGTTCCGCCGCCGCCCCTTCTGGCACCGGTGGGTGGAGCGGCTCCTGTACGCCTGTCGCAAATGGCTTTGAGACAGCACGTATCGCCTGGGTGACATGGGGCCGTCACCGGCTGGATTCCCCCAGCCGGACGCATGGTTGCGATGAGCGGCGCTGGACCCTTGCTGGCTCAACCGTCCAGCCCCGGATGGCGGTGCAGGAACCCTTTGCAACGCGTCAAAGGCGAGCCTAGAAGTCCCCACATCCTGCGCATGGAAGGGCACCGCACATGACCGACAGTTTCGGCACGAAGTCCAAGCTCCAGGTGGGCTCGGCCACCTATGACTTCTTCAGCCTGAGCAAGCTCGCCAAGGCTCACCCCTCGGTGGGGCGCCTCCCCTTCTCCTTGAAGGTGCTGCTCGAGAACCTGCTGCGGAACGAGGACGGCCGGGTCGTCAAGCGCGAGCACGTGGAGAAGATGCTGGCCTGGGACCCGAAGGCCACCCCGGACGTCGAGATTTCGTTCCACCCGGCCCGCGTGCTGCTCCAGGACTTCACGGGCGTGCCCGCGGTGGTGGACCTGGCCGCGATGCGCGAGGCGCTGGCCGCCATGGGCGGTGACGCGGCGAAGATCAACCCGCGCAACCCGGCCGACCTGGTCATCGACCACTCAGTGCAGATCGACTCCTTCGCCACCACCGCGGCCTTCAAGGAGAACGCGGAGCTGGAGTTCGAGCGCAACCGCGAGCGCTATGCCTTCCTGCGCTGGGGCCAGAGCGCGTTCAAGGGCTTCGGCGTCGTGCCGCCGGACATCGGCATCTGCCACCAGGTCAACCTGGAGTACCTGGCGCAGGTGACGTTCCGCCAGGGTACCTCCGTCTACCCGGACACGCTGGTGGGCACCGACAGCCACACCACGATGATCAACGGCCTGGGCGTGGTGGGCTGGGGCGTGGGCGGCATCGAGGCGGAGGCCGCGCTGCTCGGCCAGCCGATCACCATGCTGATTCCCCAGGTCGTGGGCTTCAAGCTCACCGGCCAGCTCCCCGCCGGCGCCACCGCGACGGACCTGGTGCTCACCGTCACGCAGATGCTCCGGAAGAAGGGCGTCGTCGGCAAGTTCGTGGAGTTCTACGGCAGCGGCCTCAAGGGCCTGTCCCTGCCGGACCGTGCCACCATCGCCAACATGGCGCCCGAGTACGGCGCGACCATCGGCTTCTTCCCCGTCGACGAGGAGAGCCTCAACTACCTGCGCTTCACCGGCCGCCCGGACGAGGCGGTGGCCCTCACGGAGGCGTACGCCAAGGAGCAGGGCCTGTGGCGCAAGGATGGCGCCGAGGACCCCCTCTTCAGCGACACGCTGGAGCTGGACCTGGCCACGGTGGTGCCCAGCCTCGCGGGCCCCAAGCGCCCGCAGGACCGCGTCCCGCTGAAGGACATGAAGTCCGGCTACGAGAAGTCGCTGGTGGAGATGCTGGCGGCCGGCAAGAGCAAGGGCGAGGACGACGAGGGCGGCGGCAAGGCCAAGGCCCCGGCGGCCGAGGTGCCCCCGGAGCGGCTGGCCCAGACGGTGACGGTGAAGAACGGCCGGGAGAGCTACCAGCTCGGCCACGGCGCGGTCGTCATCGCGTCCATCACCTCCTGCACCAACACCTCCAACCCGGCGGTGCTGGTGGGCGCGGGCATCCTGGCGAAGAAGGCCGTGGAGCGCGGCCTCAACCCCAAGCCGTGGGTGAAGACGAGCCTGGCCCCCGGCAGCCGCGTCGTCTCCGAGTACCTGCGTGACGCGGGCCTGCTGCCCTACCTGGAGGCCGTGGGCTTCCACATCGTGGGCTACGGCTGCACCACCTGCATCGGCAACTCCGGTCCGCTGACGGAGCCCGTGGCCAACGCCGTCGTCGAGGGCGACCTCGTCGTCGCGGCGGTGCTGTCCGGCAACCGCAACTTCGAGGGCCGCATCAACCCGCACGTGCGCATGAACTACCTGGCCAGCCCGCCGCTGGTGGTGGCCTACGCGCTGGCCGGCGAGGTGGGGCTGGACCTGGACACGCAGCCGCTGGGCACCGACCCGAACGGCCGCCCCGTGTTCCTCAAGGACATCTGGCCCACCAACGAGGAGATCAAGGAGGTCATCCGCTCCTCCGTGAAGCCGGAGCAGTTCCGCCGCCAGTACGCCAACGCCATGGAGGGCGACGCGCTCTGGCAGCAGCTGCCCGTGGGCAAGGGCTCCACGTTCCAGTGGGACGCCAAGTCCACCTACGTGCGCAAGCCGCCCTTCTTCGAGAACCTGCCGAAGGAGCCCAAGGCCACGAAGGACATCCAGGGCGCGCAGGTGCTGGCGCTGCTGGGTGACTCCGTGACGACGGACCACATCTCGCCCGCGGGCAACATCGCCAAGACGAGCCCGGCCGCCAAGTACCTCATGGCGGAGGGCGTGGAGCCCAAGGACTTCAACTCCTACGGCGCGCGCCGCGGCAACCACGAGGTGATGGTGCGCGGCACCTTCGCCAACATCCGCCTGAAGAACCTGCTGGTGCCGGGCGTGGAGGGTGGCGTCACCGTCCACATCCCCACGCGCGAGCGGATGAGCATCTACGACGCGTCCATGAAGTACCAGGCGGACGGCACGCCGCTGGTGGTGCTGGCCGGCGCCGAGTACGGCACGGGCTCCAGCCGCGACTGGGCGGCGAAGGGCACGCAGCTGCTGGGCGTCAAGGCGGTCATCGCCAAGAGCTTCGAGCGCATCCACCGCTCCAACCTGGTGGGCATGGGCGTGCTGCCGCTGCAGTTCGAGGCGGGCCAGGACGCGCAGTCGCTGGGCCTCACCGGCCACGAGAAGTTCGACATCACCGGCATCGCGCAGGACCTGGCGCCGATGAAGAAGCTCACCGTGAAGGCCACGGGCGAGAACGGCACCAAGGAGTTCACGGCGGTGTGCCGCATCGACACGCCCAACGAGCTCGACTACTACCGCCACGGCGGCATCCTGCAGTTCGTGCTGCGCCAGCTCGCGAAGGCGTAGCCCCGGAAGAGAGGCGCGCTCCCGCTTTCCTCGGCGGGGGCGCGCGCACCGCGGCCCGGAGCGTCCCGTGTGTCGCTCCGGGCCGTCGTGTCTTCAGGGTTCGCGCAGGCGCGTCCAGGCCGCGCGGTAGCGGGCCAGCCGCTCCGTGTCCCTGGCCGTCACCGCCACCAGCCGGCGCACGTCCATGTTGTCCTCCAGGTCCGCCAGCTTCACCCGGCGCGCCAGCGCGTCCGGGCGCAGCCGCTCGATGAAGGCCTCGTACGTCTCGTCCTTGCGCCGGGTGAGGTTGTCGAGCGCGCGCAGCACCGGCTCCGCGTAGCCGGCCTCGCGCAGCTTCTCCAGCGTCCAGGGCGTGTCCTCCACCACGTCGTGCAGCACGGCGACGGTGCGCTCCTCCTCCGTCTCCAGCCGCAGCATCAGCCGCAGCGGGTGCAGCACGTAGGGTTGGCCCGCCTTGTCGCGCTGCCCGCGGTGGGCCTGCACCGCCAGGGCGATGGCGTCTTCGAGCGTGGGCATTCCGGGGTCCTCCTCGTCGAGCGAGCCCCCGGAGGACGCCGGCCCGCGCGCCGGGGCGCGGGACGTGTGTCCCGAGGGGCTCTCAGTTGCAGTTGGCCGAGCCGTCGCCCGAGGTGCCCTGGGCGCAGTTGCGGTCGCCGCCCCCGTTGTAGCTGAGCAGCCCCTCCAGCGCGAGCGTGGTGGGGTCCTGGCTGCCGTCCGAGCGGCGCGGGCGCAGCGTCTGGGAGATGCACACCGCGCCCACCACCGTCACCTGGTCGTTGTCGCGACGCCAGTTGGGGGCCAGGGGCAGGAACTCGTCCTCGTTGTCGCGGATGTAGAGGAAGACATCCAGCTTCCCGTCTCCGTCCACGTCCGCGAAGAGCTCCGGCCGCGCCGCCTGGAGCGCGGGGGAGGTGGGGTCGGCGGGGGTGGGGTTGAAGGAGGAGCGCACCGGGTCATAGGTGCCGGGCGTGGACAGGTACGTGTTCCAGTTCGCGTAGTTGCGGCCGTAGAAGCTGCGCGCCAGTTGCAGGCCGCTCTCCGCGCAGCTCTGGCGCTGGCTGGCGCGGCCGGCGGCCACGGCGCGCACGCGCTCGCCGCCCGCGTACATCATCAGGCTGCCCACGAGCGTCAGCAGGATGGTGACGAGCAGCACGACGACGAGCAGCGTGGCGCCTCGGGGGTGACGGAGGGGAGGGGTGCGCATCGCGGGACTCACAGGCTGGCGGCCGCCAGGTTCGGCAGCTCCACGCGGCGGGTGTAGAGGCTGCGGTAGAGCCCGTCCGCGGTGGTGCGGGTGGGCACGTGGTTCTCCGCGGTGACGGGCTTGTCGTCGGACAGCACGGTGGCGCTGCGCGAGTCGCGCCGGGGCGTGCGGCCGGTGGCCACCACGGTGATGCGCACCGTGCGCAGGCCCGTCTGGAAGGTGGACCCCAGGCCGTGCTGCCAGGTGTACGCGGCCGGGTTCTCCGTCCCGGACGTGTCGAAGCCGAAGGCCACCTGGAAGTCCTCCACGTTCTCCTGCACCACCTGGGCGGGCGTGGTCGTCACGTCGGAGAAGGGGCGGCTCAACGTGTCGGCGAGGAGCCGGCCCTCCGCGCGCATCAGCGACGGGCGCCCCGTCCTCGGGTGCGGCCCGATGAAGAAGTGCACCAGCCGCACCGGATACACCAGGTCCCCGGTCTGGAAGCCGCCCTTCTCCGGGGCGTTGGAGTAGCCGCTCGTCGACGCCTCGTCGTACGACACCTGCCCGGGGGCGGTGGGGCCCGCCGGCGTGAGGACGACGTTGCTGAGCAGCGCGCCGGTCGTCATGTTGCTGGCCATGTGCAGCCCGCCCGCCCTCAGGCCCTGCGTGCAGTTGACCTGGAGCGCGCCCGTGCCGGGGCTCACCACGGACGCGGCGGCGCCCTGCGCGACGCACGGCTCTCCCAGGTAGTTGCGGTCCGGCAGCACCAGCCACAGGTCGTCCGAACCGTCGGCGGTGGCGACGTTGCCGGCGGTGCCCGTGCCGGTGGTGCCGTCGCGCCCGAACACCGTGTTGATGCGCACGGGCGTGCCGCCCAGGCGGACCCAGAGGCCCCCGGGCGCGCCCGCGCCGGCCTGGCGCACGGCGTTCATCAGCGCCTCGCCCGCCATCCGCGAGGCGTCGTGGCTGTCGGCCGAGTGCTCCGTGTTGTGGATGAACCGGCTGCCCGCCAGCATCAGCGTGGCGGCGGCGGCGATGATGACGGAGGTGATGGCCAGGGCGATCATCGTCTCCAGCAGCGTCATGCCTCGGGGCGTGCTCATTGGACGAACACCTCGCTGTGGGACTGGGCGCGGGCCGCGTTGTCGCCCTTGCGGACGACGCGCATCCAGACCGTCATCGGCCGGGCGCCCGCGGGGAGGAGCGCGCTGGCGGCCGTGGGCACGTCGCGGGGCAGCCCCACGGTGACCAGCACCTCGCGGCAATACGTGCCCTCCGGCAGCGTCGGGGCGTTGCACGCGGTGCCGGCGGAGATGCCGGTGAGGGGCTCCACCTGGCCGGACGCGGACAGCTTGAAGTAGGCCCCGGAGCCGATGTCCCCGCCCACCGCGGGGCTGGGGTCCACGCGCCAGGGCGCGGTGCCCGGCGCCAGGTCCGTGGGGAAGGTGTTGGGGCGGACCACGGCCTCGGCCAGGAGCGGGGCCTTGCCGGCCAGCCACAGCCGCTGCGTGCTCGCCTCGAGCAGCAGGCGCTTGACCTGGAGCAACTGGCCGTCGTGCACGTCGCGCGAGGCGAACACCATGCCGGCCACCGCGCCGGCGGCGGCCAGCGCGAGGATGACCATGGACACGAGCACCTCGACCAGCGTGGCGCCGCGAGGGAGACGGCTCCGCGGGGGCGCGTTCATTCGAAGAACCTCTGGCTCCAGTTGAGCAGCCGGAAGAGCAGGCCGCCCTGGCCGTTGACCCGCAGGGTGTCGTCCGGGCTGGAGGGGCCCTTGCCCGACGTGTTCTCGATGCGGGTGTTGGTGATGCGGCTCACCTCCAGGCCCACCACGTAGTCGGTGGACGCGCCCCCGTTGTCGCGGTGGTACACGGCCACGCCGCCGTAGTTGGCCAGCGCCAGGCCGGGCAGGGGCGTGGCCGCGCTGCCCGCCGACGTGGCGGTGTTGCCCAGGTCCAGCGCGTAGGTGGCGCCCGCGGTGAGGCCGTCGAGCGCCATCAGGTCGTTGACGGGGCCGTTGGCGGTGCTGAAGTACGCGGTGCGCCCCGCGACGCTGATGGTGCCGTACAGGTGCCGGGGCGCGGCGAACGTCAGCGGGAAGGGCGTGGGCTCCTGGAGGACGCCCTGGTCCTCGGCCAGCGTGTTCGCCGCGGAGGCGGTGATGGGCGAGCCGTTGAGCTTCGTGCCGTCCACGCCCAGGGGCAGGCGCCGCTGGCGCTCGAGCAGCGCCAGGTGGAGCTGGCCCGGTGACGTGGCGGGCACCCAGTTGGCGCCGCCGGTGCCCACCATGGCCACCAGCTCGCCCGCGTAGTCCTTGAGCGCGGTGCCGGTGGTGATGGTCTGCGGCAGGCGCGCCAGCGCCACGTTGGTGGTGATGGGTTGGGGCTGGGTGGCGGTGGAGCCGGTGTCGAGCGCCGCGTACTTGCACGGCGAGGTCGGTGAGCACGCGGGGCCGAGCTTCACCACGTTGACGTTCTGTCCCGTGGCGCCGTCCAGCTCCCACAGCCGGCCCTCCATGTCGCCCACGTACACCCGCGCGGCGCCGCCGGTGTCCGTCAGCACGGTGGGCGCGGTGGGCGTGGTGTTGTCCACCCAGGCCTGGGTATAGGCCTGCTGCCACTGCCACAGCTTCTGGCCGGTGGCCACGTCGAGCGCGAAGACCTGGATGCCCTTGGCGGGCGTGCCGGTGGCGCCGGAGCTGCTGGAGGCGACGAAGACGGTGTACGTGGGCTCCAGGCCCTGTCGCACGATGCCCACGGACAGGCCGCGCGTGCCGCCCAGGTCCTTGTAGTCGTAGAGGCCGGTCGCGTCGCGCCCCGGGTCCGTCGCGGGCGCCATGACGAAGTGGGCGTCCGCCTCGCGCCACTTCGCGGCCCACTGCGTGCCGCCGGTGCTCCGGTTCGCCAGCGCCACGGGGGCGTGCGGCGGGAAGGTGCCCGTCTGGGCGTGGCTCCCCACCAGGTGCCACAGCAGCACCGGGCGCAGCGGGTTCGTGACGTCCAGGGCGAACAGGTCCCGCCCCGTCTGCCCCACGTTGGCGAGCAGCACGGTGTGCCACTCACGCTTGCCGCTGCCCACGAAGTCCGCGAACACGTCCAGCACCACCGGCGCGCTGTTGACGCGGGCGTTGTTGCTGCGCAGCCACGGCAGCTGCGTGGCGGGCAGGAAGCTCCACAGCTCCGTGCCGGCCGCCGGCGTGGTGCTGTTGCGGAAGCGCGCCGCCCAGTCCGTGACGAAGGCGGACTCGGCGCTGGTGTTGGGGTAGGCCAGCGTCTCCGCCGGGCCGTCGTACCGCGCGCCGCCCGACACGTAGAAGGCGTGCAACTGGCCATCCAGGCCCGCCGCGTAGGCGACCGTGGGACGGGGCGCGCCGCGGTCGGGGATGTAGGGGCTGGCCTTCACCACCGCGGGCGACGAGTGCACGAAGCCGCCCAGGTGCGCGCGGTTGTCCGCGTCCGGGTTGTTGCACTGGTTGTCGGCGGGCGTGAGGACGGGCGTGCCGCTGCCGTCGGCGCCGGTGGACGTGGCGAAGCAGAAGCCGCGCACGCGCTGGAGCATCTGCGCCACCGCGTTGAAGTCCGCCGCGAGCGCCGCCTTGTTCACGGCCTGCATGCTCACCCCGAAGTCCGTGCCCGCCAGCTGCGTGGAGAACTGGACCGCCTGCTGCAGGTCGCACACGCCGTCGCCCGCGGCGGTGGTGACGAAGTCGAAGCGGTTGGTGCCGTCGGGGTCGGTGACCTTGCCCAGCTTCAGCACGTCCACGCAGCCGGAGTTGGGCCCGCCGCCGTAGCTGTTGTTGATGGCGGTGCCGGCCACGTTCTGCGGCTTCCAGCCCACCTGGAGCACGTTGCGCGGCGCGCTCAGCCCGGCCCCGAGCGAAGGGTTCTCCTTCACCTCGCCGCCGAAGTACGTGAAGACGTTGCGCTCGCCCGGGGCGGGCAGGGCCGCGTCCGCGTCCCAGAGCGTGGCCGCGTCCAGCGCGCTCTCGCCGGTGCCCAGCGAGGAGCCGCCGATGAGCGAGTGCGCGCGCAGGTGGCCGGGGAAGTAGGGGAACACCCACTGCGAGCCCTGGGTGGGCACGTAGGTGTCCACGCCGGGCGGGTAGCCGGACACGGCGTCGTAGGTGGCCGCGAGCACCAGGGCGCGCGAGCCGTTGGCGTCGCTGCCGTTGGTGTCGTCGAAGGCCACCGGCGCGGAGATGGCGCGCTCGCTGCCCACGGGCTCCGAGCCCAGGTTGAGCAGCGTGTTGAGCACGATGCGCGTGCCGGGGACGCTCGACTTGAAGTCATGGCCCGCGAGGTAGACGATGGTCGCCTTCTTCGGGTCGTTGTCCTTCTGGTTGAAGGTGAAGAAGTCGTGGCCACGGCGGGCGTTCTTCGCCACGTCGGTCGTGTTGTCGAAGCGCTCCCCGCTGGCGTAGCCGAACCAGCTCACCGCCAGCCGTCGCACGCCCGTCTTGTAGGTGGCGCGGTAGTTCTCCGTGTGGCCGACGGTGTTGTTGAAGCGGAAGTCACCCATCTGGGAGAAGGGGTCTCCCGGGTTGGGGTACAGGACGCACTGGCCGCGGTTGGACGTGGACTGGGCCAGGTAGTCCGGGTCGGTGCAGTTGCGCCCGTCCCAGGTGCTGCCGCCGCTGAGCGAGTTCTTGGTGAAGTTGCCATCGCCCTGGAAGCGCGAGGTGAGCACCGGGGTGTTGTTGGGCCGGACCGTCGTCTCGTACGACCAGATGCTCGCGCACTCGGCGAACAGGCCGTTGCCGCGCTGGTTGGTGAAGTACTCCACGTTGTTCAGCACGTTCTCGCGCTGGGTCGTGGAGCCGTCGCCGTTGGGCACGTACTCCCTGCGGGAGATGTTGCCGATCTCCCAGTGCGGCGCCCAGAACACCTTGTAGCGGGGCTTGCCCGTGGAGGCGTCCACCGCGTTGAGCAGGCCCTTGGGGAACGTGGCGGTGGAGACGAGGTCCGCGTTGGCGTGGAGCGCGTCGTAGATGAGGCCGGGCTTCTTGTTGTTGAGCGTGCAGCCGGACGTGGTGCCCTCCGGGCAGCCGCCCGCGCCCGCGAAGTCGAGGCCCGCGTTGTCCAGGTAGGCGTCGAGCATTCCGCCCTTCACCAGCGGGTCGCCGTCGCTGTTGAAGCCGTCGGACAGGTCGAGCAGGGCGATCTTCGGCGGGGTGCTGTTGATGCGGCGGGCGATGGGGGCGGTGAACTCGATGGTCGACTGGTGCATGCGCACGTAGTGGCAGCCGCTGCCGTTCCTGAACGTGGTGCAGGTGCACGAGGTGCGGAACTTCTCCGGGGACAGGTCGCCCGAGCCGGAGCGGATGAAGTCGATGGCGCGCTTGGCGTCCGCCGCGTCGATGATGAACGCGCCACCCATGTAGCGCACCGTGGAGAAGCGCGGGTTGGTGACGGTGTTGGTCAGCGTGGTGGAGGTGAAGTACGGGCGCGCCACCGTGGAGGTCGTGGAGAAGTTCTCGATGGTCCCGTAGGGATAGACGCCCGTCGTGGGGAACGCCGTGCCGAAGTTGACCGGGACGACCGGCTGCTCCGCGGTGTTGGTGATGGTGAAGTCACACCCGTCGTTCCACTTCGTGTCGGTCGTGGGCGCCGGCGGCGTGTGCCGGTTGGTGGGCACGCACCGGTTGGGGGACTCCTTCACGTCGTTGATGGCCAGGTACACCGTCACCGGCCGGTCGGCGTTCATCCCGCCGGGTTGGTTCGCCTGGAGCAGTCGCCACACCAATCCATAGGCGGAGAGCGAGCCACATCCCTGCTGGAACGTCGCCTGCTCCGGGATGATGAGTGAGCCGCGACTGAAGGTGACGAGGTCCGTCGCCGAGGCGGGGAGTGCGGCCAGCAGCGCCACCGCGAGCAAGGTGCGACGAATCGAAGAAGAGGGCGGCCGAGGAGTCATGAAGGGCTCCGGCTGGAGGGGGGGCGGAGAACGGGTCAGCGCGACCGCTCTCTGCACGCCATGTGCCCTTCACGCCGAGGCCGGAATCCCAGGCTCCAACGCGGAATCCCCCGCTCTCTCCGGATGACTCCCAGGCGAGGTGCCACGCAAACTTTGCAAGTCCGCAAGGGCTTGCGTAGCGGCGGCGCTCCTCAGCCGCGCGAGGCGCGACTCACCAGTCTCCCTTGCCGCCGCGCTGGGACTTCTTCTCCGACGTGCGGCGCTTGCCCTCGAGGCGTCGGCGCTTGGAGCCGGCGGTGGGGCGGGTGGCCCGGCGTACCTTGGGAACGAACGTCAGCACGCGCAGCCCCTCGCGGAGTCGCTCCAGCGCGGCGCCCTTGTTCTGCACCTGGCTGCGGCGCTCGGTGGCGGTGACGGACAGCTCCGTCGCGGCGTGCGTGAGCCGTACACCGCTGGCGGTGGTGTTGCGGTGCTGCCCGCCAGGACCGGAGGCGATGAAGTAGTCCACCTCGCACGTCTTGAGCAGGGCCTCGTCGTCGAGCGCGAGCGCGTCCAGGGCGGCTTGTCGGCGTGTGGGGGAGATGGTCATGGCGTTTCTCAAGGTAGCCCCCGACGACACCGGAACGCACCGTCTGACCGCTCCGTGCCGCCACCCACGCGCCTCCCCGCCAGTCCCCCCGCGCCCCCCGCGCTCCAGAGCCTCTCCAGATGAGTGGGTGAGACTCTCATTTTGAAATGATATCGGGCGGTGCGAAGGGGTATTTCGAGTGAATTCAATGGCTTGGGTTGTGGCCCGGCGGTTGCTCTATGGGTGGCCAGACGCGGTAACCACAGGAGAGACGAACATGAGCCTCAAGACCTGGAACCTGGACACGACGCACTCGACGGTGGGCTTCATGGTCCGCCACATGGTGGTGGCGAAGGTGCACGGCCGGTTCACGAAGTTCGAGGGCAAGGTGGTGGTGAACGGAGACGACCTCGCGCAGGGTTCGGTGGAGGTGAAGATCGAGGCGGGAAGCATCGACACGGGCGTGGAGCAGCGTGACAACCACCTGCGCTCGCCGGACTTCTTCGACGTGGCGGCCTTCCCCAAGCTCATCTTCCGCAGCAAGCGCGTGCAGGACGAGGGCAAGGGGCGCTACCGCGTGGTGGGCGACCTGACGGTCCGCGACGTGACGCGCGAGGTGGTGCTGGAGGCGGAGCTGCTCGGGAAGCTGAAGGACCCGTGGGGCAACGACCGCCTGGCCTTCCAGGCGAGCACGCACATCGACCGCAAGGAGTTCGGGCTCACGTGGAACCAGGCGCTGGAGGCCGGTGGGCTGCTCGTGGGTGACCGCGTGGATATCTCCATCGATGTCCAGGCGGTGGCCGCCGCCGCGGAGAAGGCGGCGTGAGGAAGCTGGCGCCCTCAGGCCCGCTCAGTCGCAGGTCCGTGACGGGCGGGCTGGTCGTCGGCGCCACGGGGCTCGCCACCGGCGGGCTCCTGGCTCGCCCCGCAACGCGGGGCGGGGATGATGCATCTGAGTTGCAAATCGGAAGGAAAGGGAGGCAGGCGATGATCTACGTTCGGAATGCAGCGGAAAGAGGCCATGCCAACCACGGTTGGTTGGACACCCATCACACGTTCTCGTTCGCGGACTACTACGACCCGGACTTCATGGGGTTCCGCACGCTGCGCGTCATCAACGAGGACACCGTGGCGCCCAACCGGGGCTTCGGGATGCACCCGCACCGGGACATGGAAATCATCACCTACGTGCTGGGCGGCAAGGTGGAGCACCGCGACAGCATGGGCACCCAGGCGGTCATCAAGCCGGGTGATGTGCAGCGCATGAGCGCGGGGACGGGCGTGGTGCACAGCGAGATGAACAACTTCAGCGAGCCGCTGCACATGCTGCAGATCTGGATCCTGCCGAACAAGCAGGGGCTGCAGCCGGGCTACGAGCAGAAGGCGTTCGCGGAGCAGGAGCGGCAGGGCCGCTTCCGGGTGGTGGCGTCGCCGGACGGGCGGGACGGTTCGCTGACGGTGCACCAGGACCTGCTGCTGCACGGCACGCTGCTGGGCAAGGGCGAGTCCGCGGAGCATGTGCTCGCGCCGGGGCGGCACGCATGGGTGCAGGTGGCGAGGGGCTCCGGCACGCTGAACGGGGTGCCGGTGAAGGCGGGTGACGGCGTGGCGGTCTCCGCCGAGGACAAGGTGGTCCTCACCGCGGAGACGCCGGTGGAGGCGCTGCTGTTCGACATGGCGTGAGCGCGCGCTGACGCGCCTCGCGACGCGAAGAGGGCCGGAGGTGGAGCCACGTGGCTCCGCTCCCGGCCCTCGCGCGTTCCAGGCGCTGTCGCGTCAGCGCACGTTGACGGTGAGCCCCGTCGTGGCCGTCCGCCCGTCCTCGGTCGTGGCGATGACGCGGACGGCGGCGGGCAGGCGCGTGGCGCTCCGGTCGGTGTTGATGAGGAACTGCCGGGTGGTCCGGTCCGCGAGCATCGTCACGGGCTCCGCGGTGATGCGCTTGGTGGGCGACTCGATGGAGAACGTCAGCGGTCCGGCGAAGCCCTCCGCGCGCGTCACCGTGACGACGGTGGCGCCCTCGCCGCCGGCGTAGACGTCGACCTGGCGCGGCTCCACGGAGATGGAGAAGTCCGGCTGCGCGGTGGGCGGGTCGTGGACGACGGCGAAGAGGGTGTACCCGGAGGCGTACTCCTTGCCGGTGTCCCGGGCGAGCAGCAGCAGGTCCTCCATGCCCCGGAACGGGACGTTCGCGTCCGCCGAGAGCGTCACCGGCACCGTCACGCTGTCCTGTCCCGAGGGCAGCACGACCTCCGGTGTCAGCGTGACGCCCTCCGGGGCGTTCTCCAGCGAGAGGGTGACCTGACCAGGGACCTCTCCCACGCGCGCGACGGTGATGTCGAACGTGGAGGACTCGCCCGGCAGCAGGGTGATGGTGTCCGGCGTGGTGACCTCGACCCGGTAGTACGGCGAGTCGCTGCAGCCAGCGGCCGCGAGCAGGCAGCCGAGGAGGAAGAGGCTTCGGCGGAGGGCGTGGGTCATGTTCGGAATCTCCTGGAGGGGCTCAGCATGGGTCCACCTCGACGACCCGGGCAAGACGCCGCGGGTGTGGGCGTACGGGGTGGAACACCCGGGGGTTCGGCCGGTGCCCCGTGGGTGGGGTAGGGGGACGGAATGCCCGACCAACACCCACCTCGGGCGCTCATTCCAGGAGGCCAGGTGAGGCCTTAGACCTTTTCGCCACCGGGTTCGTTCATCCGAACGAGCGCGCGCCACCCCTTCCTCAGTCCTCGCAGCACCCTCTTCCCGGAGAACGTCATGGACCTCTCGTCCCTGTCGCGGGCCGTCGTGTCGGCCGCGCTCGCCACCACCCTGTGCTCGGCTCCCGCGTTGGCGGAGTCGCCCGCCCCCGTCGCGGCGACCGCCCCCGCCGCGCGGAGCCTGCCCGCGGCCCAGAAGAAGCCCGCGCCCACGCAGGACGGCCAGGCGCAGGCGGCCCGCCCTGAAATCGAGGTGGTCTTCGTGCTCGACACCACGGGCTCGATGGGGGGCCTGCTCGCGGGGGCGAAGCAGAAGATCTTCTCCATCGCCTCGCGCATCGCCCAGGGGCGACCCACGCCGCACCTGAAGGTGGGGCTGGTGGCCTACCGGGACGTGGGCGACGACTACGTGACCAGGCGCTTCGACCTGACCGACGACCTGGACACCGTGTTCGCGAACCTGCGCCGCTTCGAGGCCGGCGGTGGTGGTGACACCCCCGAGCACGTGGGGCGGGGCCTGGGAGAGGCCGTGTCCAAGCTGTCGTGGAGCAAGGACCGCGCGGTGATGAAGGCCATCTTCCTGGTGGGCGACGCGCCCCCGGCCGAGCGCAACGACGACTGGAACTTCAAGCACTGGGCGCGCCGGGCGCGCGAGCAGCACATCGTGGTGAACACGGTGCGCTGCGGCGGGGACGACGAGACGGCGAAGGCGTGGCAGTTCGTGGCCAAGCTCACGGACGGCACCTTCGACACCATCGACCAGCGAGGAGGCATGGTGGCGGTGGCCACGCCCTACGACGCGGAGCTGGCGAAGGTGAACGCGGCGCTGGCGTCTCGCACGCTGTACGCCGGCCGCGCGGAGGCCCAGGCGGAGAACCGCGCCCGGGCGGATGCCGTGGCCAGCCTGGCGCCCGAGGCCGCCGCCGAGCGCATCAGCTACATGAAGAAGACGCGGGGCAGCACCGCCGGCGCCGGCGCGGCCGCCCCCAGCAGCGCGCCCAAGGCCGTGGGCGGCGCGGTGGACCTGCTCGAGTCTCCCAGCGCGCTCGCCGGGGTCCGTGACGACGAGCTGCCCACCGAACTCCAGGGCCTGAGCAAGGAGGCGCGCGTGGAGAAGGTGAAGCAACTGTCGGACGAGAAGAAGGCGCTGGAGGCCAAGGCCGCGAAGCTCGCCGGCGAGCGTGAGGCGTGGCTGTCGAAGAACGGCACGGAGAAGGAGGACGCCTTCGACGCCAACGTGATGAAGGGCGTCAAGGCCCAGGCCCTCAAGCACGGCGTGACGTACTGAGCCCCTCCGCTTTCGCACCGGGCCGCGGTCCCAGTCGTCGAGGGGCCGCGGCCTTCACGCGTGCTACTCGCGCGTCACCGCCTTGAGCACCACTTCCTTGCGCTGCTCCAACAGCCGCAGCGCCAGGGGCAGCACGAGCCGGTAGAGGACGAGGTTGAGGACCGCGGCCCCACCGATGAGCGCGGCCGTCGTCCACGTGGGCCCCTCCTTCCCGGCCAGCCGCAGCGCCCAGCCGAAGGGCATGCAGCCCGCGCTCGCCGCGAGGATTCCCAGCATCGACGCCGTCAGCGGCACCTTGTCCCGCCGCTTGAGGCTCGCGTGGAACTTCACCGGGAAGTAGAGCGACAGGAAGTTGCCCGCCGCCAGGAGCATGGGCACCACGCCCAGCACGGAGGCCAGGGCGCACGCCACGTCCACCGCGGTCCCGAAGCCGAAGTACACCCGGTAGAAGAGGGCCACCAGCACCGCCATGCCGACGGCGCCGAGCGCCTGCACCTGGTTCTTCGCGCGCAGCACGTCCCCCAGGTCGAGCGGCGCCGCCAGGAACGCGGCGAAGCCCTGGCCGTCATAGGCGAACGTGTTCTGGGAGAACGTCGACGCGATGACCACCGCGCCGTAGATGCACAGGCCGCCCATCAGCCACGCGTCCGCGGACCGGCCCAGCAGGAACACGAAGAGGTCCCGGCCGGACAGCAGCTTCAGGAGGATGGCCAGGATGAACGGCACGGACGCGAGCAGCCTCGCGCGCGGGTTGCGCCACAGGTCCAGCGCCTCGCGCGTCACCAGGGTGGCGAAGCGCGTGCGCGTGCGGGCGAACGGGTTGCGGTCCCCGGAGTCCTTCATCTGCGGGCCGGCCCGGCCCGCCTGCCGGTGGAAGCGCATGAGCAGCGCGTAGGCCACCGCCATGCCCATGGCCGCGAAGAACCCCAGCCCCACCGCCTCCGCCATGGCCACGCGCGGGCGGAACCACGCCAACTGCCCCAGGCCGTCACCGAAGAAGCCCGGCGGCACGCGCCCCAGGGCCACCGCGGCGTTGATGATGAGCGTCATGTCCAGCGCGTCCACGCCCGCCTCGCCCACCGCCGTCAGCCACGAGGTGTCGATGGGCGGGATGAACGACGCGGCGACGAGGAACAGCACGAGCCCTCCGCCCATGATTTCGGCGCTGTGCTTCTCCCGGAGCACGTTGATGACCGCATAGAGCGCCACCCGGCTCCACGCCGCGCACAGGAGGGCGAACATCACGTACAGCACCACGGCGATCCACGGCGACCACAGCGGATTGACGGAGGCGAACCCCAGCGCGGCGCCGGTGAGCGGCGCGTAGAACACGAGCGCGCGAGGCTCGAAGAGGCTGGCCACCGTGGATGCGATGAGCAGCCGGAACGGGGAGATGGGGAAGGCCGCGTAGCGGCTCAGCTCGGAGTGGTCGTCCACGCCCGCCGACAACAGCGGCCACGTCACCCAGACGGAGAAGGTGACGAAGCACAGCAGGTTGAGGATGAAGTACGGCCACACGTCGCTGCGCGCGATGGGGCCGATTCGCATCAGCGAGTAGAAGAACAGGCCGAAGAGGGCGCCCGGCGCGCTCGACGCGAGGAACGCGCCCACCGCGAGCAGGCGGCTCTTGCCCGGGCCCCGGTTCAGGCCGATGTCGAAGCGCAGCCCCCACAGCAGCCACAGGTGGCGGAAGAAGCCCGGCACGGCGGGGCGGTTCATGCCGACTCCCGCAGCGGGACGACCGGCGCGGGCGCCTCCCCGTAGAAGGACAGGCGCGCGTTGCGCGAGGCCGGCACGGCGATGAGCTTCTCGAACACCGACTCCAGCGAAGGCCGGTCGTAGCGCTCCAGCAGCGACGACACCGTCCCCTGGTCCAGCATCCGCCCACCCTGGATGATGCCCGCGTGCGTGGCCAGCCGCTCGGCGATCTCCAGCACGTGCGTGGTGAGCAGCAGCGTCACCCCGCGCCGGCTCAGCTCCCGCAGGAGCTCGCGGATGACGCCCGCCGCCAGCACGTCGATGCCCTCGAAGGGCTCGTCCAGCAGCACCAGCTCCGGCGCGTGGATCAACGCCGCGGCGATGGCCAGCCGCCGCCGCATGCCCTTGGAGTACTCCGCCACGAGCGCGCCGGCCTTGTAGGTGAGCTCCGTCAGCTCCAGCAGCTCCGTGGTGCGCGCCGCCGCTTCGTCGCCGTCCAGCCCGTACATGCGCGCGCAGAAGGTGAGGTACTGGCGCCCGGTGAGCCGCTCGAAGAGGCTCAGCTCCTCCGGCACCACGCCCACGCGCCGCTTCACCTCCATGGGGCGCGCCACCGCGTCCACGCCCAGCATGCGGATGGAGCCCGCGTCCGGGCCGTACACGCCCGTCAGCAGCGCGATGCTGGTGGACTTGCCGGCGCCGTTGGGGCCCAGGTACGCGTAGAACGCGCCCCGGGGGATTCGCAGGTCCAGCCCGTTGAGGGCGGTGAAGCCACCGAAGCGCTTGACGAGCCCGCGTGCGTCGACGGCCAGTTCATCGGAAGGGGAGGGCGTCATGAAGGGGCGCCATCTCACCCGAGCCGGACTTCCGGGACAATCCTCACTCCGTCGGATGGTGGGACGCTCAGTGGACGAGCGCCATCTCCGGCGGGCCGACGATCTGCTGCACCGTCAGCCGCACCTTGTCCAGGTCCACCGGCTTGGAGATGTAGCCGGCGGCGCCCACCAGCTCCGCCTCCCACTCGAAGCCGTAGCCGGAGATGATGATGATGGGCAGGCCCCGCGCGCGCGGAATCCGCTTGAGCGCGTCCAGCAGGCCCCAGCCGCTCATGATGGGCATGCGCAGGTCCAGCAGCACCGCGGCGGGCATGTCGCCTTCCAGGTGGTCCAGCGCCTCGCGGCCGTTGGCGGCCTGCACGGTGCGGTAGCCCATCTCCTCGAGGGCATCGCAGATGAGCGTGCGGTGACTCGCGTCGTCATCGACGACCAGGATGTGGGACATGGCAGGGCCTCTGAAGGGGAGCTGCGGCGTCTCGGACCGCGGAATTCTATGGGCCGGAAGATGGGAACGGCTGCGCCATTGCGGAAGGGGGCGCGCCACTTTTCAACAGCCAACCTCCCCGTCGATACGGCCGGGGCGGCCGAGCGCGGGCGCCTGGGCGGAGCGGCTCAGGACGGCTTCTTCTCCGCCTCCGGCTCGTTCTCCTTGTCCGCGCGCCGCAGGTACGTGTTGTGCGGATAGCCCTGCCGCGACAGTCGCTGGGACTCGATGGCGTCCGCGACCTTCGTGCACACCTGGCCGAGCAGGCGCAGCGACTCCGCGAGGAGCTTCTCCGCGTGGTCCTGCGCGTCGGCGGTGGCGATGGTGGTCCGCTCTCGGCGGAACAGCCCTGGCAACTTCATCCTGATCAATCTAGGGGACGCCATTGGCGGACGCCACCACCCAGCCCCGCGCCCGCCCCGTCCCCGGAGCACCCACCTCGCCCCTGTCCCCCGGGGTCGCCCGGGCCTCCCCGGCCCCCGTTAACGCGGTTGACCGACTGGCAAATTTACATTTTTGAGCATTCACGCCGGACCCACCCGTCCCACGCGCCGAGAGAGCCTCTCAACTCACTGGAATCACTGGAGATTGACGAATTTTCAAGAGGGGGGATGACATGAAGTTAATTCGTCCCTACATTGAGCGTGTTCGATTTGCTGCAGAGGAGCTGCGCATGGCTTACGACGGCGAGCTGGTGAAGATGGAGAACGGTCGCTGGGCGCGGTTCCAGCGGTGCCAGGTGTACCGCCCGGGCGTCGCGGATGCCGGCGAGACGATGCTGCTCATCGCGGTGGAGCTGGAGGAGCGTTACCAGCGCCTCCTCGACGACGCGGCGGGCTCCCTGGCCCAGTACCGCTTCCAGGGCGTGCCCGTGCAGGTCCGGCTGGATCCGGAGACGCAGGGCATCACCCTGCAGCCCGAGGCCGCTCCGAGCGTCCCCGCGTTGCACTGAGTCAAGCACTCCGCGTGAACGTCGCGGAGCCGGTTTGACGGATTCACAACATCTGGGGCCTCGCGATTCACATCGCGGGGCCCCTTCCATTTACAGGGCGGGCGGCCCGCTCAGCGCCCCTCCACCCAGCGGGTATAGGCGTCGAAGGCGTAGTCGCGCTGGAGGAAGTCGTGGACCAGATCCGCGGCGTCGCGCGAGCCGCCGGGGGCCAGCACCGTGTCGCGGTAGCGGCGCGCCGTGGAGGTGTCCATGACGCCGTGGGCCTGGAAGGGCGTGAACAGGTCCTTCGCGATGACGAGCGACCAGAGGTACGTGTAGTAGAGCGCCGAGTAGTCGCCGTCGAGCTGGGTGAAGGAGAGGTGGACGTACGTGTCGTCCACGGCCCGGAAGGGCAGGAAGCGCTCCTGGAGCGCGCGCACGCGCGAGGCCGTCTGAGGCCCCTCCGGCGCGGTGCCGTCGTGGAGCTGGAGGCTGACGGCGGCGTAGAAGAGCTGCTGGCGCACCCACAGGGCCTTGCCGAAGGCGTCCGCGCGGCGCATCCGGACGATGGTGTCCGCGGGCAGCACCGCCCCGGTGTCGATGTGGCGCGCGAAGCGCTGGAGCGACTCCGCGCGCCAGGCCCACTCCTCCATCAACTGGGCGGGCGCCTCGATGAAGTCCACCTCCGTGCGCGAGCCGGACACGCCCGCCCAGCGCGTGCGACCGCCGAGCAGGTGGTGCAGCAGGTGGCCGAACTCGTGGAAGAAGGTGCGGACCTCCGAGTGCTGCAGCAGCGCGGGCCTCGCGCCGGGCCGGGGGAAGTTGCACGTCAGCACGGCCTCCGGCAGGGAGCGGCCGGCGCGGCCCACCGCGAGGTCCCACTGCGCCGCGTGGGTGTACTTGTTGGGGCGCGGGTGCATGTCCAGGTAGAAGCGCCCGCGCAGCACGTCCCCCTCGTAGACGTCGTAGACCTCCACGTCCGGGTGCCAGACGGGCACGTCCCGCACGCGGCGGTAGGTGAGCCCGAACAGCCGCGCGGTGATGTCCAGCACGCCGTGCTTCACGCGCGTGTATTCGAAGTAGGGGCGCAGCGCGCGCGAGTCGAGCTGGAAGCGCTCCGCGCGCACCCGGTCCTCCAGCCACGACTGCTCCCACGGCTCCACGCGCTCGGCGCCCGGCTCGTCGCGCCGCTTGCGCTCCAGCAGCGCCGCGTACTCGTCGCGCATGCGCCCGGACACCGTCGAGGCCAGCTTCTCGATGAAGGCCGAGGCCGCCGCCTGGCTGCGCACCATCTTGTCCTCGGCGGCGTAGGCCGCCCAACTGGGGTAGCCCAGGACGGAGGCCAGCTCGTGCCGCGTCTCCAGCATGTGCGTCAGCGTGTCCACGTTGCTCGGGTGGCCCCGGCGGCGCGACAGCCGCCACAGCGCCTCGCGCGTGCGCGTGTCCCTGGCGTACGTCATGAAGGGCCCGTAGTCCGCGGTGTTCGTGCCCACGCGCACCAGGCCGTCCGGTCCAGGCGGATGGGCGCGCACGTAGTCGTCCGGCAGCCCCTCCAGCGCGTCCGGGGCGACCTCCAACTGGCGCACGTCCTCGATGATGTGCCGGCTGAACTCCTGCCCCAGCAGGATGAGGCGCTCCTGGAGCGCGCGCACCCGCTCCCGCGTCGCCTCGTCCCGGTTCACGCCCGCGCGGCGGAACCCGCGCAGCACCCGCTCCACCCAGTGCCGCGTGGCCGCGTCCTGGCCCTCCAGCGGCAGCGCCGCCAGCGCGTCGTAGACGCGGCGGTCCAGCGAGAAGTCCGTGCGCGCGCGCTCCGCCTCCAGCTCGCACTCCTCCGCCGCCGCGCGGAAGCCCGCGTCCGGGTGCACGCTGGCCCCGGTGCCCGAGCGGCCCACCGCGTCATCCAGCAACGCGATGGCGTCGTCGTACAGCGTCAACGCCTCCACCGTGGGCAGCGCGGCGGCGGGCCGCGTCAGCCGCGTCACCGCCTCCCGCGCCCGCTCCAGGTCCCGCCGGCAGACCTCCGAGAAGTGCTCCGGCGTGGCGCTGAGCAACTGCCCCGCGTCCGGGGAGAGCGCCTCCGTCTGCCCCCTCCCGGCGGGCAGCCGCGCCGAAGGGCGGGCGCACCCCGTGAACAGGACGACGACGGCGATGACGAGCGTGGAACGCAAGGGCCCTCCCGATACGGGGTGACGAAGCGACGACGGCCCCCCAGGGGATTTCCCGTACGCGCTTCCGGCAGGAATGACGGACAGGGGCTTGTTTTGTTGCAATATTTCGTTCTAGTTGAAAACTGCCGTCCAGACACGCTCTCGCGGGGAGGCGGGCGGTGCGGGCGGAGTCAATGGGTGTCCGGACGGCTCAGGCCGCCACCTGGAAGAAGCGGGAGGCGTTGTCGCGGGCGACGCGGCGGACGATGCGCTCGGAGAGGTTGGCCTTGGCCAGGAGGTTGGCCACGCGGGCCAGGCCGAGGATGTCGCCGGCGCCGTCTCCCGCGTCGGAGTCGAGCACCAGCCGCTCGCTGCCGAGCCGGCGCACCAGGGCCACGGCGCGCTCGGCCGCGAGCGCCTCCGGGTGCAGGGTGAGGCCGGCCCAGTGGCCCACCTCGAGGATGGTGCGCACGGTGCGCGCGCTGGCGTGGTCCACGAGCACGCGCGAGGGCACGACGCCGGACTGCTTGAGCAGCGTGAGGATGCGGCGGGTGTGGCGCTCCTTGTCGGTCAGCGGCGTGTGGACGATGACGCGCAGCTTCAGGCGCCGGGCCAGGGCCAACTGCTCCAGGAACGCCTCCTCCTCCTCCTCGCCGCCCGCGTGCAGGCCCGTCTCGCCCAGCGCCACGACGCGGCCGCCCTGGAAGTAGTCGGGCAGGGCGGAGAGGACCTCGGACAGGCCGCGCCGGGGGATGCAGCGCGGGTGGACGCCCAGGGCCGCCCAGGCGCGGATGCCCACGCGCTCCAGGCGGGGCAACTGGCGCTCCACCAGGTCGTCGAAGTGGCGCAGCAGCGCCTTGGACGTGGGCTCCGGGAAGTGGTGCGCGACGACGAGCGCCCGCTCCACCCCGAAGAAGCGCATCGACTCCAGGTCCTGGTCGCTCAGGCCCTCGGGGTGCAGGTGCGCGTCGAAGATGGGGAGGGGCTCGGCCACGGCGCTCAGTCCTGTCCCAGGGCCATGCCCTCGTTGCGAGGGTCGCTCGCGGAGAAGCGCAGGCCCGTCGTCGGGTCCACGTACACCGCCTCCGCGTCCCCCCACTGCTCCACGCGTCGCACCTGGTGCCCCTTGGTCTGCAGCGTGGTCAGCGTGGCCGGCTCCAGTCCGAACCTGTCCACCCACAGCTCGTCGGGGAGGTACTGGTGGTGCACGCGGCCCTCGTTCACCGCGCGCGCCACGTCCATGCCGCCGTCCACGACGTTGCTGATGACCTGGATGACGGTGGTGGGGATGGTGGAGCCGCCCGGGCTGCCCACCGCGAGCAGGACCTTCTTGGGGTCCTCCTTGCTGAACACCAGCGTGGGGGACATGGAGGACTGGGGCACCTTGCCCGGGTGGACGGCGTTGGGCTCGCCCGTGACGAGCCCGTACGCGTTGGGCACGCCCGGCTGCGCGGCGAAGTCGTCCATCTCGTCGTTGAGCAGCACGCCGGTGCCCTTGGCGACGACGCACGAGCCGAAGCTGTAGTTGATGGTCGTCGTCATCGCCACCGCGTTGCCGTCCTTGTCCACGACGGAGATGTGCGTGGTGTTCTTGCGCTCCGGCTCCGGCGTCAACGGACCCGGCGCCTCGCGCAGCGTGGAGCCCTGGCCCGCGTTGGCCTGCGGCAGCAGCGACAGGCTGGGCGTGGCCTTCTTCGGGTCGATGGAGCCCGCCAGGTCCGCGATGTGGCCCGGCGACACCAGCCGCGCGGTGGGCACGTCCGAGAAGTCCGGGTCGCCCAGGTACTTGGCGCGGTCCACGTACGCGCGCCGCACCGCCTCCACGTAGAGGTGCAGCGCCTCCGGGTCGCGGAAGGCGAAGCCCTGGGGCCGCAGCTGCTCCAGCGCGCCCAGCACCTGGAGCACCGCCACGCCGCCCGCGCTGGGCGGGGGCATGGTGAGGATGCGGTGGCCGCGGTAGTGGCCCTCCAGCGCCTCGCGCGGGCGCGTCTTGTACGTCGCCAGGTCCTCCAGCGTCAGCAGGCCGCCGCCCGCCTTCACCGTGTCGACGACGGCCTGGGCCACCGCGCCCGAATAGAAGCCCTTGGCGCCGCGCTGGGAGAGCGTCGTCAGCGTGCGCGCCAGCTCCGGCTGCTTCACGAGGTGGCCCACCGGCGGCACGTCCGGCTCGCCCTGCGCGTTCTTCACCAGGAACAGCCGCGAGGCCTCCGGGTCCTTGCGCAGGCACTCCAACCGCCCGGTGGCCATGGCGCGGTAGCGCGGCGTCACCCACAGCCCCTTGCGCGCCGCCTCGATGGCCGGCGCCAGCACCACGGCGCGCGGCAGCTTGCCGTGCTTCTCGAGCAGCTCCAGGTAGCCGGCCACCGCCCCCGGCACCGCCACGCTCAGCGCGCCGTCCGTGGACAGGCCCGGCACCACCTTGCCGTCCCGGAGATACATGTCCCGCGTGGCCGCCCTGGGCGCCACCTCGCGGAAGTCCAGCACCCGCGTCTGGCCGCCCTTCCCGTCGTGCACCAGGGCGAAGCCGCCGCCACCCACGCCGGAGTGGTACGGACCCACCACCGCCGCCACGAACGCCGCCGCCACCGCGGCGTCCACCGCGTTGCCGCCCTTGTCCAGCATCTTCAGCGCGGCCTCGCTCGCCGCCGGATACGCCGTGGCCACCGCGCCGCCCCGGTAGGGCCGCGCCGCGTGCGCCACGCACGCCATCAGCACCACCGCCACGGCCAGCACCCGAACCGCCACCCCCGTCCGCCTCACGCCAGGGACGTGCTTCTCGACGCTCGTGTCGTTCACGAATCCAGCCCTCCTCGGGCCGCAATCAATACCTTGTCACTGGCTTTCCGCGTGGCGGGTGTGTTACCCGGCGGACACTTACCCACACCTCAGGGCCGGGACTCGGGGGCGCCTCACCGACTACACCTCTCCCGGTATGCACGAACTGTCCGCACCGGGCCATGATTTCAACTCGGCAGAATTTTTCCTCTTGGATTGTTTTTCGAGAGGGTGCATCCTTCCCCCATCATGAAGCGAGTCTGGGGGAGCCCATGAGCACGTCGGCCACGCGCGAGAAGACGCCGCGACCCGGGTCGGTCCCACCCTCCGGGCGGGTCACGCTCTTCCTCAAGCCCAGCTTCGGCATCACCGTGAAGAGCAATGCGTTGTGTGTGGCGGTCAGCGCGAAGCCGCAACCCGAGAACACCTCCGAGGCTTCGGAGCCCCGCGCGGTTGACGACTCGATTCGCTGTCCCTAATCCTCCGCCGCATGACAGCTCTGTCGGCGGTGGTGCTGTGTGCGGGCAAGGGCACGCGGATGAAGTCGGAGAAGGCGAAGGTCCTTCACGCGATTCTCGGCAAGCCCCTGTGTGCGTATCCCCTGAAGCGAGCCCTCGAGCTCGGCGCCTCCCTGGTGGTGCCGGTGGTGGGGCACCAGGCTGAAAGTGTCGAGAAGTCGGTCCGGGGACACTTCCCCGGAGCGCCCCTGCGCTTCGCGCTCCAGAAGGAGCAACGGGGCACGGCCGACGCGGTCCGCGCGGCCGAGGAGTCCCTGAAGGGGTTCTCCGGGCGGGTGCTCATCCTCTACGGCGACGTGCCGCTCTTGCGGCGCGAGACGCTGGAGGCGCTGCTGGCCGCGCACGACCGGGCGGGAGGCAAGCTGGCGTTGGTGTCCACGGTGCTCGAGGACCCCACCGGCTACGGCCGCATCCTGCGCGAGGGCGGCAAGGTGGTCCGGGTGGTGGAGCAGAAGGACGCCACGCCGGAGCAGCGCGCCATCCGCGAGTGCAACGCGGGCATCTACTCCGTCGACGCCGACTTCCTGTGGAAGGCCCTGGCGCAGATAAAGCCGAACAACGCCCAGGGTGAGTACTACCTGACGGACCTGGTGGAGCTGGCGGCCCGCGAGGGGCCGGTGGGCACGGTGGAGGGGGACGCCACGGAGACGGCGGGCGTGAATGATCGCGTCGAGCTGGCCGCGCGCGCCAAGGTGCTCCAGCGGCGCATCAACCAGGCGCACATGCGCGCCGGCGTGACGCTGGTGGACCCGGACACGACGTTCATCGACGAGGACGTGGTGGTCGGCGCCGACACCGAGGTGGGTCCCGGCGTGGTGCTGTCCACGGGGACGGTGGTGGGTCGCAACGTCGTCATCGGACCGGGGTGCGTGGTGACGGCCTCCACGGTGGCGGACGGCACGACACTCAAGCCCTACTCCGTGCTGGAGGAGGCGCGCGTGGGCGAGCGGAACATCATCGGCCCGTTCTCCCGCCTGCGTCCCGGAACGGAGCTGGCAGAGGATGTGCATCTGGGCAACTTCGTGGAGACGAAGAAGGCGCAGATCGGCAAGGGGTCCAAGGCCAACCACCTGACTTATCTGGGGGACGCCAAGGTGGGGGCTGGCTGCAACATCGGCGCGGGCACCATCACCTGTAACTATGACGGGGTGAACAAGAGCCTGACCGAGCTGGGCGATGGGGTCTTCATCGGCTCCGACACCCAGCTGGTGGCGCCGGTGACGGTGGGGGATGGGGCGTACGTGGGGGCGGGGACCACGGTGACGAAGAATGTGCCGCCGGGAAGCCTCGCTGTGTCACGCGCGCCACAGGTGACGAAGGAAGGCTGGGTGGCGGCGAAGAAGGCGCGTCGCGCGGCGAAGGGTGGTTGAGCGCGGCGTGGCTCTTGCTTGGGGGACGGCCTGACAGCCGTCTCCGGAGAAGTATGGGTATCCCTCGGTTTGCTCCGGCGGGCGCGGGCGTGAGAGAGAGGTCTGAATATGTGCGGGATCGTTGGTTACGTCGGTGACAAGGAGTCTGCTCCCATCCTCGTTTCGGGCCTGAAGAAGCTCGAGTACCGGGGATATGACTCGGCGGGTGTGGCGGTGGTGAGCCGCAACCAGCTCAACGTGGTGCGCGCGACGGGCAAGCTGCGCAACCTCGAGAACCGGGTGGTGGCGGACCAGCCGCAGGGCACCATCGGCATCGGCCACACGCGCTGGGCGACGCACGGCCGTCCCTCCGACGAGAACGCGCATCCTCACACGTACAAGAACGTCGCGGTGGTGCACAACGGCATCATCGAGAACCACCTGGCGCTCAAGGAGCAGCTTCGCGCCCGGGGCCACGTCTTCTCGTCGGAGACGGACACGGAGGTGTTCGCGCACCTCATCTCCGACCAGTTGGAGCAGGGCAAGGACCTGCCGGACGCGGTGCGCGGCGCCATCGAGCAGGTGAAGGGCACGTACGCGCTGGCGGTGGTGACGGCGGCGGACCCCAACCGCATCGTGTGCACGAAGAACGCGTCGCCCATGGTGCTGGGCCTGGGTGAGGGGCAGAACTTCATCGCCAGCGACGTGCCGGCGGTGCTCGAGCACACGCGCGACTTCGTCTACATGGAGGAGGGCGACCTGGCCATCGTCAGCGCCTCCCGCGTGGACATCTACAACCGCCAGGGCCAGCAGGTGAACCGGCCCACCCGCCGCATCGACTGGACGCCGATGATGGCGGAGAAGGGCGGCCACAAGCACTTCATGCACAAGGAGATCTGGGAGCAGCCCCGCGCGGTCGCGGACACGCTGCGCGGCCGGATGCTCCTGACCGAGGGTGACGTCCACTTCGAGGGCTGGAACCTGACGCCGGAGAAGGTGCGCTCGCTGAGCAAGATCACCCTGCTCGCGTGCGGCACGTCGTGGCACTCGGGCATCGCCGGCAAGCACATGATCGAAACGCTGGCGCGCCTGCCGGTGGAGGTGGAGTTGGCGAGCGAGTTCCGCTACCGCGACCCCATCGTGGACGCGTCGCACCTGGCCATCGCCATCAGCCAGTCCGGCGAGACGGCGGACACGCTGGCGGCGTTCAAGGAGGCCAAGTCGCGCGGGGCCTCGGCGATGGCCATCTGCAACGTCATCGGCAGCGCGATGACGCGCGAGGCGGAGTTCTCCGTCCTGACGAACGCGGGGCCGGAGATCGGCGTGGCGTCCACCAAGGCGTTCACCACGCAACTGGTCGCGCTGTACCTGCTGGCGGTCAAGCTGGGCCGCATGCGCGGCACCCTCTCCGTGAAGGCGGCGCAGGAGCACCTGACGCACCTGACCGAGATTCCGAAGATGATCGAGGACGTGCTCAAGTGCGAGCCGACCGTCAAGCGCGTGGCGCGTGAGTTCATGAACGCGCAGGACTTCCTCTTCCTGGGCCGCGGCCCCATGCACCCGGTGGCGCTGGAGGGCGCGCTCAAGCTGAAGGAGATCTCCTACATCCACGCGGAGGGTTACGCGGGTGGCGAGATGAAGCACGGCCCCATCGCGCTCATCGACGAGAAGATGCCCGTCGTGGTCATCGCGCCGAAGCAGCCGCACGTGGCCTACGAGAAGATCATCGGCAACATCGAGGAGGTCCGCGCGCGGGGCGGCAAGGTCATCGCCGTCATCGACGAGGACGACGCGCAGGTGGGCGGGCTGGCCGACCACGTCATCCGGATTCCGGCCGCGTGCGCGCTGCTGGCGCCGGTGGTGGCCACCATCCCGCTGCAGTTGCTCGCGTACCACGTGGCGGAGATGCGCGGGAACGACGTGGACCAGCCGCGCAACCTCGCCAAGAGCGTGACGGTGGAGTAGCGCGCCCGACCCGCGACGCGGGGTGAAGCACCGAAGCCCGGGCACCTCCTCCGAGGGACCCGGGCTTCGTCGTTCCCGCGGACCGGCGTCAGTCCTGGGCGGACAGCTCGAGGAGCACCTCCAGGTCCTCGGCCGCGTCCATGCTCTCCAGGAGCTCCAGCTCCTCCACCACCTCGCGGTCCTCCTCGGACAGTTGGGGCGCGGGGCGGTGGGATTCGCCGCGGGCCGGCGGCTTGGCGGGGAGCGGCGGTGGGGGCGGTGTGTCGGAGCCGGGGCGCGCCTGCTGCTGCGCGAGCACGGACGGCGCGGTGAGGTCCCTCCGTGCCGGCTCGCGGAGGCTGGACCTGGACGATGCGGCGAGGTCCGGCCGTCCCGGCTCGGAGAGGCCGGGCACAGGCGGTGTGGCGAGGGCGTCCCGTCTTGGAGACAGGCTCCCGTCGCCCACCGCCGCTGCCCGTGCGGACGCCGGCATGGCTCCGGCGACCGCGACGAGCAGCCACATCCAGGCGGCGCGGCTCACCGGCGGCGCCTCTCGCGCACGCGCTCGCGCAGCTCCTGCCGCTGCTCCGGCGTCATCTGCCGCCAGCGGCGCATGTTCTCCATCATCTGCTCGCGCTTGTCCGGGTTCTCCCGCATCCAGGCGCGCATCCGCTCGCGCATCGCCGTGCGCCGCTCCGGGTCCATCTGCCGCAGCTCGCGGGCCTGCTCGCGCAACACCTTCCGCTCGGCGGGGCTGAGCTTGCGCAGCTCGCGCTGGTTGGCCCGCAGGCGCTCGCGCTCCTCGGGAGGCAGCTTGCGCCAGCGCTCCATGTTGCCGCGGATGCGGACCTGCTCGTCGCGGGGCAGCGCCTTGAACTCACGCAGCTTCGCGCGCAGCGCGTCCTTCTGCTCCGGCGTCATCTTCTCGAAGCGCTCGGCCGCCGTCAGCGGGCGCTCCGTCTCCGCGCGCGCCGTCGCGCCCGTCAGCAGCGCCACTCCCAACCCCAGCGTCACCCATGCCCGCGCGTTCATTGCGCCACCTCCAGCTCGTGGAGGCTCGCCACGACCTCCAGGTCGTCCGCGTCGTCGAGCCCGACGAGCTCGTAGTCCTCGACCAGCTCCAGGTTCGCCACCAGCTCCATCTCCGTCGCGTCCTCCAACTCCTCCGGCAGCGCCTCCCGCGCCGGCCCCCCCACCACCAGCGCCAGCCCCACCGCCGCGGCCAGCCCCGCCGAGGGCACCAGCACCGCCGGACGCCACCACGCCTTCAGCCGCTCCCACCAGGGGACGGGCAGCGCGTCCAGCCTCGCCAGCACCGCGCGCCGCGTGTCCGCCGACGGCGCGAAGTCCGGCAGCTCCGCCAGCCGCGCCACCGCGTGCCGCAGGAGGCCCTCCGTCGCGCGGCAGCCGGCGCAGGTGCCCAGGTGGGCCTCCACCTGCGCGCGCCGGGCGGCGGGCAGCTCCTCGTCCACGTAGGCGGTGAGGTCTTCCTCGAAATGACAGCTCATGCCCTGCTCCTCGCGGGGACCGCGCCCGCCTGCAGCTCTTCAATCCTTCGCGCCACCGCCAGCGTCGCGCGGTGGATGAGGCTCTTCACCGCGGACTCGCTCGCCTCCAGCACCTCCGCGATGTCCCGGTACGCCATGCCCTCGAAGCGGCACATGGTGAAGGCCGCGCGCTCCCGGGCACTCAGGTCCCGCAGCGCCTCGCCCACCACCCGCTCCAGCTCCCGCCCCGCCAGCGCCTGGTCCGGCCTGTCCCCGTCCGGGCCCGCCATCTCCACCGCGCCGGCCTCATCCCCCTCCGGGGTCTCCATGGACGTGTGGGCCACCCGGTACTCTCCGCGCCGGACCTCGTTGAGGCAGTGGTTGGTGGCGACCCGGAACAGGAACGTCTTGAAGCGCGCGGTGGGCTGGTACGCCTTCGCGTTGCGGTAGAGCTTCACGAAGATGTCCTGCGTCAGCTCCTCCGCGCGCTCCCGGTCCCCCACGAAGCGGAAGGCGAAGCGCGCCACGCTCGCATGGTAGCGGTCGAACAGCCAGGCGAACGCCCGGCGGTCCCCCGCGGCCACCTTCAGCATCGCCTGTGCGTCCGAATCCTCGTCCACGGTGTCCTTCAACCCGGGAGCCCGCCAGAAGTTGCGCGCCGCCCTTCGCTTTGAATCGCGACCGGGGCCGTGGGTACAGTCTCCCCGTGTCGGACGCCTCTCGCACCCACCCTCCCAGGCCCCTCCCGGACGGCGCTCCGGACGAGGAGCGCGTGACCGACCTGGCCGCCTGGGCCCCCGCCGTCACCGAGCCACCTCCCATCTCCACACCCCGGGTGGAGCTGCCGCTGCCCGTCCTCGTCCACGTGGAGCAGGCCCTCCGGGCCCCGGAGCCGGAGCGCGCCGAGGCCGCCACCCGCCTGAACGAGGTCCTGGCGCGGATGGCGACCGGCGACGGGGGACGGCAGGTGGCGGACACCCTCCACCAACTGCTGGGCGGAGGCCGGCTGGAGGGGCTGGTGGACGCGCAGGGCCGCTCGTGCCGCGCGGTCGCCGTGGAGGCGCTGCTCTGCCTGGGGTTCCCCTACGCCCTGGAGGTGGAGCCCGACGACCTCAAGCACCTGCGCGCCAACAAGGCGATGCACTCCTCCGGCCCCCGGATGGCGCTCGACATCGGCCGCGGGGTGCCCGCCATCGTCTTCGGCGCGGGCGTCGTCGCCCAGGTCGTGGAGGAGGTGCTGCGCAAGGGGCCGGTGGAGGATGGGGTGACCGTGCAGGTGGGCTTGTCCGCGCTCGCCATGCTGGCCTTGTGGCTTGCCCCACCGGGGACTCCCGTGTACCGGGTGGGCTTCAGCCTGCTGGCCCTGGTGGCCGGCTGCGGGCTGCTGCTGGCCCTGGGGTCCACCGGGATTTCGGGGGGCGTGTGGGTGGGTGTAGCCGCCATGGTGGCCGCCCTCCTGGCTGCTCTGCGCAAGGGCTGACCGGCAGGACGCAACAAGGATGTCAGAGGGGTGGACTAGGGTCTACCCATCGCGTACTAAAAGCGCGTTCAGGTGAGCCGGGGTGGCTCGCCAATACAAGGAGCCGAGAGAAATGGCCGTGAATCAGGAGAAGGAAAAGGCGATCGAGCTGGCGATGTCCGCGGTGGAGCGCCAGTTCGGCAAGGGGTCCATCATGCGGCTCGGCAACGACGAGCCGCTGATGCGGGACGTTCAGGCCATTTCGACGGGGTCCATCTCGCTGGACATCGCGCTGGGCGTGGGTGGCGTCCCCAAGGGCCGCATCATCGAGATCTTCGGCCCGGAGTCCTCCGGCAAGACGACGCTCTGCCTCCACATCGTCGCGGAGGCCCAGAAGCGCGGCGGCATCTGCGGGTACGTGGACGCCGAGCACGCGCTGGACGTGGGCTACGCGCGCAAGCTGGGCGTGCGCACGGACGACCTGCTCCTGAGCCAGCCGGACACCGGTGAGCAGGCGCTGGAGATCGCCGAGATGCTGGTCCGCTCGGGCGCCATCGACGTGCTGGTGGTCGACTCCGTGGCGGCGCTCGTCCCCAAGGCGGAGCTCGAGGGCGAGATGGGCGACGCGCACATGGGCGTGCAGGCCCGCCTGATGAGCCAGGCGTTGCGCAAGCTGACCGGCACCATCGCCAAGAGCCAGACGTGCGTCATCTTCATCAACCAGATCCGCATGAAGATCGGCGTGATGTTCGGCAACCCGGAGACGACGACGGGCGGTAACGCGCTGAAGTTCTACGCGTCGCAGCGCCTGGACATCCGCCGCATCGGCGCCATCAAGAACGGCGAGAATGTGGTGGGCAGCCGCACCCGCGTGAAGGTGGTGAAGAACAAGGTCGCGCCTCCCTTCAAGGAGGTGGAGTTCGACATCATGTACGGCACGGGCATCTCCCGTGAGGGCGACCTCATCGACCTGGCCTCCAACGACAACATCGTGGAGAAGAGCGGCAGTTGGTTCTCCTTCAACGGGGAGCGCATCGGCCAGGGCCGGGAGAACGCGAAGGACTACCTCAAGGAGCACCCGGAGGTGGCTCGCGACATCGAGTCGCGCGTGCTGGAGAAGTACGGCATCGCGAAGGGCCAGGCCGCCGCGGCGCCCGCCGCCGAGGAGGCCCCCGCAGAGGGCGCGAGCGAGAAGCGCCAGCGCGTGAAGGCCGTGAAGTAGCCGGCGACGCCCTCCTCCGGCGTCCAGGACCTGGGGTCGTCCTCCCATGCGGGCAGGGCGGCCCCTGTTTCTTTTCGACGTGTTTCGACAGGCGCCAATGCCTGACACGTCGCGTTGTGGCTTGGGCGTGGCGGGGATGTTGCCGGGCGGACGGATGGGCGCCTTAGACTCCGCGCGCGCGGCTTCTTGAGGCCGTGCTCAAACCCCTGGGGTCCCGCCTTGTTCGACAGACAGACTCGCCGCACCTTCCTGCAGGCCGTGGTGGCCGTCGCGGCCAGCACCACGTTCGGGTGCTCGGACGACAAGCCGTCCGCGGATGGCTCGTCGTACTTCCCTCAGTCGGTGGCGTCGGGGGACCCGCGTCCGGACAGCGTGGTGCTGTGGGTCCGCGCGGTGGACCCCGACAACGCGAGCGCCAACGCGCCGGTGCGGCTGGAGGTGGCCACCACGGCGGAGTTCACCAGCCTGGTGTTGGACCGGAGCTTCACGGCGCTGGCGGAGCACGACCATGCACTGAAGGTGAAGGTGACGAACCTGTCGCCGCGCACCACGTACTACTACCGCTTCACCCTGGAGGTGGGCGGCACGAAGTACACGTCGGCCACGGGGCGCACCCGCACGGCGCCCGCGGCGGGTGACGACGTGGCGGTGCGCTTCGCGTTCGCGAGCTGCCAGGACTACATCGGCCGCTACTACAACGCCTGGCAGCGGCTGCTGCAGCTCGACGAGGACCTGGACTTCGTCGTGTTCCTCGGCGACTACGTGTACGAGACGACGGGCGACACGTCCTTCCAGTCCGCCAACGGCCAGCGCACGGTGGTGTTCAGCGAGCCGGAGAAGGCGCTTCGACAGGGCACCGGCCTGGCGGCGTTCTATGCGGCCAACTCGCTGTCCAACTACCGCGACCTGTACAAGGCGGTCCGCTCGGACAAGCTCATCCAGCAGGTGCACGAGCGCTATCCGTTCATCGTCACCTGGGACGACCACGAGTTCTCCGACGACGCCTGGGGCGCCAACGCCACGTACCTGGACGGGCGCGCCCCCGAGGAGCAACTGGAGCGCAAGCAGAACGCGGAGCGGGCCTTCTTCGAGTTCATCCCCCTGGACAACACCGGGGCGGGCGAGGGCGCCATCGACGTGGGCGCGGCGCCGGTGTTCCCCAACACGCGCATCTACCGCGACTTCGAGTTCGGCAAGAACCTGAAGCTGATGGTGGCCGACTACCGCACGTACCGTCCGGACCACCTCATCCCGGAGGACGCGTATCCGGGTTCGGTGGTGCTCGCGCAGGAGGTACTGGCGGTCGTCGGCGCGCTGCCGCTGTTCCAGTCCGCCACGTTCGCCTACGTGGACATCGACGCGGCGGAGCACGCGGCGCAGAAGGCGGCGCTCCAGGGCGCGTACGTGCAGGGCGCCATGGCCGCGGGCCTCACGCAGGCGGAGGCCACGGAAAAGGTGGCCGTCTGGGTGAAGGGGCCGCAGGCGCTCTTCTACGTCAACCAGGTGCTGGACGCGGTCAACAAGGCGCGGGTGGCGGCGGGCGCGCAGCCCATCCCGAAGTTCGACCCGAACGGCGCGAAGCGCGGCGTGGCCTACGCGCACATGGGCAAGAGCTCCCTCTTCAACATCCAGGGCTCGCGCTACATCGTCGTGAAGCCCCTCTTCGACCTGTACGCGCAGATCCGCTACGGCGCGACGCAGGGGGCGAGCGAGAACGCGCTGGGCACCGAGCAGCAGACGTGGCTCCAGACGCAGCTTCAGGCGACGAACACGTGGAAGATCGTCGTCAGCTCCGTGTCGCTGTCGTCCATGGTGTTCGACCTGTCGCAGAAGACGGACATCCCGGACGAGACGCTGCGCCAGGCCTTCTACTTCAGCGTGGACCAGTGGGACGGCTTCCCCACGAAGAAGAAGGAGCTGCTGGGCTACATCCGCTCCAACAACATCAAGAACGCGATGTTCATCTCCGGCGACATCCACGCGTCCTTCGCGTCCGTGGAGTCGCATGACGCGACCGTGCCCGGCGGCGTGCCCACGCTGACGGCCCCGGCCATCACCTCCGGCTCCATCAAGGAGCTGGCGGGCATGGCGCTGCTGGGCGCGGGCTACGCGCAGGGCAGCGCGGTGTACAAGTACATCGTCGCGCAGCTCAACGAGTCGCTCATGGCGGCCAACCCGGGCATGCGCTACGCCAACGGCGACGCGCACGGCTTCGTGGTGGTGGAGCTCAAGGGCGCCCAGGCGCAGGCGTCCTTCCACCTCATCCCCAGCACGGAGGTGGCCAAGGACTACTCGAAGCGCGACGGCGAGGAGCTGGCGTCGAAGTTCACGCGCGTGGACTTCCGCATCGCCAACGAGGACATCACGCGCCTGTAGTCCGGGCGTCGTGGAACACCTCGCCAGCCGGGCGGGGTGACGAGGGCCGCGCCGGGAGAGGGAGCCGCGAGGGGCCGCCCCTTTTTCCGGTGGCGGCCCTCCGTCTTCCGGGCGTAAGGGGAGCGGTCCATGAGCCCCTCCGACCTCCGCCTCGTCCCGGCGCGCGTGGAGCATGTCGACTTCTGGATGGCGCTGCGCGCGGAGCCCGCGGCCCGGCGCTTCGTGGACACCGAGGACGACTCGCGCGAGGCGCTGGTGCGGCGCGTGCTGGAGGCGGGGCCGCTGGGCGCGCCCCGGGTGAAGGGCTTCCGCTGGTTCGTCGAGTACGGCGGCGCGCTCGTGGGCACCGTGTCCACGCGGGACGTGTCGCGCGAGCACGGCCGGGCCCAGGTGGGCTACATGCTGTCCCAGGCGTACCACGGGCGGGGGTTGGGCTCGCGCGCGGTGGCGATGATGCTGGAGGAGGTCTTCCAGCTGCCCTTCCTCCAGCGGCTGTGGCTGACGACGCTGTCGGAGAACCTGGCGTCGCAGGGCGTGGCGCGCAACGTGGGCTTCACCCTGGAGGGCACGATGCACGCGCATTGCGTGCTCCATGGTGAACGCAAGGACCAGCAATTCTGGGGCCTGTCGCGCCGGACATGGGAGGCGCGGCGGGGCGGGTGACGTGGGCTGGGAGCGGCGTGGGGACCGGGTTATAGAAACGCTCGCCATGCACTCCTACGCCGCTGAGCTGTCTCGAGAGCTGGGCCTCCGGCCCGAGCAGGTGGACCGCGTCCTCGCGCTGAACGCCGAGGGCGCCACCGTTCCCTTCATCGCGCGCTACCGCAAGGAAGCCACCGGAGGGCTGGACGAGGTCCAGATCCAAACCATCCTCGACCGGACCACGGAGCGCGAGGAGCTGGACGCGCGCCGCGAGACCATCCTCCGCTCCATCGAGGAGCAGGGGAAGCTCACGCCGGCGCTGGAGAAGGCGCTGAAGGCGGCCCGTACGCGCACGGAGCTGGAGGACCTGTACCTGCCCTACCGGCCCAAGCGCCGCACCCGCGCGGCCATTGCCCGGGAGCGCGGGCTGGAGCCCCTGGCGGACCTGTTGTGGAAGCAGGAGGGGCGCAAGGGCGAGGACGCGGACGCGCGCGTGCGCCCGTTCGTGGACGCGGAGAAGGAGGTCCCGGACCTGGCGGCGGCGCTGGCGGGCGCGCGCGACATCTGCGCGGAGCGGGTGGCCGAGGACGCGGGGCTGCGCCGCGAGGCGCGCGACGTGTGCACGAAGCGCGGCGCGCTGCGCTCGGACGTGGTGCCGGCGAAGAAGGGCGAGCCCACCAAGTTCGAGAACTACTACGGCCACGAGGAGCCGCTGTCCCAGGCGCCCTCGCACCGCGTGCTGGCGCTCCTGCGCGGCGAGGAGGAGGGCGTGCTGAAGGTGAAGCTCGCCATGCCGGACGACGAGGTGACGGCGCTGCTCGCCTCGCGCGTGGTGACGAAGCCGCAGTCGCTGTTCTCGCAGGAGCTGCGCGCGGCGGTGGAGGACGGCTGGGAGCGGCTGATGGGGCCGTCGCTGGAGTCGGAGCTGCGCGCGGAGCTGAAGGAGCGCGCGGACAAGGGCGCCATCGGCGTGTTCGGGGAGAACCTGCGCCACCTGCTGCTCACGCCGCCCGCGGGCGCCCGCGCGGTGCTCGCGCTGGACCCGGGCCTGCGCACCGGCATCAAGCTGGCGATGCTCGACAACACGGGCACGGTGGTGGAGACGCTGACGCTCTACTCGGAGCGCAGCGCGGACGAGCGGGCGCGCGCGGCGAAGCTGCTGTCCGCGGTGGTGCAGAAGCACAAGCCGGAGCTCATCGCGGTGGGCAACGGCACCGGCAGCCGCGAGGCGGAGGGCTTCGTGCGCGACACGCTCAAGGCGCTGGGGGCCAACGTGCCCGTGGTGTCGGTGAGCGAGCAGGGCGCGTCCGTGTACTCGGCGTCCGAGGTCGCGCGCGACGAGTTCCCGGAGATGGACGTCAGCCTGCGCGGCGCGGTGTCGATTGGCCGCCGCCTCCAGGACCCGCTGGCGGAGCTGGTGAAGATCGACCCCAAGAGCATCGGCGTGGGGCAGTACCAGCACGACGTGGACCAGGGGCTGCTCAAGAAGAAGCTGGGCGAGGTGGTGGACAGTTGCGTGAACGCGGTGGGCGTGGACGTGAACACCGCGTCGCCGCAGTTGTTGGAGCACGTCTCCGGCGTGGGGCCGTCGCTGGCGAAGAAGCTGGTGGCGCACCGCGCGTCGAAGGGGCGCTTCACCACGCGCCGCGAGCTCTTGAAGGTCAGCGGCCTGGGGCCCAAGACGTTCGAGCAGGCCGCGGGCTTCCTGCGCGTGCACGGGCCGCACCCGCTGGACGCGAGCGCGGTGCACCCGGAGCGCTACGACGTCGTCGAGCGGATGGCGAAGGACCTGGGCGTGGAGGTGGGCGCGCTCGTGGGCAACAGTGGACTGGTGCGGCGCATCGACCCGAAGCGCTACCTGGGCCCGGACCTGGGTGAGCTGACGCTCCAGGACATCCTCGCGGAGCTGGAGAAGCCCAGCCGCGACCCGCGCGGTGACTTCACGGCGCCGGTGCTGCGCGACGACCTGCGCACGCTGGAGGACGTGAAGGAGGGCATGGTGCTCCAGGGCGTGGTGACGAACGTCACCGCGTTCGGCGCGTTCGTCGACGTGGGCGTGCACCAGGACGGCCTCGTCCACGTGTCGCAGTTGTCCACGAAGTTCGTGAAGGACCCGTCGGAGGTGGTGAAGGTCGGGGACCGGCTGTCGGTGCGCGTGCTCACCGTGGACCTGGCGCGTAAGCGCCTGGCCCTGTCCGTGCGCGCGGTGCAGGAGGGCTCCGCGGCGCAGCCCTCGGGGCGTCCCTCCGTGGGGGGCGCGACGGGCGCGGGCCGCATGACGGACCGCGGCGGCGGCGCGGGCACGCGTCCCCAGGGCGGCTCGGGGGGACGGGGGGGCCCGGCGCCGCGTCAGCAGGGCGCGGGCTCCAGCGCGTCGTCGAGCGGGCAGCGCCCGTCGTCCGGTGGGTCCAATGCTTCCGGCTCGGGTGACAAGAAGGGGCCGGAGCCCTTCAACAACCCGTTCCGCAACTTGAAGCGCTGAAGTCCTGGGCAGGGCAGGGGGCGGGCGTGGGGGCTCGCCCCCGCGTGGCGCCCGCGCCGGTTGGACCTCAGTCCAGCGGGAACGCCACGACCTCTTGCGCGAGCCGCTGGTTGCGTTCGATCCACCGCCCGTAGCGGCTGGTGCCGTTGCGCGTGTCGAACTTCGTGGCGATGCCCCGGGCCTGCTGGAGCATCCACGCGTGCAGGGCCTTCACCTCGTAGCCGCCGTCCGCGCGGTGCTCGGGGAAGGCCTTGGACAGGCGCAGGTTGACGACGTCCCGCTCAGCCGTGGCCATCAGCCGCTCCAGCAGGAACGCGGCGGCGACGAGGAAGAGGAAGCGGTCGTTGAAGCTGCCGTGGTCGAGCGTCCACTCCAGGTGCTTCTCCATCAGCGCGAGGCCCCGCGCGTGATTGCCGGTGAGGGCGAGGAACTCGATGTGGTTGCCCACCGTGGCCAGGAAGTCGCGGTTCTTCGCCACCAGGCCGTAGCCGCGCCGGTGGAACTCCGCCGCGCGCTCCAGGTCGCCCAGCTTGAAGGCGGGGTAGAGCAGGGTGCCGAGCGTCAGGTGCGGAATCTCCGCGCACTTCACGCGCCCCTCCACGATGGGGCGCGCCTTGCGCAGCGCCGCCTCCCATTCGCCCTTCTCGATGTGGTGGTCCAGCTCGTCGTCCAGCTCGCACGCGCGGCAGTCCGTCAGGTGGTCCCGGGGCGCGGCGAGCCACGCGCTCCACAGCCGGTCCACCTCCGCCGGGTCGTCACCCATGTCCCGCAGCGTCTGGTAGCGCAGCTTCAGCACCGAGCGCTTGCCCGCGTCCACCTTGGCGAAGCACTGCTCGATGTCGTCCAGCGCGTCGGAGATCTGCTTGCGGGTGATGTGCGGGAACTCCTTGATGCGGCCCACCACCCACTTCTGCTTCCACAGCAGGCCCTCCGGGTCGAAGCGCTCCGGGTCCTTCTTCTGCTGGCCCCGGCACCACGCGAAGGCGACGAGCGCCTTGTCCGGGTAGCCGCCGAACGTCGCCGCGTCGATGAGGTCGTCGCGCAGCTGGTAGCCCAGGTCCACGTCGCCGTGCGCGTCCGCCATCCGCACGGCCTCCTCCAGCAGCCGCACCTTGCTCTCACTGGACTTCTGCCGCGTCGCCCGGTCCCAGAGGGCCTGGGCCTCCTCGCGCCAGTCGCCAGCCATCAGTGGAACCCCCGGGAGCCCGGACCGCCTTCGTCCTCGCCGTCTCCGCCAGGGCCTCCGCCTCCGCCCGCGCCGAGCTGCGCCGAGATGAGCCCCAGCAGGCCCTGGTTCAGGAGCGTCATCTCCTGCGCGTTCAACGGATGGTGTCCCAGCAGCAGCGCCTGCACGTAGAGCATCTCCACCGACAGCTTCATCATCGCGCGGTCCGACACGGCCGCCAGCCGCCGCACCACGGGGTTGTGCAGGTTGAAGCACAACTGCGCCTGGTCGGAGCCCGCCGCCTCCATCACGTTCTCCAGCACGCTGGCGTACAGGTCGTCGGACTCGTCGCGTGCCCGCTCCGCGTCGCGGCGGAAGGAGCCGTCCTCGTCGGAGCTGTAGAGCGTGGGCACCTCCGCCGGGAAGAACTTCTTCACCGTCGCGCCGCAGTGGAACGGCGCGAGCACCTGCTCCGCCGTGCGCAGGAGCGGGAAGACGGCGTCGCGCTCGTCCATCGTCAGCTCCTCGAAGTTCTGCGGCAGGTCCGCCGCGGAGAACGGCTCCACCTGCGCCTCCGGGAACACGTGCGGCAGCTTCTCCAGGAGCGCCGCGTCGTGCGTGTACGCCGCGTTGATGATGCACAGCCCCTGCGCCGCGGCCACGCGCGAAATCTGGCGGAAGCCCTCCAGCGTCGCGGTGTAGCGCACCACCGGGTACGCGCGCCGGTAGTCCGCCAGCGTGGAGACCCCCAGGGACGTCTCGAAGGGCAGCCAGCCGATGACCAGCTTGTAGAAGTCGTCGTCGTCCAGGGCCAGCGCCTTGATGCTCAGCCCGTGCAGGCCGATCAACCGCTGGAGCGAGCGCGGGTCGTCGTGCGCCAGGTCCATGAGGTACTTGCGCAGCCCGGCGCCCAGCGCGTCGCGGGCCTGGCCCAGCGCGCCGTCCTCGTAGAACGCCTCGCGGCTGGCGGTGGGGCGCAGCGCGTTGGCGTTGACCACGCACTTCACGAAGAACGCCCACTCCGGCAGCAGGTTCTCCGCGCTCTCCGACAGGAGCATGTGCTTCAGGTACACGCGGTGCTTCTGCTTCGAGTTGAAGTGGGGCGAGGCCGGCAGCACGAAGGCCACGCCGTCCACGTCACCGGCCTGCGAGCGCAGCGGGATGCAGTCGATGAAGTCCGTGTCGAACACCTCGCGCCCGTAGTCCAGCATCGCCTTGCGGCGCTCCGTCGCGCTGCCGTACTGGCGGCGCCAGGGCGGACCATCCGAGTCGAGCCGCTCCTGCTCGCCGCCCACCGTCAGGTGGATGGGGAACGGGAGTAGGCCCCCGTAGTGTCGCGCGAGCTGCCGCACCCGCTCCGGGGTGAACCACTCCGCCATGTCCGCGCGCGCCACGAGGAACACCTGGGTGCCCGGGCGGGGCAGCGGGTGCTCGGAGGCCCGCACGGCGTAGGTGCCGTCATGCCGCCCGCGCCACTCCAGCGTGCGCCCGTCGCCGCGCGCCGAGCGCGTCACCAGCAGGAGCTCGTCGCACACCATGAAGCACGACAGGAGGCCGATGCCGAACTGGCCGATGAAGTCCTTGCGCCGCGCCTCCAGGGCCTCGCGCTTGGAGGACTCGCCGATGGTCGCCAGGAAGCGGTGGATCTCCTCCTCCGTCAGGCCGACTCCGTCGTCGCTGAAGACGAGCGTGGCGCGCCCCTCGTCCTGCTTCTCCACCAGCTCCAGCCGCACGGTGCCCAGGTGCTCCGGCTCCAGGTGTTGGCGGGCGCGGATGGCGTCGGTGGCGTTCTGGAGCAGCTCCCGGATGTAGACCCCAGGCGAGCTGTACAGGTGGTGGGACAGGAGGTCGATGACCCCGCGAAGGCTGACTTGGAATCGGTGGTCCACGGCTCCCCCGACGTTAGCCCAGGGAGCCCCCCGGGCGGGGAAGGAACCTTGGTGTTCCTCACTTCGATTGGGGATTGCGGCCGGGCGCCCGGCGGTGCATCTGTCGGCCCCGGGGCAGGCGGGGGACGCATGCCCCTGGCAGGCCGCCCGGGAGGTGAAGGGCGGTTCAGTCGGAGGGTCCGGACGGGGCCCTCTGGCGCGTGCGGAGATTCTCGACCCGAGGGAGGACGACCATGCGGAACAAGCTCGTGGCAGTCGCTGTGGGTGCGGTGATGACGTTGGGCGGCACGGCGATGGCCCAGGACGCGGCCACCCCGCCGAAGCCGGAGGCGGGCGCCAAGGCGGCCGGTGCCAAGGCGGCGGCCGGCAAGGCGGAGGCGACGTGGTGGGGGCACGCGGCCATCGTGCTGCGCACCCCGGGTGGCGCGGTCATCGCCATCGACCCGTGGCTGACCAACCCCAAGGCCCCCAAGGACATCCCGCAGCCGGAGGCGCTGGACGCCATCCTCATCACCCACGGTCACTTCGACCACGTCGGTGAGGCGAAGGCGCTGGCGCAGAAGACGGGGGCGAAGGTGTTCGGCTCCTTCGAGCTGGTGAACCTGCTCGGGCTGCCGGAGGCGCAGGCGGTGGGCGCCAACCCGGGCGGCACCTTCCAGGTGAAGGACGCCACCATCCACCTGGTGGAGGCGGTGCACTCCAGCAGCTACCAGGCGGACCCCAAGGTCGCGGCCCAGTACGCCGGCGCGCCGCTGGGCTACGTGATTGAAATCGAGAAGGGGCCCACCGTGTACCACGCGGGGGACACCGGCGCCTTCGAGTCCATGGCCCTCATCGCGACGCAGTTCAAGCCCTCCATCGCCATGCTGCCCATTGGCGGTCACTTCACCATGGGCCCGGCGGAGGCGGCCCAGGCGGCGCGGCTGCTGAAGGTCAAGAGCATCGTCCCCATCCACTACGGCACCTTCCCGCTGCTCCAGGGCACGCCCGACGCGCTGCGCGGCGAGCTGAAGAAGCTCAAGAACGCCACGAAGGTCGTGGACCTGGAGCCGGGCAAGGCCACGGCGCTGTAGTCGCGGCTCCCCCGGGGTCGGCGGCGACAGCATGGACGTCGGGTAGAAGCCGCGTTTCTGCCGTCGCTGACTCCGGACCGACACCTGCCCGTAGGCCGGGTGGAAACCCGGGGGCCGGTGGGTTACATCCGACCGGACTGCCACGGAGGTGCCGGCGGCGGGTCCGGGGGTATCTCGGTGGTGGACTTCTCCAAGGCGGGGTGGCTGACCCCGCTGTTGAACGACGCGGTGGCGGCCCATGTGGGCGCCGTCGCTCCGGAGGCGTTGGTCACCCCCCTGCGCTCCGGCCGGGCCCGGGCGCGCGCGTACCTGCGTCGCACGCTGCGCGCCAGCGGGCTCCTGTACGGGACGCCCGCGGACCCTCCCTCGTCATTGGAGTCCGCGCCCACGACGGCGGTGCAGGCCCGGGCGCTGGAGGACGAGCTGTTCCACGCGGTGGTGCGCACGTTGGCGTCGCTGGCGCTGGAGCTGGCGCGGCAGGTGGGCCTGCCCGAGGGCGCGCGCGTCGAGCAGCTGCTCGTCCTCTTCGCCGTGCTGGGTGGGGAGCTGGAGCTGGCCGGGTCGCTGGCGAAGCGACTGGCGGACGGCAAGGCCGTGACGAAGCGGCAGGTGGGGAAGGTGGAGGCGGCGCTGCGCAAGCGCGAGCCGACGCTGGCGGGGGACCCGGTGTATGGCCTGGTGCTGCACAACGGCGCGCAGTACGCGGACGCGCAGTTGTTCTGTCGGCAGGCCATCGACCTCTTCGTCACCGGGCGCTTCGTCGAGGCGCACGCGCGACGGCGGTTGGAGTTCGCGGCGCGGCAGAAGGCGCTGCTGGTGGATGTGCTGACGGGGCTGGCGTGCGTGGACCGGCAGCCGGGGACGCTGGCGCGCCGGGCCATCCTCAAGCAGGTGGAGGACCTGCGGCTGCCTGCGGCGATGGCGTCCGGCTTGAAGGCGGCGGTGAAGCAGTCCTTCGAGCGGCGACGCAGCGTGCGGGACGTGGTGCGGCGGGTGCGTGGCCAGGACATGCGGCACTTCCTGCTGGAGCAGACGCTGCTGGCGGCGCTGGTGGACGGGCGGCGCACGCGGCGCGAGCGGGCCTTCATCGACGAGCTGGCGGACGCGCTGAGCGTGTCGAAGCAGGAGCTGCACCGGCTCGAGCTGGAGATGGCGGAGTTCTACACGCGGCACCGCTCCGTGGTGGACGTCTTCACGGTGTCCGACGCGGCCAGCGCCATGGGCGACGACATGGTCGCCACCATGCAGGAGACGCTGGAGAAGAACTTCCACCGGCTCATGCAGGAGGTCCGGGAGACGGGGGACCTGGCGGTGCTGCTGACGAAGGCCGCGCGGGGGCAGACGCTCACCTCGGATGAGCGCAAGCGCATGCGCGCGCAGCTCATCGACGTGGCGAAGGCGATTCCCGCGCTCGCCATCTTCGCCGCGCCGGGCGGCATCCTGCTGCTCGCGGCGCTCGCCAAGGTGCTGCCCTTCAGCCTGCTGCCCAGCTCGTTCCAGGACGAAGCGCCCACGCCCGAGCAGGACGACATCGAGAGCACGGACGAGGACTACATCCCCGAGCGCGAGGTCGGGTAGGGGCCCACGGCTCGGAGCCGCGCAGGTGGACTCCGGTGGTAGCCCAGGAGCGCGGTCGACGTCGCGGCGGACGCGGACGCACGGCACGTTCATGCAGCGGCCCTCCGTGTTCGCGCTCGGGGGCGGAGGTCGCGCTGGCAGGGACGTCCATTTCGGGGACGCGGCGTCGAGGAGCGCGGCGAAGCCTCTGCACTCCCGGCAACAGCGCGATGCCAGTGACGACTCGTTACGTGGCGCGCCGGTGAGCCTGTCGCCCCGGCGCGACACATCCAGAGCGCGGCGACGGTGACGACTCGGTCCCTGGTGCACCGGTGAGTCCGTCGCCCCGGCGCGACACATCCAGAGCGCGGCGACGGTGACGACTCGGTCCCTGGTGCACCGGTGGGTCCATCGCCCCGGCGCGACACATCCAGAGCGCGGCGACGGTGACGACTCGGTCTCTGGTGCACCGGTGGGTCCGTCGCCCCGGCGCGACACATCCAGAGCGCGGCGACGGTGACGACTCGGTCCCTGGTGCACCGGTGGGTCCGTCGCCCCGGCGCACGCACCCAGCGGGCGAGGACGGTGGCGAGTCGGTTCATGGCGCACCTCCCGTGTGCTCCATCCACGAACAGAAGTGATGCGGCTGTGTGGGGCTCATTCCGCCCAGAAGCAGCGGCGCACGAGGTGATTGCGATTTCGTCGCGAGTCGCGCGTGTGCGGGATACCTCCCGGACGTCATGCGTGGCGACCGCGTGGCGTACGGGTCGAGGAGGCGCGGGTGTATCCGGGCGTGGAGGTGGATGGGCGGCGTGTGGCCCGTGCTTGCGAGGCGGCTGGTCGGTGGCCCCCTCTGCATCCAGGCGAGAGGGCGCGGACGGCGGCGCGCACGGACACCAGCTTTGCCAGGTGGGGTGTGCCCTCTCCTGGAGGTGTGGTGATGCGTGTGCGCGAGCGGGACGTGGAGGTCGGCGTGGGCGGGCGGCTGCTTGCTGGGCGGCTCGCGGTGCCCGAGCGGGTGGCGGGCCTGGTGCTGCTGACGGGAGGCGACCTGTCCACGAGGGATGGGCGGACTCGCTTCATCCGTGAGGCCCTCCACGCCGCGGGGCTCGGGTCGCTCTGGTTGGAGCTGCGCACCGCGGACGAGTCCCTGGCCGAGGACTGGACGCTGCGTCCGGGCTCCCAGGTCGAACTCGTGGCCCACCGGCTGGAGGTCGCGCGCGACTGGCTCCAGCGCGACGTGTCCTCGAGCCTGCTGCCAGTCGGGTACCTCGGCACGGGCCTGGGCTCGGCCGCCGTACTGGTGGCCGCGGCGCATCAGCCCCAGGGCGTGCAGGCCGTCGTCGCGCTCGGGGGGCGTCCGGACCTCGCGGGGGCGCTCGTCTCCGACGTCCGCGTGCCCACGCTGCTGCTGGGCGCCGGTGACGACGAGGACCGCGTGGCGCTCGTCCGGCGCGTGAGGGACGCGCTATCCCCTGGCACCCGGGCGGCGCTCCAGCTCGTCGACGGGGCCACGCGCAACTTCCCGGAGCCCGAGGCGTGGGCCACCGCCGCGAGGCTCGCGGTGGCGTGGTTCCGCGACTGCTTCCGCGCCGCGGCGGGCCCCGGGGTGCTGGAGTGGACCGGGGAGCCCGGCGGCCTTGGCTGAAAGGATGGGCCCGCGGGCTCCATGAACGACCTCAAGCGTCACTTCGAGTCCTTCTTCCGCGTGGAGCCCGGCCGTCCCGCCCTGGGCGCGGGACTGCGCGCCGCGCTCGCCGTGGGAGTCCCCATGGTCATCGCCGCCACGCGACACCTGCCCGCCGCGACGTGGGTGGGCCTGGCGGCGCTGTTCGTCACGCTGGTGGACCGGGGCGGGCCCTACCGCGACCGGGCGCTCTCCATGGGGGCGATGACGGTGCTGGGCGCGGCGATGGGGCTCGTCTCCGCGCTGCACCTGCCGACCTGGGGTGTCGTCCTCCTCACGCTCGTCTGGGTGACGGCGTGTGGCTTCGCGCGCTCCTACGGGGACACGCCCGGGCTCATGGGCGTGGTGCTCGCGAACTACACCGTGGTGTCGCTCGCGTTGCCCGCCGCGGACCTCTCCGCCGCGCTGACCCGCTCCGGCCTGTTCATCCTGGGCGGGGCGTGGTCCATGCTCCTGTCGCTCCTGCTCTGGCCGCTGCGGCCCTATCGCCCGGCGCGCTTCGCCATCGCCCGGTGCTACCGCTCGCTGTCGGACCGGGCGGAGGAGGTGTCGAGCTGGCCCCTCGAGGGACCGCTGCCCGCCACGCTGCTGGTGGACACCGTGGACTGGGAGTCGCGCGCGCGGCAGTGCCTGGAGGACGCGCGGTCGGTGCTGGCCTCCACGCGTCGCGGCAGGGCGGGCGAGAGTGGGCGGGGCGAGCACCTGCTGGTCCTCATCGAGGGCGTGGACGCGCTGCTGGCGTTGCTGGTGGCCCTGCCGGAGACGCTGGAGGTCGCGCCCCGCGAGGCGCGCTACCACGCGCTGCGCGCCGAGGTGCAGCGCGCGCTGGCCTCGCTGGCGGCGGACATCCGCGCCATCGCCCGCGCCCTGGAGCGCGACACCAGCGAAGCGGAGCCCTCCAAGTGGAGCGCCGAACGCGTTCGCAGGGCGCTGGAGGCGCAGGTGGCGGAAGGCGGCATGTCGGACGCGGCGCGCGCCGCGTACTCCCACGCGGAGGTGCTGGTGGGGCGCATGCGGGAGTACTCGCGCGCGTTGCTCGACGTCGCGGAGCGACTGGAGGACGGGCGGCCCGTGGAGTCCGACCTCCCCGTGGGGCCCCACCCCGCGTCGCTCCAGGGGCGCCCGTTGCTGGAGCCGCTGCGCGACAACCTGAGCCCCAGCTCCGTCATCTTCCGCCACGCGATGCGGCTGGGCTTCATCGCGGCGCTCGCGACGGCGCTCGTGGGCGGGCTGAAGCTGGACCATGGCTACTGGGTCATCATCACCGTCGTCGTGGTGCTCCAGCCCTATTCGGGGATGACCTTCGAGCGGGGCCTGCAGCGCGCGGCGGGCACGTTGTTGGGCGGCGCGCTGGCGGCGGGGCTGGTGGTGCTGGTGCGCGACCCGGCCGTCATCCTGGGCGCCATCATGCTGTTCTTCGCCGTCGCCATCAGCGTGAAGCCGTTGAGCCTCTCCGCGTTCCAGGTGCTGCTCGCGCCCGCGGTGGTGCTGCTGGCCGAAATCCAGTCGGGCGACTGGGAGCTGGCGGGGGTGCGCATCGCGAACACGCTGCTGGGTGGGGTGCTGGCGCTCGTGGGGGCGCGGCTCCTGTGGCCCAGCCCCGAACACCTGCGCTTCCCCGAGCAGGTGGCCAGCGCGCTGCGGGCCGACCGCGAGTACCTGCTGAGCGTGGCGAGGGCCCGCTCGGACTCGGAGCCGGAGGTGCGCGAGGCGCGGCGGAAGCTGGGGTTGGAGCTGCTGTCGGCGGAGGCGTCCTTCCAGCGCCTGCTCACCGAGTGGCGTGGCCCGTCGCGGCAACTGGAGCCGGTGATGGCGCTGCTCGCCTACGCGCGCCGCTTCGGCGCCGCGGTGACGGCGCTGGCCGCCAGCCGCCGGTGGCACGAGACGCAGGACCTGTCGGGCGTGGTCAGCTACGCGGGGAGCGCGCTGGAGGACCTGGCGCTGGCGGTGGAGCACCGGCGCAAGCCCACGCCGCTGCCGCCCACGAAGACGCCGAGCGTGGGGGATCCGCTCTCCCACGCCCAGATGGACCGGTTGCTCCGCCAGCTCACCGTGCTCCACAACGCCACGGAGCGCGTGGCGCCCCACCTGGCATCCTGAGGCACGGCGCGCGCCGTGGGGTCCTCGGCGCGCGCGACGAAGCCGTGGAAGGGCGCCGCGTGGCTCAGGTGCTCTCGAGCCGGGCCAGCAGCCGCCGCAGGTCCTCGTTGACGGTGACGAGCTGGGTGACGCCCTGCTCGTCCAGGAGCTGCTTGCGCAGCGACGGCAGCGCCGTCTCCTTCAGCTTCTTCACCGCGTCCTGCGAGCCGTCCAGGAGCCAGCCCGTGCCGAGGATGAAGGCCAGCCGCACGTCCGTGTCCCGCTCGCCCAGGCGCGAGGTCAGCGCGGGCATGTGCTCGGCGCTGCCCGTGCGACCGATTTCGAGCGCGGCCCGCTCCAGCAGGGGCTTGCTCGCCTTGTCCATCCGTTGGGCCCAGCAGCTCGCGTTGCCCGCGCAGCTCTGTCCGGCCTCCAGCAGCGCGGCGTGCTGGGTGATGGTCTCCGCGCGCTTCTTGCCCAACGCGGCCACGTCGTCGCAGCCCTCCTCGCCCGTCGCCTTGCAGTCGGCCGCGGTGCGCGCGGGTTCGGAGGCGGCCAGCTTCTGGAGCAGCGGCTGCTCGCGCGCGTCACCCAGCATGACCAGGCCCTTCACCGCCACCTCGCGCGAATACCAGTCACCCGTCGCCGCCGCCTTCTCCAGCGCGGGCAGCGCGTCGCGGCCGCCCAGGCGCACCAGCGCGCGGACATACGCGTCGCGCACCGTGGTGTCCGTCTCCGCCACCAGCGCGCTGAGCGGCTTGATGGCCTCCGTCACCCGCATCCGCCCCAGCGCGTCCGCCGCCTGCATCCGCACCAGCGCCTGGATCTGCGCCTCCGGGTGCTGGAACGCCAGCAGCTTGAGCAGCGGCTCCACGGCGCGCTTCTCGCGCAGGTCGCCCAGCACCGTCGCGGCCTTCATCGGATAGCTGGCCGGGTTGACGCCGTTCTTCTTCGCCCAGTCGAGCAGCTCCGGGTCGCGCCCCTCCAGCGCGGGCAGCAGCGCGTCCGCCGCGGGCTGGCCCAGTTGGAACAGCGCGAAGCTGCTCTCCACATAGAAGGACTTGCCCTTGCGCTCCTTCGTCAGCATGCGGATGAGCGTGGGCGCGGCCTTCGCGTCGCCGATGTGCCCCAGCGCCTCGATGGCCTTCTTGTTGAGGAAGGGCTCCACGCTGTCGTCGGCGGCGAGGGCGATGAGCGAGTCCACCGCCTCCTTCGCCCGCATCGTCCCGAGTACGCGGATGGCCTCGATGCGCGTGTAGTTGTCCTTCGAGCGCAGGAGCGGCACCAGCGCCGGGACCGCGCGCGCGTCACCGATGGTGCCCAGCGCCGTCACCATCGCCTTGTTCGCCAGTTGCGAGGACATGTCCGCCGCGGCCGGGTCCAGCGCCGCCTTCAAGGGCTCCACCGAGGAGACGTGGTGCAGGTCCTCCAGCGTCCGCGCCAGCGCCGCCTTCACCTCCGGCTTGCGCTCGCTCGCAAGCTGCTCGTGCAGCATGGGCAGGAAGGTCTCGTTCACCTTCCCGGACTTCCGCATCGCCTCGATGAGGCGGACGCGGTCCTCCGCGCGCCGGGCTTGTTGGAGGTTCGCTTCCCAGTAGTCGGGGGTGGCGGAGTCGCCTTTGCAGCCTGCCAGACAGATGAACACGACAGCTGCACACCACGCTGCGAGAGAGCGGCTCATGCAGTCTCCAATGCGTCTGCGGGGTTGTCCTGTCTGGCGTCGTAAACCTCCTGTCACGAAGGAATCAAACCACCCGGGTCACCTGGGGTACGCTGGTCAACGACATGTCCGACGACATTCAAAGGCCGTCGCGTCCGGGGTACACCCGCCGGACGTACCTCCTCGACCGCGAATTCCAGCTCAAGTACATCCTTCTGCTGGCCGGTATCGGCGCGGTCAGCGTGGGCGTGTTCGGCGGGCTGGCGTACCAGCTCCACCTGTCCGCGGTGCGTGCGGGCGTGGAGGGAGGGGCATCCCTGCTGTGGCTGACGGGGGTGGGGGCGCTGGGGCTCGCGGTGTTGCTGGGCCTCTTCGGGCTGCTCTTCACGCACCGGGTGGCGGGGCCCGTCCACGTCATGAGTCTTTATGTCGCGGCGCTCGCCGCGGGGCGCTATCCCCGGCTGCGCCCGCTGCGGCGCAAGGACGAGCTGAAGCGCTTCTTCGACCGCTTCAGCGAGGCGGTGGATCGCATCCGCCAGCGCGAGGCGGACGAGGCGCACGCCCTGGAGTCCGCCCTGGCCGCGCTGAAGCCGGTGGCCACGACGCCGGAGGCGCGCGAGGCATTGGAAACGCTGTCGGCGCTGCACGCCCGCAAGCGTCAGGCAGTGGACAATCCGACAGGTAGCACCTTCAAGTCCGTGGCCTGAGTCGAGCGCCACAGGAGAACCGCAGGAACATGAGCAGACCCCGCATCATCTTCATGGGCACCCCCGACTTCGCCGTGTCCTCGCTCGAGGCGTGCTTCGACATCGGCGACGTGGTGGCCGTCGTCACGCAGCCGGACAAGCCCAAGGGCCGGGGCAACACCGTGACGGCGCCGCCGGTGAAGGAGCTGGCGCTGTCGCGCGGCGTGCCCGTCCTCCAGCCCGCGAAGCTGCGCACGCCGCCCTTCGTCGAGGCGCTGCGCCCGTTCGCGCCCGACATCTGCGTGGTGACGGCCTACGGGCGCATCCTCCCCAAGGACATCCTGGACCTGCCCGCGAAGGGCTGCGTCAACGTTCACGGCTCGCTCCTGCCGCGCTTCCGGGGCGCCGCGCCCATCCAGTGGTCCATCGCGCATGGCGACGCGGAGACGGGCGTGTCGCTGATGGTGATGGACGAGGGGCTCGACACCGGGCCGGTGCTGGCGATGAAGCGGCTGCCCATCGCCCCGGACGAGACGAGCGCGTCGCTCTACCCGAAGCTGGCCGCGCTGGGCGGAGACCTCCTGCGCGAGTCCCTGCCCGCGTACCTGCGGGGCGAGCTGGAGCCCGTGGCGCAGCCGTCGGAGGGCATGGTGCTGGCGCCCATCATCGAGAAGGACGAGGGGCGGCTGGACTTCACCCGCTCCGCCGTGGCGCTGGAGCGGCGCCTGCGCGCCTTCACGCCGTGGCCCGGCGCCTTCACCACCCTGGGCGGCAAGCTGCTCAAGGTGCACCGTGTGCGGGTGGCCGAGGGCCAGGGCGCGCCGGGCACGGTGCTGTCGGCGGGCCCGGAGGGCATCGAGGTGGCGTGCGCGGAGGGCTCGCTCGTGCTCCTGGAGATCCAGCCGGAGGGCAAGCGGGTCATGAAGGCGGTGGAGTTCCTCTCGGGCAACAGGGTCGCGTCCGGCAGCCAGCCGTTCGGTGTCTAGCGACGGGATGGGTTCTTCGAGTACAGGCGGATGGGCATGAGACTGCTGGTGTTGCATGGGCCGAACCTCCCACTGCTGGGCGTGCGCGACGGCGTGCCCGGAGGGACGTTGTCGGACCTGGATGCCGCGCTGAGGGCGCGGGCGCGGGAGCTGGGCGTGGAGCTGGAGGTGCTCCAGTCCAACCACGAGGGCGTCCTGCTGGACACGCTGGCCGAGCAGCGCGAGGCGGTGGACGGCGTCATCGTCAACCCCGCGGGCCTCTTCGGCTCGTACGCGCTCAAGGAGGCGCTGGAGGCGGTGGGGCTGCCCGCCATCGAGGTGATGCTGCGCCCGCCCGCCCGCGAGTCCGTGGTGGCGGAGGCCTGCGTCCTCCAGGTCCACGGCGCCACGGGCGGCTTCGACCCCTACCTCCAGGCCCTGGAGACGTTCGCCAGCGGCCTCTTCACGCCCGGGCCGTCGAAGACGTTGGGGCGCAAGAAGGCGCCCGTCGTGGCGCCCGCCCCGGCGAAGGGGGCCGGCAAGTCCCTGGGCAGGGCCCCGGCGAAGTCCACGGAGAAGGCCCCGCTCGCGCTGGTGCCGTCGAAGGCGCCGGCCAAGGGGCCGGGCGCGTCCGTGAAGACGCTGGGCCGCGTGGCGCCCCCGCCGGAGAAGGCGGACGCGGAGCCTCGGCCGACGAAGACGCTGGGGCGGGGCGCGAGGGGCGGCGCCGCGACGACGTCCGACCTGCTCACCCGCGCGCTGGTGCGGCAGAAGGTGTCCGAGCGGCTGTCGGGCACGCTCGGCGACGAGGCCCTGGCGGCCTGGGCGCGCACGCGCTACGAGGCCGTCCAGCGCGGAGCCCCGGCGGAGCAGGGCCAGCGCGAACTCCTGGAGGAAAGCCTGTTGCGCCTCACCCTGTCCCACCTTCCCGCGACGCGGCTGTCGGATGAGCAGCTCGTGGACCTGATGACCCGGCTCGACGAAGGATGAATCCCCGCGCACTCGCCATCCTCGTGCTGGCGCGCGTCCGCGCGACGGACGCCTACCTCAACGTGGTGCTGGACACGATGCTGTCCGAGTCACCGCTGAAGGACCCTCGCGACGCGGGGCTCGTCACGGAGCTGGCGTACGGCTCCACGCGCCGGCAGCTCGCGCTGGACTACGCCATCACCCGCTTCGCGGACCGCAAGCTGGACGCCATGGAGGACCGCGTGCTCGCGGCCCTGCGCATCGGCGCGTACCAGTTGTTCCACACCCGCGTGCCCGCGCGCGCCGCCGTCGCGGAGACGGTGCAGGCGCTGAAGGAGGTGGGCCTCACCCGCGCGACCGGCTTCGTCAACGCCATCCTGCGCAAGCTGGCGGGCCTGCCCGGCCCGCCGCTGCCGCCCGCGTCGGAGGTGGCCCACCACCTGTCCGTGCGCGAGAGCCATCCCCAGTGGCTGGTGGAGCGCTGGCTGCGCCAGTTCGGCCGCGAGCGCGCGGAGGCCATGCTGGTGGCGGACAACCAGTCCCCGCCGGTGGTCATCCGCGCCAACACCGCGAAGGTGACGCGCGACGCGCTGCTCGCCCAGTTGCAAGAGGTGGGGGTGGACGCGAAGGCGGCGACGCTCTCCCCGCTGGGCATCGTCCTGCCGCCGGTGGGCCGCGTGGAGGACGTCTATGGCTACGCGGAGGGCCTGTGGCAGGTGCAGGACGAGGCCGCCCAGCTGGTGGGCGTCTACGGCGCCATCCCGGAGTCGGCGCGCGTGCTCGACGCGTGCGCTGCGCCCGGCGGGAAGGCGTGTCACCTGGCCCAGTCCCACGACGTGGTGGCGGTGGACCTGCACGCGCACAAGCTCCGGAAGATCGAAGGCGAGGCGAAGCGCCTGGGCCTCACCCCGCGGCTGAAGTCCTTCGCGCACGACGCGGCGGAGCCGTTCCCGGAGGCGTGGGGCGAGTTCCACGCGTTCATGGTGGACGCGCCGTGCTCGGGGCTGGGCACGCTGCGCCGGCACCCGGAGCTGCGCTACCGCCGCAAGGAGGAGGACATCTCCCGGCTGGCGGCGCTCCAGCGGCGCATCCTGGAGAACTGCCAGGAGGCGGTGCCCCCCGGCGGGCTGCTGGTGTACGCGGTGTGCACGGCGGAGCCGCAGGAGGGGCAGGACCAGGTGGAGATGTTCCTGCGCAGCCATCCCGAGTGGACGGCGGAGCCGCCCGTGCTGCCCGGCCTCAAGCTGCCGTTGACGCAGGCGTACCTGCGCACGCTGCCCGGGCCGGAGGGGTACGACGGCTTCTTCGCGGCCCGCCTGCGCAAGCTCTACTGAGGCGGGCCACGTCACCGCCGACGACGCGGACTCAGGCGTCGTCGGTGGGAGGCAGGTTGGCCGCGGCCTTGAAGGCCTCCAGCACGGCGGCGGAGGCGCGGTCCAGGTACTTGCCCTTGCGGATGAGCAGGCCGATGGGCCGCGACACGGGCCCCTCGGCGATGGGCTTGGCCACCAGCGAGCCGCCCTTCACCTCGCCCAGCGCGGTGGCCATGGGGAGGATGGCCACGCCCAGGCCCATCTCCACCGCCCGCTTGATGGTCTCCACGTTGTCCATCTCCATCACCGGGGTGATGTCGATGTTCTTCTCGCGGAACAGCCGGTCCAGCGCCTTGCGCGTGGGGGCCTCCCGGTCGAACGCGATGAAGGGCACGCCGGTCAGCGCGGTGAGGGTCACCTTCTGCTTGGTGGCGAAGGCGTGGCCGGGCGCGCAGACCACCGCGAGCTTGTCGTCGCGGAACGGGAGGATGTCCACGCCCGCGCGCGGCTGCGGGTAGGCGACGATGCCAATCTCCGCCGCGCCCAGGATGACGTCGTCGTACACCTGGTCGTTGCGCCGGTAGTTCAGGCGCATGTTCACCTTGGGGTGCGACTTGAGCAGCTGCTTCTGCACCGCGTTCAGCTCGTGCAGCCCCACCGAGTAGATGGTGGACACCGTCGTGGTGCCGGCGACCTCCGTCGCCTGCTCGCGAATCTCCTGCTCCACCTCGGAGAAGCGGGCGAGGATCTCCTTGCACCCCCGGAACAGCCGCTCGCCCGCCGGCGTCGGCGTCACCTGCCGGGCGCTGCGCGACAGGAGCTTCTGCTCATAGCGGTTCTCCAGCGCGCGAATCTGCTGGCTGACCGCGGATTGCGTCACGTGGTTGAGCTGGGCCGCGCGCGAGAACGAGCCGGTCTCCACCACGTCGCAGAACATCTTCAGGGACTCGAGCTGCATGGGCCGCTCCCTACTCCTAAACCTAATGCTCAGGCCACAACTAATTAGCCGGGCTACGCCGCGCCGCCAATGCTTCTAACCCGGCGGGTTGACTGGTCGAAGGGCGTCGGGGGGGAGGGGGCCCCGAGCGCCGCGCCGAGCGTGGACGGGTGAGCAGTCAGGGGCCGCCCGCGGGCGGGGATGACGCATGGCGGCGTAGGAGGACGAACAGCGCGGCGCCGAGCGAGACGAGCCCGGCGCCGAAGCCCGTCTGGACGCGGCCCAGCTCCCGGTGGGTCTGCCGGAGCAGGTCGCACTGGGGGCCGGTGAGGTCCGCGCAGTCCGGGGCGCCGAACAGGCCGTGCAGCCCGGTGCCGAGCAGGTACAGGCCCCCCAGCACCAGTCCGGCGCAGAGGCCGACGGCCGCCGCGCGGGGCAGGGAAGGCTTGCGTGGTGGCTCGGGCGGCGTGGACATGGGCAGCAGACGCTATAGCCGCGGGAGGCGGGCGGGCTCAACGGGCGGCGGGCGGGCGCGTATGCTCGGGGACATGCGAATCCTCTACGGGGTCGTCGGCGAAGGCATGGGCCATGCGACGCGCTCGCGCGTGCTGCTCGAGGCGCTGACGCAGGAGCACGAGGTCCACATCGTCGTCTCCGGCCGCGCCCAGGACTACCTGGCGAAGCGGTTCCAGAACGTGCACGGCATCTGGGGGTTGACCCTCGCGTACGAGGGCAACTCGGTGAAGAAGTGGCAGACGGTGCTGCAGAACCTCACCGGCGCGGTGACGGGCTGGCCGCAGAACGTGCGGCGCTACTTCGACCTGGTCGACGAGTTCAAGCCGGACGTGGTGGTGAGCGACTTCGAGACGTTCAGCTACCTGTTCGCCCGCGCCCACCGGTTGCCGGTCATCAGCGTGGACAACATGCAGGTCATCAACCGCTGCCAGCACGACCCGGCGCTGCTGGCCGGGTACGAGGACAGCTTCGAGACCTCGCGCGCCATCGTGAAGGCGAAGCTGCCCGGGGCCTTCCACTACCTGGTCACCTCGTTCTTCTACCCGCCCTTGCGCAAGCGCCGCACCACGCTGGCGCCGTCCATCCTCCGGCCCGAAATCCTGGAGGCGAAGTCCGAGCCGGGCGAGCACCTGCTGGTGTACCAGACGTCCACCACCAACACGGCGCTGCCGGACATCCTCAAGGCCGCGGGCATCCCCTGCCGGGTGTACGGGCTGCGCCGCGACCTCACCGAGGACCTCGTCGACGGCAACCTGACGTACCGGCCCTTCAGCGAGAAGGGCTTCATCGACGACCTGCGCACCGCGCGCGGCGTGGTGGCCAGCGGTGGCTACACGCTGATGAGCGAGGCGGTGTACCTGCGCAAGCCCATGCTCAGCATCCCCCTGGAGGGCCAGTTCGAGCAGGTCGTCAACGCGCTGTACCTGGAGAAGCTGGGCTACGGCATGTTCGTGAAGACGCTCACGGTGGACGCGCTGAAGGAGTTCCTGACGCGCGTGCCCCGCTGCCAGGAGGCGCTGAAGGGCTACGAGCAGGACGGCAACACGCGCATGCTCTCCGCGCTGCGCGAGCAGCTGGCCCTGGCGTACGAGCACCGCGGCCACTGGGCCATGGAGATGGCCCAGGACTGAGTTCGCGCGCGCCGCGGCGTCAGTGCAGCGGCACGTCCGTCTCGTTGTTGCGCTCGGCGGCGCGCCGGGACAGCTCCGTGAGCCAGGAGCGGGTGAGGGGCGTCTGGCTGTCGGCGCCCGCGAAGCGGTCCTGGCCGCTGCCCTGGGGCAGGCGCCGGTTCGCCCACGCCAGCACCGCCGCGGTGAGCTCCGGCGCCAGCGCCCGGCCCCACACCGCCAGCCGCGTGGGCAACCCCACCAGCACCTCCGCGTCACCCCGCCGCACGGCGGCCAGGACGAGGCGCGCGGCGCGCTCGGCGCTCACGGACAGGCCCGGCAGCGAGTCGCTCACGGAGAACCACGCGTACTCGCCCTCGTGGCTCCCCTTGAAGCGCGCGTTGAGCGGGCTGCCGGTGCGCATCAGCCCCGGGCACACCGTCGTCACCCGGATGCCGTCCTGGCGCAGCTCCGCGCGCAAGCCGTCCGACAGGCCCACCAGCGCGAACTTGCTCGCGGAGTAGGGCACCAGGTGCGGCACGCTCACGCGCCCGCCCACGGAGGCGATGTTGACGATGCGGCCCTCGCCCCGCCGCTTCATCTCCGGCAGCACCGCGAGCGTGGTGTACAGCGCGCCCCACAGGTGCGTGTCCACCGCGTCGCGGAAGTCCTCCAGCGTCATCGACTCCAGCGGCCCCACCTGGATGACGCCCGCGTTGTTGACGAGCACGTCCACGCCGCCCCAGCGCTCGTGGAGGGCGGACACCACGGCCTCCACCTGCACCTCGTCGCGCACGTCGCAGGGCAGGGCGAGCACCTCGCCGCCCTCGCGCTCCAGCTCCTCGCGGGCGCGCTCGAGCGACGCCTCCTCGCGGCCGCACAGGGCCACCCGCGCGCCCTGCCTCGAGAGCTGGCGCGCGAGCACCAGCCCCAGGCCGCGGGAGCCGCCGGTGATGAGCACGGTGCGGTCCCGGAACGAGTAGCGGGAGCGCAGCGCGCGGCCCAGTCCCAGCGCCGCGCCGATGCCGGCCGCCACCAGCGTGCCCGGGGAGAAGCGCCGCGCCTGTCTGTCCTTGCGCCTGTCGGCCATGGGGGCTCCTTCGTCCCGCCGGAGGCGGGCGGTCAGTGCGCGGGGGCCGGGGCCGCCGCGGAGGTGTCGTACTGGGTGAAGCGCTCCAGCGCGGGCCGCACCCGCCGCGCGGCGTCCTGGCCCTGGAAGTGGTGGCGCAGCCGGCCGTCCGCGTCGAAGAGGAGCCAGGCGGGCGTCTCCTTCACGCCGTACGCCTGCGCCATGGAGCCGTCGTCCACGGCGATGGGGTAGTCCAGGCCGTGCTTGCGCGCGAAGGCCTCCACCGCGTTGGTGTCGCGCAGCTCCCGGGCGGAGTGGGTGACGTCCACGCCGATGACGCGCAGCCCGCGCGGGCCGAACTCCTGGCGGTAGCGCTCGAGCGCGTCGAAGTCGCTGGCCTTGGCGTCCGTGGCCATGGAGAAGAAGTGGAGCAGCACGGGCAGCTCGTCCAACTCCGAGACATGGACGGGGGCGTTGATCCACCCGCCATCCGGGTCGAGCAGCGTGAGGGGGAGGTCGTGCGTGGGCATGCGGGCTTCCTCGCGTGGGTCGGCTTCAGAGGTCGCCTCAGAAGCTATGCATCCCCCGCCGCGCTCCGGACGTCCGGGGGCGTCCCGGCCGCCCGCCCGGTGGGACGTGGGGGAGTCGCCGGGGCGCTGGACGCCCGGGCGGCGAGAGGGCAGACAGTCACCCCATGCGCATCCCCGACTTCAAGCTGGAGCGGTACTTCGCGCGCTGGGAGTTCTCCGCGCCCTACCTGCTGTGCTCCTCGGACATCGAGGGCTGGCGGATGAAGGACCTGCTGGCGCTCGCCGACCCGGATGGCCAGGCGCGCTGGGACGCGCTGACGCTCGGCTACACGGAGTCCACCGGCCTGCCCGCGCTGCGCGAGGAGATTGCCGCCCTCTACCCCGGCCTCTCGCCCGACGACGTGCTCACCTTCGCCGGCGCGCAGGAGGCCGTCTTCGTGCTGATGAACGTGCTGCTGGGCGCGGGCGACCACGCGGTCGTCACCTGGCCGGGCTACCAGTCCCTGTACGAGGTGGCGCGCGCCACGGGCGCGGACGTCACGCTCCTGCCGCTGCGCGAGGAGGACGGCTGGGCGCTGGACCTGGACGCCCTGCGCCGCGCGCTCACGCCGCGCACGCGCGTGGTGGTGGTGAACTTCCCGCACAACCCCACCGGCGCGCTGCCGGACCGGGCCACGTTCGAGGCGCTGTGCGCGCTGTGCGACGAGCGCGGCATCCACCTGCTGTCCGACGAGGTGTACCGCCTGCTGGAGCACGACGCGCGCGACACGCTGCCGCCCGCCGCGTCGGTGTCGCCACGCGCCTTCAGCCTGGGCGTCATGTCCAAGGCCTTCGGCCTCGCGGGCCTGCGCGTGGGCTGGCTCGCCAGCCGCGACGCGGACGTGCTGCGCCGGTGCATGGCCTACAAGGACTACACGACCATCTGCAACGCCGCGCCCGCGGAGGTGCTCGCCCTCATCGCCCTGCGCGCGAAGGCGCGCGTGCTCGAGCGGAGCCGCGCGCTGCTCGCCGCGAACCTCGCGCTGTTGGATTCGTTCTTCGCGCGCCACGCGGACACCTTCCAGTGGGTGCGCCCCCGCGCCGGCAGCGTCGCCTTCCCACGCCTGCTGCGCGACGAGCCCGTGGCCCGCTTCGCCCAGGCGCTCGTCGAACGCGAGGGGGTACTGTTGCTACCCGGTGACGTCTACGACTTCCCGGGCAATCACTTCCGGCTGGGCCTGGGCCGCTCCAACCTGCCGGACGCCCTGGTGCGACTGGAACGTTTCGTATCCGACACCCGCGGCTCGGGAGGGTGACGGGAGCCGTCGTTGCCGCGACGTCACACGACAGAGGGCGACGCGATGCGTCAGGTCCATCCTGGCCGCACGGTTTCCGTGTCCTCGACCTTTTACACCCTGCCGCCCTAGAGTGAGCGCTCCCCCGTCTGGTCCCCCTACCCTGCGGGGCTCTCCCCACCTCGAGCTGGAGGCGCTCAAAGATGAAGAAGCTGATCGGCACGGCGATTGCCGCCGCGACGTTGATGGTTGGCACCGAGGCCGCCGCCACCAACTACACGCTGTGGATCCACGGGCGGAACGGTGGAACCACGAAGGCGGGCAACTATGACGACTTCAGCTATTGGGGTCCGGCCAGCACCGCGGCGGGTGTGAACAAGAAGGCGGTGAACTGGAACGGCAAGGAGCGCGTCGGCGGGCAGAACGAGCGCATCCGCAACGCGCTGGATTGCTTCTGCACCGGCAACAACTGGTGCTACGTCGCCGCGCACAGCGCTGGTGACCTGCAGATCGGCTACGCGCTGGCGCTGTACGGAACGAGCGCGCGGTACAAGAAGAACGCGACGCCCAACGCCAGCGGCGTCTGTGGCAACAGCGACGGCACCACCCAGACGGGCTGGAACATCAAGTGGGTGAACGTCGCGTCGGGCGCGGGCGGCGGCAGCGAGCTGGCGGACATCGGTGAGTGGGCGATGAACGAGCCGCTGGTGAGCGACCTCGTCACCACCACGGCCCGCGCGATGTACGACCACAACGCGACCCGCAACGTCTGGTTCTACATGTTCGCCGGCGCCAAGGGCACGCTCTACTCGGGGGTCCTCCCGGGCCAGGACGACGAGGCGGTGGCCTACCACTCGACGGGCGGTGTCTCCGGCAGCTCCGGCAGCTCGCAGTGCAACCCGGGCGACTGGTTCTGCGGCGGGACGCTCACCACCGGCACGTCGAAGACGAGCGACGGTCGCGCGAAGTGGAGCTTCCACTCCGTGTCGCTGCGCGACGACGGCGAGGCCTTCAACCACTACGCCAACGGCAACTGGGGTGGCATCGTCGCCAAGGTCCGCGAGGACGTGGTGAAGTACGCCTACTGAGCCCGTCGCTCGCGCTGAAGCACCATGACATCCACTGGCCCCGTCTCCTCCGCAGCCTCCCGTGCGCGTCGCGCCGGGTGGGTCCTCCTGTCCCTCTTCGTGGTGTTGGGGGCCGTGGGATGGTGGGGGCTACGGGGCGGGGACGCCCGGGAGGGCGCCGAGGTGGAGCCCGCCTCCGCGGCCCCGGGTGTCCCGGTCGCGACGACGGTGGATGTCTCGCCCAGGGCGGCGGGTGGGAGTGGCTCCGCGGGTGCCTCCGCCATGGGGGCACCACACCCGGCCGGGGCGGATGGCGCTCCGGTGCCCTCGGAGAAGGAGCGGGAACGGCAGGCGCAGATCGACCTGTGGCGCCAGCGGTTGGAGCGCGCGAAGCGGACGTTGGAGTCCTACGTCGCCGCCACGCGCTATCCGCCGCAGTCCCGGCCCATCCGGGAGCACCCGGACCAGACGACGCTGGCCGAGCCGGAGCGCCTGCGTCCGCTCAGCCGCGAGCACGCGGACGTGCAACTGCGCCTCAAGCAGGACCGGGTGTTCGTGGTGGGCGAGGAGGTGGTGCACTTCTTCGTGTCCTGCGAGGACGCCCAGCGGCAGTCCCGGCCCTGCCAGGTGCTGTCCGCCTCCGCGCACGAGTCGGAGTACATCCATGGCGCGGGCGCGGTGCCCGCGGTGCCGGTGACCTTCACGGACGACGGCATCGGCGGTGACGCGCTCGCCGGGGATGGCGTGTTCACCGGGCGGTTCCAGCCGGCGAAGCAGGGCTTCCCGCTGTTCTCCGGCACGCTGCGCGTGGATGTGGTGGTGCGCTCGGACCGGGCGGAGGGCACGGCCTTCATGGATATCCTCTATACGCCCTCACCGCCGGCGACCTTCACCGGCAAGGTGCGCGAGGAGGTCACGGACGGTTCGCTGATGCTCTACCTGGGCATCAACGTGCGCAAGGCGGGGCGGTACGTGGTGGCGGGTCGCGTGGACGCGGAAGGCGGCGAGCCGTTCGCGCACATCTCCTTCAACGAGGAGCTGAAGGAGGGCTCGCAGGAGGTGAAGCTCACCGTCTTCGGCAAGCTCATCCACGACGAGGGGCCCGCCTTCCCGCTGAAGCTGCGCGACGTGGAGGGCTTCCTGCTCAAGGAGTCGGGGGACCCGGACCGCGAGCTGATGGCCACGCTGCGCGGCGACGTCCACACCACGCACGAGTACCCGGCGTCGTCGTTCTCCCCCGACGAGTGGCAGAGCGAGGTGCGCCGCCGCTACATCGGCGAGTACACCGGCGACGTCATCGACGCCCAGCAGCAGCTCGACCTGCTCCTCGCGGGGAGGCAGGGCGAGGGAGGCGGCAAGCCTCCTCCCTGACGTGTCCGGAGGCGCCGGGCCTCTGCTCGACCTGCTCCTCGCGGGGAGGCCGGGCGAGGGAGGCGGTAAGCCTCCTCCCTGACATGTCCGGAGGTGCCGGGCCTCCGCTCGACCTGCTCCTCGCGGGGAGGCAGGGCGAGGGAGGCGGCAAGCCTCCTCCCTGACGTGTCGGGAGGCGCCGCCCCTCTCCGGGCGCGCGGGCGGTTTCGCCCCAAGGTGGACACCTCGTGCCGGGTGACCTTCCCGTGCGGAAGGACCCCGCCGAGGCTCAGCGCTCGAACACCCGTGCGTCCTGCTCGGACGCAAGTGCGTCCGAGGACGCCGGGGAGACGTCGTCGAGGATGGGGCCGCCCAGCATCCGCGCCGCCGCGAGCCGGCGGGGATCCGCCTGGGGCGCCCATGTGTCCTGGGGCTGCCGCGTCTGCGCCACCACGTCCACGCCTTGCGCCGACAGCGCGCTGACCGCGGGGACGCTGGCCGCGACGGGGTTGGCCGCCAGCGAGCCGAGCACGCCCGCGAACGCCGCGTCCGCCGGTCCCGGCTCCTCCGGGACCATGTCGCCCAGGTCGCTCGTGTCCGCCAGGAACTCCTCGGGGCCCGCGGGGCGCACCTCGGGTGGGAGCCAGTCCGCTCCCTGGGCGGAGAGCGACTCCACGCCGTCCTCGAAGAAGTCCCGGTCCAGGTCCAGCCCCGACTCCGCCCGGCCCGAGGGGCTCGGCGCCCCCAGCATCGACAGCAGATCCTCCGGGTCGACGGCGGCGCTGTTAGATGTGTCCAGGCGCTGCAGCTCCCAGGCGGCGTCGTCCGCGGAGAGGATGTCACCCGCGTCCGGCACGTTGGCGCCGCGCCGCGAGGCCGCGCCCGTCAGGGCTCCCGCCGACTCCCGGGGCGCGCTCGACGAGGAGGGGAGCTGCGCGCCCAGCCGCTGCGCGTAGCGGGGCGCGGCGGACTCGAAGGAACTCTCTCCGGAGAACACGCGCAGGGACGCGTGCTCCAGGTCGCGCCGGGGGCTCGCCTCGTCGAGCCCGTCCGTGTCCAGCGAGGCGAGCAGCGCGTCCGCTCCGTCCGTGCCTTCCGCCTGGAAGTCGCTCTCGTCCGCGAAGCCGCGCCGCACCTTCGTCACCGGCTGGAGCGCCTCCTGCTTCGTCAGGGGCGACACGGACGTGTCCACGTCGAGCGACGTGCGGCGCAGCGACGACAGGATGCTCGAGGACAGGCGGCGGATGGACGTCATGCGTCACCTCGGGGCGGCGGACACACTTCGGGCTGCATCCGTATTGTCGTCGGGGCACGGCGGAAGTTGCCAGCGGCGTCCTCCTGGCGGCAGTCCACCTGGTGGGATGATGAGCGCCCTCCTCAGGTGTGGGGCCGCAACCCCACGAACCCGACATGCGCCCCGGATGCGGCGCTTTGCAACGTCGACCACCGAACGGGGACGCGCGTGGCGCCGAGGTCCAATGGCACTCACGTCACAGCCATCGCACAAAGAGAGGTATCCGTAGTGGGCGCCCACCTGGGGATGGGGGCTGGCCTCCAGCTTGCTGGAGGAAGCGGTACGAGGAGGCAGTGTGATGCTGCGTATCGACAGCGCGGGACAGACCCATATCGGTCGCCGGCCCCACAACGAGGACTCTTTCTGTGTCCAGCCGGAGCTGGGGTTGTACGTGGTGGCCGACGGATTGGGAGGGCAGGAGGGCGGCGAGGTCGCCAGCCGGTGCGTGGTGGACACGTTCGTGGGCCTGGGGCACCGCTGGGAGCGTGACTCCGACGCGGCCTGGCCCGAGGTCGCGGATCCACGCCGGTCGCGGGAGGAGAACCTGCTGGCCGCGTGCTCACAACTGGCGCAGCGCAACCTCCAGGCGCAGCGCGTGGGCCGGCTGAGCGAGATGGCCTCGACGGTGGTCGCGGTGGCGCTGGGGCCCGCCGGCGCGGCGGTGGCGCACGTGGGCGACAGCCGCCTGTATCGCCTTCGCGGAGGGAAGCTGGAGCCGCTGACGCGTGACCACTCGTTCCTCGAGGAGCTCAAGGACGTCGGCATGGAGCCGCCGGGTGGCGCGTCCAACTGGCGGCACCTCATCACCCGCGCGCTCGGCACGGACAACGCGGAGCCCACGCTCCAGCGGCTCCAGATGCAGCCGGGCGACGTCTTCGTGCTGTGCTCGGATGGCCTCTACGAGCCGTTGGGCCTGGAGGGCCTGTCGCGCCGCCTGACGCTCTCCTCCGCGCGCGAGATGTGCGACACGCTGGTGGCGGACGCCTTCGAGGCCGGAGGCAAGGACAACATCACCGCGGTCGTGCTGCGCGTCGCGGACGCATGAGGCGGGGTGGCGCCCGCTCCACCTCGCGGGGCGGGTCATACCGGGAGTGCCGGGTCATCCTCGCCATACTGCGCAATGCGCGAGGGATGCGGTAGGGTGGCCACCCTGGGCTTTCCCGGCCTCGCCGTTTCCCCCGCTTCGTCCGACATCGCAGCGCATGACGCATAGCCTTGCCGCTCGACTGACCGCGGCCATCACCCTGGTCATCCTGGCCCTCACCGCGCTGTGCGTGACGTTCACGGGCGTCGTGCTGCGCTCCCGGATGAACTCGGAGCTGGCCCTTGCCCTCTCGCAGGACGAGTCCGCCTGGAGCCGCCTGGTGGCCCAGGAGGCCCGGACGCTGAGGGTCCTCATGCGCAGCCTGACGGCGGATCCCCGCCTGCGCGGGCTGTTGTCCGGCGCGCCGGTGGACCTGGAGGCGCTGCGCGCGTTCGCGAAGGTCCAGCAGGGCGTCGTCTCCGTGGAGCTGATGCTGGTGGCGGACGCCTCGGGGCGGCCGCTGGCGGGCAGCTTCACGGAGCAGGTGGACTCGCTCGCGGAGCGGGTGAAGACGGACGCCCCGGGGGTGCTCTTCGTGGGCCCCACGCCGTTCTGGGTGGTGGCGCGGCCGGTGGAGCAGGACGGGCGCCGGCTGGGCTACGTGGTGCTGGGCAGCAAGTTCGACGACGCGCCGCTGAAGGACCTGCGGCAGCAGCGGGGCGTGGAGCTGCTCTTGCGGACGGGGCCGCGGGTGGTGGCGCGGTCGATGGACACCGTGTCGCCGGACACGCTGCTGGCGGTGGTGGACGCGGAGGGCGTGGAGGCGCAGGGCCGGGTGGAGGTGGAGGACTCCCGCTTCCGGGTGGCGCGGCAGTCGCTGGGCGGCGGGCTGGAGCTGGTGCTGGCGCGGGACGAGCGCACGGAGGCGTCGCGGTTCGGGGCGGCGGTGTGGCTCATCGTCTCGCTGGGGCTGTTCACCGCGCTGGGCGCGGGTGGCGCCATCTTCCTGCTGGTGCGGCGGATGACGGGGCCGCTGCGGGAGCTGACCGCGGCCACGGAGCGGGTGGTGGCGGAGGGTGACTTCCGGGGCACGCTCGAGGTGCGCTCGCAGGACGAGATTGGCCGGCTGGCCGCGTCCTTCATGGAGATGATGTCGCAGCTGCGCTCGCTGCTGATGGCGCTGAAGGGGTCGGCCGAGCAACTGGAGGCCGCCGCCACGCAGTTGACCGAGACGGCCGTGGAGCAGAACGAGGCGGTGTCGCAGCAGGCGGTGGCGCTGCACGAGACGCAGTTGGCGGCGCAGCAGCTCCAGGAGTCGTCGCGCGCCGCGGCCAAGCGCGTGGAGATCATCCAGCGCGAGGCGGAGAAGGCCAGCACCTTCGGCGAGGCGGGCGAGGCGGCGGTGATGGGGAGCGTGGGCGGCCTGACGCACATCCGCTCCCACGTCGAACAGATTGGCCGCACCATCACGGAGCTGCACCAGCGCACCCGCCTGGTGGGTGACATCACCCGCACGGTGAAGGACCTGGCGGACCAGTCCAACGTGCTGGCGCTCAACGCCTCCATCGAGGCGGCGCGCAGCGGTGACTCGGGGCGCGCGTTCTCCGTGGTGGCGCGGAACATGCGCTCCCTGGCGGACCAGTCCGCGGGCGCCACGACGCGCGTGCAGGGCATCCTGGGCGACATCGGCCGCGCCATCGGCGAGGCGGTGCGCATCAGCGAGGGCGGCGCGCGCGAGGTCGAGGGGGGCCTGGAGCAGGTCCACGCGGCCGGAGAGAGCCTGCGCTCGCTGGCGGGCATCATCCAGAGCAACGGTCAGACGGTGCGCAGCATCTCCGATGCGGTGCGACAGCAGGACGCCGGCATCGCGGAGCTGTTCGCCGCGCTCAGCTCCATGGCCGACGTGGCGGATCAGATCGTCGACCGCATGGCCGCCAGCGAGCAGGCCGCCATCCAGTTGTCCGCGGCGTCCGGTGAGCTGAGCGCGATCGTCGGCCGCTACCAGCTCTGAGCGGAGCCCGGGCCCCCGCGACGTGGCTCGCGGGGCGTCGTCCATGGGCCGGCCCGTGTCCGAGCCCCCGTCGGGGCTCGCCGTCAGCCCAGCTCGCCGCCGTCGATGGCGTAGGCCGCGCCGGTGATGGCGGCCGCCGCGTCCGAGGCGAGGAACATCACCAGCGCGGTGACCTCCTCCGGCTGGATGATGCGGCCCAGCGCGTTCATCGACGCCAGGGCCTCGCGGGCCTGGTCGCCGGAGCGGCCGGTGGTCTGGGTGATGGCGGCCGTCGCGTTGGCGAACATGTCCGTCTCCACCCAACCCGGGTTCACCTGGTTCACGGTGATGTTCTTCTTCGCGTACTCCACGGCCAGCGCGCGGGTGAGGCCGAGCAGCGCGTGCTTGGAGGCGCAGTAGATGGACGTGTACTTCATGCCGCGCTCGGCGGCCATGGAGCCGATGTTGATGACGCGGCCCCCGCCGGCCTTGGCCATGGCGGGCAGCAGCTCGCGGCACAGGAGGAAGGGCGCCGTCACGTTGACGGCCATCACCCGCGCCAGGTCGGCGGTGCTCGTCTTGGTCAGCGGCGCGGACACGGTGATGCCCGCGTTGTTCACGATGACGGTGGGCGGGCCCTCCGCGAGAATCGTCTTCGTCGCGCCGATCAGGGCCTCCTCGTTGGCCACGTCCACCACGAGCGGACGGATGCGCTCGCCGCCCTCCTTCGCGAGCGACTCGAGCGCATCCGCCGCGCGCGCGAGCGCCCAGACGCGATGGCCCTCGCGGGCGAAGGACAGCGCCACGGTGCGGCCGATGCCACGGCTCGCGCCTGTCACCACCACGGTCTTCTGGGTCGTCGTCATGCGCGGCAGCCTAGCGCCGTCGCCCCGCGTGGGCACCCGCTCGATTGCGAAACGCTCACCCCGTGGGGGCGAGCGTGGCGGGAGGCGCTTCCGGGGCCTGCACCCGCTCGCCCACGCGCTCCAGCCCCGCGCCGGTCCGCGCGCGGGCGTGCACCCGCGCGTAGTCCTCGAACGCCGTGCCCAGCCACCGGTCCAGCAGCGTGGTGAAAAGCCCGTAGTGGCCCTGGTGCCGCGCGTGGTGCAGGGCGTGGAAGGTGGGCGTGAAGAGGACGCCGCCCAGCCTCGAGGACACGAGCCCCGAGGGCAGCCACTCCGTGTTCGAGTGGCCCACCACGTTGAGGGCGTAGTTGGTGAGGACGTAGAGCATCGCCCCCGCCATCGTCACGGGCATCACCTCCATCGCCAGCAGCACCAGGCCGAAGTTGCCCGCGAGCAACACCGTGCGCTCCACCAGCGAGAAGGACAGCGAGGTGAGCGGCTCCGTCACCTGCGCCACGTGGTGCTGGGCGTGGAAGCGGTACAGCGCGCGTGTGTGCAACAGCCGGTGCGTCACGTAGAACCACACCTCGAAGCCCACGAACATCCACACGAAGGTGGCCAGCGTCGCGCCCACGCCGAAGGGCGCGAAGCGCTCGCGCACCGCGACCTGGAACGCCGTGAGCGCCACCGCGTCGAAGAGCACCACCTTCAGGGCGGCCCACGCCTCGCTGCGCAACTGTCCGGGCGCCAGCGCCTTGCGGTAGACGCGCAGCCGTTCCGCCTGGCGGAACCGCGTGACGAGCAGTCCCAACCCCACCGCTCCGCTCTTCACCAGCGAGGACACCACGAGGATGGTGGGGAACAGCTTCTCGAATGTGTGGACCATGGTGCCCACCTGCGGGTGAGGGCCTGCGGATGCGGGATGCTAACCCCCGGGGCCCGCGCCGGTGGCATCGCCTGTTTGACGCTCCTGGAGGCGGGCATTAGGAGGGCTGCATGCCGCGCGCCGACATCACCGACCTGTTGAGAATCGACGACCTGCTGTCCCCGGAGGAGAAGGCCGCGCGGGACACGGTGGCGCGCTTCGTGGACCGGGAGGTGCTGCCCATCATCGGAGGCCACTTCCGGGAAGGGACGTTCCCGCTGCACCTGGTGCCGCAACTGGCGGAGATGGGCGTGCTGGGCGCCAACCTCCAGGGCCACGGCTGCGCGGGGATGAACACGGTCGGCTACGGCCTCATCCTCCAGGAGCTGGAGCGGGGGGACTCCGGCCTGCGCTCCTTCGCGTCCGTGCAGGGCTCCCTGTGCATGTTCCCCATCCACGCGTACGGCAGCGACGAGCAGAAGGCCCGCTTCCTCCCGGAGATGGCCCGGGGGCGCGTCATCGGCTGCTTCGGCCTCACCGAGCCGGACTTCGGCTCCAACCCCGGTGGCATGCGCACGCGCGCGCGCAAGGACGGCGACGCCTACGTGCTCGACGGCACGAAGACGTGGATCACCAACGGCGCCATCGCCGACGTCGCGGTGGTGTGGGCCAAGACGGACGACGGCGGCCCCGAGTCCGTGCGCGGCTTCCTGGTGGAGAAGGGGATGCCGGGCTTCACCACGCGGGACATCCCCGGCAAGTTCTCCCTGCGCGCCTCCGTCACCAGTGAGCTGTCCTTCCAGGGCGTGCGCGTGCCCGCGCGCAACGTGCTGCCCGGCGTGGTGGGGCTGCGCGGGCCGCTGTCGTGTCTCAACAACGCGCGGCTGGGCATCGCCTTCGCCGTCACGGGCGCGGCCATCGCCTGCTTCGAGGGCGCGCGCGAGTACGCGCTGTCCCGCGCGTCGTTCCAGGGCAAGCCCGTGGCCGGCTTCCAGCTCACGCAGGAGAAGCTGGCGGACATGCTCCAGGAGATCGTCAAGGCGCAGCTGCTGGCGCTGCGCGTGGCGCGCCTCAAGGACGAGGGCCAGGTGACGCCCGTCATGGTGAGCCTGGCCAAGCGCAACAACGTGAAGAGCGCGCTGGACATCGCCCGCGTCGCGCGGAGCATCTACGGCGCCAACGGCATCACCGACGCGTATCCGCCCGTGCGCCACATGCTCAACCTCGAGAGTGTCTTCACCTACGAGGGCACCCACGAGGTGCACACGCTGGTGCTCGGCAAGGCCATCACCGGCCTGGATGCCTTCGACTGACGCAACCTCACACGGCGCCTCCCCCCGACTGGACGGCGGAGGGAGGCGGCTTCGGGTGAGGGGAATCAGCCGTTGTCGGGCGTCGGCTCGGGGGCGGCGTCGGCCTCGGGGGCCGTCGGGGCCTCGGCGGCGTCGGCCTCGGGCTCGTCGGGAAGCTCCGGCGCGGTGCCCGCGGCCTCGGCCGCCTGCTGCGCCTTGAGCTCCTCGTCGTTCATGAAGCCGATGGGGCTGTCCTTCCGGTTGAGGAAGCGCACCGCCTTCTTCGAGAGCGCGAACATCTGCTCCGCCGCCGCGGCGGGGACCAGGGAGTGCTCGATTTGCGCGGGGTCCGGACGCTCCACCACGGCCAGCTCGCCCTCCTCGAGGCGCTTGGCCTGCTCCGGGCTCAGCTCGAGCCGGCGCAGCTTCCCCTTGCGCGTCATGAAGTAGAAGGCCGTCTCGCCGGGCTCCTGCGCCACCTGGGAGCCGAGCGCCAGCTCGCGCAGGGCGCGGTCCAGTTCGATCTGCCGCTTGGACTCCGCGCGCTGGTAGGCCTTGGAGCCGGGCATCGGCGGGAGCTTGGGGATGGGCCGGTCCGCCACGGCGGGGGCCGGGCGTCCGTGGTGCGTGGGGCCACCGCCGTGTCGGGGCGCGCCGTGGTGCCGGGGCGCTCCTCCACCCGGGCGTCCACCGCCGCCGCCACCGCCAGGACGACCGCCCTCACGGGGGCCACGGTCCTCGCTCCGGGGCGGGCCCCCGGCTGTCCGGTTCTCGTCACGCCGGGGAGGAGGACGGCTGCCCCCAGGACGACCGCCCTCCTGGGAGGACGGTCGCCGGGCTTCCGCCTGGCTGGCCGCCGTGTCCGCCTTCTTCGTCTGTTCCTCGGTGACGAGGCCCGCCTTCAACAACTTGTCGCGCAGGTTCTGCATGAGATGGGCGTTCTATCCCTTGCACGGCCGCACGCAAGCCGCTGCTTGCCGCTCCTGTATGCGCCACGTAACTTGCCGCCCCCGTGGTACCCCCTCCGGAGGAGCCGTGAGCCGTCTGAAGAAGTCCGCCTTCACCCTCGCCCTGGCCGTGGCCGCCTCGGGCTGCTCGGACCCGGTCGACAAGGCGGCCAAGGCACGCATCTTCTCTCCGGAGGACCCACCCAAGGTGGTGGCGTCCGCCCAGCAGAAGCTCCCCCCCGAGGACGTAGCGGACAACCCTCAGGTGGCGCGCCGCATCCTGGGCATGGACGCCTCCGAAGTGACGGAGCGTCTGGGGCCCCACCGCTTCCAGGCCACCGTCAGCTACGAGTGGACCTCCGCCGACTCCAACCCCGTGAAGCTCACCGAGACGCGCACCTTCCGCGCGGGGCCGGGTGGGGTCAGCGGGGACTTCCACGGCGTGCTGGAGAACTCCCGGGACCAGGGCCTGGAGGTGATGCGCGTGGGCGGGCAGGTCTTCGCCCGCAACCGGTACGGCCCGTTCCGCCAGCGTCTGCGCGACCGCGGCATGGCCGAGCGCACCCGCACGGAGCTGACCGGCGCCATCCGCGACTTCGACAGCCTGTTCCAGGGGCGGCTGAAGCTGACCCCGCAGGGCACCACCAGCCACGAGGGTCGCACCGCGTGGCGCTACGTGGTGACGCTGGCCCCGGCGTCGGAGGCGGACACGTCCCGGGCCCTGCCCAAGCTGCTGCAGCCCAGGAACGGCACGGACGAGACGACGCGCCGCCGCGCCAACTTCTTCGCCCACCGGCTGCCGCGCTCGCTGGACGGGGAGGTGCTGGTGGACTCGGCGACCTCCGTCGTCCTGAAGACGCGGCTGGACGGGCGCATCGGCGTGCCGTCCGACAAGACGCCCGAGGCGGCGGAGCTGCGCGTGACGCTGGAGTCCTCCCTCGCCGAAATCGGGACGGACCCGAAGCTTTCGCCCCCGGAGAACTTCCTTGCGGACGCGGACAAGCCCCAGGGCATCGCGGACGCGCTGGACCACTTCGGCATCGCCCGGGCGAAGCCGGACGGGGCCAAGGACAAGGACGCCCCCACCGGCGCCGAGCCCGAGGACGAGGCCGCCGGCGAGTAGCCCCGCCGGACGGGCGGCGCCAGACCCAGTCCTCCGCGTCAGGGGCTCGGGGCCGGGGCTGGTCGCCTGCCCTGACCCGCTCGCCCGGACATCCCTGGCAGCCGGCCCTTCCCGGCTGCCAACCCCTTGATTCCAGAAGGGTTTCGGGTGGCGTATGCCTTGCTTCAGGGCGCGGCATGCGTCGTCTCTCCCTGCTCCTGGGCTGTTTGTGTGGTCTCGTCGCCGCGTCGGCGTCGGCGGCCGAGGCGGCCTCGCGCAGCCTGGGCGTCACCGTGTCGCCGGTGGGCGCCTACCTCCTGACGGACGGGAAGGGGGGCCGTGAGAGCGGCTACAGCGCGGGGCTCGCCTGGGGCTACCGCCGCGAGCTGTCGCTCCTGGAGGTGGGCGGGCACGTGGCCACCAGCCGACAGCTCACGGAGGCGACGCCGCTGTCCCTGAGGGTGGCCCCCAGGGGGCCCCACCGGGTCCGTCCGTACCTGGGGCTGGGGCTGAGCTTCATGGTCGTCCACGCCCGCCAGGAGGAGGACACGTCCCGCGTGCTCCAGATGGGCGTGGAGCTCTGCGCCGGGGTGGGCGTCGAACTGGGGCGCCAGCTCTTCCTGACCGGCGAGGCGCGCCTGCAGAACTTCGCCGCGGGAGGCGACCCCTTCACAGGGGAGCGGCAGCGGCTGACGTCCTTCTTCCTGGGGCTCGGGATGCATCTCTAGCGACGACGGTTGAACCCTCGCGCTACAGGGCGGCAGCGACCTGTTGGAAGAAAATTTGCGCTGTCTCTTGCGTCCTCTACAATCCTCGACGGTTGCGGCCCGGACGCGTCCGACATGCTCGGATGTTCAGCGGATTGCACAACAAGGGAGCGGAGATGGAGCGCAAGGTCGGGAGTAGCACGGTGACGGCCAAGGAGGTCAAGGCGGCGCTGGAGAAGACGCGCACGCTGGCGGCCGAGGAGGAGAAGGTGCTGCGCATGCGGCACGGCGCCGGCGCTTCCAGCACGCGGGCTCCGCTGCCCCGCGCGGCCGGTGACAACGAGGAGCTGGCCGACGAGCTGCTCGTCATCGAGATGCAGTTGCTGAAGGCGATGCGCGCCCGCGCCGGAGCGAAGGCCGCGCCGGCCACCCCCAAGGCCGCCGCGCCGGCCCCTCGCGAGTCCGCGGCGAACCCGACGAAGGACAAGATCGTCCGGGCGCTGCGCAAGAAGAAGTAGTCGCCCGTCCGGGCCCTACTACCGGTTGAGGATGGCCACGAGGCGCTCTCCCGCCTCGGGCAGCGCCAGCGGCGTGCCCGAGACCTCCGTGGCCAGTCCTTCCGCGTCGTCCATGCCCCCGCGCGCGTACAGCCCCTGGAGCCAGGTGGCCGCCTGCGGGTTCCTCCAGAAGTCCTCGTTGAAGCGCTCGGTGAGGCGCGCGGTGAGCCGGGTCTCCAGGGCCCACGCTCGCAGGTAGTGCGCCACGTAGAGCTGCGGGTCCACGTCGTACAGGAAGAAACCGGGGTGTGGCTCGGTGAACAGCGCGTGGCGCTGTCCGTCGGCGTACTCGTCCGCGCGCTCGGTGGAGGGGCCGCGCGTCATCAGCGACAGCTCGTACGACAGCTTCGCGCAGTGGCGCCGCAGCACGGTGAGGGCCTGGAAGGCGGCCAGCCGCGTCGTGTCCCGGGCGGCCAGGGTGGGCATGCCCAGGTAGCGCTTGAGCCAGTCGGGGGAGAGCAGCAGCCGCTCGAAGACGGCGGCGTGGGCCTCCGTCACGGCCGCGTCGCCCAGCCGCCGCAGCTCCATGGGCAGCGTCGCGGACACGTGGGCGCGGTGCTGCGCGTGGCCCATCTCGTGGAGGAGGCTGCCCAGCGCGTCCATGCCGCCGCGCGGCTGGAGCACCAGGCGGATGTCCTCCGGCACCCGGACGGTGACGACGAACGGGCGGGGGGACTTTCCGGGGCGCTCCTCGTCGTCGATGCGGATGCGGCCCCCGGCGTTGGGGACGAGGCCCCACTCCCCGAGCCACCGGACGACGGCGGGCCACGCGTCCTCGCGGCGGAACAGCTCGTCCATCCACGGGGCCTGGAGCGCGGCCTGCAGGTCGTGCCGGCGCGCGTCGCCGCCGGGCAGGGGGCGCAGCAGCGGGTCCAGCTTCTTGAGGACGTAGGCCAGCACGTCCCGGTACGCGTCCTCGGTGCGCGCGAGCGTCCGGGCGGCGGCCTCGGCCAGCGCGGCGAAGGGGACGCCGGTGACGTCCTCGCGCAGGGCGGCGTAGTCCTTGGCGCCCAGGCGCTCCACGGCGTGGAGGGCGGCCTCGCGCCGGTCGCCGTAGGGGCCCCGGTTCTCCCAGAGGAAGTTGCCCAGCGCGCGCTCCAGCACGGCGCGGCGGGAGCGCACGCGCTCGTGGGGGACGCGGCCCAGGGCCTCGCCGAACCCCAGCGACTGCTCGTCCACGGCGAGGGTGGCGCGGGACTCCAGCGCGGCGACGGCCTCCGCGGGCCGCGCGGCGAGCGCCTCCTCCACCTGGGTGGCGAGCAGCTCTCGCAGCAGTTGGAGGCGGCGGACCGCGAGCGGGTCGTCCTTCGCCCGGGCCTTGGCGAGCGCCTCGTTGGCGGCGACGAAGGTGTCGGGCGAGGACAGCTCGGGGAACGACGCGTGGAGGCTGGAGACGGGCAGCTCTCTGGCGAGGCCCGCGCCGTGCCGGTACTGGAGGGTGGCCAGCTCGGCGAGGAAGTCGTCCAGCCGCGTGCGCACGGAGTGCAGGGGACGGTCCATGGGGGCGCGGAAGGTAACAGGGGACCGGGGCCGTGGGGGGATTGGCTTGGCTTTCGTCGCGCCGTTCTGTAGCCAGCGGTCCGGACAGGCTGTCGACGGAGGTGTGGCGGTGAAGCGTCGGACGTTCCGGGCGGAGGGCGCTCAGGTGGGCCGGCCCGTGGCCGTGGCGGTGGCCGCGGAGCTGGGGCTGCCCGAGGAGCAGGCGCGCAAGCTCGTGGACGTGGGCGCGGTGTACGTGGCGGGGCGGCGCTGTCGGGACGCGAAGGCGGGGCTCGTGGCCGGGCAGGTGGTGGCGGTGGTGCTGGAGGAGGGCGGACAGAGCCCCCTGGCGGACGCACCCCCGGCCCCGACCTTCCAGGTGCTGCACGAGGACGCGGACGTCATCGCGGTGGACAAGCCCGCGGGGCTGCCCGCCCAACCCACCGAGGCGCGGGTGGGCTCCAGCCTGGTGGACCAGGTGAGCGCGCGCCTGGGGCGGGATGCGGGGTTGGTGCACCGGCTGGACCGTGAGACATCGGGCGTGACGGTGTTCGGCAAGACGCCCCAGGCGACCTCGGCGCTGGCGGCGGAGTTCCGCGAGGGGCGCGCGCGCAAGCGGTACGTGGCGGCCACCGGGCCGGGGCTGCCCGGGTCGGGCACGGTGGACCTGCCGCTGTCGAAGGACCCGTCTCGGCCAGGGCGCTGGCGGGCGAGCCGCGCGGCCAACGGAATCCCCGCGCTGACCCTGTTCCGCACGTTGTACGCCGGCCCGGAGTTCTGCGTGGTGGAGCTGTTGCCCCAGACGGGTCGCACGCACCAGCTGCGCGCGCACCTGACGGCGCTGGGCGCGCCCATCCTGGGCGACTCGCGCTATGGCGGGGCGGCGGGGGCGGGGGGCGTGGACGCGCCCCGGTGCCTCCTGCACGCGCAGGCGTTGGAGCTGGGCCATCCCCGCACTTCGGCCCCGTTGCGGTTGGAGGCGCCCGTGCCGGAGGACCTGCTGCGCTTCTTCACCCGCGCGGGCCTCGAGGTGCCCCGGGGCGCCATCGCCGCCGCGCTCGACGGAGGGTGAGCGGGCTCTTCAGGCCACGCAGGTGAAGTCCCGGCCCTCGACCCAACCCAGGGCCACCAGGTCGTCGCGAATCTCCGCGCGGGCCCAGCGCACGCCGACGCAGACGAGCAGGTGCTCGCGTCCCGGAGGCCCGAGGTCGGGCGCGCCCACCACGGGGATGCCGTTGAGGCGGGTGCCGACCTTGCGGGGGTGGACCTCGATGTAGCGGCGGACCTCCACGCCTCGCTCGAGGAGGAAGCGGGTCAGCGTCTTCCCGCTGGGGCCCGCGCCCCAGATGGCGCAGGGGCGCCCGTCCGACAAGGGGCCCCGCTCGAGCACCAGGTAGCGGGCCTTGGTCCACATCAGCCGGGCCAGCGCGTAGCGCGGGTCGGTCCGGGTCATCCGGTTGCTACTGTCTCGCCAGCGCAGTAGCACCTCGGGCAGGTTCGCGAGGCGGTGGCCGCGTTCGAGCAGCTCCAGCCACAGGGCGTAATCCTCGGGGAAGTCGCCGTCCCGCCACCCTCCCGTGGCGCGCAGGACGTCCCGTCGCAGGCAGACGGAGGGGTGGCACAGGGGGCTCTCGATGAAGCGCTCCCGGAAGAGCTGCTCGGGGGAGGTCAGGCTGTTGAGCCACGAGGCATAGGCCTGGAGTGACGGACTGATGGGCTGGTCGTCGCGGAAGAGCTCGACGCCGGTGCCCACGCCGTCGAGGTCCGGGTGGGTCTCCAGGGCGTGCACGCTGGCCTCCAGGCGGCGAGGGAGGGCCTCGTCGTCCGCGTCCATCCTCGCCACATAAGGGGAGGTGACCTGCTGGAGCGCCAGGTTGAGCGCCTCCACCAGCCCCCTGCCTCCGCCGTCAAGTATCTCGACGCGGGGGTCGCGAGCGGCGCATCTGTTCAGGACCGCCCGGGTTCCGTCGGTGGAGCCGTCGTCGATGGCGAGCACCCGCAGGTCGGTGAGGGTGCCTTCCAGGAGGGTCTCCACCGCTCGGGCCACGGTGGGCTCGGCATTTCGAGCGGGAAGCAGGACGGTGACAACCGGGATGGGCATCGTTGTGTGTAGACTGCCGCACCCATGGGTGGCGTGAGAAACGGCAAGGGGACCGAGACGCCGGTTCCCTTCGCCGTCCGACCCGAAGCGCCGCAGTCTGGCGCTCTCGATGTCGGGAATACCGAGGATGCGGCAGCAGGAGTGGAGCGCCACTTCCAGGCCGCCGTGCGCTTGTGGCGGGACGGCTCCGCCGCGCGCGCGTTCGGTGAGCTGGCGCGCGCCAGCCGCGTGCTGCCCATGTCCGCGCGCCTCGCCGCCTCGCTCGTGCGCTTCTCGCGGATGGCGGGGACGGAGGCCGCGGCCATCACGTTGCTGGAGGCCTCGCTCGTCACGGCCTCCACCGACGTCCAGCGCGCGGTGCGCAGGCAGTTGGCCCGGGTGCTGCGTCGCGTGGAGCAGCTCCCCCGCGCCATCGCGACACTGGAGCCACTGCTCGTCGAGTCCCCTGGGGACCGTCGCGCGAGCAGGGTGCTCGAGGTGCTGCGAGGTCGGGTGGTCGCGCGAGGTCCGGAGGTGTCCACGCCCCCGGGCTCCGTGCTGGCGAAGCGCCCCACGTTGAAGTCTGGCGTCCAGGCCTCCGCGGTCTGGGATGAAGATGTCGATGTCCGGGCGGAGACCGTGGTGGATGTCACGGGCGCGTTGGCTCCGCCGCCCGCCGTCTCCGCGCCTCCGCGCTCGCTCACGGTGGAGCTGCCCTGGGCCCAGCTCCAGGTGGATGGTCACCCGCTGGGGCTGACGACCGTGGCAGATGCGCGGCTCGTGGTGCCTGGGGTGGTGATTGGCACTGTCCCCTCGACGTCGGGCGAGAAGGCGGCGCATCTGGACTCGGTGTCGACACCGGAGCAGGGCGCAGCCGAGGCGACGAAGCCGGAGTCCGCCGTTGCGGCACCGACCGTCCCGCCTCCGTCGGAGTCTCGGGGGGCGCCGGTCGTGGTCCACCGGGACGGAGCGCCGGTGGTGTCCGCGCCACCAGTGTCCGCGGAGTCGCTGGTTCCGTGGAGTGATGACGCCGTGCCTCCGGTCGGGACGGTGTCGTCCCATGCGCCGGTCGCGTCCGTTTCGCCGGTCCCCCTGGCGGGAGAGGGCAGCGATTCGGCGGAGTCGACTGCGTCGCACTCGGCCTCGGTGGAGTCCGGGGCCGTCGTGCGCTCGGTTTCCGAATCAGGGACGCCTGTCGGGGATGCGCAGGGGCCGTCGACGAACCCGGTTCACGAGCCTGTCATCGGGCCGGGTGATGTTCCGGGCGTGAGCGACGGGAGTGCGACGTCCGGTGCCCGTCCGGTGACCGCATCGTCATCAGACGCGGGACCCAAGGTGTCTGGGGTTGAGCCCACGGCTTCAGGCGCTCGGGATGGAACCGCGGCGTCGGGTCCCCGTCCGGCGTCCGCATCGTCAACGGGCCCAGGGCCTACAGTATCTGGGGTTGAGCCCACGGTTTCAGGGGCTCGGGATGGGACTGCGGCGCCCGATGCTCGTCCGGCGACCGCATCGGCATCAAACATTGGCGCCCTCGTGTCTAGTCTCGAGCCCGTTGGTGGGGACGGGACCACGACATCTGGTGCTCGTCCGGCGACCGAGTCGTCACCGGGCGCTGGGAATTCGCCCACGGCTCCGCAAGTTCAGTCTGGGAAGGCCGCATCCGATTCCAGCGCGGTGGTTGCTTCGTCCTTCGTGCCGGCACCTGTCGAGGTCGCGCGAGCGGCACCTTCCGTTTCGGCGTTGCCCTCCGCTGTCGGCGCGGCGTCTCGCGCAGGGGGCGTTCCCGAATCCACGCAACGTCCACGCGAGGCGCGTGGCGGGCCGGAGGACTCGCGGGCGAAGACGGTCGTGGAGATGCCCCTCGTGGCGGGGCCGAGTGACTCGCCTCCCGCGGCGCGGACCGTGGTGGAGATGCCGGTCGTGGTGCTTCCGGTTGCCGCGCAGGGCCGTGAAGACTTGTCCGTCCCGTGGGCGGTTGAGTCGAGCCCGGAAGAGCCGAAACAGGCGCCTGCTGTGGGCCGCCCCCTGTCTTCCTCGCGGCCGGCACATCAGGGAAGAGACATTCCCGTCCTCGAGCCCGCTTCGCCTCCGCGCGAAGCGGTGGCCCGGGCGCCGCGCTCGGAAACGCAGGAGGTTCCGCTCCCTGGCGCCCACGACGCGGAGGCGCCGCGTTCCGAGACGACGGAGGTCCCGCTCGCGGACCTCTTCGCCGCGCTGGGCGGTGTGCCCGGAACGAACGTCGAGCCGGCGCGAAAGGGCGCATCCGATGCCCTGCCTCCTACGCACGCGGCGGGAGTCCGCGTGGAGGGGGGGGCCGCTCCTGGGAGCGCGCGGGCTCCCACGGATGCGAAGGCGAGCGCGAAAGAGGATGCGGAGGAGTTGGCGCGCTCGCAGAAGCTGGAGGCGCAGCTCGTCGCGCGTCGGGCCTGGAAGGATCTGGCCCAGCTCTACTTGAAGCGAGCGGACAGGGCGAAGGACGCCGCGGCCCGTGCCGATGCGCTGACGCGGCTGGCGGAGGTCATGGAGAACGAGCTCCAGGACCCGGCTGGCGCCGCGCGCATGTACCGCGAGATTGTCGACCTGACGGGCGACCGCGCGGCCCTGCGGGAACAGGTGCGGTTGTTGTCCTCCCGCGATGATGCGTCGCTCGTGCGTCGCGCGCTCGACGATGCGATTCATCGCGCGAAGACCGGACGGGCGCGGGCCACGGCGCTGCTCACGCGGGGCGAGCGGTGGCTCCACATGGGGGAGCGCCAGAAGGCGCGCGCGGACTTCGAGGCCGCGGACGCGTTGGTGCCGGGCTTGCTGCCCGTGCTCTCGGGGCTGCTCCTCGGTGTCGAGCCCGCCGAGCAGCTCGCCGTCGCGCAGCGACTGCGGCACGTGCTCGCCCAGACGTCGCGGCGCGCGCCCGACCGCATCGAGGCGCTGCGAGTCCTCGCCCGGACCGCGGAGGAATCGCTGAAGGACGCGCGGCTGGCGCAGTGGGCCTGGACCGAGGTGCTCGCGGAGTCTCCCGAGAGCGAACTGGCGCGGGGGCGACTGTTGGCGCTCGCGCGCGAGCTGGGGGACGCGCAGGCCCTGGGGCAGTTGTTGCGCGCGCAGATTACCCAGGAGCCTCGTGGCCCCGTCGCGCGTCAGGCGCGCCTGGAGTTGGTGTCCACGCTGGAGGCGCGAGGCGACGCGGAGGGCGCGCTCAACGAGCTGAGGCAGGCGGTGCGCTACGAGCCTGGGCACAAGGAGGCCTGGCTGCTGCTGGTCGAGCGACTGCAGGCGCGCGGCAACAAGGGCGAGGCCGCGTGGGCGCTGGAGCACGCGGCGACGGCGATGGAGGACGAGCTGGAGCGCGAGCAGACCTGGGATCGGCTCGCCCGGATGTGGCGCGATGCGCTCGGCAATCCCGAGCGGGCCCAGGTCTACGCGCGGCGCGCCGAGGGGATTCGGCTCGCGCGCGAGGAACGTGAGCAACTGCCTCCGCCGGAGCCTCCTCGCAGCGCGACTCCGCGACGCGAGCCGAGTGGTCCGAAGACAGCGTTGGTTGCGCCGCCCGTGGTGACCAGCTCGCTGGCGCGAGCAGGCGCGAACGACCTCTCCGAGGAGGTGACCTCCAGCACCGACGATGCCGGCGCGCCGCAGCCCAGCGACCCCAAGGCACGCAAGGTGTCGGCGGCCGACTTCCAGGACGAACGCACGCATGTGCGGCCCGAGGACGCCGCGCCAGCGGCCAGGAGTCCTCGACCGGAGGCTGGTGCGAAGCCAGAGCGTCCGGCCGTCTCCAGTGCTCCGTCGCAACGAGGGGGCCGGTCCGGGGCGGCCGAGACCGCGCAAGCGTCTCGTGGGGATGGGGGACAAGCCACGCACGGTGAGCGAGCGGCGGCCTCCGGGCCCACGGGCTCGCATGCGCCTGCGAGAGGACCTCGGGCCGGCGCGGAGAACGTGCAGGCGCCTCAGAGCGAGCGGGCGGCTGTGCAGGCTTCGCAGCCTGCGGCTCCCAGTGAGCGAGCGGCGGCTTCCGGGCCCACGGGTTCACAGGCGCCTGCGAGAGGACCTCGGGCCGGCGCGGAGAACGTGCAGGCGCCTCAGAAAGAGAAGGCGGTTGTGCCGGCGGCGCCACCCGCAACTCGCGGCGAGAAGTCCCCGAACGCGCCGGCTGCGGGTGGTGGCTCGGCGCGCGCGGAAGGGGATGTCGCGGCGCGTGCGGACAAGGCTCCGGCGCGTGGAGCGAAGTCCGCGGCGCCTCCCGAGTCGGCTCCGCCCGCGTCCCGCCCCGAGCGCCCCGGCGTGGCGCAGCCCGCCCCCGACAAGTCCATGGCCTCGGGCTCCACCGTCGTCTTCGGCGCGAACGTCCCCGTGCAGCGTCCGGAGAAGGGGGCTCCCTCCGTGCCCAAATCACCAGGAGCGACCAGTCCCGCTCCGGTGGACGACGCGGCGGGCGCACGTGGCGCGTCGCGCCCCGACGCGTCTCCTGCTTCGCGGGACGCGGCCCGTCCTCCGCCTCGAGCCGCGGGGGGCCGTGGCAAGGGGATGGACCTGATGACCGGGACGGAGCTCGACCTCGACGCCGCGCCGGTGCCGGAGACACGGGTCATCTCCTGGGAAGCACCGCCCGGACGCATGGACCCGGTGCGCCGGGTCATCCGCTCGCGCTCCGAAGGAACGGCCGCGGGTCCCGCCCCCGGCCGCACCTTCATCTCGAAGCCTGCCGCGCCCCCCACGGTGGGCTCCTCGGAGACGCGCGAGAACCCCGTCGTCCCGGAGCCCGCGCACCAGGCCCCGGCGGACACGGAACCAGATGCCTTCCGCCAACTGCGTGAGCGTCCGCTCGACACGGCGACGTACACCCAGCTCGCGGACTTCTTCGACACGCGAGGCGATGCGCCGCGCGCCGTGCTCATGCGCGAAATCGTCGACGCGCTCGAGGACAAGGAGTCCCCCGAGCCGCGCTTGCATCGTCAGCCGTTGTCCATCGAGGAGCGGGCGGGACTGCGTCACCCGGGGCTCCGCACCGCCTCGGGAGAGCTGCTCGCCTGCGCGGGCATCGCGCTGTGCCGCCTGTTCCCCGCCCAGGGACGCGCCGCGGAGGCCACGGAGCCGCTGCGCGCCGGCTCGGGTCCCGGCGCGCCGCTGGTGCTGGACGCGTTGCACGCCTCCGCGCGGGTGCTGTCCATGAACCTGCCGGAGCTCATCCTCGCCGACGACGACGGGCCGCCGTTCACCGCCATGCACGTGGGCCACCCGCGCCTCATCTTGGGGCGCGCGGTGGTGCGCCAGGAGCTGCCCGCCGCCGTACTGCGCTTCCACGCGGGGCGGGCGCTGCTCTCGCTCTCTCCGGACCTGCTCGCGCTGCGAGCCCTCAAGGGCGCCCAGCTCCTGCGCGCCCTGGCCCTGCTGGCCACCGTGCTCAAGGACCCGAAGGACTCCGGCGCCGACGCGCGCCTCGTGCGCGAGTCGCTCTCCCCGCGCTCCCTCGAGCGCACGCGGGAGCTGCTGGAGCCCGGCATGCGCGACTTCAACGCCTCCGCCCTGGCGGACGCCGCGCGCGACTCCGCCAACCGCGCCGGGCTCGTGGCCTGTGGGGGCGTGGGCCCCGCGGTGACGGTGATCCGCTCGCGCCGCTCGCAGGACGCGGAGCTGGTGGAGCTGCTGCGCTTCGCCGCGTCCGAGCGCTACCTCGCGCTGCGCGCCTCGCGCTGAACCGCGACGCCCGTGGGGGGCGTCAGTTCATCTGCATGCGGATGGTGAGCGCCAGCAGCCGGCTCTTCTCGCCGCCCAGCTCGTGGCGGTAGGCGATGTCGAAGCCGCTGCCCGTCTCGCTCATGAGGCCCAGGCCCGTGCTCACCCGCGACGTCTTGGCGAAGCCGTCATACGAGTAGCCCGCACGCAACGGCATCATCATCCCGACCAGGTACTCCAGGCCGCCGCTGTACGTGAGCGTCGTCTTGTCGTTCGTCGTGAAGTCGCCGCGCACGTCGCCCGCCAGCGTCAGCATCCCGGAGTTCACCCCGATGTGGGCCGTGTAGTACCGCGTCAGCTCCACGTTGTCGGTGTTGACCAGGTTGTGCGCGGACACGCCGGCCACCAGCGACTGCGACAGCCGCATGAGCACCCCCGTGTCGACTGTCACCGAGTTGGCATATCGGTCCATGCCGCTCATCCGCAGATACCGCGCCGCGGCGCCAATCAGGATGCCCGGGGTCAGCGGAAACCCCACGCCCAGGGAGGTCAGGTGCGCGCTGGTCCTGGCGCCGCCGCGACCCAGACTGACCCAGTGGTAGTCCAGGCCCATGGCCATCTTGCTGGTGGCACCGTCGATGACGGAGATGCCGAGCAGCCCCTCCTTCGCGCGGGTGTCCCACGCGCCCGTGCCCTCGATGCGGTACGCGGGGTAGAGCGCCATGGCCGCGGGGTTGCCGAGGACCGCCTCGGTCCCGAGACCCAGGGCCCGGAATGCCCCACCCATGGCGTAGGCCCGGGCGCTCATCACGTCCCTCAAATCCTCGGAGGGCTGCGCCTGGACGGCGGTGGAGACTGTCAGGGCAAGCACCAGCACGACGGGACGGAGCGACATGAGGCGGTCATCCTATCCAGCTTGAAGGGGTCAGGGGCCACCAATAGATTCCCTGCCCTCATGTCCGCCAACTCGCCGAAGACAGAGCCCCTTATTCGCAAGTGTGTCATCCCGGCAGCCGGGCTGGGCACTCGCTTCCTCCCCGCCACGAAGTCCGTTCCGAAGGAGATGCTCCCCATCGTCGACACTCCCACCCTCCAGTACATCGTGGAGGAGGCCGTGTCGGCGGGCATCGAGGACGTCGTCCTCATCAACGGTCGCGGCAAGGGCGCCATCGAGGACCACTTCGACATCGCGTTCGAGCTGGAGACCACGCTGCGGGCTCGCGGCAAGACGGCGGACGCGGACAAGCTGCGCGCCATCGCGGACCTGGTCCGCGTGGTCAGCATCCGTCAGAAGGAGCCCAAGGGCCTGGGCCACGCGGTGCTGTGCGCCAAGAGCGCCATCGGCAACGAGCCGTTCGGCGTGCTGCTGGGCGACGACATGATCGACGCCGAGGAGCCGGGCATCCGCCAGCTCGCTCGCGTGTACCGCCAGTACAACCAAGCCGTCATCGCCCTCATGGAGGTCCCCGAGGACGAGACGCACATGTACGGCATCGCCGCCGGCACCGACCTGGGCGACGGCGTCATCCGCATCGACCGCGTGGTGGAGAAGCCGAAGAAGGGCACCGCGCCGTCGAACCTCGCGGTCATCGGCCGCTACGTGCTTCCCCCGGAAATCTTCCCCATCCTGGAGAAGCAGACGCCGGGCGTCGGCGGTGAAATCCAGCTCACGGATGGTCTGGCCACGCTCCAGCAGTCGCACGGCCTGCTGGGGTACAAGTTCAAGGGACACCGCTATGACGCGGGCGACAAGGTGGGCTATCTCAAGGCCAACATCGCCTACGCCCTCAAGCGCCCCGAGCTTCGCGGCGGGCTGCTGGAGTACATGCGTGAGGTCGTGAAGACGGAGAAGCCGTGAAGCGAGTCGTCGCGGTTGTCGCGGTCCTGATGTCCTGTGTCGCCTTCGCCTACGTGCTGCCGGGAGGTTCCATCCTCCGGCGCATGGTGGCGGAGCGCGACGAGCTGAAGTTGTCCGGGGTGCGGGTGGAGGGGTCGCTGGGCTTCAGCGGCCCCGCGGTGAAGGAGGCGGGCGCGGCCCTGGGCGCGGCGACGGACCGGCCGGACATCCAGGGCGACGGCGCGCTGTACCTGCGCATCCCTGGCCGCTGCCGCTTCGAGGCGGCGGTGCCGGACGGCAACACCCGCGCGGCGGTGGTGCAGGTCAACGGGCGCAAGCGGCTGGAGGGCAACGACATCCCGTCCCTCTCCGTGCTGGTGGCGCAGGTGTGCCCCCTGTTCGCGGCCGGCGGCGCCCCGCTGCAGCAGATCAAGGAGTCGGTGCAGACGCACCTGCAGGGGCTGGGCGTGGACACGTCGCGCACGGGCCTGGCGCGCTTCGGCGGCGAGGTGGCGTACGTGCTCGGCGACATGGCCGAGGGGCGCTCCCAGTTCTGGGTGTACAAGGACACGTTCCGTCCGGCGCGGCTGCGCTACACGGACTCCACCAACACCGCGTGGGACCTGCGCTTCCTCGACTACACGTCGCCGGCCATCGGTGATGCGATGCCGCGCACCATCGAGGTGTGGCGGGGCGGTCAGCGCGCCGTGCGCTTCACCGCGCTGAAGGGCGACGCGCGCGCCACGCTGCCCGACAAGCTCTTCACGCCGTGACGGGCCTGCCCGTGCCCGCCGCCGTGGGCCCTCCACTCCCCGGCGGCGCGCGTGCGCGGGTCGTCCGGAGGTCCTGACGCGGACGGGTGGACCCGCTCCCCGTCCCCCGGGGCGAGAGGTCCGTGGTGGGGATTGCCCACGATGCTCGACGTCCCGCGCGCGCCTTAAGTCGGGCCGCGCGTTCCCGGTGGCCGGGCGACGCAGGTCGAGTCGGGGGCGGTCATGTGTCGACGTGTCGAACGCGGGTCGGTGTTCACGGCGGGGCTGTTCATGGCGCTCCTCCTCGGTGGAGGGACAACGTGGGCCGAGGCTCCGCTGGAGCCCAACTTCAGTCAGGCGGCCCGGGTGGGGACGCTCGTCGCGAAGCCGAACACGCGGGTGGCGTTCCCGGTGGGGTCGCTGACCGGGACGCTGGACCTCCTCCAGAACGTGTTCGCCGGCGAGCTGACGGTGGGCGGGCCGGTGCGGACGACGTTCCACCCCGCCGGGTTCCCCCCGCTGACGGCGACCGTCTCGATGGTGCTGGTGGGTGGGGTGCGGGGCTGGGTGGATGATGCGATGCAGGCCCGCCTGCTCCAGCGGACACATATCCGGCTCAGCGATGTCTGGATTGGCTTCATCCCCGTGTCGGTGGGGAGCCAGTGCATGACGAGCCGCCCGGTGGACGTGGAGGTCGCCGGCACGCTGGACCTGGACGGTCCGTCGAGCCTCTCGGGCACGTACTTCCTGCCGGACTTCGCCAACTGCGGCTTCGCGACGGCGACCCTGAACCTGTTGGTGCCGGGGCCCGGCAACGGCGTCACCGTGACGCTCAACCCGTTCGGGGCGTTCGAGGAGTAGCGAGCGCCGACTCGGAGGGCCTCCACATGAACCACTGGGGTGGGCCGCCGTCGAAGCAGGGCTCGGTGCGTCGGGTCTCGAAGCCGAAGCCCTCGTACCACGCGCGGTTGGAGACCTTCGCCGTCTCGAGGAAGCAGGGCTCGTCACGCTCGGCGGCGAGCGCGAGGCCCGCGCGCATCAGCTTCACGCCCAGGCCCCGGCCTTGATGGGCGGGGTCCACCGCGATGAGGGCGAGGTACCAGTGGTGCGGCGTGTGGGGGTGGTAGCGCTCCAGCCTCGCGAGGGCCTGGAGCGCCAACCTCGCGCGGAAGGGGAAGTACCGGAGCCCGGCTCCGACGGTGGGCAGGAAGCCCGCCTGCCGGCCGAGGGATTGTGGGAACGCGCCCGGGCGCAGCCACGCGGCCACGCCGGTGAGCTGTCCGGTGTCGTCGACGGTGGCGTGCACGACGCCGTGTTCCAGGCAGTCGACGACGGTCGCGCGGTAGAAGCGCGAGGACACCTGCGCGCGTCGGTCGGACGGACCCGGGAAGAGCTCGGCCAGGAACGGGTAGTCATCGAAGGCGCGGGCGCACATCGGGCCCACCTGCGGGAGCTGCGCCGGTCCGAGTTGCTGCACGCTCACGGTCATGGCGCGTGACTGTAGTCCGACGGTGGCGCGGGTCCATCGCGAGGTGGGACCGCCGCTCGGGCGCCTCAGGGAGACTTCGGTCCAGGGGATTGGGGGTCCTCGGGGCGGAAGAGCCGCAGGACGTGACGCGGGCCCTTGAGGACGCCGACGACGAACAGCCCGAGGGCGAGGAAAACGAAAGGCCCGAGCACCCCTCCCGCGACACCGCCCAGGACGAAGCCTCCGAGGCCCCAGAGCACGCCCGAGGAGACGAAGCCCCACACCGCGCCGACGATGCTCCCGATGGTGGCACCCCCGAGGATGATGGGTTCGATGAGGGTCATCGCGCGGCTCCTTGCGTGGGCCTCGCTCCATGGGCGGCGAGGAGGTCGACGCCAGTCTGGCCGAGTCGACGGACCCGCGTCACGAGCGGCTCAGTCGAGCCGCTCGTGCGAATCGGCCTCGCCCCGCTTCCAGTAGGACGCGGCCTTCACCCACTCGGCGGGGTGCTTGTACTTGCCGACGACCTCGTCGCGGACCGCGCGGGCCACGCTGCTCTCCGCGGCAATCCAGACGAACCCCTCACCCTTCGGCCTCACGAAGTCGCCCAGCGCCTGACGCAGCGTCGCGGCCACGTCCTCGCCCAGGACCTCTCGCGGGAGCCAACGAGGGTTCCACTGCGCCCGCGTCTGGAGCGCCTGCTCCTCGGCGGCCGAGGCCACGCTGACGAGCCCCGTCACCGGGACGCCGGCCCGCAGCTCCTCGAGCTTGCGGCCCAGCGCGGGGAGCCCGGTCTCGTCGCAGACGAGCAGGTACCAGTCGAAGTCGTCCGGCACGACGATGGAGCCGCGAGGCCCGCCGATCTCCAACTGCGTCCCGGGCTTCGCGCTCCGGACCCAGCGCATCGCCGGCCCGTCCGCGTGCAGCGCGAAGTCGATGGTCAGCGTCCCTCGGGACGCATCGAACCGGCGCGGCGTGAAGTCGCGCATCGCGTCGCCGAAGAACAACTTGATGTGGTCGTCGAACGCCGGGCTCACGAACCCCTTCAGGTCCTCGCCCGCGAACTCCACGCGCGTCATCCGCGGTGAGAGCGGCTGCACCTGGGTGACGGTCAGCGTGCGTCGCCGCAGCTCGTGCCTCATCCGCTGGAACTCGTGTCGGTTCATGTCACAGCCTCTCGATCTTGCGCGCGGCCTCGTCGAGGATGTCGGCGACCTGGAGCTGCGTGTCCTTGTCGCGACGGGTGGCGAGTGACTGGCGCAGCGCGGCCTTCAAGTTGTGCATCGCCCGCCACACCGGCCCGGTCTCGTTCCACGCGTTCTCGTCCCCGAGCAACTGCAGCCGCTTCAACGAGGCCTCCGCCTCCCGCTTGGATTCAGCCGCCGCCGTCCGCCCCTCCTCGGTCAACGTGAAGACCTTGCGCGCGCCCTCCGTGCTGCTCGCCTCGACCTGCCCCAGGTCCTCCAGCATCGTCAGCAGGGGGTAGATGACCCCGGGGCTCGGTGCGTACGCGCCACGGGTGAGCGTCTCCAGCTCCCGGATGAACTCGTACCCGTGCCTCGGCTTCTGCTCGAGCAGGTAGAGGATGACGGCGCGCAGCTCGCCCGGCTCGAACATGCGCCCGCGCCGACCCCGGCCTCCTTCCTCGCCCAGCTCCTCGTGATGCGGCCGGCCGTGATGCCGCCCGCCTCCGCCGAATCCGCGGCCACCGCCTCGATGTGTTCCGAATCTATCTCGCATATCCAAGATATATCTTGAGCCTTCCGGCTTCGCCGCGCGAAACGCGGGAGGCGCTGCGGGGGGACACGCGGGCGGGGCCTGCGTCGCCCATACGGGAAGCGAGCAGGCAGCCTCGCGGCGCGGAGGTCTCGGGAGCCGTGCTCCACCCGACGTGTCCTGCATGTCAGACAGGGTTGGCACTGTGGACCCAGGGAGCAGGACGGGCGGGGCAGGGGCGGTGGGAAGGAGCGCCATGGAGCAGCAACCCTTGTGGGCCGAGCCGGTCGGGAGCGCGAAGCCAGGAGGAGCCTCCACCAGGGGTTCCATGGCGGTGCGTACCTCAGGTGCGAGGAGTCGCCGGGAACTGTCCCAGCCGGAACAGGCCGCTACAGTGCCGCCCGCTGTGAGCGAGCGTCCCCCCATCCTGGCGTCCGTCGCCGTTGCTCGCCCCGTCCGGGGGGAGTTCACCTACTCGGTCCCGGAGGGCCTCGCCGGCAACCTGGCGCCAGGGCAGCGGGTGCTGGTGCCCTTCGGCCGAGGCACCGCGCTCGGGTTCTACCTGGGGCCCGCGAAGCCTCCCGCGGAGAAGTTCCGGCTCAAGCCCATCCAGCGCGTGTTGGAGGAGTCGCCTTCGCTCCCCAAGGACCTCATCGCGCTCCTGCGCTTCGCGGCGGAGCACTACCGCTATCCGCTGGGCGAGGTCATCCGGAGCGCGTTGCCCCCGGGCCTGTCGAAGCCCGTCGACGAGAAGGAAGCCAAGCCCGACGTGGAGCACTTCGCCGTCGCGCTCGTCAGCGAGGTGCCGCCCATCCTGGCGCGCGCGCACGCCCAGTCCGCCGTGCTCGCGTATCTGCTCGCGGTGGGCGGCAGCGCTCCCCTCGAGGAGGTGGCCCACGCGATTCCCGGCGCGCGCGCGCACCTCAAGAGCCTGGCCACGCGCAAGCTGGTGCGCATCGAGGAGAAGAAGCTGGAGGCCGGCGTGAAGGAGGGCCTCATCCAGGGCCGGCCCGACCGCCTCACCCCGGAGCAGGACGTGGCCGGCGTCGAGCTGCGCGCCGCCCTCGACACCGGCGCCTTCCAGCCCTTCCTCCTGCACGGCGTCACCGGCAGCGGCAAGACGGAGGTGTACCTGCGCGCGGCGGAGCACGCGCTGTCGTTGGGCAAGGGCAGCCTCATCCTCGTGCCGGAGATCGCCCTGACGCCGCAGTTGGTGGGGCGCTTCCGCAGCCGCTTCGGCGCGGAGGTCGCGGTGCTGCACTCGGCGCTGAAGGACCGCGAGCGGCTCTACCACTGGCAGGCCCTGCGCAAGGGCGAGGTGAAGATCGCCGTGGGTGTGCGCTCGGCGGTGTTCGCCCCGGTGGACAACCTGGGCCTCATCGTCGTGGACGAGGAGCACGACCCGTCGTTCAAGCAGGATGACAGCCTGCGCTACCAGGCGCGCGACCTCGCGGTGGTGCGGGGCAAGCAGGCCGGCGCGGTGGTGGTGCTCGGCTCGGCCACGCCCGCGCTGGAGACGCTGGAGAACGTGAAGCGCGGACGCTACCGGCTCCTGGCGCTCGAGCGCCGCGTGGACGACCGGCCCATGCCGTCCATCGAGCTGGTGGACCTGCGCCAGGAGCGTCCCCGCGAGGGGCCAGTGACGGAGGAGGCGCCCATCCTCAGTCCGCCTTTGCTGGCGGCGATGGAGGAGACGCTGGCGCGCGGCCAGCAGGTCATCCTCTTCCTCAACCGGCGCGGCCACAGCACGGTGATGCTGTGCGAGGTGTGTGGCCTGTCGCTCAAGTGCAGCGCGTGCGACGTGTGCCTCACGCACCACCGCTCGCAGAACCGCGTGGTGTGCCACTACTGCGGGCTGGCGCTGCCGGTGCCGGACCGCTGCCTCGAGTGCACCGGCCCCCTGCTCAAGCTGGGCATCGGCACCGAGCGCGTGGAGGCGGAGGTGCTCGAGCGCATCCCCACGGCGCGCGTGGCGCGGCTGGACCGGGACTCGGCCTCCAGCGCGGAGCGGCTGACGGAGATGCTGGCCTCGTTCGCCCGGCGCGAGCTGGACGTGCTGGTGGGCACGCAGATGGTGGCCAAGGGCCACGACTTCCCGGGGGTGACGCTGGTGTGCGTCGTCATGGCGGACACCTCCCTGTCCATTCCCGACTTCCGCGCCGCCGAGAGGACCTTCCATCTCCTGACCCAGGTGGCCGGCAGGGCGGGGCGTGGAAAGGACCCGGGGCGGGTGCTGGTCCAGACCTACAACCCGGACTCGGAGCCGGTGAAGCGGGTGCTGGCCCATGACTTCGATGGGTTCGCCCAGCAGGAGCTGGAGTGGCGCAAGGCCCTGGCCTACCCCCCCTTCGCGCGGATGGCCTCCATCCGCCTGGAGGGGGAGCACCCCGAGCAGACCGCCAGTGTGGCCCGGACCCTGGGCAACGTCATCTCCCGCAACATGCCGCCGGCCTCGGCGGGGGTGCGCCTGTTGGGGCCCGCCCTGGCGCCCATCGCCAAAATCCGGGGGAAGACGCGCTGGCAGTTGTTGGTGAAGGGGCCGACACATGCGGCGCTCGCCCCGCTGCTCGCCAGGGTGGAGGCGGCCCTGGAAGATGTTCCGTCGGCCGTGAAGGTCGTGATCGACGTGGATCCGGGGGCCATGCTGTAGACTCGGTGCCCCCCCATGGGCGCACCGGTCCTCCTCGTCCACGACGACATCGCCACCATCGCCGCTGTGCGGCGCCTGCTCACCCGCGACGGGCACGAGGTCATCCTCGTCACCTCCGCCGCGGATGCGCTCATCGCCTATGGGCACCACCTGCCCGCGCTCATCGTGCTCGCCCCGGGGGTGGAGAGCGGCCGGGGGCGCGTGGTCCTGGAGGAGCTGCTCCAGCATCCGGAGGGGAAGCACGCCCGGGTGCTGCTGCTCGGGGAGCCCGTGCCCGGCTTCAGCGCTCCCGTGGCGCCGCTGCCCCTGGATGGGACGAGCTTCGTGGCGCTGGTGGATTCCACCCTCCGCGCGCCCGCGAACTCCGCGGATGCGTGGCACGTGGTGGAGAACCGCTCCCTGCCGGAGAGCGGCGGTGCGCGCGGGAAGGACGACGCGGAGGCCTGGCACGCGACCTCGCCCTCGAAGGTGGCCGGTGACGCCACGTTGGCGAACGCGCTGTTCGGCGACCTGACGCCCCTGCACCAGGCGGACTGGGAGCTGGCGGCGATGACGCGCGAGGAGCGCACGGCGCGCGCGGAGGAGCAGGAGCGGCACTCGGGGGTGGACGTCCATGCCGCGCTCCAACAGGCGGACCAGGAGATGGACGCGGCGGCGCGGGCCTCGATCGACACCGCGCGGGTGCGCGGAGGCGAGGACTGGGGCGCGGCGGTGGATGGCTCCCAGCCGGATGACCCGAGCACCGACGAAGGTGGCATCCCTCCTCACGAGATGGCCGCCGACGCGGAGGCTCCAGCGGAGGGGGTCGGAGGGTTCTCCGGGGAGCAGGACGGCGTGCTGGAGGGGGCCTCGGCGTACGGCGGCGAGGGTCATGACCCGGCGGTCGCGAGCGGCATCGCGCCGGTCGATGACTCGGGCTCTCCGGCGGACACCGATGCGGCCGTGCAATATGGCCTCTCCGCGGAAGGGGACTGGGGTTCGGCGTCCGCGACGTCCTTCGAGGACGGACCGCATGATGACGACGCGGCCATCGACGCCGCGTACGGGAGTGGTGAGCCGCACGCGGCGGAAGGGCGCGAGACCTCCTTCTCGATGGAGGGGACGGAACCTCCTCCTGGTGGTCCCGCGACGGTGCTCTACGGTGTGCGTCCTCCGGGGTTGGAGAGTGCGCTGGAGTGGGCGGCGAACCAGGGACACGCGGAGCCGGATGCCTCGACCGAGCAGGACCTCCCCTCCGAGGAGTCCTTGCCGGTGGGCAAGCTCGCGTGGACGGAGGAGCCGGTGTCGTCCGCGCATGCGGCGGGCCCCGCGCGTCATGCGCCTCGATTGGGGGATGCGGGGTTCTTCGACGTCGATGCGGCCGCGCCTTCGTCAACGGATGCGTTGTCCGCGGCGGAAGCGGAGCTGGCCGCGATGCGGGGCGCTCCGGCGGGTGCCGCGAGTCTCTCCGACACCTCGCCCTGGACGGAGCTGCCTCCCGACCCGGAGCTGGAGCAGGGAGGGTGGCTCACGGATGCGAGGAACTCACCCGAGCCGCCCTCGGCCGAGTCGAGCAGCGCGTCGGAAGAGGAAGAGGAGTCCCTGCCGCCCTCGCCTTGGGACTTTCTCGAGGCGGAGTTGCAGGCCAAGGCTCGCGGCGCCGACGGAGATGATGAGGATGCGGCTCCGCGAGAGGAGTCTTCGCCGACTGGCGACGAAGCGGGGCCCGCCGAGGTTGCTGGCTGGGCGGATGGTTCACCGCCGACTTCGGGGGACTCCGCACCGCCGGTGACGTCGGCGACGGTGTCTCCCGCGACGGACCCGAGCGCGGATTGGTTCGATCCGACGTCTGAAACCGCTGTCGCCACGGAACCGCAGGTGCCTGCGGATGCGAGCGCGGGCTGGTTCGATTCGACGTCCGACGGCGCTGATTCCGGGGCGTCGCGGGGCCCGGCTGATATGGGGCCGGACGGGGCTGATTCGACGTTTGACGCCGCTGCGCCCTCGGCTGCGCAGGCGCCAGCGGATGCGAGCGCGGGCTGGTTCGACTCGACGTCCGAAGCTGCGGGTGCTTCGGCATCGCAGGTTCCAGCGGATGCGAGCGCGGGCTGGTTCGACTCGACGTCTGAAGCTGCGGGTGCTTCGGCATCGCAGGTTCCAGCGGATTCGAGCGCGGGCTGGTTCGACTCGACGTCTGAAGCTGCGGGTGCTTCGGTCGGGCAGGCCTCGGCGGCTGCGAGTGAGGGCTGGTTCGACTCGACGTCTGATGCTGCAGGTGCCTCGCCGTCGCAGCCTCCGGTAGATGCGAGCGCGGGCTGGTTCGACTCGACGTCTGAAGCTGCGGGTGCTTCGGTTGGGCAGGCCTCGGCGGCTGCGAGTGAGGGCTGGTTCGACTCGACGTCTGATGCTGGCGGCGCCTCGGCGTCGCAGGCCTCGGTAGATGCGAGCGCGGACTGGTCCGATTCGATGTCTGACGCTTCGGAGTCCGCGACCGCACAGTCCTCGGAGGATGCGAGCGCCGGCTGGTCCGATTCGACATCCGACGTTGCTGCGAGCCTGGCCCCACAGTCCTCGGGAGATGGGAGCGCGGACTGGTCCGATTCGATGTCTGACGCTTCGGAGTCCGCGACCGCACAGTCCTCGGGGGATGCGAGCGCCGGCTGGTCCGATTCGACATCCGACGTTGCTGCGTCCACAGCCCCTCATTCCACTGAGGATGCGAACGCGGGCTGGTCCGAACTGATGTCCGGCGATGCTGAGTCCGCGGCATCGCAGTCCACGGAGGCCGCGAGTGCCGGCTGGTCCGATCCGACATCCGGCGATGCTGAGTCCACGGCCTCGGACGATGCGAGCGCCAACTGGTCCGATGTGTCAGCCGCTGTTGCTGAGACCTCATCCGCGCAGTCCTCGGAGGATGTGAACGCAGGTTGGTCCGATACGGCGACGGGGCCGGACGCCGCGCAGGTCACGTCCGCGGACCCGAGCGCCGGCTGGTTCGATTCGACCTCCGATGTGGCACCGCAGCCGTCCACGGACCCGAGCGCGGGTTGGTTCGACCCGGCGACGGAGTCGCAAGGCACTACGCACGCGGCCCCCGTGGCCTCGGATGCAAGCTGGGAAGATGAGACGTCGGGGGGCGACGCGCAGGCCTCCACGGACCCGAGCGCGGGTTGGTTCGACTCGACGTCCGACATGGCAGGTGCCACGGAGTCGCAGCCGTTGCCGGAGTCGGGCGAGGATTCGGCTGTCTCGGCCGAAGCGATGCCCGATGTGGCGGTCGCGTCGTCGTCGGACCCGGGTGAGAGCGGGGCACCTGGTGCCGAAGCCGCGCAGCCTCCCGAAGAGACCCAGGGCGCTGCGTGGACCGATGAAACCGTCGGCGCGGCGCCCACGGACCCGAGCGCGGGCTGGTTCGACTCGACGACCGAGTCCGCTGAGGGCACGCAAGCGGCACCCACGGACCCGGGCGCGGGTTGGTTCGATTCGACTCCGGACGCAGCCGAGTCTCCGGTTGCTCACGACGCCAGCGACCCCGCATCTCCTGGAGAGGAAGTGTCGTCGGCCCAGCCTGCTCCAGGCTCGGGCTGGTTCGACGCGGGGGCGGAAGAGCGCCCGGACGCTGCTCCCGTGGTCTCGGAGGAGTCTGCCCCCGCGATGTCGGGCGCCATGTCCATCTCCCCCGAAATCATGGCGGAGTGGCGTGCCCGCCAGGAGGAGACGGAGCGACAGCTCGAGGAAGCACACGAGCGCGTCCACACGCTGAAGGTGGAGCTGGAGGCCCAGACCACCCAGCGGGCCAGCTTCGAGCAACGCGCCGAGGAGCTGCGTGAGCTGAACGAATCGCTCCGGGGTGTTCTCGAGCGAGAAGCCGCGTTGCGGGTCGAGGCGGAGACCGCGAAGGAGCAGGAGTCCACGCGGCGGCAGGCGGCCGAAGCCAGCCTGGAGGCCGTGCGTCTCCAGGGCGAGAGCCTGGAGTCGGAGCGCTCCGAGGACGCGAAGCAGCTTCACTCCTTGCAGGAGCGCTTCGCCTCGCTCGAAGAGGAGTTCTCGCGAGAGACGACGCTCCGCGCGGAGATGGAGCAGCAGCTCGAAGCCGCGCGGGCTGAAGAGGCGCGGCTGCGCTCGGAGCTCGAGAACGAGCTGTCGCGGTCGCGTCAGCGCGAGGCCGAGCTGGAGGCGAGCGCGACGGAGACGCGGGAACAGCACCGCTCCGAGCTGGCTTCGCTCCAAGCGCGTCTGGCGGAGTCGGAGGCCCGCGCGGAGTCCGAGACCCAGGCGCGCGCCACCCTCGATGCCGAGGCGAAGGCGACGCTGGGGCGCATCGAGGCGCGAGAGGGCGACGTCACCACGCTGCGCGGCGAACTCGAGGCTGCGCGGAACGAGCGCGAGGCCCTGTCTCGTCAGCTCGCGGAAGCGCTCGCCCGCGCCGAGGTGGGAGAGGCCCAGTCCGCTCGCGAAGCCGAGGTGCGCGCCGAAGTGGAGCGGAGGCTGCGCGACGTGTCCCTCGCGCGCGATGATGCCCAGTCGCGCTCCGACCAGGAGGCGCTGGTCCGGTCGGACGCGGAAGTCCGCATCGTGGCGCTCGAGGCGAAGCTTCGCTCGGTGGAGGCGGAGCGCATCGAGGCGGAGACCCACGGCGCCGCGGCGGCTCAGGCGGCGAAGGAGATCGAGGCGCGGCTCGAACAGGAGGCCGCGGGTCGGGTCGAATCCGAGGCGCGCGCCGAGGCCGAGACGCGCGCCCGCCAGGCGTTGGAGACGCGGCTGCGCGCGGCGGAGGTCGCCACCATCGAGGCGGAGGTCCGCGCTGGCGCGGAGGCCCTGGCGCGTTCGGAGGCGGAGGCTCGCGCGGAGGCGGCCACGGAGGCGCGCACGGCGGCGGAGGCGCGTCTGAAGTCCGAGACGCGCGCCCGCGCGGAGGCCGAGGCGCAGTCGGAGCTGGAGGCCCGTGCTCGCACGGAGGCCGAGACGCGCGCGGAAGCCGAGACGCGCGCCCGCGCGGAGGTCGAGGCGCGTGCCAAGGCCGAGGTCCTGGCCGTCTCGGAGCTGGAGACTCGCGCGTCGTCCGAGGCCCGCGCTCGCGCGGAGGTAGAGGCCCTCGCGAAGGCCGAGGCGGAGGCCCGGGCCACGCGGGAAGCGCGGGCGCGTGAGGAGGCCGAAGCGCGCGCCGCCGCCGAGGCGAAGGCCCGCCTGGATGCGGAGGCCCGCGCGGAGGCCGCGGCCCGTGCGCGCGAGGAGGCGGAGTCGCGCGCGAGCACGGAAGCCGAGTCCCGCGAGGAGGCGGAGCTGCTCGCCTCCACCGAGGCGAAGGCCCGTGAGGAGGCAGAGTCGAGGGCCGCGGAGGCGTCGCGCCAACGCGCGGCGCTGGAGGCGAAGGTCGCCGCCGAGGAAGCCTCGTGGCTCGAGATGGAGAAGCGCCTGCGCGCCGAGGTGCTGTCGCACGAGGAGGCTGAATCGCGCGCCGCCACCGAGGCGAAGGCCCGCGCGGAGGCCGAAGCGCGCGCCGCCGCCGAGGAGAAGGCACGACAGGATGCGGAGGCGCGCATCGAGAAGGCCGCCCAGGCGGAGTCGGACGCGGACGCCCGCGCCACCGCGGAGGGCCGTCACCGCACCGCGCTGGAGGTCCGGTTGGAGGCCGAATCCCGTCAGCGCGCGGCGGCCGAGGCTCGCATCGATGAGGCCTCCTCGGCCCGCGCCGCCGCGGAGTCACGACTCCAGGCGGAGTCCACGCGCTTCGCGGAGCAGCTCGCCGCGGTCCAGTCGCAGCTCGAGCGGATGGGGGAGTCGCTCGCGCGGGAGCAGGAGGCCCGCGAGAGCGTGGCGAAGGCCCTGGACGCGCTGGGCGCCGAGAAGGCCCGGTTGGAGGCCGAGTCCGCCCGGGAGCGGGAGCGCGCCGAGCGCGAGCGTGTGGAGCTGGAGGAGCGGGGCCGTCGCGAGGCGGAGGAAGCCGCGGCCCAGGCCCGCGCCGCGCTGCTGCCGCTCGAGGCGCCTCCGGGCCGGCCGGAGCTGGCGGTGTCCCGCAGCGGCAGCGTCACCCAGGAGGGGTTGACGCGGTTGGTGCTCCGTCTCTGCGAGGCGCGCATGGAGGTGCGCCTGGAGCTGAAGGTGATGAACGCGCTGCGCATCCTGTGGCTCCGGGATGGCGCGCTCGTCGGCGCCGTGTCCTCCTCGCCGGGAGAGTCACTCGTCGACCGTGCCCGCGCGGACGGGCTCATCGACGCGCGGCAGGAGGGAGAGCTGCGGCTGGTGCGCAGCGCCTCCACCGGCGCGCTGCTGGATGCGCTGCGCGGACGCGGCTACCTGCGCGAGGCCGAGGCCGTGCCCCTGGTCCAGCGCTACACCGAGCAGGTGTTCCTCGACGCCCTGGCCGAACCCTCCACGCTGTACCGACTGGTGAAGGAGCCGGCGCCGCACGAGGTCGCGCTCGCCGCCGCCACGCGTCCGCCGCTGCACCTCCTGGCGGAGGCCCTGCGCAACACGCTCACCGGCGACTCGCTCATGGAGGTCGCGGGCAGCCTCCGCGCCCGCGTCCGCCGGGGGGATTTGCACCTGGCCCCGGACGACTTCGGCCTGTCGCAGCGGGACCTCCAGTTGTTGTCACAGGTGGATGGCGAGCACACCCTGGAGGCCCTGCTGTTGGGGGCGGGGGTGCCGCAGGACTCGGCGCTCAAGTCGCTCGCGGTGGCCCGGGCCCTGGGCCTCATCGTCCTCGAGCCCGCGGAGCTGGACGACACCGGGGACCTGCCCCCCGAACTGGACGTCCGGCGGCTGGAGGCGAAGTTCGAGGAGATCCAGGACGCGGACTACTTCACCGTGCTGGGGCTGGCGCGCACGGCGGGGGGCGAGGAGGTCAAGCGGGCGTACGAACTGCTCGCCGCCGAGTTCCACCCCCTGCGCTTCGCCGGACACCCGGACCCCGCGCTCCAGCACCGGGCCCAGCAGGTGCGCAGCGTGCTCTCCGAGGCCGCCCAGGCCCTGGGGGACGACCGCCTGCGTGCGGAGTACGCGCGGAGCCTGTTCGACTGACACCCGGTGGACGCCCCCCTCCGGGGTGTCCCCACGCGGGGTTGCCCACCTGTGCCAGGGGAGTTAAGACGGCTCCCATGGTTCGTGAGATCCTGATCTGGCCCGACCCCATCCTCAAGCAGAAGGCCAAGCCGGTGGCCAAGGTGGACGACACCGTCCGCGCCCTGGTGAAGGACATGTTCGAGACGATGTACGCCGCCGACGGCGTCGGCCTGGCCGCGCCCCAGGTGGGCGTGCTCCAGCGCATCATCGTCCTCGACACGACGCCGCGTCAGCCGGAGTCCAAGCCGCTGGCGATGATCAACCCCGAAATCGTCGCGATGGAGGGTGAGACGACCTACACCGAGGGTTGCCTCTCCATCCCCGGTGAGTCCGAGGACGTGGACCGCGCGGCCTTCGTCACCGTGAAGTACCTGGACGTCGACGGCAACGAGCAGACCCTGCGCTGCGACGACCTGCTCGCCATCGCCGTGCAGCACGAGACGGACCACCTCAACGGCACCGTCTTCGTGGACCACGTCTCCACGCTGAAGCGGGAGATCATCCGCAAGAAGATGAAGCGCCTCAAGGCTTCGCGCGACGACGGACCGCGGGCTTCGGCTTCGCGCTAGACGCCTTCTTGCGCGCCGGGGCCTTCGCGGGCCCTGGCTTCGCCGGTGTCCCCGGCTCCTCCGGAGCGTCGGCCCGTGCCGTGGACGTGACGCCCTTCCTCGGGCACAGGTCCGCCACGACGCAGTGGGCGCAGTCCGGAGCGCGAGCGAAGCACGTGCGTCGCCCGTGCCACACGAGCAACTGGTGACCCAGCGTCCAGCGCTCCGGTGGTAGCACCGCCTGCATGTCGAGCTCGACCTTGTCCGGGTCCTCGTGCGTGGTGAAGCCGAGCCGGAAGGCCAGCCGCTTCACGTGCGTGTCCACGGGGAAGGCGCCCGTGCCTCCCAGGTGGATGCACACCACGCCCGCCGTCTTTCGGCCCACGCCCGGCAGCTCCGCCAGGGCTTCGCGCTCCAGCGGCACCGCGCCGCCGTGCTGTGCCACCAGCAGCTTCGCCGTGGCGACGATGTTCTTCGCCTTGGCGCGGTACAGGCCGCAGGTGCGGATGAAGGGCTCCACGTCCTCGGGCTGGACCGCCGCGTAGGCCTGGGCGGAGCGGAAGCGCTGGAATAGGGCGGGCGTCACCATGTTCACCCGCTTGTCCGTGCACTGGGCGGACAGCATCACCGCCACCAGCAGCTCCAGGGGCGTCTGGTAGTCCAGCTCGATTCGGGCATCCGGCATCGCGGTCGCCAGCCGGTCCATCACCTTCACGGCGCGCGTGCGCTTCTCCTCGGCGGTCTCACGTCCAGGCACGCGGCCGTTGTATGACAACCCTCGTCGCGTCCCCAAGTCCTCGCTGGAGCCCGCCTCCCGGGAGAGCCATGCAGCCCATCGACTTCCGCTCCGACACCGTCACGAAGCCCACCCCCGCCATGCGCCGCGCCATCGCGGACGCGGAGGTGGGGGACGACGTCTATGGCGAGGACCCCACGGTGCTCCGCCTCGAGGCGCGCATCGCCGAGCGCCTCGGTCTGGAGGCCGCCCTCTTCGTGCCCTCCGGGACGCAGGCCAACCAACTGGCCATCGGCGCGCACTGCCGCCAGGGCGACGAGGTGCTGACCGAGGCGGGCAGCCACATCCTCCACTACGAGGGCGGCGCGGTGCCCGCGCTGTGGGGCGTGCAGCCCGGGCCGTTGCCGGGCACGCGGGGCCTCCTCACACCCGAGGTCGTCGAGGCCGCGGTGCGCGAGGAGAACATCCACAACCCGCGCACGCGCCTGCTGTCGCTGGAGAACACGCACAACCGCGGTGGCGGCGCGGTGTGGCCGCTGGAGCGCTTCCGCGCGGTGGTGGAGGTCGCGCGCAAGGCGGGGCTCGCGGTCCACCTGGACGGCGCGCGCCTGTTCAACGCGGAGGTCGCGGCGGGCATCCCCGCGTCGTCGTGGGCGAAGCTGACGGACACCACCGCGGTGTGCTTCTCCAAGGGCCTGGGCGCGCCGGTGGGCTCCGCCCTGGTGGGCCGCGCGGACCTCATCCGCGAGGCGCGCCGGCTGCGCAAGCGGTTGGGCGGCGCCATGCGCCAGGCGGGCATCCTGGCCGCCGCGGCGCTCCACGCGCTGGAGCACCACGTCGAGCGGCTCGCCGAGGACCACGCGAACGCCAGGCGGCTCGCGGCGGGGCTGGCGCAGCTTCCGGGGGTGAAGGTGGACGCGGCCCACGTGGAGACGAACATGGTGGTCGCCGAGTTCGCCTCGCGCCCGGCCCCGGAGACGGTCGCCCTGCTGGCCCGCCACGGTGTGCTGACGAACACGGCGGGAGGCCCGGGCCTGCTGCGCCTGGTGACACACCTGGATGTGTCGACCCGGGACATCGACGAGGCCCTGGCGCGCATCCGTCGTGCCGTCGTCGCTTGAGGGCAGGCGGGCGGGCGTGTCCGGCGGAGCGTGGTAGGCTCGCCGGGCCGTGCGTCGACTGCCCCTGCTCGCCTTCGTCAGTGTCTGTGCCTGCTCCGGCTCGCGTGCCGAGCAGAAGATGAGCTTCGAGGAGCTCTACAGCGAGCCGGAGCCCTCGACGTACCGCGCGGCGGCTGCGCCGGAGCATGCGCCCGCGAACCCCGCCCTCCGGAGGGCCGCCCCGGAGCCCTCCGCGGAGCTCCAGTCGGCGCTGTCGACGTTCGCGGAGCGCTCGCGGTCCTTCCGCCGACAGGTGGCCCGGGGCGGGACGATGCCCGCCGGACAGGCGGAGAACTGGGAGCTGATGAACGGCCTCCTGGACGCCTTCCTGTCGCGCGCGGTGGAGCGCACCGACGCCCGGGACGTGTCGCGAGCCCGCACCGTCCTGGAGGCCGAACTGGAGCTGGACGGCCGCACCTACGGAGACATGCCGGGCGCGCTCGCGGAGGGCGTGGTGCTGCGCGTGGGGCGGCTCGCGGTGCGCATGGCGGAGCTGCGCCGGCTGGAGCACCCCGAGGACGTGGGCGGGCTTCCCCGGCTGTCCTGGCCCGTCGAGCCGGTCACCATCACCAGCGTCTTCGGCCAGCGCTGGCACCCCATCATGGGCGAGCTGCGTCGCCACCTGGGCGTGGACCTCGCGGCGAAGCAGGGGCAGGTCGTCTACACCGCCGCCAAGGGCGTGGTGCTGCGTGCGGGCTGGAATGGCGACCATGGCCTCCAGGTGGAGGTGCAGCATGACGGCCGCTGGCTGACGCGCTACAGCCACCTGTCCCGCGTGCTGGTGGAGCCGGGGGAGGTCCTGGACCTGGGCCACGCCGTGGGGCTGGCCGGGGAGACGGGGCTCGCCACCGGCGTGCACGTGCACTTCGAGCTGTGGCGCGACGGACAGGCGTTGGATCCGCTGGACGCGCTCCCGGACGAGGACGCGCAGCGCCCGCGGGGCCCGCCCGTCGCCCGGAGCGACACCGGCTCCTGAGCCCGCAACGAATCAGGGGCGCCGCCCGTGAGGCAGCGCCCCTGAACGCTGTTGCCCGATCCGCCACGGGTCCCGGGGACGCCATGGCGCGGACCGGGGTGGCGGGACACACTACAGCGAGTTCTTCAGCTCCTTGGCCGGCCGGAAGCCGATGGTCTTCGACGCCTTCAGCTTCATCATCTCGTTGGTCTGCGGATTGCGAATCTTCCGCGCCTTGCGGGAACGAACCGACCAGGTGCCGAAGCCGGGATAGCTGAAGCGCGCGTCCTTCTTCACCGCCTTGCCGATGTTGGTGAAGACGATGTCGAGGATCTGCGCCGCCGACTTCTTGGTGAGACGTGTCTGCGCCGCCACCACCTCGACGAGCTCTGCCTTGGTCATTACGCCCCTCCGTCCTGCGTTGTCTGGCCTTGAATGTGCGTAAGCCGAGCGGTGGTAACAAATCGCTCTTTTCCCTGTCAATGCTGACCGCGTTCCGAGGCCGGAAAATCGGCCTCCAGACGAAAAGTTGGCTCCATGAAACACCGGGCGTAGACAGAGGGTGGATGTGCCTCCTGAGACACGCTTCGACACCATGGGTCGCGCGTGTTGGAAATGTGTCTGGGATGATCGTCCGGGAAAGAAAGTCATTGGGATTTCGATCCTTTGGCGCGTGTCTCTGATCGCGCGCCACGCGCCCGGGCCCGTTGTCGGGCTAGGATTTCCGACGACGTGAGCTACCGGACGCTTCCAGCGCTGCTGATCCTGCTGTGCGCGGCTTGCAAGAGCCCGGGGACGGGTCCGTCCGCCCCCTCCCCGGAGGGTGAGGCCCGTGTCGAGCTCTGGGTGGACGCCGGGCGAGACACCCCCGGTGACGGGAGCCGGGCACGGCCGCTGCGGTCGCTGTCCGAGGCGCTGGGCCGTCGCGGGCCGCTGACGGTGCACCTGGCTCCGGGGGACTACCCGGGGCCCCATGTGGTTCCCCCGGACACCCGGCTGGAGGGGGCGGGGGCGGGCGCGGTCCTCCTGCCCGGGGAAGGGGACGGGGACGGCACGGTGCTGCGGGTGTCGGGCGGGGCCGCGCTGGCGGGAGTCGAGGTGCGGGGGGGCGCCTGGGGGCTGGAGGTCTCCGGGGGAGGGCGGGTGCGGCTGGAGCGGATGACCTTCGGCGGGCAGCGGCGCGGGGCGGTGCGCCTGACCGGGGGACGCCTGGAAGTGGAGGCGTCGCGGTTCGAGGCCACGGTGGCGGAGACCGTGGGCGTGCTGGTGGAGCCAGAGGCTGCCTCCCCTGTGGTCGCGGCGCGGTCTCGTATCGAGAATTCCGCGACACGAGGCGGAGCGGTGAGTGGGCCAGCCTCGCGAGTGGAGGCGGCGACACGGGAGGGAGTGGTGAGCGCGCCGGCGTTTCGCGCCGAGGCAGCGACACGGGAGGGGGCGGTGAGCGAGCCGGCTTCTCGCGCCGAGGCAGCGACACGGGAGGGGGCGGTGAGCGAGCCGGCTTCTCGCGCCGAGGCAGCGACACGGGAGGGGGCGGTGAGCGAGCCGGCTTCTCGCGCCGAGGCAGCGACACGGGACGGGGCGGTGAGCGAGCCGGCCTCCCTTGTGGAGGCAGGTCGACCGCGTCTCGCCATGGGTGGGTCGGTGTCTGGTTCGACTGACGCAGGGCCCGCGTCCGGAGCGGTAGCGCGTGAGGTGTGGCTGCGGGAGGTGCGCTTCGTCGGGCCCTTCCGGCGCGCGGTGCGGGTGCGGGGCACGGGCTCTCACGCGGAACTGGCGGACGTCACCTTCACGGGGCCCGTCACCGCGTTGGGCATGGACGGCGGGACGGCCCGGGTGCGGGGCGCGACGGCCGAGCGTGGCACAGGCGCGGCCTTCTCGGTGGTGGAGGGGGGCCTGACGCTGGAAGACGTTCGCGTCCTCGGATTCGAGGTGGCGGTCTCCGCGTCGCGGGTCGACACGCTGGACGTGCGGGACCTGCTGTCCTTGGGGGCGACGCGAGCGGGGCTGACCGTCGCGGCCTCACGAGGCGTCTCGCTGGAGGACGTGGTCGTGCGGGGCAGTGGCGGTCATGGAGCGGTTCAACTCGTGGGGTCCGTCGCGGACGTGCACCGGCTCCGTGTCGAGGACGCTTCAGAATACGGGCTCATGGCGATGGGTGGCCGCGTGCGCGTGCGAAACAGCACTTTCGTGAACGTGCGCTCCGGGGATGGCGTCAACGGTGAGGCCCTGCACTTGCGGCAGGGGGCCGCGGACGTCGAAGGCGTGGTGGTGCGCGGCGCCGCGGGGGCCTGTGTCCTCGTGGCCCAGGGCGCGAAGGCGGTATTGCGCGACATCGAACTGGAGCGATGCGGGCAAGCGGGCCTGCTCGCGGACACCCGCGCGACGCTGGAGGCGACGGGGGTCGACCTGCGCGAGGCGGTCGCGGGGGCCGTGGCGGTCGCGGAGGATGCCACCGCGAGCGTGGATGGCTTCTCCGTGAAAGGCGCGCTGCGGGGCCTGGTCGAGACCGAATGCACGGGGGCCACGCGGGTCCGGTTGACGCGCGTGCGCGCGGAGGACCTGCGGGGCACGCAGGCGCGCTGCGTATCGCTGGAGCGGCCCCGGCCCCACCGTTGAGGGGCGCCAGGGTCAGTCGGATGCCGAGGTCGCGCTCGCGGCGGTGGGGGAAATCTCGGTCGCGTGCCGGACCAACCAGTCGCGGATGATGGGATAGACCTCCTCGGGCGCGCCGGTGCCGAAGACGAGGTCGCCATGGCCGTAGTCCATCTTGTCGCCATGGTCCCTGCCGAAGATGTGCAGGGTGCGGTCCTGGGCGGTGATGAGCGCGAACTGGCTCTCCACGTTCTCCGCCGTGGCCAACTTGTCCGCGCTGCCGCCCATGACGAGCATGGGCAACTGGAGTCGGGAGATGCCCGCGCGCCAGTCGGTGGTCCGGTCGAAGGAGCGGAACGCGTCGTGTTCGATCCAGTCCTGGAACTGGAGCAGCACCTTGCGGCTCATCGACGACATCATGTTCGCGTAGACCTGCCGCTGGATGCGCGGCGGGATGTGCAGCGGATTCACCACGAGGTCGGACAGGGGCAGCGTCACGTAACCGAGGAACGGCGCGAGGCTGGCGCTCATCCACTCCTGACGCAGCCGCCCCGGCCAGGCCGCGCGCACGCCCAGGGAGATGAGCGTGCGCAGGAAGGGCTCCGACTTGAAGTGCACCGGCGCCCCGAGCGTCAGCAGCCCCGCGAGCTTCTCCCCCTCCGCGCCCTGCGCGAGCGCGTAGCCCACGAGCCCGCCCAGGGAATGACCGAGCCAGAACGCCCGCTTCGCCCCGCTCTCCCGCAGCGCCAGCTCGATGAGCGCCGGCCCGTCCTGGTGGACGTGGTCATCGATGGTGAAGTCCGTGTACCTCCGCCCCGGGGGCGGCATCCGCGAGTGCCCCGTGCCCCGCCACTCCACGCTGAAGCAGTCGAAGCCCACCTCGGCCAGGAAGTGGGCCACGGAGTAGGGGGGCTCGAAGTCGAAGGTGAAGCGGTTCGCCGCCAGGCCATGGCACAGCAGCACTGGCTCCTCGAAGCGCCGCTTCGGGGCCCGCCGCACGTGGACCGTCAGCTCCCAGCCGTCCGCGCACCTCGCCTTGAACGCCTGGGGAAGCGGGGTGCGCAGCCGGTACCAGCGCCGAACCAGCACCACCCACAGGACATTCCCCAGGACCAGGACGAGCGCGGCGACCAGCACCCACACCGCCCAGCGCCAGCCTTCCATGCCGCCTCCTTGCCGACCCCTCGGTCTGACGGTGCTCTAAATAAAACCCTGCTAAGGTCCGTTCACCGGCCGTCCTGTTGCCAGGTACTCACGGGCATCAGAGGAAGTCGAGGGAACGATGAAGTTGCGGAAATTGATGTTCGTGCTGCCGAACCTCTTCACCGTCACGTCCATCTTCTGTGGCTTCTATGCCCTCACGCTCTGCTCGGGTGAGGCAGGTCCCGTCCAGCTCTATCAGGCCTCGTTGGCCATCTTCTTCGCGATGTTCTTCGACGGCTTCGACGGTCGCGTCGCGCGGCTGACGAAGACGCAGAGCGACTTCGGCGTGCAGCTCGACAGCCTGGCGGACGTCGTCTCGTTCGGGGCGGCGCCCTCGCTGCTCGTCTACAAGTGGGCGCTGGAACCCCTGGGCTTCGCGGGCATGTTCATCGCCTTCTCCTTCGCCGCCTGCGGCGCGCTGCGCCTGGCGCGCTTCAACGTGCTGGCCGCCCGCAACCCGCACGGGGGCGGAGGCCGCTTCTTCGTGGGCCTGCCCATCCCCATCGCCGCGGGCATGCTGGTCTCCGTCATCATCTCTCACCACGCGGCCTCGCATGGCGAGCCGCTGCGCGAGTCGGCCTCGGTGCCGGTGGCGGTGGCCGTCGCGGGCCTGTCGTTGCTGATGGTCTCCACGGTGCGCTACCGCACCTTCAAGGACGCGCGCCCCAACCGGAAGAGCGCGGCGGTGTTCATGCTGCTGGTGCTCGGGGGCGTGGCCATCGCGACGCAGTACCACCCGGCCTGGGTGCTGGTGGCGTGCTGTGGCGCGTACCTGGCCCTGGGGCTGGTGGAGTCCGCGTTCCAGGTCCGCAGCCACCTGGCGGCACGCAAGCTGGCGGGCTCGGCGGTCGTCGCCGCCGTCATCGACGACGAGGATGAGGACGAGGACGACGCCGACGGCGGTCCTGGGACTGGCGGCAACGGGCCCGCGTTCCTCTGAGGCTCCCCGCCGTCCACGGGGCGGCGCGCCCTCCCGCCCGACCGGGGGCCGGGCCAGGGGACGTGCTGGGGTGGGGGAGCTGGGCCGCGCATGGTCCGTGCCGAGGCTCCCCACTGTCGCTAGGATGCGCGGCCCATGCGCGTCGAGCTGCTGTGTACGGGTGACGAACTGGTCACCGGCCTCATCACCGATACGAACAGTACCTACCTGGAAGCGCGCCTGTTCGACCTGGGGGTGAAGGTCGAGCGCGTGGTGCTGGTGGGCGACGTACGCCCCGACATCACCCAGGCGCTGCTGGAGGCTGCCTCCCGCGCGGACGTGGTGGTCGTCTCCGGAGGACTGGGCCCCACCGCCGATGACTTCACCCTGGAGTGCGCGGCCTCGGCGGCCGGAGTCCCCCTGGAGGAGGACGCCCGGGTGCTCGGCTGGCTGCGCGAGCGTTACGCCGCGCGAGGCGCCTCCATCAACCCGAGCGCCCTGCGCATGGCGCGCATCCCCCGGGGCGCGGAGCCGGTGCGCAATCCGGAGGGTTCGGCGCCCCTCGTCGTGCTCACCCTGGGGCGCTGCCGGCTCTTCTTCCTGCCGGGCGTCCCGAGGGAGTTCCGCGCGCTGCTGAACGCCGTGGTGCTCCCCCGCATCCAGACGGAGCTGGAGTCGCGCCCGGGGCGCGTCTTCCGTGCCTTCCGCCTGCTGAAGACGGTGGGCATCCCGGAGTCGGAGCTGGACCTGGCCGTGGCGCCGCTCGCCCCGCTCCATCCCCGCGTGGTGTTCGGCTTCCGGACGCACGCGCCGGAGAACCACCTCAAGCTGATGGCCGAGGCCCCCTCCCAGGCGGAGGCAGACGCCGCGCTGGCCGCCGTCGAGGCCGACTGTCGCCGCGTGTTGGGCCCGCGCGTCTTCGGTGCGGACGCGGAGGAGTACGTGCCGGTCCTGCTCGGTCTGCTCGGTCGGGAGAGTGCCACGCTGGCGGCCGCGGAGAGCTGCACCGGCGGACTCGTCGCCCAGCGCATCACCGCGGTGCCAGGGGCCAGCAACACCTTCGTCGGTGGGGCGGTGGTCTACTCGGAGAAGCTGAAGTCCGCCTGGGCGGGGGTTCCCCCCGAGGTCCTCGAGCGTCATTCCGCCGTCTCCCGGCAGACGGCTCTCGCGATGGCCGAGGGCATCCGCGCCGCGTGCGGCGCCACGTATGGCCTGTCCGTGACCGGATACGCGGGCCCGGGTGGAGGGAGTCCCGAGGACCCGGTCGGCACCGTGTACTGCGGCCTCGCGGCGCCCGGTGTGCCCACCCGGGTGGACCGCATCTCCATCTCGGGAGATAGAGACCGCGTACGGCTGTTCGCCGCTTCCCATTCGCTGGAGATGCTGCGGCAGCACCTGCTGACCGCCGCCGTCCGCCCATGAGCCGCTCCAAGTCCAAGCGCCCCCACTCGCCGCCGCCCGCCGAGCAACCCCCTTCGTCCGCGAGCCCCGCCGCGGAGGTCCCCGTGGCCGCGGAGGCCTCGATGCCAACGCCTCCCTCCATGGAGGCCCCTCCCGTCGCGGAGGTCGCCATGCCCGCTGTGTCTGGGGCCGCCGCGACCGTCGCCGGGAGCGTTCCGGGGGCCGCGTTGCGGGTGTGGTTGGCGGCCTATCGGGTGGAGGTGCTGCTCTTCCTGGTCGCCTTCGCGGTGCTCGCCAGCTTCAGCTCGCAGCGCTTCCTGCGCCAGAGCGCGGCGCCGCACTTCATCTACCAGGCCCAGTCGTGGGTGGAGGGGCGGCTGGACGTGGATCCCCAGGTGTTGCCCAACCTGGAAGACTGGGCCTGCGTGCGCCTGGTGCACGGCGTGAAGACCCGCTGTGAGGGTCGACCGTTGCCGACGGACCGCTGGTTCGTGAGCTTCCCGTCGTTCCCGGCCGTCGCGATGCTGCCCTTCGTCGCGCTGCACGGCTACCAGTTCAACGACACGTCGTTCGGCGTCATCGTGGGCGCGCTCGCCGTGGCGCTGTTCTACTCGCTCTTGCGCTTCCTGGCGCAGCAGGGCGAGACGGCGAGGCAGCACGACGAGAACATCGCGCTCGCGCTGGTACTCGCCTTCGGCACGCTGTTCTTCTATTGCGCCATCCGCGGTGAGGTCTGGTTCAGCGCGGAGGTGATGGGCGTGGCGCTGACGTGTCTCTACGTGCGCAACGCCGCGAATGCCCGCCGTCCGGTGCTCGCGGGGGTGTTCTATTCCATGGCCACGCTCACCCGCACGCCGCTGGTGTTCGCGGGGCTCTTCTTCGTGCTGGAGGCGCTGTGCCCGGGGCCGGAGAACCGGCTCGGGCAGCTCAAGGCGCTGGCGCGGGACTGGAAGCCGGCGGCGCGCAAGCTGGGCCTGTTCGCGCTGGGGGCCGCGCCCCTGGCTGTGCTGGCCGCCGCGTACAACGTCTACCGCTTCGGCCGCCCCGGCGAGTTCGGCCACGCGTTCCTCTACAACAACCGCGTCAACGTGGACATCGACCGGTGGGGGCTCTTCCACTGGGAATACCTGGGGCGCAACCTGCAGGCGGCCTTCCTCAAGCTGCCGAGCCTGTCCGGGTCGCCGCTGAAGCTCGGCTACGACCCGCATGGCCTCACGCTGCTGCTGACGCTGCCGCTGCTCGTCTTCCTCGTGGCGCCGAAGCTGCGGCCACGCCTGCACTGGCCCCTGTGGCTGACGGTGGCCATCTGCGCGCTGCCGGGCCTCTTCTACCAGAACACCGGATACATGCAGTTCGGCTTCCGCTTCAGCCTGGACTACACGCCCTACCTGCTGCTGCTGTTCGCCGTCGGTGGCTGGTCCCTGCGCAACCGCGCGGTGATGGTGGCCATCGCGCTCGGCGTGCTGGTGAACTTCTGGGGCGCCGTGGCCTTCCGCGGTTACACGGAGTTCGTCCGGAACTGGTAGTCCTCCCCGACGCGTGGGCTTGAATCCCGCGCGTCGCACGCACAGATAGAACGTCGCCATGCAACCTCCCACCGGACAGCCCCCTCCGGGCAAGCGTTGGCACACCCGCGAGGACAGCGGCATCCGCCTCGATGCCGCCCTGCGCTGGTGGCATGACGACGAGCCCATCCTCCACCCGAAGATCATCGAACTCTTCAACGCCTCGCTCGTCCTTGACGACACGGGCCGCTTCCAACTGCGCATCGGGAATGACTGGTGCTTCGTGCAGGTGGAGGACGCCGCCTACGAGGTCCGCACCGTGGACGTCGCCTCGGACGAGCGCGTCTCCATCCGACTGAGCGACCGCACCGCCGAGGCGCTGGACCTGACCACCCTGCAGGTGGCGGCGGACGGTGTCCTCGCCTGTCGCGTGAAGCAGGGGAGGGCCAAGGCGCGCTTCTCCCGCGACGCCCAGTACCAACTGGGCCAGTTGTTGGAGCAGGGGCCCGATGGTGGGCTCCTGCTGTGCACTGGTGGGCGGAGGATTCCCGTGGCCCTCTCCCTCGATGCGCTGGCGGCCTCTCCCTAGCTCCTAGGCCGCGGCCTCCATGGGCGCCGTGGGGCAGGGGAGGGGCGGGATTCCAGCCAGCTCCCGACCCACGGCCTCCATCGCGTCGGGGTGCTCCCTCAGCCACTCCGTCGCGCGCTCGCGCCCCTGGCCGATGCGCTCACCCTTCAGGCTGAAGTGGCTGCCGGACTTCTCGATGAGGCCCGTGGCCACGCCCAGGTCCAGCACCTCGCCGGCGCGGTGGATGCCGCTGCCATACAGCAGGTCGAACTCGGCCTCCTGGAAGGGTGGTGCCATCTTGTTCTTCACCACCTTCACCCGCACGCGTGAGCCCACCACCGCGTCGCCGTCCTTGAGGTTTCCCGTGCGGCGGATCTCCATCCGCACCGACGCGTAGAACTTCAGCGCGTTGCCACCGGTGGTGGTCTCCGGGTTGCCGAACATCACCCCGAGCTTCATCCGGATTTGATTGATGAAGACGATGCAGGCGCCCGAGCGGCTCACCGCGCCCGTGAGTTTGCGCAGCGCCTGGCTCATCAGCCGCGCCTGCACGCCCATGTGCGCGTCGCCCATCTCCCCCTCGATTTCGGCTCGCGGAACGAGCGCCGCCACGGAGTCCACCACGATGAGGTCCACCGCCCCGGAGCGCACCAGTTGCTCCGTGATCTCCAGCGCCTGCTCGCCCGTATCCGGTTGGGCCACGAGCAGCTCCTCCACCCGCACGCCCAGCTTGCGCGCGTAGGAGATGTCGAGCGCGTGCTCCGCGTCGATGAACGCGGCCACGCCGCCCGCGGCCTGCACCTGGGCGATGGCGTGCAGCGTGAGCGTCGTCTTGCCGGACGACTCGTTGCCGAACACCTCCACCACGCGGCCGCGCGGATAACCTCCCACCCCCAGGGCCCGGTCCAGCCCCACCGAGCCCGAGGCGATGACCGCGACCTTCTGCTCCTGCGCGTCGCCTCCCAGCGTCATCACCGCGCCGCGTCCGAACTGCTTTTCGATGGACGCCACCGCCGCCGCCACCGCCTTCAACTTCTCCGTCAGCTTGCTCATCGACTCCCTCGCCGCCCTTGTTCGTGCGTGTGCTGCGCGCCGGTGTGTCCCGTTGGGCACCCGCGCGCATCGACGAGGGGATGAGCAACCGCCGTGCCCGCCCGCGCACAGAAGCGGGTGTGCGACGAGGAGCGTCCGGCCCTGGAGCGAGGTGTCCCGAATCGCGGAGGGGAGGGGGCCGTTCACGCGGCCCCGCGGGTTCTCGGTGGCGGAGCGCTCAGCTCGGCTGCGTCTCGAGCGTGGCCAGGGCGGGCTCGGCGGCGACGGCGGACTGCGCGGGGACCTCGCTGTCACCGCCGATGTCGCGATGCAGCCGCGACATCGCGTCGTGGACCTGCGCCATGAGCGCGTCGCGCTCGCCCGTGGTCAGGCCCTTCGTGTCGATGGGCTGGCCCACCTTCACGCGGATGAGGCCGCGGTAGAACAAGAGCGAACCCACCGGCAACATCCGCCCGGAGCCCTCGATGGCCACGGGAACGATGGGCACCTGCGCCTCCAGCGCGAGCATGAAGGGGCCCTTCTTGAAGGACTGCAGGCGCCCGTCCTCGGAGCGCGTGCCCTCCGGGAAGGCCAGGATGCTCGCGCCCTCGCGGATGCGCCCACCCGCCTGCCTCAGGCTGGCCAAGGCCGCCGAGTGTCGCGAGCGGTCGACGAAGATCATCCCCGTCATCGACATGTACTGCCCGAGGAACGGCACGTAGCGCAGCACGTGCTTGGCGACGAAGCGCAGGTTGACGGGCAGCGCGGCGAAGGCGCAGGGGATGTCCAGCGCCGACTGGTGGTTCATCAGGAAGATGTGCGGCCTGCTCCAGTCGATGTCCGGCAGCGGCTCCACTTCCATCCGCGAGCCGTTGATGCGCCAGTGCATCGGCGCCCAGAACCGCCGCGCCATCATCAGCGCCACGTCCCCGTTGCGCGTGAGCACCATCGCCACCCCCGCCAGGGTTATCCAGAACGCCCCCCAGAACATCAGGAAGAGGGCCTGGAGCGCGGTGAGCAGGAGATGGAGGAGCTTCATGATGAACGCGACGGAGAAGCCCCAAGTCTTTCATTTGACGCGGCGCGTTGTCATGCGATTTCCGCCGGGGGAAGAGGCGCCTGCCAGGCCGGCGGGCGCATGGCGCTTTGCGTTGAAGTTCGGGAGCGGCGGCATGACCTTTCGAGCGTGAAAACTCCACGCGAAGACATGCCCCATGTGGTCATCCTCGGCGGAGGGTTCGCCGGGCTCAAGGCCGCCCGCAAGCTGGCCAAGGAGCCGGTGCGGGTCACCCTGGTCGACCGCCACAACCATCACCTCTTCCAGCCGTTGCTGTACCAGGTGGCCACGGCGACGCTGAGCCCCAGTGAAATCGCCGCGCCGCTGCGGGCCATCGTCGGTCCGCGCGGTGTGTCGGTGCTCCTGGCGGACGCGACGGGCATCGACACGGAGCGCAAGCGCGTGCTGCTGTCGGACGGCGAGCTGGAATACGACTACCTCATCATCGCCACGGGCGCGACGCACTCGTACTTCGGCAACGACCAGTGGGAGCAGGTGGCGCCGGGACTGAAGTCCATCGAGGACGCGGTGGAGATTCGCCGGCGCGTGCTGCTGGCCTTCGAGCTGGCGGAGCGCGAGACGGACCCGAGCATCCGCCGCGCGCTGCTCAACTTCGTCATCATCGGCGGTGGCCCCACGGGCGTGGAGCTCGCGGGAGCGCTGGCGGAGATCAGCCGCAAGTCACTGCTCGGCGACTTCAAGAACATCGACCCGCGTCAGGCGCGCATCGTCCTGATCGAGGGCCTGGGCAAGGTGCTCCCGGTCTATCCGGACGCCCTCACGGACACGGCCCGGCGCACGCTGGAGATGCTGGGGGTGGAGGTCCGCACCGGCGCGAGGGTGACGAACATCGACGCGACGGGGGTCTACATCGGAACGGAGCACCTGGAGGCCCGCACGGTGTTGTGGGCCGCGGGGGTCGCCGCATCCCCCGTGGCGCGCTCGCTCGGTGTGCCGTTGGACCGCGCGGGCCGCGTCCTGGTGACGCCCGAGTTGACGGTGCCGGGGCATGACGACGTCTTCGTCGTCGGCGACCTGGCGTCGCTCAAACAGGCGGACGGCACGCCCGTCCCGGGGCTCGCGCCCGCCGCGATGCAGGAGGGCAAGCACGCCGCGAAGAACATCCTGCATCGAATCCAGGGGCGACCCATGACGCCCTTCAAGTACTGGGACCGGGGCTCCTACGCGGTCATCGGGCGCGGACACGCGGTGGGCATCGCGTTCCGCCGCTTCAATCAGGCGGGGCTCTCCGCGTGGCTGGCCTGGCTGCTCATCCACATCACCTTCCTCATCGGGTTCCGCAGCAAGCTGGCGGTGCTCCTGGATTGGGCCTACTCGTACCTGACGTTCGGCAAGTCGGCGCGCATCATTACCGGGGCCACGCCCCGGCTGGACCAGCTCGTCCGGCCCGTCCGGAGCACGCCCTCGCTCCCACCGGGCGCGGAGAGCGAGCCGCGCGCCGTCGTCTCCCCTGCGCAGGTTCCGACGCCCGTGACGCACTGACGGACGACGTGACGGCCGCCTCATCTCCCTTCGCGCGGGTCGCCCGCGCTGGATGAGGCGGTGCGCCAGGGGGGCGTGACGCCACGCGAGGGCGGAGTGCCCTCGGTGTTCGCGTTCAGCCAGCCCCGGCGGTCCAGCACCCGGCAGTCGATGGCCAACTGCATGTCCACGTCCTCGATGCGTCCGTGCCCCTCGAGGTCCGCGCGGGTGAGCGCGAGCTTCAACAGCCGGTCATGCGCGCGTGCGGACAGCCCATGATGGCGCACCGCCAGCTCCAGCATCCGCTCTGCGCGGGGACTCAGGACGCAGTGGCGGCGCAGCAGGTGGGAAGGGAGCTGCGCGTTGCAGTGCACGCCCACCATGTCGCGGAAGCGCTCGCGCTGGCGGCACCGCGCCGCCTCCACCCGCTCCCGGTAGTACCGGCTCGAAGGCTCCCGGGCCTCTGGCCTCGCCAGATGGTGGTACTCCACTGGCCGCGTCTGCAGGGTGATGTCGACCCGGTCCAGCAGGGGGCCGCTGACGCGCGCGTGGTAGTCGAACACGCGGTGCTCCGGGCATCGGCACGTGTGGCCGGGCACGTTGAAGTAGCCGCAAGGGCAGGGGTTCATGGCCGCCACCAGCATCACCTGGCAGGGATAGGTGATGTTCTGGGTGGCTCGGGCCAGGTGGATGACGCCCTCCTCCAGCGGCTGGCGCAGCACCTCGAGCACGTTCCGGCGGAACTCCGGCAGCTCGTCCAGGAACAGCACGCCGTGGTGCGCCAGGGACAGCTCGCCGGGGCGCGCCGTGGGGCCTCCCCCCACGAGCCCCGCGTCGGAGAGCGTGTGATGCGGCGCGCGGAAGGGACGCTCGCGCACCAGGGCATGGCCTTCGCCGAGGAGCCCCAGCACCGAGTAGACCTTGGTCACCTCGAGCGCCTCGGCGAAGGTCATCTCCGGGAGGATGCCGGGCAACCGCCGCGCCAGCATCGTCTTGCCCGAGCCGGGAGGTCCGCACATCAGCACGTTGTGGCCGCCCGCCGCCGCCAGCTCCAGCGCGAGCTTCAGCTCGGGTTGACCCCGAACGTCGGCCATGTCCGGCGCGGCGTCGTCACGCGCCCGCTCGCCCGCGGGCCCGAGGCTCCGTGAGAAGGGCGGGATGGGACGGGTGCCCGTCAGGTGGTCCACCGCGTCGCGCAGGCTCGCCACTGGATGCACGTGCAGCCCCTCCACGAGCGAGGCTTCGGCCGCGTTGGCGGACGGGACCATCACCCCCTCGAAGCCTCCGTCCCGCGCCGCCACCGCCAGCGGCAGCACCCCCTTGATGGGCTTGAGGGTCCCGTCCAGCGAGAGTTCGCCCCCGAAGAGGTACCGGGACAGCGGCGCGTCCTCGAGCAGCTTCGCCGCCGCCAACACCCCCAGGGCGATGGGCAGCTCGAACGCCACGCCGTCCTTTCTCAGGTCCGCGGGCGCGAGGTTCACGGTGATGCGCTTCTGTGGCAGCTCGAAGCCCGTGTTCTTCAGCGCGGAGACGACGCGCACCTTCGACTCGCGCACCGCCCCCTCCGGCAGCCCCACCACGTTGAAGTAGGGGAGGCCGAGCGCCATGTCGACCTCGCACTCCACCACCACCGCGTCGATGCCCAGCAACGCCCCCGACCGCACCCTCGCCAGCATGTCCCCACCTCCCCACGCCACCCGCGTGGAGGGCACAGCAACCCGCGTACCGAGGCCGACCCCAGGCGTGGGCTCTCTCCCCCCAATCCCTGGAGATGGATGCCCATCCAACCCGGGTGTCGGGGATTCCAGGTTCACTGGATAAGTGAAGCAGCCTCTAGCCAGGGCGGGCGGGACTTCGGTAGCTTGAAGCCCATCTGGGGATTGCAGGGGGAGATGACTCACATGGAGTCACAAGTCGTTCAGCGCCGTCGGCCGGTGCGCATCCGTCGTGCGGACATGAAGCGTGGGCAGCGGATGAAGGTGGCGTTCGCGGTGTTCCGCTTCTGCCTCTACGGGATGGTGGGCATCAGCTCCGAGGTGTTCTTCTACAACCTGGTGCGGATTGCCCGGGACGTGCCGCTCCTGGGGGCGCTGTTCCAGTTCCAGTGGCAGGTGGATGACCGGCTGGGGCTCAACGCCATCTGGGACACCCCGGTCGTCACGGCCTACGGGCAGTGCTCGCTGTGGATGTTCCTCATCTACGGCGTGGCGTGCTTCTGGTTCGTGGAGCCGGTGTACCGGTGGATGCTCTACCAGCACGCCAGCATGCGCGCCGTCGTCTACGGCTTCGGCATCCTGCTCTTCGAGGCCTTCAGCGGGGTGATGCTGGAGCGGTTCACCGGCTACCGCATCTGGTACTACGCGGACGCGGGCGCCATCTTCTGGCAGATGACGTCGCTCTACATCCTCCCCATCTGGATGGTGACGGGGCTCATCGCCGAGTTCATCTACAGGGAGCTGATGGACCCGGACCTCCTGGCGGCCTTGGAGTCGCCGCTGCCGGCCACGCCGGAGGAGACCGAGGCTTCGTTCCAGTTGATGCGGTAGGTGCAGGCGTGGCCGTCGTAGCCGGACGTCTCGATGGAGACGTTCTGCGCGCCGGCCACCCTCAGCCCGGCGTGGATGATGCCCGCGGTGAAGGCGGGGTAGTCACCCACCTCGTTCATCCACAGCTCGAACTGGCAGGGGCCCAGCTCCGTGAGCTTGGACTCGGTGTAGTTGTTGCCCGCGCGGAAGTTCTGGGTCGCCCGCATCAGCGTGCGCCGGGGGCCCAGGACGCGGAGCAGCGACAGCACCGCACGTCCCAGCATCGTCTCGCGGAAGCCCTCGATATAGGCCTCGCCGAGCTTGAAGGTGCCCTGACCCATGGAGTCCTGGGGGAACAGCTCCTCCGAGGCGATGCGCAGGTACGCCATCCACGAAGCGAAGGCGTAGGCGGGACGGAGCTTCTGGTCCACGTCGAGCCCCTCCTTGCGCAGGCGCTCCTTGCAGCCAGGCGTCAGCCGCCCGTGCAGCGCGCGCAGGAAGAGGGCTTCGATGGTCTGTTCAAAGACGAGAAGCTCGTCGGCCATGAGGAGTGGACTCTAGCCGACGAGCTTCTGGATGTGAACCGCGACTCCAACCCGGAGCGTAGGCACGCCCCGGAGGAGGATTGACTTCAGGGCGCCGGAGGCGTCGGCGTGCCGGTGTCGACCTGCGTGCCCTGGATGACGGCATTCGTCGGCAGCTCGGTGGCCATGCCGAGGACCTTCGCACCCGCTGCCTTCGCGCCGTCCAGGGCCGCGATGAGCCGGCCGTAGTTGGTGGCGTCGTCCGCCATGAAGAAGACGACCTTGTCGTCCGCCTTCTTCGCCGCCAGCATGCGCTTGAGGCGGTTGATGTAGTCGGACTCGGTGACCTTCTCCGTGTTGATGGAGTAGCCCCCGTCCTTGTCCAGCAGCACCACGAGCTGTTGGTCGTTCGGGTCGGGAGGAGGAGGGTCGTTTTCCATCTCCGTGTCCGGCACGCGCACCAGGATGTCCTTCTCCAGGAGCGGCGTGACGACCATGAAGATGATGAGGAGCACCAGCACCACGTCCACCAGCGGCGTGACGTTGATCTCCGAGTTCGGAGCGGACTGGGGCTTGACCCACTGGCGCTTGTGGCCGGCCATTACTTCTTCTCCTCGACGCCGAGCGCGATCTGCTTGGCCTTGGCCTTGCGAGCCACGTCCAGCACCCTGCGCACGTCGCCCACGTTCACCGTGTTGTCACCCTTGAGCAGGATCTTCTTGCCCGGGTCCTTGGACAGCTCCTGCGCGATGCGATCCCCGAGCGCCTGGTCGTCCACCTGATCGTTCTCCACGAACACCTTCTTGTCCGGGGTGATGGAGACGTAGAGAGGATCCGAGTCCTTTCCCTTCTCCTTTTCGATCTCGGTGGCCTTCGGCAGCTCCACGGACTTGCCGCGCTGGAGCATGGGGGTGACGACCATGAAGATGATGAGGAGCACCAACACCACGTCCACCAGCGGCGTGACGTTGATCTCGCTTTTCATGCCCCCCTTGGGGCCTGCTGACATTCCCATGCGTGTAACCTGCTTCCTGGTGATGGGGGCCCGTCCTCCCTCGTGGCGTCGCTGGCCCCTCGACGTCAGGGGCCGCGTTCATGAAGGAGGCGGGCCTCGGGTCGTCCCCGGGCTCGCGCCGGTGACTTCTCAGGCCGCGTGCGAGGAGTGCGCGCCGCCGCTCAGGTGGCGGGCGACCACGTCGAGGAACTCGTTGGAGGACTCGGAGATGTCCACCGCACGAGCATCCACCCAGCCCTGCAGGAAGTTGTAGGCCATCACGGCGGGGATGGCGACCAGGAGGCCGAACGCCGTGGTGATGAGCGCCTCGGCGATACCGGCGGAGATGGTACCCAGACCACCGGAGCCCGCGGCCGCCATGAGCTGGAAGGCGTTGACGATACCCATCGTCGTGCCGAGCAGACCGACGAACGGCGCCGTCGAACCGACCGTGGCCAGCAGGCCCAGGCCGCGCTTCATGCTCTGCACCTCACGCTGCGCCTGACGCTCCAGGGCGCGCGCCACCGACTCCACCGCCACTTCCTTGTTGTTGGGGCTGATGCGGTAGGCGGTCAGGCCGGAGTTGATCACCCGACCCAGGTGACCCACGTCCTTGCCCAGGTTGGTGTTGGCCGCCGTGCTCAGGTCGCCCTTGGCCAGGATCGCACCCATCTTCGCGGCGAAGTTGCGGCTGTCGGCCCGGGTCTTCCGGAACACGATCATTCGCTCCGCCATCACGACCAGCGACGCCACCGACATGATGGCCAGGGTGAAGATGATGCAGCGGGCGAAGAGGCCCGTGTGGTGCCAGATATCGATGAGAGTGAATTGCATGGCTTGGTTAAGCGCTCCTCCTCACGAGCGCGGGTGGTCCGTCGATGCTTCTCTACGGCGCGCCCGGATCAGCGCGGCAGCTTCAGGTTCAGGGTGAAGGTGTAATCCACCTGGACCGGGCGTCCCTGGAACGTGACGGGCTTGTAGCGTGACGCTGTCAGTGCGTCCAGGACGGCTTGTTCCATGTGGGGAAGGGGCTTGATGACTCGGCAGCGCTCCACTCGACCTTCGACGGTGATGACGCACTTGACGATCATCGTCCCCTGCACGCCCGCGGTGAGCGCCTCGCGCGTGTACTCGGGGCTCGGCCCCGACATCTTCTCGGGCCGGGTCATGCCCGCGCCGAACGGCAGCACCTCCGTCCCCGTCCCACCCAGCTGACCGCCCACCACACCACCAATCACGCCGCCCACGACACCACCCACCACACCACCGGCGACGCCACCCTCGACACCACCCTCCACCTGCTCCTCGGTCGGCTCCTCGGCGGCGGCGGGCGGCTCCTCGGTCGGCTCCACCTCCTTGGGAACCTCCTTCGGGATCTCCTTCGGCTGCACGATGGTGTCGGGCTTCTTCGGCTTCTTGGGAGTCGTCTTCGGAGTGGAGCTCGCCGCGGGCGGGGGAGGCGGGGGCGGGGGCGGAGGCGGCGGGGCCATGGTGGCCTTCAGCGTCACCTCGATCTCCTTCTCCTCCTCGACGGGCTCCCTGGTGGAAAGGAAGTAGGCCACAGCGAACAGCGCCACGTGCAGGATCACCGAGATGGTGGTCCCGACGCCGAACTTCGCTTTGGGCGCCTGGCCGCGGTCAAGGACTGAATCAAACATGTACTAGACTCCTCTTCACCAGTGGACACCCACCACGCCCCGCCCGGATGAAAGGGCGCGCTACCATACAGAAACGCGTTCCGGGTTCAAGCAAGCACGGTCAAGGGTAACTGACGTGATCGCGCAATTGCCCCACTGGTTACCAAAAAGCAACGGTCTATTGACAACTGCCCGACCTCGGATATTTTCCCCAGTCATTTTCGGTTGCAGCCCACCTTGGAGGGGTCTGGTATGCACTTGAACCGAGTGCTCCGGGAAACCGGAGTTGTTCTGGCCGCAGGTCTGCTGTACGGATCGGCGGCTTTCGCGCAGTCGAGTACGATGATCGGTACGGTCATCGATTCTCAGAGCCGGCAGCCTGTCGCTGACGTCGTCGTGACCGCCACCTCGCCCAACCTTCAGGGCGAGCAGACGGTGGTTACGGACGCCCAGGGCAACTACCGTATTCCCCAGCTTCCGCCGGGTGTTTACACCCTGCGGTTCGAGAAGGAGCAGTACAAGCCCTACGCTCGTTCCGACGTGCAGCTGCGTCTGAACCGTACGATCCGCGTCAACGTCGAGCTGCTCCCCGAGTCCCTCGGTGAGGTGGTGGAGATCGTTGGCGCCCCGCCGACGATCGACGTGGGCTCCACGACCACGGGCGTCAGCGTGGATCAGGAGTTCATCAAGCGCATCGCGGTCGCCCGTCCGGGCGGCAAGGGTGGCGCGGCCCGCTCGTTCGAGTCCCTGGCCGAACTGGCCCCGGGTGCCCAGAACGATACGTACGGCGTGTCCATCAACGGCGCGACCTCGCCTGAGAACGGTTACGTGGTGGACGGTCTGTCCACGAACGACCCGGCCTACGGCGTGAACGCCAGCCCGATGAGCATCGAGTTCGTGCAGGACGTGAACGTCATCACCGGCGGTTACCTGCCGGAGTTCGGTCGCTCCACGGGCGGTGTCATCAACGCGGTCACCCGGTCGGGCTCCAACGAGTTCCACGGCTCCGTGTTCGCCAACTGGACGCCGGGTACGCTCGAGGGCAACCGCAAGATCGTGCGTGAGGAAGGCACGGTCATCTCGGGCCTGAACGAGCTGAAGAACATGGGCGACTTCGGTGCGACCCTCGGCGGTCCCATCCTGAAGGACAAGCTGTGGTTCTTCGCCGGCTTCGCTCCCTCGTTCGCGCGTTACGAGCACACCCGCTCGCTCAACGCCATCCAGCTGGATGACCAGGGCAACCCGATCCGCGACTCGCAGGGCTTCACCCAGACGTCGCTGATCCCCGGTTCGCAGCGCCAGTACTTCGCGGATGCGCGCAGCATCCAGTACATGGGCAAGCTGACCTACCTCATCAACCAGGACCACAACCTGTCGTTCTCCTTGAACGGCACCCCGTCCTCGACGGGTGGTCTGGGCAAGCTGTCCGTGGATCCGAAGACGGGCCTGCTGCCCGGCGCCCTGACCTCGCGTCCGGGTGACTTCGGCCTCACGGAGACCAACGCGAACACGACCGCGCTCTCGCTGAAGTACGCCGGCGCTTTCATGGACAAGAAGGTCCTCGTCGACGCGACGGCGGGCTGGTTCCACCAGACGGCCTCCACCCTGCCGGGTGACGGCAGCAAGCTGGGCTCGACGGACGGCCTGGCTGGCTACTCCCGCATGGCCTACACCCAGGAGCGCAACCTGGCGCAGTTCGAGTCCCTGCCGGCGGGTACGGAGGGGATGTGCGAGCCCTTCACCGCGGATGACGGCTCTGTGATCCAGCGCTGCCCGGTGACCGGCTACACGCTCGGCGGCCCTGGCTTCATGAGCGACGCGAAGCTGGATCGCTACCAGATCAACGCGAAGGCCACCTACCTGCTCAACGCGCTCGGCACCCACGTGCTGAAGGCCGGCGTCGACACCGAGTTCCTGGTGTACGACCAGACCAAGGCGTACGGCGGCGGCGTGTACTTCGAGGAGAGCGTGCCGTACACGGGGGCCACGCTCCGTGGTAACCCCTACAACGGCATGACGCTGTCTGACTCCCGCCGGTACGGCTACCAGACGGGGCCGGACTCCCCGGTCACCCAGCTGACCCAGCAGTCGAAGACCTCCAGCACCACCATTGGTGGCTTCCTGCAGGATTCCTGGTCCATCGCCAACCGCGTCACCCTGAACATCGGCGTCCGCTACGACATCCAGTCGATGTACGGCGGCGACGACGAGCTGGCCCTGCGCCTCGGCAACCAGTGGTCGCCCCGTATCGGCGCCATCGTCGACCCGTTCGCCAACGGCCGCACGAAGTTCTTCGTGAACTTCGCCCGGTACTACGAGCAGGTTCCGCTCAACATCCTGGACCGCTCCTTCCCGCCCGAGCGTCGCTACACCGCCCGCCGCGCGATGGCCGAGCCGGGTGATCCGGACCAGACGGGCTACTGCGATCCCTCCAGCCGCGAGAGCCAGCAGACGGCCTGCCGTGACAGCGCCAACGTGCTCGCGCAGCCCGAGAGCGTCCGCAACCCGAACCGTCTCTACACGGGCGGCAAGGTGGAGAAGACCCCGGTCGACCCGGACCTCTCCCCGCAGTCCTCTGACGAAATCGTCGTCGGCGCCGAGTACGAGCTCATCGCCAACACCCGCGTGGGCGCCAGCTACACCCACCGCGACATGAACAAGGTCATCGAGGACATGTCCCGTGACTCTGGCGCGACCTACTTCCTCGGCAACCCGAGCTACGGTTTCGCCAAGGAGTTCCCGAAGCCGGAGCGTAACTACGACAACGTCACCGTCTACCTGAACCGGAACTTCTCGGACGGGTGGCTCGCCCAGGCCAGCTACACCTGGTCGCGCCTGTACGGTAACTACCCCGGTCTGTTCCGTCCCGAGACGGCCCAGCTGGACCCGAACATCCTGTCGGACTTCGACCTCGTGGAGCTGCTCGCCAACCGCACCGGTCTGCTGCCCTTCGACCGCACGCACTCCATCAAGATCTTCGGCGCGAAGGAGTTCAACTTCACCAACGAGCTGTCGGCCAGCATCGGTCTGTCCTACCGCGGCAACTCCGGTACCCCGATCAACTACTACGGTCACCACCCGGACTACGGCCAGGATGAGTCCTTCGTCCTCCCCCGTGGCTCTGGCGGTCGCACCCCGTGGATCAACATCATCGACTCCAACGTGGGCGTGAACTACCGCGTCAGCAAGGACAGCACGATCTCCTTCACCCTGGACGTGTTCAACCTGTTCAACTTCCAGACCGCTGACGCCGTCGACCAGTCCTACACCACGCGCGACGTCCTCCCGCTCGAGGGTGGCAAGCCGACCGACCTGCCGAACAACGTCCAGTACATCCCCGGCTATGAGCCGACGGACGACGACGGCAACCCGATCGCGTTCGGCGCGCGTGATGGCGACATCAACAAGAACTTCAAGAACCCGACCCGTTACCAGCCGCCGCGGCAGATGCGCTTCGGCATCCGGTACACGTTCTAGTCCTTGACCATTCACGGAATCGGAACTTCAAGTCACATGACCAAGAACATTCTGAAGACTGCGATGGTCGTCGCCGGCGTTGCTTCCCTGATGACGGGATGCAGCAACGAGCAGGCCGAGGTCTCCTGCTTCGTCCAGGACAGCGCGAGCTGGGCGACGAAGTACGATGCTCTGAGCGAGTCGGGAACGAACGCAGCGGGCGAGGCTTGCGAAACCGGGATTCCCCCGGCTGAGCTGGTGGGCGTTTTCAAGTTCGCCAACCCTGCCGACCCCTCGAAGGCCCAGCTGACGCTCCGTCCTGCGGGTCTGGCGAGCCGCGGCGCTCGTGATCCGGGGCCCTCGACGAACCAGACGGCGATTGGCGACTTCGCCATCACGCCGGACGAGAAGTCGCTGTGCCACGCAGACACGTTCACTGAGGCGACGGTGGACGCGGCTGCGACCCCCACGGCCGCCCACACGACGATCTCGTACCAGTTCTCGAACGTCCGGGTTTATTCGGCGCCGAGCGCTCCTGGTACGCAGATCACCGGTGAGCTGAAGTACACCCGTGATGGCTGCACCGCGAACTACATCTTCCGCGGCATGTGGCCGGCGGTGGGCTGCGATCCCGAGGCTCCCGCAGGTTCTGCGGACAACTGCGGTGCGGGCAGCTTCGTGAACCCCGACTTCGCGGTGACGTGCGAGGAGTCGGTGGGCTTCTGCGTCCTCTCGGAAGCGGTGCCCTCTCTCAAGTAACAGCCAGCGCTTGCTGAGCTGAGCCACCACCGAGTGGCGCAACGCGGCCCCGGCAGCCCTCCTCAGGGAGTGGACTGACGGGGCCGCGGTGTTTTATGGCGCTGGAGCACCCTGGAGGCACATGGAGGGCCGTTACTCACTCATCGGGCATGTCCGTTCGCTGCTGGCGGACGAAGAGGGGACTCTCTACAAGGAGGCGCCCTATCGGGTGGCCCTCTGCTACCCCAGCCCCTACCACGTGGGGATGAGCTCCCTGGGCTTCCAGGCCATCTACCGGGAGGTCCACCAGCACCTGGGGGCGACGGCCGAGCGGGTCTTCCTCCCGGATGACGTGGAGGCGTTCCGGCGGACCCGCACGCCCCTGTTCACCTGGGAGTCCCAGGCCCCGGTCTCCAGCTTCTCCATGCTCGCCTTCTCCGTGGCGTACGAGCTGGAGCTGACGGGCTTCTTCACCTTGCTGGACCTGGCGGGCCTGCCGTTGCTGGCGGAGGAGCGCCGGGACGGGCGTCACCCGCTGGTGGTGGCGGGCGGCCCGCTGACGTTCTCCAATCCGGATCCGCTGGAGCCGTTCGTGGACGTGCTCGTCCAGGGCGAGTCCGAGGACCTCATCCACGTCCTCATCGACGCCGCGGCCTCCATGGAGCGCGAGGCGTTGCTGGACCACCTGGCGCGCATCCCCGGCTTCCGGGTGCCCGGCCGGGGCGGGCCGCGCTACCACGTGGCCAAGGCGCAGGATGCCCGGCTGCCGGCGCGCTCGCAGATCATCACGCCCCACACCGAGCTGCGGTCGATGTTCCTCATCGAACCGGAGCGGGGTTGCTCTCGCGGTTGCCACTACTGCGTCATGCGCCGGACGACGAACGGGGGCATGCGGACGGTGCCCCCGGAGCGCATCCTCTCGCTCATCCCGGACCATGCCCGGCGGGTGGGACTGGTGGGTGCGGCGGTGACGGACCATCCCCGCATCGTGGAGCTGCTCCGCACGCTGGTGGACGCTGGCCGGGAGGTAGGGGTGTCGTCCCTGCGGGCGGACCGGCTGACACAGGCGCTGGTGGACCAACTGCGCCGGGGCGGTGCCACGAACCTGACGGTGGCGGCGGACGGGGCCTCGCAGCGGATGCGGGACATGGTCGACCGCAAACACTCCGAGGAGCAGATCGTCCGCGCCGCGGGGTTCGCTCGCACCGCGGGGATGAAGCAGCTCAAGGTGTACAACGTGGTGGGGCTGCCCTTCGAGGACGCGTCGGACATCGACGAGCTCATCCGCTTCACCACGGAGCTGTCGCGCATCCTCCCGGTGGCCCTGGGGGTCGCGCCGTTCGTGGCCAAGCGCAACACCCCGCTGGACGGCGCGCCCTTCGCGGGCATCCGCGAGGTGGAGACCCGGCTGGAGCGGCTGCGCAAGGGCCTGCGGGGGCGCGCCGAGGTGCGTCCCACGTCCGCGCGGTGGGCGTGGGTGGAGTACATGCTGGCCCAGTGCGGCCCCGAGGGCGGGCTGGCGGCGATGGACGCCTGGCGCGCGGGGGCGGGCTTCTCCGCGTGGAAGAAGGCCTTCGAGGCGCGCGGGTGTGAGCCCTACCTGGCCCGGAGGGTGGAGGATGGTCGCCGCAACCCCACCGTCTGGCCCACGGTTCCGAAGGTGATGCCCGCGGCGTCCGCCGTGTGACGCGGAGAGCGAACGAGCGGTGCAATGCGGGCCCCGGTTCCGCTAGAAGTCGCGCTGGCGCCGATGCCCGGCGCCTAGGGCAGCGGAGAACCAGGTGAGCACGCAGCGCGTGGACAAGGCGTGGCAGCAGAAGGGCCTGAAGGAGTACTCGACGGAGGCCCTGCTCGGGACGCTCGGCCACTACGGCCTTCCCATCAACGAGGAGGACTTCCGGAAGCTCTCCGAGGGCACCTATCCCCTGGGCATCGCCCAGCAGTGGAAGCCGAAGTGGAAGGGCACGGGCCCCTTCAAGGATTTCGTGGTGGCGGTGGCCGTGGAGCTGTGGCGGCGCTGGCTGCCGGACCGCGTGGCGCCGTACGAGCTGACGGACACGCTCGCGGGGCTGATGAACGCGCTGCTGCGGCTGCTCAACGGCATCACCGACGCGCCCGTGGCCGCGGCCTTCGAGCGCATGGGCACGCTGCGCCCCCGCATCCCCGTGGACGACAAGGGCTCGCCCCAGGAGCGCTTCATGCAGGAGGCGCTGGCGCCGTTCACGGAGAAGGACGCCGAGGTCTTCGACAGCCTCGCTGAGACGCTCGCCCGCTCGGGTCACCCGGACCACGCGGAGGCCTTCGCGGACATCGAGGAGTTCTTCATCCCGGACCGCAAGGGCATCTCCAAGTCCATGGTGCGCGCGGCCCGCGGTGAGAAGGACCCCGCCATCGACGACCTGGTGAAGCTCACGAGCGACACCTCCCGTTCGCCCATCTCCCGCATCCTGGCCATGGACGGCCTCATCCACCTGCAGGCGCATGGGCAGGCCGCCGCCGCGGGCCGCCAACTGCTCGAGTGGGCGGAGTCGGCGAAGGACCTGCACCTGGCGCTCGACCTCGTGCCGCGCCTGGAGCACGTCTACAAGGCGCAGAACGACCAACTGGCGCTGCTGGACCTGGTGCGCACCGCCGAGCGGCTGGAGGCGGAGCACGACCGCATCCACCCCGGCCATCGCCGCCACCGCCACGCTCACCAGCACTGAGCGGCGTTCCATCGCCACGTCGCGAGCGCGCCCGCGCGGCCGAGCCAGCAGACCTGGCAACCGGCCTCCGCGGGCGCGCCGCTTTTCCAGGGGCCCGCCCGGCATGCGCTCGTCGCGGGGGATTCCCGCTCGTGCCCCGGTGGCGCGGGGCCGTCATCCCGTGCGGCCTCCACCTTCGCTTCACGCACACGGACCTTGTCGCTCTCGGGTGGGGCGGTCGGTCATCGCCTGGCGCTCGGGCCCCACACGCGCTCGCGCATGCGCCGCCCGCGTCCCGGGCATGCGGGCGAGGGCAGTCGTCGCCTCAATTCGCCGCGCCCGGACCCTGACGCTCGCCGCGAGGCGCATCCTCGACGGGGATGGGCTCGCCCTCGCCGGCACAGACGCGCTCGCGCATGGCGCACGCGCCGCCCGCGTCCCGGGCTGCGGAGGTCTTCGCGTGACGTCGTCTCAGTCCGCCGCGCCCGGACCCTGTCGCTCGCCACGGGGAGCTTCCCCGACGGGGACGGATTCGCCCTCGCCGGAGGCGACCTCCTCCGCGACGGCGGCCGACCGCCTCAGGGGCACCCGCAGGACGTTGGCGACGCCCTCGCCCACGTCGCGTGTCGGCACCACGGCGCCCACCGTCGTGTAGCGGATGGCGCCCGTCTGGGTGAAGGCGTGCTTGAGCGCGTAGTCCTTCGCGCGCGGCAGGAACCAGTCACGCACGGCCTTCAGGGGCAGCACGTGCATCTCTCCCTGAGATAGGAAGACGTACACGAGCAGGTCCGCGCCGCTGTAGAGGAAGCAGCCGGGGGTGTCCTTCTCCAGGTTGGAGACGAGCTCGAAGAAGTAGCGGCGACGGGTGGCGTTGCGGTCGCCCTTCACCTCGATGCCACGCACCTCTCCCGAGGGGAGCTCCCAGAGGAGGTCCACGCCCCGGTGCTGGAAGCGCGGGTCCAACTGGACGTCGTGCACCCGCGAGCCCGGCTCCGTCTCCAACATCCACGCGCGGGCGTGCTGCACGGCGCGGTCCGCCGCGCTCTGCACGCCCCTCATGCTGAAGCTGCGTGCCATGGACTACCGGCGCAGCTCGACGCCGGTCGCCACCAACTGCACCTCGCGCGGCTTGCCGTCCGTGCCGCGCGGGACGACGGCGCCCTCGGACTCGTAGTGCGACGCGTGGCCCTCGCTCAGCTCGGCCACCTTCACCACGCCCTCGACGCGCGCCTGGGCGCCGGCCGAGTCCAGCGGTACGAAGAAGCCGTAGTCCTTGAACGTGACGCGCACGCCCGGGCTCTTCACCTGGTCGTCCGCCGCCAGCTCCATCCAGCAGCCCTTGCGCTCGCACGCCTTGCGCACGCGACCCTCGAGCAACACCGTCTTGCCGTCGTGGGCCTGGGGCTTGGCGATGAGGTCCGCCAGCTTCACCGCCGTGGCGCCCTTGAGGGGCTCGCCCCGGCTGAGCTTCCAGCCGTCCTGCGCGGCGGCGGGCGTGGGCGCGGGGGTCGCCGTCTTGGCGTCGGCCGGGTGGTGACAGTCGCTCGCCGCGGCCTTGTCGGCCTTCACGGCCTTGTCCTTGGCGGGCGTCTTGTCCGCCGCCAGGGCGAGCAGGGGAACAGCGACCAGCAGCATCAGGGACGTGCGGAGCGGGTTCATGGCCTGTCCGCTTAGTCAAAACTCATTGCTCCGGCAAGGCGCCCCCCGTACTAAGCTCTCACTCCCGCACACCTTGGTGGGGCGCGCATGAAGGTCCTCATCCCTCCCCGGAATCGTCGACTCGGCACGGTGGACTACCTGGGCATCATCGGCCTGGTGGGGCTGCTGGTGGCCCGCTACATCCCGGTGGCCCGGCTCATCCCGTTCTGGGGCTGCGTGTTGCGCCAGCGGACGGGGTGGCCCTGCCTCGGCTGCGGGCTGACGCGCGTGGCGGACCGGGTGGCCCACTTCAACTTCGTGGGGGCCTGGGAGGCCAACCCCCTGGGCACGGTGGCGGCCCTCCTGTTCGCGCTCGCTGCGGTGGCCATGGTGCTGCACCTCGTCTTCGCCATGCCCATCCCGGAGGTCCAGCTCACACCCCGGGAGTGGCACCTATTCCAGGTCGCGATGCCCGTCATCATCGTGGTCAATTACGCCTACGTGGTGGTGAAGACGCGCTTCCCCCACTGGCTGCTGTAGCCTGGGGGCGTGATTTCCGCGCTCGTCCTGCTGGGCTACCTCGCCGGCTCCATTCCGTTCGGTGTGCTGCTGACGCGGTGGTTGCGCGGCGTGGACGTGCGCCAGAGCGGCAGCGGCAACATCGGCGCCACCAACGTCACCCGCGTCGCCGGCAAGAAGCTGGGCGCGGTGGTGCTGGTGCTGGACGCGCTGAAGGGCGCGCTGCCGGTGGTGCTCGCGCTGCGATTGATGCCGGAGCAGCCGGTGGTCCACGTCTCCGTGGGGCTGGCCGCGGTGCTGGGCCACGTCTACCCCGTGTGGCTGAAGCTGCAGGGCGGCAAGGGCGTGGCCACGGCGCTGGGGGTGCTGCTGGTGCTGGTACCCCTGGCGGCGCTCGCGGCCGGGGTCGTCTACGTCGCCATCCTCGCGGTGTGGCGCGTCAGCTCGTTGGGCTCGCTCGCGGCGGGCGCGACGGCGGTGGGCATGTCCGCCTACACCGCGCCCGCGGTGGAGTACGCCGGCCTGTCAGCCCTGCTCTTCGTCCTCATGCTGTGGACGCACCGGGGTAACATCGTCCGGCTGGCGCGGCGCACCGAGCGGCGCTTCTGAGTCGCCGCCCCGCGCGTCCGGCGCTCGGTAGCCGAGCAGCGTGCAGGCGATGGGGCCGTTCCACAAATCCCGCCGCGCGGAGGGGCGCGCGTGGAACGCGCTCTCGAAGGCCGGGTTGCCGATGAACACCCAGGTGCGCCAGCCGGGCACGCGCAGCGACTCGCCCAGCTTGTAATAGAAGCTCTTCATGCCCTTCTGGCCGCCCGTGCCGAGCCGGTCGCCGTAGGGCGGGTTGGTGAGGATGAGGCCACCCGTCCCGGGCAGGGGCGGCAGCTTCGTGGCGTCGCCCTCGGCGAGGGTGATCTCCTCCGTCAGCTTCGCGGCGCGCACGTTGCGGGACGCGGCCTCCAGCGCCTCCGCGTCCTTGTCGAAGCCCCACAGGGGCACCTGCACCTTGCGCTCGTTGCGCCGCGCGTCCGCGCGCATGTCCACGAGCAGCTCCTTCGCGCGGGCGCCCATCTCCGGCCAGCGCTCCACGGAGAAGTCCCGGTTGAGGCCCGGGGCCCGGCGGCGCGCGATCATCCCGCCTTCGATGAGCAGCGTGCCGGAGCCGCACATCGGGTCCACCAGCGCCTCCTCGCCGGTGTAGTGCGCGGCGCGGAGGATGGCGGCGGCGAGCGTCTCCTTGAGGGGCGCCGCCGTGGGGCGCACGCGGTAGCCCCGGCGGTGCAGCGGCTCGCCGCATAGGTCGAGCGAGAGCGACAGCGTGTCGCGGGACAGGTGCGCCACCACGCTGACGTCGGGGTTCTTGGTGTTCACGTCCGGGCGGGTGCCCACCACCTCGCGCATCCGGTCGACGATGGCGTCCTTCACCTTGAGGGCGACGAACCCGGAGTGGCTGTGCTCGCTGTCCTTCAGCGTGGCGTCCACCGCGAACGTCGTGGCGGGCGTCAGGTGCTCCTCCCAGGGGACGCTGGCGGCGGCCTCGTAGAGCCCCTCCGCGCCGTGGGCCTCGAAGGCACCGAGCGGATAGAGCACCCGCATGGCGATGCGGGACCAGAGGCACACCATGAGGGCCTCGTCGAGCGTGGCCATGAAGCGGACACCCCCTCGGTCCTGACGGATGCGGCGCGCGCCGAGCTCCTTCAGCTCGTCGGCGAGCAGGTCCTCGGTACCTCGGGCGGCGGTTGCGAAGAGGGCGATGCGTTCAGCCATGGGACTCCGCCCATAGACGACACGGGCCCGCTTGGGAACCGGCAAGACGCATCAGGTGCCCACGACCTCGTAGAAGGCGAAGGTCGCCCCCGCCTGGTTGGCGCTGGCCTCCTTCGCCCGGCGGAAGTCCTCCGACTGGAAATAGGCCCGCATGGCCTCCCTGTCCCGCCAGCGCGTCACCAGCAGCAGCTCCGGGGTCGCTTCGAAGGAGCGCAGCACCTCCAGCCCCAGGAAGCCGTCGTGCGCGTCCACCCGGCGCGCGCGCTCCTGGAAGCGGGCGACCAGGCGCTGGGCCTCCTCGGGGGCGGCGCGGAAGCGGGAGATGGCGACAATCATCGGGGGCCTCGTCGTGGGCGTGGGGTCGGCCGCTCGCTCCCCGGGGCACAGGGGCGGCGGGGCCATGAAAGGCGACGGGGGCGCCCGGACCGCGCCGGACACCCCCGTGGAGACTACAGCCGCGACGGACCGCTACATCGCGCCCGCGCCGGGCATGTCGCCCACGCCACGGATGAGCACCTCGCGGGGCTTGGCGCCGTCGGCCGCGCCGACCACGCCGTCGCGCTCCATGCGTTCGATCATGCGCGCGGCGCGGTTGTAGCCGATGCGCATCTTGCGCTGGAGCATGGAGATGGAGACCGCGCGCATCTCGCTGACCACCGCGAGCGCCTGGTCGTACAGCTCGTCGGACAGCTCGTCCTCCTCGCCACCAGCCTCCACGTCCTCGTCGCGCGGCTTGAGGATGGACTCGTCGAAGACGGGCTTGCCCTGGGCCTTGAGGTGGTCCACCGCCTTCTTGATTTCGTCCTCGGAGACGAAGGCGCCGTGGACGCGCTGCAGGTGCGCGCTGGTGGGCGGCATGATGAGCATGTCGCCCATGCCGAGCAGGGCCTCCGCGCCCACCGTGCCCAGGATCGTCATCGAGTCCGGCTTGGAGCGGAGCATGAAGCTGATGCGCGTGGGGAAGTTGGCCTTGATGACGCCGGTGACGACGTCCGTGGACGGACGCTGCGTCGCGACCATCAGGTGGATGCCGGCCGCGCGCGCCATCTGCGCCAGGCGGGCCACGTACGTCTCCACCTCGCGGCTGGCGACCATCATGAGGTCGGCCAGCTCGTCGATGATGACGACGATGTAGGGCAGCTTCTTGAGCTCCTTCTTCTCCGGCTTGTGTGCCCCCGCCTCCAGCGGAGCCTCGTCGTCCTCGGCCTCGGCATCGACCTCCGGCACGACGTCCGCGGAAGCCTCGGAGACCAGCGCCTCGCGCAGCTCCTCCATGTCCTCTCGAGGCGCGGCCACGCCCAGGCCGTCTCCGCCCGAACCCGACGACGCGGCCGACTTCTCGCCGCCCTCGACGTCGACGACCAGGACCTTCTTGGGCTTCGACTTCTTCGGCGCGGGCTCGGAGGCCAGCGCGTCCGTCACCTCGGAGGCGGAGCTCTCCACCAGCTTGTTGAAGCCGGCGATGTTGCGCACGCCCGCCTCGGACAGCATCTGGTAGCGCCGCTCCATCTCCTCCACGGCCCAGCGCAGCGCGAGCGCCGCCTTCTTCGGGTCCGTCACCACCGGCAGCAGCAGGTGGGGGATGCCCTCGTAGACGGACAACTCGAGCATCTTCGGGTCCACCATGATGAAGCGCACCTCCTCCGGTGTGGACTTGAGGAGGATGCTCATGATCATGGAGTTGACGGCCACCGACTTGCCCGAGCCGGTGGTGCCGGCGATGAGCAGGTGGGGCGCCTTGGCCAGGTCGAAGACGTACGGCATGCCCTCGATGTCCTTGCCCACGCACATGGTCAGCTTGCTGGGGCCCTTGAGGAACGCGTCCTGCTCGGCGATCTCCTTCAGGTAGACCGTCTCGCGGTCCTTGTTCGGGACCTCGATGCCCACCACGCCCTTGCCGGGGATGGGGGCGACGATGCGCACGCGCATGGCCTCCATGGCCATGGCCAGGTCGTCCGCGAGCGCGGCGATCTTGCTCACCTTGATGCCGGGCCCCGGGAGGAACTCGTACATCGTGACGACGGGGCCGGGGCGGATCTCCACCACCTCGCCCACGATGCCGAAGTCGGCCAGCTTGGCGCGCAGCTTCTCCGCCGTGGACAGGAAGGCGTCCTTGTCCAGCTCGGAGCGCTCCTTCTTGTTGTACTCGAGCACGTCGAGCGGAGGCAGCGAGAAGCTCTTGCGGTCACCCACGAACTCGAACTGGTCCTGGGTCTTCTTCGCGGTGGGCTTGGGCGGCGCCTTGGGCTCCACGATGAGCGGCATGCGCGCCAGCGCGGACGGCGGCGCCGGGACGATGGCCGCGGGGGCGGCGGCGACCGGCGCCGGCTGGGGCGCGGCGGGCATGGCGATGGGCGGCGAGACCACCGGCTCGGCGGGCTCGGACGGGGCGCCCGTGGCCGGCGCGGACGGACCGGTGACGATGTTCGGCGTCTTGCGGCGACCGCGCGGAGGCTCGACCCCCTCGGGGACGATGGGCGTGGAGTGGGGCGCGGGCGCGAGGAAGGACGCGGCCCAGGCCGGGTCCGCGCCAGGGGCCGGGCGCTTCTCCACGCGGGCCAGCTTCTCGCCGGCCACGGTGATGGCGGGCGTCGGGGGCAGCGAGTCCGACTCCTCGGCGACGACGGGGACCTTCTTCTTCTCCAGCTTCTCCCGCTCGCGGGCGTCCTTGACGGCCTGCTTCGCGGCGGCGGCCTGCTCCTTCTCCGACTGGCGGGCGAGCCGCACGGCCTCCTCGGCCATCGCCTCGGCCTCCGCGGCCTCCGCCTCCTCGGCGGCGCGCTCGGCCTCGGCGAGCTCCTCCTCGTCCGCCTCCAACTGGGCGAGGAACGCCGCCTCCTCCAGCTTCTCCTGCGCGGCGCGCTCCTGGCGGACCTTGTAGGCGGCCTTCTGGTTCTCCCAGAAGGCGTGTCCGACCTCCGAGAGGCGGCGGCCCACGACGCACATGCCCGCCCAGACCAGCGAGCACAGCTTGAAGAACGTGTACTGGGTGCCGACGATGAGCGCCGCGGCGCTGATGGCGGTGACCAGGATGACGGTGCCGACGGTGGAGAACAGCCCCGACAGCACGCCTCCCAGGCTCGCGCCCAGCGCGCCGCCCGGGTGATGGGCCCAACCCTTGTCCCCGGCGAACATGAGCTGTGCCAGGACGGCGACGCTCGCGGTCAGCAGCGCCAGGCTGATGATTTGAGGCGCCCGCTTCCGGTCCCGGTTGCCCACGAAGAGCACCATGGCGGTGTAGACGCCCGCCACGGGGACCAGGTACGCGCACACGCCCAACATGCCGCGCAGCGTCTCCGCGATGAGGTGTCCCATCGGCCCCACCGCGTTGCGGAAGCCTGGACCCACCCGGTCATGGGGGTCGAACGTGGCCACCGCCAGCAGCGAAATCAGGGAGGCCGCGAGCAGGAACACGCCCACGATGGCCCGGCCCGAGCCGCCGCCTCCGCCCACCTTCCGCTTCTTCTCGGCGAGCGCCCTGCGACGCGTCGCGATCTCCTGCCGCGACAGCACCGCCTTCTCCGCCCGACCCTTCTTCGCCGTCATGACCTCTTCCCTCTGCGCGTCCCAGCCGCGTAGCGGGCTGTAGCAATGCCCGCGACGAGTGTAGGGAGGAGGGGGGAGTGGTCAATTTTCCGGCAGTCCTTCCAGCAGGGGCGGAGTGTACGGGACACAAGGCCTACATTTCGGCTGCGTGCTCCACCGAAGCGGGTATGGTGCCGCCACGATTTCCTTGGAGGATCCACCCCATGGCCGACAACCGAACGGACAAGCCGTCTTCGACCGAGGAGGAGTACTTCGCCCGGGAGGAGATTGAGAAGAAGCGCAAGCTGGCCCTCCAGCAGGCCGCGGAGACCGCGGACAAGCAGCGCGAGGAGCTCAAGAAGCTGCACTGGATGAAGTGCCCCAAGTGCGGCATGGACCTGCAGACGCTCAAGCAGGGCAACGTCGAGCTGGAGACGTGCTTCAACTGTGGCGGCGTCTTCCTGGACTCCGGCGAGCTGGACGAGCTCATGAAGCAGCACGGGCATGAGGGCAGTGGCAAGGTGATGGGCGCCATCCTCAACCTGTTCAAGCGCAAGTAGTCCCGCCGCGAGGAGGCTCCCCGTCATGGCCCTCACGCTCGAGCAGGTGCGTCACGTGGCCACGCTGGCGAGGCTGGCGCTGACTCCCGAGGAGGAGCAGCGCTTCGCCACCCAGTTGTCTGCCGTGCTGGACGCGGTGGCTCAGCTACAGTCGGTCGATGTGGAGACGGTGGAGCCCACCTCGCACGCCACGCTCGCCGCGTCGCTCTTGCGCGAGGACGTGGCGCGGCCGTCGCTGCCGCCGGAGAAGTCCCTGGCCAACGCCCCGGCGAAGGTCGGGACGAGCTTCGCGGTGCCGAAGATCATCGAATAGCAGCCGCCCCCGGAGACGCCCGTCATGCAGCTCACGGACCTCACGATGCTGGAGCTGGCGCGCAAGCTGGCCTCGGGCGAGGTGTCCTCCGTGGAGGCCACCCGCGCGAGCCTGGAGCGCATCGCCCGGGTCGACCCCCAGGTGCGCGCCTTCCTGCGCGTGGACGCGGAAGGTGCCCTGGCCGCCGCCGAGGCCAGCGATGCGCGCCGCAAGGCCGGCACTCCGGCGAGCGCGCTGGACGGCGTGCCGGTGGGCCTCAAGGACCTCTTCCTCACGGAGGGCGTGGAGACCACGGCCGGCTCGCGGGTGCTGGAGGGCTTCGTCCCGCCGTTCGACGCCACGGTGGTGCGCCTGCTGAAGGAGGCGGGCCTGCCGCTGTTGGGCAAGCTGAACCTGGACGAGTTCGCCATGGGCTCCTCCAACGAGTCCAGCGCGTACTTCCCCACCCACAACCCCTGGGACCTGACGCGCACGCCGGGAGGCTCCTCGGGAGGCTCGGCGGCGGCGGTGGCGGCGCGCGAGGTGTTCGGCGCGCTGGGGACGGACACGGGCGGCTCCATCCGCCAGCCCGCGGCCTTCACCAACACGGTGGGCCTCAAGCCGACGTATGGCCGCGTGTCGCGCTACGGCGTCATCGCCTACGCCTCGTCGCTGGACCAGCCCGGGCCCATGACGCGCACGGTGGGGGACGCGGCGGCGCTGCTGCAACTGCTCGCCCGGCACGACCCGTTGGACTCGACGTCCGCGGCGGTGGAGACGCCGGACTACTCCGCGGGGTTGGAGGAGGGCGTGCGCGGTCTGCGGCTGGGCGTGCCTCGGGAGTACTTCGCCGAGGGCATGGACTCGGAGGTGGAGGCCTCCGTCCGCGCGGCGCTCCGCGAATACGAGCGGCTGGGCGCGACGCTGGTGGACGTGTCGCTGCCCCACACGCGGCACGCGCTGGCGACGTACTACCTCATCGCCCCGGCCGAGGCGTCGAGCAACCTGGCCCGCTACGACGGCATCCGCTACGGCCTGCGAGCGAAGGACGCGCGCGGACTGAAGGAGCTGTACTCGCAGACGCGCGAGCGCGGCTTCGGCCCCGAGGCCAAGCGGCGAATCATGCTGGGCACGTACGCGTTGTCCGCGGGCTACTACGACGCCTACTACCTGCGCGCGCAGAAGGTCCGCACGCTCATCCGCGAGGACTTCCTGCGTGTGTTCCGCGACGTGGACGCGCTCCTGACGCCCGCCTCGCCGGTGCCCCCGTTCAAGCTGGGGGAGAAGGTGGACGACCCGCTGTCCATGTACCTCATGGACGTCTACACGCTGCCGTGCAACCTGGCGGGCGTGCCCGGGCTGTCCGTGCCGTGTGGCTTCACGAAGGCGGGGCTGCCCGTGGGCCTGCAGGTTCTGGGGCGGCCCTTCGAAGAAGCCCTCCTGCTCCGCGTCGCGCGCGCCTTCGAGCGCGAGCACGACTACTCCCGCCGCTTCGCGCCGCTGCCGGCGCAGGGCGCATGACCCCGGTGTGTCCGCCATGCCCGTGAGCGATTTCCAGCCCGTCATCGGCCTCGAGGTCCACGCGCAGTTGCTCACGCAGTCCAAGATTTTCTGCGGCTGCTCCACCGCGTTCGGCGCCGAGCCGAACCTCCACACCTGTCCGGTGTGCCTGGGCATGCCCGGCGTGCTGCCCGTGCTCAACCAGCGCGTGGTGGAGTTCGCGGTGCTCACCGGCCTGGCGCTCGGGTGCGAGGTGCGGTCGAGGAGCGTGTGGAGCCGGAAGAACTACTTCTACCCGGACCTGCCCAAGGGCTATCAAATCACGCAGTACGACCTGCCCATCTGCGAGCACGGACGGCTCACCATCGACACGCCGCGGGGGGAGAAGGTCATCCGCGTGCGCCGCATCCACATGGAGGAGGACGCGGGCAAGAACGTCCACGACGCGAGCGAGGGCCAGAGCCTGGTGGATCTCAACCGCGCGGGCGTGCCGCTGCTCGAAATCGTCAGCGACCCGGACCTGCGCGACGCGGACGAGGCGGTGGAGTACCTCAAGGCGCTGCGCGACGTGCTCGTCTACCTGGGCGTCAACGACGGCAACCTGGAGGAGGGGAGCTTCCGCTGCGACGCCAACGTGTCGGTGATGCCCAGGGGCTCCGACACCTTCGGCCAGCGCTGCGAGCTGAAGAACCTCAACTCGTTCCGCTTCGTGAAGCAGGCCATCGAGTACGAGATCGCCCGGCAGGTGGACGTCATCGAGTCCGGCGGGAAGGTGGCCCAGGAGACGCGCCTCTGGGACACGAACAAGGGCGTCACGCGCTCCATGCGCAGCAAGGAGGACGCGCACGACTACCGGTACTTCCCGGAGCCGGACCTGCCGCCCCTGCTCGTCACGACGGCCACCATCGAATCGATGGGGCAGCGGCTCCCCGAGCTGCCCCGCCCCAAGCTCCAGCGCTTCGTCCAGCAGTACGGGCTGCCCGCGTACGACGCGCGCACGCTCACCGCGGAGCGCCCGCTGGCGGACTTCTTCGATGTGTGCGCGGCGAAGTACCCGGACGCGAAGAAGCTCTCCAACTGGTTCCTCGGTGAGCTGCTGCGACTCCTGAAGGAGGAGGCGATGCCGGTGTCCGCGCTGCGCTTCACGCCCGAGCGGCTCGCGGAGCTGCTCACGGCGGTGGACGCGGGCACCCTCTCCAACAACGCGGGCAAGGACGTGCTGGGGGAGATGTTCCGCACCGGCAAGGCGCCCGCGGACATCATCGCGGAGAAGGGCCTGGCCCAGGTGAGCGACACCGGCGCCATCGAGGCGGTGGTGGACGACATCCTCGCGAGGAACGCGGGCGAGGTGGAGAAGTACCGCGCGGGCAAGAAGCAGGTGTTCGGCTTCTTCGTGGGCCAGGTGATGCGCGCCATGAAGGGCAAGGGCAACCCGACGCTCGTCAACGAGCTGCTCAAGAAGAAGCTCGGCGACTGACGACCGCGCCTCGCGCTCAATCGCCCACGGGCACGGTGACGTGGAGCACGTCCTCCTCGCGCGGATGCTCGGAGCGGGCGAGGACGCGGGCCTCCCCCGAAGACGTGCGCCCCAGGATGAGCGAGGGCGCGCCGAAGCGCTGGTCGAGGTATCCCCCCGCGAGCTGCGCATTCACCGCGTAGCGCACGTGTCGCAGCGCGGGGAGCTGCGAGGCCAGTCCCTCCGCGTGCCACTGCTCACCGCGGGAGCGAGCGCCTCCACGCGTGTCCACGGGCGCGGTCGCCTCCCACGGCCAGACGTTGGACGAGGGCTGCGCGAGGACGTCCGCCCCGAGCGAGTCCAGGTACTGCGCGCAGGGCACGAACCAGGGCTCCTCGGACGTGTGGGGCGCGCGGAAGGCGTCGTAGCAGAGCACCGTCCCCAGCCGCCCGAAGGGCGTGGGCACGAGCGCGAGGTCCTCGGGCCGGCCCGGGCTCAGGTGGAGCACGTCCTCGCGCGTGGGCACCAGGTTCACCTTGCGCGTCACGGCGACGCAGTGGCCGCTCGGCGCGAAGGTGTAGCCCGTGTTGTAGGTGCGCGTGCCGTACGGCTCGAAGTCCGGTGTGTCCTGTCCACGTCGGTTCGCGGGCAGCAGTGCGCTCCCCGCCACCACCCACAGGTCGAAGTCCCGGGCGATGGCCGAGAACGTCTCCCACATCACCCGGTGGGTGCGGGGCGCGAGCAGCACGTGCAGGCCCTCGAGCCAGCCAGGGGGGCGCAGCTCGCGCCACGTGCGCCACAGGGGGAAGGCCTCCGCCCAGGCGACGCGCTTCATCGCGGACCGCAGCGTCGGCTGCCCCCTCACGCGCGACACCTGGCCCAGGAAGGCGAGCGCCGTGCCCACCCACTCGGGCCACACGACGAGGGCGGGATGGCGGGGACGTCCCGCCGCGTCCCTCTCGCGCAGCGCGTCCACGCGCGCGGCCAGGGCCCGGTGTCTCGCGGAGAAGGCCGCAGGCGAGGCGTAGTCCTCCAGGGAGACCTGGGGCTGGAGGGCATACAGCTCGACGTGCGAGGCGGTGTCCACGGCGCGCGCTCGGGCGAGGCTACTTCAGCAGGCCGTTCTCCCGCAGGCGCTGCTGGAGGAACGCGCCGGCGGTGATGGCCGCGTGGCGGGCGGGGTTGTCCGCCGTCTCGGTCGAGGGCAGCGGCTGGAGCACGCAGTCGGAGCGCGGGTGGCAGAAGAAGGGGAGCGAGTAGCGGACCGTGTCCTCGGCGGCGCTGCGCGGGTTGACCACGCGGTGCGTGGTGGCGGGGATGACGTTGTTCGTCACGCGGCTGAGCATGTCGCCCGAGTCCACGACGATCTGCCCGCGCAGCGTGTCCACGGGCAGCCACTCCCCGTCGCGCGTCAGCAGCTCCAGGCCGGACGCGGTGCCCTCGCACAGCAGGGTGATGAGGTTGATGTCCTCGTGCTCGGCGGCGCGGACGCCTCCGGGGATGAAGCGCTCCTTGAGGGGCGGGTAGTGGATGAGCCGCAGCACGGAGTTGCCGTCCGTGGCCATGTCGCTGAACGCGGTGCGCGGCACGCCGAAGAACTCCGCGAGCGACTGGAGCAGCAGGCTCGCCGCGCCGTCCAGCTCGCGGAACAGGGCCAGGGTGTGCTCCCGGAAGGACGGCACCTCCTCCGGCCACACGTTGGCGCCGTAGTGCGCCAGGTACGGATGCTCCGCCGGCAGCTCGCGGCCGACGTGCCAGAACTCCTTCAAGTCACCCACCTTGCGGTCCTTGGCGTGCTCCTGGCCATAGCCCGTGTAGCCGCGCTGGCCCGCGAGGGTCGGCACCGCGTAGCGCGACTTCACCGCCTCCGGCTGGTCGAACAGGCTCGCCACGTCCGCGTACGTGCGGCGGATGAGCCCGTCGTCGATGCCATGGCCCACCACCGACACGAACCCGAACTCCCGCAGCCCTTCACCGAAGACGCTCACGAAGCGGGCCCGCTCGGAGGGGGTGCCGGAGCGGTAGTGGGACAGGTCGACGAGGGGGATGCGACGTGGGGTGCCGGACATGGGGCGCGCACTCTATTCCAGGGTGCTGGATTGTCGGCACCTCCAGCGTTGGGCCGCCAACCCTCGTCATGCACCCCGGGCCTGGATTGCATCAATCCACCCGACACCGGCGCGCACCGGCAGTGGTCGCCCACGGACGGGAATGTCCAGATTATCCAGGCAGGCCCGGGGGAGTGGCATGGCCGAGATGATCAGCGGTGATGCGTGCGGTGCGTGCGGCCAGCGACACGGGGCGGCGACGTCGTGTTCGACGCTGGTGCGCCCCGACGGCCAGCCGCCACCGAAGCCCCGGTGCACCGCTCCGGGGGTGGAGGTGGATCCGCTGGTGGGCACGCGGCTGGGGAGCTTCCGGTTGGTGCGCAGGCTGGGCCGTGGGGGCATGGGCACGGTGTACCTGGGGGAGCACGTCTCCATCGGCAGCCGCGTGGCGGTGAAGGTGCTGCACGAGCACCTGGCGATGTACCCGGAGCTGGTCCTGCGCTTCCACGCCGAGGCCCGGGCGGTGAACGTCATCGGGCACGAGAACATCGTCAGCATCTTCGACCTGAACGCCGGCCCGCCGCGGCCCTACCTCATCATGGAGTACCTGGACGGCGCGCCGCTGTCGGCCTGGGTGGGGACGCCGCTGCCGGCGCGCGCGGTCGTGTCGGTGCTCGCGCAGGTCTGTGACGCGCTCCAGGCCGCGCACCTGAGTGGCATCGTCCACCGCGACCTGAAGCCGGACAACGTCTTCCTCGTGCGGCGCGGACGCGGAACGCCCTTCGTGAAGGTGCTCGACTTCGGCATCGCGAAGCTGGTGGACGCGAACATGCCCCAGACGCACGCGGGCATCATCGTGGGCACGCCCGAGTACATGGCCCCGGAGCAGTCGCTGAGTCGCCGCGTGGACGGACGCGCGGACCTGTACTCGCTGGGCATCATCGCCTACCAGCTCGTCACCGGGCGGCTACCCTTCGAGGACGAGGGGTTGACGGCGCAGCTCGTGGCGCACCAGATGCGCGCGCCGCCACCCCCGCGCTCCATCCACCCCGCCGTGCCCCCCGCCCTGGAGCGCGTCATCCTGCATGCGCTCGCCAAGGCCCCGGAGGAGCGCTTCACCACCGCGGCGGTGATGCGCGCCGCGCTCGAGGGCGCCATGGCGGAGCCGCCGCGCGCGCGCGTCCGCGGGTCCGTGCCCGCCGTCGCCGGCTCGCCGCCCCCGGCCGCCCGGGCGTTGTCCTCGCCCATCACCGAGCGCACGGTGGGGGAGCCCGGGGTGCCTTGGGCACCGGGTCCCAGGTCCTCCGTCCCGAAGTGGGCCGGCGCTCCTCCACCGGGGGCACCCGTCGACCCACCCGTCGCCGCGCCCTCCCTGCCCGTGTCGGGGACGCCCCAGCCGCGGGCCGCCGCGCGAGGCGGGACCCCCTCGCGGCCCCGCTCCGTGGAACTCCCGGTGCGCGTGGTGCTGCGCCCGGGCGAGACGCCGGTCTGGCTCACCGGCTCGGACCTGTCGCGCGGGGGCCTGTTCCTGCGCAGCGACAGCATCCTGCCGCCATTGTTCACCCGCATGCCGGTGGTGCTGGAGCTGGAGGCGGGGCCCCAGTCGGTGCTCTGCGAGGTGGTGCGCCACGTCCCGGCGGATCAGGCCCGCGTCTGGGGCATGGCCACCGGCTTCGGGGTCCAGTTCGTCGAGGCCACCGCCGCGCTCAAGGCCTCGGTGGATCAGCTCCTGCGTGGAGGGCAGGGGGCCCGGCCGCCCGCGGCGCGGATGGTCGCGGATGATCCCGACGCGGCGCGCGTGCTGGAGTCGTTCCGGACCCGACTGGCCGGGGACCACTACGCGGTGCTGGAGCTGGCGGCCGACGCGGACCTGGGGGAGGTGCGCGCGCGGGCGAGGGAGGCGCGCGCGTTGGTGGATGGGCTCCGCCAGCGTCCGCTGTCTCCCTCGCAGGGGCTCCTCCTGGACTCGGTGATGGGGCGGCTGCGCGAGGCGGGGGAGGTGCTGGGGACGGTGACGCAGCGGGCGCTCTACGACGCCTGGCGCGGCAACCACCGGGGCATCGCCCGGTGTCTGGAGGCGGGCCTCACCACGGAGCAACTGGACTGCCTGCGCCGCGAGTTCCTGGCGCGCCGCCCGCAGGCGGCGGGCATGGCCCGGGTGCACTTCCTGTCGGGCTCCGCCCTGGAGCGGGACGGGCAGCTCGTCCGGGCGCTGGAGACCTACGAGCGGGGGCTGGCGCTGGATCCGCTCGAGTCCATCCTCCACCACCGCTACCGGGTCGTCCGCCGGCTGCTCGACGCCCGGGGCGTGGTGGCCCGCTTGAACGACAGGGCCCGGCCTCCCTGAGGGAGCCGGGCCCGTCACATCACGGAGGCTACGCGGGGGGCACTACTCCGCTGAGACGGTGCAAGAGGGGCTCAGACCCTCGGCCTTGTCGCCGCACGCCGCCAGCTTCGCCAGCCACTCCTGGGCGTTGCTCTGGCTGCAGTCCGGCAGGTCCTCGATGCACTTGGCCAGGTCGCTCAGCTTGTCCTTGTCGCTGTCCGAGCAGGAGTCCAGCGCGTCCTCACACTGCTTCTTGTCGTAGTCCTCGTCGTCACCGCCGCCGGAGCCGCCACAGCCTGCGAGCTTGTCATCCAGGGCCTTGGCCGCGTCCTCGAGGTCGTCGCAGACATCGCCGCCGCAGCCGGCGCCGAAAACAAGGGTCGAGGCGGCCAGCAGGCCGATCATGAGCTTCTTCATTGTGGATTCCCCCTCGCAATGAGGTTGGTTGGGCGGTACCCATCCTAGCGCCCCATTGCCTGGATTCCAGTCAACAAGGCTCCTTGGGGGTGCTAGAGGGCCCGCAAGAGACCCCGGGGACAAGATGATCCAGCATCCGCCTTGACTCCCCAGGGCATCTCCCGTAAATCCGGCCGTCCTTTGCGCGACCGGCCGGCTCGACCGTCCGAAATGCGCGGTCGATACCACGGGTTGACCCAACCCGAAGCTGACAGGGGTTTGACGATGTACGCAGTGATTCGCACGGGCGGAAAGCAGTATCGCGTCGCCGAGGGCGATGTGGTCCGGATCGAGAAGATTGCCGGCGACATCGGAGCCGAGGTGGCCTTCACGGACATTCTCCTGCTGGGTGGCACGGATAGCCCCAAGGTGGGCCAGCCGACGGTCTCCGGCGCGCGCGTGGTGGGCAAGGTCCTGGCTCAGGACAAGCACCGCCGCGTCCTGCACTTCCGCAAGGAGAAGGAAGGCTGGACCCGCCGCCGCGGTCACCGTCAGCCCTACACCGAGGTGAAGGTCACCTCCATCTCCGGCTAGTTCTGGTCGGACGGTTTCACCTCAAAAATTCAGGAGCAAGGTGTCATGGCCCATAAAAAGGGACAGGGTTCTTCGCGCAACGGGCGCGATTCCAATCCGCAGTACCGTGGCGTGAAGGTGTACGGTGGCGAGGCTGTGTCGGCCGGGAGCATCCTGGTGCGGCAGCTGGGCACCGTCATCCACCCGGGCGCGAACGTGAAGCTCGGCCGCGACTACACCCTCTATTCGGTGGTGGACGGCGTGGTGAAGTACGAGCGCCTGGGCCGCGACCGCAAGAAGGTCTCGGTCTATCCGGCTGCCGAGCAGCCCAGCGCCTGACGGTTGTTCCGGCCCCGTGAAGGGGCCGGTCGCCGGGCGGCATCCACGAGCGGGTCGCTTCTTTCGTCCTCGCGCCCTTTTCGGCGTCCCGGACACGAGGCGGCCCGCTTTGTGTTTTTCCAGGAGACCCCTCCATGAAGTTCGTCGATGAGGTCCGCATCTTCGTGAAGGCGGGCGATGGCGGTAATGGCGCCGTGTCCTTCCGCCGGGAGAAGTTCATCGAGCGCGGTGGGCCCAATGGCGGTGACGGTGGCGATGGTGGCTCGGTCATCTTCGTCGCGGACCCCCAACTGACCACGCTGCTCGACTACCGCTACCAGCAGCACCACCGCGCCAAGAACGGCGAGCACGGCATGGGCAGCGACTGCAACGGTCGCGCGTCCGAGGACATGGTGCTGAAGGTGCCCGTGGGCACGCTGGTGAAGGACCACGCCACGGACGAGCTGCTCGTGGACCTGAGCGAGGCCGGCCAGCGGTGGGAGGCGGCGAAGGGCGGGCGTGGCGGCCTGGGCAACATGAACTTCGCCACGTCCACGCGCCAGACGCCGCGCTTCGCCCAGGACGGGACGAAGGGCGAGGAGCGCACGCTGCGGCTGGAGCTGAAGCTCCTGGCGGACGTGGGGCTCCTGGGCTTCCCCAACGCGGGCAAGAGCACCTTCATCTCCCGGGTGAGCCGCGCGCGGCCCAAGGTGGCGGACTATCCGTTCACCACGCTGGTGCCCAACCTGGGCATGGTCCAGTACAAGGACGACCTGTCCTTCGTCATGGCGGACATCCCCGGAATCATCGAGGGCGCCAGCGAGGGCGTGGGCCTGGGGCACCAGTTCCTGCGGCACGTCGAGCGGTGCAAGGTGCTGATCCACCTCATCGACATGGGCGCGGAGGGCGAGGGGCGTGATCCGCTCAACGACTTCGACGTGCTCAACCGCGAGCTGGAGAAGTACAGCGAGGATCTGGCGAAGCGCCCGCAGGTGGTGGCCGCGAACAAGCTGGACCTGCCCGACGCGCAGGCGCGGCTGGGCGCGTTCACCGAGGCGCTGCGCGAGCGCGGCGTGCGCGTGTATCCCGTCTCCTGCGCCACCGGCGAGGGCATGCAGGCGCTGATCGACTCGGTGGCGGAGGTGCTCTTCACCGGACGCACCGACAAGCTCCATGTGGAGCCCCCGCCGCGCGCGAAGGCCGTGAAGTCTGCCTCGACGAAGGGGTCGCCCGAGAAGAAGCCCGTCGCGAAGGGCGCCGCCGCGAAGAAGGCCGCCACGAAGGCCCCGGCGACGAAGAAGCCCGCCGTGAAGGGCGCTGCGAAGAAGGGTGCGGTGAAGAAGCCCGCCGCGAAGGGGCCGGCGAAGAAGCCCGTCGCGAAGGGCGCTGCGAAGAAGGCCGTCGCGAAGGGGCCGGCGAAGAAGCCCGTCGCGAAGGGGCCGGCGAAGAAGGCCGCCTCGAAGAGCACTTCCGCGAAGAAGCCCGTCGTGAAGGGCGCTGCGGCGAAGAGGCCCGCGTCGAAGAAGGCCCCTGCTCGCAAGTCGGGCGGGAGGCGCTGAGGCGATGTCCGGCGGCGGCCCCCGATACGAGCGATTCGAGAAGGAGAAGCTCGAGCCCGAGCAGTTCCTTCTCGACGTGCGCAAGGAGAAGATCGACCGCGTCGTGAGTCAGCGCACGCGCAACTTCACGGTGGTGCTCGACCGCTTGGAGGACAGCTTCAACATGGCCGCGGTGCTGCGCACCTGCGAGTCCATGGGTGTGCAGGAGGTCCACGTCGTCATCAACCCCGACGCGCCGTTCCTCCCCAACTCGCGGGTGGCCCAGGGCTGCGACAAGTGGCTGGACGTGAAGCTGTACAAGTCCTTCGCCGAGTGCCGCGAGCACTTGAAGTCGCGCGGCTTCCAGCTCTACGCCTCGGCCATCCGGGAGGGGGCGACGAGCCTCTACTCGCTGCGCTTCGACACCCAGGTCGCCATCGTGCTCGGCAACGAGCGCTACGGGGTGAGCGACGACGTACTCAACGCCGTGGATGGGACCTTCTGGATTCCCATGCGCGGCTTCAGCCAGAGCCTCAACATCTCCGCGGCGGCCTCGGCCATCGTCAGCCGGGCGATCGCCTGGCGGGACGAGCACCTGCCGGGAGGCTCGGGGGATTTGTCCGCTGACGAGGCCCAGGCCCTGCGCGAGCGCTTCTACGTGCTGGCCATCAAACAGAGGAAGCGCCTCTTCAAGAAGCAGCCATGAATGTCGTGTCCCCGGCGTCCGTCGGTATGGAGTAGATGGACGCTGTCGGCCTACCTGGCCCCCTGGAGACGCACGTCATGTTCCTGGAAACCCTGCTCGCCACGCTCCTGACCGCGCCCGCCGTGCCGCAGTCTTCCGCCGCGCAGGCGGCCCCCGTGTCGCCCGTCCAGGTGGCCCAGGCCGCGCCGGCGCCCACGGGCGGCGCCGCGAAGCCCGAGGCGCCGAAGGCTCCCACGGCGACCCCGCCCGCCTCGACGCAGACCGGCGCCGCCACCCCGCCGCCGGCCACGAAGTCCGCGCCCGCGATGACGCCCGAGGTGAAGTCGCTCGTGGACCGGATGCAGGCGTTCTACGAGAAGACGGGCGACTTCCAGTCGGACTTCCGGCAGGACTACAAGTACAAGACCTTCCGGCGCACGCAGACCTCCGAGGGCGTGGTCTCGTACAAGAAGCCGGGGTTGATGCGGTGGGAGTACAAGACGCCTTCTCCGCGCACCTTCGTGCTGGCCGGCAACAAGATCTACGCGTACGACCCGCCGGCCCAGACGCTCACGGTGGCGGGGATGGACACCAGCCAGCTCTCCGCGTCCGTGACGTTCCTCTTCGGTCAGGGGAAGCTTGCGAGCGAGTTCGCCATCACGAAGGGCGAGTGCAAGGACTGCAAGGGCACGTTGCTGGTGCTCGACCCGCTGAAGCAGGAGCCGCGCTTCCGGCAGGTTCGCCTGGAGGTCGACCCGAAGACGGCCCAGGTGCTCAAGAGCACGGTGGTGGACCCGGACGGCAGCGAGAACACCATCTCCTTCCTGAAGTTGAAGGCGAACGTCGGCATCTCCGCGGACCACTTCAAGCTGGATGTCCCCGACGACACGCGCGTGGACGACTTCACGAAGCAGAAGGCGCAGTAACCTGCGGGCCGTGCGCGGCGCATTCCTTCTCGCGGGGTTGATGGTGTGGGGCGGGTGTCACCGGGGGACGACCTCGGGCCCCGCTCCCCAGGCGCAGTCGCTCTCGGGGATGACGTTGCCCCTGTTGGCCTCGCCCGCGCTGCGGCTCACCGTCGCAGGCCGGCTCGGGGGCAAGGCCATCCCGGTGGTGTTGGATGTCGCGCGCCCCCTGTCGCTGGTGGCCGCCGGCTGCTTCGAGGGCGCCGCGCCCTCGCCCGAGGGCACCGTGCGCGCACCCGAGCTCGCGGGAGGATTCCGCTCCTGGGCCATGGTGCCGCTGCCTCCTCTCACGGTGGGCGCCTCGGCCGTGTCCCTGCGCGCGGCCGCGCTGTCGGGGGAGCAGCCCTGCGCGGTGACGCTCGGCGCGGACGTCCTGGAGCCCTACGCGCTCACGGTGGAGCCGCTCCGGCGCGAGGTGACCTTCACCGCGTCGCGCTCGCGGGAGGCGTACCTGGCGGAGGTGGCCAGCTCGGACGCCGCGCGGGAGGCGCACGCGGTGGAGCTGAGCCGCGAGCCCGTGGGCGACTGGCCGCTCCTCCCGGTCCGCGTCCGCCAGGGCGAGGCGGAGCTGACCGGGCCCTTCGTGCTCGCCACTCGCGAGCCCTTCTCCCGCGTCGCGCTCGGGCCCGCCGAGGCGCAGGGCCTCCAGCCACTGGAGACGGCGGCGAACCTGCCGCCTCGCACCTTCGTCCTCGACGCCGTGGACCTGTCCGAGGGGCTGGGCGTGCGCCCGCTCGTCGTCGAGGCCGCGAGCCGTTGGCAGTCGCCGAGCAGCCTGGGCCGCCTGGGGCCCGACGTCTGGGGCCGCTTCACCGCCACCCTGGACGCCACGGGCGGCGTGCTGGTGCTGCGCCGGCCCCGGGTGACGCCGCCGACGCCCCAGGCACCGGACGCGGCGACGGGGCCGGACACCGCCGAGTCTTCACCCCGGAATGCCTCGGCGCCGGGCTGGCAGCGCTGCTCCGATGCCCACGGCGTCTTCAGCGAGGAGGCCTGTTACGGCCTGCACGTGCGGCGCGAGCCGGACGGCGGCGTGTCCGTGGTGGGCGCGGTGTACCGGGACCTTCCGGAGGGCGGGCGGCTGCACCTGGAGCCGGTGGGCGCGGAGGGGCAGCGGCTCGAGTCCGGCTGTGGTGTCGGATTGAGCTTCCCCGCGACGAGCCGGGGCCTGACGACGCAGCATCGGCTGCCCTGGCCCACGCTCGCGCGGACGCTGCCGGCGTGCCACGAGGCGCTCGCCCAGGCCCGCGACTTCAGGCTCGCGCTCTTCGAGGAGGGGCCGCAACCCGAGTGCCCGTCGGCCTGCGCCTTCGTCACGGAGAACGCCACCCGCCGCACCGTGTGCGAGTGTCAGCCCACGCCGCTGGGAGAGGGAGGCGTGCTGCCGTCGCGCAAGGGCGCGTCCCGCGAGCCGCCGCGCGAGGAGCGCGAGCTGGAGCCCGAGGATCCGAAGTAGGCGCCCCGCTCGCGCGAGGCGCTCACGCTCCGGACGGCTGCTCCCGAGCCACCCCATGGAGTGGCCCGGTGGAAGACGACGGCGCTACTCCAGCCGCGTCACGGGGCGCGGCGCGGACACCACCGGCACCGGCGTGGGGTGCGCATCACGCGCGTGGTGCTCGCGCTGCTTCGGGTCGGGGCGCTCCACCACGCGGGCGACCAGGTCGTAGTCGTGCGCCTCGGTCACCTCGACGGTGACCAGCTCGCCCGGGTACGCCATGCCGTCGTTGATGTAGACCATGCCGTCGATTTCGGGCGCCTGACCCTGGTGGCGACCCACGAGCAGGTGCTCGGTCTCCGGCGCGGGGCCCTCCACCAGCACCTCCAGGCGCTTGCCGACGAGCTTCTTGTTCTGCTCGCGGTTGATGCGCTTCTGGATGGCCATGACCTCGCGCCACCGGCGCTCGATGACCTTCTGCGGCACCTTGTCCGGGAGGTCGTACGCCGCGGTGCCTTCCTCGTCGGAGTACTGGAAGACACCCAGCCGCTCGAAGCGCTGCGTCTTCACGAACTCCTTCAGCATCTCGAAGTCCTCGTCCGTCTCGCCCGGCAGGCCGACGATGAGCGAGGTGCGCATGACGAGCCCCGGCACGCGCTCGCGCAGCTTCGTCAGCAGGCCCTTGAGGAACTCCGAGTTGCGGCCACGCTTCATCGACAAGAGCAGCTTGTCGCTGACGTGCTGCACCGGCATGTCCAGGTAGCGGGCGATCTTCGGCTCCGAGGCCATCACCTCGATGAGCTCGTCCGGGAAGACGCGCGGGTAGGCGTAGTGCAGGCGGATCCACCGCACGTCCACCTTCACCAACGCCTTGAGCAGGTCGTGCAGCTTCGGCTTGCCCGGCAGGTCATGCCCGTACGCGGTGAGGTCCTGCGCGACGAGGTTCAGCTCCTGCACGCCGCTGTCCGCCAGCCGCCGCGCCTCCTCGACGACGTCCTCGATGGTCCGCGAGCGCTGCCCGCCGCGCAGCGTGGGGATGATGCAGAACGCGCAGGCGTTGTCGCAGCCCTCGGACACCTTGAGGTACGCCGTGTACTTCGGCATCGAGTTGATGCGCGGCGTGTTGGCGTCGTGGATGTAGTCGGGGTCCGGAATCACCTGACGCGGCGACGCCTCGGCCGCCAGCAGGTCGCCAATCTGGGCGTACGCGCTGGTGCCCAGGAAGTGGTCCACCTCCGGCATCTCCTTGGCCAGCTCGTCCCCGTAGCGCTGGGACAGACACCCCGTCACCACCAGCGTGCTGCAACTGCCCGACTTCTTCAGCTCCGCCATCTCCAGGATGGAGTCCACCGACTCCTGCTTGGCGGGGCCGATGAAGGCGCACGTGTTGACGACGATGACCTGGGCTTCCGCCGGTTCCTGCACCAGCGTGTAGCCGCGGTGCTTCAACGTGCCCAGCATCACCTCGGAGTCCACCCGGTTCTTCGGGCAGCCGAGGGTCATCATGTACAAGCTCTTGGTCTGTTCCACCGCTTCTACCGCTTTCCCAGTTCGGTTCGCGAGAAGTGGTCCCCACTCCAGGCGAAGTTCTGTGTCGCGCCGTTCGAGTAACGGATGGTCAACGTGCCCTCTTCATCCATCACGACCGACGACGCCCGCCCCAGCGCGCAGGTGGCGACCGGCCACTCGAGCACCCGGGACGCCGTCTTCCCCGTCACCACGTAGAACCCCGCCCGCAGCTCGTCGTCGGCGTCACACTGACCTTCGACGGCATAGGGGTTCTTCCCGGTGAGCACTGTAACGACCGACCGTCCGTCCGGCAGGCTCAGCGCGTCCGGCACGTTCACGTTCATCGCGGACGCGTCCAGGGGGTGGGTCGCCACCAGCTCGCGCAGCGTCTCCGGCGTCAGGTCCTCGTCGCCCTGGGCCCAGGCCGGGTAGGCGAGCAGGTCCCAGCCCAGCCAGCCGGTGGCCGCCGGCTCCAGCGCGGTGATGGCCTCCGGGGGCTTGAGCTTCAGCGCCTTGCGCGGCTCGTCCGGCAGGCGCAGCGCGTCGCCCACCATGGTGCCGCTCTGGCAGTTGGAGATGGGGGCGGACTTCACGCCCGAGCCATCCTGGTCCTCGTAGGTGATGCACACGTCCATCACCATGGGGTCGCGCGCGGGGAAGCGGGGCAGGGCGCGCATGGGCACCGCCGCCACCAGCGACAGCGTGTTGCCCCGGCGCTCCACGGCCGCGTTCACCTTCTGCTGCGCGAACTCCGGCGTGCCGCTGTCCGCGCCCGACGCGCGCTTGCCGTCGAAGCCGAAGCGCCACGAGTAGCCCGTGGTGAGCGGCCCGGTCCCCGGGAAGTAGATGGACAGCGTCAAGAGGTCGTTGGCGACCAACTGGTCGTCCGTGGCGTCCACGCCCACGTAGAGCGTGTCCTTGCGGAAGCCCACCTTGGCCGTGAAGTTCGCGGTGGCGTCCGCGGGCACGTTGGCGGGCTTGAGCACCAGCGGCGAGGTGAAGCCCTTCAGGCCCCCCTGGAAGCGCGGGGGCTTGGACATCGTGGGAACGGGCTTCGACGGGCGGTCGAACTCATCCTGCGCGGAGGCGATGGCCGGAGCACAAAGCGTCAGGCAGAGGGACAGGGCGGCGGCTCGCATGGGCTTCTTCAATCGCGGAAGTTGGTGAACTGCATGTCCAGCTTCAGTCGGTCCTGCTCCTTGCGGAACAGGGCGATGGCGGCCTGGAGGTCATCCTTGTTCTTGCCGGTGACCCGGAGCTGGTCCGCCTGGATGGAGCCCTGCACCTTCATCTTCGAGTCCTTCAGGAGCTTCACCAGCTCCTTGGACTTCTCCACGGGAATCCCCTGCTGGAGCTTGATGACCTGCTTCACGTTGTGCAGGCCCGTCTTCTCGATGTCGCCGTACTCCAGCGCGCGCAGGCTGATGTTGCGCTTGGCCAGCTTCGCCAGCAGCACCTCCTTCGCCGCCTGGACCCGCTCCTCGCTGTTGGCCTTCACCGTCAGCGCCGTCTGATCCGGCGCGATGACGACGTCCGCCTGGACGCCCTGGAAGTCATAGCGGGTGCTGAGCTCCTTCTTGGTCTGGTTGACCGCGTTGTCGAGCTCCGCGAGGTCGATTTTCGAGACGACGTCGAAGGATGGCATGGGCAGCAGCCGCGCTTACCACACCTACACCCTGACGACCATGGGCACCACCAGGGGGCGCTTGGAGGTGTACAGCCGGAACGCACGGCGCACCACCCGGGTGAGCTCCTCTCTCACCAGGGCGTCGTCCCCGCGCAACTGCGGGGACAGCTCCTCGAAGAGCGCCCGCGCCTCCTGGGCCACCCGGGGCAGGAGCACCTGCTCGTCCAGGGAGAGCCCCTGGCTGGACAACTGCGGGCCGGCCACCAGCTTCTGCGTGTCCCGCTGGAGCACCACCACCGCCGCCACCAGCCCCGTTTCCGCCAGACGCACCCGCTCCTGGAGTGTGTCCGCCGTCACGACGCCACTGCCGAAGCGGTCCTTGAAGATGCGCCCGGAAGGCACGCTCCCGGTGAAGCGGCCCCGGCCGTCCTCGAAGCTGACCACGTCCCCGTCCTGGGCGAGCAGGCACTGCGCGGGCTCCAGGCCGGTCTCCCGGGCGGTGGCCACATGTCGGTGCAGGTGCCGCCCCTCGCCGTGGACGGGGATGAAGTGGTGGGGCTTCACCAGCTCCAGCACCCGCTTCTGCTGGGGGCGGCTGGCGTGGCCGGAGACGTGGACGCCGGGCTCCACCTGCGCGTAGACGACGCGCGCGCCGCGCCAGTGCAGCTCGTCGATGAGCGCGCCCACCACCCGTTCGTTGCCGGGGATGGGGCGCGAGCTGAGCACCACCAGGTCCCCGGGGCCCAGGCGCACCGGCCCCTCTCCGGAGGCCAACTGCGACAGCCCGGCGCGCGGCTCGCCCTGGGCGCCGGTGGTGAGCACCATGACGCGCTGGGGGGGGAGGATGGGCACCGTGTCGACGTGGACGAAGAGCGAGTCGGGCACGTCGAGGTAGCCGAGCTGCCGCGCCATCTCCACGTTGCGCTGCATGCTGCGGCCCTGGAGCGCCACCTTGCGGCCCAGCCGCTCCGCCAGCGCCAGCAGGTGCCGGACGCGGTGCAGGTTGGAGGAGAAGAGCGCCACCACGATGCGGCCGGTGGCGTCGCGGAACAGCCGATCGAAGGTCTGCTCCACCACGCGCTCGCTGCCCGTCTCGTCGCACAGCTCGGAGTTGGTGGAGTCCGACAGGAGGCACAGGACGCCCTGCTCGCCGGCCTCGCCCCAGCGCTCCAGGTCCGTGCGCAGCCCGTCGATGGGGTCGGGGTCCAGCTTGAAGTCGCCGGTGTGGATGAGGGTGCCCTCGGGCGTGCGGACGATGAAGCCCACCGCGTCCGGCACCGTGTGCGTCACCCGGCTGGCCTCCACCTGGAAGACGCTGCCCACGGAGAACGGCTCGCGCGGCTCGATTTCGCGCAGGTCCGCCTCCACGCCCAGCTCGTCCAGGCGGTGGCGCGCCATGGCGAGCGTGAAGCGCGTGGCGTAGATGGGCACGCCGGGCACCTCGCTCAGGAGGTACGGGAGCGCGCCCAGGTGGTCCTCGTGGCCGTGCGTGAGCACCACGCCCTTGAGCTGCGCGGCGTTCTGCTTCAGGTGGGTGAAGTCCGGGATGATGATGTCGACGCCCGGCATCCCCTCCGCGGGGAACATCAGGCCCGCGTCGATGAGCAGCAGCTCTCCACGGCAGGCGATGACCAGGGAGTTGAGGCCGATCTCGCCCAGGCCCCCCAGGGGAATGACTTGAAGCATTGGACGGAGTCTAAGGACTCCCTCCGTCGCGCGCGGCTGAAAGTTTCACGCCCGCCGACCCCTCAGGTGATGCGGATGGGGATTCCGTGACCCCGCGTGTCGCAGGGCTGTTGCGCGTGCTGCGGGCGGAAGGGACCCCCCGGGCCTGGCCGGAAGAGGTCGGGCCGGTGGAGCCAGGGCTTGAGCGAGACGCCGCTCCAGGGCTTCAGCGGCCGTGGGGGAGCGGGACGGACCGCGAGGCCCCGCTGGCTGAGGCGGATGGGGATGCCCGCGCCTCGGACGGGGCGTGACGGGTCGAAGCGGTCCGGGTGGAGCTGTTTTCCCTCGGCGGGGGCGGGGGCGTGGCCCTGGGCCGGTTTGTTCGTGGCGGCGGCGGGGGTGGTGCCGGACGACACGGACTTCGGAGCGGACTCGATACGCATGTGGACACCCCCGGAAAATTCGGAGCAGCAGAAAGACCCGACACAGGGAGTATCGGGGGATGGCGCGCGAAGGTGCTTAGGCGTCTCGACGACGCGTGTCGTCAAAGGCGTCGGCGTAGTAGCGGGTGTCCCTCCAGGCGGAGGGCGTGGCCACGCGTGGGGGGAGGGCGACGCCACTCGGGCGCTCCATGCTGCACAGCCGCACCGGGATGCCCTTGGCGCGCCGTGACGGGGCCTCGAAGGCGTCCGCCTCCCGGTTCCGCCGGGGGTCGGCCTTCTTGGGGGCGGGGGGCTCCGTGCCCTGGGGTTTTCGGGTGGGCGCGCGCAGGGCGGGCACCGGTCCCTGGGGACGTCGTTGGGCGCGGCCAGGGGCATCGAACGACGCGCGGCGGGACAGGCGCATGTGACTCCCGGTGCGTGAGCTCCGGGCTCACCATCACATGCGCCGTACGGTCCGTGCGAGCGCCCGGGGCGACGGGGAAAGGCGGATGTGTCGGCTGGGTGACGGCGGCCCGCGAGTCTCGCTCCGCTCAGGGGGGGGCGGGGGGGCGTCCGCGCATCCAGGCGCGGACGTGCTGTGCCTCGGTGGACCAGGCGGCGGGCTCGGCGTCGTAGAAGCTCAGGGCCTGCTGGGCCAGGGTGCGGGCGCGGGCCTTGTCGGCGGGGGCCAGGGCGCGGGCGAGCGCGAAGCGGGTGGTGGCCAGTCCCTCTCCAGGCCCGGGGTGGGCGGTGCGCAGGGCGAGCGCGCGCTCCAGGAGGGGCCGGGCCTCTCGGGGGCGGCCCAGCGCGAACTGCGCCTGTCCGAGCACGGTGAGCGACGCGGCCTGGTCCGGGTGGCCCTTCTGGAAGGACTCGTAGGCCTCCACGCTGCGCCGGGCCAGGTCGAGTGCGTCGCGCGCGCGACCCTCGCGCAGGGCCAGCTCCGCCAGCAGGCTCAGGTCGGAGGCCGTCTCCGGATGCGAGGGCCCGTAGGTCTTCAAGTCCAGCGCGAGCGCGCGCTCCCGCAGGCGCCGTGCCTCCGGGTCGCGCCCGAGCGACTCCAGCGCGGCGGCGAGGTTGTTGAGCGGATAGCTCAGCGTGGCGCTGTCCTCGCCCATGACGCGCTCCTCCACCACGATGGCGCGCCGCAGGTAGGGCAGGGCCTCCTCGAAGCGGCGGCTCAGCGTGAGGTGGTAGCCCACGGCGTTGGCCGCCATGCCCGTCTGGGGATGGTCGGGTCCCATCACCCGCTCGGTCGTCTCCAGCACGTACTGGAGCACCGCCGCGGTGCGCTCGGCCTCGGGGGTGCGCGACAGGGCGGCGGCCTGGTTGCGCAGGGACTCGAGGGTGAGCATGTGCTCGGGGCCGTGGGCCTGTTCGCGCAGCTTCGCGGAGCGGCCGAAGGCCTCCGCCGCCTGGGGGTACTGTCCGCGCAGGAACGCGTTGCGCGCGATGCTCGTCTGGAGCAGGGCCTCCAGCTCCGGGGCACCTCCCGCGCGCTCGATGTTCGACCGGGCCTGCAGGAGCGCCCACTCCTCGAGGACGGGCGTCTGGGAGACGGTGGTGACCAGGCGCGCGGCGGCGCGGGCGGCCAGCTCGTCGTGGCGCGTGGCCTGGGCGACGAGCATGGACTCGCGCAGCGCGGTCTGCGCCCGTGCCTCGTCCCCCAGCACGAGCCCGAGCCTTCCCTCCAGCTCGAGCGCCTCGGCGAGCACGGGCGGGTAGTTCAGCGCGCGGGCCTTCTCCAACGTGGCCTTCAGCTCCACGGCGGCGCGGTCGTAGCGGCCCGCGTCCACCAGCGCGGTGGCGCGGTCGACCTGGGCGCGCAGGGCCTCGACGTGCTGACGTTGCTCCGTGGACTCGGGCAGGCCGCGTCGCAGGGCGTCCACGTTCGCGCAGTCGAGCACGGCGGGCAGGCGCTGGGCGGCGTCCAGGGAGGTGGAGAGCGACTCCGCGTCTGTTTGCGCGAGCACGCCCGCCACGGCGTCCAGCGCGGAGCGACGGCGGTCCAGGCACCCCATGCGCAGGGAGAGGACCTCGTCGGACTGGTGGCCGTCGACGCGCGTGGCCTCGCACGCCTCGCGGTGCATGACGGCCCAGTCCAGGGCGAAGGTGTCCAGGACCTTCTCCACGCGGGTGAACAGCTCGGCGGCCTGGGGCTTCTGCGTCGCGGTGAAGGCCTGACGCACCTTCTCCTTGCGCGCGCCGTCCCAGACGTTCGTCAGTCGGGCCTCCGCGCCAAGGCAGGGCGCCTGACGCCGGTTGCCCATCCACCAGGCGATGCCCATGGACGCGTAGAGGACGAGCACGCCGCTGGCCATGATGCCCCGGCGTCGCCACGCCACGGTCGGGTCCTTGCCCAGCTCCGCGAGCAGCGCCTCCATGGACGGGTAGCGCTCGGCGGGCGCGGGCGACAGGCCGCGGGTGACGGCGCGCAGGAGCCAGGTGGGGACGCGGTTGCCTCGCGGGGGCTGGCGCACGCGACCGGCGAGCGACTCGCTGAGGTACGCCGAGGCGTGCTTCCCCTCGAAGGGGAGCTGGCCGTAGAGGGCCTCGTAGAGCGAGGCGCAATAGCTGAACTGGTCGCCGCGCGCGTCGGTGCGGCCGTCCTCGTGTTGTTCGGGCGGCATGTACGCGGGCGTGCCCATGACGAGGCCTGCCTCGGTGAGGGCGGATTCGAGCAGGTCCTCCTCGAAGTTCCGTCCGGGGGGCGCGGTGCGTCGGCCCGCCTCCGCGGCCTCCTGGTCCGCGGTGGTGCGGGCCAGGCCGAAGTCCGTCACCTGCGCGCGCCCGTCGCGGCTGACGAGCACGTTGGCGGGCTTGAAGTCTCGGTGCACGAGCCCGGCTGCGTGCGCGGCCGCGAGTCCTCGTCCGGCCTGACGGAAGACCTCCAGGATGTCGCGCCAGGAGCGGTGTTCGGCGCGGAGCCAGTGGCGCAGGGAGAGTCCCTCGACCAGCTCCATGGCGATGAAGACGCGTCCGGCGAAGGTGCCCGCGTCGTAGACGGAGACGACGTTGGGATGGGACAGGCGCGCCATCGCCTGGGCCTCACGTAGCAGGCGCGAGGCGCCGTCCGCGCGCGCGACCGTGTTCGCCTCGGAGTGCAGCAGCTTGATGGCCACGCGCCGATGCAGCTCCGGGTCGTAGGCGCTGTAGACGACGCCCATGCCTCCCGAGCCCAGCTTGTCGAGGATGTGGTAGCGCCCCACCTGACTGCGAGGCCCGGGCTCTCCCGGGGAGGCGCCGCCGCGGGCAGGCGAGGCGCCCGCCTGCATGGGGGTGGGTGGCTGGACGCGCAGGCTTGCCCCGAGGGGCGGGGCGGGGGGCGGCACGACGAGCGTGCCTTCCGGGCGGGCGAGCTCCTCCGTGAACGCTGGCATCGCGGAGATGGGCACGCCGACGGACACCGCGCCTCCGGGCTGGACCTGGGCGGTGGGACGCCCGGCACGCGAGGCGGGCAACACGAATGGCTCGTCGCCACGAGACGTGGGCGCTGCGACCTGGGCGTCGGGAGCCCCTTCGCGGCGAGGTGCGGGCTTGCTGGCGTGCGCGGCGGCGTGGGCGTCGCTGACCTCCGCACCTTCGCGGCGAGGCGCGGGCTTGCTGGCGGGCGCGGCGACGTGGGCGTCACTGACCTCCGCACCTTCGCGGCGAGGCGCGGACTTGCCGGCGTGTGCGTCGCTGACCTCGGTGCCTTCGCGGCGAGGCGCGGGCTTGCTGGCGGGTACGGCGGCGTGTGCGTCGCTGACCTCGGTGCCTTCGCGGCGAGGCGCAGGCTTGCTGGAGGGCACGGCGGTATGGGCGTCGCTGGCCTCGGCCCCTTTGCGGCGAGGCGCGAGCGTGCCGACAGGTACGGCGGCGTGTGCGTCGCTGGGCTCGGCCCCTTCGCGGCGAGGCGCGGACCTGCTGGAAGGAGCGGCGGCGTGTGCGTCGTTGGTCTCGGCCCCTTCGCGGCGAGGCGAGGACTTGCCGGCGTGTGCGTCGCTGGCCTCGGTGCTTTCGCGGCGCGGTGCGGGCTTGCTGGCGGGCGCGGCGACGTGGGCGTCACGGACCTCCGCACCTTCGCGGCGCGGTGCGGACTTGCTGGCGGGCGTGGCGGCGACGCTCGAATGCGCGGAAGCCTCCACGAGGGGCTTCGTCGAGGCCGCGCTGTTCGCGGGATTCCCGGACGGGGAGAGGGAGGTCGCGGTGGCGCCGGGGCGTAACGTCGCGTCGGTCGAGGCCCTCGTCGAGGCCGCGCCATTCGCGACGGCGCTCGGCCCCACCTCCATCTCCGTCAGGGTCCGTGCCGCGCTCGTGCCCCCTGTCGACTTCGTCGCCGCCGGAGAGGACGCGGTGGTCCGCGCTTCTGTCGGTTCCGCGACCGCGGCGACGAGGTCCGTGGTGGTGGGTGTGGCGGAGTCCGCGTCGCCGAGGGCTCTGCCACCTCCTGGATGGGTCAGGTCCGTGTCCGTCGTCTCATGCTTCTCGACCCGCCGCCCGGCGCGGACGGGCTCGGTGGGCTGCTCGCCCGTGGCGTCCAGCTCTCCGGGTCCTGTCGAGGGCAACGCATCCATGCGCTGTGTGGTGCGACGAGCGGCGGCGCCAGGGGGCGTCACCTTGCCGAGCAGCGCCGCGCATGCGCGACACCCCTCGGCGTGGCGGCGGAGTCGTTGGGCCTCCGTCGGGGCAAGCGTGCCCCTGACCAGGGCCCGTGCCGTCTTCTCGTCGAAACAGGACACGGAGTGGATGTTCCACCACGTGGCAGGTCCCTGAGAAGAGGGGCCGCCGGACCCCGCCATGACGCGGTGCGGACAGGCTCGTGGCGGGCCCGGAGGACGTGGGGGCTCAGCGAGGGACGAGGACGATGTCGTCCAGGTACACCGCCGCCTGGTCCTCGCCCGTGTCGTCCTGGAAGTAGAGGTCGCGCAGGATGCCCGACGTCACACCCATGTCGTCGAGCGAGAGCGTCACCTTGTGCCAAAGCCCCGCGACGATGGGGCCTCCCGGCGCCGTGTCCACGCGCATCGTCCCCAGGTAGTCCGTGCCGTCGTGGAGGACCACGCGGATCTGCTGTCCGCCCGTGGTGCCTCCATGCACCCACAGCTCGATGGCCTGGTACTGCGACAAGTCGATCCCCGAGTGGTGGAAGAGCAGCCCCGACCAACCATCCGGCTCGAAGCGGATGGCGGAGCTCCCTGCGTGGACGGTGACGGCTTCGTCCAACGAGTGGTCCGCCCAGCTCCAGTCCGCGAAGCCGCTGGTGAGGCCGTCCTCGTAGACGGGGGTCCCCTCGCTCGCCTCCGGTTCCGTGCGGCCCTCCGTCAACGCCAGCCCCTGCGCCAGCGTCACGGTGCGCACGCCCTTCGTCCGGACGTAGTCGAGGATGGCCGCGAAGTCGGACGCCCGGTACTCCGTGTCACGCGTCAGCGGGCCGGTGGAGAACTCGTGGAACACGAGGATGAGCCAGCTCTTCTCCGCGATGGCTCGGTCCACCCAACCCACCACCGTGCTCACCGGGACGCCGCGCGCCACGTCATTCGCGTAGAGCTCGTAGACGACGGTGTCCCGGAAGTTGCGCCCGCCATTCACCGTGCGGCTGCTGCCATAGAATTGCTTCACGGCGGAGAGCACCGTGGCGTCATAGCGCCCATAGGGGACGATGAAGTCCGGCACGGCGGACAGGTGCAGGTTGTTCACCAGCCACGCCTGCGAATCCTTCAGCTCGGCGGTGAGCTCCAGGGGCGTCAGCGTGGTCAGGTCCGGGTGCGTGAGCGTGTGGCTGGCGATGCCGTTGCCCTCCGCCACGAGCGTCCGGGCCTGGGCGGTGGTCATGTATCCCCCCCACCCCTGCTCGAGCGCCCGGGAGATGAGCCCATACGTCGCCTTGATGCCTCGCGTGTTGAGCGCCGCGCGCGCGTACGTGAACTGCGTGGCCCAGCCGTCGTCCAGCGTGATGGTGACGATTCCCTCTTGGAAGGGCTGGGCGGCCAGCGCCGAGGAATGGAGTGTCAACAGCAGCAGTGGAGTGACCAGTCGCTTCCAGTCCAGCAATGGCGTGTTCAAGACAGCCCCCCTGCCGCGCGGGGTGGGTTGCGGCATGGATATGCGCGTTAGCAGACAGCTTCCTCGCATGGCAATCGAGCGGGCGCGCCGGAGCTGTGTGGCCTGGTGAGCGGGAAAGGTGTGGAGCGGGTCGGAAGTGACTGGGGATTCGGTGGTTGGGGGGAGGGTGTTCGACAGGACCGTTGAGACGATTCCATCCCCATTCGAGAGGACACGTTCACATGAGGAAGATCGCCGCGCTCGCATGTCTGGTCGGCTTGCTGGGAGTCCTTCCCGCGCACGCCGCCGAGCTCAAGGACGTGTTCGGCAGGGAAGTGCCCATCGGCAAGGGCAGGCCCACGGTCGTGCTCTATGCCAACAAGGGGACTCGCGACGAGCTGCGCGAGCATGCCTACCAGTTCGCCTATGACGTGAGGGGGGGCAAGCCCATCGTCGTGGTGCGCGTGGACCTGCGCGACGTCCCCGGCCTCTTCAAGGGCATGGCCAAGGGCGAGATTCGCAAGAGCCACAAGGAGTCGCTCGAGCTGATGCGCGGCCTGTTCCAGCAGCACGGCGAGGCGCCTCCGGCGGAGCTCGACTCGTCGCTCTTCATGGTCGCGGACTCCAAGGGAGAGCCCCACCAGGCGGTCGGCCTGCAGAAGGGCTTCAAGAACGTCTACGCGCAGGTGCTGGACCCCTCGGGGGATGAAGTGGCGCGAGGCCCCTTCCCGGAGAGCGCCGCGTCGCTCGGCAGGGCCGTGGCCGCCACGTCTCCCGATTCGTCCGTGCGTGTCGCGGGCGTCGCGCACCGGTGACGTAGGGTGCGGATGGCCCCAGCCCGGTGAGGTCTGCTCACCACGGGCTGGGGAGTCCATTCCACCTCTGGGTTCTCAGTCTCGGGGAAAGTCACATGTCTTGATTTGATACATGTGTCTCCCCTGGGCTTTCCAAAGACATCCTTCGTCGAAGTGACCCGCCAGGGACTTCTACGGCTTTCAGTCTTCCTGCTACGCACTTAGGCCGCGCAGGGGAGCGAGGCCCCGCCTTCTTCGGGGAACCCGCGCTCCACGCGCGACACAGCAACGGGAGACTTCATGAAGAGGCCGGAGTGGAGAATGACCGCCACGAAGTGGCTGGTCATGGGTTTGTGCGTCGGAATGGGAACGGGTTGTAGCGGGGGCGACGGTGCCTCCGCCGGAGCACCCGAGCCCGCAACCACGTCGGAGGGGCTGGGTACGGGCCCGGACCTGACGGTGACGGAGATTCGCGGCCCCGCGAGTGTCCGTGTCTCGGAGTCCTTCACCGCGACGGTGAAGGTGTGCAACGCGGGGACGCAGTCGGTCCCCTCGGGTACGTCGGTGGAGCTGTATCTGTCCGTGCGCGACACGCTCACCTGGCCGCCGGCAGGACCCGCGGGGTCGGATCAGCGGCCCATCGGCATGGCGTCCCTGCAGCTCCCGCTGGAGGCGGGCCAGTGCTCGAGCGTCGCGGTGCAGGGGTATGCCGCGCTGCCCGCGTCCGCGACGGGCAGCGGTCGCTACTTCCTGGGCGCGGTCGCGGACGCGACCCAGATGGTGGCGGAGAGCAACGAGTCCAACAACACCTTCGCCAAGAGCGCCATCGGCGTGGGGGACCTGGCGGACCTCGTCATCACCGAGCTGAGCGGCCCTCCCAGCGTATCGCCCAACACGGCCTTCAACGTCTCGGTGAAGGTCTGCAACCAGGGCACCATGCCGGCGGGGCAGTCGACGACGCAGTTCTTCCTGTCGACGGACACGGTGTTGTCGCCCACGGGGCCCGGGGCTCCTCCCATGGACCAGTCCCCCCTCGGGAGCGTCCAGACGCCCTGGCTGGTCGCGGGCGAGTGCGCCCGGCGGGTGGTGTCGCTCTACCCGAACCTGCCGCCAGCGGGGCTGGGCGCGACGGCCTACTACCTGGGCGCCATCGTGGATGACCCCGGGTCGGTGCCGGAGCTGCGCGAGGACAACAACGCATTCGCGGTCGACCGCATCGGCGTGGGCAGCCTCCCGGACCTCGTCATCACCGCGCTGACGAGCCCCGCGAGCGTGCAGTCCGGTCAGTCGCTCACGGCGACGGTGCGGGTCTGCAACCAGGGCACCACGCCCTCGAATGGTTCCTCCGTCCAGCTCTATCTCTCGACGGATGCCGTGCTGACGCCCATGGGGTCGGCCCCGCCGCCCTCGGACCAGAGCCCGCTCGGCTCGACCTGGCTCCCGACCTTGAGCCCGGGCTCGTGTACGACGCGTTCGGTGAGTGGCAACGCGTGGTTGCCGCCGGCCGCGACGGGGGATGGGGCCTACTATCTGGGCGCCATCGTGGATGACCCGGCCTCCGTGCAGGAGCTGCGCGAGGACAACAACACCTTCGTGAAGGCCTTCATCGGCGTGGGCAACCGTCCGGACCTCGTCATCACCTCGGTGACGGGGCCCGCGAGCGTGTCGTCCGGCCAGTCCTTCATCGCGACGGTGACGGCGTGCAACCAGGGCACCCAGGCGAGCCCGTCCACCAACGCGCAGGTCTACCTGGCGAGGACCTCGTCGCTGCAGCCCATGGGACCCGGCGTGCCGCTCTCGACGCAGGCTCCCGCGGGGCTCATTCCCTTCCCGTCCCTGAACGTCGGGCAGTGCCTGACGCGCAGCGCGTCCGTCTACGCCGTGTCCCTGCCGCCGCAGCAGTCCCAGGGTGACGATGGCCTCTTCCTGGGGGCCATCATCGACGACCCGGCCTCCGTGCCGGAGCTGCGCGAGGACAACAACGTGTACGCGCAGAGCCGCATCGGCGTGGGCAACCGCCCGGACCTGGTCATCACGGACATGACGGCCCCGGCGAGCGTCCAGCCCGGCCAGTCCCTCACCGCGACGGTGACGGTGTGCAACCAGGGGACCCAGCCGAGCCCCTCCACCAACACGCAGGTCTACCTGTCCACGAGCCCGTCCCTGGTGACGATGTACCCGCCCTCCGTGGAGCAGGCTCCGCTGGGCATGGTGCAGACGCCTGGGCTCAACCCGGGCGCTTGTGCGACGCGGACGCTGACCGCCAACGCGTACCCTCCGCCCGCCGCCACCCCGGGCGTTCCCCTGTTCATCGGCGCCATCGTGGATGACGCCGCGTCCGTGCAGGAGCTGCGCGAGGACAACAACACCTTCGCCAAGGGGCTCATCGGCGTGGGGATGCTTCCGGACCTGGTCGTCACCGCGATGACGACGCCCACGAGCGTCCAGCAGGGCCAGTCCTTCTCCGCCTCGGTGACGGTGTGCAACCAGGGCACCTCGAGCGCCGGCCCGGCGAACGTGCAGCTCCTGCTGTCCGTCGACGACGTGCTCACGCCGATGTCCATGGGGGGCTACCCCGCGTCGGACCAGTCGCCGCTGGGAATGGTGTCGATGCCCAGCCTCTCTCCGGGCGCGTGTTCGACCCGGAGTGCGACCGTGTCCGCATGGTTGCCGCCGGACGCGCAGGGCGAAGGAGGCTACTACGTGGGGGCCATCGTGGATGACCCGGCCTCCATCATGGAGCTGCGTGAGGACAACAACGCCTTCGTGAAGGGCCTGGTTGGCGTGGGCAACCGTCCGGACCTGGTCGTCACCGCGCTGTCGGTCCCGGAGAGCCTGCGGCCCGGGCTGACCTTTGCCGCCTCGGCGACCGTCTGCAACCAGGGCACGGCGAACAGCCCGGTCACCCAGCTCCAGGTGCTCATCTCCGTGGACAGCTCCCTGACGTCGATGGTCGGGCCCTCGGGGCCGCCCAGCGACCAGTCGCCCGCGGGTGACGTGAGCGTGCCTTCCCTTTCGCCTGGCCAGTGCGTGGTCCGGAGCCTCACCGGCACGGCGATGCTGCCGCCGGACGCGCAGGGCGAGGGGACCTACTACGTCGGCGCCATGGTCGATGCGTTCCTCGGCGTCCCGGAGCTGCGCGAGGACAACAACACCTTCGTGAAGGGCCTCGTCGGCGTGGGCAACCGCCCGGACCTGGTCGTCACCTCGCTGACGAGCCCCGCGAGCGTGCTGTCCGGTCAGGGGTTCACGACGAACGTGACGGTGTGCAACATCGGGACGATGCCCACCAGCCAGTCGGTCAACGTGCTGGTCCTCCTGTCCACGGATGCCACGCTCACGCCGATGATGGGGACCACGGGCGGCCCTGCTCCGACGGACCAGGCGGTGGTGGCCGGGTTCTCGGTTCCCGCGCTCGCCGCGGGCTCGTGCCTGACCCAGCCCGTCGCGGGCTGGGCCAGCCTGCCGCCGGACGCGCAGGGGGATGGGGCCTACTACCTGGGCGCCATCGTGGATGACTCCGCGTCGTTGCAGGAGTTGCGTGAGGACAACAACACGTTCGTGATGGGGCGCATCGGCGTGGGCAACCGCCCCGACCTCGTCGTGTCGTCGCTGTCCGGGCCCACCAGCGTCGCGCTCGGGACGACCCTCTCCGCCTCGGTGAAGGTGTGCAACCAGGGCACGATGGCCAGCCCCGCCAGCATCGTGGCGCTGCTGCTGTCCGTGGACACGGTGCTGTCCCCCGAGCCTTCTCCGGCCGGACCGGCCTACGACCAGCGGTTGGTGGGGACCTTGAACATCATGGGGCTGTCGCCGGGAGCCTGCATCACGTCGTCGGTGTCGGGGCCCGCCTACCTCCCTGCCGATGCGACGGGGCCCGGCGCGTTCTACCTCGGGGCGTTCGTGGACCCGGGGCAGTCGGTGCTGGAGCTGCGTGAGGACAACAACACCTGGGCGACGTCCCTCATCCAGGTCACCCAATAGCAATGCGTGAGGGAGCGGGGCCGACACAGGCGCTCCGCTCCCTCGCGTGACGACGTCAGCTCCCCGTCGCGGGCTCGGGCGGGGGGCGGGCAATCCACGCGGCGATGAAGACGTCCAGCTCGCCGCGCAGCACGTCCTTGACGCGCGGCGTGCCCGCGCCGGTGCGAGGGTCCTCCACGCGGGCGCTGCGGCCCAGGTAGTAGCGCCGTGCCTCGTCCGTGGTGCCGCCCTGGCCGGACACCACCCGCGCGGCGATGTCCTTGAGCTCGTCCAGCTCTCCCGCGCCCGTCAGGGTCAGCACGCGGCCGGTGGACTCGTCCTTCACCGTCACCTCGGTGCGCACGCGCTGGAGGTAGGCGCCCTCGTGGCTCTTCACCGGGCGGCCCAGCACCTCGAGCAGCTCCAGCTCCTCCTCGGAGAGCGCGCCCGCGCGGTGGATGCGGACGTAGGCGCGCTGGCGCTTCTCATCCTCCAGTCGCCGGTGCATGCCCGCCTCGCCGGCCAGGAATCCATAGGCGCCCGGACCCGCGATGCGCACCACCACCCGAGCGGGCTCCTCCGCCTCGGCGACGGCGATGGCCTCGTAGCCTCGCCGCTGGGCCCAGCCCAGGTACATGGTGGCCAGCTCCTGCACCCAGGCCTCCTGCGCCTCCGTGGAGTCGCTCGCGCAGATGTCCACCAGCGCCTCCGTGTCCTGCGTGGTGGCGCCGGAGGCATGGAGCGCCTCGGCCATCTGCATTTCGCGCGCGACGTCCTCCACCTGCTTGGCGGCGGACGCCAACTGCACCTCGTTCTTCGCCTCGCGCACCAGCCTGCGCGCGAACATGCACGCGGCCTCCAGCCGCTCCATCTCGTTGATGTGCGCCTCCACGGTGCGGAAGGCGCGGATGACCTCCGCCGCGTGCGTGGGGTCGTCCCAGAGGTTGGGTGCCTGCGTCTCCGTCAGGAGCGCCGCGCGCCGCTCCTCCAACTGCGGCCGGCCCGCGGAGGCCGCGAGCGAGCGCGCCTTTCCCACCAGCCGGTCCATCTCCACCAGGAGCGACTTGCGGTCCAGCCGGCGCTTCACCGGCGCCGCGCGCGCGGACGGCAGCAGCAACTGCGCGGTGGGAGAGGGCGGCGGCGCCGCGGGCTCGGCCACGGCCATCACCCGGCCTCCCGGGCGTCCCTCCACGCGCACGGGCGTGCCTGGAGGCAGCGGCCGGCGGGCAATCTCCACCGCCAGCGCCGCGGTGAGCGTCTTCTCGATTTCACGCTGGAGGTAGCGCGCGCCGAACTGCGGCGAGTAGCCGCGCTCCACCAGCAGGTCCACCACCTCCGGCGTCACCTCCACGTCCAGCGAGCGCGCGCGGATGCCCTCGCGCTCCAGCACGCGGCCCACCTCGCGCTGGGCAATCTTGCGGATGTCCACCTTGGAGAGCGGGCGGAAGTGGCAGATGGCGTCGAAGCGGTTGAGGAACTCCGGGCGGAACGCCTCGGCGATGCGCCGGTCCACCTCCGACACCATCTCTTCCGCGCGCCGCGCGCCCGCGAAGCCCATTCCCGGCTCCCGGTACACCTCCGCGCCCACGTTGGACGTGGCGACGATGAGCGTGTTGTTGCAGGACACCACCTCGCCCGCGCCGTTGACGAAGGTGCCCTCGTCGAAGAGCTGCAGGAACCGGTCGTGCACGCTGCGCGCGGCCTTCTCGAACTCGTCGAGCAGCAGCACGGAGAACACCTTGCCGTCCAGCAGCGCGCTCAGCTCGCCCCGTCGCGTCTCCAGCGCCGGCGCCCACGACGCGCCGAAGGGCACGCTCTCGTCGCCGTCGTTGGGGTAGTCCGCCATGTTCAGGCGCACCAGCCTGTCCGCCGAGCCGAACAGGTACTCGGCCAGCAGCTTCGCAAGCTGCGTCTTGCCCACGCCCGTGGGGCCCGCGAACAGGAACACGCCCAGCGGCCGACGCGGGTCGTTCAGCCCCGCCTTCAGCAGCGCCACCGACCGCAGCACCGCGCCCACCGCGTCCGTCTGGCCGAGCAGCCGCTCCCCGAAGAAGCGCTCCGTCTCGTCCAGGTCCAGCGGCATGGCGTCGTCCACCACGAAGCGCGGCAGGCGCGTGGCGGAGCAGAAGCGGGTGAGCACGTCCTCCGGGCCCACGTGGTCCTTGGCCACGCCCGCCGCCTCGGCCGCCGTCTCCTTGAGCAGCTCGATGGCCTTGCGCGGCATGCGCTGCGCCAGCAGGAACTTCGAGGACAGCCGCAGCGCCAGGTCACACGCCGCCGGGTCGATGGGCAGCCGCAGCTCGCGCTCCAACTCCTCCGCCACCCGTCCCAGCACCCAGCGCGCCTTCTCCAGCGGCGGCTCGTGCAGCGGCAGCAGGTGCAGCCGCTCGGCGAGCGCCTCGTCGGAGCGCAGCAGCTCCTGTACGCGCTTGGGCTCCGTCTCGAAGATGAAACGCAGGCCGCCGGTGCGCAGCGCGCGCACGGCCACGGGGGCCAGCGGGCCGCCCAGGGCCGCGGGCAGGTCGCGGATGTAGACGATGGGGCAGGCGTGGCGCGCCAGATGGGCCAACAGCTCCTCGAAGCTCTCCGCCGCCTGCCGCTGGGTGCTCCGCGCCAGGATGTTGGCCACGGAGACCTCCACCAGCCGGGCCTGCGCGAGCTCCGCGTCCACGCGCCCCTCGGCGATGCGCCGGGCGACCTCCTGCACCAGCGCGCTCTTTCCCACGCCCGGGTCCCCGGACAGCAGGGGATGCTTGCCGCCCCGCGTCAACAGCCCGAGCACCTCCGTCACGGCCGCGTCCACGCCGTGCGCGGCCGCCAGCCGGCCCTCCCGGGCCAGCGCGGTCAAGTCCCGGTCGATGAGCCGCTCCTGGTCCTCGCTCTTCCTCGTCGCCATGTCTCGTCAGCCGCCCCCTCGCCGGAGTGCGCACTCTAACCGCTGAACCGCCGTGGTGAGCGCGCAATCCCTGCGCGTCGCCGCCCGTCCCCCCGAGGACCCAGGAGGTCGCGCGACGACGCGGCCGTGACTTCACGGAGGCGTGGGCGGGGCGACCGTCCCGGGCTCCGCGTGGGGGATGGCCCGGAGGTACTCGTAGACGGCCCTCAGGTCGTCGTCACGCATCTTCGCGTAGACGGGCCAGGGCATGATCTGCAGGATGCTCCCGTCCTCCTTCTGGCCGGTGCGCATCCGCGCCAGGAAGACCTCGAAGGTCATCCCTCCGGGCAACCCCTGGCCGTCGGGGGTGAGGTTGGTGGAGACGATGTTCGGCGCGAGCGTCATCCCCCCCGCGAGGAAGTTCGCGGTGTTGATCTGCTCGACCTGCCCCTGGTACGGGTTGCTCCCGGAGGAGAAGGGTGGGTTGGTGTGGCAATCGTTGCACGCGGCTTGCGCGTTGACGATGTAGCTGCCCAGTCCCACCAGGTTCCGGTCCAGTCCGTTCAGGTTGAGGATGACGGGGGACATCGCCAGCCCCTTGTCGATGCGGTCCTGGTCCTCGGCGCCCACGGGCGTCTGGGTCTGCTGGTTCAACGGGTCGTCCGTGTCGTCGGAGCCGCAGCCCGCCGCGATGCCGCCGGCGATGGAGATGAAGGCGAGACCCGCCGCCACGCGGAGTCCCATCCGGAAGTGCTTCATGTGTGTGCTTCCTTTCCCTTCGCCGGAAGAGACCCGGCTGGGTCGGAGGCTAGGAATGGCGGAGCGGGCGGCCATGCTGCGTGTGGGGGTTGCCCCGAGTCACCCGGTGGACAGGCCACGGCACGGGTCGCCCTGGAGTGGGGGAAGAGCGGAAGTCGGAGGACTCGAACCTCGAGCCGGAAGGCCGGCTCGCACCCGTTAGCAGCGGGGCCTGGCGCCATCGCCAGTCCAACTTCCAGAACGTCAGGTGGAGAAGAGCGGAGCAAGGTGGAGTCGAACCACGGACCCCGAAGGGTCCTCCTGGCTTCCAACCAGGCGACCGGCCACCCGGTCCGCATGCTCCAGGAACGACATGAAGAGGAAGGCAGGGGACTCGAACCCCAAGCACACTCCCACGCGCCTCACTCCTGCAGCTCGACGTGCCAGTACGCCACGTCGTTCATGAACTTCGCCCACGTCATGGGCATGCCCTTCTCGAACATGAACGTCAGACGCAGCGTGTTCGAGAGCTTCTTGGGCTTCACCGGCGTGGAGCGCAGCTCCATGCGCGCCACCTGTGGCGTGCGGTTGCCCTTCTTCTGGTTGCAGGGCACGCAGGCGATGACGATGTTCTCCCAGCACGTCCGGCCACCCTGGGCCCGGGGCACGACGTGGTCGTACGTGGCCTCCGCGCGGGACACCTTCTGGCCGCAGTACTGGCAGCGGCAGTTGTCGCGCAGGTACACGTTCTCCCGGCTGAACTTCACGCCCTTGGGGCCCTTGCGCAGCCCGCGCACGAAGCGGATGACGGACGGCATGCGGATCTCCACCGTCACCGAGCGCACGAAGCGGTCCTCGTACTCCTCGACCACTTCCACCTTGCCCTGGAAGATGAGCATCACCGCGCGCTGCCAGGGGATCCGCGCGACGGGTTCGTAGGCTTGACTGAGGACCAGCGTCTCCATGACACGGCACCTTTCGGCTGTATCCGCGGCGAGAGTCGAACTCGCACTGAGCCGGGTTTGAGCCGGCGGCCTCTCCCGTTTGGGCTACGCGGATGGACTGCGGGAGCTACGACGGACAGCGACTGCGCGACGACGAGTGCCGAAGGCGGGAGTCGAACCCGCAACCTCCAGGTTCTCGACCTGGCACCTCTACCTGTTGGGCTACTCCGGCATGAGAGGGAGACTGCGAGTGCACGCCCCGGGGATCGAACCCGGCGAGAACGGTGTGTGGGACCGTCGCCGTCTCCAGCTGGCTCGGCGTGCGAAAGAGGGATGGAAGGGATTGCGGAGCAGGGAGTCGAACCCTGGGGCTCCGGCGTATGAGGCCAGATGGGGCACCGTCCCCACACCGCAGAAATGCTTCGTGAAGGCTTCCGGCAGGATTCGAACCTGCGACCTTGCGCTTAGGACGCGCGTGCTCTGGTTCCGCTGAGCTACGGAAGCGTGGGTGAAACAAAGTGTCCCTGGCAGGGCTCGAACCTGCGACCTCACGGTTCGGAACCGTGCGCTCTCATCCGACTGAGCTACAAGGACGACGAGTGCCCCCGGTCGGGTTCGAACCGACGACCTCCGGTTTACGAAACCGGCGCTGCTGCCAGCTGAGCTACAAGGGCGAAAGCAGGCCGCCAGGGAGTTGAACCCCGCACGCCCGGATTTGGAATCCAAGCTGCTCCCGGAGCGCGGCCTATGAGACGTGTTGCGGACTGCGTGCTGCGACTTGCCGGCCCTCGGAATCGAACCGAGTCCTCCCGCTCTTCAAACGGGCGCGCGGACCACCTACGCCAGGCCGGCATGAGACGATGAGGCCAGTACGGGAGTCGAACCCGTCCCGAGCGGTTTTGCAGACCGCCGCCACCCCAGGAGGAACTGGCCAGGTGGACTTCGTGAAGCTCCCCGAATGAAGCCCTGCGCGAACTCGTTCTCTGTTTTTCTCTAGAGAACTCGAACCCTCTGAGCGGCAAAAAGGTGAGTGATACTAAGTGGTTCGGGGACGGGGCCTGCGGTTGTCCCTAGATTGGGGTCCGATTGGTGCTGTGAACTTTGGCAGGGAGCTGTCCCTCGACGGTGCTTCTGCTCGCGGAGGCGCTGGTGCGCCTGCGTGGTGACGGACCACGCTCGTGCTGCATGGGGACGCTGGGAGTTGAACCCAGCGGGCCCTGACGGGCTCGGGCTCTACAGGCCCGCGCGTCTTCCCTAACGCTCTACGTCCCCTGGAGGAGCAGGAGCCCTGAAAGCCGAGAGGCCAGGTCCCCTGGATGGGAGCCCGGCCTCTGCGTGGCTTGGCGCGCCGATGAAGGAGCGCGAGCGTCAGCAGGGGACGGGCGGAGGGCCGCCAAGCCGGTCAAAGTCCGCGGGGGATCTCGAGGCCAAGCTCACACGGGGGCAGGAGGCGGCACTGAACTGGGGCCAGAGGCTTTTGCGATAGCTGCGCTTCATCGGGTTCGTCCGCACCGTCAACGTCGTCATGGTCGCCGCTCCTTTCTTCGGGGACCTACGGTGATTGAATTTTGTCCCTGACACGACGCGATTCTCTTCGGGGCCTCGCGTGGGGTGTGGTGCGCGACCCACGGGCCTCGCTGGTCGTCCGCCCACTCACTCGCCTTGGCTAGGCTCAATGCACGCCGGGTCTCAGGGCGCCTCGAAGCGGCGCGCAGCGAGCTGCCGCCGGTCGCTCCCTGGGTCCAGCCTGCACCGAAGAGAGCATGTCTGCCTCCTGGTCCTATGATTCACAGGCGCTGATGTGAGACGCAGGCTGATGTGTGTTCATGTCGGTCTTGGTCCCATCGTCCACCTTTCAGGTCTACCCGGTCGAGAAGGCCATGTCAGACCGCCGCGCTAGGTTGTCCGATGCGCGTGTGGACTCAAGGGGCGCTCCATCGATGGATTGGGCTGAAGGAGGCGTATGGCAGGGACTCAATCCTGAGAAGCAGATCGGAGTGGACATGGGGCAAGCCACGAAGCTCGACCAATGTCGGCATCTTCCCGCCCCTGCATGGGGCCGTTTGTACCTCAGCAACGCATGTGCCGTAGGAGACCCGTGGGCACGCCAAGACGCCACAGGGTGGATTCGTAGCCATTAAGCAGAAAGGAAAAATATGAACACGAAGCGCATATTGTCGCTGCCGATTCGCCAGTTGAACGACTCTCAGCGCGGGGTCGGTGTGGCTGCGGCACCAATCAGCCCGTTTGCTGCGCAGGGTAGGCCGCCGCAGCAGACCGGGGGGCCGAAGGCTGGCGCAACCAATCCGGCTCCAGATCAGAAGTGAAGGAGAAACACATGGCGAAGGAACAGGAGCCTTCCACGCTGAAGTTAGTTCGCTTGGTGGATGAAGGACGCGACTCGGTGGAACTTGGCATTGGAGTGCGCGCTGCCGCACAGAGTCCGTTTGCATCCGCGAATGTTCAGCCGCAGCAGACCGGCGGCCAGGCGCCATCCCCTCAATCCGTTCAACCCCCTCAGCCGAATCTTCCGCAGGGCGGCCCAGCTCCAGCAGCGAACAATACTGAGACGTAGTTCTAGAAAGGCGCGCCCATGAGCGACAATCGCAATAGTGGAACCCGGCAGGTCCGCCAGGACGGAATAGGGGTAACGGCTGGGCCGAGGAGTCCGTTTGCCTCTGCGGGCATTCGTCCTGCTCAAGCTGGAGGAGTCACACCCTCAGCATCCCGAGACGTGGCTCCGGCGCACAAATCAGAGAACGGGACTGGGTCCAAGGATGGAGGAGCGGCTCAGACGCCCAAGCCGCAAATGGACAAGTGATGAGTACCGTCTCGCCACTTAGTGGAAGCATGGAGCGCATCGCGTTCGTCCAGGCCAATGGGGACGTGCAAGAGGTACTCGCGCTTGAGTTGCGGAACGACGGGGACTCAGAGTTTCCGCTCGATGGATGGGTAGGTTTCGTTGTCACCGAGACAGAGAATAGAGTCGAGCTTGTGTGCGACGACGGTAACTGCACCCCACCCTGGGAGGCTGGGGTCCTTGAACTTGGGAGATATCAAGTAGGTTCCCATCTCAAGGGTGGAATTCCTCCAAAAGGGCGGAGGCTTTTCGCAGTGCGTATGCTTCGGCGCTCACTTGCTGATGTCTCGAACGGCGGGATCTCATTTGCTGACCCTGCATTGGGGGTCGACCTCACGTTCCTCGGGATTAGCAGAATTAGGATTCGTGCAACGGTTGTCTTTCCGGCAGATCACATTCGCCGGGATGTGCTCGCCAGTGACGCTGTTCATACTAGTCGTATGGCCAGTTGGGAGTTTGAGTCTGCTGGAGATGTTCCACGTCATCTTCGCGCGAAGGCGGTCAGGGCGCTTCTACCCTCTGCGCCTCAACGGCTTGATGATGCTATCGCAGAGCTGCAGCGACTGCTGGCTGCTCACGTTGTCGGGGAGAGTGTCAAGTTTGAACAACTCCAAAGGAATCTCCGGGAGGCTCGTCTTCCAGTCGAGATGCTTGATCGCGTTGATTTAGTGCTCTCTGTTTTTGACGGGTTTGGCTTCGATGCTCGCGAGGCTCACCTGCGTGAACTGCTAAGCGAGCTTGCTGGAGCTCGTGCCCGTGTTCTGGCCGATAACCCTTTTCCTGCGGTCGCCTCCGGCGTCGAGACCACTTCCGAGTGGTTGGCACGCAGCATTGAGCGGGAGGCCCTTGGTTTGGAGTTGGCGTCTCGACTACCTGCGGATGCATGGACCGCCCTTGTTACGTTGATGCACTACCAGGCAGCTCAGCGCAAGGCTCCGCATAAGTGGTCTCCAAGACTCAGTGAGAAGGGTTTTCAGGAGCAGTTGCATCAGTTTCTTGAAGCGCGTGGTGGGCTCGTCGAACGGGAGGTTCAGACCGCAAAAGGCAGGATTGACTTTCTGCTTGGATCAATGCCCGTCGAACTCAAGGTCCGTGACCTAGGAGGGGAGTCCCTAGGTCAGGTAGACGCTAACCTGCAACAGGCTGCGGAGTATGCCTCGAGCAGAGGGAGTGGCTTGGGGTGCCTGCTTATCCTGGACAAGCACCGCCATATGGACGGTGGTAAGCATTTGGCGCAGGAGAAAGAGCAGATCCAGGTGAGGCGAGTAACCTCCAAGGAAGGGATTGGGGGCACATCGGTAACGCTGGTTGTTGCTCTCGTTGTGGTGGCGTTCCCCCCAACCCCTTCTCGCTTGGGGCGGCGTTGATTCAGAGAAGGCTCACCCAGGAAAGTCCCAACATGGGCAAGAGGGGAAGTTCCTGCCCTAGCAGGGTGTTGAGAAACCCCTCCGGGGGATCGACACCCCGCACCGTGACGTGGTGTCCTCCGCGCATCGGAGGCAGCGATGCGCGGACGGCCCAAGCAGCAGACGACGCTGTTCAGCTTGAGGACGCCGGGAGACCGGGTGCCCGCGGGCCATCCGCTGCGCAGAGTGAAGGACATGGCGGACGCCGCACTGGCAACGCTCTCGCCTACGTTCGATGAGATGTACAGCGGCACGGGCCGGCCGAGCATTCCGCCAGAGCAGTTGCTGAAGTCCTGCCTCCTCATGGCGTTCTACTCGGTGAGAAGCGAGCGGCTCTTCTGCGAGCAGCTCGACTACAACCTCTTGTTCCGATGGTTCCTCGACATGGGGATGGAGGACGCCTCCCTTCGACCACAGCACCTTCTCGCAGAACCGGGACCAGCTGCTGGAGCATGACATCGCCCGGAGATTCTTCATGGCGGTGATGGGCCAGGCGCAAAGCACGGGGCTCACCAGCAACGAGCACTTCAGCGTGGATGGCAGCCTCATCGAGGCCTGGGCGTCGCTGAAGTCGTTCCGCCCAAAGGACGAGGACGAGGACGAGAAGGACGACAAGAGGGAGCCGCCCGACGACAAGGGCAACCCGACGGTGAACTTTCACGGGCAGAAGCGAGGCAACACGACGCACGCTTCGAAGACGGACCCGGAGGCGCGGCTGGCGCGCAAGGGCAACGGCAAGGAGGCGCGGTTGGCCTACTGTTACTGCGCACGCTATTTGATGGTTCCACGGCGTTCCACGGACCGGCTCGTTGATGGGCACTTCCAGCAAGCACGCGGAACCACTGGAGTCCATCACGAGCGTGCTCGACCGGGTGTCACTGCCGATGATGGGCACGCCTTGAGGCGATTCCCCTTGGGGAATCGACGGTTGCAGCCCGAGCCGGAGCACGAGGCGGCTCAAGGCTGCCCGTAGGGCACCGCCGCCAGGCGGCCGTAGGTCCTTGAACCGACTCGGGATTCCGGCGTCCATCATCCAGTCGGATCACCCGTCCATCAACCAGCGCGCCTCGCAACACCTACAGCCTCAATGGCGTCATGGAGAACCGCAACGGGCTGCTCGTGGACCTCGCGGTGATGCCAGCGGATGGCTACGCCGAGCGCGACGCGGCGGTGATGATGCTCGATGGGCTGAAGTCCCGGAACAAGCGCGCTTCGGTGGGGGCGGACAAGGGCTACGACACGGCGGACTTCGTCGCTGACTGTCGGCGCATGGGGGTGACGCCTCACATTGCTCAGACGACGGCTTCTCGACGCCGCTCGGCCATCGACCGGCGAACGACAAGGCCCGCCGGCTACGCCATCAGCCAGAGGGCACGGAAGCGAATCGAAGAAGTCTGGGGCTGGATGAAGACGGTGGGAGGCTTCCGCAAGACGCGTTTCAAAGGCAGGGAGCGGATGGAGTTGGCGGCCTACCTGGTGGGCGCCGCGTACAATCTGGTGCGGATGGCGCGGCTGGCCGCCGCATAGCCACTCACCGCCCGTCGCCCCCGCCGATGGCAAGGTTGAGAGCGGAGGACACGAGAAGCCCGGTCTCATGCCTACAAACCGGGCTTCATCAACACCCTGCTAGCGAAGGCTCTTGCGACGCAGGGCGAACTGTGTGTCCGCAAATAGTTGCTTCGCTTCGGGTTCAGGCATTGCCTGAGCGATCTTTAGCGCGGACATGTCGTCGCGTGTCCCCTGATGCAAGATGGCGGCGGCGACGATTCGCAAAGCTTGAAGTGAGCGACGCTCTTCGAGCCAACGGGTCATTACCGCAAGAATCTCGGACCACGAGACATTGGCTTCGAGGAAGTGGCCGAGCAGATGGTCTATCCAAACAGTTTGTTTCGTCGTCAGTGTCTTGTCGAGTTCCGAAACAAGGCGGTCAGGATTCCATTGGCGTTCACTGTACGGCTCTTTAAGGGCCTTATCCAGGAGCCCACGCCGAAGTGAGAACCAGCAGCGGTCATTACATGTTTCCCATAAGGAGTTGATGTCCTCGGGGGAGAGCAGGTGAAGATATGGGGCCATCGCCGATACTTGCTCTTCACGAGTGAGCCCCGGGCGGTCGCGTGTGTTTATGCCCACACGGAGGCTGAAATGCCGCAGAAGCATGTCGGGCTGAGGGCAGTCTTTGATAGCTGCTCTCGCGGCGTCCAAGAGACGTGGCGTGCAGACGTAGAGCGCTGCTTGCACAAACCGCGAACCGAAACGAAGGTGGTGCCAATGTTTGAGAAGAAGGCGTTCAGCCTCGTCTGTTGGAAGCCGTTGAATCAACTCGGATGTAATCCAGTCTGAATCAAGCTTGGAGCCATCCTCCCAAGACTGCTTCGCCAATGCCCCGCGTCTACCGAACTCCTCATCGATAGTTTGAGTGAGCGCCGGTGACCATAAATATCGCCCGTACTGCCACCAATAATGGCCGCCCTCTGAGGTTATTCTCTCGATCATCGCTGGAATCGCCAGCTGGTCTTCACGAATCAGTCGTGCTGCCAGAACCTTGTCCGCCAACTCGGCGGAGGGTGTGGTTGTGCGAAGAACTTCTAGGTCTTTAGGGCCTTTGGTCTGGGACCATAGAGAAAATGCTGCCCTACGGAAGTGCTTGTCGTTTCCCTTGGATTGCCATGCCTCAAGCAATAGGTCTCGAGATGCCTTCGACATTGGTCGGCCATTTTCTTGAGCATGGCGCCATTCGTCTGGTGCTGTCATGGCGAAAGTCGACGTGGAAGCTGTCCCCTCAAAGCGCCGGTGAACGGCCGCAAGCTCGCGGGCTACAAACAAGACGGCGCTTGGTTCATCTATTCCATGAAGCATGTATGTGATTTGCCAGCGGAGGTCCTCTTGCGATGCGCGTTGGATGAAGTATTTGATGGCGGCCGTCGGTGGCCATTGTCTAAATGCCCAACGCACTTCGCCGCTCGCGCATTCGTCGCGCGGCGACGGAAACCCCTCTCGCGTCGGTTCATCGGGAAGTGAGGCCCAAGCACTACAGATAGGATTGAGATAGCGCGGAGGATCCTCTCCGCAGCACTCCGCGAATGCCCACAAGTAGTCGGCCAGATGAACGGAGCGGTTCTCGTCAGTGACCCAGCACGCTTCTATCGCAGGAGCCAGATTTGGATCCGCCAAGTGGCCAGCAAGACGCAAGGCGCCCACTCTCGACGGACTGTTCAAGCTTGGCAACCTGAGATACTTTTCCAAGGCATCGGACAGGCGTTTTCCATAGCGGAACTTTGCATGGGCGATTTGGAAGTCTCGCCACGGTGATCCAATGCCTGGTGCAGAACGAAAGCAGGCCTCGATTCCGCCCGACAGGTCACCATTGCGAAACCGAGCGAATGAGCTCCACGTCGTTCGATCCGGGAATTTGTGAACAATGCCTGGTACCGCACGAGAATCCGTCTCCGCCAGAATTGCGAGCGCTTCCCGCCTCAGGTGCTTGTTTGAAGGATCTCGTGTGCTTGGCTCGTCAATCCATTGGTGGATGGCCTGGACAATCGCTTCCCCATGCGGCCCGGCGTTCTCGCCCAGCAGGCGCAATGCGTAGAAGAGCGCAAGTGGGTTTGAGTAGGCAACTCTTTGGAGGATGCCTGCCAACGGGCGTTCCCACGCAAGAACGGTACCGAACACCTCCGCGAGATACGGTTCTGTCAATATCGTATCGGCCAAGGCTTCCCCGCGATCCAGTTCAGCCGTAGCATCTGCTAGGAGCCAATCTCGAATGCGGTCGTGGCGGAACACCAACCGTTGTTCGTCTGAAGGCCCTGCGATGCGAATCAACTCCCCTTGCTGGGCCAGGCTGCTGATGAGCCGCAGAGGCTCGCCCTGTAGGCTCTTCCAACTGCTCACTTCACGCCACGTCGGCTCTAGCTGACGGCTCGCAAGCATCTCACCAGCAAGCGCCCGAAAGGCTTGGCGGTACTGGGCAGCCGGATAGTCCTTCGCTCCTGTAGAGGCTCGAGAGAGCGAACGCTCTACGAAGCCACAGATGACTCGGTAGGGAGCAGGCTCAGTCCCCGGATCATGGAGTGCAATGAGGAGTGGATCGTGACCTAGCGCCTTCGTAATCTCCTTGGCGGCCAAAGGGCTGAATTCATACCCGGTCCTTCGTGCCCGAGTGGCAACAGCGTCGCGGCCTTCGTCTTCGCTGAAGCGGCCTGTTGTGATGATGAGAGAGGCGATGAGCTTCTGGGCCTGCTCGCTCAATGCGCTGAGCGTCTCCGGCCACAACGGGCAAATGAGACGCCACGGGGGCAGTGCCCCAGTCTCCTGTTTGCCCGGTATACGCCGCCAACTGACGAGCTTCTCCAGCAGCAATTGAGGGCGTCCAGAGCGATTTATGTCCTCGACAGCGAGCAGCAGCGGGTGCTCAGGTGAGCACAGCGAGAGGGCCGACGGGCCCGTCACGGCTAACGCGGGGTGCAATTGGCGCAGCGTCGCCGAAATGGCTTGGTCGAGTGTCATCGAGGACTCGACCGCCACGTGAGGAAGTACGAGCCCGAATCCACCGCTGTCCACATGCGCGGCGAGTTTGCGATGGCAGGCCACGGACTTGCCCATGCCGGAACCTGCTACCAGGAAGGTCACGTCACGAGCGAGGCTCGCACTCAAGACCGTGTCCAGTGTCCGCGGGATCCAGGTGGACGGGTCATCCAGTGGGCAGGCCGCCTCTAGGCTCTTCTTAGACAACTCATGGAGCAGCTCGGACGAGAGCTGTTCCTGCTCGATGCCGAGATGGGCGCGGCGGAGCCACTGGCCCCTGGGGTGATGATCAAGAAAGTGGCTCAGCCTCGAGCGTGACCATAGGTCAATCACAATCGCGTGCGCGCTCCCTGCCGCCACGACGTCGCGAACCAGCCCTTCGCTTGGCTCCTCGTTGGTGGTGAGGACCAACGTTGCACGCAGATTCGGCGTTCGTGTTCTTTCTTGCGCGACCAGCTCTGCTGTCTTGAGGATATCCCCCGCCGGAGCCTTCGGCTTCGTCCCTTTGCGTGGCTTCACCCTCGAGATGTCATGGAGCCATTTTTTCTCTAGACCGTCTCGTGCGGTGATGGTGTGGTGGACGGCGATCATGTGGGGCGGATTGGCGCCCTGGACGAAGCAGATTCCGTCGAGTGGCGACTTGACGGTCTTTCCCGCGGCATTGACGCCAGTGTGTGCCAGCGATGCGTAGTCGGGGTCGGCTTCTCGAAGGATGGCCGTCGCCAGCCTCTCGAAGAGGCCCTCGTTCGTAATGGTCGCCAAAGCCTGCTCTGTTGTTTGTGCGGACACGTCCGTAAGCGACTCCTTCCTCATGCGGGAGCATAGGAAAAATGGAAGGCTAGCTGAAAGTGAGGACTGGAGCGGAGGGGAGTCGCACGAGCTGCTGGAGTTGCCCCCGTCAAATCGGACACGGTCAGCGGGTTGAAGTCGCGAGCCAGAACTCGCGTGGGGAGCGCATCTTCAGCGCCTTGTGAGGATGCACGGTGTTGTAGTCGTCGAACCAGCGGGGCAGATGTTGGAGGACCACCTCGGCGCTGTCGAGGCGGTTGAGGTACACGTAGTCGCGATTGAAGCTCTTCACGAAGGACTCCGCCATGCCGTTGCTCTCTGGCGAGTAGGCCGGCGTGGTGCGGATGCGCAGCCCCAGGCTGGCCCCGAATTCGCGCGTCTGGTGGGCCGTGAAGGCCGGCGCGTTGTCGGTGAGCCATTCAATTGGGTGAGGCGCCTGGTGGCAGCCCGCGCCGAACCGGGCCTCGAGCGTCTCGGCGAGCAAATCGCGCACCAGCTCGCCGGTGAGGCCCCCGGTTGTGGCGACAAACCCCATGGCCTCGCGGTCGCAGCAGTCCAGCGAGTCGGCTTGCGCGCTGCGGCGAAACTGGCCAGGAGGTCGTGGATGGCAGCCAGGAGGACAGGAACTGCGGGTAGGGCGGAAACCTCAGCTGGTCGCCAGTGCGAGCCGCCTGACGCGCCGAGTCGTCTTCTCCGCGGCTGGACGACACTGGGGTTTCTGTGGGGGCATGTCAGACGCATTTGCTAGGTAGCCAGCCCAGCAGGTAGTTCAACGCACTTCTCGCGGGGGCTGGCATGACGGGTCGCGGTTGTTCGACTGGAGGGGGCCGAGGCAGCAAGAAGAAGAGCTCATTCCAGGCGGTGGTGGGGACCCCGCATGGGCCGACTCACTTCGAAGCCGAGGTTCTCTCCATTCACCTCGGCAATAAGGGTGGACGCTTCCTGTGGCTTCAGCGAGCGAGCGATGGCCGCTACATCAACGCTCTACTCTCCGCGCGCCTCGCCCTTCCGAGGGAGGGTGACATCGTCCTCGTCGAGGGGGCGTTCGAGGAGGACCAGAAGGCGAAGACCCTCCAGAAATTGGTCCGCCTGCGCATCACCTCTCTCACCCAACTCGGACGGCAATCCGCCCGGCATATAGAATGGCTCGCCGCCGTCGAGAGGGCTCTGGTGGGGCACGTCCCGGTGAAGGAGACGCGGACCATTCGTCGCCCCGTCATCGTCACGGGGCAGGGCACCGCTGGCGAGAAGGACATTCGGAAAGTCCTCGAGGGGGCAAACTATCTCGACCCTGGATTCCCCGGCTTTGAGTATGTGGACTTGGGCTCCGCGGAGAGCATAGCCGCCGGAGTGCGCCAGGCCGCCCGCGTGCACGATGTTCGTGCCATCGTGCTTGCTCGTGGTGGCACTTCGGAGAAATGGCAGCTCCTCCCATTTAGCCACCCTGCTGTGGTTGAAGCAGTCGCGGAGGTTGCGAAGTTAATTCCCGTTGTTGTGGCTGTTGGGCACGAAGAGGACCACCGTAACTGTTCGCCGTGCCCCGTCCCGGCGCCGTGCTGACCCGCCCGGGACGACCGGCGGGAGCTGCCGTCAGTCCTGACTCTCCGGAAGTGTGACCGTGCCTGGGTTCTCGATGGCGGCGAGAGCGGCACGCCGCAGATAGTGCCCGGGGTCCTCCCCCCGCAGGCGTGCCGTCTCGATGAGGGAATAGAAGAGCGCGGCGACCTCGGTG
>NZ_JAKCFB010000018.1 GCF_024198235.1 Myxococcus dinghuensis | reverse complement strand
GCTCTTCCAAGGAGGTGGACCACTACCACGCCAACGACAACTACGACGACGCGAACACGTTCGAGCAGGTCAACCCGGTGGGGAGAAATAGTTGTCGCCGCGGGGAACGAGTAGTTGACGCTGAGGAGAGGTTGTAGCGTCTCCCGCGCCGCAGGCGCGGGAGAGCTTCTTCGAGGTCGCCACCGTGGGCGGCCTGGTGCTGCGCTTCCCGGTGGGCGCAGACGCGGCCTACGTCGCGCGGCTCCTCGTCACCCTCGCGAGTACGAGTACGGCGGCGGGCACCTGATGCTTCTCCGGCTTCCTCGGACGGTGCGCATCCTGCTGGCGCGCGAGCCCGTCGATATGCGCAAGAGCATCGATGGTCTCACGGCCGTCGTGCGCATGGCGTGGAAGGAGGACCTCTACGCCGGCCACCTCTTCGTCTTCGTGTCGCGCCGAGGGTCGTCGCTCACGAATCGGAACGCTTCTTGGGCGTCCCGACGCCTTCCTGAGCGAACCAGGCCACGGCTTTTGAGAGGATGTCGCGCTCCTCTCGCAGCACCTTCACCTCGCGCCGCAAGCGGGCTACCCGTGCGAGATGCGGCGGCCGAAGGTCCCGTCCCAGTTCCGTCCGAGGGCCCGTCCAAAGCTCGCGATGCCCCTCCAAATCGCGGCACGTGGCGCTGGAAATGGAACCTGCTGCCCGTCGTCTGGATTGACGAGAAACCGTTGAAGGGTCGAGTGAGCAGCGAAGGCGTCACGAATATCAGGCAGAAGATCATTGCCTCGGGTAACGACCAGCAGCCGACCAATCCCCTTGGACGTGAAAAACTCCGCGCTCGGGAAATCGCTCGCAAAGACATACCAACGATTGTCGAAGTCGAAAGCGCGAGGCGAAGTTCCCGAGCCTGACTGTCGCCCGGAGTCGAGCAGGAAGACGGGCGGGCCTGATGGCTTTTCTGGCAGGTCTGGGACCGCGCCGAGCAAGGCCCGAATCACGTCCCAGGTTTCAAGCACTTCTCCTTCCCCGTGAACCGTGTTGAACATGGGCACGACGCACCACCCCTTCCGGCCGAGCGCCACGCCCATCGCGATCGACTCCAACGCGGGCAAGTCCAGCACGGCGGCCACATCATTGCCCTCCGGTTTCCACTGAAGGTGGGCGACGGCTGATGGCAGTGGCTCCACGCCGTCAACCGCAGCCGCGAGCAATGATGGCTTCAGGAAATGAGCCCATGGCCCGGCCGCAGCCATCCACCGAGCAAGTACGTTGGCCTGATTCATTCTTCCTCCACAAGGACCACAGCTTCCTGTGCAGCAGCACCTATCACCCGCGTTGGACTGAGTCGCGCATACCCCCCGGCACGCTTTCCCCCGACGACGAAGATGCCGATGCACGGAAACCTCGGCCCCTCGGGAGTGTCGAGCGTCGAGCTCTCGAACCGTCGCTGCGCGACCCAGCCTGTCGGATTTCGACTTGCCCTCTTCCACAGGGCACCAGCCACCGCGGAGACCGTCGAGCCATCCAAGACGATGTTGGCGCCCTCATGGCCGAAAGCGGGCTTGAGCACCCAGCCGGTCTCGGCTTCCATCTTGGCCAGCGGTGCCTTCGTCTCGGGCAGAAGGCGCCCCCACGTTGGGAGCGCCGACTGTAGCTCTGGCCAGACAAGCGGGAACCGCTTGGATTGAACCAGGAGCGTGCTCAGGGGGTTCGAGACTCGCTCGGACGAGAACAGCTCTTTCCATCCACATTCACCGGGGAGCTGTTCAAGCCAGTCACCCGGGAGAAATCGGTACACGGCATCAAGGCTTTGAGCTCCGGAAGGCGTTGCGATACGGAGACCGGGGCGCAACTGTGACGGATGAAAGAGCCAGGTCTTCAGACCGCGTTCTTGAAGGCGGCGGGCGAGGTAAAGGACGACCTGTCGGTCTTCGGAGTAGTTGGCGAGGTGCGCCAGGCCGACGTTCGCCCCGCGACCCAGTCGCTGAGCGAAGGCCTCGGCGAATTCGCCAGCGGGGTCCGCAGGCGCCTCGAGGCCAAGGAGCGAGGCAAGAATGCTTCCCACCCCCGATGCCTCCAGGAGCCCTCCGGCAACGTCGCAGTTGCTCTCCGTGATGCGGAAGCCGTCATCCGTCGGATGAAAATCAAACCGCGTGTACCTCGGGGCATCCGACCAGGGTGCTCCGCGAAGGCAGGATGCGGTCTTCCTGGAAAGCCCCAGAAAGGCGTGCAGCTCAGGGCGATCCAACAGTTCTCGCTCGGCGTTCACCGCCTCTTGGACGAGGGCTTCGGCCATGTCCCCAAGCTCGTTCCAGAGCCGGCTGGAAACAATGAGGGGAAAGCGGCACATCGTAGGCTGGTCGCCCGCCCCGAGATTCCATTTATGGCATTCGAGAATCGCCCGATGGGTCAACTCCTCGTACAAGTCACCCCTGAACGGCGCCCCAACATGCATTTCAGACATCATCACGTGCCTGCTCGTCGACGGTGCGGTCACTGCTGGCCAGACAGGTTTCGATGTAGGTGGTGAAACGAGGCGGAGGTTCCACCCCCTCCGCCAGAATTCGTTCATTGGAGAAGGCGCCGTAGGGAAGCTGCGAAAACCTGGCGCACTCCGCGATGGCACCGACCGTCCAAGGTTGGAAGCCGGCGACGGTCCATGCAGGGTGGCCGGAAAGGGCAGCGACCTGAACGCGCTCGTGCGCTGGGGATGCCTGCCCCAGCTCCGCGAACCTGTTGCGAATGACCGCCCACGTCTCGGACGATCCTTCTCCAGCGGAGATGTGATACCGAACTCGCGCCAAGGACCGCTTCAGCAGCAGGTGGACGCTGGCTTCCGCAGCCCAATCAACGGGCACAATGTCTCGTCGCTGGACATCGGAAAAGGGACTGATCCCGGCTTTTGCCAGTGCTCGGTAGTACCAAAAAAGGCTGGCGGACGGTTTCACCCCCAACCGCGTGTGGCCCACGACAATCGACGGGCGAGCGATCACCAGAGGCAATCTGCTCGACTCCTCCAAGAGCACCTCGGCCTCGGCCTTGGTCCGCGTGTACTCAGCGACGTGCTGGTCTGATGAGCGCATGTCCTCCTGGACGAGCCCTACATCGACCACGCCAAGACGGTACGCGGTGCCCACGAATAGGAACCGCTCCAGTTTCGCCGCTCCCACGAGGGCGCGTGCGAGGGACCTCGTCCCCTCGACGTTCGTCTCGCGTGCTGTACGGACCGACCGGAACGAAGTGTGGGCCGCCGCATGGACGACGTGGGTCAACCTTCCGAGTATTTCCCGAGGAAGAACAAGCTCGTTCAGGGACCCGCGAACCACAACCACCCGACCGGCCCCTGGGCTCCGCACATCGAAGCGGCCCAACGCTTCTATGACCCGTTCATCGGCATGGTCCGAATCACGAGAACGAACCAGCAGGACAACCTGTTCGACACGCGCATCGGACAGGAGTCGGGCAAGAATCGCACCTCCGACGAAGCCGGTCGCTCCCGTCAAAAACACAGTGGCCATCGGGTGATGTCCTCCCAGCCGCTTCAGTCACCACCACATGTCGCGGTCAATTCCAGCCCGGGTCATGGACCCAAGCCTCGAGGCCCTCTCAAGGACATCGGCCTCGGCGACGGTTCGCTACTTCAGCATGAACGTCGTGACGACGTAGCGCTTTCCCTCGTAGGTCTTGGCAAGGTTTGGCCGTGGCGCTCATTTGAACGACCGATGGCATTCCGCATCTAGATACACGCGCACCTTTGCACGAGCCCCGGGAGCCCGTCACGACGGGGCACGGCGAAGACTTACCGAGAACGTCCGCCTCGAGCGCCTGCCAGGCGATGGACTTCTTCGCGAAGGCGATGAAGCGAAGGTTCGCTTCATCCACGCGGAGAAGGCTTCCATGTCGGTGGCCTTCATGTGCCGCCAACTGGGTGGCTCTCGCTCGGACTTCATGAAGAAGCCCTACTACGGCCTCCTCACCTTCGACGAGGTGGACCAGCTCATCGAGGCCGCCGAGCCCCAGGACGTGGCCCTGTTGACGACGTCGCCCAAGACGGAGAGCTACGGCAAGGGGAACTCCCCAGGCTTCAGTGGCCGGCCATCGACCTCGTGCGCGCCAAGCTCCACTTCAAACGGACCATCTGGCGCGGCGTCGAAGGCCCGCCCAAGGGCGGCAGCCCCCGGACGGTGGACCTCCCGCACCCCGTCGTGGACGCACTAGAACGGGGAGCACCGCACCCCAGGGATGAGGGACCACCTTCCCATCCCCCCTGAAGCGGGCGGGAATCACCCGCGAGACGGGCACCGTCGGTCGGCATGGCCTGCGACACACCTACGGCAGCCACCTCTCCATGAAGGGCGTGCCCTTGAAGGTCATCCAGGAGCTGATGGGCCACGCCACCCTCGACATCAGTCCCCAGGTGAAGCAGGACGCCGTGAAGCGCTTGCCCCCCATGCTGCCGCTTGGGACCTGCGTACGCCCCGACATGCCGGCGGTCGCCTGAAACGAAAAAAGCCCCCGAGTCTTTCGACTCGGAGGCTCTTATCGGAGTGCCCAGGGCGGGATTCGAACCCGCACACCTTTCGGCGCCACCCCCTCAAGATGGTGTGTCTACCAGTTCCACCACCTGGGCGTTTCTGCGCGGTCCATCTACACCACCGCACCCAATCACGCAACGACAATCTGAACCGCTGCGTGATGGGATTCGTTCCTGCGTCCGACTACTGCTGCTGCGCGGGGGCGGACTGGCCCTCCGCCGGCGCGGCCGGAGCCTCGCCGCGCGGCTGCTCCACCTGGCCCGGGGCCGCCTGCTGCCCCGCGGCCGGGGTGGACTGCTCGGCCGGCGCCGCGGCGCCCGGGGTCGCCGGAGCCTGGGCCGCCGGAGGCGTCGCCACCGAACCACCCGCCGCCACCGAGGAGCGCAGGCCCACGAACGACAGGCCCAGCGACGTGAAGAAGAACAAGCCGGCGCAGACACCCGTCAGCTTGCTGAGGAACGTCACCGCCCCACGGCCGCCGAAGGCACTGGTGGCCGCGCCACCGCCGAGCGCGGAGCCCATGCCCGCGTCCTTACCCGGCTGCAGCAGGATGACGAAGATCATGAACACGCAGACGAGTACGTGGATGGTCGTGACGAAGATCAGCATGAGGACTCTTCCAAACGTTCCGTGAAAAGGAGGCGCACCTTATTGCACCTTTTGGTGCCTGGGTAGCAGCAAAATGGTGGGACTCCCGGGACTACCGGGTGGCCGCCTGGACGATGGCCGCGAAATCGCCCGCCTTGAGGCTCGCCCCACCGACGAGGGCCCCGTCCACGTCCGGCTGCCCGAGCAGCTCGGCCGCGTTGTCCGGCTTCACACTCCCGCCGTACTGGATGCGCACCCGCCCGGCCGTCTCCCCGTCGTACAGCCGGCCGATCAGCCCGCGGATCGCCGCATGGACCTCCTGCGCCTGCGCCGACGTGGCGTTGCGCCCCGTCCCGATGGCCCACACCGGCTCATAGGCCAGCACGAAACCACCTACATCCCGGGCCTCGAACCCGGCCAGCGCCCCGCGAACCTGGCGCTCCACCACCGCCAGCGTCTGGTTCGCCTCGCGCTCCGCCAGCGTCTCGCCCACGCAGAGGATGGGCGTCATCTTGGCGGCCAGCACCGCCTTGGCCTTCTTGTTCACCATCTCGTCCGTCTCGCCGAACAGCTGCCGGCGCTCGGAGTGGCCCACGATGACGTAGGCACACCCCAGCTCCGCCAGCATGGGCGCGGACACCTCACCGGTGAACGCCCCGGACGACTCCCAGTGGCAGTTCTGCGCCGCCAGCTGGAGGGGCGCCCCCTCCAGCGCGACGTGCAGCGGCTGCAGCGCCACGAACGTCGGCGCCACCACCACCTCCACCAGGTCCCCCACGGAGGCCACCGCCCCCCGCAGCTCCCGCACCAGTGCCAGCGCCTCCGGCACCGTCTTGTTCATCTTCCAGTTGCCGGCGACGATCTTCCGACGACGAGCCGCGGTGGTCATGCATCCCCCAGTGGAGAGTTGGTGTCGTGACGGGCGCGGAGCCTACCGCGTTTCCAGCGCCTTGATGCCCGGCAGCTCGCGGCCTTCCAGGAACTCCAGCGACGCCCCGCCGCCGGTGGACACGTGGCTGAGCTTGTCTGCCAGCCCCATCTGCTCCACCGCCGCCGCGCTGTCGCCACCGCCGATGACGGTGGTGGCCTGCGTGTTGTTCGCCATCGCCGTGCCCACCGAGCGCGTGCCCTCGGCGAACTTCGCGACCTCGAACAGGCCCATGGGCCCGTTCCACACCACCGTGCGCGCGTCGCGGATGTGCTGCGTGAAGATGGACCGCGTCTTGGGACCGATGTCCAGGCCCATCATGTCCTTGGGGACGACGTTGTCCGCCGTCTCCTGCGCGGGGCTCTTGTCCGTCGGCTCGGTGCCGACGATGTGGTCCACCGGCAGGACGATGGGCGTCTTCAGCCGGTGCGCCGCCTCGAGGATGCGCGTGGCGAGCGACAGCTTGTCCTCCTCCACCCGGCTCTTGCCCACCTCGACGCCCTGCGCCTTGAGGAAGGTGTACGCCATGGCGCCGCCGATGAGCAGCGCGTCCACCTTGGGCAGCAGGTTCTCGATGACCTTGATCTTGTCGCTGACCTTCGAGCCCCCGAGGATGGCCACGAAGGGCTTCTCCGGGTTCTTGAGCACGCGGCCCAGGTACTCGATCTCCTTCTTCATCAGGAGCCCCGCCGCCTTCTCCTTCACGAAGGGCACCATGCCCGCGGTGGAGGCGTGCGCGCGGTGGGCGGTGCCGAAGGCGTCATTGACGTAGACGTCCGCCAGCGCCGCCAGCTCGCGGGCGAAGGACTCGTCGTTGGCCTCCTCCTCCTTGTGGAAGCGCAGGTTCTCCAGGACGACGACCTGCCCCTCCTTCAGCTCCTTCACCTGCTTCTTCACGCCGTCCCCGACACAGTCGTCCGCGAGGATGACCTCGTGCTTGGGGCCGAGCAGCTCGGCCAGCCGCTGGGCGACCGGCTCGAGCGACAGCTTCGGGTCCTGGCCCTTGGGCCGGCCCAGGTGGGAGGCCAGGATGACCTTCCCGCCCAGCTCCAGCGCGCGCCGGATGGTGGGCAGCGCCTCGCGGATGCGGGTGTCGTCCGTCACGCGGCGGCCCTCCAGCGGGACGTTGAAGTCCACGCGGATGAAGGTGCGCTTGCCGGTGAGCTGCAGCTCGTCGATGTAGCGGATCATCTCGGTCTCCCCTCTGCGCCCGACAATCCTCAGACGCCCTTGGACACGAGGAACTTCGCCGTGTCGACCATGCGGTTGGAGAAGCCCCACTCGTTGTCGTACCAGGCCATGACCTTGAGCAGGTTGTCGCCCATCACGAAGCAGTTGGTGGAGTCGAAGATGGCCGAGTGCGGGTTGCCGTTGTAGTCGACCGACACCGTCTGCGCGTCGCTGAACTCCAGGATGCCCTTGAGCGGGCCGGCGGCGGCCTGGCGGTACGCCTCGATGACCTCCTCGGCGGTGACCTTCTTCGCGGTGTTCACCGTCAGGTCCACCAGCGACACGTTCGGGGTGGGCACGCGCACCGCCAGGCCGTGCATCTTGCCCTTCAACTGCGGAATCACCTCACCGATGGCCTTCGCGGCGCCGGTGCTGGTGGGGATCATCGACAGCGCGGCGGCGCGGGCGCGGCGCATGTCCTCGTGGGTGAGGTCCAGGATGCGCTGGTCGTTGGTGTAGCTGTGCACCGTCGTCATCAGGCCCTTCTCGATGCCGAAGTTGTCCACCAGCACCTTGGCGATGGGCGCCAGGCAGTTGGTCGTGCAGGACGCGTTCGACACGATGTGGTGCTTGGACGGGTCGTACTCCTGGTGGTTGATGCCGTAGGCGATGGTGAGGTCCGGGCCCTTGGCCGGCGCGGAGATGAGGACCTTCTTGGCGCCCGCGGCCAGGTGCTTCGCCGCCGCGTCACGCGCCGTGAAGCGGCCCGTGCACTCCAGGACGACGTCCACGTTCAGGCTCTTCCAGGGCAGCGCCGTGGGGTCCTTCTCCGCGGTGACGGCGATCTCCTTGCCGTCCACCACGATGCCCTTGTCCGTCGCCTTCACCTCGCCCGGCCAGGTGCGGTGCACGGAGTCGTACTTGAACAGGTGCGCCAGCGCGGACGGCTTGTCCAGGTCGTTGATGGCGACGATCTCCAGGTCCTCCTTGCGGCTGAGCGCCGCGCGCAGGATGCAGCGACCGATTCGACCGAAGCCATTGATGGCGATGCGGGTAGCCATGTTCGTGTCTCCTAGGAGTGGTGGGCGACCAGGGGCACCCACGGATCTTCACGTCAGGAAAAGAGGGCCGCCGACCGTAGGCACGCCAACCCGCCGAGTCAACGCTTCCCGTGTCCCGCGCGACGACGCGCGCGTCGAAGCTGAACAATCACTCCGAGCAACAGCCAGGCCCCCGCCCCCGTTCCCCCGCCAGCCCCACAGCCGCAGCCGGAGTCGCCGAGCGGATAGAACTGCGGCAGCACGTCCACCACGATGGGGTCCGGAGGCTCCGGCGGGTGCGGGTCCACCCCGCGCGGCGCCACGCAGCCGGACAGCAGCCCGCCTCCCGTGTCGCCCGCGTCGTCGACGGGCGGGGACCCGGGCGCGGGGAAGCCCGCGCGCACCAGGAACGCGGACAGCAGCCGCGCCCGCGCCGCGGGGCCGACCACGGCCTCGAACGGCACGCCCAGCAGGAGCACCTGCCCCCCCGGCGCGGAGGCCACCCCCGCCACCCCGTTCGTCCCGGTGTAGCGCAGCACCGCCGAGCCCCCCGACGCGGGCGTCAGCACGTCCGTCACGCCCACCGGGTAGGCCCCCTTCGTGCCGTCGTCCAGCGTCACCCCCGTCAGCTCCGACAGGTAGTCCGCGCCGGGAATCCCCTCCACGGCGAGCGGCGGCGTCCCTCCGGCCGGCGAGGCCCGGAGGATGTCCGCGAGGAAGGCCTTGTCGTCGGCCGAGCCCACCGCGAGCGCGGACGCCACCTGGCTGCCGGACAGCAGGAGGTGCCCTCCGCCGGCGACGAAGGCGCGCAGCGCGTCCTGCTCGGCGCGCGTCGGCCGGGCGCCCTCCACGCCACCCCGGCCGGTGAACCAGTCCACCACCTCGTAGCCCGCGCCCGGGGAGATCAACCCGGCGGCCACCGCCGCGCTCGTCGCGCTGTCGAACGCCAGGCCGGAGTACGCCACCGCGTCGCCGTGCCGCCGCGCATAGCTGCCGTCGTTCATCGCCTCCACCAGCACCCGCAGCGGCGCCTCCAGGGCGTACGCGTCCAGCGCGACGCCACAGGCCTGGGCCGAGTCGAGCCGCTCGAACGCGTTGACGATGAGCGCGGGCGGCGCGTCTCCCGCGCGCGCGCCGACGATGGCGGACGGGAAGCCCTCTCCGCCCTCGCTCACCGCCGCCACGCGGAAGTAGCGCACCGTGCCGGCCGGAAGCGGCAGGGAGAACAGGGGCTGCGTCACCTCGGTGCCCTCGTCCCAGCCCTTGCCGTCCACGCTCTGGTAGACGCGGTACGCGGTGGGGGCGTCGCGGCCCTCCTCGTCCGGGTTCGCGGCGGGGGCGGCCCAGCGCACCTCGACCGTGCCGGACGCGGCGTTGCGCGCCACCACGGCGGTGGGGGCCTCGGGCGGCAGGCGCACCGCCACGCCGTCCCGCGCGGCGAAGTACTTGATGAGGCCCTGCAGGATGGCGCGCGCGGCGACGCGGCGGAACTCCGGCTCCTTCAGCCGGTTCGAGTCCGCGACGGCGTCGTGGTACGCGACCTCCAGCAGCACGGACGGCATCTCCGGGTTGTGCGCGGGATTCACCTCGCCCAGGTTCGCCGAGCGCAGGTTGCGCACCCGCCAGTTCGGGTCCACCTCGCGGCGGATGTCACGGCCCAGCTCGTCCAGCAGCGCCCGCGCCAGCACGTCGCTGCCGGGCACGCCCGTGAAGTTGAGCGTCCCGTCCACCGGGTTGGGCCCGTACACGTAGCCCTCCGTCCCCACCACCGTGCCCGTCGTGGAGGCGTTGGTGTGCCAGGCCACGTAGACCGCGTCCTCGCCCTCCTCGTGCAACCACGCCGCGAAGCGCGCGCGCGACGTCACGTCCGCGTTGCGCTCGTTGGACAGCGCGTTGGCCCCCGTGGGCGCGTAGACGCCGAAGGGCGCGCCGCTGAACTGGACGTGGTAGCGCGCCGACTCCTCGTAGCGCGGGCGGGGCAGCGCGGCCTGCGCCGCGTCGCCGATGACGCCCCGTCCGCCGCCGAAGCGCACCGCGTCCAGCGACACCGTGGCGCCCTCCTCCGCGTCGTTCATCAACACGACCGACGCCCCCGCGCCCGCCTTGAAATGGAAGCGCCCCAGCAGCACCCACGTCCCGCCGTGGCGGCGCTGGTTGACGCGGAAGTGGCTCTCCCCGCCCGCGTGGCGCACCACGTAGTGCGCGCTCGTCGTGCGCGAGGCGTCCGCGCCATAGGACACGTAGACGTTGTAGGCCCCCTCCGCCGGGATGACCGGCGCCCACGTCGCCGTCGCGGTGGCCGTGGTGGTGGTGACGAGCACCTGGGTGGTGCCCAGGGTGAACGGCTCCACGCCGTTGCCCATGGGCGACGGCGGCGCGCCCCACCCCTTCTGGTCCGTGGGCCGCACGAGGCCCGGGTCCCCCTCGAGGGAGAAGCCCGCCGCGCCGTCGTCGACGATGACCATGTTCGGGTTGAGGTCCGGCTCGCGCACCGGAACCACCGTGGCGCCCGCGCCCATCAGCATGGGCAGCAGGTACTGGTTGAGCACCTCGGCGGAGATGAAGTCCTCCACCACCGCCCACGTGTTGGGCCGCTGCGTGGCCCAGCGCCGCAGGGACGCGTCCCGGTAGAAGCCGTGGCCGGGGCTCAGGTACACGACCTTGCCGGACAGCGCGCCGGTCCGCACCCGCGTCTGGGGAACGCCGGAGAGCGCGGACACCGCCCCCGAGCCGTCCCGCGCCTCGCGCCGCACCACCGGCGCATCGAAGGCCAAGAGCCGCCGCGTCTCGTGCGCGCGCGGTCCCGGCGCTGGCAGGTATTCGACACCCGGCGGCTCCAGGCCGCAGGCGCCCACGTCGTCCGGAGCGACGGAAGGCGCTCCGGCCCAGGCCAGCGACGAGGTCAGGAGGAGGGCACACAGCGCGCCCACCGGGCGTGTCCACGAGAAGTCGGTACTCATGGCGGGCGACCTTACCCATTCACATCCCCACGGCAATCGGAGCCGTGGGTGCTAGCCTGCCCGTCTCTTCAAGCTCCGATGAACGCACCTGCCCGGCCTCCCCCCCACTTCCCCTCCCGTCGCGGGTCGGGGTTCCTCGCCTCGTTCGGGCATGCCTGGGCGGGCCTCATCCACACCGTCGTCCACCAGCGCAACATGCGCGTGCACCTGGTCTCCGCGGTCCTGGTGGGCCTGGTCGGCAGCGGCATCCCCCTGGGGCTCGCGGAGAAGGTGACGCTCATCTTCTGCGTCCTGCTCATCTTCTTCGCCGAAATCCTCAACAGCGCCCTGGAGCACCTGGTCGACCTGGCGGTGAACCACTTCGACGAGAAGGCCCGCCTCACCAAGGACGCCGCCGCCGCGGGCGTGCTCGTGCTCGCCCTGGGCACGGTGGTCATCTTCGCCGCCATCCTCGTGCACAACTGGGAGACGGTGCGCACCAGCACGGACGCCATCGTCCGGCAGGTGGCGCTCGGCCTGCCCCTCACCGCGTGCGTGCTCGTCCTCGTGCTGCCCCAGCCGCGCCCCGCATGGGTGGACGTGCTCGCGTTCCTGGGGGGCTGCGGGCTCCTGGCCGTCCTGGCCCAGCGCTCGGCGAGCCTGGTGTTCTCCGCGATGACCGCGGGCCTGCTCTTCGTCGCCGGCTCGAGCGCCTGGACCCGCAGGCGCGAAGCGCGCTCCACGGCCCCTCCAGCGGGCGATTCCCCAGTCAATGGACACGAAAAAGCCGGCTGACGCCGGCTCGGGTTCGACCCTTCCACCTCGCGGGCGGGGGCCCCGGAAAACCCGTCCGGAGCCCGCCCACCCGCGGGGGGCGTGGAACATCAGGCGGTCGCCCTCAGGCGCGCTGCTGCCACTCGGCGCCCTGCTCCTGGGGCGCGGCGACGGCGACCTCCTTGTCGCCTTCCTTGAGGTCCGACGTCACCAGATCGAGCAACTCCGTGGCGATGCCGATGACCTGGTGCGGGGTGTAGCCGCTCGCGCGAAGCTGGTTGAAGAAGGTGCGCGCCAGGATCCGGGTGCCCTTTTGATCGGTGCTCACTGTGGATGCCTCCAATTTCGGGCGGCGGGAATGAGGGGGGCCGCCGCGTAATCACTCCGGGCCAAGGATTCAACCCTCGTGCCAGTCGTTCTCTTCCAAACGGATTCCTCAACAGTTCCCAGGGGTTGGAGGTCCAAAGGGGCAGGAATGAGTCCTGACGCGGTGCGAAGCGGGCTTCGCACCCGGGGGACACGCCGGGGAAAAGGCAGGGGGCGGGTGCATCGGCGGGTACGCACCTGGCGCGCGGTGCGGGCTCCCGTGGTTTCAAGTGCTTGCAATCTTTCAAGGGGGTGGAGCAGATACGCGCCCCCCATCAGGAGCAAACGGACATGGCGTTTCGGGTGAACAACATCGGGCTGTGGCTGGACGAGCCGGAGGAGCTGCTCGGTCAGCGCGCCGCGGAGAAGCTGGGCGTCACCCGCTCCGACCTGGCGTCCGTGCGGGTGGTGCGGTCGGTGCTCGACGCCCGCAAGAAGGGGAGCCCCCGCTACATCTACACGCTGGAAGTGGAGATGGCGCCGGGGCGCAAGCCGGCGACGCTGCCGCCGGACGTGGGCGAGGTGCCCCCGCCTCCGGAGCTGCTGCCGTCGGTGAAGCCGCCCGAGCAGTGGCCCATCATCATCGGCACGGGGCCCGCGGGGTTGTTCTGCGCGCTGGGGCTGCTCGAGCGCGGCGTGCGCAGCATCCTCATCGAGCGGGGCCGCGAGGTGGTGTCGCGCCGCAAGGACGTCGCGAAGCTGATGCGCGACGGCACGCTCGACCCGGAGAGCAACATGAACTTCGGCGAGGGCGGCGCCGGGGCCTACACGGACGGCAAGCTGTCCACGCGCATCAACCACCCCATGGTGCGCAAGGTCATCGAGGCGTTCGCCCGCTACGGCGCCCCGGACCACATCCTCATCGAGGGCAAGCCGCACATCGGGTCGGACCTCCTGCCGGGCGCGGTGGCGAAGCTGCGCGAGGAGCTCATCGCCGGCGGGTGCCAGGTCCACTTCGGGCTGCGGGTGGACGACCTGCTCTACCGCGACGGCCGGGTGGCCGGGGTGAAGCTGTCCGACGGGCGGACGCTGGAGAGCGACCGCGTCATCCTCGCGCCGGGCAACTCCGCGCGGGAGCTGTACGAGCGCTTCGCCGCCGACGGCCGCGTCAGCGTGGAGGCCAAGCCCTTCGCCCTGGGCTTCCGCGCCGAGCACCCCCAGACGCTCATCAACGGCATCCAGTACGGCGGCGCGGCGAAGAACCCGAAGCTGCCCCCGGCCGACTACAAGCTGGCGGAGAACCTGGACGTGGACGGAGAGGTGCGGGGCGTCTACTCGTTCTGCATGTGCCCCGGCGGCATCGTCGTGCCCACGCCCACCCAGGACGGCCTGCAGTGCACCAACGGCATGAGCAACTCGCGCCGCAACGCGCGCTTCGCCAACGCCGGCATCGTCGTCTCCGTGTCCGTGGCGGACTTCGAACGCGAGGGCTTCCGGGGGCCGCTGGCGGGCCTCGAGTTCCAGCGCCACTGGGAGCAGAAGGCGTACGAGCTGGGCGGGGGCCGCTTCTTCGCGCCCGCGCAGACCATCCCGGACTACCTCGCCGGCCGCGTGAAGAAGGACCCGGGCGACACGAGCTACCGGCCGGGGCTGGCGCACGTGGACCTGAACCGGCTGTTCCCCGCGCGACTCACCACCTCCATCAAGCAGGCGCTGAAGACGTTCGACCGGAAGATGCGCGGCTTCATCAGCGACGAGGGCAAGCTCATCGGCATCGAGAGCCGCACGTCCTCGCCCGTGCGCATCACCCGGGGCGACGACCTCCAGTCGGTGTCCATGCGGGGCCTCTATCCGGCGGGCGAGGGCTGCGGGTACGCGGGCGGCATCGTCTCTTCGGCCATTGATGGCCTGCGGGTCGCGGAGCAGATTGCCACCGAGCTGTCGTAAGGCCCCAGGCGCGACGAAGGAGGTCGTCATGCGGTACGTCGTGCGCACGCCCGAAGGTGAGTTGACCTACCCCAGCCTGGGGGACGTGGAGCGGGCCTATGTCCAGGGCCTCGTCGATCCCGACGACGAGGTGCGCGAGGAGAGCGCCTCCCAGTGGCGCAAGGCGGGCAGCCTGCCCGTGCTGGCGCGCGCGCGGCGGCCCGCCACGGGGCTGGCGGCGCGCGGGCAGTGGCTGCCGGTGGCCGGGGTGGTGCTGCTGGGCGCCGTGGCCCTCTCCCTGGTGTTCCGCGACTCGTGGAGGCTGCGCGTGCTGGGCATCATCCTCGCCCTGGTGGCCAGCTCCATGCTCACCCGCGTGACGTTCAAGGCCTTCAAGCGGACGCCACCGTCGTCCTGAGGCCCGCTCCCTCCCCTGCCCCCCAGCGCGACGGCCCGGCGCCCGCCGCCATCGGCAAGCGCACGGCCCATGTTGTCCGCTGGAAGTCGTCCGCGGGCATCCAGGCTCGCGGCGCCACGAGAGGGGAGGACGCGCCGTGCTCAGCACCTATCTGTCCCGGGACGCCGCCCGTCGGCTGCGACATGGCGCGCCCTGGTTGCGCCGGGAGGACATCGTCTCCATCGAGGGTACGCCCCGGCCCGGCGAGCCCGTGCGCCTGGTGGACGAGGACGGGGTGGTGCTGGGCCTGGGCGACGTGGACCTCGAGGCCCCCCTGGCCATCCGCCGCCTGGGCTTCCCCGACGAGGCGGTGGAGGGGCTCATCCCCCGCCACCTGCGCCACGCCTTCGAGCGGCGAGCCCAGCTGGTGGACGACCCGCGCTTCTGCCGCGTCGTCAACGACGACGGGGACGGGCTGCCGGGCCTCGTCGTGGACCGGTACGACACGCACTTCGTCGTGCAGACGCTCACCCGCTCCATGGACGCGCGCCACCAGGACATCACCCGCGCGCTGGTGGAGGTGACGGGCGCCAGCTCCGTGCTGCTGCGCAACGACGCCCCCCGCCGCAAGGCCCTGGGCCTGCCCCTCCAGCGCCCCCACGTCCTCTACGGCACCCCACCCCGCTGGAGCCGGTTGCTGGAGCTGGGGGCCCGCTTCACGGTGGACCTCACGTATGGCCAGGGCACGGGCTACGCGTACGACCTGCGCGAGCTGCGCCGCATCGTCGGGCGCATGGCCTGGGGAGGCCGGGTGCTGGATGTCCGCTGCAACGTGGGGGGCCAGTTCGTCCACGCGGGGTTGCATGGCGCCCGCCACATCCTCGCCTTCGACGAGGACGCGGACGCGGCGGACCTGGCGCGGGAGAACGCCGAGGCCAACGGGCTGCTCGGGCGGGTGCTCGTGGAGAAGGGCTCGGCCCTCCAGGCGCTGCGCGCGGTGGGGGAGACGTTCGACCTGGTGCTGCTGGATACACTCGGAGTCGAATCCTCGGAGTCCTTCGTGGAGCACGTCCGGTACGCGCTGCGTCGCACGCGGCACGGGGGCCGGCTGCTCGTGGTCGGGTATCACCCACCCATCCCCCTGGGGGGCTTCGACGAGCTGGTGGCCACCGCCTGCGAGGCCGAGGCGCGCATCGCCACCCGGCTGGCGCGCCCCGGGCTGCCACCCGACCATCCGAGCCTCGCGGGCTCCCCCTGGGCGGAGTACCTGGAGGCCGTGGCGTTGGAGGTCACCTGACGCCCCCGCGCGGCCCTCCGGGGTGCTAGTGTGCGCCGCCGCGATGACCAACGAAAACTCCCCCGAGACCGCGTCCTCCACCCCGGCAGGTTCCGTCGAGACCGTCCGCAAGGTGTACGCGGCCGACCTTCGAGAGAAGGACCGCGTCAACACCGTCTTCCGCGTCACCAAGAAGGAGAAGGTGACCGCCCGCAGTGGCAAGGTCTTCCTCGCGGTGACACTCGTCGACAAGAGCGGCGAGGTGGACGCGCGCGTCTTCGACAAGGTCGACGCGCTCGAGCCCGCGTTCCAGAGCGGGGACTTCGTGCTCGTCCAGGGCGGCGTCATCCAGTTCCACGGCCGCACCCAGGTGGTGGTCGAGGCCGTGGAGCGGTTGGATCCGGAGCCGCTCGACCCCAAGGAGTTCGAGCCGCCCCCGGCCCCGCCCCCGGAGGCGAAGCCCGCCGCCGAGGCGAAGCCGGCGCAGGAGAAGGCCGAGCGCCCCGAGAAGGCCGAGCGTCCCGAGAAGGCCGACAAGGCCCCCGAGGCCCGTCACGAGGGCGGCGGCGGCGGAGCGCGCGCCGCGGGGCTCATCCGCGAGCTCGTCACCGAGCGCGTGGGCGACGCGAACGTGAAGCAGTTGCTCGTGTCCTTCCTGGACGACGCGCAGGTGGCCGCCGCGCTGCCGGTGGCCGCTGGCGCCCGGGGCACGCACCACGCGTGGCGCGGCGGGCTGGCCGAGCACATCCTGTCCGTGCTGCGGCTGACGCTGCGCGTGGCGGACCACTACCCCATGGTGGACCGCGACCTGCTGCTGGCGGGCGCGCTCCTGCGCAACGTGATGAAGGTGGCCGAGGTCTCCGCGGACAAGGGCCACGAGGGCACCGACGAGGGCCGGCTGGTGGGCCACGCGGTGCTCGCCGCCCAGAAGCTCCGCGAGAAGACGCTGGCCATCCCCGGCTTCCCCGCGCTGCTGGAGCAGCACCTCACGCACCTGGTCATCGCCCAGGAGGGCGAGGCCGGCGGCGCCCGGGTGCCGGTGACGCTGGAGGCCCAGGTCGTCCTCACGCTGGACGGGCTGGACTCGCGCATGGCCTCGTGGCTGGAGGCGATGCAGAAGGACTCCGGCAACGAGCGGTGGACGGACGCGGCGCGCCACGCCGACCGGCAGTTGTGGAAGGGCCCCGTGCCCACCAGCCGGGGCCGCGCTCCGGTGGAGGGTGGCTCGGGCCGCCGCAAGTCCCGCGAGGAGAAGCGCAAGGCGCGGGGCGACAAGGCCCCGCAGCAGGGAGGCGCCCAGGCCGAGCAGGGCCAGGCGCCCGCGGAGGGCGGCGCGCAGCCGGCCCCGCGCTCCGAGCAGCGCCCCCCGCGCAAGGAGCGCCCGCCCCGTGAGGAGCGTGCGCCCCGCGAGGAGCGTCCCCGTGGCGAGGAGCGCCCCGCGCGTCCGCCCCGCGAGGAGCGCCCCCCGCGCGACCCCAGCCACCTGCCGAAGGAGCTGACCTTCAAGCCGTTCAGCGCGCTGACCTCCCTGAGCCCCCCCTCGGAGTCGGCGTCGAAGAAGGATGGAGAGGGCTCGTCGGAGAGCTGAGACACCATGGCGAAGAAGTTGGGTGAGCGCCTCATCGAGGCGGGGCTCGTCAACGCCGGGGCCGTGGAGCAGGCCCTGGAGCACCAGAAGATCACCGGCCACAAGCTGGGTGACTCGCTGGTGGAGCTGGGGCTCCTCCAGGAAGCGGCGTTGCTGCGCTTCCTGGCCGCGGAGTTCCAGACGCGCTTCGTCAGCGCGGACAAGCTGGCCAAGGCGCGGATCGCCACGGAGGTCCTCGACCGGCTGCCGGTGCGGCTGGCCGAGGCGCAGAACGTGCTGCCGCTCGCGGTGGATCCGGACCGCAAGCTCCTGTCCGTCGTCGCCGCCGAGCCGCAGAACAAGGCGCTGATGGACGAGATTGCCCTGGTGACGGGCATGTCGGAGGTCTACGCCTACGTGGGCCTGCGCAGCGCCATCGCCGCGGCCATCCGCAAGCACTACTACGGCGACACCACCGCGTTCGCGGCCCTGCAGGAGGCGGCCAGCGGACAGGGCCGTCCCCAGGAGGCCCCCGCGACGTCGCGCGCGGGCGCCGCCGAGCACAACCGCACCTCCGCGGGCCAGCGCACCAGCCTGTCCCTGCGGATGGAGACGGACGCGCGCCTGCGGCTGCAGCGCCCCAACGGCACCCAGGCGGCCGGACGCGCCTCCACGCAGCGGCGGGAGCCGGGCGGGCCACGCGGCCTGGTCAGCGACATCGACTACGTGGAGACGCTGGGCATCCTGGTGGGGCTCCTGGAGCAGGACCGGCAGCGCCACCGCGGCCACTCCGCGCAGCTGGCGCGGCAGGCGGGCATCGTCGGCCAGCGCATGGGCATGCCGCACAAGGAGCTGGCGGCCCTGTCCATCGCCGCGTACCTGCACGACCTGGGCAAGCCCTCCGAGCGGCACTTCTCGCTCGCCAGCAACGCCGTCAACTCCGAGTGGAAGGCGCAGGCCCGCGCCGCGTGCCGCGCGCCCACCAAGCTGTTCGAGACGGTGCACCTGCCCACGCAGGTCAACACCATCCTCGCGCAGATGTACGAGGCCTGGGACGGCTCCGGCACGCCCCAGGGCGCCAAGGGCGAGGACATCACCCTGGGCGCGCGCATCATCGCGGCGGTGGACAGCTTCCTCGAGCTGACCAAGAACCCCGGCAACGCGCTGGGCAAGGCGCTCCCCAAGGAGCAGGCCCTGGAGCACCTGCGCACGAACGCGGGCGTGCTCTACGACCCCGTGGTGGCGGACCTGGTCATCCAGCTCCAGAGCGGTGAGCTGCTCCGGCACCGGCTGGAGAGCGAGGGCCGCCAGGTGCTCGTCGTGGAGCCGGACGAGACGGCGCGCGGAGAGCTGCTGGAGGCCGTGCTCAAGCAGGGCCTGGTGGCGCACGCGCTGTCCACCCAGGAGGGCGCGAACGACGGCCTGGCCCGCCAGGACTGCGACGTGCTCGTGCTCAGCCTCCGGCTGGGACAGCAGGAGGTGATGGACCTGCTCCAGCAGGCGCGCTCCGCCCCGGAGACGGCGGGCCTGCCCATCGCCGTGGTGGGCGAGCCGGACGGCCCGACCCGCGAGCGGCTGTTGATGGGCGGCGCCACCCAGGTGCTCCCCCCGGGGGACAAGCCCGCCGTGGCCGACGCCGTGCGGACCCTGCTGGAGGACCGGGTGCTGCACAACGGCCCGGGCCGCGTGGTGCGAGGCAGCTTCGACGAGCTGCCGCCGCGCGAGCTGCTGCGCACGCTGGGCGGCGGGAAGAAGAGCGGCCGGCTCCAACTGCGCCAGCACACGCTGGAGGGGTCGCTCCACCTGGAGGGCGGCCGCGTGGTGTTCGCCTCGTTCGGCGGCCACACCGGCGAGCCCGCGCTCCAGGCGCTGCTGAAGCTCAAGCAGGCCGACTTCCAGTACGACCCGGACGCGCTGCTGCTCGACGTGCCGCAGATGGACCAGGACCTCCAGGCCCTGGCCGGCGGCCTCAGCGCAGGTTGAGGTTGAAGAGGGCGGAGGCGTTGGCGGTGGTGACCTCGGTCACCGCCTCCAGCGACACGCCCTTCAGCTCCGCCACCTTCTTCGCCGTCTCCACCACGTGGGACGGCTCGTTCTTCCGGCCCCGGTGCGGCACGGGCGCCAGGTACGGGCTGTCCGTCTCCACCATCAGCCGGTCCAACGGCGCGAAGCGCACCGCGTCCTGGAGCGCCTCCGTCTTCTTGTAGGTGATGACGCCGGACAGCGAGAGGTAGAAGCCCCGGTCCAGGTAGCGCCGCGCGGCCACCGTGTCCCCCGTGAAGCAGTGGATGACGCCGCGGGTGACACCCACCTCGCCGAGGATCTCGTCGCAGTCCTCGTGCGCGTCGCGGACGTGGACGACCAGCGGCTTGCCCAGCTTCACCGCCAGGGCGCACTGGTGCCGGAAGATGCGCGCCTGCGCCTCGCGCGGGGAGTGGTCGTAGTAGTAGTCCAGGCCCGCCTCGCCCACGGCGCGGACCTCCGGGAGGGCGCACGTCGCATCCAGGGTGGCCAGGTCCGCGTCCGTCGCGCGGGCGGCCTCGTGCGGGTGGATGCCCAGGGTGGGCGACAGGAACTCCGGGTGGGCCGCGGCCAACGCCAGCGCGTTGCCCCACTCGCCCGGCCCGTGGAACTGCCCCACGACGATGGCGTGGACGAGGCCGGCGGCCCGGGCCCGCTCCAGCACGGGCGCCACGTCCGCGAAGTCCTTCACTTCCAGGTGGCAGTGCGCGTCCACCAGTCTCATGTCCCCTCCTGAAGCAGCTCGTCCAGCTCCCTGCGGGCCTCGGGTGAGGTGAAGGTGCTCACGGCGGCGCGCACCTGCTCGCGCCCCTCCGGCAGCCCCAAGCGCCACAGCCCATCCGCCGCGTCCAGCCGATCATCCTCTTCCGCCCCCGCGTCCCGCAGGAGCGCGAGCAGCCAGGGTAGCGCCCTCGCGTCGCCCAGGCGCCCCAGGCCGCGAGCCGCCGCGCCCCGGCTGGAGTCGTTCGCGTCCTCGACGATCTCCTTCAGCCGCTCCAACGCGCCGGGGGCCCTCACCTCCCCCAGGAGCTCCACGGCGAGCGCCCGGTCCTGGCTCCACTTCTTGCGCGAGCGCAGGAGCAGGTACTTCGCCCCCTCCGGCTCACCGAGCTTCGCCAGCACGCCGGCCGCCTGCGTCTTGTCGAACGCCGGCAGCAGCCAGCGCCCGAAGAGCCGCTTCACGGCGGGCAGCGCGCGCGCATCCTCCAGCTCCGCCAGGGCGCCGAGCGCCCGGAAGCGGAGCATGTCCGCGTCGAGCGCCTCCACCAGCACGTCGAGCCCCGCGGCGTGGCTGAGCGCGGCGATGCCCCGCGCGGCCTCGAAGCGGACCTCCAGGACCTCGTCCTCCAGCATTCCGGCCAGCGAGCCACGAAGCTCGGGGCGCGCCATGTCCGCCAGCCGGCCGGTGGCCTCCAGCCGCACCAGCGACTCCGCGTCCCTCAGCCGGGAGATGAGCAGCGCCGTCGCCTCCTCGAGGGGAAGCACCACGGTGGCCAGGGCCAGCCCCGCGCGCTTCACGTCCGGCTGCGCGTCCGCCAGCAGCCGGGGGAGGACGTCCGCGAACTCGGGAGCGCGAGAGGGAACCTCGGCCGCGAGGTGGTGAAGCTGATCCGCGGCCTCGGCCCGCAGCCCCGCGCGCTTCTCACGCTCGAGGACCAACAGGGCCCGGTCCCGCTCCGCACGCCAATCCGTCACGTCCAGTCACCTCGATGCCCGAAGCCACGACGCCCCGGGGACTGGGGCGTGAGCCATCCCACGCCCCGCATGCCATGTCTCGTCCACGAGGCCTGCTCCCGCGCCTCGGGAGGAGCGCGCCGCGCCGTGCCAGGAGCCCGGGGCTTCCGGCACGGCGCGCACGAAGGACTACTTCACGTCGCTTCCGGGCGGGACGTCCCCCGGGTCCAGGAGCGACAGGTTCGGGGCGCCCGGCCCCGCCGTCAGGAGCATGCCGCGCGACTCGATGCCCTTGAGCTTGCGGGGCTTGAGGTTCGCCACCACCACCACGTTGCGCCCCACCAGCGACTCGGGCGCGAACGCCTCGGCGATGCCGGAGACGATGGTGCGCGGGCCACCCGCCTCGCCCACGTCCACCGTGAGCTTCAGCAGCTTGTCCGCGCCCTTCACCTTCTCCGCCGCCAGCACCTTGCCGGACTTGAGCTCCACCTTGGCGAAGTCCGCGTATTCGATCTCCACGGGTGCCTCGCCCGCGGGAGCCTGCGCGGCGGCGGGAGCGGCCTCGGCGGCCTTCTTCTCCGCCTTCTCCTTCGGCTCCTTGCCCTCGGCCTTCTTCGGCTCCGGCGCGGCGGCCGCCGGCGGCGTGGCGAGGATGGCGTTGACGCGCTCCTCCTCCAGCCGCGGCAGCAGCGGCTCCGGCGTGCCGATGGGACGGCTGCGATCCAGCAGCGGATACTTCGCCCCCTCCAGCGCCTGGAACGTGAGCGGCGGCGCGCCGAGCTGCGCGAACAGCTTCTCCGACACGCGCGGCGTCACCGGCGCGAGCAGCGCGCCCAGCAGGTACACCACGTCCGCCGCGTCGGACAGGTCCGCGCGCGCGACCTCGGCGTCCTTCTTCACCTGCGCCCACGGCGCCTGCGCCTGGACGAAGGCGTTCGCCGCCGAGGCGATGTCGGTGATGACGCGGATGGCGTTGCGGTACTCGAGCTTCTCGAAGGCCTCGCGGACCTCCGGGACGCGGGCGAGCACGGACTCCACCAGCGCGCGGCCCGGGCCCTCGGCGCGGCCCGGCGCCAGCTTCCCGCCCAGCGGTCCCGCCAGCAGCGACAGGGCCCGGTTGGCCAGGTTGCCCACGTTGTTCACCAGCTCGCCGTTCACGCGCAGCCGGAAGTCCTTGAGGTTGAGGTCGAGGTCCTCCACGCCCGGGCCCAGGTTCGCCGCGTAGAAGTACCGCAGGTAGCTGGGGTCCAGGTTCTGGAGGTAGTCGCGCACCGGCACCATGGTGCCGCGGCTCTTCGACATCTTCTCCCCGTTCACCGTCAGGTGCCCGTGGACCTTGATCTCCGTGGGCACGTGCAGCCCGGCCACGTTCAGCACGGCGGGCCAGAACAGCGCGTGGAAGTAGACGATGTCCTTGCCGATGAAGTGGACGATGCGCGTGTCGCTGTCGACGGACCAGTAGTCCAGCGCGCTCTTCGCCTTGCCCGTCTCCTTCGCCCACTTCTCCGTGGTCGCGATGTAGCCGATGGGCGCGTCCAGCCAGACGTAGAAGTACTTGTCCGTCTCACCCGGGATGGCGAAGCCGAAGTACGGCCCGTCACGGCTGATGTCCCAGTCCGCGAGCCCCTTCTCGAAGAAGCCCTGGAGCTGGGCGGCGAGGCCCGGGTGCAGGAAGCCCGGCTTGCGCAGGAGCGCCTGCAGGAAGTCCGCGTGCCGCGACAGCTTGAAGAACAGGTGGTCGGACGACTTGCGCACCGGCGGGGTGCCACACAGCGCGCAGCGCGGGTCGATGAGGTCGGTGGGGCTGTAGGCCTTGCCGCACTTCTCGCAGACGTCGCCGTACTGGTCCGGCGACTTGCAGTTGGGACACGTGCCCTTGATGAAGCGGTCGGGCAGGAAGCGCTTGTCCTTCTCGCAGTACGTCTGCTCGATGGACCGGCGGTCGATGTCGCCCTTCTCCTTCAACCGCCCGTAGATGAGCTCCGCGTAGTGGCGGTTCTCCGGCGAGTTGGTGGAGTGGAAGGAGTCGAACCGGACGTCCAGGTCGTGGAAGTCCTTCTGGTGCTCTTCCTGGAAGCGGGCGATGAACTGCTCGGGCTTGAGCCCCTGCTTCGCCGCGTTGAGCTCGATGGGGGTGCCGTGCGTGTCGTCCGCGCAGAAGTAGACGACGTCCCTGCCGCACGAGCGGAGGAACCGGACGTAGATGTCGGTCTGGATGTACTCGACGGCGTGGCCGATGTGGATGGGGCCGTTCGCGTACGGAAGCGCGCTGGTGACGAGGATTCTCTCCGCCATGGATTCTCCTGGGGGCGGCGGACATTAGCCGCTCGGGTGGCCGAGGTCATCGACGGCGTGCGGGACACGAGCACGAATGCGCCGCGGAGCCAGGGATGTTATCGACCGGATAGCTATGTGCACCATCGTCATCCTTCGTCAGGTCCACCCTGAATGGCCGCTGGTGCTCGCGGCCAACCGGGACGAGCTGTACGCGCGCCCGGCGACGGGCCCCCAGGTCCTGCTGGAGTCCCCACGCGCCGTCGGGGGACGCGACGTCGAGCGGGGTGGGAGCTGGATGGGTGTCACTAACGGCGGGTTGTTCGTGGGCCTGACGAACCAGCGCGGGGGGCAGGAGCAGCCCCTGGCCGCCCACTCACGGGGCGAGGTGGTCCTCGAGGCCCTGCGTGCGGGGAGCCCGGCGGCCATCGAGCGCTACCTGGACACGCTGTCCGGCGCGGACTTCCGCCCCTTCAACCTCCTCTACGGTGACGCCACGACGCTCCGGGTGGCCTATGCGCGCCCCGGCCGTCGGCTCATCGAGCGGGCGGACGTCCCGCCCGGCATCCACGTCCTGCCGAACGACACGCTCGACTCCACCCTGCTGCCCAAGGTCGAGCGGGCCCGGCTGCTCGCCGCCCAGGTGGCGCACCAGCCCTGGCCCCAACTGACCCAGGGACTGAAGACCCTCCTGGCGGACGACCTGCTGCCCCCCGCGGATCAGGTCCCCGCGTCGTTGGTCGAGGGACTGCCCGACGACTTCGCGCGCAGGCTCCAGGCGCTGTGCATCCACACCCCGGCCTATGGCACCCGCTCGTCGGCCATCGTCGCGCTCGGCCCCGGGCACGTGGGGCACTACCTGGTGTCGGACCGCGCGCCCTGCGAGGGTCCCTGGCGGGACGTCACGGGGCTGCTCCAGGCGCCCACGGCCCGCCCGGCTTGACGGGTGCGCGCTCCACGCTCCCCTTTCGCAGGCGGGACAGGAGATCCGCCAACAGCGCCGCGAACCGGGGATCCTCCGTGGAGGGCACGCCCCTCAGCGCACGGTGCAGCTCGACGAAGACGCGGGCCACCTCCGGGTCCTCGAGCACGGCGCCGCTCCCGGGGATGAGGCCCTCCTCCTGTGACGGGAAGAGCGGCTCCTCACCGTCGAGGCGTGGCCGGGCGGAGGTGCCCAGCAAGGGCGTGGGAACGAGCATGCCGTAGAGCACGCCGGGGCGTCCTCCCTCGGAGTGCAGCGCGTGCAACTCGCCCGGGGGAATGACGACGAGGCTCCCGGGAGGGGCCGTCAGGTGCCAGGCGCCGAAGGACACCTGCTGGACATGCCCCGCGTCCAACGTGAGCTGGAGCTCGTCGTGGACATGCAACGCCTGCGACGTCGACAGCCCGCTGACCCGATACAGCACCAGACCGGGATACGCCACGGGCCGCCAGACCTGCGACGTCGCATACCCCTCCCACTCCGTGACCATGGCCGCGCCGACTCCCCGCCCCCAAACCCACGAGGCCCGGAAGCTAGGGGGCCGCGTCACGCGCTGGAAGGGGCACCGGAACCCAGGGCCGGTGTCCGGTTCCATGCACGGCTCAGCGGGCCGCCGGCTCGCCCACGAGCACCCGTGCCCGTCCGTCCATGGAGAGCGTCACCTCCTCCACCCTCCCGAAACCCGCCCCCCGGGCCACCTCCGCGAGGTGTCGCATCCAGGGGTTGTAGGGCATCCCGTTGTCGGAGCAGCAAGGCACCACGGCGAACGGCAGGTGGTGTCGGGCGGCGTACTCGATGATGACGCGGGTGGCGCCGTCCGGATGCATCCCCACCACGAGCTCCGCCTCGCAGGGCTCGTCCACGGTGAAGATGCGCTGCGCGTAGCGCACCGGCAGGTGCTTGTGCCGCAGGTCGAAGGTGGTGACCTCCCGACCGCGCCGGGTCAACGCCTCGTTGAGGCGCCCTTGTCCGCCCGCGACGTCGAAGACGCGAGGCGCCGGGAAGCGCGTGACGATGAAGTCCGCGAAGAGGTCGAAGCGACGCTTGTCCGCCATACCGGACCCTCCTCTACCCCGAGCGGGGGCGCGTTGCACTCCTCGCGCGCCCCCTCGTACGCCAGGCCCGCCTTCAGGCGCCCGTGCACACCGTCGTCAGGAGCCGCTCGATGACGAGCCGTCCATTGCCGGACGACTTGAGCGCCAGGTCCGCGTCGGCGCACGCCACCAGCGCGCCGAGCAGCTCCCGCCGCTCGTAGCCCGCGGCGGCCTTCATGCTGAAGGTCAGCGCCCACGCGTTGGGCATCTTCCGCCGCGTCCCCTTCAGCTCCGCCTCCAGCCGGGGGAACACGCGGGCCTCCACGTCGCGCGCGGTGCGCGGCGGGGTCCCTCCCGCGTAGCGCATCAGCCACTCGTGGCTCTCCAGCAGCGTGCGGACGATGGAGGCCACCGCGCCCAGGAGCTGGAGCGCGTGCGTGCCCTGCCCCATCGCGTCCTCGGCATAGGAGAGCGCGCCGCGGAAGTCCCGCTTCTGGAGCGCCTCCGACAGCTCGAAGAACTCCTCCTCGCGCGCGTGGTGGACGAGCATGACCACGTCGGAGCGCTCGATGGCGGGCCCCTCCGAGTACGTGGCCAGCTTCTCCAGCTCCGACTGGAGCAGGCGGATGTTGCCGCCGATGCGCTCCTTGAGCTCCTCCAGCGCCCCGGGCCCGAGCTTCTTCTTGAAGGGCGCCAGGAACTCCTTGGCGATGTCGGAGAGGTCCAGGTCCTTGTGGCGCGCGGCCACCTTCCGCTCGACGACGTGACCCTTGTCGTGGGCCAGCTTCACCAGCGGGTTCTTCGCGTCCACCTCCGTGGCCGCCATCACCAGGGCGTGCCCGGCGGGAACGCCCTTCTGGATGAGGTCCAGCAACGCGGAGGCATCCCCCTCCGGCGCGCTGATGCGCTCCTCCTTGCAGAACGCGGCGGCCTCCTTGAGGAAGGCCACGTCCGCCTCCGCGAGGTCGACGTTCAGCTCCTCCTTCCACTGCTCCACCGACGGCGCGCCGGACGCGGACGGATCCAACTGGTCCACGCCCCACCCCGCTCGCGCCGCCAACGCCAGGAGCCGCCGCGCGCCCTCCTTGCGCTTGCCCGCCTTCCACGCCTCGCGCGCCTTGGCGAGCGGATCCCCCCGGCCCTTCTTGGGCGCGAGGAACTCCGGGTCCCTCACCAGCACCACCTTGCGGCCGGGGAACAGGGGCAGCGTGGCCAGCTCCTGCGCCACCTCGCGAGGACTGCCCGCGTCGAGCGTGACGAAGTTGAGCCCCACGGCCGCGTCCGGCACCAGCGCCTTCACCAGCTCGTCGGCGCCCTTGCGGACCAGGAACTCCTCGCCCCACAGGAGGTACAGCGGCGCCACCTTGCCCGCCTTCACCTCCGCCAGCACGTCATCCATCTCCGCGCTCACCGGCCACCCTCCACGAACATCTCGATGAGCATCCGCTCCAGCTGGAGCCGGGGCGCGCCGTTGCGAGCCACCGCCGCGCGCGCCGCCTCCAGCAGCCCGTGGCGACGGTGCAACGCCACCTCCGACGTCCGCCCCGCGACCTCCACCGCCAGGGACTGGAGGTCGCGGTTGGCGAGCGACGCCACCTGCCCCGCCCGCGCCAGCGCCACGTCGCGCGTCCACAGCACCAGCAGCTCCAGCGTCGCCTCCGCGTCCTCGCGCGAACCGCCGTGCTCGTCCGCGAAGCGCAACAGGCCCACCGCGTCCTCGCCCTTGAGCGACTCGAACACCGTGACGACGTCCTTGCGCCGGGACAGCGCCTCCACGTCGAGCGCGAGCGCCCGCCCCAGGCTGCCTCCGGACATGATGGCCGCGAGCGCCGCGGTGTCGGCGTCCAGCTTGCGCTCCACGCGCACCCGCTCCGCCACCAGCTCCACCGACAGCGGCCCGAAGTGCACCTTGCTGCACCGGCTGCGGATGGTGGGCAGCAGCTTGTCCATGGCGCTGGCCACCAGCACCAGCGTGGTCTCCGACGGCGGCTCCTCCAGCGTCTTGAGGAACGCGTTCTGGGCCTGCACGTTCATCGTCTGCGCGGAGGCGATGATGGCCACCTTGCGCTTCGACTCCAGGCCCCGCAGCGCCAGGCGCTCCTGCAGCCCGCGGATCTGCTCCACGCGCAGCTCGCGGCTCGGCGTGCCGGTGAAGTCCGAGCGCCCCGCGAGCCCCCGCGACACGCGCTCCTCGTCCGGCATGACGTAGGTGACGTCCGGGTGGAGGCCGCGGGACACCCGCACGCAACTGGCGCAGGTGCCACAGCCCACGTCGGGCTGCTCGGGACACGTCAGGGCCTGGGCCAGGCCCACGGCCGCCCGCTCCTTGCCCACGCCTTCGGGCCCGGCGAAGAGATACGCGTGGTGGACCGAGCCACTCCGGAGTGCCGCCCGAAGTGAATCAATCGCGCGGGGCTGTCCCAGCACCGATGCGAGCGTCATGGCGCGTGTATCCCCGCTCGCGTGGCACACGTCAACCGCTGCCTTGACCCCCTCTCGGGCGCAAGCCAGAGTCCAGGGCCCTTGCTGCCCTTCCTCCAGAGCAATTTCTCGCTGGCCGTGGGCGCGCTGCTGGTGCTGGTCCTGCTGGGCGCGCGAGCGGCCAGCCACGACGCCGACTTGAAGCGGGACCTCACCGGCGCCCTGCGGCTGATGGTGATGTTCCTCGTCGTGCGCGTGACCGCCTGGGCGCTCCCCGCGACGACGCCCCCTGGGCCCATGAAGGCGCTCCAGGTCGCCTGGATGCTGACGTTCGCCTTCGGCGTCATCCGGGCGGGCGTGGGCTTCGGCCTGAAGCTGGTGCGGCTGCGCTCGTCGTCCGCCGCCACGCCGAAGATCCTCCGCAACGTCATCGACTTCCTGCTGTACACGCTGGCCGCCGTCCCCATCATCCAGACGCAGCTCAACCTGGACCTGACGGGGCTCGTCGCGACGTCGGCGGTGCTGTCGGTGGTCATCGGTCTGGCGCTCCAGGAGACCCTGGGCAACCTCTTCGCCGGCCTGTCGCTGCAGCTCGACAAGCCCTTCGAGGTGGGGGACTTCATCCGCATCGGCGAGCACACCGGGCGGGTGGCGCAGGTCAACTGGCGCTCCATCCGCATCATGACGTTCCGCCGCGAGCTGGTGACGCTGCCCAACTCGATGGTGGCCAAGGAGCAGCTGAAGACGTTCACCCAGGACCGGGAGCCGGTGGGCGTCGACGCTCAGGTCCGCGCCTCCTACGACACGCCGCCCAACGTGATGAAGGCGGCGCTGCTGGACGTGGCGCGCGAGATTCCCCAGGTGCTGGTGGATCCACCTCCCTTCGCGCGGACCATCGCCTTCGACGAATCGTGCGTGCGCTACATGGTCCGCTTCTTCGTGAACGACTTCTCGCTCGCGGACGCGGTGACGGAGGAGCTCTATACGCGGCTGTGGTACCGGCTGCGCCGCGATGGCGTGGAGCCGCCGCTGCCCCAGCGGGTGATGCGCACGCGCGACGAGGGGCCCCGGCCGGAGCTGCCCGTGGACACGGTGCTGCGCCTGCTGCGCGCGGTGGACCTCTTCCAACCCCTGTCCGACGCAGACCTGGAGCGGCTGGGCAAGGAGGTCCACGTGCGCCGCTTCGGCCGCGACGAGCACGTCATCCACGAGGGAGACGAGGGCCGGACCTTCTACGTGCTCGCCTCCGGGGAGGTGAGCGTGCGCGCCGGGAAGACGCAGACGGAGGTCACGCGCCTGGGCCAGGGCGGCTACTTCGGGGAGATGTCGCTGCTCACCGGCGAGCGCCGCTCCGCCACCGTCATCGCCCTGCAGGACTCGCTCCTGCTCGAGGTGGACCGCCCCACCTTCGCGCGCCTGTTCGCGGAGAACCCCGGCCTGGCGCGGCAGCTCTCCGCCCTGCTCGCCCAGCGCCGCACGCAACTGCTCGCGCTCGCCCAGGCCAGCGGAGGCCACGCCGACCCCATCCCCGCCGAGGTGGGGCGCATCCTGGGCCGCCTCCGGCAGATCTTCGGGCTGCACGCCACGCACGACTGACGCCGTCCCCAGCGCCTCCGGGGCCTCCCCCCTGAGGCCCGGTCGGGCCCACCCACCCTACCTGCCAGGGGGTCCGGAAGGAGTGCGCCGCGGCCCCCCTCCCGCCCGAGGGAATGTCAGACCCTTCCGGTAGTCTGTATCCATCCTCGAAGCCGGAAAGGAACGACGCCATGACCACCCCTCGTGAGACCCCCTGCGTGTCCGTCAACAAGCTGGGCCAGTACCTCGTCGGGACGCCGTCGCTGCGCAAGCGCATCATCCTGGGCCAGAAGTACCCGGTGGACCCGCAGTACCTGCGCTACCCCGCCGCCGCCCAGGCCATCACCGAGTACCTGTGCGAAGGCCGGGACGAGGTCATCCTGCGCTACCACCAGCGCCGGCTGCTCAATGCCCGGCCGGAGTCGGATTTCGACGCGCACCGGCTCGCCCTGTGCGCGGAGGCCCTCCAGCGCTGCCTCGTCGCGAGGGACGGGCTCTCCGCCCGCGCGGTGGCCAGCCCGGCCGACCTGGAGCCCCGGCCGATGCAGGTGGCCGGGGTCGCCGTCAACGTGCGGCCGGAGGTCCTGCTGCGCACCGTGGATGGCCAGGGACAGATGCGCTCGGGCCTGCTGAAGCTCTACTTCTCCAAGCACACCCCGCTGGACGAGCGCGCCGGGCAGTACATCGCCACGGTGCTCCAGCGCTTCGCCGAGCAGCGCCTGGAGCAGCGCGGCCCCGTGGACCCGAACCTGGTGGGCGTGTTCGACGTCTTCGCCGGCCGGCTGCACGTCGCGCCCCGCGCCCAGCAGCGGCGGCTCCAGGACGTCCAGCTCGCCTGCGAGGAGATCGCCGAGCGCTGGCACCTGAACTGACGGAGCCGCCCCGCGCGGTGTTCGGATCCGGGACATGGCCTTCCCGCATCCGCGAACGCCCCCCGCCCGGCTCGCGCCCCCGTGCGGCCAACCCGAGGGATTCAGGCGGCTTCGCGGCTGGCACGTCCTTCGCTTGGCCGCCGGGGCATGGATACCCTCCGCCAGGACTTCCGGTACGCGGTGCGCACGCTGCGGCGCACTCCCGGCTTCACGATCGCCGCCGCCTTGACGCTCGCGCTGGCCATCGGGGCGAACACCGTCCTCTTCAGCGCCATCCACGCGATGCTGCTCAAGCCCCTCCCATTCCAGGAGGCGGAGCGGCTGGTCCGGCTGTGGTGCAGGCAGGAGTCCTTCGAATACGCGTCCGTGTCCCCGCCGGAGCTGCTCGGTTGGCGGGAGCACGGGCGCGGCTTCACGCAGTTGGCCGGATTCACGCGCAGGGACCTGAGCCTGACGGGGACGGACACCCCCGAGCGGGTGCGCACGGGCCGCGTCACCCCCAACTTCTTCGCCACGCTGGGGGTGTCGCCCGCGCGGGGCCGGGACTTCGCGGAGGAGGACGCCCAGCCGGGCAACGCCTCCACCGTGGTGGTGGTGAGCCATGGGTTCTGGAAGAGCGCGCTGGGCGGGGCCGAGGACACGCTGGGCCGGCAGGTGGTGCTGGACGGCCGCGACTACACCGTCATCGGCGTGCTGCCGGAGTCCTTCACGTTTCCCGGCATGGCCGAGGACATGGACGTCTGGGTCCCCAACTGGCTGAACCCGGAGGCGCACGGCAATCACTACATGAGCGTGATCGGGCGGCTGGCGCCGGGCATCACCCTGGAGGCGGCCCTGTCGGACCTGCAGGGCGTGGCGCTCGCCATCGCCCGGCCGGACCCGGGCCGCAAGCCGGACACGGTGCGCGTGGAGCAGTTCCAGGAGAACCTCACGGCGAGCTCGCGCCCCGTGCTGTGGACGCTCTGGGCGGCGGTGGGCTTCGTGCTGCTCATCGCCTGCGCCAACGTGGCCAACCTGTTGCTCGTGCGCGCGCTGGCGCGTCAGCGTGACGGGGCCATCCGCGCGGCGCTTGGGGCCAGCCGGGCCCGACGGGTGCGCCAGGCGCTGACGGAGAGCGTGCTCCTGGGGCTGCTGGGCGGCGTGGGCGGCCTGTTCCTGGTGGTGTGGGGGATGGAGCTGGTGCGCGCCCTGCTGCCGCCGGCGATGTTGCGGATGACGCCGCTGGAGCTGAACGTCCCGGCCCTGGCGTTCAGCCTGGTGCTGTCGGTGGGCGCGGGCCTGCTGTTCGGCCTGGCGCCGGCGCTGCACTCGTCGGGCGTGGACGTGCTGCCGCTGCTCAAGCAGTCCGGCAGCGCGGTGGGGGCGCGCTCCAACCACCCGCTGCGCAACGCGCTCGTGGCGGTGCAGCTCGCCCTGGCGCTGGTGCTGCTCGCGGGCACGGTGCTGATGGTGCAGACGCTGCGCAACGTCCAGGGCGTGGAGATGGGCTTCGACGCGGACGGCGTGCTGACCGCGCGGCTGTCGCTGCCGGACACCAAGTACGGCTCGAACGACCAGAAGCGGGCCTTCTTCGAGGAGCTCCTGACGCGGCTGCGCGCGGTGCCGGGCATGGAGGCGGTGGGCATCGTCAACGACGCGCCGCTGGGCGGCACGAACTCCAACGGTGACTTCGAGCTCGAGGGCGCCACCGCCACCGAGGGACTGCGCTTCGTCACCGAGTACCGCGTGGCCTCTCCCGGCTACTTCCCCGCGCTGCGCATCGCGGTGCGCCAGGGCCGGGACTTCGACGCCCGGGACACGGCGAAGAGCGAGCAGGTCATCATCGTCAACGAGACCTTCGCGCGCCGCTTCCTCGGCGGCGGCGAGGTCCTGGGGCGCCGGGTCCGCCTGGGCTGGAGCGACGTGGAGCCGTTCCGGACGGTCGTCGGCGTGGTGGCGGACGTGCGCCACGCGCGGCTCATCGAGCCCGCCCTGGCGGAGGCCTACGCGCCGTATGACCAGCTGCCCATGCAGACCATGTCCCTGCTGATGCGCACCCAGGGCGCGCCGTCCGCGGCGACCGCCGCCGTGCGCGAGGTCCTCCGGGAGGTCGACTCGCAGCAGCCCGTCTTCGACGTCGCGCCGTTCTCCACCCGCGTGGACCGACAGTTGCTGCGGCCCCTGGCGACGGCGCGCCTGCTGGCGGCGTTCGCGCTGCTGGCGGTGGTGCTCGCGGGCGTGGGCGTCTACGGCGTCATGGCCTACGCGGTGGGCCAGCGCACGCGGGAGCTGGGCATCCGCCTGGCCCTGGGCGCGCACCCGCGGCAGCTCCTCCGGCTGGTGCTGGGTCAGGGCCTCAAGCTCACCGCGCTGGGCGTGGGCGTGGGGCTGGTGGCCGCGTTCGGCTGCGTGCGGTTGATGGGATCGTTGCTGTACGGGGTGGACGCCGGGGAACCCTGGGTCTTCGTGGCTGTCGCGGGCGCGCTGGGCTCCATCTCCCTGCTGGCCACGTTGATCCCCGCGCTGCGTGCCAGTCGCGTGTCGCCGGCCACCTCGCTGCGCGCGGATTGACGCGCTCCACGCCCCCGTCCCAGAGCGGTGGCGGCGTCCGGAACGCCCCACCCGCTCCCAGTCAAGCCCGCGCTCCCGGACCCGCCGCGAACCATGGGGTGATTGTGCCCCAGCCCCTCTCCATTGCCCGCCGAAGCGCGCCAGCCGACGACCGTGACGGTTGGCCCTTTGACGCTTGGCGATGGAAGGGTTTAAGAGTTCGCATGCACTTCGACTGGACGTTCCTGGTGCGCGTGAGCGCGCTGGTGTTGCCCGCCATGCTGCTCATGGCGCTCCACGGGGCCGCGCACGCGGCGACACCGGGCGCGCCGACCGCGTTCGAGAAGCTCGCGGGCAAGCGCATCTTCTTCGGGCACCAGTCGGTGGGCGGGAACATCCTCGACGGCGTGAAGCAACTGCCGCCCTCCGGGCAGGCCGTGCCGCCGCGCGTGGTGGAGCTGGTGACGCCGACGGAGTCGCTGGCGCCGGGCACCATCGCCCACGCCATGGTGGGACAGAACGAGAAGCCGGAGACGAAGATCGCCGACTTCGAGCGGCTGATGGACGCGGGGCTGGCGAAGTCGACGGACGTGGCCTTCTTCAAGTTCTGCTACATCGACTTCAACGCCTCCACGGACACGCGCGCCCTGTTCGAGAAGTACCGCGTGGCGATGGAGGGCCTGCGCGCGCGCCACCCGGGCACCACGTTCGTGCACGTCACCGTGCCCCTCACCACCGTGCAGCGCGGCGCCAAGGCGTGGCTGAAGGAGCTGCTGGGCAAGCCGGTGTGGGGCATCCAGGAGAACGTGAAGCGCGAGTCCTTCAACCAGCTGCTGCGCCAGAACTACGGGGGCAAGCAGCCCCTGTTCGACCTGGCGCGGCTGGAGTCGACGACGGCCGAAGGGGTCGAAGAGAAGTACGAGCTCAACGGGCAGGAGTGGCCGGCCATGGTGCCGGCGTATTCGGATGACGGGGGTCACCTCAACGCCGCGGGACAGGCGCGCATCGCGAAGGAGTTCGTGGGCTTCCTGGCGAGCCTCCCGGAGCCGCAGGCGCAGCCTCCCATCCCCGCCGTCCAGGCCCAACCGTGACATGACGACGCCGCACCGTTCACTGTCGCGAGAGTTGGAGGGCCTCTGGGCCCGCTGGAGGCTGCGGCGCTGTCAGCGCATCGGCGCCGCCCCCACCGTGTTGGGACGTGTCTGGATCCACGGTGACGGACAGGTCCAGCTGGGAGATCGGGTCGTGCTGGACGGACGGCTCGCCCCCATCGAGCTGCACGCCATGGCGGCCGACAGCCTCATCGTCCTGGGAGACGACGTCGCCGTGGAAGGCGGCGCCTCCCTGGAGGCCCTGCAATCCATCCGCGTGGGCCCGGGCGCGCGGCTGGGCGCCTTCTGCAAGGTGATGGACAACCAGCACCACCCGCTGCGGGGCAACCGACACGAGCGGCCCCCCTCCGTGCCGCTGGTCATCGAAGCGGGCGTGACGGTGGGCAGCCGTGCCATCCTGCTGCCCGGCACCCAGTTGCAGAAGGGGTGCTCGGTGGCGCCCGGTACCGTCATCTCCCGTCGGATTCCGGCGGGCGTGACGGTGGGTGGCGCGCCAGCGCGAGTGCTGCGTCGGGAGGTGGCGGGATGACGTCGAGAATTCCCTCGGTGGCGTTGCCAGCGGTGCTCGAGCAGTTGCAGGCGCTGCGCAAGGTGGTGCAGCCCCGCGCGCTGCGGGCCATGGCCCTGGCGCGCGCGCGCTGGCTCTTCCGGTCCGTGCAGCTACGCGGCCACAACGTGGCGGCCTACGGCCCCATGGCCGTCCAGAACGACGGCATCATCGCGCTGGGAGACCGGCTCACCTTCGTGGGCGGGATGATGCCCAGCTCGCTCGTCTGTCATCCAGGCGCCCGGCTCACCATCGGCGACGACACCCAGTTCAACTACGGTGTTTCGCTGGAAGCCTGGGAATCGGTGAGCGTGGGCGCCCGTTGCATGTTCGCGTCGTTCGTCCGGCTGGGGGACCGGGATGGCCAGCGCACCGCGCCCATCGTCATCGAGGATGACGTCTGGGTGGCGCACGGCGCCATCATCATGCCGGGGGTCCGCGTGGGGGCGCGCTCGGTGGTCGCCGCCGGCAGCATCGTCACCCAGGACGTACCGCCCGACACGCTGGCCATGGGCAACCCCGCCCGGAACATGAGCCTGGAGCTCGTGGCCCGCGAGACGGGCACGTAGGCGCCCCGGCCCAAGTCTTCCGGTCCGGCACGTCTCTTCGAGGTGTCCGGACTTCGTTTCCGCCTTCCACCGCAATCCCAGACAGGAATCCAGACCGTGAGCATTCGTGACCGCATCCGCACCTTCATCGTCGACACGTTCTTCGTGGACGAGTTCGGCGATGACGACTCCTTCTTGCGCAAGGGCCTCATCGACTCGACGGGGATGATGGAGCTGGTGGCCTTCCTCGAGCAGGAGTTCGGCATGAAGCTGGAGGACAAGGAGCTGGTGCCGGAGAACCTGGACTCGCTGTCGCGCGTGACGGCGTTCGTCGAGCGCAAACAGCAGCAGCGCCTGTCGCAGGCGGGCTGAGAGCGCGCCATGTGTGGCATCGCGGGTTTCACCTATCCGGCGGGCGGAAGCGCCGGGGCCGCGCGGGCCGAGTCCGCCGAGCGGCTGCGCCGGATGACGGCGAGCATCCGCCACCGGGGCCCGGACGCGCAGCGGGCCCTGCTGCTGGACGGCGTGGCCCTGGGCCACACGCGGCTGTCCATCGTCGACCTGGAGGGCGGCCATCAGCCCATGCGGGACGCGGCGACGGGCCTCACCGTGGTGTTCAACGGGGAGATCTTCAACCACGTCGAGCTGCGCGAGCAGCTCGCCGGCCAGTACGCGTTCCGCACCCGCTCCGACACGGAGGTCATCCTCGCGGCCTTCCTCGCGTGGGGCATCGACTGCGTGCGCCGGTTCGAGGGGCAGTGGGCGTTCGCCCTGTGGGACCCGCGTGACGCCACGCTCTGGCTGTCGCGGGACCGGGTGGGCATCTGCCCGCTGTACTACGCGCAGTTGCCCGGCGGGCAGCTCGCGTTCGGCTCGGAGGCGAAGACACTCTTCGCCAGCGGGCTGGTGACGCCCGCGCTCGACGCGAGGGGCCTCAAGCAGACCTTCCAGCTCTGGTCGCCGGTGGCGCCGCGCACCTCGTTCGAGGGGGTGAGCCTGCTGCCCCCGGCGCACTCGGCGCGGTTCCGGGGCGGGAAGCTGGACGTGTTCCGCTACTGGGACCTGGACTTCGGCGTGGAGCCCGTCCCCGCGGACGAGGCGCGCATCCAGGAGGAGCTGGGCGAGGTGCTGGAGCGCGCGGTGCGGCTGCGGCTGCGCGCGGACGTCCCGGTGGCGGCGTACCTGTCGGGCGGGCTCGACTCCAGCCTGCTGTGCGCGCTGGCGCAGGAGCAGTTGGGCGGCACGCTGCGCACCTTCTCCGTGGGCTTCGCGCACGCGCGCTTCGACGAGCGCCAGCACCAGGCCACCGTGGCGGAGCAGCTTCGCACGCAGCACCGCGTGGTGGAGATGAAGGACGGCGACATCGGCACGCTGGTGCCCGGCGTCATCTTCCACGCCGAGCAGGCGATGATGCGCTCCGCGCCGGCGCCCTTCCTGCGGCTGAGCGAGTGGGTGCGGGAGAACGGCATCCGGGTGGTGCTCACCGGAGAGGGCTCGGACGAGATGTTCCTCGGCTACGACCTCTTCAAGGAGACCAAGGTCCGGCAGTTCTGGGCGCGCCACCCCACGTCGAAGTGGCGCCCGCTGCTGCTGCGCCGGCTCTACCCCACCCTGTCGGTGAGCCAGCAGAACGTGGAGTTCCTCCGCGAGTTCTTCGGCCAGGGCATGGACGAGCCCGGCGGGCTGGGCTTCTCGCACCTGGTGCGCTGGTCCAACAGCGGGCGCATCCTCCGCTTCCTCGCGCCGGAGTTCGCCGCGCGCGTGGCGGACGAGGACCCGGTGGCGTCGGTGCTCTCGACGGTGCCGGAGCACGTGGGCCGGTGGCGTCCGCTGGCGCGGGCGCAGTACCTGGAGGCGAAGACGCTGCTGTCGGGCTACCTCCTGTCCGCGCAGGGCGACCGCATGCTGCTGGGCAACGCGGTGGAGGGGCGCTTCCCGTTCCTCGACACGGCGGTGATGGAGCTGGCGGCGCGCATCCCCGAGCGGGTGCGGCTCAAGGGGCTGGACGAGAAGCACGTCCTCAAGCGCTTCGCGCGCGGCAAGGTCCCCGCCTCCATCCTCGAGCGCAACAAGTTCCCCTACCGCGCGCCCATCGCCGGAGCGCTGGTGGGGCCGGAGGCGCCGGCCTGGGCCCGGGAGCTGCTCGCGCCGGAGGCCATCGCGAAGGTGGGCGTCTTCGACGCGAAGAAGGCGGAGCGGCTGGTGGCCAAGCTGCGCGCGCCCAACGCCGCGGAGAGCGAGGCCGACACCATGGCCCTGTTCGCCATGGCCTCCACGCAGTTGCTCGCGCACCACTTCCTGCCCCCGCGTCCGCCGCCCCAGGCGGACGTGGACGCGGTGGTGCTGGAGTCGGCATGAGCGCGCCCGACTCCTCCCCCGCGTGGGTGCTCGGCCACGCCCGGGCGACCCCGGACGCGCCCGCGGTGGACTCCCCGTGGGCCCGCCTCACCTATGGGCAGCTCGCCGAGCGGATGCGCCTGCTCGCGGGCCACCTGCGCGAGGCGGGCGTGTCGCCGGGCGACAAGGTGCTCATCGTCCTGCCGCTGGGCACCGCCGGGGTGGTGGCGAGCCTCGCGGTGCAGTCCCTGGGGGCCTGCGCGGTGGAGCTGGACCGGGAGACGGGCGCCTCGTCCGTGGACGCCATCCTCGCGCAGACGGGCGCGCGGCACGCCTTCCTCTTCGGCCAGGACGCGCGCAAGTGGGCCGGAAAGCCGGGCCTGGCGCGCGTGTACGTGGTGCACGGCTCGAGGCCCCCGGAGCGCATGCTCCAGGTGCTCGCGCCGGCCACCTGTGCCTGGGTGCAGGAGGACGGCGCGCTGGACGGTGACGTGAGGGCGGAGCCCCTGGCCACCCTGCCCGCGACGCCGGCGGACGCGCACGCCGCCATCGTCTACACCTCCGGCAGCACGGGCACGCCCCGGGGCGTCATCCAGACGTTCGGCAACATCGCCGCCAACACGCGCTCCATCGTCGAGTACCTGGGCCTGGGCGCGAGCGACCGGGCGCACCTGGTGCTCCCGCTGCACTACTGCTACGGCAAGAGCGTCCTGCAGACGCACCTGCTCGCGGGCGGCTCGGTGTTCCTGGATCCGCGCTTCATGTATCCGCAGGTGGTGCTGGAGGCGATGGCCGCCGAGGGCAGCACGGGCTTCGCGGGCGTGCCGCTCACCTTCGAGCTGCTGCGCCGGCAGGCCAGCGCGGACACGCTGTCCAAGCTCAAGCTGCGCTACGTCACGCAGGCGGGCGGCGGCATGGCGCCGGAGACGATTCAGTGGACGCGCGAGTCGTTCCGCCCCGCCGAGCTGTACGTCATGTACGGCCAGACGGAGGCCACCGCGCGGCTGAGCTACCTGCCGCCCGCGAGCGCGGAACGGAAGGCGGGCTCCATCGGCGTGGCCATTCCCGGCGTGGAGCTGCGCGTGGTGGGCGAGGACGGCGCGCCCCTGCCGGTGGGCGAGCCGGGCCACCTGGTGGCCCGGGGGCCCAACGTGACGCCGGGCTACCTGGGCGCGCCCGAGGAGACGGCGGCCGTCCTCCGCGGCGGCTGGCTGTGGACGGGGGACCTGGCGTGGCGCGACGCGGACGGCTTCTTCTTCCTGGTGGGCCGCGCGAAGGAGATCCTCAAGGTGGGCGGCCACCGGGTGAGCCCGGCGGAGATGGAGCACCAGCTCGCGCGCCACCGCGCGGTGAAGGAAGTGGCGGTGGTGGGCGTGCCCGACGCGCTGGGCGGCGAGGCGGCCTGCGCGGTGGTGGTCCTCCAGGAGGGCGCCTCCGCGAAGGAGGACGACCTGCGGCGCTTCTGTCGGGAGTCCCTGCCGGCGCACAAGGTGCCCCGGCATGTCGTGTTCACGGAGTCGCTGCCGCGAGGGCCCAGCGGGAAGGTGCTCAAGGCGGAGCTGCGCACCCGGTATTCATCCGTAGGTTCTGTGTCAGGAATTGAAAGGACTCACACCATGACGTTTTCCAAGCAGGTATTGGAGCTGGACTGGGAGGCGAAGGCCGCCGAACTGTCCGAGGGACTGCGCGAGACGGTGCTCAAGAAGCTGAAGAAGCGCGGCATCGTGGTGGCCATCTCCGGCGGCATCGACTCCGCGTGCGTCGCGGCGCTGTCGGTGCGCGCGCTGGGGCCCGAGCGCGTCTTCGGCATCCTCCTGCCGGAGCGCGACTCCAGCGGGTGGAGCTCCCAGTTGGGGCGCAAGCTCTGCGAGAAGCTGGGCATCAAGTACCAGCTCCATGACATCGCCCCCATCCTCGAGGCCGCTGGCTGCTACCGCCAGCGCGACGAGGCGGTGCGCTCGGTGTTCCCGGAGTTCACCCCGGACATGAAGTGGAAGATCGTCATGCACGGCGACCGGCTGAACACGGACGCGGTGAACTTCTTCTACGTCGTGGTGCAGGTGAACGGCGAGGAGCGCCGCTTCCGGCTGTCGCCCCAGGCCTATACGCAGATCGTCGCCGCGACGAACTTCAAGCAGCGCACCCGGAAGATGATGGACTACTTCCACGCGGACCGCCTGAACTTCGCCGTCGCGGGCACGCCCAACCGGCTGGAGTACGACCAGGGCTTCTTCGTGAAGCTGGGTGACGGCGCCGCGGACGTGAAGCCCATCGCCGGCCTCTACAAGACGCAGACGTACAAGCTGGCCAGGCACCTGGGCGTCATCGAGGAGATCACCAGCGGCGAGCCCACCACGGACACCTTCAGCCTCCCGCAGTCGCAGGAGGACTTCTATTTCTCCGTGCACTACTCGCAGCTCGACCTGCTGATGTGGGCCAAGAACCACGGCGTGTCGACGGACGAGGCCTCCCAGGTGATGGGCCTGACGCCCACCCAGGTGCAGCGCGTCTACGACGACATCGACCAGAAGCGCCGCAGCACCGCCTACCTCCACGCGCCCCCGTTGCTCTTGGAGAAGGTCCCCGAGCTGGAGCCGTTCAAGCTGGGCTGATCCACTCCGGGAGGAGTCCCGTTCCATCCGTTCGGGACTTTTCCAGGACAGCTGCGCCCCTTCACCGTGATGCCGGAGCCCTCGCGGCGCCCGTGCTCCGGTGAGGGAGGAGGGCTCCGCGCCCCGTGTTGAACTCCAGGTCGCGGAGCCTCCCGTACCCCAAGAATGCCTTTCAGCAAAAGCCAGCGGGCCCATTAGCCCCACGGCAGGCATTGACGCGCGCGTGACACGTCATTGAGGTGCTGTTGACGTGCATTCAGGCGGAGCCCTGCCAGAGTGCTCACACCTGGGGGATTCACCCCACGAACCAGGGGATGCCGCACCGCATCAGCACGCACCGAGAGGCTTTGACGCAAGCGCACGCCCCCTGACGCGGCGCACCCTCTCGACACGCGCCCTCCTCCGAGGCCGCGTGGAAATTTCGCATGCCTTTGCAAAACCGGGAACTCCCGCGAAATCGCGTCGCGGGCAGGCAACTCTCATTCTCAAGTTTCGACAATCCCGGCATCGGCAGTCCCCACACCCCAAACCCATTCGTTTCCAATCGCGGAGAGTTCATGTCCCCCCGCATTGACGCTCGTCAGCAGACGTACTCGGCCAACAACACCCAGCAGGCGTCGGGCCTGCCGCAGGGCCGCGACGCGCAGATGAACCTGCAGCAGCTCTGGCCGTACATCGAGAAGTACGCGCAGAAGTACGGCGCGGATCCGAAGGTGCTCGCGGGCATCGTCGCGCAGGAGTCGTCCTTCAAGAACCACGGCGTGCACGCGGACGGCACGGGCCACGGGCTCATCGGCCTGGACGACAACGGCCTGCTGCCCTCGTTCGAGAAGTGGTCCGGGATGCAGGTGGGCCGCGGCGCCAACGCGAAGACGATTCCGCCCGAGAAGCAGATGGAGTTCCTCGCCAAGACGATTGGCGACCTGACGAAGAAGCACGGCAGCAGCCTGGCCGCCGCGCGCGAGTGGCACCGTGGCGCGGGCGCGATGAACGACGCGCGCGGCTACGACTACCAGAACAAGATCCAGAACCACATGAACCGCCTGTTCCCGGGAGGCAAGACGCCGAGCGGGACCACGGCCAACGTCCCCGACACCACGGTGACGCCCGGCGACAACAAGCCGGGGCTGGCGCCGGGCAAGAACAAGCCCACCCCCGGGACGGACTCACGCTCGCCGGTGACGGGCAGCGACTATCAAATCCAGAAGGGTGACACGCTCTGGGGCATCGCCTCCAAGCTGAAGAGCCAGGGCATGGAGGGTTCGCACTGGGACATCATCAACCAGATCCGCGAGCTGAACCCGAAGATCACCAACCCGAACCTCATCTACGCGGGTGACAACATCAAGCTGCCGGGCGTGCCGGGCAAGGACCAGAGCTCCTTCACGCCGGGCACCAGCAAGCCGCCCGTGGACCTCAACCCGAGCAAGCCCGGTGGCGTGCAGCAGACGGACGGCGCCACGCCCGTCACGGACGGCGGCCGGGTGGACCCGAGCAAGGTCCCGCAGATCAGCCAGTACAACCCCGCGGGCAAGGCCAACGGCTATACCAACGGCCCGGCGAACTGCGGCCCCACGTCCATGGCGCAGATTGCGCGCGCGGTCGGCTACGGCAAGGACATGACGGACGCGCAGCTCATCAACCACCTGGGCCGGATCGGTGGAACCAGCTCCAACGGCACGGACGTCAACGGCATCGCGAAGATGGCGAAGGCGATGGGCAAGAACGCCGTCACCAAGGGCCCGGGCGCCAACGTGGAGTGGATCGCCGACCAGCTCAAGCAGGGCAAGCTGGTGGTGGCCAACGGCGACTACCACGCCATGCCGCCGCACCAGAACGAGGCCCGCACCTCCGGCCACTACGTCACGGTGGCGGGCATGGACTCCAAGGGCAACTTCATCGTCCGCGACCCGGCGGACGCCAACGTGAAGACCATCACCCCGGAGCAGATGAAGCACTTCCTCCGCTCCAACCCGAACGGCGGCTATCAGATCGCCATCGGCTGATGGGGATGGCCCCTGGTCGTGAGCAGGTTGGACCGAGTTAGTCTCTTGCGGACCGACATCCCCAGGGTGTCGGTCCGTTTGCTTCCACACCCCCGAGGCACCGGATGAGCGACAGCAAGCAGCCGCAGACCTGCATTTCCTGCAAGAAGCCCGAGGGAGGCGACGTGGTGGGCTCCATCTACGTCTCCACCGGCGACAACGGGATGATCGTCCGCTTCTGGATGTGCGACGAGTGCGCCCTGCCGCTGGGCCCCGGGCAGGGTCCCATCGACATGGACGAGCCGACGCCGCCCGCGGAGCAGCACTGAGGTTCCCGCCGGGAGGGAGGGGGCAGGCACGGTGAGTGCGCCCCCGCCCCCTCACGGCGCGGTGGAGGCCGAGGGGCCTGACGGGGTATGGAATACGGCGTCCCAGCTCCCGTCGGAGATGCCATGAACAAGCTCCTCGGCCCCGCAGCCTTCGTCCTCGCCTCGGCCGCGCTCGCGGTCTCCTTCTGGGGCCCCGGTCGCGCGGAGGCCCCCTCCCCCACCGAGCGTCCCGAGCCCGTGGCCGCGGCCCCAGCCAGCCTGGAGGGCGTCGAGCGCCGGATCCAGGCGCTCGAGGACACGACGCTGAGCCTGTCCCGCCGGCTGATGGAGTTGGAGAAGCGGCCGGGTGGCGGGGGGGGTGACTCGGGTGGCGCGCCGCCGGCGCTGGCCGCCGAGGTGCAGCAGCTGCGCGAGGAGGTGCGCGGGCTGGTGGTGGGCGAGACGCTCGGCTCGGCGGGTGGCCGGGAGGCGCTGAAGGACGCGATGCGCTCGGTGCAGGACGAGATGCGCTCCGAGCAGTTCCAGGCGCGGCAGGAGGAGTGGATGCAGGGGCAGGCCCGCGCCCAGGCCCAGCGCGCCGAGCGCGTGAAGAAGTTCGTGAGCGAGGCGAAGCTCAGCTACTCCCAGGAGGCCGAGCTGACGCGCCGGCTGGAGGCGGAGGAGACGTCTCGCAACACCCTGTTCGAGCAGATGCGCACGGGGTCGAAGGATCCGCGTGAGATGCGGCAGACGCTGCGCACGCAGCGCCAGGAGACGGACCAGGCGATCAAGTCCGTCCTCGATGAGAGTCAGCAGGCCAAGTACGACGAGATGCGCCGCGAAGAGATGCGGGGGGGTGGTGGGGGTCGGCCCCGTGGGCCTCGCGAGGGCGGACCGGGCGGGCCGTGATGGCGCCCAGGGCCGTGGTGAAGACGCCGGTACGCTGAGCCCCTGGAAGTGCTGGACCACGCGGGGCGACCAGGGCATTCGCGTGGAACGACGTCTCGGGAGGAGATTGCCAGCCCCGTGAGTCTCGGGGCTGGCATGCTTCGGTGAGCCCTTCGTCTGGAGGCGTGAACCGATGCGACGGCCTGTGAGGATATGCAGTCTTCTGGTCTTGCTCTCGGGGTGCTGGAGCGACCGGGCGTTGACCGAACGGGCCATGGAAGTAGCGGAGTCGCTCGCGAGCCAGTGTCGATACGAGGAAGCCGTGGCGGCACTCCAACGGGCCCCCTTGTCCGGGCGCGAGTCCCCCCGGACCTCCAGAAGCTCCGAGACGCGAAGGGGCGCATCGACGACCTCGTGGCAGCCACGTACGCGAACTGAGGGACGTACTGAGCTGGGAACGGGGTGAAGGAGAAGCAGAGACGCGATGAGCAGACGTCTCGGCCTCGGCCAACCTTTGAGTCAGCGGTCGTTTTCGAGGAGCGCGGAGTGTCATCGTGAGCGACGAGAATCCCCTCCGTATCGCGTCCGAACTCGCCCGGGCAGGAAACCCTGCTCAAGCCGTCGCGTGCCTGGAATCAGCGCTCGCTCGGACCCGAGCGGCTCCAGAGCGGCCCCTCAATGCGTCGATCCTGGCCAGGACAGCGGGACTCCACTGTGAGGGGCTCGGGAGATTCGAGGAGGCGGCTCGCTACTACGAAGAAGCTGCTGCCACCGCGGTTCACGACCCGCTCCCGCTGCTCGCGCTGGGAGAAGTCCGCTGGCGATTGGGTGAATCAGCGATGGCGCAATCGTGCCTGACGAGCGCCGAATCCTTGGCTCGAACCGCCGGTGATGTGGATGTCTTGAAGATGATCGCCACCCTTCGCGCGACATGGACAAGCGAGCACCCATGAACAACCGCTGCAATCGCAACCACCAAGAAAAGCAGTGACACACTACCGAGCCCATGAATCAAACCACATGGCTCGCGACGTGGTTCAGGAATCAATGCAACGGCAACTGGGAACACACTCGGGGAATTTCGATCACAACCATCGACAACCCAGGCTGGCTTGTGACGGTTGATCTACAGGGCACCACTGTCGAGAGTCGCTCTTGGGCCTCCAGAACGACTCGTGATTGCCTGAGTGGTAAACGCATGGCTGGAGGAGGCCTGGTGAGTTGTGGGTGGTGTTGGGGCACTTGCAACCCCGCCGGCTCCCCCTCTGTCATGCCACAACCCGAGAGCCCGACAGGTCGGCCATCCTCTTGCGCTTGAGGACAGGCAGACAGTGATTCAACCCACGGGCCACCCTCCTACGCCATCGCGCACCGCCTCTGTATCACTCTTTGAATGAAGGCCGTGCCGGGCGTGGGTCACACGCAATGCCCGGGCACCCCTTGTGCTCCGAGCAGCTCCCGTCACAGCAGCTGTACTGTCCCGCCGGGCACTGCGCGGCCTCACCCTCGTCCCCGCGCCCCACCGGCCGTCCCGCGCGGGACTCCGAGGAGCCCGCTGGCCTCGTCTCCGACGTGGAAGCCTCGACGTCAGCCTCCGTCGACTGCTCCGCGGACGTCTGCGCCGCATCCCGCCGCGCCTCCTCCGTGGTGCCGCGACAGGCCAGCAGCAACCCGAGCCAGAGCACCCCACACAGACCTCGCGCCATCCGCATCGACATCCCGCACCGTCCCATCCATGAATGAGACACCGCGCCCCATCGCGCGGTGCCCGCAACAACAAAGGGCGGCCCCGGAGACCTCCCGGGACCGCCCTCCTGTTCAACCCGGTGACCTCATCGCGAGGTCACCTTCGAACTAGTTGCGACGACGACGGCGCAGCACCAGGCTCAGCATCATGAGCGCCGGGATGACCGCGCCCGAGGCGCCGCTACCGGCCGCGCTGCAGCCCTGATCCGGCAGGTTCCGGACCGTGACCGACACGTCGACCGTATCCGCGGAGTCGATGCCGTCGCTCACCTTGAGGCGGAACAGCAGCGTCGACTCGGCCTCGACCTCAGGAGCGACGAAGGTCAGCTCGGCCGTGTTCGCGCCCGAGAGCGAGACCACCTGACCGGCCACCTGCACCCACTTGTACGTGAGCTCGTCGCCGTCATCGTCGACGGCCGTGGCCTTCAGCTTCACGTTCGCACCCTCGTGAACCGTGTAGGCCCCGTCGACGTGGACGACAGGCTTGTGGTTCTCGCGGGCCACCGTGATCGTCACGGTGCTCGGCTCGGTGGACACGCCATTGGCCGTGGCCACCAGGCTGAAGACCAGCGTCGTGGACGTGGTCACCGTCGGAGCGGTGAACGTCGGCGTGGCCGTGTCAGCGCCCGTCAGCGTCACCGGCGTGCCGGAGACCTGCGTCCAGGCGTAGGTGATGGCATCGCCGTCCGCGTCGGACGCCGTGCCCGCCAGGGTCACCGTGGCGCCCGGCGCGACCCGCTGGTCCTCACCCGCAGAGGCCGTCGGGGCCTGGTCCACGTTCTTCACCGTGATGACCAGGAGCGACTCCGTGCCCCAGACCTGGTTGTCGTTCACCCAGAGCACGAAGGCGATCTCAGAGTCCTCCGTGACCTCGGGAATCTCGAACGTCGGCTTGGCGCTGAACGGGTCGTCCAGCTCCACCTCGGGACCGGCCACCTGCTCCCACTCGTAGTTGAGCGCGTCGCCATCCGGATCCGTCGAACCCGTGCCGTCGAGGGTGATGGTGCCCGAGCGCTCGTCCACGGTCGTGGGACCGTCGTTCAGCACGCGAGCCAGCGCCGCCGGCGCGCGGTTCACGTTGTTCACCAGGACCTGCGTGTCCTTCGGGTAGCTGGAGGACACGCCATCGTTCACCACCAGGCGGAAGGTGAAGACGGTGGCCGCACGGACGCTCGCGGTGAACGTGGGGTTCGCCGTGTTCGCGCCGTTCAGCGTCACCGCCGGACCGGCGACCTGCGTCCAGGCGTAGGTCAGCGGGCCCGTGCCGTCCGGATCCACGCTGGCACCACCGTTCAGCGTGATGACCGTCGGGGTCAGCACGCCACGGTCGTCCGCCGTGAACTCGTTCACCGTCTGGGCCTCACCCGCGACGGCGATCGGCAGCATGTTGCACGCCGGAGCCGTGCCCGTCCCCGTGAACGTCTCCGCCACGCGAGAGGGGAACGGCTTCGAGTTGGAGATGCCCGTCACCTTGATGTTGTCGACATCCCAGCCGTACGCGCCCACACCGCCATCGGAGGCCATGCGGAAGCGCACGCGCACCTTGCGGCCCGCGAAGACCGTGCCGAAGTTGACGCTCACCGAGGAGAACGCCGGGAAGCCCGCGCTCGACTTGCCGAAGGCCTTCCGACCCCCCAGGTACGGCGTACCCGCGTCCAGCGTCACCAGCGAGGTCTTCGCCAGCGTCGTGCCCTCCGCCTTCCACGTCAGCGCGGTGGCATCGACCCAGGCGCCTTCGTCGACGGAGACCTCGAAGATGCCGCCATCGAAGTACACCCACGCGCCATTGACGATGTCCGCCTCGAAGCTGAAGCGGTGGTCGAAGGACAGGATGAAGTCCTGGCCCGTCACGGTGGAGAACAGCGGCGAGGTCAGCCGCTTGTCCATCTCCTCCGCGGCGCTGGACGCATGCCAGACGCCATTGTCCGCCTTCCACACCGTCTCGTAGTAGTCGAGCGAGGAGGTCCACGGCGAGAACGCCGTGGAGGCCGTCTCCGTATCGGACGACTCCGCGACCTCGTCGTAGTTGACCGCGCCGCGGAACGCGAACTTCGACGTGCCATCCGCCAGCGGATGGGGGAACGTCACGTCCACGCCGAGCGAGGCCAGCGTGTTCGCGGCCGCCGGGGCCTGCTCGAGGCTGACCGGGATGCTCGCGGTCACCGCCTCGCCGCGGCCGAGGGCCGGGAACGAGAGGGTGCTGCCGGAGCCGAACGACGCCACCACGCCAGCGCTCGAGCCGTTGAACGCGGCGTTGGCGGTGAAGCTGCTGATGGCGGCCCCGCCCACGTTGCGGACGGTGACGAGCAGACGGCCCGTCTCACCCGCGTCGAGCACGCCGTCCTTGTCGCAGCCGGCGACGGTGTCATCCACCTTCACGCTGACCACTTCCAGGGTGTTGCCGGTCTGGTAGCTCTCCACCACGCCGACCATGTCGAAGCTCTCGCGGTCCGGAACCTTGGCGCCGAAGCCCGCGCCACGACGCGCGAACGCGGCGACGAACCGCTGGTAGTCCGCGGGGTCGCTCGCGGCGGCCGAAGCCAGGACGGCGTCACGTGCCTCCAGGAACGTGGGCTGGCTGGGCGTCGCCTTGTAGGCGGCGACCAGGTAGCGCTTCATGCGGTCCTGGGCCTCCTGGAACGGGTGCGCGTTCAGCAGGCTCGCGTAGCACTCCCACAGCATCGTGGCCCACACCTCACCGGCGCTGTGGACCTCCGCGTTGTCCAGGCCCGCCTCACCGTAAGCCACCGGATGGGAAGGCAGCGGCGTCCCCAACTGGATGTGCTTGAGGGTCAGGCCGTTCTTGGCCATGTTCGTCGTGTACGGAACGCGGCGGATGCCCCAGTAGTAGCCGTTGTTCTCACGGCCGTCGCTCTGGGTGTAACCCGCCATGCCGTAGACGCCGGACCAGTTGGCGTTGCTCGGCTTGTTGGCGTCGTTCTCGCGGACCGACAGCAACAGGGCGTGGAAGTCACCCCAGCCCTCGCCCATCGAACGGCCCTGGACGTTGGTCAGGCCGGACGCGTTGCCGATGAGGCGGTTGGAGATGTAGTGCCCCCACTCGTGGGCGATGATCTCGTTGTCCAGCGTGCCGTCGCGATCATCGGCCAGGTTGCGGTACATGCGGCCGACGACGGCAGACGTCTTCAGTGCGTCACGGAACTTGTTGCCATCCGCGTACGTCACCATCATCGACGGGACGGTGATGGCCTTGTCGATGTCCGCGTTGCCGCTGGCGGCCATGCCGCCGAACTGGCCGGTCGAGGTGTTGGTGATGATGACGCCCACCGCGCCCGCCTGCTGGGCGTTGTAGACCTTGTACGCGAAGGAGCAGAGGCCGCGCTCGATGAGCGCAATCTTCCCTTCGAAGGGCCGGATACCGACATAGGGGGTCGTTCCCTGGTCGTCCGCGCAGCCGATCCGGTACGCGGTGGTCTGGGCGGTGGTCGACCCCGAGGGAGGCTCCGCGAACTCGGCCTGGGCGTCGAAGCCCCGGGGGCCGAAGCTCGCCGAGCCGTAGTTGTACAGACCCGCGATCGGCGCCGGCGAGGTGACGGTGAACTCCGTCGGGCCGTCGAAGATGTACTGCTGCATGCGGGGACGGCCGCCGTCGGCCGGCGTGGACATGTTGGCGTTGTTGCGACCGCCGGAGTCCTGCGCCTCGGCGCGGATGGCGTCACCCTCGAGGCCGCCGCGTCCGTAGTTGCTCAGCTGGGCGTTGCCCGCCGCCTCGTCGAACCCCGCGTCGTAGAACCAGTCGTGCAGGAAGTTGTTGAGGTAGAACAGGTTGACGACCGCGGCCAGCTTCTGCGTGTTGTTCGCGTCCGGCGCCTGCGCCACGTCGAAGGCGTAGTCGAACGCGCGCCCCGACGGGTTGGTCAACGGCGCCCGGAGGTCGTAGCCCTCCTGGTAGCCGTCACCACCGCCCAGGTCCGCGTAGGCGTCGACGTTGTTGCCCGTCGTCGTCGTCGCGGTGGCCGGGAGCCACGGGTCGTTGCGGCTGAAGGGGAAGTTCTGCAGCGTCACCAGGTTGGACGGGACGTTCAGCGGCGCCTGGTAGCCATCCGGATTGCCGGTGGGGTGCGGCGTGGCCTCCGTGCCCTGGGGACCGTCGTGCGGGATGAACGAGACGGGATCCGCCCACACCCGGTAGGTGAAGGACTCGGACTGGAGCAGGTTGTGCTTGAACAGCAGCGAGCCGTCGCGCGCGCTGATGACGTAGGCCGCGTAGCTGGCCTCGGGGTTGCTCGCCGGGCCCGCGTTGACCTCGACGTAGTACGCCGGGACCAGGCCGTCGGGCAGCGGGAAGAGGACCTTCTTCGCGCGCGGGACCTCGCCGAAGCCGTGCGTGCTCGGCGCGAGGCGGCTGTCCACGGCGAACTTGGCGTAGTCACCCTGCGAGCCGGCCGAAGCGAGCGCGCGCGGGTCGAGCGCGGTGCCCGTCAGCTCCTGGAACGCCTTGGAGATCGCCTGCGGCGCGGAGACGACGAACGCGGACGCCTGGGCGTTCCGCTCATCCTCCGTGTTGCGCGGCTGGAGATAGCCGGAGATGGCCACCAGTTCCTGGTTGGCGTCCATCACCACCCGGACCTCGTTGCGGAACACCTCGATGCCGTTGACGCGCCGGCCGTAGCTGGCGATCACCGCGCCCGCGTTGTCCTTGGGCAGGTGCACGTTGCGCAGCTCCGCGCCGTCAACCTCGGCGCGGCTCAGGCGGTAGATGTCCGCCACGCCACGCAGGTGCTCACGGGCCGCCACGTTCGCGGTGGCGCGCGTCGGGGTGCGCACGGCCTTGTTCCCGACCGCGGCACCGTTCAGCGCGCGCTCGGAGAAGACGAAGGTCGGTACGCCTACGCGACCCTCGACACTGTTGATACGCAGCCCCCGCTGGGATGCAGTCGCGGCGGCGTTCGACAAGGGGCGATTCGCGGGAGCCTGCAGGAAGGCATCGACGCCCGCCTTCGCATAGCCCTGCGGGGACCACATCAGCACGGCGAGTACGGCGCTCGCCGTACCCATCCACAGACGCTTCATGAACTGCAACCCCTTTCGGGTGGAGTTGAGGTGCCCACGCCGACGGACGCCCGTGGCCAGGGCGTCCAGAGGGTATTGAGAATTTTGTTATCAACACAATAGGGCGGGCTCATTTCTCGAAACACGAGAGCCCGCAAACGCGTTGTTTCAGTAATTCACCGACAAGTTATCCGGACAATGCAGCGAATCACTGAAACATGGAATCCCTGCTTCACACATATGAAACACAACCGGTGAAGCAACTGGGGTCGACTGCTCAGCCGAACGGCGGCCGGGCGTTGTGCGCGACGACCAGGACCTCTTCTGGCCGAGCCTCCGCGCGGGCGTAGGACAGCAGGGCGGCCAGGCCGTCCGTGATGCGTGGCTGCGCCAGCTCCAGCATCACGTCGTCGCGGTGGGGATAGAACAGGTCGGCCGCGCCCAGGTTCTGGTCGGCCCAGCTACGCCAGCCCTGGACGATGTGTCCCTTGGCGGGCTGCAGCCCCACGACCTCGTAGCCCTGGGGCGTGAAGGCGCGGTGCAGCCCCACCACCGACGCCCCGGTGCCGAAGCCGCTCACCACCAGACGCACGGAGGGGAAGGCCTCGCGCACGCACTCGCGCAGCTCCGACGCCCAGCCCTCCACGCAGCCGATGAGCGCGCCGTTGGAGAGCTGGCGGGGCCAGCACCAGCCTTGCCGCTCGTAGCCGAGCGCCACCTCCCAGGCCTCCGACAGGCGCCGCACGGTGCGGACCTCGCCCCCGAAGCCGTGGCCCCGCAGGTACTCCGCGCCGGCCGGGTCGGTCAGCGCGAGCACCGGCAGCCCGCGCTCGCGCCCCAGCGCGTCCAGCGCGAGCGAAGACGAGGAGCCGGACAGCTCCACCAGGCCACACGCCCCCTCCGGCACCGTCTCCAGGTAGCGGGAGAACGTCAGGTACTTGAGGCCCCCGGAGGGAAGCTCCCCGCCCCACAGCACCACCGGCCCACCGGGTGACAGCCGCGACAGGGGAAAGCGCATGGGGACCTCCCTCGGGAAAGGACCCGCGTGGACGCCCGGGCCCACGGCCCAAGCTCCGCACCCTCGTTGCCCGTCGGCCAGTGGCGCCCCCCGTCCGCTGTCCGCCCGTGGACCGCAAGCCCGCCCGTCCGCCGCCCGGGGACACTCGCCCCACCCTCCAGGGCAACCGGTTTGGACTCCGGGGGCATCGCGCTGTGCAATAGTCGGCGGCAGCGAAATCACATGCTGCGCCGGCTCCTTCCCACGCTCATCGCCCTGGGGTGCGGACTGCTGGCCCTCGGTTGGGGGCTGGTGAGTCTCCAACGCATCTTCTCGCGCGAGCGCGACGACGCCCGCGCCCAGGTCCGCTCGCGCCGCGAGGCGCTCGCCCACGCCGCCACCGAGGCGCTCCGGCAGACCCTGGCCCGCCGGTTGGCGGATCAGATTTCCGCCATCCACGCCGCCGTGGGCGACCCGCTCGCCCCGGGCGAGGGCTTCTACCTGAGCCTGCGCGGCCACCAGTTCCTACCCCGCCTCACCCGCCCCCTGCCCGGCCAGGAGATGCCCGCACGGGCCACCTACGAGACGCTGGCGGACCACCTCCAGGCGCGGGGCCTGGACCGGTGGGAGGCGCGCCTGGCCCGGCTGCGCGCGGCGGAGGCGTCCCTCGCCGAGGGCGCCGCGACCCGCCGGGCCACGGCCATGGTGGAGGAGCTCTTCCAGCACGTGGCCGCCCACCCCCTCCCCCCCGAGGAGGAGCTGCCCTTCCTGCTGCTCGTGATGGAGCGGCTGCAGCGGGGGGCGGAGACGCCCGCGCTCGTCCGGGCGCTCCTGCGCGAGGGCTTCCCCGAGGAGTTCGGCGGCATGCCCCGCTTCTCCGGGCTCCAGCGCGAGCTCCTGCAGCAGCGCTCCCTCTTCACGCAGGCGGACTTCGCGTTCCTCCAGGCGCGCCTCGTCGTGGTGAGCAACGCCCTGGGCGAGCCCAGCCGCGACTTCCTGGAGCGCGGTGACGAGGTGGGCGCGGGCATGCTGGTGATGCCGGGAGGGCTCCAGGAGCCCACCCTGGTGGGCGAGCAGTGGTACGTGGAGCACCGGGGCGAGGTCATCTACGGCGTCGCGGTGGACATCCCCGCGATGCTGCGCCCCATCGCGGACGACATGCGCGCGCGGCGCCTCTTCGGCGCCGACGGGAGCGTCCGGCTCGCGGGAGGCCAGGCCGTGCTGCCCCTCCAGGCCCTGGAGGTGCGCGTGGACCTGCCGGAGTGGAGCCGCGCCGAGGCGGACATCGAAGCGCGCTACGGGCTCAAGACGCTGCTGGTGGCCGTGTGCGGCGCGCTGGCCGTGGCCATCGTCGCGCTGGCCGTGGTGTCCCAGCAGCGCAAGTACCGCTTCCTGGAGCTCAAGAGCGACTTCGTGGCCACCGTCTCCCACGAGCTGCGCACGCCCCTGGCCTCCATCCGGCTGCTGGGCGAGACGCTGGAGCGCAAGGTGGCGCACGTCCCGGAGGTGCGCGACTACCCGGCCCGCATCGTCCAGGCCGCGGACGGCCTGCACTTCCTGGTGGAGAACCTCCTGTCGTTCAACCGCATCGACAAGGGGCGCTGGACGCTGCGTCCCTCGCGCGTGCGGCTGGAGGAGCTCATCAACCCGCTCCGCGACGACCTCGCCTCCGCGACGTCCGCGCCGGTGGAGCTGGCCACCGACCTGGGCGACACGGAGCTGGAGGCGGACCCTTCCCTGCTGCGCCTCTTGTTCTCCAACCTGGGCCGCAACGCGTGCGCGTACAACCGGCGCACCCCGGTGCGCATCAGCGTCAGCGCCCAGGTCTACGAGGGCCACGGCTGCACCGTGCTCTTCCAGGACAACGGCGTGGGCATCCCCGAGTCCGAATGGGAGAACGTCTTCCTCGACTTCTACCGGGTGACGCCTCCTGGACAGGAGGTCCACGGCAGTGGCCTGGGACTGGCGCTGTGCCAGAAAATCATGAAGCTGCACCATGGCGACATCCAGGTGGCCACCTCCACGCCCGAGGGCACCACCTTCGCGCTGACCTTCCCCGAGCCGCGTCGATGACCTCCTCTCCTCCTCCCCCCTCCACCCGCCCCGCCATCCTCATCGTCGAGGACGACGCCCACCTGCGCATCGGCCTGCGCGACAACCTGCTCGACGAGGGCTACGTCGTGGCGGAGGCGTCCAACACGCGCGAGGCGGAGGGCCTGCTGGCCCAGCGCCCGTACGACCTGCTCATCCTCGACGTCATGCTGCCCGGTGAGGACGGCTACGCCTTCTGCAGGCGGCTGCGCGCCCAGGGCCTCAAGAGCCTGGTGATGATGCTGACGGCGCGCTCGCTCGAGGACGACATCGTCCGGGGCTTCGAGGCGGGGGCGCAGGACTACCTCACCAAGCCCTACCGGCTGCGGGAGCTGCTGGCGCGCGTGGGCGCCCTGGTGCGCCGGGCCGGCGTGACGCCCGCGCAGGTGGTGACGTTCGGCGGCTACTCGCTCGACCAGGGCCGGCGCACGGTGAGCACGCCGGACGCAAGCAACGTGGACCTGACCCGGACGGAGTTCGACCTGCTGGCCTTCCTGCTGCGCCACCGCGAGCGGGCGCTGCCCCGGGGAGAAATCCTCGACGCCGTGTGGGGCCGCGACGTGGTGGTGGACCCGCGCACGGTGGACAACTTCGTCTCCAACCTGAAGAAGAAGCTCGGGTGGACGAGCACCTCCGGCTTCACCATCCACACCATCCGCGGGGTGGGCTACCGGATGGAGGTCTCGTCCCCATGACACAACCATGACGAACAGATGGAGGGCCCACGGCCATCCCGCACCGCCGACTCCGTAGTGTGGCCTTGCGTGGATGGACGGCCCTTCCGGCCTTGCCTCCACGCCGATGCGTCACCGCGCAGGCGCGGTGGAGAGGAGGCCATCCGTATGTTCAAGTCGGTCATCGAGCGGCAGCGAGCGGGACGAGTGGGTACGGGCATCTGGGTGTCGGCGGCCATCCACGCGGGGCTGTTCGCCGCGGTGCTGTTCATCTCCGGGCGCCCCCAGGAAGTGGACGAGGAGCCAGACAAGACGCCCGTCCTCACCCTCTACCGTCCGCCCGGCCCCACCATCCAGAAGGGCACGCAGCACACCGTGCAGCCCCGGCAGGCCGCGCAGCCGACGGTGCGCCCCAAGGCGAAGAAGCAGGTCATCCCCTCCCAGGTCCGGCCCATGCCCATGGACCCGACGCCGGTGGAGCAGGATCCGCCCGATGCCGTGGCCTCCACGGACGTGGACCCGAACGCGCCCCCGGGTGACGGCCCCATCGGACATCCGGATGGCGACCCGCTCAGCACCAGTCCCATCGGCCTGCCGCCGGGCGTCGTCGGACTCCCGGAGCCCACGGGTGAGGACGTCATCCCCTTCCCCTCCGGCCTCCGGCCTCCGGAGCTCCTGCGCCAGAGCATCCCCCTCGAGTACACCGAGCAGGCCCGCATGGCGCGGGTGGAAGGCACGATGCTCGCCAAGTGCGTCATCACCCGCGAGGGCCAGGTGCGCGACTGCCGCATCCTCAAGGGCATGGCCCACATGGATGAGGCCGTCGTCGAGTCCCTGGAGAGCCGCCGCTACACCCCGGTCTACTTCCAGGGCAGCCCGGTGAGCGTGTCCTACGTCTTCACCATCCGCCTCAAGCTGCCCCGCTGAGGTGTCAGCGCCTCACAGGTCGATGTCGTCCGCGGAAGCCACGGGGACCAGGACGTGCTTGAGCACGTACGCCTTGAGCTCCTGTCGGACGGCATCGTCCAGGGTGAGCATCACCTGGGGGTGGATGCGAGCCCCCACCTCGAAGAGCACCGCGTTGCTCAGCATCCCGTCGCGGGTGATGGCGGCCAGCCGCGCCAGCGTCGGGTCCAGGTTGTCCGTCTTGCCTCCGCTGCGCTGGTTCTCGTGGACGATGAGCGCCGAGCCCAGGCACTCCAGCTCCTCGACCGTCGTGTAGTGCTCGTTCGTCGAGCCCGTCATCTCCTGACGATGCGAGGGCTCTCCCAGCCAGAGCGCCTTGCAGTTGGCGAAGGCGAGCCAGGACGGGTCGTGGTCCGGGTCGAACTGGACGCTGATGACGTTGCCCGCGCGCTCGGCGTAGCCCCGGGGGACGATGGCGTCCTCGCGGATGACGAGGCCGAGCTCGGAGTTGGTCCGGAAGAACTGACGGATGATGGGGTAGCGCGGGTTGAGCACCAGGCACCACGCCCACGAATCCAGCGCCTCCTTGTAGCGCCCCAGGCGCGCGAGCGCGTTGCCCTGGAAGAACCACGTGCGGTGGTCATCCGGGTTGAGGCTCAGCGCCTTGCGGTAGAACTTGAGGGCGGTGACGCTGTCCCCGGAGAAGAAGGCGGCGTCCCCCCGGAAGTTCCAGGCCACGTAGCAATCGGGGCAGACGGTCGTGGCCTTCTCGTACAGCTTCGCGGCGTCGTCGTAGCGCCGGGCCTGGAAGAGGGGCTCGGCCTCTTGCAGCAGGGCCTGGGCCTCCGGGTGGACGGGCCACTCGATGATGGACTTCACGCCGTCATGCTCCAGGACCTTGGGCGCCTCGCGCGCCGGCACCTGCTGGGGCCACAGCTTCTCCGCCCAGCCACCCGGCGGGGAGTCCCGACCTTCGACCTGGTACGCGGTCTCCGAGTCCTCCAGCCGCTTCAGGATCTGCTGCGGATCGAGGAACGGCGGATGCTCCGGCGCCGCGCGCTCGAGCGCCGACGCGGGCTGAGGCTTCGGCCCGGAGGCACAGGCTGCGACGAGCGCGAGGCCGGAGACGACGAGCAAGCGGTGCACGGGGGCCTTTCGGTGGGAGGACCGCCCCAGTCTACGCGCCTGTCGCGCGAAGCTCGCCCTCTGTCGACCAGGACCGGAGCCGCGCGCACCGGCCGCTCCTGTTTTCCGTGGGATAGCCCCCTGCGCCACGCTGTCCGCCGCTCCACGCTCGCGAATCGAGGGCTCGCGGCCCCGGCTCGAACAGGCTACGTGCCACGCGAGAGAGGGAGCGCTGCGTGTACGACGGGGTCGTGGTGGGCGCGGGATTCGGCGGGCTGGCCACGGCGTTGGAGCTGGCGCGTCGGGGCGCGCGGGTCGCCCTGTGCGAGACCCTGAGCTATCCCGGTGGGTGTGCCAGCACCTTCCAGCGTGACGGCCATGCGTTCGAGGCCGGTGCGACGCTGTTCTCCGGCTTCGAGCCCCATCAGCTCTTCGGCCGCTGGATTCGAGAGCATGGACTGGACGTCACGGTCGACTGGCTCGACCCCGTGGTGGAGCTGCGCGCACCCGGGCTGCGACTGCCCGTCACGCGCGACCGCGAGCGGTTCATCGACTCGCTGTGCGCGCTGCCCTCCGCTCCGGCCTCCTCGGTACGACGCCTGTTCGCGCTCCAGCGCCGGGTCGCGGACGCGCTCTGGCCCCTGTTCGACGAACCAGACCTGCTCCCGCCCCTGGGGCCGCGCGCGCTGCTTCGACATGCGGCACGACTGCGCGCCTACGCGCCCCTCGCGCGCTGGGTCGGACGACCGCTGGGCGCGGTGCTGGAGCACCTGGGCCTCCTGGGCTTCGCGCCGCTGCGCATGTACCTGGACGCGCTCTGTCAAATCACCGTGCAGTGTTCCGCGATGGAGGCGGAGGCGCCCTTCGCGCTCGCGGCCATGGACTACTTCTGGCGAGGCACGGGGCACCTCCGCGGTGGCATCGGACGGCTCGCGACGGCACTCGCGCAGGCGGTGGAGGACCAGGGGGGTGCCGTGTTCATGGCCACGCGCGTGAAGTCGCTCACGCCGATTCCAGGGGGGTGGCGCGTGGAGACCCGCCGCGGAGAGCTGCGCGCCCGGCACGTCGTGGCGAACGTGCTCCCCCAGGCGCTCATGCGGCTGGCGGGGCTGGACCCCGCCCGACATGCCCGCCTCGCCGCGATGGGTGGACGCGTCGCCCAGGGCTGGGGCGCGGTGATGCTGTACCTCGTGGTCAGGCCGCCCTCCGGGCATGGCGCCGCGAGCCACCTGGAGCTGGTGCAAGAGCCCGGCGCGCCCTTCGTCGAAGGCAACCACGTCTTCATGTCCATCAGTGGAGAGGCGGACGTGGGCCGCGCGCCACCAGGCCTTCGCACCGCCACGGTGTCCACCCACGTCCCCCTGGGGACGCTGTCGCGGATGACGCCCGAGGAGAAGGCCCGCCACGTCAGCGCCATCCAAGCGCGGATGCGCGAGGGCCTGGAGCGGCTCGCGCCCGAGTGGATGGAATCCCCCGTCCACGCGATGACCGCGTCGCCTCGCACCTTCGAGCGCTTCACCCGCCGGGATGACGGAGCGGTGGGCGGGATTCCACGTCGGGCGGGCCTCGTCCACTACCGCGACCTCGGCCCCCGCGAAGTGCTGGAGGGGTTGTGGCTCGTGGGGGACTCCGTCTTCCCGGGACAGAGCACCCTGGCGACCGCCGTGGGCGGAGCACGACTGGCCGCGCGCATCGCGTCGAGACTGTGAGCGAGCCTTCCGCGCCTACTCGTCCAGCAGGTCCGACCAGAAATCCACCAACCGGTAGACGTCCAGGGTCTGGGCCTTCTTGTCCAGCTCCGCGTGGGTGATGAGCGGCGTGGAGAGCTGATGCACCGTCGTGTGGGGACGCAGTGCCTCGGCCAGCAACACGGACTCCTCGGCGGGTATCACCGTGTCCCCCGCCCCGTGGAGCAGATAGACGGGCGAGGTCGGCGCGGGCGAACGAGCGGGCGACATCGACGGGTCGGCGGCGAAGGCCTTCACATGCGGCAGGAGGAGCGGGCCCAGCGCCGCCACGTCCCGCGTGTTGACGTAGCCCAGCAGCGTGGCCGCCGGCTCCGGCAGTCGCGATTGCAGCGTCCGGGCCCTGGCGAAGGTCTCCTCGGCCAGCCGGGCATCCGTCAGCGTCAGGTGGGAGGCGCGCAGGAAGGTCCGGATGCCCTCGCGCAACGGCTCCACCTGCTCGGGAGGAACCAGACGGTCCGCGACGTTGAGCAGGATGACCACCACGCCGTAGTCATGCGGCGTCAGGTGGCGCCCATCGGGCAGCATCCCGGTGCACAGGAACGTCAACACCCGGGGCAGGTCGCCATGGCCTCCGAAGGACAGCGCGGACGCCACCTTGTCCTTCAGCGCGGGACGGCCCGCCGCGACGACCGACAGGCCCCCCGAGAAGCTGATGCCGAACAGGTCCACCTTGCCGTCCGGGGCGAGGGCCGGCTGGCGGGAAGTCCACAGCGCCGCGTCCTCGATGATGTCCGGCAGCCTGGGGGTGATTTCGTAACGCAGCAGATCCGGCGGCTCCGGGGTGATGACGGGCTGCCCGCCCGTGGCCAGGTCCGAGGCCAGCTTCACCAGCCGGGGCTCGTCGATACCGTCCGCGTGGACTCCCGACGTCAACACCACCGCGCGGCCTCGCGGCACCCGGGGCAGGTACTGGCGGGCGCGCACCTCGCCATGGCGCGTGGGGATTCGCAGCTCGCTCACGTCGTAGGGCCCGGTGCGCCACCCCGCGACGAAGCCGGGGACCTGGGACTGCATGCCGGCGGCGCGCACGACGAAGGACAGCCCCCGCAGGAGGTCGGTCCCCCACACGCCCACCACCGCCAGCACGACGACCAGCCCGAGGGCCAGCCCCCGCCGTGTCGCACGCGTCATTGGAACAGGTGCTCCACGAACGTGCACAGGCGCTCGCGCTCGAAGGGCTTCTCCAACAGCCCCCGCGAGTGCCGCCCCACGAACTCGCGCGCCTGGGCGGTGAAGGCGCCGCCCGTCATCATCCCGGTCCGCAGCACCAGCTCCGGCGCCAGCCGCTCCAGCTCCATCACGAAGTCCATCCCGCTCATGCCGGGCATCATCAAATCACAGAGGATGGCGTCGAACCGCTCGCCCTGGGTGAGCAGGCGCAGCGCCTCGCGCGCGTCCTGCACCACGTGGACCTCGTACACGTCCCGCACCAACCGGCTCACCGAGTTGCCCACGCTGGGCTCGTCGTCGATGAGCAGGAGCCTGCGACGCCGCGAGGCCGGCACGGGTTCGCGGAACACCTGCTGCTCGGGCGCGGCCACCGTGCCCACCGCCAGCGCGGGCAGCACCACGCGGAAGACGCTGCCCCACTCCGGCGCGCTGGAGACCTCGATGCGTCCCCCCATCGCCTGCACCAACGTGAGACAGATGGACAGGCCCAGCCCGGTCCCCTCTCCCACCGGACGCGTGGTGTAGAAGGGGTCGAAGATGCGCCGTTGCACCTCGGGCGCCATGCCGTGCCCGTTGTCGGCGACCTCCAGCTCCACCTGGCCCGAGCGGCCCGTGCGCAGGCTCACCCGGACGCGGTTCTCGTCGGCGGGCCGCTCGGGCAGGGCCTGCAGCGCGTTGACCAGCAGGTTGAGCACCACCTGCCCCAGTCGCACCTCGTTGCCATGGACCGGCGGCACCTGCTCCAGCGTGCACGACACCCGCGCGCGATGCGTCAGCTCGTTGCGAACCAGGCGCAGCGCTCCCTCCACCGCGCGCACCACGTCCACCGGACCATGCCGCTCCTCGTCCCCCCGCGCGAACGTGCGCAGGTCCCGGACGATGGCGCGCACGCGTCCCGCCCCATCCAACGCCTCGGCCACCACCTCGCGCAGCTCCGGCAACTGCTCCTCCGCCAGCGCGGCCTGCGACAAGAGGTCGCTGACGTACGCCAGGTTGGAGCTGACGTAGGCCAACGGGTTGTTGATCTCGTGCGCGACCCCCGCCGCCAGCGTCCCCACGGAGGCCATGCGCTCGGCCAGGAGCAGTTGTGACTCCAGCCGCTTGCGGTCGGTGATGTCCCGGATGAGGCCCACGAGATAGGGCTCCCCGGAGCCTTGGAAGGAGGCCTTCTTCGTCACCAGCACGCGGGACAGCCCGGTCCGGTCCGTGAGGGTCTCCTCGCTCTCGTCGGAGAGGCCGGAGCGGAACACCTCCTCGTCGTTGCGCCAGAAGCGGTCCGCCTCGTGGGCCTCGACGAACTCGTAGTCGGAGCGCCCCAGCAGCTCCTCCGCCGGATGCCCCATCACGCGGCAGAAGGCGCTGTTGACCGCCACCCAGCGGTGCCGCCGGTCCTTGATGAACAGCGGCTCCGGGACCGCGTCCAGCGCGCTGCGCAGGAAGTCCGTCGTGCGCCGCAGGGCCCGCAGGTCCTCCTCGGGACTGCTCGCGTCCAGCCGCCTGCGCCAGGCCGCCAGCCGCGCGCCCCAGTGACTCCCCGGCGGCGCGAGGCACTCGTCCGCGCCAGCCTCCGCCAACGCCTCCGTCTCCACGGACGCGCGCGAGGTCAGCACGACGAGGTGCGTACGCGAGGGGACCCGGAGCTGGTGCAGTCGCCGCACGTGGGCCACGGCCTCCTCCAACGGGCCCCCCACGTCCCAGCCGACGAGCAGCCCCTCCTCCACCGGCGCGGGAATCACGTCCGCGTCCGGAACGCACAGGACATGACAGGCGCGCCCCACGCCCGACTCGCGAACCCCACGCTCCACCACTTCCGCCACCGCGGGCGGCACCGCCACCAGTGTTGCGAGCACCGCGTCACACTCCTCGACTCCGGAGAGCTTCGATGTCCCCCTCGGAGAGAACGTGGGACATGCCATCGGATTGCAGCGTCCCGCGACGCAAGGGTCAACGGCGTCCCTTGCCAGACACTCCGCTTCCCCTCGGTCGCGAGGCCTGGGAGACCCGCCGGGTCGAGCCCGCCACCACACCCGGCCCAACCTGGCAGGAGGGCAGGAGCGGACAACGCGAGCAGTTCTCCGGCACCGGCCGTGCGGGACAGGCCCCACTCATTCCGTAGTGGCAGAGCGCGAAGTCGTAACGGACGGGGTCGGCTGCATCGAGTGCCCGTAACGACGCCGTCACCTCTTCGGCGGTCCTCCAGGTCAGGTCGGTGCGACGTGTCAGACCCAGGTGCCCCGCGATGCGGCCGATATGGGTGTCCAGGGGGATCATCAGCGAGGCGGGCGCCACGCGCTTCCAGATGCCGAAGTCCACCGCGTCCGGGCCACGGACCATCCACCGCAGGAAGAGGTTCAGCCGCTTGGCGGCGCCGGGGCCCAGGGGTGAGGGCAACAGGTGGTGCAGCCCCCGCTCCGGCCCCATCGCCGCGCGGAGTGGTGCCATGGGCACGTCCCGCAGGGCGGCGGTGAAGGCCCCCAGCGCGCCGTGGAGCGAGCCCTCGGACTGCAACCCGCGGACGAAGAGCGCCTCCAGCGAGCCGTGCTCCTTCAGCGCGCGGCCCATGCCCAGGAGGAGCACCGCCACGTCGGTGCCCACGTTGAAGCGATAGACGAAGCCCGTGAGCAACGCCTTGGCGCCCCGGACGTCGAGCGTCCGGACGAAGGCCGCGGGCGAGGGCCCCATGCGAGACAGCAGCGAGTCCACCTTCGGGCGGAACAGGTCGGCGCGGCCATAGGCCAGGGCCGCGGCGAGCAGCGCGCTCACCTCGATGTCGCGCGGGTCGGTGTAGCGGTGGGGGAACTCCACCGGGTCGAACCCGATGCGGGCCCGGGCATCCGTGGAGGCGAGGAACGCATCGAGCCGGGGACGCAGGCGCTCGGCGGCCTGAGGGCTCAAGCCAGCGTGGGTCTTCAGGCGGCGTGGCACGGCGGGGGCTCCCACATGCTCCTGCAACGACGGCCCACCGCCCGCGCTTCCCGAGCGCGCCTGCTTCCGGGGAGTCCACGCCCCCGCCCGAAGCCAGGCGGGGGCGCGGCGCGTGACTACTACGGCTGGACCGCGAAGACGATGTCGTCGTGGTCGTCGTACGCGCCCAGGCCGCACGGAGCGGCGGAGCCGCTGTAGCGGAAGCGCCCACGCAGGGCCTGGAGCGTGCCCGCCGGCAGCGTGTACGTGGTCGAGAACGTCTTCGCCCCCGTCACGGTGTTGGACAGGGGGGGCAGCGCAACCCAGACCGGGCTGTTCGCATTCGCCGCGTAGTACAGCTCCAGCTTCTCCATGCGCGGCGCCTGGCTCCAGACCGACACGTCGACCTTCACCACTTCGCCAGCCGCGAACGGATTGCCGCTCACGGTGGAGAGCTTGATGCGATCGAGCGACAACTCGATGTGGTACCTGCCATTCAGGCCATCTGCGCACGAGTTGTTGATGGTGTTGGGTGCATTCGCCTCGGGCCCGAGGGTCGCGCGACCATCGAGCAGCGTGGTGGAGTCACACGCGTTGCCCACGTTCGCGCAGCGCGGAACCTTGAGGGCCGGGTCATAGACGGCGTTGGTGGTCGCATTGGCGGACGTCACGCTCACCGTGTCGCTGGTGGCGGAGTTGCCGATGAGGTCGAACGCCCGGGCCACCACGGCGTGGACGCCGTTGGTCGTGGCCGCGGAGTTCCAGTTCGCCGTGTACGGGGCCGCGGTGGCGGTGCCCACCACCACGCCGTCCACGAGGAACTCCACCCGGGCGACGCCGGTGTTGTCGGCGGCGGTGGCGGTCAGCGTCACCACGCCGGACACGTTGGATCCGCCCACCGGCGCGGTGAGCGACACGGTGGGAGGGACCGCGTCGGCCAGCGTCGCCGTGCCGCCGGCCAGTTCGGCCAGATACGCACCCGCGACCTTTGCGAACTTGAGCGCGTGCGTCGCGTTGTTGCCGCTGACGGACAGGACGTCGCCGGAGGTGTGGATGGTGGGGTTGTACTGGCTCATCAGCGACTCGAAGGGAATCGACGCCGGATAGCCTGCGCTGTTCCAGGACGCGTGGTCCGAGCAGCCGTAGCCGCAAACCGAGTTCGTCCAGGTGATGGGCGAGAGATAGGTCGTGATGAGGTTGCCGATGAACGCGTTCTGCGCGGCGTTGGTGAAGTCCGTCATGAGGGCCACGTCCTTGGTCGAGCCCTTGTAGTTGGTCATGTCGAGCTGCATCACGCCGATGACGTTGGCGCCCGCGTTCTTGTGCGCGTTGGCGATCTCCTTGGAGCCGAGCAGACCCGCCTCCTCGCCGGCGTAGGCCATGAACTTCACCGTCTTGGCCGGGTGGTAGTTCGCGCCCAGCGCCACGCGGATGACCTCGGTGAGGGTGGCGATGCCGGACGCGTCGTCGTCCGCGCCGGGGGCGGTGCTCCCGTTGGAGATGGAGTCGAGGTGGCCACCCAGCACGACGATCTCCGAAGGCGCGTCCGTCCCCTGGATGGTGAGGATGACGGACGGCTGGGCCCAACCCGCGTGGGTGAACAACTGCACGGACACGTCACCGCGGCCCACCGCGAGCGACTCCCAGTGGGACTTCAGCCAGTTCGCCGCCGCGACACCCGTCGAGGACTGGTAGTGGCGGGTGGTGTAGCTGGACAGGTGGGTGATGGTCGCCAGGATGTTCGACTCCGTCATCCCGCCGACGAGCGTGTTGACGACCGGGGCGTTGTCGAGCGTGTAGTCCGCGGCCAGCGACGGCGCGAGCTGCGGCTCCGCGTTGGCGGACAGCTCCGACAGGGCCTCCGCCTCCGAGTCGTGCGCCACGAAGCCGCCGCAGCGATGCAGCTTCTCGTGGATCACCTGCGAGACGAGCGCGAGGTCGGACTCGAGCAGCTTCAACGCGACGACGTCCCCCTTCCGCGCGGCCACTGTCGGAACGGCGCCTCCCTTGACGATGAAGGCGGCGCTCACTTCCGACAGGGCGTCGGTGCCGATGGTGATCCACACCTCCCTGTCCTCGGCCGGAGCCTTCGCGTACGCCGAGACACAACCGAGCATCAACACCAACGAAGCCAACCGCTTGATGTGCATGGGCCCCTCCTCCTTTGCGGGGAGGACTGCTTCTCTAGAGAACGACCAACGGGGGACGATTCGCGATAGAGCCGCGAATGTTGACTACTCTGCGAAAAGGCCACCGTTGGGTCAATCTTCAAAGCAGCATCAATACAAAAAACCCGTATCACGAGCGAGCGTTGGAACTGCGGGGTGCGGCTAGCGTGTCAGCTCCCGTACGGCATGCCCCAGTTCTGGGAGGATGAGAGCGTCCAGGGCGAGACGGACCGCCTGGGGCGAGCCCGGAAGGGCGAAGAGGATCATCCCCTGGTAGGTGCCCGCGGTTGCCCGAGACATCATCGCGGGGCTGCCGATCTGCTGGTAGGACAGCATCCGGAACAGCTCACCGAAGCCAGGCAGTTCCTTCTCGAACAGGGCGCGCAGCGTCTCCACGGTGCAGTCACGTCGCCCGATGCCGGTGCCCCCGGTGAAGAGGATGGTGCGGGCGCCCGCGGCCTGGGCCTGGGCGATGGCCTCCCGGATGGCCTCCGGGTCGTCCTTCACCACCACCTGACCGACGAGGGTGTGGCCCGCGGCCTCCAACCCCGAGCGGAGCACCCGGCCGCTCTCGTCACTCCGGGCGTCCCGGCTGTCCGAGCACGTCACCACGAACGCGCCGACGTGGACGGGAGCGCGGGCCTTGTGCTCGTGGGCCACCGCGCCGGCGTCATGTGGGTGGGGGTGGTGATGAGCGTGCTCGGGGTGGTGATGCCCGGGGTCATGGTCGTGATGACCGTGGTCGTGTTCGTGGCTGTGCGGCCCGTGGCCGTGGTCGTGCTCGTGGCCGTGCGGCCCGTGCCCGTGGTCGTGCTCGTGGCCGTGCGGCCCGTGCCCGTGGTCATGGGGGTGCGAATGGCCGTGGCCATCGCCGTGGTCGTGTCCTTCGTGTGCCATGGGGTACTCCGGTCGCGCCGGGCGCGTCAGGGGGTGTCGGGCAGGTCGACGAGGAGGACTCCGTCCTGGACCTCGACGTCCACTGTCGCCTGGTCGTCACAGACGCCGGGGGACGTCTCGTTCCGGCCGGTGTCCATGTCGAAACCGACCTCGTGGCACGGGCAGACGACGGTGTTGCCCTCGATGCGGCCACCGGACAGCAGGCACCCGGCGTGATTGCACCAGTCATCAAGGCCCTTGTATCGGCCGTGGATCTTGGCGATGCAGACGTTGCGCTTGCCGACTTCGTAGCCGCGCATTTCCCTTTCGGCGAAGTCCGCCGGACCGAGCTTGATCTTCGTCATCGCCGCCCTTTTCCCACAACGCGCAGCAGGCTGCACCCCCGTTCCCAGGGCATTACCTTCCGCCGAGTGAGCGCCGCCGTGAACCCCGCCATCGTCGACAAGAACACCATCGCCCAGGTCCTCCGGGACATCTCCCTCCTGCTCCAGCTCCAGGGAGAGAACGCCTTCCGCTCCCGTGCCTACGACCAGGGCGCGGACCGCATCCTCGGGCTGACGCAGGATCTGGGGCCGCTCGTCGCGGAGGGCCGGCTGGAGAGCCTGCCGGGAATCGGCCCCGCGCTCGCCGAGAAGATCACCGAGCTGGTGACCACCGGACGCATGCGCTACTTCGACGAGCTGCGGGCGAAGTTCCCGCCGGGCCTGCTCGAGCTGATGCGCCTGCCGGACCTGGGGCCGCGCAAGGTGGGCGCGCTGTGGCGCGAGCTGGGCGTGGGGAGCGTCGACGCGTTGGAGCAGGCGTGCCGCGAGCAGCGCGTGCGCCAGTTGAAGGGCTTCGGAGAGAAGAGCGAGGCGAAGATCCTCGAGGGAATCGCCCTGTATCGGCGCGCGCGCGGGGAGCGCAAGCTGCTGGGTGACGCGCTCCCGGTGGCCGAGGCCCTGCTGGAGCGGGTGCGCGCCTCGCCGGGCGTGGTGCGCGCCAGCCTGGGCGGCAGCGTGCGGCGCCGGGCGGAGACGGTGGCGGACGTGGACATCATCGCCTCCGCGGCGGACCCGGGCCCCGTGCTGGACGCGCTCGCCACCGCGCCGGGCGTGGCCGCCGTGCTGGGCAAGGGCGACAGCAAGTGCTCCGTGCGGCTGACGGAGGGCGACCTCCAGGTGGACCTGCGGGTGCTGCCGGACGAGGACTTCGCCACCGCCCTGCACCACTTCACCGGCTCCAAGGCCCACCACATCCGCCTGCGCGGCATGGGCCACGAGCGGGGGCTCAAGATCTCCGAGTGGGGCGTCCACCGGGACGACGGCTCCAAGGTGTCGGTGAAGGACGAGGCCGCCCTCTACGCCCTGCTGGACATGCAGTACGTCCCGCCGGAGCTGCGCGAGGACAACGGCGAGGTGGAGGCCGCGCTCGCGAGCCAGTTGCCCACCGACCTCGTCACCCTGGAGGACGTCCAGGGCGCGGTCCACGCGCACACCACCTGGTCGGACGGGCGCAACTCGCTGGAGGAGATGGCCCGGGCGGCGAAGGAGCTGGGGCTGAAGTACCTCACCATCACCGAGCACAGCGAGGCGGCCATCTACGCCGGTGGGCTCAAGGTGGATGACCTCCAGCGCCAGTGGGAGGAGATCGACCGCGTCAACGAGGCGGTGCCCGGCGTGCGCCTGCTCAAGGGCATCGAGGTGGACATCCTCGAGTCCGGGGCGCTCGACTACGACGACCGGGTGCTGGAGCGGTTGGAGGTCGTCATCGCCTCCGTCCACGTGCGCCACTCCATGGACGAGGAGCAGATGACGCAGCGGGTGCTCACCGCCCTGGACAACCCCTTCCTGCACATCCTCGGACACCCCACCGGGCGGCTCATCCAGAGCCGGGAGCCGTACCCCCTGCGCATGGAGGCCGTGCTGGAGCGCGCCGCGGAGCGCGGCGTGGCGGTGGAGATCAACGGCAAGCCCGCGCGCCTGGACATCAAGGCCGAGTACGTCCGGAAGGCGACGCGGCTCGGCGTGAGGCTCGTGGTGAGCTGTGACGCGCACCGCCGGGAGGACCTGGGCAACCTCGCCTTCGCCGTGGCCACCGCGCGGCGTGGCTGGGCGCGCCGGCAGGACGTGTTGAACACGCTACCGGCGGACCGCTTCCTCGCGGCGCTGCGCGCCAGGCGGTGATAGGGTGCGGCGGTCGCCGATGTCCCGCCCCACCCGCCTCCTCGCCCTGCTGCTCGTCGCCACCCTGCCCGCCCTCGCCGCGGAGCCGGGGCGGCCGTCGCGCGCCGACCTGCGGCGGGTGATGGAGCAGCACACGCGCTCCGTGGTCCAGGTCAGCGGCCCGCGTCGCTCGGGCACCGGCGTCTTCGTGGGCGCGGCCGGTCAGGTGCTCACCTCCGTGGACCCCGTGGGCGAGGAGTACGTCGGCCTCCAGGCCGCCACCGTGGTGCACGGGGAGCAGCGCCTCCCGGCCCGGGTGGTGCTCGCCAACGTGGCGCTCCGGGTGGCCGTGGTGGCCGCGCCGGACGGCGCCTACCCCGCCGTCCCCGTGCGCCTGCTCAAGGAGGGGGACAGCCTGGCCGGGCGCTGGGTGGTGGGCGTGATTCCCGCCAGCAGGCGCCAGCCGGCCACCCCCGTGACGGCGCAGGCCACGCGCGCCCCGGCGCCCTTCTTCGACGTCCCCCTCGCCCTGCCCCCCGGCAGCCCCGTCTTCGACGCCGAGGGCCGGCTGCTGGCGGTGGTGGTGCAACGCACCCGGGGCGGCTGCCGGGTGCTCCCCATGAGCGAGGTGAAGGTGCGCCTTCCCTCCGCGGACGAGACATGACCCCGACGGTGGCAACTGCCTGGCGGCCGAGCGCCGTGCAGGAAGCGGTGGGCCTGTGGGCGGCGGGCTTCGCGGGCATCGTCGCCGCGTTCCTCGCCTTCGGCGGAACCAGCGTCCCCAAGCTCGTGGCCACGGTGGGCTTCCTCTACCTGCCGCTCATCCCCATGCGCTGGCGCGACGAGGACTACCGCGACTACGGGCTCAGCCTGCGCGCCTGGCGCGAGGACGTGCGCCTGTTCCTGGTGCTCGCGGCCATCGTCGGTCCGCTCTTCTTCCTCGCCTTCGCGGGCTTCACCCAGGTCCTGCCGCACCTGCCAGAGCCCCTGTCGCGCTTCGTGACGCCCCTGAGCGGCGAGACCCACTTCCACCTCCGGCTGCCGCCCCGCTTCGGCGAGTGGGTCGTGGATCAGCTCTTCGTCGTCGCCCTGCCGGAGGAGTTCTTCTACCGGGGCTATCTCCAGGCCCGCCTGCGCGATGCCTGGCCCCAGGGACGCAAGGTGCTGGGCGCGCGGCTGGGGCCCGCCTTCTGGGTGACGGCGCTCCTCTTCGCCCTGGGGCACCTGGCCATCTTCCAGGCCTGGCGGCTGTCGGTCTTCTTCCCCGCCCTGCTCTTCGGCTGGATGCGGGAGCGCACCGGCACCGTCGTCGGCGCCGCCCTGTTCCACGCCGCCTGCAACCTCTTCGTGCGCGTGCTCGAGGTCTCCTTCTTCGGAGGCCCCTGAGGCCCCTGCGCCCCCCTGAGCCCCGTGGGCCGCTGATCCACGGCCCAGCCAGGGAAACACCGGTTTGTCCGCCACCTGGGCTGGAAAAATCCGGCGAAAATCCGTCGAAATAATCGGAAAGGCCTCCAGGCTCCCAGAGGAAGGGACGCACTGCCGGAGCGCCCTCGGGCCACTCCCCGTCCCTGAAAACAGCCGAAAACACTGAAACACAGGCAATTTTGAGCGGGTTAAGCAGGAATGGCCCGCCGCGGCATCAACATCCGAAACTCCAGTGACACGGGCGCGACAATTCAGCATCCCCCGCAGTCAATGAGCGTCTGATGACCATCCGTCGAGTCGACACCAAGCCTGTGTCCGTCCGTCCGGCCAACACGGCTGACACCCAGAAGAAGAACACCGCCAAGACTGCGCCCCTGTCCGTGAAGGACGGCTTCGGCCCCGCGGCGCGCACCTCCGAGCTGGCCCGGGCGGAGAAGACGCTGACGCAGGTTCCGGTGAACGCCGGCCGCCTGGCCCTGACGACGCCCGCCGCGCAGCAGGCGATCCAGACGTCGCTGAACCACCTCAACCCGCTCAAGGGCGCGCAGACGCTGCTGCCCCAGGCCGCGACGTTCGCCGCGACCAGCGTGGAGCGCGACAACATCGGCATGACGCACGTCCGCCTGAACCGCGTCCACGAGGGCGTGAAGGTGTTCGGCGAGCAGGTCGTCACCCACCTGGACAAGGACGGCAAGGTCTCCAGCGTCAGCGGCGACCAGTCCACGATTCCCGCGGGCCTGGGCCGTGAGCAGCCCAAGCTGAACCCGCAGGCCGCCATCGACATCGCGCGCAAGGACTTCGGCCAGAAGCCGGACCGTCAGCCGACGGCCGAGCGGGTCATCTACCAGGACAAGGCCGGCGAGTACCACTCCGCCTACCGCGTCGAGGTCACCAACCTGACGCAGGTGGATGAGACGCACCGTCCGCGCAAGCAGAACTACCTGGTCGACGCGAACACCGGGAAGATCTTCGAGTCGTACAACCAGATCGACGGCTTCTTCGGCTCCAACAAGAAGCTGGGCCGCGCCGCGGACATCACCGCGACGAACACCACCCCCGCGGAGATCAAGGACAAGAGCACCGTCACGTCCAAGGTCTCCATCGACCAGGACGTCGAGGTGGAGAAGCTGAAGCTCGACCTGGACATCAACCACACGTTCAAGGGCGACCTGAAGGTCACCGTGACCAGCCCCTCGGGCAAGAGCGCCGTGGTGCACAACCGCACGGGCGGCAGCACGGACGACATCAAGGGTTCGTTCGACCTGAGCCAGTTCGCGGGCGAGAAGGCCAAGGGCGAGTGGACGCTCACCGTCGAGGACATGGCCAAGCTCGACACCGGCAAGCTGAACAGCTGGAGCCTCACGGTCACCCCGAAGGAGGTCAAGCCCCCCGAGGAGCCGAAGCCGGACACGGGCAAGATCGACGACACGTCGCTGTACAGCGGCAAGGTGGACCTGAAGACCACGCAGAAGGCGGACGGCAAGTACGTGCTCGAGGACTCCACGCGCGGCAAGGGCGTGAACACCTACGACGCGATGAACAAGTCGACGGCCTCCGGCAAGACGCAGCTGACGGACGACAACGACATCTGGGGCGAGGCCACCGACGGCGCCCGCACGAAGGCGGCGGTCGACGCGCACTACGGCGCGGCGATGACCTACGACTTCATGAAGAACGTCCTCGGCCGTGACTCCATCGACGGCGCCGGCGAGGCCCTGAACTCCTACGTCCACGTGCGCACCAACTACGTGAACGCGTTCTGGGACGGCGAGAAGATGAGCTACGGCGACGGCGACGGCGTGGACTCCGGTCCGCTGACCGCGCTGGACATCGCGGGCCACGAGATCGCCCACGGCCTCACCGAGCGCACCGCCGGCCTCATCTACAGCGGCGAGTCCGGTGGTCTGAACGAGGCGTTCAGCGACATCATGGGCGCGGGCGTGGAGTGGTACGCCTCCACCCAGAACCCGTCCGTGAAGTTCAACTGGACGGTGGGCGAGACGGCCTGGACGCCGACGAACGGCGATAACGAGGACGGCCTGCGCTACATGGACGACCCGACCAAGGACGGGTACTCCATCGACAACTACAAGAACTACCCGAAGCAGACCGAGGTCCACGGCTCCAGCGGCATCGCGAACAACGCGTTCTACCTGCTGGCCAACGGCGGCACGAACCGCACCTCGAAGATCGAGGTCAAGGACGGCATCGGCATGGACAAGGGCCTGAAGATCTACTACCGCGCCCTGGCCCACTACATGACGCCGAAGACCACGTTCGCCCAGGCCCGCGAGGCGACCGTCAAGGCCGCCACCGACCTGTACGGCGCGGACTCGACCGAGGTGAAGAAGGTGAAGGAGAGCTGGACCGCCGTCGGCGTGAACTAGCGCCGACCCGAGCGCGGAGGGTGGGGCCCGAATTCCTCGCCCTCCGGCTCGAGTCTCCAGTCTCTTGATTGCAGTCGCGAGGCCCTGGTGCTTCCGCCCATCCACCGGCGGAGGATGTCCAGGGCCTCGGTGCGTTCGGGCTCCGGAAGGAGGCCCACGCGCGCGCCGTGGTTGCCCCCGGGCACCGTGAACAGGAACGAGTCGCGCGCGCCTCCGAGCACGTAGGGCGCGGCGCTCCACGGGTCGTTCCCCCCGTAGACGAACATCAGCCGCTCGCCCTGCCGGGACACCCAGTCCTGCACGTCCGGCATGGCCTCCGGACGGAACACGGGCGCCGTGCCACGCGGGACGTACACCTGGGGGACGTCCGTGCCCGGGTGGCGCAGCAGATCGCCCAGGTGCGCCTCGAACGGGCGCGGATAGCCCAGCTCCAGCGTCGCCTGGAAGTAGTACGGGCCATAGGCGTCCACGTCCGCGTCCGCGAACGAGGACAGGCCCACCAGGCCGTCCAGCGCCTCGAGCAGCTGCGCGTCGGTGGCGGACGCGTCGGGCAGCGCGTCGCAGCGCGAGGCGTCGTCGTACTGCCAGAAGTAGAAGTTGTGCTCGATGACGGCGTGCTCCAGCGCGCGCTCGGCGCCCAGGTGCTCGAACGACAAGCCCTGGCGGGCCACCAGCGCGTCGACCAGGGGGCGCAAGGTGTCGCGCCGCTCCAGCACCGCGCGCTGGAACGCCTTCAGCCGCGCCCGGCACGCGGGGGTCCCCACCGTGTCCAGGAAGTCGACGAAGCGCGCGTCGTCCCAGCGGGCGATGGGCGCGACGTACGCCAGCGTGGCGTCCACGTCGTCCGGATGGAAGCGGCGGAAGAACACCATCGTCTCGCCGCCCTTGCTCGCGCCCGTCGACACCCAGCTCCCCGGATACAACGGCTTGAATGACTCGACGACGCGGTGGAAGTCGTCGGCGGACTGCCGGATGGTGAGCAGGTCCCAATCCGCGGGCTCGGGACGACTGGGGCCGAAGAAGCGGTGCTCGACGGAGAGCTGGTTGGCGCCGAGCAGCTGCGTGGGCTCGCGCCGCGAGGGCTCCGTGGAGACGAAGTAGCCGCCGGTGTAGAGCACCATGGGCGCGGCGCTGGAGACGTGGAGCAGCGTCAGCCGCTGGCGGAACCGGAGCCCCTCCGGCCGCGCGTGGTCCGCGGGCTGGTCGAACTCCATGACGAAGAAGCGCGACCCCTCCGGGAGGTGGGCGCCGACGGGCTCCTCCCGGACGGTGAGCCCGGGGATGGAGGACAGCGACGTGAGGAGGTCCTCGTCTTTGGGGGCCGCGTCCTCGCCACAGCCCGCCAGCAGCAGCGGCAACAACGCGCGGGCCAGCCACCCACCACGGACACGAGGCGCGGGGGACATGACGTGAGGCTCAGGCAGGCTCGGAGGCGGGGCTCGCCCCGGCGGACGCCAGCGAGAGCGGCGTCTCCGCGGGCAGCCCGTCCATGAGGAGCATCATCGTGTGCGCGCTGACGTGGCGGAGCGCCTTCGCCGCGGCGTACTCGGGTGAGGACCACCAGGCGCGGGCCTGCTCGGTGGACGGGAACTCGATGATGACGAAGCGCGGGGGCTGCCACGTCCCCTCGAGCGCCTCCGTCGCGCCGCCGCGCACCAGGTAGCGCCCGCCGTAGCGGGCGACGGAGGGCGGCGCGAGCTGCTTGTAGCGCGCGTAGGTCTGCACGTCATGCACCGCGACCTCGAAGACGACATAGGCAGGCATGCGCGCGCTCCCGAGGTGGAAACGGAGATCAGAACACGAACGGGAAGCGCACCGGCCCCCCCTGCTCCTGGTGCTTGGGGAAGACCCAGGAGCGAACCTTCCCTTCGATGCAGCGCGCGAACGCGGTGCCCTTCAGCGTGGCCGTCTCCGTGACGACCTCGCCCACCTCGCCGCTGGGGAGGATGGACCAGCGCACCACCACGCGCTCCCCCTCCATCACCGGCCGTGGCTTGACGTCCGCGCACCGGGTGACCTCGCCCTTGTTGGCGAGCACCACCTCGAAGACGTCCGACTGGGTGAGCGTCTCGCGCGGGTTGCGGATGGGCGCCACCGGCGGGATGTAGACGGCTCGCGGCGCCTCTCGCGTCGTCGCGCCGCCCACCGGGCCCGACAACTCCCGGTCGTAGTCCTCGTCCAGGCCCAGGTCGTCGCCATCGTCCGTCGCGGGCTTCGGCTTCGCGGGCGCGGGCGCCGGCGCGGGCGTCGGCGCCACGGGGCGCGCCTGCGACGTCAGCGGGACCTCGCCCAGGCGGGACGTCGCGGCCAAGGCGCGGGGAGGTGCCTCCACCTCACGCTCGACCCGGGCCTGCGAGGCCTTGGAGCCAGCGGCCACGGCCAACCCCGTCCCCGCCCCCGAGAGCACCGGCAAGGCGCCGCCGCGCTCCACCTTCGCCACCCCCGTCAGCGCGGGCCGGACGTCGGTCGCGGCCCCGGTGGCGGTGCCCACCGCCCCGGTCGAGGACGTCCCCGCCAGCGCGGCCTGCGCGACACCGCCCTCCGCGGAGGTCCCCGCCCCATCCGTCGCGCCGCCCGAAACGACGACCGGCGGCTCCACGGGAGGCGTCACCGGAGGCGCGGGAGGCGCCACGACGACGGGCTCCGGCTGGACGGGCGCGGGAGGCTCCGCCACGGGCCTGGCCGCCTGGGAGCTCATCGAAGCGCGCATGCGCCCCATCAGCGCGGACGCGCCCTCCCAGCCGCCCCACAGCCCCAGGACGAGCGCCACCGTCACCCCGCCCGCCACGCCACCCGCCAGGGTGAACCACCAGCCCCCGCGCCAGCGCACCTCGACGCGCTCCGCGACGGCCTCCATCGGCGAGGGAGACGACAGCACCGGGTGGGTGCCCGCGGGCTCCACGGGCTTGGTCGCCGCCCAGGTCGCGCCCGCCTCGAGCGACGTCGCCATGGGCAGCGCCGCCTCGGGAATCACGACCGTCTCTCCCGCCGCCAGCGACAACAAGCCCTCCGCGCCCCGGGGCGCGAAGTCCGGGGCGGCGGCCAGCTCCGACAGGGCCAGGTCCACCGCCGCGTTCAGGTCCTGGGGAAGCGGCACGAGCGCCTGCGTCAGCTCCGGCACCTGGCTCAGCGGCAACCAGTTCTGGAAGCCCTCGCGCCAGCAGAGCGAGTCCGGCCCCAGCTCTCCGCGCTCCCACGGCGCCTTCAGCGCCTCCGCGTCGAACGGCCCCGCCGGCTGCCCCGCCAACGACACGAACCACGCATGCTTCACGGCCGGCGCCGCGACGGGCGCCTCCACCGCGGGAGACTCCGCCGCCGCCGTCTCCACCAGCGCCGCGGACACGAGGGAGCGCCGCACGCCCTTGTGCAGCCGCTCACCGTGCACGTCCGCGCGCTCGCGGCCTTGTGACGCGGCGGGGACGTGGAGGTTCTTGTCCGTGCGCAGCTTGCCGACGAAGACGTCCAGCTCCGCCTCGGACACGCCGCCGAGCACGGGGGTGCCTTCGCCTTCCGGCGTCGCGGCGCTCACCGGGCGACCACCCGGGTAAGCCTTGCCATCCCCTGAGTCCCCGACCATGCGCAAGCTCCTAGCATCCACCCCGCCCTTCACCATCCGAACCCCAACAATGGAATGCCGACGGGCGATTTCGTCAACGGAGAGTCTCTGCGCGAAGGTGACCAGGGTCCACACCTGAAACAGAGGCTCAGCGGAATTGTCCGCCAGGACTCCGACATGGCAGGCGGTGTATCGCCCATTCACATACAACTGCCGCCGAAAACCTCCAGCACCCCCTGCTCAGAGCCCCTTTTCGAGGACGAGGAACGTGGGCGACGCGAAGCCCTCGTGCGTCCCCCACGTGACGAAGAAGTAACCCAGCCGGGCGTACAGGTCGTGGTGGTCCTTCAGCGCGAGCCGGACCGACAACCGCACGCGGGAGCGGCCCTCCCGCAGGGCCCGCGCCTCCACCGCGTGGATCAGCGCGCGGGCCGCGCCCCGTCCCCGGAACGCGGGCAGCACCGAGAGCCGGTCCAGGTACACATGGTCGTCCCGGACGTGGAAGAAGACGCAGCCCACCGGCCCGTCGCCGGCCTCCGCCACGAAGGCGCCGCCGTCGCGCAGCTCCCGCGCCACCGCTTCGGCCGTCTTGCCGTGCGCGCTGGAGGGGGGCTCCAGGCGCCCCCGGTACTCCTCGAAGGACTCGCGCAGCAGCCGGGCGAGCAGCTCGGCATCGGCCGCCGTGGCCTCGCGAAGCACGACGGGGAGGGAGGCGGACCTGGACGTCATGCCCGCGTTGTACCTACTCCTTCAGCGCGGCGGTGAACTGGGTCAGCGTCTTCTTCGCGTCCCCCAGCACCATCATCGTGTTGGAGCGGACGAAGAGCTCGTTCTCGATGCCGGCGAAGCCCGTGTTGAGCGAGCGCTTGAGCACCACGCACGTCTTCGCCATGTCCGCCGCGAGGATGGGCATCCCGTAGATGGGGCTGCTCTGGTTCGAGCGCGCGGCCGGGTTGACGACGTCGTTGGCGCCCACCACCAGCGCGACGTCCGTCGCGGAGAAGTCGTCGTTGATGACGTCCAGGTCGAAGAGGTGGTCGTAGGGGACGTTCGCCTCCGCGAGCAGCACGTTCATGTGGCCGGGCATGCGTCCGGCCACCGGGTGGATGGCGTAGCGGACCTCGCACCCGTGGGTCTGCAGCACGTTGGCCAGGTCGCGCACCGCGTGCTGGGCCTGGGACACCGCCATGCCGTAGCCGGGGACGACGATGACGGAGCGGGCGGCGCGCAGCACCTCCGCCGCCTCCTCCACGCTGCCCACGTTGGGCGCGGGCCCGGCCGGCGCCGCGCCCTCGGTGACGGCCTTCACCTCCGGCGCCGCGCCGAACGCGCCGAACAGCACGTTGGAGAACGAGCGGTTCATCGCCTTGGACATCATCATCCCCAGCAGGAAGCCGGAGAAGCCGTCCAGCGCGCCGCAGATGATGAGGACGTTGTTGCCCAGCGCGAAGCCCGTGGCCGCCGCCGCCAGGCCCGCGTACGAGTTGAGGAGGCAGATGACCACCGGCATGTCCGCGCCGCCGATGGGCAGCACCAGCAGCACGCCCAGCAACACGCCCAGCGTCGCCACCACGTAGAAGGCCCACGCCGCGTCCGGCTGGTAGACGAGCAGGCCGATCAAGCCCAGGGTGCCGGCGATCATCGCCATGTTGGAGGCGTTCTGCCCCGCGTAGGTGACGGGGCGCCCGGTGATGAAGCCCTGGAGCTTGCCGAAGGCCATGAGGCTGCCGGTGAAGGTCAGCGCGCCCAGCGCGACCTCCAGCCCCGTGGCGGTGATCTGCAGCGTGCTCATCCGCGCGCCGCCATGCTCCAGGTACTCGACGACGCCGACCAGCCCCACCGCGAGGCCGCCGAAGGCGTGCGACAGCGCGATGCGCTCGGGCATCTTGGTCATGGGAATCCACAAGCCCATGCCCGTGCCCACCGCCGAGCCGATGAGGAGCGCGCCGACGATCCACTCCCACCGCACGATGACGCCCGACACGCCCACGCCGTAGAGCAGCGTGCCCGCCACGGCGGCCACCATGCCCACCTCCGCGAGCAACACGCCCCGGCGCGCCGTCTGCGCGTCGCCCAGGTCGCGCAGGCCGAGCACGAAGAGGATGGACGCGGCCAGGTACAACAACTGGACGAACGTCTCCGCGAGCGAGAGCGTCATCGCGCACCGCCCTTCTTCTTGAACATGCGCAGCATGCGGTCGGTGATGAGGAAGCCCCCCACCACGTTGATGGAGGCCGCCAGCACCGCCACCGCGCCCAGCACCGTGGAGAGCCCCCCGTAGTGCCCCCCGGCCGCCAGCAGCGAGCCCACCAGCGAGATGCCGGAGATGGCGTTGGTGAACGCCATCAACGGGGTGTGCAGCAGGTGGGGGACCTTGGAGATGACCTGATAGCCCGTGAAGGCCGCCAGGAAGAAGACGTACAAGCCGAAGATGAGCGTCAGCGACATGTCACCCCTCCCGCATGGCCACGTCCGCCACGGCGGGATGGACGACCTCGCCGCCGCGGGTGATGAGCATTCCCTTCACGATTTCATCCGCCACGTCCAACACGAGCGCGCCGTCCTTGTCCGTCACGTGCGCCAGGAGCTTCTCCATGTTGCGCGAGTACATGGCGCTCGCGTGCACCGACAACTGGCTGGGCAGGTTCTTCTCCCCGATGATGGTGACGCCCGTCTCCGTGCGGACGCGCTCGCCCGCGCGCGTGAGCTCGCAGTTGCCGCCCTGCTCCGCGGCGATGTCCACCACCACCGAGCCGCTCTTCATCCGCCGCACCATGTCCGCGGGCAACAGCAGCGGCGCGCGCCGCCCCGGCACCTGCGCCGTGGTGATGACCACGTCCGACTTCGCGACGTGCGCCGCGAGCACCTCCGCCTGTCGCTTCTTCGCCTCCTCGCCCAGCTCCTTCGCGTAGCCGCCCGCCCCCGCCGCGTCCTCGATGTCGATGTTCACGAAGCGCGCGCCCAGGCTCTCCACCTGCTCCTTCACCACGCGCCGCACGTCGTAGGCCTCCACCACCGCCCCCAGCCGGCGCGCCGTGGCGATGGCCTGCAGCCCCGCGACGCCCGCGCCGAGCACCAGCACCTTGGCGGGGGGAATCGTGCCGGCGGCCGTCATCAGCATGGGGAACAGCTTCGGCAGCGCCTCCGCCGCCAGCAGCACCGCGCGGTAGCCCGCGATGGTGGCCTGCGAGCTGAGGACATCCATCATCTGCGCCAGCGTCGTGCGGGGAATCATGTCCACCGCGAGCAGCGTCACCCGCCGCTTCGCCACCTCCCGGGCCAACCCGGGTTGGGCCAGGGGATACGCCAGGCTCACCAGCACCGAGTCCGGCTTGAGCCGCTCCACCTCCGCCGCGTCCGGCGGCTGTATCTTCAGGAGCAGGTCCGCGCCGGAGTAGAGGGCCTCCACGCTCGGCTCGATGCGCGCGCCCGCGGCCTGGAGCTCCTCGTCCGAGCACTCCGCGCCCGACCCGGCCCCTCGCTCAATCACCACTTCGTGCTTCTTGCCGACGAGGCGTTTCACGCTCTCCGCCACGAGCGCGATCCGCCTCTCACCCGGCACCGTTTCACGGGGGATGGCGATGATCATGCCAGTGAGACTAGGCCAACACGGGTTGTCCTACTCAACCCCCTACGCCGGAAATCCCTCCAATCCCTGTCGCGTTTGCTCGCGCCCCGTAGTGGAGATCCGCGACACGCCCCCGGCTCCGACCGCTGGACGTCCGTCGAGGTTGGCCAGTCCCTTGCTTCCCGGGCGTGATGGACGGGCGTGGATGCCCGTCGCGTAGACTCCCGCCGGGAAAGCGTCCGACATGCCCTTCGACCTCCGCGACATCCTCCGACAGCTCGACGCCCCCACCGCCGAAGAGGGCCTTCCGGCGTGGCTCCAGGAGAGCTGGAGCGACCCGGAGGGCTTCGTCACGGCCCTGGCCAACCACCACGCGAGCCGGGGCACGCCCGCGCCGAAGAGCCGGCCCGGACAGCACCACGACTTCTTCCACGACCTGGTCGTCCGCCACGCCGACGCCACCGCCGTCGCGTTCCGGGGCTGGGAGCCGGTGCGCGGCTGGCAGGTGCTGGGCTACCGCGACCTGGCCGACCGCGCGTCGCGGCGCGCCGCCGAGTGGGCCGCCCAGGGCGTCAAACCCGGCGCGAAGGTGGCGCTCATCCACGCCCTGGGGCCGGAGCTGCTCGTGTCGCTCATGGCCTCCTTGAAGCTGGGCGCCTGCGTCAGCCTGCTGCCGCCCACCGGGACGCACTTCCTGTCGCGCCGGCTGGCGAAGCTGGCGCCGGACCACCTCTCCGCGGAGGCCCACCAGGCCCCCTTGTTCAAGGGCTTCGAGGCGCTCCTGCTGCGCTCCCAGGGCAACGTCGCGCCCTCGTTCACCTCGCACACCTACCGCCCCGGCGAGACGGTCGCCCTGCTCTTCTCGCCGCTGGTGGACCCGCCGGACGCGCCGGTGCCGCTCAGCGCGGAGCGCGCGTGGACCGCGGCGCTGTGCGACGGGCTGCTCACCTTCGCGCTGGGGCCCGGCGAGCACCTCGCGGCGCCGGGCTTCCACTTCCTCCAGCACCAGCCGGCGCTGCTGTTCGCCACGCTGCTGCGCGGCGCCACCTTCCTCCACGTGGAGCCCGCGGACCTGGAGCGCGCCCCCTCCCGGCTCACGGAGCACCCGCTGCGGGCGCTGGGCGTGTCCCCCGCCCTGCGGGAGACGCTGACGCGGGCGCGCGCGGGGGCGCTGCGCAACGTCGCCCACTGGTTCCGCAGCGCCGACGAGCCCCTCGACTGGGAGGCCTGGCGGGACTGGATGCGCCAGAGCGACCTGGGCGCGGTGCCTCGCAGCCACGTCCTCGTCGACGCCACCGAGGGCGGCGTGGTGCTCGCCTCCCGCCGGCGCGCGGGGGAGTTCAACGTCGGGCTCGCGCCCGCCCCGGGCCGCGCCTGGGCGCTGCGGGACGTCAACATGAGCGGCCAGGAGGCCGTCGGGGAGATGGGCCTCTTCACCCCGCTGCCCGACGAGGAGCGGCCCCCCGGCTACGTCATCCTCGCCCGCCAGCGCGGCCAGTACCTGTTCTCCGGCACCCGCGACGCGCGCCGCGAGGGCCGCGTCTACCCCGCCGCCGAGGTGGTCGACGCGCTCGGCGACCTGCCCTTCAGCCAGGGCGCCTCCGTGGCCGTGGCCCCCACGGGCGGCCCGTCCGGCCACCACCGCCACGTCCTGCTCGTCTTCACCGGCGCGGAGGAGGCCTCGCACTTCGAGAGCGAGGCGAACCCTCGCCGGCAGGAGATCCGCCGCCGGTTGGAGCTGCGCCTGGGCGCCGAACACCTGCCGGACCGCATCGAGCTGTTCCGGCTGCTGCCCCACCGCACCGAGGACGGCCGCGTCGACGACCCGTGGTGCCGGGCCCAGTACCTCACCGGCGCGCTCCACCAGAAGAACTCGGACCCGCTGTTCCAGGCGCTCACCGCCCTGCGGGACCGCGTCCGGGAGACCGCCCGCGCGCCGGGCGACGACGGCCGCTCCGGATCCACCTAGCCCGCCCCCCGTCGCGTACGGGGCGGACGCGACCGCGTCCCCGGGCAACGCGTACCCCCTCCCCCCTTTTCCGCTCCGGGCGCAACGTCCCGAGGGAAACACCGCGGAGGGGGCGCTGGCACGCGCCGCGCAATGTCGTGGATCAGCGTCCGAGCCCCATCCCGGGGCCGTCGACGCCCACGGGGTGCGCGCATGGGAGCCCAGGTCGTCATGGGAGCGGTGCTGCAATGCAGCTTCGGCGTGGCGCCGTCGTCACTCGTGGTGCTGCCGACCAACAAGGTCATGGCGCCCACGCCCGCGGCCAACATCCTCGACAACAAGCCCATGCTGAACATCCCGCCCTTCGGGATGTGCCAGTCGATGGCCAACCCCACCGTGGCCGCCGCGACGGCCGCGGCGCTGGGCGTGCTCACCCCCATGCCCTGCGTCCCCGCCACCGCGGCGCCGTGGGTCCCCGGCTGCCCCAAGCTGATGGTGGGCAGCGCGCCCGCGCTGGAGAGCAACTCGAAGCTGATGTGCTCCTACGGCGGCGTCATCCAGGTCGTCTCCCCCGGACAGATGAAGGTCATCGATGGCTGACGCCTCCGCCACCCAGGTGCCCTTCGACGGCACCCTGCTCGAGCGCGCGCTGAGCGGCGAGCCGCCCCAGGACACCTCGCCCGACGAGCCCGACGCGCGACTGGACGCCGTCACCGACGCCATCTCCAGCGGCGACTACGACCGGGCGGCGTGCGGCGCGGAGGCGCTGCTGCGCGCGGGCGTGAACGACGCGCGCATCATCGGCCCCTACCTCTTCGGTGCCTTCCGGGAGCGGGGACTGGTGGCGATGCCGAGCCTGTTCCGCTCGCTCCAGCAGGTCCTCACCACGAGCTTCCCCGCGCTGGGGCCCGTCTCCAAGCGCGACGTGTTCCTCGACACGGGGCTGCGCTGGCTGCTGCGCACGCTCAACAAGCACCTGACCTATTCGGAGCAGAAGAAGGACGCGGCCTGGCAGCGCTGGTGCGAGGCGGACATCCGCCCGCCGCTCGAGGCCGCGCTCGCGCTGACCGACGCCATCCTCACCGCGCTGCCCGTGGCCCTGCCGAAGAACGGCTGCGAGGAGCCCTTCCGCAACCTGGCCAACTGGCTCAAGCGCCACGTCGACTCGCTGCCCGCGGCCCCGGCCGCCGCGGCCGCGGCGCAGACCGCCGACCTGACGGCCGCGTCCAACGAGGACGCACCGCGCGCCGGCCAGGACGCGAAGCGCGACGCGCCGCCCACCCGCGCCGCCCCTCCGCCGCCGCCCGCGCCCGGCATCCCCCTCTCCCCCGCGCTCGAGCTGCTCCTGCGCAAGCTGGACGCATTCAGCGTCCTGCTGGCACGCGGAGAGATGACCAAGGCGGGCGTGGTGGCGGCCGACGTGCTCACCACCGTGGAGCGCTTCGACCCGCGCCTCTACCTGCCCACCCTCTTCACGCGCTTCTACGCAGGCCTCAGCACCCACGCGCGGGGGTTGGAGCCCTTCTTGCACAACTCCGACGCGTTGCCGATGCGAGCGCTGGAGCAGCTGTACCGCGTGGACCTGGACGCATTCCTCGCCCAGTCGGAGGGCGAGCCCGAGGAAGAGGAGGACTGACGCCATGCTCGACGCCACGCCCCTCCCAGAGGGAACGCCGCCCGCCGCGTCCATCGAGGAGCGCATCGCCGAGCGCATCGGCGCCTTCGACATGCCCGCGCTCGTGGAGCTGCTCGCCCAGGAGGGCTACGGCCCGGACGACCTGGAGCTGCGGAGCCACCGCGGCACCGTGCACGCGCCCCGGCTCATCCACTCCATCGAGTTCGCGCGCCAGCCGCGCCGCGCCATCATCACCGTCAACCTGGGCCTGCTCAGCGTGCAGTCCCCCCTGCCCTCCTTCTTCCTCAAGGCCATGGAGCGGCTGGAGCACGACTCGCTGGAGACGTTCCTCGGCTACTTCGACCACCTGCTCCTGCGCGCGCGCTTCGCGGGCCTGTTCCCGGAGCGGGACGCGTCGCTGCTGCCCGGCTGGGAGCAGTCCGCCGCGCACCGGCTGCGCCTGCTGCGCCCGAGCTGCCCCAGCACGCTGCACTGGCTGTTCTCGCTCGCGTTCCCGGAGGCGGACGTCCGCGTGCGCCGCTCCACCCGCCGCCAGCGCATCGACACGCGCGGCATCCGGCTGGGCGGCGCCGCGCTGGGAGACGGCACGGCGATGGGCGGCTTCGCCACCGTGCCCACCGGCGGAATGGAGGCGTGGCTCTACATCGACGAGTCCTTCAGCGGCACCGGCACGCCGTGGGCCATCGAGGCGCGCCGCCGGCTGCGCTCGCGCGTGCTGCCGCACCTGACGGACACCCCGGTGTTCCTCACGGTGATGCTGGTGCTCCGCGACCAGCACGGCCACGCCCGCATCGAGGACTCCAGCCACCTGGGCTACGAGCCCATCATCGGTGGCCCCGAGGACGTCGCCCGCCAGGTCGTCCTCTTCTCCGGCGACACGTCGCCGCCGCGCCGCGCACCCGCTTCGCAGTGACTCGCAGGACCCCGGTGTCACCACCGGGCAGGAAGGCCTTCCACCAGAGGGGAGAAACACAAGCCATGTCAATCCAGGAACAGTTGCCCAAGTCGCGCATCACGCTCACGTACCGCACCACCATCAACGGCGAGCAGGAGACGGTGAACCTGCCGCTGCGCCTGCTGATGCTCGGCGACTTCTCGCTGGGCTCCTCCGAGGACCGGAAGGTCGACCTCGAGGCGCGCAAGCTGCGCTCCGTCAACGGGCGCAACCTCGACGACCTGATGGCGGACATGAAGATGTCCCTGCGCTTCCAGGTGCCCAACCGCATCAACCCGGACGTGGAGGCCGACCTGGACGTCGAGCTGCCCGTCACGAAGATGAAGTCGTTCCACCCGGACGAGATCGTCAACCACGTCCCCAAGCTCAAGGCGCTGCGGCTGCTCAAGAAGCTGCTGCTGGAGATGCAGTCCAGCATCGACAACCAGAAGGCGCTGCGCAACCTGGTCTACCAGCTGTTCTCCGACAAGGACGCGCTCAAGGCGGTGCTCGCGGAGCTGAAGGACTACGAGTCGCTGCGCCTGCCGGCCAAGTCCGCCGCGCCCGCCAGCGACCCCCAGGGCGCGCCCGCGGCGAGCGGCGCGGCCGACGCCACCGCGAGGGCCCCGGCCCCCGCGACGGTCACCGTGAACTCGTGAGCCCCTTTCCTCCCAACCCTTTCCACTCAAGGTAATCACCACCATGGCTGAAACCTCTTATCTGCCCGGGTTGTTCAAGAGCGTGCGGCTGGAGCGTCCCGCGGACGCCAAGCCGATGATCTCCGAGAAGTTCGTCCCCGCCCTCGACGAGAAGCAAGTCACCATCGAGGCGCGCTTCATGTCCGCGCTCGCCGCGCTGGTGCAGAACGTGCCGGCGGCGCCCACGGACGCCGGCGACGCGGTGCGCTTCGACAAGGGCAAGGTGCTCGAAGTCGTCAGCCGCATCGACGCGATGATCGACGACCAGATGAACGAGATCCTCCACCACGAGGACTTCCAGAAGATGGAGTCGTCGTGGCGCGGGCTCGAGGACCTGGTCACGCACACCAACTTCAAGGCCAACGTCGCCATCGACCTGCTGGACGCGGCGCAGGGCGAGCTGGGCCAGGACTTCGAGAACAACTCCGCGGACGTGTTCGCGGGCGCGCTGTTCAACAAGGTCTACATCAACGAGTACGACCAGTACGGCGGCAAGCCCTTCGGCGCCATGGTGGGTCTGTACGAGTTCTCCTCCACGCCCACGGACATCAAGTGGCTGACGGCCATGGGCAAGGTGGCCAACGCCGCGCACTGCCCGTTCATCTCCGCGGTGAGCCCCAAGTTCTTCGGCTGCGAGAAGGTCGAGGAGATGGAGGCCATCAAGGACCTGGAGGGCGCGCTCGCCCACCCGCGCTACGGCCGCTGGAACGAGCTGCGCGACAGCGAGGAGGCCGCCTACCTGGGCCTGACCTTCCCGCGCTACGTGCTGCGCCTGCCCTGGCACCCGGACAAGAACCCCTGCGACGACCTGCACTTCACCGAGGACGCGTCGGGTGACTCCAACAAGTACCTGTGGGGCAACTCGGCCATCCTCTTCGCCCGCAACATGGTGAAGGCGTTCGAGAACTCCGGCTGGTGCCAGTCCATCCGCGGCCCCAAGGGCGGCGGCCTGCTCACCGGCCTGCCCGTGGACACGTTCATCCTCCGCGGCCAGGAGGAGCTCAAGGCGCCGGTGGAGATCGCCATCCCGGACTACCGCGAGTTCGAGTTCGCCCGGTGCGGCTTCATCCCGCTCGTGTACCGCAAGGGCACCAGCGAGGCGACGTTCTTCAGCACCCAGTCCGCCAAGGTCGCCAAGCGCTTCAAGGACCCGAAGGACTCGGAGAACTCGCAGCTGGTCACCAACATGGCCTACACGTTCTCCATCACCCGCCTGGCGCACTACGTGAAGTGCATCATGCGCGACAACATCGGCAGCACCGCGGACGCGCCCTACATCCAGCGCCAGCTGGACGCGTGGCTCGCCGGCTACGTCACCACGGTGGCCAGCCCCGACGACCTCACGGTGCGGCGCTTCCCGTTCAAGGCCACCAACGTGGTGGTGGAGCAGCGCACGGGGGAGATCGGCTGGTACGATTGCCGCGTCGCCGTCCTCCCGCACATCCAGTTCGAGGGCCTCAACGTGGAGCTGATGCTGGAGTCCCGGCTCGGCTGAAGCGGTCCTCCCCGTCGCACCATCCCCAACCCAAACAGGAGTGAGACATGCCTCAATTCTCTCGTGAGCTCGACGTCTACCAGGGCTTCAACTTCAAGAAGGACAAGCAGTCGGCGGTGGGCTTCATCCTGTCGCTCACCATCGGCGGCATCGCGCTGAAGGCGGACCAGGAGACCATCTCCGACCCGGAGCAGCCGGACAAGGCGCTGGCCACCAAGTGCGTGGCGGTGCTCAACCACTACCTGTGGGAGACGGGCGTCACCGACGCGCTGTACTTCTCCGGGCAGATCTCCACGGCGAACAAGCAGTCCATCGCGGAGATGCTGCTGGGGACGTTCTCCAACGTGGAGGTGGTGGTCAAGTACGCCATCTACGAGTACGACCCCATCGCGAAGAAGTACTTCAAGTCCAACTTCGTGGACGCGGACCTCAACGGCCTGCTCGAGAAGAACGGGGACGCCCTGAACATCGCCGTGGCGGACGACGCCTCGCGCGAGGTGCAGTCGCCCAAGAACTTCCGCTTCCAGTTCGGCGTGAAGCCGAAGACGCTGGAGCAGTCCATCAACGTCGCGGCGGCGTCGTCCAAGAACATCGTCAAGAAGTGGGGCGTCACGGAGACCGCCTAGTCTCCCCGCCCGAAAGCGAACCATGTCCCCCTTCAAGCTCGCCCGGGTCCGGTGGCACGTCGGTCAGACGCTGCTCCCGGAGCACTTCGAGGCCCAGGAAGAATCGCTGGAGGCAGACGTCCGCCTCCATGCCTCGTTGTCCGGCACGCCGGGTTACGGCGTGGCGGCCATGGCCTGGAGCGAGCCGTTGCTGGCCGGGGGGAGCCTGTCCGTCTCGACGTTGACGGCGGTGACCCCGGCTGGCTTCGTGGTGGATGTCCCCGGCAACGCCGTCCTGCCGCCCTTCTCCCTGGAGGGCACGGGCCGCGGCGAGGCCACCATCTACCTGCACGTCATGGGGGACACCGGGAACGCGGACGGGGTGCGGCTGTACGCGGAGGATCCGCCGGTGCTCGAGCGGGTCATGCGTCAGCTGCGCCTGTCCGCGGAGCCGGTCCTGGACGGAGCGAAGGACACGCTCCCCCTGGCCGTCTTCCGCCGGGACACCGAGGGCGTGTGGCAGTTGACGGAGGACCTGGTGCCTCCACTGCTGCTGGTGGGCCCCCACCCGTTCCTCGGCGCCCTGCTCCAGCGGCTGGAGGCGCTGCTCGAGCAGTCCCGGCACCAGCTCATCGCGCGGCTGTCCGACAGCTACCTGCGCACCGACCGTCTCTCCAACGCGCGCCGGGCGCTCTGCGAGGTCCACCGCCTCCATGCGATGCTCGGCGACATGCAGCGCCACATCTCGCCCCACCCGTACGAGTTCTTCGACGCCCTGCGCCGCCTGTACTTCGAGGCGTGCTGCTACCTGGAGCTGATGCCGGACGCGAAGCTGCCCGCGTACCAGCACGAGGCCCCGGGCAAGGGGCTCTCCCGGTGGCTGGAGCTGCTCACGCGCGCGCTCCAGCCGGAGTCCACCCGCGCCACGCACCGGGCCTTCACCTCGCGCGACGGGCAGTTCCTCTTCAACCCGCTGCCGCCGGAGGTGCGCGAGGCGGGCGAGCTGTACCTGCTGGTGCAGCGGCGCCAGGCGGGTGAGCCGTTGCCGGTGGACGGCGTGAAGCTCGCCGGGCCCTCGCGCCTGGCCACCGTGCGCCGCATGGCGCTCAAGGGCATCCCCTACCACCACGTCCCGCACCCGTCCTTCCCCCACGCGCTGGGGCCGGAGATCGACTGGTACCAGTTGTCCCAGGGCGAGGAGTGGCAGTTCGCGCTGCGCGAGGACGGCCTGGCCTTCTACGCCACCCCGGCGCTGCAGGGCGCCCAGGTGTCCCTCTTCTGGCGCAGGTCCTGAGCCATGGGGCGCGCGTCCTTCTTCGACAAGTTCGCCTCCCGCGACAGCCGCCCTCCCCGTGGAGGTCGCGGCGAGCTGGAGCACGTCATCCGCAACCTGGAGGCCGTGCTCAACACCAAGGAGGGCTACGGCTTCTTCCGCCGCGACTTCGGCCTGGGTGAGTACACGGAGAAGTACGGCACGCGGGAGCTGGTGGAGACGCTCACCCGCGAGCTGCGCGAGGAGATCGGCCGCAACGAGCCGCGGCTGTCCAACGTGGAGCTGACGATGCGCGGGCGCGACGCGGGGCTGTGGCTGCACTTCGGGCTGGTGGGCACCGTCGCGGGCGAGCGGCGCAAGCTGCACCTGCGCTTCGACACCCTCAGCGGACACGTCCGCGTGGAGGAGGAGCCATGACGCCGGCAACGTTCACGGACCGGCTGGTCGTGTCCGTCACCCTCACCGCGGGGGGCACCGCGCACGCCATCCCCGCCGGCGACGTGAAGTCCTTCTCGCTGGAGCTGCGCTCCTGGGGCTTCGACGGGAGCGTGTCGTTCGACATCGCGGACAACACGTCCGCGGGCGGGCTGGAGAAGGATCCGCTCAAGCAGGCCTTCCTCGAGCAGGACCTCATGGAGTGCCAGCTGGAGGTGAAGAGCGTCCACACGGACGCCGCGCCGCAGCCGGCGCTCACCTCCCTCAAGGTGAAGGGCCTGGTGGTGGAGCGCTCCCTGGTGGAGATGCCCGCGGTGCCCGGCCCCGGCGCGCCCCTGCTCCACCGCCGCTACGCCGTGACGTTCCAGGACGCGGCGCGGCACCTGTGGAGCCAGCACTTCCCCTGCGTGCTCTACACCCAGAAGACGATGAAGAACGTGCTGGACGCCCACAAGGGCTCGCACGTCGCCTTCACGTACGACTGGAGCGCGGGGCTGGACACCACCTGCCCCCAGTTGTTCCTCGGGCTGACGCCGGAGGAGGGCGCCAGCTTCTACGACTTCTTCATCTGGTACGTCGACTCGCGCAACGGCGTGCTGGCGTACGACTACGCGGCCGGCAAGTACACGCTGGCCGCCGCGAAGGCGGCCACCGGCAAGCCCGTGGACCTGCTGCCCCCGGAGGTGGACGCGCTCGCGCTGCGCTTCCCGGAGGTGCCCCGCCACGACCTGGCCATCCTCAACGCCGTGGCGGAGGGCCCCAGCAACAAGCCCATCACCCAGGAGCGCGCCGTCACCGGCATCCGCCAGGACGTGCTGGTGCGCACCCCCATCACCAACGAGGTGGACGCGCGCGTGTCCCTGGAGACCGCGCGCCTCAAGGTGCGTGGCAGGGAGGTGGAGCTGGGCTGGAAGCGCTTCCCGGCCACCGCCCTGGTGCCCGGCACGCTCGTCAAGCTGCCCACCCAGGAGGCCTGGGCGGCGGCGGGGCTGGCGGCGGGGGCCACGTACCGGGTGCGCACCGTCGCGTTGCGGGGGGACGCGGTCGCGTCCTCCCCGGACGCGACGCACCTGGCCAAGAACACCGCCTACAGCTTCTCCATGCACACCCTGCTGGAGGCCCAGGCGGAGACCTGGGTGGAGCTCCCCGCCTACACGCCCCCCACCTGGCCCCGGTACGTGGAGGGCCTCATCGTCAGCGAGGTGGGCGAGCAGAAGCACGAGACGTGGCAGGCCTACACCGACAGCCAGACGTCCCAGGACGGCTACAAGGTGAAGATTCCCCTCTGGGAGAATCAAATCGTCACCCTCCCCTTCAACCCCAACCTGCTGCCCGGCCACTTCTACTTCCCGGCCTACAAGGGGGAGCGGGTGCTCGTCGGGCTCGACTTCCAGAAGGCCTGGCTCAAGCGCTTCCTGGACTGGCGCGCCACCGGGCGCATGCCCGCGGACGGCCAGGGCACCCACCTGCTGGTCGGAAAGACACCGGAAAACGGGACGTCCATGAAGCACTCCTACGCGGAGGGCAAGCCGGTCTTCCTCTTGCAGAGGACGAACGAGAAGGACACGGCCCGCATCGAAATCAAGGAGGGGACGCTGACCATCCAGGTGAAGGAAGAGTCCGCGTAGGCACGTAGTCGGAGGCGTGAAGGACGACCCATGGGAACGCTGGTCTGCACCATCGAGCTGGACAAGGTGAAGGGCATCACCGTCACGGTGGACAACGCCGACGGGAAGATTCTGCAGACGATCACGATGGACGGCACCAGCATCACCACGAAGGTGGCCGGGCAGAGCGACACCAGCACCATCGTCCAGAAGGCGGACAGCATCGTCGTCACCGTCAAGGACTTCAAGGTGGACGCGCAGACCATCACCCTCCTCTCCAAGGGCACGTCGGAGTGGACGAGCCAGGACACGCTGAAGGTGGAGAGCACGAAGGACATGACGTTGACGACGCAGGCGAAGCTCACGCAGAGCGCCACGCAGGACGCGAGCCTGTCGTCCTCGCAGAAGGTGAACGTGGAGGCCACGGCGGCGCTGGCCCTGAAGGGGCTGTCCGCGTCGATGCAGGCCACCGGTGGCGAGGCGAAGGTGGACGGGCTGACGCTGAAGCTCGTGGGGCAGACGGACGCGGCGCTCAACGGCCTGAACGTGAAGGTCGCGGGCCAGGCGGCGCTGGACCTGGAGGCGCAGGGCATGGCGAACCTCAAGGCCTCCGGAATCACCAGCGTGTCCGGCGCCATGGTGAAGCTGGGGTGAGGAAGCACGCGTCATGACCGGCCCCACCGACCGCCTGCACCAGGACTTCCTCGAGGAGATGGCCTCGCTGGAGCGCTTCCGTCAGCGCTTCCACGAGCGCTACCCGGCCGCCCCGCTGGAGCGCGAGGACCCGGACGTGCGCCGCCTCATCGAGGCGATGGCCTTCTTCTCCGTGCAGACGCGCCACGCCACGCTGCACAACCTGCGCTCCACCTGGCGCCGCCTCTTCGCGGGCTTCTTCGACTTCCTCCTGGAGCCGCTGCCCACGCGCGCGGTGGTGCGGGCGCAGCCCACCGGGAAGATGGGCGAGCCGGTGGTGCTGCCCCGGGGCACGGAGCTGCGCCTGTCGCCCGCCGAGGGCGAGCCGGGCACCTTCCGCCTGCAGCGGGACCTGCGCGTGCTGCCGGTGGAGCTGGCCTCCACGGAGGTGCGCCCCCTGGCGCGCGGCGGGCACCGGCTCATCCTCACCTTCGAGTCGCGCCACGCGCGCGTGGACGCGGTGGGCACCATGAGCCTGCACGTGCGCCACCTGGACGAGTACCTGCCGTCGCTGGCGGTGTTCCACGCGCTGCGCCAGCACCTGCGCGGGGTGAGCGTCGTCTACGACGACCTGGCGGACGAGTACTCCACGGGGACCACCTGCGAGGTGTCCTTCGACCGGGAGCCGCCGGCGCCGGACGACTCGGAGGCGTACGCCCACCCGCTCCAGCGGCTGCGCTCGTTCTTCCTGTTCCCGGAGACGGAGCTGTTCATCCACGTCGCGGTGCCGCCCACGCGCGGGGAGTGGCGGCGCTTCAGCCTGTGCTTCGACCTGGCACAGCAGTGGAGCGTGGGCCGCTCCCACCGGCCGGACTTCCTCGTCCCCTTCGCGGTGCCGGTGGAGAACCTGCGCGCCGAGCCCGCCCAGGTCATCAACACGGACGGCACGCGCTCCGAACACCCCATCCGCAACATGAGCGCGGGCCGGGAGATGGCGCTGCACTCGGTGACGGGCGTGTACGAGATGACGAAGACGGGCCTTGCGCCCCTGCGTCCCGCGCACCTGCCGGGCACCGGCCCGGGCTACGAGGTGGAGGACGTGCCCGGCGAGAACGGCCCCTCCCCCCACCTGGTGCTGCGCATGCCGGAGGCCTTCACCTCGCCGCGCAAGCTGGTGGTGGAGGCGCTGTGGCACCAGCCGCGCTTCGCGTCGGAGGCCTCCGGCCGCATCAGCGTGGGCGTGCCGGCCCGCCACATCGAGGGCCTGGAGTGGAGCCTCGTGGGCCAGCTCCAGCCCCACCGGGACAGCCCCCTGCGCGACGACCTGACGGCGCTCACCCAGCTGCTCGCCTGGAAGGCCCAGGCCACCCTGGGCATGGACGAGCTGAGGGCGGTGCTCCAGCACCTGGGCACCCCCGCCGAGGGCCCCTTCCGCCGCGTGCTGCCGCTGCTGCGCGAGCTGAGCGTGTCGCGGGTGCCGGACAGCGCCATGCGCGGCTCGGGCCTGCGCAGCGTCTACGAGGTGGTGTTGGAGCCCTTCGAGCCCGGCTTCGAGCCGCTGGTGGTGTGCTTCCTCGGGCGGGTGAGGGACCTGCTCGACGCGTGGAACCACGAGGCGACGGTGGAGCTGCGAGCGACCATCGCGGGCGCAGGCCCGCTCACCCTTCCGGGAGCCAGCTGACATGAAGATGACGCACTGGAAAGCCATCCTCGTGATGTACCGCCAGGTGGAGGACCTGCTCGAGCGGGAGCTGGGCGTCTCCTCGCTGGCCCCGGAGCAGCGCGAGCGCCTGTCCTACGGCGCCATGGACGCGCTGTGCCGCAGCATCATCGCGGAGTTCGACCGGCTCCGGGCCACGCTGGGCGACGACATCCGCGCCGACGACGTGGAGAAGGTGCTGCAGCCCCTGGCCTTCATGGTGGACGAGAAGGTCCTGGGACGGCTGGCTCCCGACGACGCCCAGCACTGGCCGCTGGTCCAGCTGCGCCTGTTCGGCGCGGACGCGGGCGGCGACCTCTTCTTCGAGCTGGCCGACACCAGCCTGCGCCGCCCCGACACCGCGCCCCTGCTCTTCGAGGTCCTGCACTTCTGCCTCACCGCGGGCTTCACCGGCCGGCACGTGGGCCACCCGGCGCGCCTGCGCGAGTACCGCGAGCAGCTGGCCGAGCGCATCCCCCAGCCGAAGATCGCCGCGCCGGAGAGCCCCACCGAGATGGGAGGCCCACCTCCCCCCACGCTCTATGACTTCCCCTGGCGGTACTACGCGGTGACGGTGGGCGTCATCCTCGGGTTGCCCGTGGTGCTGTGGCACCTGTCGAACTGAGGCGCGCCATGCCCCCGGCCCCGGCACGAACGGACGCGGCTGCGTCTCGGAAGAACGCGGCGCCCCAGCCCCCGGCGAGCCCCACCGAGCTCCTGGAGCGGTTCGAGCGGACTCTGGCGACGTCGCTGGGAGGGCTCGCCGCGGGCCTGAAGCCCCTCCTGGAGACGGTGCGCGAGGGGGTGAAGGCCCTGGACCCCGGCCCCGGCGGCGCCCGCCTGTCTCGCAAGGAGCGCGAGGCACGGTGTGTGCAACTGGAGAAGGCTTTCGAGCGACTGGAGGACGTGATGGAGGGCCTCCAGCTCGCTGCCCGCGCGCAAGCGGGCGGGAAGAGGGACTGAGCCATGGCGGGCGAGAAGCAACCGGTCGCGGCGGCCGCGAGCGCGGCGGCGACGACGGTGGAGGCAGCCAAGCCCTACCTGACGTACATCCTGATCGGCCTCGGGGTGCTGCTCACGGTGGCCCTGGTGGTGGGACTGGTCTGGTGGTGGCGCAAGCGGCGGCGCAACGCGCCCCGGCCGGAGCCCCGGAAGAAGCTGGAGGCCCGGGCGCTCACGCGCATCCGCGAGCGCTTCCTGAGCGCGCTGCCGGTGCGCTACCGGCTGGCGGTGCTGGACTTCCCCACCGTGGTGGTGCTCGGGCCGGCGGGCGCCGGCAAGACGACGCTCATCGACCTGGAGGTGGACTGGCGCCGGCAGGAGCGGCAGTTCATGCCCAGCTTCACCGAGGATCCGCTGCTGCAGATCTTCCTCGGGCCGGACAAGGTGGTGCACGAGGTCTCCGCGTCGCTGCTGGAGGACGACACGCAGGAGGCGCGCAAGGCGCTGAGCGCGCTGTGGAAGTCGAGCTTCCGGCGTCAGCGCGGGCGGGTGGTGGTCGCGCTGGACGCGCGCTGGCTGGCGGAGACGCCGCCGGACGAGGTGCGCCGGGTCATCCAACTGATGCGCGGGAAGATCAACCTCCTGGCGGAGGTCACCCGCAACTCGGTGGAGACGCGCGTGTGCCTGACGCACATGGACGCGATGGTGGGCTTCGAGGACTTCTCCCACCTGCTGCGCAACCACGGCATCCCCCTGCACTGGGACGTGCCACCGCCGGGTGAGGAGGCCCGGCTGGCGACGGGGCTGCAGCCCATGGAGCAGTACTTCGCGCTCGGCCTGGTGTCGTTGTCGGTGGACGCGTTCGGGCGGCTGGAGGAGTTCTACGCGCGGGGTGGAGAGACGTTCGCGGCGCTCGCGCGCTTCGTCACCGGCTTGGGTGAGGGCGGCACGCTGTCGTTCCGTCCGGAGCTGTCGCGCGTGTACCTGTCCTCGCCCGTTCCGGACGCGCGCTCCGAGGGCGTCTTCGCCATCGCCCAGGAGAAGCGCAACGTCGAGCTGCGCGCCCGCTACCGGGCCAAGCACCTGACCCGGTGCGCGGTGCTGCTGGCGGTGGGGTGTCTGCCGGTGCTCGCGGCCTACGGGAACTTCTACTCGAAGCTGGAGGCCGCCCAGCGGCACATGGAGGACTTCGAGGCGACGGTGCAGCGGCTGGGGCAGCAGCACCTGACGGCCTCCGGCGAGGTGGTGGTGGAGAAGGGCCAGGGGGCGATGCAGGCCATGGACGCGATGCTGCTGGCCGCGCGCTACTTCCCCCCGCTGAGCCACAGCTTCACGGACGAGCTGGAGGTGCTGCGCGCGCAGCTGTCCAACACGGTGCGCCTGTCCTACCTCAAGCCACTGATGGAGAGCTGCCAGGAGCAGTGCCAGCGCTGCGGCACGCTCATCCCCGGCTGCGCGCCCGCGGAGATGGTGGGGAGCCGCTCGCTGTGGGCGCCGTCGCATCCGGACGAGCGCTGCGAGCGCGAGACGCTCTGCCGGCCGGAGCAGATGCTGCACCTGATGGCGGTGGCGCGCGCGTCGCGCAGCGACGACATGGGGCGCTTCATCCTCTCCGGGCTGAACGGGCAGTACCGCAAGCGCTGGAACTGGGCGGGCGAGACGCTCGGCCTGGTGGGCACGCGCGCCTCGGAGAAGGAGGCCAACTGGATGCAGGCCACCGGGCTGCGCGAGGAGGTGGTGGGCGACTACATCATCTCCAGCGACAACGCGTGGCGCGAGGGCATGCAGGCGCAGGCGCAGGTGCCGTGGATGCACTGGCCCTACGAGTGGCTGACGGCGGAGAGCTACCTGGGCCCGTGGCGCGACCACCTGCTGCGGCTCCAGATGGTGCTGGGCGCGCGCGAGCTGAACCTGGAGCAGTGGCGCACGCTCGTGGCGGAGCGCAAGCGGCTCCAGCTCACGCTGGCCCAGAGCGTCAGCTACACGTCCGCCAACAAGATGCTGGCGCTGCTGGACGCGTCCGGCGCGCCGGAGAGCCAGGCCACGCTCAAGGGCGTGGAGAGCACGCTCGACGCGCTCGACTGGCACCGGGAGCACCAGCCGATGCTGGCCGCGGTGCTGCGCATGGAGGAGGAGATCGACGCGGGCCTGAAGGCCTCCGAGGAGATGTCCACCGCGGAGCTGCTGACGCGCACCGGCGGCCTCTTCGTGCCCACCAACGGGGACGCGCGCCTGGAGGTGCGCGTGCTCCAGCAGTCCTTCGAGTTCCGGCCCAAGGAGCTGTCGCGCACGCTGCTGGACAAGCTGCTCCGGCAGATCGAACAGGGGCAGCGCCCCTTCAGCCGCCCCTCCGTGGGACTGCCTCCGGGCGCGGTGGCGTCCGCGTCGGAGATGGGGATGGGCATCTCGGTCGACGACGCGATGGACGTGGGCCGGGTGGACGCCATGCCCTCGCGCCAGGGGGTGGAGTGGCTGACGTTCGAGACGGACATCAAGCCGCTGGTGGACGAGTTCACCATGCGCATGACGGACTCGAAGCTGTCGCGGGCGGAGGCCGCGCAGCGCCAGGGCTACGTGCTGAAGAAGGTGTCCAACTTCGCGCAGCGCTACCGGCAGGACCTGCTGGTGAAGTACCGCGACTACCGCTTCACGGCGACGACGACGACGCTGGCCTCGGAGCTGTCCGCGGTGACGCAGCCCACGTCGGAGCTGGTGGCGATGCTGCGCGAGGTGTCCACGGGCGCGGGCATCGGCCCCATGGAGGGCCCCTACTACGAGCCGCTGCGCCAGGAGCTGTCCGCGTTCCGGCCCATCGTCCAGCTGATGACGCCGGACAAGGACGGGCAGACGCCGACGCTCGGGGCCTACCTGCTGCTGGTGTCGCAGCTTCACACGGAGGTGTCGGGCTTCAACGCCCCGCCCCTGCAGGGTGACCGGATGGTCGTCCCCGCGGCGCTGCGCGCCGGCGTGGAGGACACGTCCGCCTCGACGCAGGAGGGCGGCCGGCAGCTGACGGACCTGCTCACGCCGCTGGGCCGGCTGGGCCTGTCGATGCTGCTGGACGAGGAGGGCTCGTACCTGCGCAAGGTGGACGCGTGGCTGGACAAGCAGGGCATCCTCGGTGAGCTGCGGCGCCCGTTCCGCGAGCCCTTCCTGATGACGCGGGAGCTGGGCCGCGCGGAGCTGGAGCGCGTGCTGGAGGAGCAGTGGGACTGGCGCTTCCGCACGCTGCTGACGCCGCTGTTGCGCCGCTACCCGTTCACCGTGGAGGCCACGCAGGAGCTGGACCCGACGGAGCTGGAGGTCCTCAAGCGCAAGGACGGCGCCTTCTGGCAGTTCGTGAACCAGGTGCTGTCGCCGGTGGTGGAGGAGCACGGCACGGAGTGGATGCTGCGCCGGCCGCTGCGCCAGCAGCTCGCGGTGCCGCCGCGCATGCTGAGCATGATGGGGCGGCTGTCGAAGCTGGCGAAGCTGCTCTGGGACGACAACGGGAAGCCGCAGCCGCTCATGCTGCAGGTGCGCCCCCTGCCCCTGCCACCCTCGGGAGAGAACGGCTTCGTGACCATGTCGTTCCTCAAGTGCGGCGAGGCGGCGGCCTTCGGCTTCAACCAGACGCCGGCGTGGCAGGACTTCGCGGTGGCGTGGTGGGAGCCCCGCTCCGCGTCGGTGGGCGTCGAGCTGCGCGTGCCGGGCCGCGAGGGCAAGCGCTACCGCTCCACGGAGCTGTCGCGCTCCTCGTGGAACTGCTTCCGCATCCTGGACGCCGCCACCTTCGACGCCGAGCACAACGCCATCTGGCCGCTGCCGGGCCCGGACGGCTCGCAGTTGTCCGAAATCCGTCTGCGCTTCGGCATGCGCGGGGGCCCCTGGACCCTCTTCCAGGAGGTGACGCGATGAACGGGAACAGGCAGCCGGGGTGGCTCGCGCTGGTGCTGGCGGTGGGCCTGTCCGCCTGCGCTCCGACGCACCTGACGGTCAACGTGAAGTCCCCGCCGGGGACGAACCAGGGACGACCGCTGCACATGGTCGTCCGCGCGGTGGACGCCCAGCGGTACATGACGGAGTTCTACGCCGACGTGGCCGAGCGCGTGGTCCACCCGGACGACTCCGTGGTGCAGACGCTCGTCATCTACCCGGGAGAGAAGACGCAGACGCGGGTGAAGATTCCGGAGGAGATGCCGCTGGCCATCTCCTTCCTGTTCACCACGCCGGACGGCGCCTGGCAGGTGCTGCTCGACACGCCGATTCCGGGGCGCGTGGACATCGAGCTGGAGGAGAGCCGCATCCGCACGGACGCGCCCACGAAGAAGAAGAAGAAGTCGGGCAAGGGCGACGAGGCCAAGGCCGAACCGCCCAAGCTGGAGGCGCCCAAGCTGGAGGCCCCGAAGGTCGAGCCCCCCAAGGTGGAGGCGGCGCCTCCTGGCGGCAAGTGACGTTCCTCACGGCGTGACGACGGAGGGGCCGGCATGCGGTGCATCCACGGCGAGCCCGAGAAGAAGTGCGTGCGGTGCAACCCCGAGAAGGCCTACTGCAGCCACGGCATGCGGCGTTCGAGCTGCATGACGTGCAACCGGACCTCCCAGGGCAAGTCGTCCCCGGACCTGTGGCAGGGGCCGTCGCGGGGCAAGCAATCGAAGCATGGCCGGAAGGAGCGCTCCTTCCAGAAGCACCAGGAGCGCTCGAGCGACGAGATCAACCCGGAGCTCTTCCGCCTCTCCGAGCAGGTCGCCAAGGCCCGGAAGGATGGACAGCCGCTCGTGCCCAAGAAGGCCGAGGTGTCCGCGGAGCCGGACCTCATCGAGTCCGTGAGCAAGGAGGAGATCGCCCAGTTCTTCTACGAGAAGCTGATGGCGGAGGACATCCACGTCTACCTCTCCGGAGGCGCGGCCCTCTCGTGGCAGGGCGGGAGCCGGCCCATCTCCGACCTGGACTTCCGCGTCGTGGCCTCGGACCTCGAATGCGGCAGCTTCACCGAGCGCCAGGGGGCAGCCGTCTTCGACTACATCAACGAGGTGGTGCTCAAGCAGTTGCGCGAGAAGTTCAAGGAGGCCGCGAAGCGGCTCGACAAGGACAGCAGCGCCAACGAGTTCGAGGCCATCGGCGAGGACGTCATCACCATCGGCACGCCCAACTGGTTCGGCGTGGAGATCAGCCTCTCGCTCGTCCCCTGGGCTCCCTCGGAGACGATCACCCTCGAGGGTGACGACGTCCCCGAGGTCGAGGCGCTGCCGTTGCACGAGCTGCGCAACGACAAGTTCAAGGCGATGATCAGCCGCACCAAGCGCGGCGAGGACAGCATCAAGAAGGTCGCCCAGGACCTGTATGACTTCCTCGACGCCACCGTCCTCTTGGACGATGGGGGCGAGGGGCACGCGCTGAGCATGGCGGAGCACCTGGAGGCGGCCATCAGCGCCAGGACGCGGGAGTACCAGGTGGCCAACCTCGAGGGGATGCGGCTGGACCACCTGGACGAGGAGGCGCTGCGGGAGCTGATGCGCGCGCGCGCCGTGCTCACCGCGCAGGCCCACCTGGGAAGCCAAGGCAAGGGAGGGCCGCGCAAGCGGATGATGCACCAGCTCATCGAGAGCGCCCCCAAGCCGCTGAAGGCGCGGCTGTGGAAGAAGCTGGAGCGGCTGTGCGTGGTCTCGGTCCTCCCCGAGTCCAAGACGCGCCTGCGCCCCTGGATGGCGAAGTGGAACCAGGCCCCGCTCCAGGGCCCCCAACGGCAGGGCATGTCCCGCGTCAGCCTGCTCCCCAGCACCCAGGGACAGGAGGCGCACGTCGGCGACCTGCTCGAGATGTGCCCCGAGGACTTCCTGGTGGACCCGCTCGACGACTACCTGCCAGCCGCCAACGTGGACGGCGAGCTGCGGGGCCACATGCTCCAGATGATGCGCGTGCTCTTCCTCTCCGGGGGATTCCGGACGCTGGCCGACTCGAAGAGCACGGTGCAGACCCTCACCGCCGTCGGGCTCACCCAGAACCAGTTCGACAAGGCCTACAAGGCGCTGAAGAAGCACAAGCTCGTGGAGGGGCACGACGAGGGGCTGTTCCTCTCACCCACGGCCAAGGCCCTGCTCTATTCCCCCTCCGAGCAGCAGTTCCTCCGGGTCCCCGGGGAGCAATAGGAGGAGTACCGCCCGTCCTCGCGCGCTCAGACGATGCGGCGGGCCTCGTCGAACCCGAGCGCGCGTGGCTCGACGCCCACGAGCGGGCGACGGGAGTCCGGCATGAAGCGAATCGAGATCGTCTACGAGGTGACAGGCGACCTGGCCTCGCTGGACCTGGGCGAGTGGCCCACGCCCCTCTCCGTCTTCTTCCCGGAGGGCTCGCGCTGCGAGCAACTGAACTACGGGCAGGGCGAAGGACAGGTGGACATCGACGGCGAGGAGTGGGGCTTCTACTGGAGCCCCCATGGCAGCCTGCGCGTCGTGAGGCACGAGGGCCTCCGCTCCGTGGAGCAGACCCAGGAGGTGATGACGCGAATCCGCGCGCGGCTCGCAGAGCGGCTGCGCGGGGAGGTCACGTTCCGCCTGAGCTCGGTCAGCGAGGAAGCACCGTTCGACCCGCCCGCGTAGCGGACCTCACGTCGGCTTCCCGCCTCCCCTGCCCGGAGGTCCCCCGGTCCGGGGCTCCAGCTCCGCGCGCGCCGCGTCGGCTTCTCCGGCCGCCTTCTTCTCCAGCTCCGCGCGCATCGCGTCGGCGCCTCCCGCCGTCGCGGGCGCCTTGTTCTCCAGCGCCGCCCGCGCCGCGTCGGCCTCTCCAGCGGCCTTCTTCTCCAGCTCCGCGCGCATCGCGTCGGGGCTCCCCAGGGGCACCGGTGACGCCGCCGCGGCCTTCTTCTCCAGCTCCGCGCGCATCGCGTCGACGCCTCCCGCGGGCACGGGGGGAACGTTCATCCGCGCCTCGAGGTCGTCGAGCGCCGGGTTGACGCGGCCCACGGTGGCGTCCACCTGGGACTTCATCGTCGTGCGGGCCGTGGAGACCTGCTCCTCCGCGGAGGCGCTGGCCGTCTCGACCTGCGCCTGGGCGGCCTGGGCACCGGCATCGACCTGTTGCTCCAGCTCCGGCAGCCTCGCCTTCACCTGGGTCTTCACGGTGTCGACCTGTGCAGCCATCTGCTCCTGGAGGGTCGTCACCTGGGAGACGGCCTGCTCCTTCACGGTCCCCACCTGTGTGACGGCCGCGGCCACCGCCTGGTCGATCTGCGCCCCCGCCGGCTCGACTTGCTGGAGCACGGCCTGCTTCAGCGTGTCCACCTGCTGCACGAGTTGCTGCTGAATCGTCTCCACCTGCTGGAGGGCCTGCGTCTGCACCGTGTCCACCTGGGTGACGACCTGCTCCTGCAGCGTCGACATCTGTGTGGCCATCTGGCTGGAGAACGTCCCGAGCTGGGTGGTGATCTGCGTCACCACCTGCTGGATGGCCTGGAGCGCCGGGTTCACCAACGGCTTGGGGAGGTTGGCGGCGGGAATCGCGTCCAGCAGCGTACTGACGCGCGACAGGAGCGCCTCCAGCGAGCCGACCAGCGTCTGGTAGAGGGTCTGGAGCTGCTCGAGCACCGCGGGCAGCGGCGTGAACAACGCCAGGATCTGCTCCTTCACGGCGGCGAGCTGCCCCAGGACGGCATCCAGCTTCGACAGCGTGGTGTCCAGCGCCTGCTGCAAGGGCGCGCGGACGGACGTGACCTGGGTCGCCACGCCTTGCACCAGCGCATCGAGCGCCGCGCTGGTCTGGGAGATGATCGCCTCCACCCGCGCCTGCGCGGGGGCGATGGCCTTCTCGACCGTCTCCACCTGCGCCACCAGCGACTCCACCTGCCCGGACAGCGTCGCCTCCAGCGACCCCAGCGACGTCACCGCCCCCTCCTTCGCCGAGCCCAGCGACGACGCCACGCCCTGCTCCAGCGAGGTCAGGCTCGTGGACATCGACTGGGACGCCCCCTCGACCTGGGCGCGCAGCGGCGTCAGTTCCCCGCGCAGCCGCGTCACCTCCGGCGTGTCTCCGGCCGCGCCCAGCTTCGCGTCGAGCGCGTCCATCCGCCCCAGGAGCCCCGTCAGCGCGGGCTCCAGCTCCGGGCGTATCGAGGCGAGCAGCGCCTCCACCGGTCCCACGGCGCTCTCGACCGCGGTGCGCGCGACTCCGATACGGCCGACACATCCCGAGCCCGTGGACTCGACGTCTCCGCGCAGCTCCGCCAACGTGCCCAGCAAGGCCTTCACGTCCCCACCTCCTTCGACGCGCTGATTCCGGGGTGGCTCACTTCAGTCCCTCCAGGGCCGCGCGGGCCTCGGTCGCCGCGCTCGTGAGCGAGGACGTCCGCCCCTCCAGTCCGGCGAGCGCGCCGTCGAGCTCCGCGCGGGCCTCGCCGACCTTCGCGCTCACCGCGCCCTGCGCGGCCTCCAGCTTCGCCTGGGTCTGCGCCGTGGCGCCGTCCAGCTTCGCCTGGGACGTCCCCGCCGCGACGCGGTATGCGGCGGTCGTCTCCCCCATGGCGCCACCGACCCCGGCCGACAGGTCGGCCCGCGCCGTCTCCACCTGGGGCGAGACGTCGTAGGTGGACTCGGCGGAGGCGCCGCCTTGCAGCTCCTTCGTCTGGAGCATCATCACGCCCTCCGCCATGCGGACCGTCTCCGTGTCCGGGCCGGAGACGCGCCGCAGGTGCCACACGGGCCTGGCGTCCTGGAAGTCGTGGATGATGGAGGTCTGGCTGGTGTCGTTCTTCCCCAGGAGGATGCTGTCCCCCTGCCCGTCCTGCGGCAGCCGCGCGGCGTCCGCCCAGTCGAGGTGCCGGTGCAGCGCGGCCCGGTCGAAGTGCAGCGCCACCAGCACGCGCGCGTTCTTGTACGGCGGGAAGTAGAAGTGCCCGGGGAAGAAGCCGGGCTCCGAGGGCACGCTCACGACCTTGTTCCACAGCGGCACGGTGATGCGCCACGTGAGCACCGACGTCTTCTTGTCCTCCGACAGGAGGTAGATGCGGTCCTTCTCCCCGCCCCCGGGCGCGAGCATCTTCCCCTCGACGTGGATGGGGTAGCGCGGCACACGGTGCGGAGGCAGCGCCACCGTCAGGTCCGCCACGCGCTCGAGCAACACGGACATCGCCACGTCGTAGCCCGCGTCTTTCGTCTGGAGTCCCGCGTGGGGCCCCGGGTTGAGCGAGCGCGCCTCCAGGGACAGCTCCACCGAGCGCAGGTCCTCCCCCGTCCCCACCGCGACCCCGCCCCACCGGGCGCCCTCGAGGCGGATCCCCGCCCCCGGGTGCACGGCCACCGTGGGAAAATGGCTGAACGTGAGCCGCACGCGCCGCTGGGGTGCGCGCAGCCGCGCCTCCTCCAAGGTCTGACGCTGCTCCACCTGCGAGAGGATGGGCGTGCGCACCAGGTGGTCCTGGTGGACCCCCGCCACCGCGACCTTCGAGGTCAGCGGCTTCGTGGACGGCTGGACCGCGGAGGCATTGAGGACGCGCGCCCCATGACGGGGGACGGACGGGAACACCACCTCCGCCTGCCCGACCTTCTCCCGTGACAGCAGCACCGCCTTGCCCACGGGCGCCTTGCGCGCGGCCAGCGCGTAGCGGTCCTTCATGCAGTCATAGGTCCACACGCCCCCCCGCGAGGCCGCCAGCCACGCGACGAAGTCGTAGAAGCCCACGCCCGGCGCGTCCTCCCCCAACCCGAGGCAGATGAGCGGCCGCTTCTCGTCGAGCACGTCCCAGTCGCAGTCGAGCGTGAAGGCCCCGGCGGTGTGCTCCGTGAGCAGGTCGGCCAAGGAGGTATCCGTGCGCAGCTCGGTGGGACGGTGCTGGCGCCAGAGCACCCGGGCCGCGTCCTCGAACGCCACGGTGTAGCGCCGGAAGCGCACCGGGGCCCCCTCCACCACGCCGTGGGTCCGCGCCTCCATCTCCCGGGCGCGCGCCAGCCCGTGCAGCAACAGCGGCTTCGGAGGGGGCTCGGGGATGGGATAGCCCCCCGCGACGGTCAGCTTCACGTCGAGCAAAGCCGGCGTGTTGAACGCGGTGAACAGGGCCGCGTCGTCCTTCTCCAGCCCGGTCCAGAAGCTCACCGTCGCGGTGAACCCATGGGGGAGCAGCCGAACGGAGAAGGCCTCCACCTGACCGCCGGGAATGGTGAAGGACTGCCCGCCCACGGCCAGGGTGAGGGACAGCGAGAGTCGTTCCTGGAAGGCCATGCGTCCGGAGGCACTTGCCCGTTCCGTGCCAGCCAGGAGGCGGCGCCTTCCCCCGGGAGGACGCCGCCCGGGGCCACGGTTGCGGTCGCCTGGGACGCAGCCGCGTTCCACCGGCACGCACGGCGAGGGGCCCGGCCTGGGGGCGTCCGACGCGACCCCGGATGGTACGTGTCTTGCTCTCAGGCCGCCCCGGCGCGTGTCCGCGGGCTGTCTCCCGCATGAGCACGATTGGCTGTCGCGCGCCACGGGACGCGGATGAGCGGCTGGTGCGCCAGGTGGCGGCGAACATGGACGCTGGTGACCCTGCTGCTGGCACAGGGCGCCATGGCCCAGGAACCGGTGGCCTTGCCGGACTTCGTCCTGGAGCGGCTGGACGTGAATCCGGGCCCCGGTCCCCTGACGACCGGCGGTGGAACGGTGCTCCGTGGCGGCGAGCTGCGCGTGATGTTGATGGGCCACTACCAGCACCAGCCGCTGACCTTGAACACGAAGGAGGGGGAGATTCCCCTCCTGCGCAGCCGTTCGACGGGCCTTCTCTCCGTGGCGTTCGGCTTGAGCTCCCGGCTCCTGCTCGACTTCCAGATTCCGGTGATGACGCAGCGAGAGGGTGACCGGCTGGAGCGCCAGGGGCTGCTGGCGCCCACCCGGCACGGCGTGGGTTCGCCCCGGGTGGGAGCGCGGGCGGGACTGCTCAGCACGGAGAACGACGACTCCGTGGACCTGGCGGCGGAGGTGGACGTGAGCCTCCCCATGGGGACGGAGGGGACCCTGGCTCGCGGGAGGGAGACGAGCGCGCTGGCGAAGGTGATCGTCGCCGGTCAGTTCAACTCCATCCTCGCGCCCTCCTTCGAGGTCGGCGTGTTGCTGCGTCCCACGGTCTCCATCGAGTCCTCGGAGCTGGAGACGCGGGAGATCGGCAGCGAGCTGCGCCTGGGCGCGGGGCTCATGACGCTGGGCGCCCCGCTGCGCGCCGAGGTGGCCATCAACGCGGGGCTGTCGTGGAAGCAGTCGCGGACCGCCGCGGAGCTGCTCGCGGGCGCGCGCTATGCGCCGAGGGATGGCGTCGAGCTCTTCGCGGTGGGCGGCCTGGGGCTGGGCTCCGAGCCGGGCGTTCCGCTGTTCCGGCTGCTGGCGGGCGTGTCGTTCTCGTATCTGCTGGGTGAGGACACGCGGCCGGACTCGGACGCGAGCATCGTCCACGAGTCCGTGCCGCTGCCCATGCCCGACCCGGGACGGCGCGCGGGGGACTACCGGGGCGTGCAGTCCTCGCCGCTCGCGGGGCCGGACGTCTCCTCGCCCATCGCCAACGTGGCCCGGGACCGCTTCGTGTTGGAGAGCCGGGTGTACTTCACGACGGGCAGCTCGGAGCTGCCCGCGGAGTCACCCGACCTGGAGCGCACGGTGGAGATGATGCTCACCAACCCCTCCGTGACGCTGCTGACGGTGGATGGACACACCGACGATTCGAAGGCGGAGACGTTCAATCCCCGCCTGGGCCGCAACCGCGCCGAGGCGGTGTGGCGCTACCTCGTGGAGCACGGCGTCTCCCCCAACAAGCTGCGCCTGAGGAGCTTCGGGCCGGAGCATCCCGCGCAGAGCAACAGCACCCCTGAGGGCAGGGAGCGCAACCGCCGCGTCGAGCTCCTCCTCATGATTCCCTCCAACCAGGAGCCCACACCATGAAGTCCTTGGGCTGGAAGCCACTTCTCTGCTGCGCCGCCGTGCTGGGGGCGCTCACCGCCTTCGCGAGGGCAGACGTCTTCGGACTGGGCGACGGGCACGACGCTTCGCTCCTCGTCCCCGCTGGCGAGAGCCAGGTCATCAACCACTACACGGCCGTCGTGGCGCCGCTGCGCAAGGGGGACCGGGAGCTCCAGGTGGACACGCTCGCGGGCATCTCCGGGGGCGACCTGGTGGTGGTGTTGCAGACGACGGGCGTGGGTCCCCTCGCGGCCCCCGTGGACGCCGTGTTCAGCTTCAGCCCCTTCGAGCCCCTCCCGGTGGGACACTGGGAGTTCGCGCGCGTCGAGCGCGCCTGGGGCCGGACGCTGACGCTCACGCAGCCCCTGCAAGAGGACTTCGCGCTGCCCTATGCGCAGGTCATCCGCGTCCCGGAGTTCCGTGACGTCACCATCCAGCGCGGCGGTGAGATTCGCGCGCGCCCCTGGAATGGCGCCACGGGCGGGGTCGTCGCCTTCCTGGTCTCCGGAGAGATCCGCAACGACGGTGTCATCACGGCGACGGGCGCGGGGTTCCGGCCAGGGGGCGGCGGCGCCATCTTCTTCCGGGCGCAGAAGCTCCTCGGCACCGGACGCATCGAGGCCAATGGTCAGAGCTGGACCGAGGGCTTCGTGCCCGCGTTCGACTGGGAGGGAGCCCCTGGCAGCATCTCCGCGAGACTGGTCGAGGGCGCGGGCTGCGAGACGCTGACGGCCCGGCGCGGCGTCCTCCCGCCGGAGCTGGCCGCCTATTCGGGCTGGCGCGCGGAGCCGCCGAGCGGCTCGGTGCTGCTGCAGGCGGCGTCCTTCGAGGGCTGCTCGGTGCTGGTGGACGAGGGCTTCTCCTTCGACCGGGCGGCGCTCGGTGGCCCTCCGGAGGTCTTCACCTTCGTGGGCCATGGCCTGGTCATCCCGGGCGTGCCCACCCTCACCACTCCCGTCGAAGGGGCGTACCTGACCGCGGGCCACGCGCGAATCGAGGGGCTGGGCACGCGGGGCGCCACCGTCTACGCGAAGCTGGTCGACCTGGACCAGACGCCACCACGGGAGCTCTCGCTTCCGCTGACGTGGGTGAACGAAGCGGGTCGGTTCGCCATCGAGTTGCCGGCGCGACTCGCCTCGGGTCGCTACGTCGTCTCCGTGCACACGGAGCTCGAGGGGTTGGCCAGTCCTCCGAGCGCGTCCGTCCCGTTCGTCGTGGATGGCGTCTCCTTCCTGTCCCTGCTCGCGGGTGATGGCGGAGCGGAGGACGGGGGAACGGAGGACGGGGGTACGGGGACCGATGGCGGAACCCTGCTCGATCCGCCCGAGGTGACGTCGCCCACTCCCGGCCAGAAGGTGGGCAGCAACGGCGTCGTCTTCATGGGGCCTCTCGGGACCTACGCCTCGGTGGACGTCACGGTCGGTGGCGCCACCCACCTCACCACCCAACTCGACGGCGACGCGGGGACCTGGTCGACAGCCAGGTACACCCCAGGCTCGTCGGGCACCCTCGCAGTGAGCGTCACCGCTGTCGATGGTGATGGCAGTGCGACGGAGGCCAACGCGTTCACCCTCGACGTGAAGCTCGAGGCGCCTGCGCTCCCCACGGTGACGGCGCCCGCGGCCAACACCAAGGTAGGCGTCCATGGCGTCGTCCTCCGGGGCACCAACCCGGCGGGCACCACCGTCACCCTCGCCGTCAACGGCGTCGCCGTCAGCCCCGTCACCATCGATACGGCGACCTCGTGGTCGGTGGGCTCGTTCATCCCCACCACCTCGGGGCAGAACACCCTCGTCGTCACCGTCACCGACGCCTACGGCAACACCAGCACCGCCTCCCGCGCCTTCGACGTCAGCCTCACCGCACCCAGCGTCCCCACCGTGACGGCGCCCGCCGTCAACGCCAAGGTGGGCTCGAACGGCATCGTCTTCCGGGGCACCAACCCCACGGGCACCACCGTCACCCTCACCGTCAACGGCACCGCTTTCGGCCCCGTCACCGCCGACACCGCCACCACCTGGTCGACGGCCCGGTTCACCCCCACCACCACGGGCCAGAACACCCTCGTCGTCACCGTCACCGACTCCTACGGCAACACCAGCACCGCCTCCCGCTCCTTCGACGTCAGCCTCACCGCACCCAGCGCCCCCACCGTGACGGCGCCCGCCGCCAACGCCAAGGTGGGCACGAATGGCGTCGTCTTCCGGGGTACGAACCCGGCGGGCACCACCGTCACCCTCACCGTCAACGGCGTCACCGTCGGCCCTGTCACCGCCGACACGACCACCACCTGGTCGACGGGTACGTTCATCCCCCTCAGCTCGGGGCAGAACACCCTCGTCGTCACCGTCACCGATGACTACGGCAACACCAGCACCGCCTCCCGCGCCTTCGACGTCAGCCTCACCGCCCCCAGCGCCCCCACCGTGACGGCGCCTGCCGTCAACGCCAAGGTGGGTTCGAGCGGCATCGCCTTCCGTGGAACCAACCCCACGGGCAGCACCGTCACCCTCGCCGTCAACGGCACCGCTTTCAGCCCCGTCACCGCCGACACCGCCACCACCTGGTCGACCGGCACGTTCATCCCCACCGTCTCGGGACAGCACACCCTCGTCGTCACCGTCACCGACGCCTACGGCAACACGAATACCACGTCGCGCACCTTCGACGTCGGCCTCTCCGCCCCCGACGCGCCCACGGTGACGGCGCCCGCCGTCAACGCCAAGGTGGGCACCAACGGCGTCGGCTTCCGCGGCACCAACCCCACGGGCACCACCGTCACCCTCACCGTCAACGGCACTGCTTTCAGTCCCGTCACCGCCGACACCGCCACCACCTGGTCGACCGGCACGTTCATCCCCACGACCACGGGCCAGAACACCCTCGTCGTCACGGCCACCGACGGATTCGGCAACACCAGCACTGCCTCGCGCGCCTTCGACGTCAGTCTCACCGCCCCCAGCGCCCCCACCGTGACGGCGCCCGTGGTCAACACCAAGGTGGGCACGAATGGCGTCGTCTTCCGGGGCACCAATCCGACGGGCACCACCGTCACCCTCACCGTCAACGGCGTCGCCGTCAGCCCCGTCACCGCTGACTCCGCCACCACCTGGTCGACCGGCACGTTCATCCCGACCACCCCGGGCCAGAACACCCTCGTCGTCACCGTCACCGACGCCTACGGCAACACCAGCACCGCCTCCCGCGCCTTCGACGTCAGCCTCACCGCACCCAGCGCCCCCACCGTGATGGCGCCCGTGGTCAACGCCAAGGTGGGTTCGAGCGGCATCGCCTTCCGGGGCACCAACCCCACGGGCACCACCGTCACCCTCGCCGTCAACGGCACCGCTTTCGGCCCCGTCACCGCCGACACCGCCACCACCTGGTCGACCGGCACGTTCATCCCGACCACCACGGGCCAGAACACCCTCGTCGTCACCGTCACCGACGCCTACGGCAACACCAGCACCGCCTCCCGCGCCTTCGACGTCAGCCTCACCGCCCCCAGCGCCCCCACCGTGACGGCGCCCGCCGTCAACGCCAAGGTGGGCTCGAACGGCATCGTCTTCCGGGGCACCAACCCCACGGGCACCACCGTCACCCTCACCGTCAACGGCACCGCTTTCGGCCCCGTCACCGCCGACACCGCCACCACCTGGTCGACGGCCCGGTTCACCCCCACCACCACGGGCCAGAACACCCTCGTCGTCACCGTCACCGACGCCTACGGCAACACCAGCACCGCCTCCCGCTCCTTCGACGTCAGCCTCACCGCACCCAGCGCCCCCACCGTGACGGCGCCCACGGTCAACCAGCGCGTGGGCTCCACGGGTGTCGCCTTCCGCGGCACCAACCCCGCGGGCACCACCGTCACCCTCACCGTCAACGGCACCGCGTTCAGCCCCATCACCGCCGAATCGGCCACCGCCTGGTCGACGGACAACTACATCCCCACCACCCCGGGGCAGAACACCCTCGTCGTCACCGTCACCGACGCCTACGGCAACACCAGCACCGCCTCCCGCGCCTTCGACGTCAGCCTCACCGCCCCCAACGCCCCTTCGGTGACGGCGCCCGTCGCCAACACCAAGGTGGGCACCAGCGGCGTCGCCCTCCGTGGCACGAACCCGGCGGGCACCACCGTCACCCTCGCCGTCAACGGCGTCGCCGTCAGCCCCGTCACCGCTGACTCCGCCACCACCTGGTCGGTGAGCAAGTTCACCCCCACCTCCGCCGGGCAGAACACCCTCGTCGTCACCGCCACGGATGACTACGGCAACACCAACACCGCCTCGCGCTCCTTCGACGTCAAGCTCGCCCTGCCCGCGCAGCCCCAGGTGACCATCCCCGGCCCCAACGCCAAGGTGGGCGCGACGGGCACCCGCTTCGAAGGCACCAATGAGGCGGGCACGACCGTCACCCTCACCGTCGACGGGCAGAGCTTCGGCCCCATCACCACGGTGACGGCCACCACCTGGTCGACGCCCACCTACGTCCCCACCACCCCGGGAACGCACACCGTGACCGTCACCGTCACGGACGACTACGGCAACGTCAACACCGCTTCACGAAGCTTCGACGCCAAGCTCTCCCAGCCCGCGCAGCCTTCGGTCACCTTCCCCGAAGCCAACGCCAAGGTGGGCTCCACCGGGACTCGCATCGAGGGCACCAACGAGGCGGGCACGACCGTCACCCTCACCGTCAACGGGCAGAGCTTCGGCCCCATCACCACGGTGACGGCCACCACCTGGTCGACGCCCACCTACGTCCCCACCAGCCCCGGCCTCCACACCATCGTCGTCACCGTCACCGACGCCTACGGCAATGCCAACACCGTGTCGCACCCGTTCGACGTCAAGCTCTCCCAGCCTGACGCCCCCACGGTGACCTCGCCCGGAGTCGATGCCAAGGTCGGCTCGAACGGCATCGTCTTCCGAGGCACCAACCCGGCCGGCACCACCGTCACCATCCGCGCCAACGGGCAGAGCTTCGGCCCCGTCACCGCCGACACGGCCACCACCTGGTCGACGGCCAGGTTCATCCCCACCACGGCCGGGCTGAACACCGTCGTCGTCACCGCCACCGACGCGTTCAACAACGTCAGCACCGCCTCGCGCACGTTCGACGTGAAGCTCTCCCATCCCGCGACGCCGCAGGTGACCTCCCCCGCGAACGGGACCAAGGTGGGCAGGACCGGCATCACGTTCAACGGCACGAACGAGGCCGGAGCCAAGGTCACCCTCACGGTCAACGGCCAGAACGTCTCGCCGATCATCGTGAACACGGCCACCTCCTGGTCGACGAACACGTTCGTGCCCACGGCGTCCGGGACCAACAGGGTCTCCGTCATCGCCAGCGACGACTACGGCAACGAGAGCGCCCCCGCGACGCTCGACCTGGACGTGAAGATCACCGATCCGAGCGCCCCCATCGTGGTCCAGCCCGCGCACGGCGCGAAGGTGGGCAGGAACGGCACGCAGGTCCGAGGCACCGCCGACCTGGGCACCACCGTGCGCGTCACCATCGCGGGCGTCCTCGTCGGCGACAAGGAGACCAACTCCGGAAGCGAGTGGTCGTTCGGCGTCTACACGGCCGCCCCCGCCGGCTCGCCGCTCGTCAGGGCGGTCGCCACCGACGCCTACGGCAACACGAGCGCGCCCACCGAGTTCACCATCGACGTGAACCTGACGCAGCCTCTGGCGCCCGTCATCACCTCCCCCACCGTCATCGCCGGAACGTGGTGGGTGGGCAAGCAGGGCATCGACGTCAAGGGAACGACGACCCTCGACAGCACGCTGAAGCTCCTCCGGGAGACCAGCAGCGGTGACGTCACCATCGCCGAACTCCCGAAGGCCACGAGCGATCAGTGGGTCGTGTCGGTGAAGACCACGGACCCGACCGCTGCGTACTATCTGCCCGCGGGCATCCATGTGCTGAAGGCCATGGTGACGGACGCCTACGGCAACACCAGCGCCGTCTCCAACCGGGTCCCCGTCGAGGTGGACATCACGGATCCCACCGTCCCCGTCATCTCCACCCCCGCGCAAGACAGTTGGGTGGCACTCGCGCGGCCCGAGCTCGTCGGCACCGCCGACGGAAACACGGTCCAGGTGCGCGTCACCATCGATGGAATCGAGGAGCCGGCGCTCGTCCCCGTGACCACGGGGACCTGGCGGCACACGGTCTCGAAGACCCTCTCGGAGGGAGAGCACCGCGTGCGCATCAGCGCGCTCGACGGAGCCCTGAACGAGAGCCCCCTCTCCGCGGAGCGACGTTTCCGGGTGGAACTCACCAGGCCCATCGTCACCATCACCGAGCCCGCCAACGGCGCGCTCCTCATCATCAGCAGGCCCGTCTTCAAGGGCACGACGAACAAGCAGACCCAGCTCAAGATCACCCTGGATGGGAATCCGACGGTGACCATCGACTCGACGGGGGACCAGTGGAGCTACACGCCGCCCGCCGACCTGGATGGTGGCGGGCACGTCTTCACGGTGAAGGCGGTGGACCTCGCGCAACAGGAATCCGAGCCGAGGACGGTGTCGTTCAACATCGACCTCGAGGCCCCGTCCCAGCCGACGGTGACGTATCCCGGCAGCAACGAGTGGATCAGCACCCGGCAGCCGACCCTCCGCGGCACGGCGGACGCGGACTGCACGCTCACGGTGCTCATCGACAACGAGCCGCTGACCGCCAACCTCCGCCCCGGGGTGCAAGGCACCTGGACCTACCGCCCCTCGACGCTGCTGGCCCAGGGGACGCGGACCGTCCAGGTCCTCTGCAAGGACGCGCAGGGCCGCGACAGCACCCCGTCCGAACCGCGCACCTTCCGGATCGTCATCGATGGCCCCGCGAAGCCCATCATCGTCTCGCCGTTGGAAGGCGCCATCCTCGGCCCGGGCTTCAACACGCTCTCCGGCACGGCGGAGCCGGGCACCACGGTCACCGCGCAGCTCAACGGGGTGGACGTGGGCTCGTCCGTCGTCGCCGGCCCCGCCGGGGACTGGGAGCTGGAGATCCACCTGGCGCTCCGCACGGGCTCCCACGCGCTCGTGGCCCAGGCGAAGAACCTCGCGGGCATCGTGGGCGACAACTCCGATGCCCGTAACTTCCGCCTGGACTTCGACAAGCCGGTGACCCAGTTCGTGGACGCGCCCAGCGGCATCGTCAAGCGCACCTCCGTGACGTTCTCGCTCGGCGCGACGGAGGAGGTGGCCCAGTACGAGTGCTCGCTCGACGGCGCGGCGTTCGCGGCCTGCACCGCGTCCATCACCTTCCGCGACCTGGCCGAGGGCCCGCACTGGCTGGAGGTCCGCGCGACGGACCTGGCCGGAAACCTGGAGGACCCGCCGGCCCGGCGCGACTGGACCGTCATGCGCCCGAGCACCGTCGAGGGCGGCGGCGTGGGTTGCGCGGCGTCCGGCGCCGGAGTGCCCAGCGTCGTCGCGTGGCTGGCGTGGATCGGCCTGCTCGGCCTGCGCCGCCGTCGTCAGGGGTGACGCCCCCTGGCGCCGTGGCGCCCTCGGTCCGAGAGGGGGGCGCCACGCGGGGATGCGAGCCCGGGGGAGTCCTCCGGGCTCCAGCGAGCCCTCAGCTCACGGGGGAGCGGGACGTCCCCGTCGCCACCGGGGAGAGCCCGAGCATCTCGTCCGCGAGGTTCTGCGCGGCCTCGCGCTCGGACTCGACGGTGCGGGCGCCCACGGCGCGGATGCCCAGGAGCGCCAGCCCCTCCTCGAGGCCCAGCGCCGTCTCCACGCCCTCCAGTTGGATGCCCATGCTCTGGAGCGTCAGCGCCACGTCCGCGCCCATGCCGCACAGCACGGTGCGCGTGCCCATCAGTCGGGCGGAGCCCGCCAGCCGCGCCAGCACCGCGCACAGGTGGCTGTCCACCAGCCACAGCCCGGAGATGTCCACCACCATCCCCCTGGCGCCGGTGCGCTGGATGTCGCGCAGCACGTCCGAGCACAACTGCGCGGCCTGCGCGTCGGTGATGTCGCCCTGGAGCGGAACGATGAGCTGCCCCCAGAGGGGGATGATGGGGATGCGCGACAGCTCGCGCGGAACGGGAGGCTGCTCGGGGAACTCGGGGTGGCTCATCACGACTCCACGTCCGCCACCAACACGGTGGCGTCATCGGTGAGGCGACCATATCGCTCCAACAGGAGCGCGCACGCTTCTTCGGGGGACTGCATCCGCACCGACTCGAGATCGAGCCGGAAGCTCAGGCCATCCGAGAAGACGACCAGCCGGTCGCCCGGCGCCATCTTCGTGGAGACCGTCCGGAGCGAACGGTACGACTGGCCGAGGATGCCCGGCGTGGGCAGCACCGGCACGCGCGTGCCCTGGCTGCGCAGCTCCACGTTGCCCACCCCCGCGCAGTGCAGCACCTGGCCGTCGAAGAGCGCCAGCATCGCCGCGGCCCCTCGCACGTGCCGCAGCGAGGCGTGGACGGCCTCCATGAGCAGGTCCACGCCCGTCGCCAGGAGAACCTGGGAGAGGGAGCCGACCGCCACCGCGGAGGAGTGCGCCGCCGGGGCGCCGTGGCCCAGCGCGTCCACGACGGCGATCAGCGTGTACGGGCCTTCGCGGCGCACCAGGACCCCATCGCCGTTCTCCACTTCCCCTTCCTTGGGGCGACTGCGGTGGGCGACGGACAGCTTCACAGCCACACCTCGAACTCCACCTGCGTGCCGGTGGGGCCGGTGTTCACCTCGAACTTGTCCGCCAGCCGCTTGACGCCCAGCAGCCCCAGGCCCATGCCCGTCTTGCTGCGGTAGGTGCCGGACAGCACGCGCTCCAGTTCGGGGATGCCCCGCCCCTGGTCCTCGGCGCGCACCCGCAGGAGCTTGCGCGGCGTCTGCTGGGGGATGAGTTGGATGGTCCCGCCCCCCGCGTAGGAGACCTGGTTGCGCGCCAGCTCGCTCACCGCCGTGGCGACCTTCTGGCACTCGAAGCCGCGGCCCCCCAGCGCCTCGCACATGGAGCGGGCCGCGAGCCGCGCGTAGCTGGCGTCCGCCTCCGTGCGGACCAGGTACGTGGTGGGGCGCAGCTCCGCGCCGGTGACGGCCGGCATGGACTCGCGCGTGGGCGTCGCCGACAGCAGCGAGGAAGGCGCCTGGAGGAGCGTCTTCAGCTTGGAGGCCAGCTCCGGGCGCCGCAGGGGCTCGACGAAGTGCCGGGACGCGGGCTCCAGCGCCTCGAGGACCCGCGGGAGGTCCAGCGTGCTCAGCGACTCCGCCGACAGCCGGAGCGACTCCAGCGTCCCACGGAGCACCAGCCGCGCGGCCGTCTCCGACATGAACTGCTGCAACACCCCCAAGAGCTGCGCACTCGACACGCCCCGACTCACCCGGACCTCCTCGACTCGAACGTCATGCGCTTGCGGGCCACCACCTCCAGCCCGCCCCCCTCGCGATTGGAGACGTGGACGTCATCCGTCAACCGCCGCACCGCCGCGCCGCCCTCCCCCAGGCTCTCGCCGGGCAACGGCCCCGGGCGCCCCTCGCGGCCGGCGAACAGGCGCTCCGGAGAAGCCATCCCCGGGCCGCGATCCCTCGAGCGGATCATCAGCCACGCGTCCTCGCGCCACACCTCGAGCGTGCCGCCCTTGGGGGTGTGACGGATGAGGTTGGTGGCGAGTTCACTCACGACCAGCGCGACCTCCGCGCTGGAGGCCGCGGACAATCCCGCGTCCCGCGCGTAACGACGGGCCAGCGACGCGGCGACCACGGAGTCCACGGGGTGGCGGACCTCGATGGACAGCCGGGTCTCGACGGATACGGAAGCGGGCAACGGCAAAGGCAAAGGCAGTCCCAAGGACACGCTTGGAAAGACTGCGACATGAGGCAACAAGTGCTCGGGACTTGTAAAGCGGTTCACGACACACCCAGAGATTACGCTTCCCTTTCCAGGAAGTATCATCTCTGGTTCTTTGATTTCCCGGGTTGTCGATGTCTCGCATCCTGAAACCCGGGGATTGTCGCCGTGTATCACGGCGGTGTATCGAACCGAGGGTTTCACCAGACACCTGCGGGAGCCTCCGCCCGAGGGCGGACGTGCAGGCGTGAGACGCGGCTCAGACGCCGTGGAGATGGTGCAGTTGCAAGTCGGCCCCCACCGCCAGCGCGGTGCCCCGGGGCAGCTCCACCCAGCCCGCGGCGCGCTTCAGGTGGCTGGCGACGACCACGGTGCGACGACGGCGGTGCGCGCCCACGGCGGGCCAGGTCTCCGGGGTGCGGGACGTCACGCCGCACGGCTCGCACTCGGCGCAGCCCTCCAGGCGCGTGTAGAACAGGGGTGCCTCGCCGGACCGGCACGCGACGAGCAACGCGCCGTTGGTGGCCACCAGGTTGAGCGTGGGGGCCAGCGCGATGCCCGCGGCGGCCGCGCGCCTCGCCACGTCGCGGGCCGTGTCCATGAGCAGGCGTCCGGCGACCTCCGGCTCCAGCCGGGGATCATCCGTGCGCCCCAGGTCGCGCAGCCGCGCGAGGAAGCACGCGAAGAGCACCTCGCTGTCGGTGGCGCCCCGGACCATGCGCTGCAGGTGCTCCGGGAGCGAGGCGAGCAGCGGCGCGCGGAGCTGCTCGAAGCCGCTCACCTCCCCCTGGTGCGCGAACAACCAATGGCGGGCGCGGAACGGCTGGGTGTTCTCCTCCAACGACAGCCCCACCGGCAGCCGGCCGGCGTGGAACACCAGCGCCTCCGACTCGAGGGAGGGCGCGAGCGAGTCCACGGACAGCTCCCCATCCCCGCTGGCGAACCGGCGCAGCAGCACCTCCTCCTGCGCATAGACGCCCACACCCGCGGCGTTGGAGCGGGGGTCCGACTGGACGAGCACCTGCCCGGCGAGCCGGTGCAGCTCACACCCCAGCAGGTTCGGGTCGGACGTCAGCGCGGCGAGGACGACGGACATGAGGCGACAGCTCCCTTCCTGCCCTTGAGATAATGACGGCCCCTCCCCCCCTCAAGCCGGGCGGCCCGTTCTCCCGCCTCCTCGCTAAGTGCTTGAAATGGCTGGGATTTACAATGACGGAACATTGACACCTTCGCCGGAGGCTCCTAACCTCCGGGCGCTTCATCGACGGCCTCGGAACCAGAGGCCCTCACCGGAGACGGAATGTCGGACGACATCGCAATCGGCATCGACCTCGGCACGTCGTATTCGTGCGTGTCGGTGGTCCAGGACGGCCAGCCCATCGTCATCCCCAACGAGTGGGGTGAGACGACGCATGCCTCCTGCGTGTCCTTCCTCGAGGACGGTTCCGTGCTGGTGGGCAACGCGGCGAAGAAGAACATCATCACCAGCCCCGAGACGACGGTGTACTCCGCCAAGCGGCTCATCGGGCGCTACTACTTCTCCGACGAGGTGAAGAAGGCGCAGGCGGTGATGCCGTACCGGATCGTCGAGGGCGAGAACAACTCGGTGCGCATCGGCGTGCGGGAGCGCGCGTACTCGCTGCCGGAGATCTCCGCGCTGGTGCTCAAGGAGATGAAGGCGGTCGCGGAGACGTACCTGGGCCGCGAGGTCACCAAGGCGGTCGTCACCGTCCCGGCGTACTTCAACGACAACCAGCGCCAGGCCACCAAGGACGCGGGCCGTATCGCCGGGCTGGAGGTGCTGCGCATCCTCAACGAGCCGACGGCGGCGGCGCTGGCGTACGGCTTCGGCCGGGACGTCAACCAGCGCGTGGTGGTCTACGACCTGGGCGGCGGCACGTTCGACGTGTCCATCCTGGAGATCGGCAAGGACGTCTTCGAGGTGCTCGCGACGGCGGGCGACACGTACCTGGGCGGCGACGACTTCGACGACCGCATCATGACGTGGCTGGCGGATGACTTCCTCGCCAAGACGCGGCTGGACCTGCGCCAGAACAAGTATTGCCTCCAGATGCTGAAGGAGGCGGCGGAGAAGGCGAAGATCGACGTGGGCCAGACGGGCTCCGCGGACATCCTCTGCCAGGGCATCTGCCAGGACGCGCAGGGCAACGTGATGGACCTGCGCCACTCGCTCAACCAGGACCAGTTCAACCGGATGGTGATGGACCTGGTGCAGCGCACGTTCAAGGTCTGCGACGAGGCGCTGCAGAGCGCGCGCCTGACGGCGGCGGACATCGACGCGGTCATCCTGGTGGGCGGTCCCACGCGGCTGCCCATCATCCGCAACTCCGTGAAGCACTACTTCCAGAAGGCGCCGCTGGAGGGCATCAACCCCGACCAGGTCGTGGCCATGGGCGCCGCGCTCCAGTCGCACGCGCTGCTCGACAGCAAGACGGAGACGTTCCTGGTGGACGTCACGCCGCTGACGCTGCGCATCGGCACGGTGGGCGGCTACACCGAGAAGATCATCGACAAGAACACGCCGGTCCCCATCGACCGCTCGAAGGCCTTCACCACCAGCCGTGACGGCCAGGAGAAGGTGAAGATCCGCGTGTATCAGGGCGAATCCAACCGCGCGGACGAGTGCGAGATGCTGGGCGAGTTCGAGTTCGCGGGCTTCCGCATCGGCTATCGCGGCGAGGTGAAGATCGAGGTCACCTTCGAGATCAACACGGACGGATTGGTGAACGTGTCGGCGTGCGACACGGAGACAGGACAGAAGACGTCCACCACCATCACCCTGTCGTCCGGCATGACCGAGGCCGACATCCAGAAGTCCATCCAGGCGAACCGGAGCACCCGTCTGGCCGGACACAACCACAACGACCTGCCCGCCGTGGCCCAGTAAGCAACCGCGATGTCCGAGCCTTCCGACCCCAGCTCCGGCAAGCCGCCGGGAGCACCGCCAGGGCCGCCCGCCGCGCCCGCTCGACCGGCCATTCCCCGGATGACCGCGAAGACGCCCGGGCCGCTGCCCGCCGTCCCCGCGCCCGCCCCGAAGGCGCCGGGCACCGCGCAGCCGCCGGCAGGCTCGCGCTCGCCTGGAGTCGCGGCTCCGGCCTCGGCCGCCCCGCCCCGCCCCACCGTGCCGGTCATGCCCGCCGTCACGGCGGCTCCGGCCGCGCCCCAGCAGCCCGCGGGCTCGCGGCCCACCGTGTCGGCGATGCCCACCATCACCGCCCCCGGCACGCGCCCCACGCCCGCCCCGGTGGCGCCAGGAGCGCGCCCTCCCGCGCCGCCCCAAGCCTCTGGGGTGCCCGGAAGCACGGCCGCGGGCACGACACCGCCTCGGCCCCAGCCCGGCGCGCCCACGGGGCTCCCCCAGGTGACCAGCGCGGCCCAGCCGCCTCCGCCTCGCGGCACACCCGCGGGGCTCCCGCAGATGACCGGCGCGGCCCAGCCACCGCCGCCTCCAGGCGCTCCGCGCGGCACGCCCGCCGGGCTTCCCCAGGTACCGAGCACGGCTCAGCCTCTCCCAGTCACGCCCGCCGGGCTCCCGCAGGTGACGAGCGCCGCCCAGCCGCCGCCTCCAGCCGCCCCGCGCGGCCCCCCCGCCGGGCTCCCGCAGGTGACGAGCGCCGCCCAGCCTCCCCCTGGCACGCCGCGTGGCCCCCCCGCCGGGCTCCCTCAGGTGACGGGCACGGCCCAGCCGCCTCAGCCCCCTGGGACGCCTCGCGGCGTGCCCGCGGGCGCTCCCCAGGTGCCAGGTGGCGCCCAGCCTCCGCCGCCTCCCGCGGCGGCGCTCCGGCCCTCCGGCACCGTGCCCGCCGTCGCACCGGTCGCCGCGCGTCCGGGAACACCTCCCGTGGCGCCGAACGCCACCACGCGGCCCCAGGGCGTGTCCGTGCCCACGCCGCCGCGCGTCGCGCCGACCACTCCCGCCCCCGTGCCGCACCGCACCGCCCCGGAGGTCCCCCCGCGCACCACCGCGCCGGTCCCCACGGTCCCGAGCATCGCGCCGGCCGTCCCCAGCATCGCGCCCGCCACGGGCGCGCCGCCCGCCGCGGGTCGGACGCCAGCAGCGGGGACCCGGCCTCCCCCCACGCTCGCCGTGGGACAGGTGGCTCCGCCTCCGCCGCCTCCCTCCGCCGCGCAGCCCCGGCCGGGCGCCCGGCCCACCATGTCACTGCCGGCGCTCGCGCCCGCCGTCCCAGGCGTCGCCCCCGTGGCCGCGCCCAAGGTCCCGGCGATGGCCCCGGTCGTGCCCCCCATCGCCCCGGCCGTCCCCTCCGTGGCGCCCGTGGTGCCGCCGCCTCCGCCGCCTGGCGCGCTGTCCCCGCCGCCTCCACCCCCGGGCGCGAAGGGCGCGGGCCTGGACGCGAACCAGCTCGCCGACCTGCAATCGCGTTGCGCGAAGCTCGACCAGCTCGACTACTTCGAGGTGCTGGTGCTGGAGAGGTCGGCGAGCCCCGCGGACATCAAGAAGGCCTTCTACCGGGAGAGCCGCACGTACCACCCGGACCGCTTCTTCCAACTGGAGTCCAAGGAGCTCAAGGAGCTGGTGAACGAGCTCTACAAGCGCGTCACCGAGGCGTACTACGTCCTGCGCGACGACACGAAGCGCAAGAAGTACATCGTGGACGTGACGGGGCCGGAGCGGGCCCAGAAGCTGCGCTTCACCGAGGCCTCCGAGGCGGAGTCGAAGGCCGCCGTGAAGAAGGAGCAGGAGGAGCAGATCGGCACCCACCCCAAGGGGCGCCAGTTCTACCAGCAGGCCCAGAAGGACATCGACGGAGGCAACTGGGCCGCCGCCGAGCGCAACCTCAAGATGGCCCTCACCTACGAGCCCGCCAACGCGCGCTACAAGGAGGGCCTGACGGAGGCACAGAAGCGCCTGCAGGAAGAGTCCAAGGCCAAGGGCGACTCCTTCAAGATCCGCTGACGTTCCACGGGAGCGCCCTCGGGGCTTCATGGTCATCGACCTCATCATCCTGGGCCTGGTGCTGTTCTTCGGCCTCATCGGCGCCTTCACCGGCGCCTCCCGGCAGGTGGCCAACTGGGTGGGCCTGGGCCTGGGGTACTTCGCCTCGCACCGGCTGGGTCCCCTCGCCGCGCCCCGGCTCGCGGCCGCGCTGGACGGTCCGCTGCTGCTGGGCACGGTGCTGGGCACCTTCCTCGTCTTCCTCGTCGTGTGGCTGTCCGTGCGCTACGCGCTGGGGGCGCTGCTGCAGCGCTTCCTGGCCACGGGGCAGGCCAACGAGGACCGGAGCGTCGACCGCCTCCTGGGCTTCGTGCTGGGCGCGGGGAAGATGGCGGCCATCGCGTGGGTGGTGCTCAGCGCGCTCGCCTTCTTCGAGCAGCACGTCGTCGTCGCGGGGCGCCGCATCGACGTGTCCCCCCAGGACTCGCTCGCGGCGAAGGCGGCCCACCGCTACAACCTCTTCGAGATGACCCAGTTCGCCCCCATGGAGGACATGGTGGCGGTGGCGAAGGCGTCCGGGGACCCCAAGCGCGCCTCGCACCTCAAGGACGACCCGGCCTACAAGGCGCTGCGCAAGGACCCGCGCTTCCTGCGCCTGCTCCAGGACGACAAGGTGAAGCAGGCCATGCTGCGCGGGGACACCGCGGCGCTCCTGCGCAACGACCTGGTGCTCCAGCTCATCCAGGACCCGGACGTGGCCGCCCGCCTGGGCGCCGCCGCCCGGGCCTCCGAGGACGTGGACGACGTCACACGCTGAGCTGGACCGAGTCCAGGCCCGCCAGCCGCCCGCGCACCAGCTCCCCGTCCACCGTCACCTGGCGCCGCCGGCGCTCCGGCGCCTCGAACATGATGTCCGCCATGACGTGCTCCAGGATGGAGCGCAGGCCGCGCGCGCCCAGGCCGCGCGACGCCGAGTAGCGCACCACCTCGCGCAGCGCCGCGTCCTCGAACTCCAGCTCGATGTCGTCCATGGCCAGCAGCTCGCGGAACTCACGGACGATGGCGTCCGGCGGCTCCGTCAGCACGCGGATGAGCTCCGTCTCGCCCAGCAGGTCCAGTTGGACGACCACCGGCAGGCGCCCCAGGAACTCCGCCAGCATCCCGAACTCCACCAGCTGCTTCGTGCTGATGCGCCGGCGGGGGTGCCTCGCCCCGTCGTCCGCGCCGAAGCCCAGCCGCCGCCCCGGCTCGTCGCCGGAGTCGTGCAGGTCGCTGAAGGTCCCCGCGCAGATGAAGAGGATGTCCCGGGTGTCCACCTGGACGAAGTCACTTTTGTTCCACGCCTGTGTGACATTCAGGGGGACGTAGACCTCCCGCCCCTCCAGGAGCTTGAGGAGGGCCTGCTGGACGCCCTCCCCGCCGATGTCGCGGCTGCCCGCGCCGTTGCGGGCGCCCTGCGAGCGGCGGGCGATCTTGTCCACCTCGTCCACGAAGATGATGCCCCGCTGCGTGTCCTCGACGGAGTGGTTCGCCTTGAGCAGCAGGTCGGACACCATCACCTCCACGTCCTTCCCGTAGTAGCCGGCCTCCGTGTACTCGGTGGCGTCGACGGTGGTGAAGGGGACGTGGAGGATTTCCGCCAGGTTGCGGGCGATGTGGGTCTTCCCGCTCCCGGTGGGGCCGATGAGCAGGATGTTGGACTTCTTGATGAGGGAGTGGCGCCGGAGCTTTCGCGCCTGCACCCGCTTGAGGTGGTTGTGGGCGGCGATGGCCACCGCGCGCTTGGCGGCGTCCTGCCCGATGACGTAGCGGTCCAGCCGCTTGTAGATCTCCCGTGGGGTCAGCGGCGCTTCTTCCCTTCGTGCGGACGACTCCATGTACCCTTCCCTCCTGTCCACGCGTCCTCCCGACACTCCCCGGGAAGGGTAGGTATTGGATGGAAGGTCCGCCCGCCAGGACAGGGGCCCGGGGAGTCCGCCTGCTTGCAAGCTCGTCCTCCCTTCAGGCGGCTGTTGAATGCGGGGGTCCTTTCCTATAGTTCCCGCGCCCCTCCAGTGTTGACTGGAGTCAACCTCCTCATCCTTCCGGGAGCCTCGAACCACCGATGCCCGCAAACGCCCCTCCGCACCGTTGGACCCTCGCTGACGCCCACGAGCTCTATGGAATCCGGAACTGGGGCTCGCCCTATTTCGGCATCAACGACAAGGGCCACGTCTGCATCCATCCCGATGGGCCGCAGGCGCCCAGCATGGACCTCAAGGACCTGGTGGACGAGGTGCGGCGCCGCGGAATCGGCCTGCCCCTGCTGCTGCGCTTCACGGACGTGCTGCGCCACCGCGTCGTGCACCTCAACGAGGCCTTCCGCAAGGCCATGGCCGACCAGGGCTACAAGGGCGGCTACCGGGGCGTGTACCCCATCAAGGTGAACCAGCACCGCTACGTGGTGGAGACCATCATCGAGGCGGGCAAGGGCTACAACTACGGCCTCGAGGCGGGCAGCAAGCCGGAGCTCCTCGCGGTGATGGCGCTCCTGGAGAACGAGGACGCGCTCGTCATCTGCAACGGCTACAAGGACGAGGAGTACATCGAGACGGCGCTCTTCTATTCGCGCCTGGGCCGCAACGTCATCCTCGTGGTGGAGAAGCCCAGCGAGCTGCCCCTCATCGCCGAGGTGGCGCGCCGCACCGGCATCAACCCGCGGCTGGGCATGCGCGTGAAGCTGTCCACGCGCGGCGCCGGCAAGTGGGAGGCCAGCGGTGGCGACCGCTCCAAGTTCGGCCTCTCCTCGTCGGAGTTGATGAGCTGCATCAGCTTCATGAAGGACACGGGCCTGCTGCCCTCCTTCGAGCTGCTGCACTTCCACCTGGGCAGCCAGATCTCCAACATCCGCAACGTGAAGAACGCGCTGCGCGAGGTGGGCTGCTTCTATGTGGAGGTGGCCCGCCAGGGCGCGCCGCTGAAGTACCTGGACGTGGGCGGCGGCCTGGGCGTGGACTACGACGGTTCGCAGACGAACTTCGCCTCGTCCATGAACTACACCACGGACGAGTACGCCAACGACGTCGTCTTCGGGGTGATGGAGGCGTGTGATCGCGCGGGCGTGCCGCACCCCACGCTCGTCTCCGAATCCGGCCGCGCGGTGGTGGCGCACCACGCGGTGCTGGTCGTGGACGTGCTGGGCACCAGCGAGTTCGACCCCGCGCACGTGCCGGACAAGGTGGACGACAAGGCGCCGTCCGTCGTGCGCAACCTGCTGTCCACCTTCCGCGAGGTGACGAACAAGAACCTGCTGGAGGCGTGGCACGACGCGCAGGACGCCAAGGAGGAGAGCCTCACCCTCTTCTCGCTGGGCCACCTGTCGCTGGAGCAGCGCGTGGCGGCGGAGAACATCTACTGGGCCACCTGCCACAAGATCATGCGCATCGCGAAGGAGGCGGGCGAGATCCCGGAGGAGCTGGACACGCTGGAGAAGGCGCTCAGCGACACGTACTTCTGCAACTTCTCCGTGTTCCAGTCGCTGCCGGACTCGTGGGCCATCGACCAGCTCTTCCCGATGATGCCCATCCACCGGCTGGCGGAGAAGCCGACGCGGCGCGCGACGCTGGCGGACATCACCTGCGACTCGGACGGGAAGATCGAGCACTTCATCGACAAGCGCGAGGTGAAGGACGCGCTGGAGCTGCACGCGCTCAACGACGACGACTACTACCTGGGCATCTTCCTGGTCGGCGCGTACCAGGAGATCCTCGGCGACCTCCACAACCTCTTCGGCGACACGCACACCGTGCAGGTGTCGCTGGCGCCCAACGGCGGCTACCTCATCGACCACGTGGTGGCTGGCGACACGGTGACGGAGGTGCTCAACTACGTCAGCTACAACAAGGACGACCTCGTCGCGCGGCTGCGCAAGTTCACGGAGCTGGCGCTGCGCCAGGGCCGCATCTCCCTGGACGAGTCGCGCAACCTGCTGCGCATGTACGAGGACGGCCTGTCCGGCTACACGTACCTGGAGCGGGGCGTGGACGCGAGCTTCGCCTCCAACGCCAGCCAGCTGCGCCTGGTCCCGCAGCCGGACGCGAGCCGTCCGCCCGTCTCGCCCTCGGGCACCTGAGCCGCCCCGGGCCCCCGGCCCGGCCCCGTGGAAGCCCCCGCCCTCCGCCGCCCTCGCGCGTCGGGGGGCGCGGTGTTTCAGGGGGCTAGTAGCTGGCGATGGCGGGCTCCTCGCCGGAGCCCAGCGGCATGGGCTCGTCGGAGAAGGCCACGTCCGCGGCGAGCGCGCGCAGCCGCTGGAGCGCGAGCAGTTGCATCTCCCCCCGGGCGATGAGGGCCACGAAGTCGAAGCGCGCCAGCCGGGGGTCCTGTCCCTGGAGCCGCGCCAGCGTGCTCCACAGCGACAGCCGGCCCTCGATGGCCGAGCACAGCGCCTCCAGCTCCACCAGCCGGCTCAGGGGCGAGTAGCGCACCCACGTGCCGTTGAGCTTGAGCCGCGCCAGCTTCTCCAGCAGCCACGCGGCGCGCGACTTGAGGGCGTCCGCGCGCACCTCCAACACCTTCATCACCTCGACGAGCAGCGCCAGGTCCTCGCGCAGCTCCGGGAGGAGGTCCGCGAGGAAGTGGCCCACCGGGTTGCCGTGGTTCTCGCGCTCGGTGCGCCTCGCGAGCTCGAGGCCTGAGATCGCGCCCGCGTGGTGGTCACTGAGGTAGATGCCCAGCCGCTTCGCGTCCATGACGGTCCCCCAGGTCGCGCGGCGCCGCGGCGCTCGCTGGGGGAAGGGTGGACACGGGGGAGGCCCCCGGCAGCGACGGCCCGCCGGGACCTCCGTGGAGCGGCCGAGCGACCGGCCGTCAGTCCGGGTACGAGAACGACAGGGGCAGCTTCACGTCCGGGTGGAGGCTGCGCGCCACCGGGCACTCGCGGCCCACCTGCTCCAGGCGGGCGCGGTGCTCGGCGGACAGGCCCGCCGGCATCTGGATGTCCAGCACCAGCTCGCCGATGCGGCGCGGCGGCGGCGTCATGCGCTTCTCCACCCGGGCACGGATCTCCCCCAGGGCGATGCCCTCGCGGGAGGCGAACAGGTGCATCGTCGTCACGGCGCAGGACATGAGCGCGGCGCCCACCAGGTCCGTGGGCGAGAAGCTGCCGCCCGTGCCTCCGTTGTCGCGCGGCGCCTCGGTGGCGAACGCCGAGCCGGAGGGCCCGTGGGTGAGCTGCGTCTTGAACTGCGGGTGGCTGACCAGGGTCATCACCACGCCGGTGGCGGCAGGCTGCTGCTGGCTCATGTCGGTCTCCTCGCGGGGAAGCGCGTCAGCGGACGAACGCGTCGTGCTTCTTGGCGTCCTTCTGCGTGGAAGGCTCCGCCTCCTCCACGCTCCAGTCCAGCGTCTTCATGAGCGACTTGCTGCGCTTCTTCACGTCCGCGTCCAGGAAGGCGATGGCGTCCGTCAGCCGGTCCATCAGCCGCATGGGCTTGCGCTTGTTCTTCGGCTCGCTCAAGAGCGCGTGCGTCAGCCAGGGGAACACCGCCGTCACGTCGGTGTGGCAGTACACCGAACCCGACTCCACGGCCTCCACGGACACCTTGCCCCAGGTGTGGCCCTCGCCGGCCGGACAGCTGGACAGCGCGCCGTTGTCCACCGGGTCCACGCAGAACTGCACGTCGATGTCGAAGCCGGACGTGGGGACGTTGAGGATCTGATCCAGCAGCGGCTCGCCCTGGAGCGTGTAGTTCTTGGGGACGCCGCCGCCGAGGATCCAGATGGCCATCCGCTTGCTGCCGTTGTGCCGGCAGAAGTGCTGCATCGCGGCCATGGAGTAGACGTCGTCGTTGATGTCGAGCTCGAACTTGAATGAATCCCCGAGCAGGCGCTTGAGCTTGACGATGTTGAGGAAGATGGAGCCGTCCTGCACCGCGCCCACCCAGATGGGCACCGCGTGCTTGTAGCAGGTGGACAGGAGCGAGGGCTGCTTGACGCCCAGCTTGCGCTCGATCTGGTAGATGGCCTTGCCGAGCAGGTAGTGGAACTCCGGCGTGGTCATCTTCCGCTGGAACTCCGGGCCGCGGATGATGGCGGAGAAGAGGCGGTCGGTGTCGAGCAGCGCCTCCTCCCAGAAGCCCAGGTCGTAGATGCGGATGATGCGCGCCAGGCGGTACTGGAGGTCGCCCGCGTTGGGGTTCACCTCGCGGATGGCGTGGCCGATGATGCGGTGGGCGTCGTGGTACAGGTTGGCGCCCGTGGTGGTGATGGCGCTGATGACGCCCTTCTCGATGAGGGGAATCAGGCAGCTCTGGTGCAGGCCGGCGGGCGTCATCGCGCCGGAGAGCGTCAGGAAGATGGACGCGTCCTGCTCCATCGACTGGGACATGAGCTCGAAGGCCGTGCGCTCCTGGCGCCCCACGTAGGCACTGAAGGCATGGGCCAGCAGCTCCGCCGGCTTCTCCTTGCCGGTGATGGGGCGGGGGTCCGCCTTGCGAGCGCCGGAGTAGGCGGCGCGGAGGGACTTCTTCGGGTTCGAGGAGGTCTTGGCCATGGCGCTGCCATCTAGCACCGCCCGCCGGCCAAGGGGAGCACCGCTTGCTGCCCCGCCCCCTACTTGTCGCGCTTCCGACCCGGCGGCGGCGGAGGGGACGCGGGGCGCGGGGGCCTCGGCGCGCTCACGAGGCGGTCGCGGACCTCCTCCGGGGAGAGGTCCCCGGTGTCCGCCACCACACAGGAGACGAAGGCCAGCTCCGCGAGGACCCGCCGCGCGCGCTCGCGCTCCTCGGGGTCGTCGGAGCCCAGCGCCTCCGAGGCCGCCGCCACGTAGCTGCTGGCGAGCGACTCGAAGAGGTACACCCGGTTCTCGATGCTCGACGCGTCCTTCTTGCCCATGGGCGGGCAGTCTAGGCGCGGGCGGAGACGCCGGGCGAGGCGCTTTGCGTCGCGCCGCGCAGCTCCGTCATCGCCAGACGGTCCAGCGTGGTGCCCCGGTACACGTCCAGCATCCGCTGCTGGCCCAGCTTCCACACGCCGTACATGGTGCAGCTACCGGTCGCCCGGCAGCCGTCGTGCTGGGAGTCCTGGCAGACGTTGACGTTGACCGGGCCCTCCACGGCCTCGATGACGTCCAGGAACGTCACCTCGCGCGCGGGACGCGACAGCGCGTAGCCCCCGTGGGCGCCCCGGGTGGAGCGCACCAGCTTCCGGGAGACGAGGACCTTGAGGATCTTCGCCAGGAAGTCCTCGGGGACGTCCATCCGGCGGGCGATCTCCCGGAACGGCACCATGCGCTCCAGGGGCTGGGAGGCCAGGAACGTCATGGCCCGCAGCCCGTACTCAATCTTCCGTGAGATCTGGAGAGGATGCTGCGCCATCGCCCTTGACGTCGTGAGCAGGTTTGGCGCAGAGCCTAGGCCGCGACAGTGCGGCTTTCAACCGTCCGCCCGGAGCCCGACGTGATCGACCTGCACTCCCACACCACCGCCAGCGACGGGCAATACACGCCGGACGGGTTGATGTCGCGCGCCGCCGCGGCCGGCGTGACGGTGCTCGCCGTGACGGACCACGACACCGTGGCGGGGCTCGGGGCCGCGAGCGAGGCGGCGCGCGCGCACGGCGTGGAGCTGGTACCGGGCATCGAGGTGTCCGCGTTCGTGCTGGGCAAGGAGGTCCACATCCTTGGGCACTTCGTGCGGCCGGACGACGAGGACCTGGCGCGGTTCGCCACCCGGCTGCGCGCCGAGCGCGAGCAGCGGATGGAGGCGATGGTGGCGAGGATGCAACAGCTCGGCTTCCCGGTGCGCATGGAGCACGTGCGCCGCGTGGCCGGGGACGCGCAGCTCGGCCGGCCGCACCTGGCGCGCGTGCTGGTGGACCAGGGGTGGGCGGTGGACATGAAGGCCGCGTTCGACCGCTTCCTCGGCACGCGGGGCATGGCGTGGGTGGACCGCTTCAAGCTGGAGGGCGCCGCGGCCATCCGCCTCATCCGCAAGGCGGGAGGCACCGCCACGCTGGCCCACCCGGCCGCCTCCAAGGTGGAGCGGCTGGAGCTGCGCGAACTGGTGAAGGCGGGGCTCGCGGGGCTGGAGATGCAGCAGGGGGACCCCAACCCCGGCATCCGGAAGAAGTACCTGGGGTTCGCCCGGGAGTTCGACCTGGTCCCCACCGCCGGCAGCGACTTCCACGGCGAGGCCGTGGCCCCCGAGCACACGCTGGGTTCGGCGGACATGCCGCGCGAGCTGTTCGAGAAGCTCAAGGCCCGCGCGAGCGCCTGAAGCCGGCGGGCCGCGACGCGGGTTGCGGCCCCCGACGCGAGCGTCTATACCCGCCCCCAGCCGAGCCACCCGACGCTTCGATGGCGGTGCCCGTCTGGACCGTAGAGCGTTCAGGCGTGGTGTGTCCCTGGCGACAGCTCCCGTGCCTGTACCTCGTGGTCGCCGGGAGCATCGCTCGTGGGAATCAGGGACTTCTGCAGGACACACTTCCGCCACTTCAACGCCGCCGCGCTGGTGGACGCGGCCGAGGGCTACCGCCGCCACGTCGACGGCGGCGGGAAGATGCTGGTGACGCTGGCGGGCGCCATGAGCACCGCCGAGCTGGGCCGCTCCCTGGCGGAGATGATCCGCCGGGACCAGGTGCACGCCATCAGTTGCACGGGGGCCAACCTCGAGGAGGACTTGTTCAACCTCGTCGCGCACGACGCCTACGAGCGCGTGCCGAACTACCGGGACCTGACGCCCGCGGACGAGCTCGCGCTGCTCGGCCGGCACATGAACCGCGTCACCGACACCTGCATCCCGGAGATGGAGGCGATGCGCCGCATCGAGGCCGTGGTGATCAAGGAGTGGATGGCGGCGGACGCCTCCGGCGAGCGCTACTTCCCGCACGAGTTCATGTACCGGGTGCTCCGGAGCCGGAAGCTGGAGGGGGCGTATCAGATCGACCCGCGGAATAGCTGGCTCCTGGCCGCGTGCGAGAAGGACCTGCCCATCTGGGTGCCGGGCTGGGAGGACTCGACGCTGGGGAACATGTACGCCGGCCACTGCATCGGCGGCGACGTGAGGAACGTCCACACGGTGCGCACCGGCATCGAGGCGATGCAGACGCTCGCGGGCTGGTACACGCACACCGCGCCCCGGTCCTCCGTGGGCTTCTTCCAGATTGGCGGCGGCATCGCGGGCGACTTCCCCATCTGCGTGGTGCCCATGCTCCACCAGGACCTGCGCCGCACCGGCGTGCCGCTGTGGGGCTACTTCTGCCAGATCAGCGACTCCACCACGAGCTACGGCTCGTACTCGGGCGCGGTCCCCAACGAGAAGATCACCTGGGGCAAGCTCGGCGTCGACACGCCGAAGCACATCATCGAGAGCGACGCCTCCATCGTCGCGCCCCTGCTGTTCGCCTACGTGCTCGACCAGTAGCCGCGCGCACCAAGGCGCGGGCGGGCTCGTCGGGGAGGGCCCGTCCTCGCCCCGTGGCGCGTCGACGCGCGGGGGGAGCCGGGGCGTCAGGTGCGCGTCGTCTTGAAGCGGCCGGTGACGGCGGTGAGCCCCTCGGCCACTGCTTGCAGGTCCTGGGCGATGCGCGTGGTGCGCCCGGTGGCGTCCACGCCCTGCTTCACCAGCTCCGCCACGTTGCGGGCGCCCTGCACCGCCTGCTCGCTGGACTGCCGCTGCTGGCGGGTGGCGATGGTGATCTGCCGCGCCGCCTCGCTGGTGCCGCGCGCCAGCTCCACGATGCGCTGGAAGACGGAGGAGGCCTGCTCGGCCACCTCCACGCCCCGGTCGCTGGTGGCCATGCCCACGCGGGCCTTCGACGCCGCCTCCTCGCCGGAGTCCTGCACCTTCTCCACGATGCGGCCGATGTCGCGCGCGGACGCGGACACGTTCTCCGCCAGCTTGCGCATCTCCGCCGCCACCAGCGAGAAGCCCCGCCCCACCTCGCCCGCCTTGGTGCCCTCCAGCGCCGCGTTCAGCGCCAGGAGGTCCGAGCGCTCCGCCACCTGGTTGATGACGTGGGCGATCTTCGACACCTGCTGGAGGTCCTGGTTGAGGCCGACGATGGCGTCCGCCACGCCCTTTGACTCGGTGCGGATGTCGTTGATGCCCGCCACCACCTGCGCCACCACGGCCATGGCCTCGGCCACCGCCTCGTGCGTGCGCCGGGCGCTCGACTCCACCACCTCCGTGGAGCTGGAGATCTGCTCCGCCGTGCGGCTCAGCTCCTCGAACGTCGCGGCGATCTGCTGCGCGTACGCGGCCTGCTGGCTGATGACGTGCTCCTGGTCCGCCGACGCGCCCATGAGGCCGCGCGACGCGCCGGACAACTGCTCCGTGCGCGACACCAGCTCCAGCACCGTCAGCCGCAGCGTGCCGAGCATCTGGTTGAAGGACTGCGCCATCAGCCGGACCTCGCCCGTCGCGGGCACGTCCAGCTCCGCGCGGGACACGTCGCCCCGGGCCACGTCGCGCACCACGTCCGTCACCTGCGCCACCGGCTCGACGAGGGTCCGCCCGATGAGCGCCGCCAGCAGCAGGCCCAACAGGAGCGCTCCCACCAGCCCCACCACCACGGAGCCCTTCAGCTCCGTCACGGTGGCGTTGGCCTCGTCCAGCCCCAGCCCCATCACGAACGTGCGCCCGCCGCTGGCGCACCACACCACCACCTCGCGGTGGGGGATGAGCGAACTGGCGCACCCCTGGGCCAGCACCACCGAGGGCCCGCGCGAATGCTCGGGCACCCGGCCGAGCGGCTCGTAGACGGGCTTGCCGTCCGCCCCCAGGAGTCCCTGGTAGTTCACCGTGAAGCCACCGCCGCCCTCGAGGCTGCGGGACTCCAATTGCGCCAGGACCTGCTCCAACCGCTCCTTCGCGGTCGCGGAGCCGTCCCAGTCCTGCGTCGCCGGATGCGACGCGACGAGCGAGCCCAGCACCCGGGCGCGCCGCTGGAGCAGCTCCAGGGCCACCTCATGCTGCCGCGCGGAGAAGTTCCAGATGCACAGCCCCATCACCGCGAGGCAGGGCACGAGCACCGCGATGGCCACCTGCATCCGCAAGCCGAGCCGGCCCCACATGCCTGTCATCTCCCGGTGAGACTGATCGCCGGCGCCGCCGGCGTGCGCCGACGGTAGGCGTGTGTGGCCAGGAGCGTCAAACCCCGGGACCGGCCCCAGGCCCTGCGGGCGACCTGAATCCGGGGCCTTGGCGCCCGCCCGGCCGCCGTCGCGGAGGACAAGCCCCGCTTTTCGTCGTCATCTCAAGGGGTTGCGGCGCCAGCCAGGGGACTTTCCCTTTGACATGGCGCAGTCACTGTCATTAGGTTCCGCGCGCGATGACTCCCTCTCCCCTCTCGCCCTACCTGCCCCTGGCGGTGGTGCTGCTGCTGGCCGGCATCATGGGCGTCGCGATCCCGTTCATCACGTCGCTGCTGGGCCCCAAGCGTCCGAGCGCCATCAAGTCCACCAGCTTCGAGGCGGGCTCCGAGTCCAGCGGACCGGCGCGTCAGCGCTTCGCGGTGAAGTTCTACGTCGTCGCGCTGTTGTTCATCGTGTTCGACGTGGAAGCGGTGTTCATGTACCCCTGGGCGGTGAACTTCCAGGCGCTCGGCTGGTTCGGGTACACGGAGATGGTGGTCTTCGCGGCGACGCTCGTCGTGGGCCTCATCTACATCTGGAAGAAGGGCGCCCTGGATTGGGAGAGCTGAGACACCATGGCTGATGCAGACATCGCTCCAGTGCTGACGACCCGCCGCGACGAGGCCATGGGCTTCTTCCAGCGGATGGTCTCCAAGGGCCTGGGCTGGGCCCGCAAGTATTCGCTGTTCACCTACCCGTACGCGACGGCGTGCTGCGGCATGGAGTACATGTCCGTGGCGGCCAGCCGGCACGACATCGCGCGCTTCGGCGCCGAGTTCCCGCGCTTCTCCCCGCGCCAGGCGGACCTGCTGATGGTGGTGGGCACCATCAACCTGAAGCAGGCCCCCATCCTCAAGCGCGTCTACGAGCAGATGACCGAGCCCAAGTGGGTCGTCTCGTTCGGCGTGTGCGCGTCCTCGGGCGGCTTCTACGACAACTACGCGGTGCTCCAGGGCATCGACCGCATCCTGCCGGTGGACGTCTACATCCCCGGCTGCCCGCCCCGCCCGGAGCAGGTGCTGGACGGCCTCATGCTGCTCCAGGACAAGATCGCCAACCAGGTCCACCGCATCGCGGACCGCGAGCAGCCGAACCCCACGGCGGCCCGGCACGACCTGCTCATCTCCATGGGCAAGTAGTCCGTCACCTCCACGCCGTACCACCGAGGCCCCGCGTGCCGTCCCTCTCGAAGGGATGGCCACGGGGCTTCGGGCGTTCTTGACGACTACCAGCGGTGGTACGCGGGGTGCCCCTGCTTCACCGCGACGAAGGTGCCCCGGCACAGCGCGGTCACCTTCCCGCCCGCGGTGAGCGTGCCCTCGATGACGGCGCGGTCGCCCTGGATCTCCACCGGCTTCGCCTCCAGCCGCACCGGCCCCGTCATGGGCGTGGGCCGCTTGAGGGTGATGGCGTAGTCCGCCGTGACGGTGCACGGGGGCGAGGAGGCGCCCTGCCCCTTCATCAGGTGGTAGGCCGCCGTCCAGTTGCAGTGACAGTCCAGCAGCGCGCCGATGATGCCGCCGTTGAGCACGCCGGGGAACGCCTGGTGGTGCTCCGCCGGGGTCCACTCGGCGACGACGAGGTCGCCCTGCGCGAAGCTGCGGATGCGCAGGCCCTGCGCGTTGGCCGGGCCACAGCCGAAGCAGCTATTGTGTGGAGCGTACTCTTCCTGGAGCGAGGGGGCGTCTGGGGTCGTCGACATGGCCCGCCACCTTACGCGAGTCCCCCTCCTCCGTCCGGCCCCGCACGTCGTCCAGCCACGCCTCGAGCGCCAGCGCGTCCGGCCCCTCACAGTCGCCCTCGCACGTGCGCCGCAGCGTGCCATCCGCGCGAGGCCGCTCCAGCCACCAGCGCTGCCCGTCGTACACGCCCCGGTCCTTCTCCATCAGCACCGCGGCGTGGATGGACTCGCCCATCTCCACCACGCCGTCGGGGCGGATGCGGTACGCGTCGAAGGTGCGCGGCGCGCCGGGCCAGTGCTCCGCGTCGAAGACCTCCGGGACGACGTGGGTGAAGCCCGTCTCCGCGTACAGGCGCTGGGGGACCCAGTCCCCGCCCCGCAGCAGCGGTGAGAGCGACACCCCGTCCACGCGCCGGAGCGCGGGCAGGCCGGCGTAGTCCAGGAGCGTGGGACCCACGTCCACCAGGCGCACCAGCGCGTCGACGTCCCGGGGCGCCGCGCCCCGCCCGCCCGGCGGCTTCACCGCCAGGAGGATGCGGTTCTCCACCTCCGACAGCCGCGCGCCGTGCACCGGCGTGGCGCCCGCGAGGTCCGGCCGGTCCTCGTGGAAGCTCTCGCCGTGGTCGGACATGAGGACGATGAGCGCGTCGTCGTAGCGCCCCGTGCGCCGCAGCGCCTCGAGCAGCAGCCCCACCTGCGCGTCCGCCTGCGCCAGCAGCTCGTCGTACAGCGCCTCCGCGCCCGGCCGGTTCCAGCCCCCCTTCGCCCCCGGCGACACCGGCGCGAAGTGCATGCGCAGCCGGCGCTCCAGGGGCTCCGACGCGGGCACGAAGCGCCGGTGGAACGGGTGCACGGGGTCTCCCGGGAAGTGCGCCGCGGTGGCGTGGAACGCGAACAGCGTGGGCCCCTGCCCCGCCTCGTCCACCAGTCGCGCCGCCAGCCGCTCCGCGTAGCCCATGGGGTCGTGGATGCCCGCCAGCGCGCGGTTGTCGACGAACTCCGGCACCCAGGCCGCGCCCAGCGCCTGGTCCGCGAACGCGCCGAGCGCCCGGTAGCGCAGCTTCTCCAAGAGGAAGTTCACCGCGCCGCGCGGCGGCTGCAGCCTCGTGACGAAGCCGGACGCGGGCCCCTCCGTGTGGAAGCGCGAGCAGTCCGTGGCGAACACCGTGCGCCACCCCGCGTCGTCGAAGGCCCGCGCGAAGGTGGGCTGCAGCCGCATGCGCGACTCGGCCGTCAGCGGATAGCGCACGCCCGTCGCGTGCGGCCAGCGCGCGGTGAGCAGCGAGCGCCACGCGGGCTCCGTCTGGGCGATGGGCGTGTAGGCCCGCGTGAAGAGCGTGGCGTCCTCCAGGAAGCGCTCCACGTGCGGCGCCACCTCGCCCGACCCGCCCTGGGAGCGCAGCCGGTCCGGACGGAATGCGTCGATGCCGATGAGCACCACCAGCGGGTGCTTGGTCCCGCGGGACTCGGGCCACACCCGCGCCAGCGCGACCACCGCCAGCCCCGCGGCCATCACCAGCGCCGCGCGAAGCCGCGCGCGCCCCGTCCCCCGACGCGCGAGGAACACGCCCGCGTGCACCAGGAGGAGGACCACCGCCACCGCGCGCGGGTGCCAGGGCTCGCCATGGTCGACCAGCCAGGCCAACAGCGGCCGCGCCGCCGGCAGGTCGTCGAACAACGCGGGCCGGGAGATGGCGCGCTCCCACGCCAGCAGCGCGGCGAGCCCCCACCAGCCGACGAGCGTTCCCCCCACACCGCCCCGCCCCCACGCGCGCGCGAGCCCCCACGCGGCCACGGCGAGCGCCATGCCCGCCACGACGTAGACGGACGCGACGCGCGCGAGCAGCCCGGGCAGCACCGGCCGCACCGCCGCCATCAGCGCCGCGTAGGGGCCCTCCACCGGGATGTCCACGCCCACCATGCCGGAGCGCAGGAGCAGCCAGGACTCGGCCGCGAACAGCCCCAACCCCAGCCCCGCCCCCAGCGCCATGCGCCAGGCGAGGGGACGCCAAAGTGGGGACGATGCGGACTCGGACATGGGTCCGCGTGTATATCGGATGCGTCACAGCCGCCACCGCCGGGCATGGCCGGGGCCGGGGAGGTGCGCGCGTGGACGAGGCCGTGCAAGATGTCGCGCCATTCGAGCAGTCGGTTCCGGCAGTCCGGGGGATGGGGGATGTCGTCCTGAGGTCCATCACGCCAGAAGGCATCGAGGACTCGGTGAACCGGGCCCTCGACGACGAGCGCCTGCGCAACGCGCGCCAGCTGTCGCGCATCCGCTTCGTGGCCGTCACGGTGATGTTCGGCCTCGCCGCCGTGCTCGGCCTCGCCGCCGGGAAGCAGGACTGGGCCACCTACCTCCGGCCACTCGGCGCGTACTGGACCTGCACCGCGGGCATCCTCTGGGCCGTGGCGCGCTCGCGCCGCTTCGTGCGCTGGGCCGGCCTGTCCGTGGCCTTCGTGGACGTGCCCGCCGTGTACTGGCTCCAGAGCCACGCCATCCCCGTGTCCCCCTCCCCGGGCGGGGTGGCCGGCTTCACCCTGGGCATCTTCGCCGTGCTGGTCCTCCTGGCCGCCCTGTCCCTGCGCAACACCGTGACGCTGGTGGTGACGGGCTTCGCCATCGTCGCGGAGGTCGCGCTCCAGGCCCAGGCGGGCATCGGCATCGGGGCCCAGCTTTCCGCCGGGGTCATGCTGTGCGTCGCCGCCGCCGGGGCCCGACACCTGCTCAACCGCATCCGGGCCCTGTCCGCAGCCGTGTCCGAAGAAGAAGTCAAGCGCGCCCGCCTGGGCCGCTACTTCGCCCCCGCCGTCGCCGAGCGCCTGCAGACCCAGGCCTCCCCGGAACCGGAGCTGCGCGAGGTGACCGTCCTCTTCGCGGACATCCGCGACTTCACCGCCCTGAGCGAGCAGCTCCCCCCGCGCGAGGTGGTGGAGCTGCTCAACGCCTACTACGGCCGCATGGTGGAGGTGGTGTTCCACCACGGCGGAACACTCGACAAGTTCATCGGGGATTCACTCATGGTGTACTTCGGGGCCCCCCTGTCCGACCCGCAGCACGCGGTGAGCGCGGTGCGGTGCGCCCTGGCCATGGTGGGGGAGCTGGAGGCGTTCAACGCGGAGCGGGCGCGCCAGGGCATCCCCGCCCTGGCCATGGGGGTGGGCATCCACACCGGCCCGGTCGTCCTGGGCAACGTGGGCTCCACCGCCCGCCGCCTGGACTACACCGCCATCGGCGACACGGTGAACCTGGCCAGCCGCATCGAGGGGCTGACCAAGCGGGTCGGCGTCCCGGTCCTCGTCTCCCAGGCCACCCGGGACCACGCCGAGGGGTTGTTCGTCTGGGACTCCGTGTCCCAGGCCTCGGTCCCCGGCAAGAGCCGCCCGGTGACCACCTTCCACCCCCGCCCCCCGGGGTCGGCCCTGTCCCGGGGGCCCGGACCGGCGGCCTGATTTCCGCCCCTTCCGGCGATCCGCGCGGCCCCTCGGCCGCCACCCGGCCAACGCACGCTTCTGGGCCTTCTAAGTGGCCTACATGGTTGAGGGTTTACGTTGACGCCCCCCTTCGGGGGTCCTTATAAAGCCGCGGATTCTTCTCCCTCAGTCATTGGGTCCCCCCTTGAGCACTTTCGCGTTGGACAGGGTCTCCGCCCACTTTCCCGAGGCGGTGGTGGAACGCTACGTGGACCGGGCGGGCGGCGCCTGGGCCGTCATCCATGCCGACTCGCTCCCGAAGGTCGCCACGCTCCTGAAGAACGATCCGGAACTGGAGTTCAAGCTGTTCGGCTCCATGGACGGCGTCGATCGCCTGCACCTGGCGGAGAACGACCCGCGCTTCGAGGTCGTCTACATCCTGTACTCGCTCAAGCGGAACGAGCACGTGCGCCTCAAGGTGCGCGTGAGCGAGGCCCAGCCGTCGATCCCCTCCCTGACGCCCCTGTACCGCGGGGCGAACTGGTGGGAGCGACTGGTCTGGGACTTCTACGGCATCCGCTTCGACGGCCACCCGGACCTGCGCCGCATCCTCCTGTACGAGGAGTTCCAGGGCCACCCGCTGCGCAAGGACTACGCGCTGCGTGACCGGCAGCCGCTCATCCCCGAGCGCCCCATCAAGGACATCTTCCGCGGTCCCGGCACCAGCGGGCACTCCTGAGGACTCTCACCATGGCCGACAGCCACACGATGCCCGAAGCGAAGGGCCACAATCCGGACACCGACGGCTCCCTGCCGCCGGAGGGCGAGCTCGAATCGCATCTCCAGGCGAAGCACATGGTCATCAACATGGGCCCGTCCCACCCCGCCACGCACGGCACCGTGCGACTCAAGGTGGAGCTGGACGGCGAGACCATCGTCAAGATCGACCCGGAGATCGGCTTCCTCCATCGCGGCTTCCAGAAGAGCTGCGAGAACGTCACCTGGACGCAGTGCCTGCCGTACACGGACCGGCTCAACTACCTGTCCGCGATGATGAACAACTTCGGCTTCCTCAACGCCGTGGAGAAGCTCATCGGCCTGGAGATTCCGGAGCGCGCCCAGTACATCCGCGTCATCGGCAGCGAGCTGCACCGGCTGACGGACCACCTGACGTGCGTGGGCGCCACCGGCCTGGAGATGGGCGGCTTCGCGCCGTTCCTCTACGGCATGGAGGCCCGCGAGCTCATCCAGGACCGCGTCACGGAGCTGACCGGCGCGCGCCTGACGACGAGCTTCGGCCGCGTGGGCGGCATCAACCGCGACCTGCCGGACGGCTGGGCGGACAAGGTCCGCAAAACGCTGACGCGCACCGAGGAGCTGCTCGTCGAGATGGACGGGCTGCTCACGCGCAACCGCATCTTCGTGGACCGCACCAAGGGCACCGGCATCATCAGCGCCGACGACGCCATCGACTACGGCTGGACGGGCCCCGCGCTGCGCGCCTGCGGCGTGGCGCACGACCTGCGCAAGGCGCACCCATACTGGGTCTACGAGCGCTTCGACTTCGACGTCCCGGTGGGCGAGCACGGCGACAACTACGACCGCTACCTCGTCCGCATGGAGGAGATGCGTCAGTCCATCCGCATCATCCGCCAGGCACTCGACACCATCCCCACGGGCCCCATCATCGTGGATGACTGGCGCATCGCCCTGCCGCCCAAGCCGGAGGTCTACGGCACCATCGAGGGCGTCATGGCGCACTTCAAGCTGGTGATGGAGGGCATCCAGGTGCCCCCCGGTGAGGTCTACGACGCCACCGAGGCCTCGAACGGCGAGCTGGGCTGGTACCTCGTGAGCGACGGTCGCGGGCGTCCGTACAAGGTGCACGTGCGCGCCCCGGGTTTCCCGGTGCTGGCGGCGGTCCCCCACATCATCGAAGGCAAGATGCTGGCGGACCTCATCCCCACGTTTGACACCATCAACATGATTGGCGGCGAGGTCGAGCAGTGAGCGACAACGACACGAAGAAGCCGACCGGTGACGCGCAGCCGCCCCCCAAGGGCGCGCCCACGGATACCCCCGCGGCGAAGATCGGTCCCGAGCCCTCCAACCCGCCGGCCGGCGCAAAGCTGGACACGCCCCCCGCGGCGGCCAGCAGCGTGACGGCGCCGCCGAAGGCCCCCCCTCCGGCCGGCCCGCCGCCCAAGCCCGCGCCGAAGAACCCGGGCTTCGTCACCTGCACCATCGACGGCAAGGAAGTCGTGGTGAAGCCGGGGACGAACATGATCGAGGCGGCCAAGCAGGTCGGCTCGGAGATTCCGTACTACTGCTACCACCCGCGCCTCTCCATCGCGGCCAACTGCCGCATCTGCCTCATCGAGGCGTCCAACGCGCCCAAGCTCGTCCCGGCGTGCCAGACGCCGCTGGCCGAGGGCGTCGCCATCAAGACGACGACCCCCAAGGTCAAGGAGCAGCAGCGGTCGGTGATGGAGTTCCTGCTGCTCAACCACCCGGTCGACTGCTCCATCTGCGACCAGGCCGGTGAGTGCAAGCTGCAGGACTACTACATGAAGTACGACTACCGCCCCTCGCGCCTCGAGGGCGGCAAGGCCCTGAAGAACAAGCGCAAGGTGCTGGGGCCCCGCGTCGTGCTGGACCAGGAGCGCTGCATCATGTGCACCCGCTGCGTGCGCGTGATGAACGAGGTGGCCAAGGAGCCGCAGCTGGGCGTGTTCGGCCGCGGCAGCCACGAGCGCATCGACGTGTTCCCGGGCAACGAGCTCGACAGCGACTACTCCATGAACACCGTGGACGTGTGCCCGGTGGGCGCGCTGCTCAGCCGCGACTTCCGCTTCAAGGCGCGCGCGTGGTTCCTGTCCGCCACCCCGTCCATCTGCACGGGCTGCGCGAAGGGCTGCAACACGTACGTGGACTGGATGTCGCAGGACACCTACCGCATCCGCCCGCGCGAGAACGAGGACATCAACAAGAGCTGGATGTGTGACCAGGGCCGGCTCATGTACAAGTCGTTCAACCTGGGCCGCGTGCAGCAGGCCCGGGTGGGCCGCCAGTCCGGCAAGGCCGCGACGGACGCGGTGCCGGTGGTGACGCGCAAGGAGGCCGTGCAGGCGGCGGCCCGGGCGCTCAAGCCGCTGGTGGGCGACAAGTCGCTCGCGGTGTTCGCCTCCCCCGTGTCCTCCAACGAGGACCTGCTGGCGGGCCTGAGCTTCGCGAAGAACACGCTGGGCGCCTCCACGGTCTACGTGGGTGGCCGTCCGGCGGGCAAGGCCGACCACTTCCTGAAGACGGCGGACAAGAACCCCAACCGCAAGGGCCTGGAGTCGATCGCCAAGGGCCTGGGCCTGAAGGTGGAGACCTTCGAGTCGCTCACCGCGGCGCTGGGCAAGGGCCAGGTGAAGGGGCTCTACGCCATCGGCACGGAGATTCCGGGCGACGTGGAGGCCTTCGCGCAGACGCTGGCGCAGTTGGAGGTCTTCGTGGTGCAGGCGACCAACGAGTCGCCCATCACCGCGCAGGCCACGGTGCTGCTGCCCGCCACCCTCCACGTGGAGGACGAGGGTTCGTTCACGCAGATGGACGGCATCACCCAGCGCTTCCGCAAGGCGTACCCGCCCAGGGGCGACACGGTCCCGGGCTGGAAGTGGGCCGCGGAGCTGACGCGCGAGCTGGGCGGCGAGGCCGCGTGGGCCTCGGCGCGCGACGTGTGGCGCGAGCTGGCCGGCAAGGTGGCCGAGTTCGCGGAGTTCAACTGGGACAAGGCCTCTCCGCCGGACCGGGAGAAGCCGGGCATCAATCCGCTGCCCACGGGCGCCGACGGGCGTCCTCCGGGCTACCGTGAGTTCGGTTCTCCCCGGGTGAGGGGTATCTGATGAAGCGCGTACTGACTGTCCTCGTGGCGATGGCCACCATCACTGGCGCCCTGGCGGGAGTCTCCGCCGCGGCCTACGCGGTGGCCGGCCTGGCCGAAGAGCACCTGTTCACGGGCGCCAGCCGCCTGTCGAACATCGTGTTCCTGATGCTCGTCTTCGTGATGATCATCGCCACGCTCCTCACGCTCGCCGAGCGCAAGTGGAGCGCGCTGATGCAGGACCGCGTGGGTCCCAACCGCGCGCGCATCAACCTGCCCGGCATCCGCAACCGCTCCCTGGCCGGCATCCCGCACATCCTCACGGACGTGCTGAAGATGCTGACGAAGGAGGACTTCGTCCCGGGCGCGGCCAACCGCTTCCTGTTCAAGCTGGGTCCCATCCTCGCGTTCGCGCCGGTGTTCGCGCTGTTCGCGGTGGTGCCCGCCGGCCCGTCCGTCACCGTCTTCGGGCACCGGGTGGACATGGTGGTGGCGACGCCGGACTTCGGCGTGCTGTACCTGCTGGCCATCGCGTCGCTGGCGGTCTACGGCACGGCGCTCGCCGGCTGGTCCTCCAACAACAAGTTCGCGCTGCTGGGCGGCGTGCGCGCCTCCTCGCAGATGATCTCCTACGAGGTCGCGCTGGGCCTGTCCCTCATCGGCCTGTTCCTGGCGTTCTCCTCCGTGCAGCTGCCGGCCATCGTCGGTGACCTGGCGGTCGCCGGCGCGGACGCCACCGGCCAGGCGCGCTACCTGTGGCGCACGGACGGCCCGTTCGACCTGGGCCTGCCGGCCTGGGGCATCATCCTGCAGCCCATCGGGTTCATCGGCTTCTTCGCCGCGTCCTTCGCGGAGACCAAGCGCGCCCCGTTCGACGTGCCGGAAGGCGAGTCGGAGATCATCGGCTACTTCGTGGAGTACTCCGGCATGAAGTTCGGCATGTTCATGATCTCCGAGTTCGTGGAGGTCGTGGTGCTGGCCGGCGTGACGACGGCGCTGTTCTTCGGCGGCCACCACCTGCCCTTCGGCGGCGAGTGGCTGGCGAGCCAGCCGCTGATGCAGGAGCACGGGTGGCTGTACGGCACCCTGCTGGGCACGGTGTTCTGGCTGAAGGTGCTCTTCCTCATCTGGGTGCAGCTGGTCATCCGCTGGACCTTCCCGCGCTTCCGCTACGACCAGATCCAGACGCTGGGCTGGAAGATCCTCCTGCCGCTCGGCCTGGCGAACGTGTTCGTCTCCGGCGCGCTGGTGCTGTGGGATCCGTCCCTGCGGGCGCTGGGCGTGGTGGGCCTGCTGGAGATTGGGGTGCTGATGGTGCTGACGATGACGAAGCAGGAGTCGGCGGAGCACGGGGCGCATGGCGGCGCGCACGGGGCTCACGGCGGCCACGACCACGGCCACGGGCATGACGCCCACGCGCTGCCCTCACACGCCAGCGCGGCGTCCTCGCACTAGCCTCGGGCGACCGGGAATCGAGACATCACCATGGCGATCAAGGTTACCAAGGTCACCCAGGATCCCCGCACGGACGTCCGCGAGCGGATCTACATCCCGGGCCTGCTGCACGGCCTGGCCATCACCACCAAGCACTTCTTCCGCAACCTCTTCGGGACGCGGGACACGAACACGCAGGTGCTGGACCGTACCGGCAGCAGCCTGATGACGACGGTGGAGTACCCGGAGGAGAAGCCCATCTACCCCGAGGGGTACCGTGGCCTCCACCGCCTGGTCCCGCGCGAGGACGGCAAGCCGCGCTGCGTGGCTTGCTACATGTGCGCCACCATCTGCCCGGCGCAGTGCATCTACATCGAGGCGGGCGAGTACGAGGAGACGGACGGGGAGTCGGAGTCCCGCGTCATCGAGAAGTACCCGACCCAGTTCGTCATCGACGAGCTGCGCTGCATCGTGTGTGGCCTGTGCGTGGACGCGTGCCCCAAGGACGCCATCCGCATGGACACGTACATGCACACGCCGTCCGAGTACACGCGGCAGAACTTCGTCTACGACATCCCCAAGCTGCTCAAGGGGCCGCCGGTGTCGCACCCGTCGGACCCGTGGAACAAGCGCGAGGGCTCCGAGGAGCCGCACCACGTCCACAAGGAGGCCCACACGCGCATCGGCGAGGGCCTGGTGCAGCTCAAGACGCCCGCGATGGGTGCGGGGCACGACCACGGCCACGGCAAGGCCGGCGCGCATGGCCACGCGGTGGTGACGCAGCAGGGTCCCATCCAGGTGACGAAGTTCATCAAGTAGATCCATTCCCATCCCCCGGCCCGTAGGGGCCTGGGAATGCCGGCCCGCCTCCCCGCTTCCACAGCGGTAGGCGGGCCGGATGCGTTTGAGGGTGCTGGTGGTGACGCTGCAGCTCTTCAATCCCGGCGTGGGGCGAAGTGCAGTCAGGCGCACGGTGTCCGGGGCGCGTGGCTTTTCCCCACGGTGGGGACTCCGTAGGGTGGTGTCGTGGTGACGAAGCGCTACCGCTTGTCAGTGTGCAAGGGCTCCTCCTGCAAGGCGGGAGGCGCGGACGCGGTGTACGCCGCGGCGCGGGACGCGCTCTCCGCCCGGGGCCTGGTGCCGCGCTGCGAGCTGTACCGGGGCGGCTGCTACGGCTTCTGCCACATGGGGCCCAACGTCGTCGTCCGCGAGGAGACGGGCCGCAAGAAGGATCCGCTGTCGCCCGAGGACTACCAGCTGATGGGCTGGGACGGCGAGGTGTACTACTCCGCCATGACGCCGGAGAAGATGCAGCGGGTCGTCAGCGAGCACATCGAGCGGGACTCCCCGGTGACGGAGCTGTTCGGGCAGCCGGACACGCCCGCCCCGGACGACGACTGAGCCCCTCCCCTCCCCGTCAGGCCGCGACGACGCCGGGCCCCGGGTCCTCCAGGGCGTGGACCCCATCCCAATCCGCGGGGGGCGCGGCGGAGAGGAAGCGCGCGCAGCGGCTGGCGTAGACGGCGGCCACGGGGTCCTTCAGCTCCGTGGCGGCGCGCTCGAACAGGACGTGGGCCTCCGCGAAGCGGCGCTGGTGGTAGGCCGTCAGCGCCTTCTCGTGCATGGTGAGCAGCGCCTGCACGGGCGGGCCGAGCTCTCCGCGCCGCCCGACCAGCTCATGCACCTTCAGCGGCTCGGCCCTCCCCTTCAAGCGCACCCGGTCCACCAACCGGAACACGTAGTTGTCCGCCGCGAGCGCCACCGTGTTGTCCCCGACCAGCGCGAAGGTGCCGTACACCTTGTTCAGCGTCTCCAGGCGCGCGGCCAGGCCCACCGCGTCGCCGAGCACGGTGTAGTGCGACTTCAGCTCGCTGCCCATGTCGCCCACCACCACCTCGCCCGTGTCCACGCCGGCGCGGAAGCTCAGGCGGCGGCCGTACTTCTTCTCCCAGGCGTCCTGCTTGTCGGCCAGCACGGCCTGCATCTTCAGCGCGGCCTCACAGGCCAGGTGCGCGTGGCGGTCCGTGCGCACGGGCGCGCCCCAGAAGGCCATCACCGAATCGCCGATGTACTTGTCCACCTGGCCCGCCGTGGAGCGCACCACCGCCGCCATCTCCAGGAGGTACTCGTTGAACAAGCCCACCAACTGCTCGGGCGACAGGCCCTCCGACATGCGGGTGAAGCCCTCGATGTCGCAGACGTACACGGACATGCGCCGACGCTCGGGGTGCATCAGGCTCAAGTCGCGCGTGACGAGCCGCGCCACCTCCGGGCTGACGTAGCGGCCCAGCGCGGACTGCACGAAGTCGCGGATCTGCTGCTCGTTGCGGAAGGCGTAGAGGGTGGTGACGACGAAGGCGCCCACCATGGCCAGCAGCGGGCCCGCCATGGCGATCCACAGGCGCTGCTCGACGAAGACGTAGGCCGCCGCCACGGTGTAGCCCACGCTCGCCACCGCCAGGCCGCCCACGTAGAGCACCACGCCCCGCACGGAGCGCAGGAGGAAGCTGAGCGACAGCGCCATGAAGGCCCCCGCGAAGGCGAGCCCCATCGTCACCATCAGGTCGAAGTCCGGCGCGGCCCGGGTGATGCCCTCCGAGCGCAGGAGGTTCACCAGCGCCTGCCCCAGGATGGCGCCCCCCGGCGTCTCCGGACCGATGGGCGTGGGCTTCAGGTGCCCCGGCTCGCCCGCGGTGCGGGTGAGGACGACGGTGCGCCCCTCCAGGTCGTTGTCGAAGCGCGCCGGGCGCTCGTCCGCCACGTCGAAGACGTTGAGCAGCACGTTCCAGGCGCGGATGGAGCGGGCCAGCGACCCACGCGAGCCCCGCCCCGCCGTGGGCGCGTTCCAGCGCAGGAGGCTGTAGCCCGACGCATCCATGGGCACGGAGTAGGCGTCGCCCACGTACAGCCGGCCGTCCGCGTACCGGAGCGCGCGCGTGTTCGCCAGCCGCATCGCCGCCGCCAGGGGCAGCGACGGCAGCACGTGGCGCCCGCCCCGCGCGGCGTAGGACACCAGGTGGGGGATTCCGCGCACCACGCCATCCGGGTCCGCCGGCAGCGTGACGGCGCCGAAGCCACCCGCCTCGCCCTCGAGCAGCGGCGCCACGGGGTGCTGGAGCTGGCGGACCTCCACCAGCCTGGAGGCATCCAGCCCCTCCACCTGCACCTCCGCCAGCGACACGAAGAGGTCGGTCGTCCCCAGGCGGAAGGTGTCGTCGGATGCGCGGCGCTCCTCGACGACGGCGCCCGAGACACCCAGCCGCGCGCCCAGCACCTTCGCGTCCGCCGCGTCCGTCGCGCCGCCCCAGACCTCGGACTGGCGCCCGGCGGGAATCACGTAGGCGGGGCGCTGCACCGTGAGCACCGCCTGCGCTCGCGCGCGCGCCTCGGCGGTCGACGGGTAGGTGCCCACCTTCACCCGGTACGGCCACAGGCGGTTCGCGGGGGGCAGCACGCGCGAGCCCTGGGCCTCCCACGAGAAGGCCAGCAGCGACCGGCCCGCGTCCCGCGTGAGGAGCTCGCCGAAGGCGGCGTCGTCGCTCGACGACGCCGGGGAGGAGAGCTTCGGGTCGATGCAGGCGTTGGGGCTCAGCTCCGTGAACGGCAGGTCCAGGAGCACCAGCAGCGCCCCCTCCTGCACCAGCCGGTGCACCATGCCGCCCACCAACTGTCGGGGCCACGGCTGGGTGGCCACGCCCGGCCGGTCGTCCTGCCGGGCCTCGGCCAGCGTCTCGTCGTCGATGGCCACGACGACGGCCTCGTCCGGACGCTCCGAGCGCGCGCCCAGCTCCAGCACGCGCCAGTCGTACGTGGAGCGCTCCAGCCCCTCCAGCCAGCCCTGCGCCAGCTCCACGGCGCCCGACGGCATCCACGCGGGCGAGTCCCCTCGGGGCGCCGCGGGCTGCGGCGCGCGGAGATACACGAGCAACCCCAGCACGCAGCCGAAGAAGATGGCCATCGCCAGGGAGAAGCCGAGCCGCTTGAAGAAGCGCCGACTCGCGGAGTGGACACGGTGACCTTGCACGGTTGCGCGGAGGATACCCCGAGACGTCCAGCGCGCGGGCCTCGCGTCACGGGCCCCTGCTATGCTCGGCGCATTCGACGCAACCCGGGGAAATCTCGATGAAACGCCTCCTGTTCGCCGCCCTCCTCACCGCCACCTCACTTGCCCCCCTGGCCTGCGACCTGGAGAAGACAGGCGCCCAGCTCACCGCGGACCACGTCATGGTGGGCACCCTGCTGGCGACGCCGGAGGTGGCCATCTCCCCGTCGGCGACGGCGGGCTTCGACGGCGGGACGTGGGACGGTGGCGACACCCTCACCTTCCCCGCCCAGACGGCGGCGCTCGTGTTCTTCGGCTCGAAGAAGGGCGAGAACTCGCAGCCCTCCGGCGTGGGGGGCGCCAAGGCGTCGGTCCAGCCGGTGGGCGGCGTGGCCACGGTGTTGGAAGAGGACGGCTCCGGCAGCTACAGCCTCACCAGCGTCGGCGGCGAGGACGAGGAGCTGACGTACCAGTCCGGCGCCACCTACCAGTTCATCGCCAGCAAGGACGGCAAGCGCTACGTCGGACAGGTCGAGGACGCGCCGGTGAAGGAGTCCATCGCCGCGTTCCGCCCCAGCGGCGCCGCGTTCGTGACGCTCGACGCGAACACGGCCCTCACGTTCGACCGCACCGCCCCGCCCGCCAACCAGGAGCGCACGCTGGGCTTCGTGACGGTGGTGCCGCTGAGCTCGGACGGCGAGAAGGGTGAGCCGACGTACTCCAGCATGCCCACCACGCCGGTGGAGCTGTTGCAACTCGTCGCGGTGCCAGGCGCCCATCGCGAGGCGCGGATGACGATTCCGGGCTCCGCCTTCCCCTCGCGCAACGCGCTGTACATGGTCATCTTCCAGTCGGTGCGCCTGGGCGGCGCCGAGTCCGACAACCTCTTCATCGGCAGCGCGCTGCTCGCGGGCACCGCCGACGTGGGCATCGTCCGCACGCGGTAGGCCCGCGCCCGGGCGCTCACCCCGCCTCGAGGTCCAGGTCGATGCGGCCGGACAGCTTGAGGCGCAGGAGGTGGCCGGCGAAGCGCTCGGACTCCTCGCGCGAGAGGACGTTGCGGAACGACGTCCCTTCGGCCACCTCCACCTCCAGGACGGCGCCGCGCTGGAGCAGCCGGAAGAAGTCCTCTCCGCCGCCCGGACGCGGCACCCTCAGCGGCAGCATGCCCTTGAGCGGCACCACCTCCTGGGCCTCGCTGACGCGGGCCTCGAGCCCCGCGGCGTCGGGGCGCACCTGCGAGGGCTCCACGCCCTCGTCCGGGTAGAGGGGCGCGGGCGCCAGCGCGACGTCCTCCGTGGAGTCGTCCAGCAGGAAGCCGTGGCGCGAGGGGATGCGTCCGGAGAACAGGAAGCACAGCAGCACCGGTGTGTCGCCCGACAGCCGCTCGACGTGGAGGATGGAGCGCTCGGTGCCCACGCGGCGCAGCAGCAGCGTCAGGCGCGGCCGGTGGACCGCCAGGTGCCGTTGGACGCGCTCGCGCAGCGTGCCGCGAATCTCCGCGAAGGCCTCCGCGTACCGCGCCTCGGACGCGGCCTCCCGCTCCGCCAGCGCGGCGCGCGTGGAGGCGAGGCGCCCCTCGGCCTCGCGCAGGAAATCACCGGCGGAGGCGGACGCGGCCACCAGCCCCGGCTCGGTGGAGGGCGCGGGCTCCACGCCCGCCGCGCGCACCGCGCCCAACAGGAACGAGCCCTGCTGGTCCAGCTTCTCGCGCTCCTCGAGGAACCTCGCGCGGGACGCGGCGTGCTCCAGCTTCAGCTCCAGCCACGCCTCGTAGCCGGACTCGAGCGTCTCCAGCGCGCGCAGGCGCGCGAGCGCGCTCTCCGGCTCCACCGGCCCCAGTCCACCACCACCCTTGGTCGTCTCGCTCACGGCGGCGGAGTCTACACCCGCCCGGCAATCACGCGGGCCCCCACCCGACGCCCGAGAGGGACGTGGATGGAGGCCCGGAAGGTGGAGCCCGAGTCCGCGCGCGGCGCTCAGGCCGTGCGGGACACGGACGCCGGGGGCTGCGACGCGGCGCTCTCGCCCCGCGGCTGCAGCGTGTTGGAGAGGTAGTCCTGGCCGCTCTGCAGCTTCTGCCTCAGGTCGTCACGAAGCTGGTTGCCCGGCTTGGGCGCCAGGAGCAGGCCCAGGCCCGCGCCCACCAGCAGGCCGGCGGCGAACGCGCCCAGCACGGGCAGCACGTCCTCGGCCGCGCTGCGGCGGGTCTCCAAGCCGATGAGGTTGAGCAGGTCGTCCTTGTCCATCTTCTTGAGGGAGTTGAGGTTCATTGGGGACTCCGGAGTTGACGGTGTTGGGGTGGGAGGAGGAACGCGAGCGTCGCCGCTCGCTAGTAGGAAGGAGGCCGCGGAATGCCGGCGGCGTTGGCGTCCGCGGACGCGGTGCCCTCGCGGTGCGGGGGGTGGGTGAAGCCACCCCGGCCCGTCTGGTAGCCCTGGAAGGCGGCTTCGGCCATGCCGAGCAGTTCGTCCTTCACGAAGGGGAGCGCGGCCAGCCGCACCCCCAGCCGGAGGACACGCGCCGTCAGCGGCGTGAAGAGCCCACCGCCCAGCACGTAGCCCACGCCCAGCGCGGCCACCATCATCCCGTAGGGATTGCGCTCGACGCGGCCCCGCAGGTCCAGGGTCTGCCCCAGGTCCTCCATCGCCCCGCGCGCGTCGGTGAACAACTGCTGCGCCTCCGAGCCCAACTGGTCCACCCGCTGACCGAAGCCCGCGTCGGCGTCGCGCTCGCGGCCCGGGGAGTCGCCATTGCCAGTCGCCCCTGGATAGTTCGCCATGAATGCCCTCTCTCGTGTTCGTCCGCGTCGGACGTGCTAGCGGCGCGACGCAATGCGGCCGATGAGGAAGCCCACCGCCACCGCGCCCAGCAGGCACGTGCCGGGGTTGGCCCGGATGAAGCTCACCACGCGGTTGTTCATGTCGACCAGGTTCTGCCGGGCCTCGTCGATCTGCGGCACCACCCGATCCTGGAACTGCCGGGCCCGGTCGGCCATCTGCTGTGCGTTCACGTCCATGAAATGCGTCTCCTTCAATCGAAAGCGTTCGTCGAAAACCGTCCGGGCCGCGCCTCAGCGCCGCGAGCCCAGCAGATAGCCCACCGCGAGCGCCGCGCCCACGCACGTATAGGGATGGCGGCGCACCCACTCGCGCCAGTCGGCCGCGACGGCGACCTCCTCGCGCAGCGCGCTCACCGACGTGGCCAGCTCCGCGCGGGTGCGCTCGATGTCCGCGCGCAGCATGGCGCTGGTGCGCGGGGTGACGGGCTTGGGATGTCCGTTGCTAGCGCCCATTCGGGGACTCCTTGAACAGTGGCCGCTGCGCGCCCTGGAGGGTGTTGCCCACGGGCACCGGCGCGGCCGAGGTCAGCGCGGCCATGCTACGGGACAGCTCGTCCGTCGTGTCGTCCATCACCCGGCGCGTCTTGAGCCGGTGCAGCGCCCACCCCACCCCGCCGCCCCCGCCCACGAGGTTGAGCAGGCCCACCGCGCCCAGCGCGCCGGCCCACCCCAGCCACGGCGCCAGCACCGCCGCCAGCGCGCCGCAGAGGAAGGCGTAGCCCACCAGGATGAAGGGCACGAAGGCGGCGATCATCGCCACGTTCATGCCCATGGACTTCACGTCCTCCGTGAGCTCCAGGCGCGCGAGCTGAAGATGCTGCGTCACCAGACGGCTGAAGCTGTCCGCCATGCGGCCGACGAGCGCGGCGATCCCGCGCTCCGTCTGTTCGCTCCCCACGTGCATGCCTTCTCCGGCCAGCGCTCACGTCCTCACAGAAGTGGCGCCAACCTAGGCACCCCTGCCCTCCAGGACAACCTCCGCTCCCGGAACTTCTGTCCGGCGGCCGCAAGCGTCGGCCATTCAACGCGCCCGCCGGTGGCCCCAGGCTAACCGATGAGCTGCACGGGCGCGGAGAGGGGGGCCGCCACCGCGATGGGCGCCTCGAAGCGCAGCACCAGGGGCAGATGGTCCGACGCCACCCGGCTGAGGGGCGTGCGGTGCGGAAAAATCGCGAGGGGGCGGACCCCCGAATCCACGTAGATGCGGTCCAGGCGCAACAGCGGCACGCGCGTGGGGTAGGTGCGCGCGGGGGCGTGCAGCGCCAGCGCGGCGTCGTGGATGGCCTTGCGCACCAGGGAGGGCACCGCCCCGTTCCCCCAGTAGTTGAAGTCCCCGCACACCACGGCCGGGTCCTTGCGCACGGCGTCCCGGAGGATGTCCGAGCCGAGCAGGAGCGCCTCCTGCCGCCGCCGTTCGGACACGCGCAGGCCCAGGTGGAGCGAGAAGACGTGGAGCTGCTGGCCGTCGCCCAGGTCGAGGTCGCAGCGCAGCGCGCCCCGGGGCTCGCGCCGGCCCACGCTCAGGTCGTAGTTCTTCGAGTGGAGGATGGGCAGGCGCGTGAGGATGGCGTTGCCGTACCTGCGTCCGTTGAGCACGACGTTGGGGCCGAACGCCATGTGCATGCCGAGCATCCGCGCCAGGTGCTCGGGCTGGTCCTCCCGCGCGGTGCGCCCGCGGAAGTCACCCACCTCCTGGAGGGCGACGATGTCCGCGCCCACCTCGTGGAGCACTCCCCCCACGCGGTCCAGGTCGAACCGGCCATCCGTCCCGATGCCGCTGTGGATGTTGTACGAGACGAGTGTCAGCTCCACGCGGTGGACTCACCCATGGAGGGGATTGAGGCGACGGGCCGCCAGGCGCACCACCTCCAGGGGCAGCGTCGCCAGCCGGGCCATCGCCTTCGCGGCGTCTCCCAGGCCGCCCCGCAGCGTCTGGAGCTGCCGCCCCGCCTCGTCGATGAGGTCCGGCAGCCGGCCGCGCGGCGGCTGCTCACGCGTGGGCGGCAACGCGCCGATGGGTGTCGTGCCGCCGACGACGGGCGCGGGGGCCGGACGGGCGCGCCGCTCGACCTTGTCCGCCTTGCGCGTCGGGCGCGAGCCGCCGGGGGCGGGGCCGTGCGCGAACTTGCGGTCCGGCTCCGGGCGCGCGAGTTCCTCGAGCTCCGCCTCCATCTGCCGCGCCTGGTAGTACTCCTCCGTCTCCGAGAAGGGCTTGCCGTAGTGGACGCCCTCCTCGCGGGCCGCGGGCGGGTGGCTCCGCGACTGGGCGAGGCGCTCCTTGTCCCGGCGGCGCATGCTCCGGCTCTGCGGCAGCGTCTTCGGCACCTGGAAATGGTCGAAGCTGTAGGGACGAGGCATCCGCAAATCTCCCTTGGGTCATCGGGTCCGGAGAGAAGCTAGGGAGCGCGGCGGCGCGCCGGTACGCCTTGACGTCGCCCGACGCCGGGCACGGGGCCCGGTCGCCTGCCCCACGAGCCGGCGGACGGGCCTTCGCGACGCGGAGACGTCCGAATCCCCACGAAGTCAGGCGCGCGCCGCTCCCTCGCCGTGCGGGCGGGCGGCCTGGGGCGGCGGACGGGCCGGCGTGCGCTTCGGGCAGTGGGGCCAGGCATGCGGCGCGCCCGCATCCACACACTGGGAAGAGTGGAGGAATTCATGGTGTAAAGAAGCGCCCATGCCCGCGCATCCCGCCCGCCGGAAGTATTCCGCTCCGACCTGCCTCCTGCTCTCGCTGCTCGCTGTCGGTGCGAAGGCCCGGGCCGCCGAACCGACAGCGGCCCTGGCGGCGCCGCCGGTGGAGTCGCGCACGGGACGGACGACGCGCCCGCTCCTCACCCTGCAGCCGGGGTCCGCGCGTCCGGGGGATCCGGTGCTCGTCGAGGTGCGGGGCGTGGGAGAGCTTCCGCAGGGCACGCTGGCGGGCAAGCCCCTGCGCTTCTTCCCGTGGGGCGAGGGCTTCGTCGCGCTGACGGGCCTGCCCGTGGAGATGCAGGCGGGCCAGGCCGCGGTGACGGTGGCGGCGCCGAAGGTGGCCGGCGAGCTTCCCGTCGTCCTCACGGGGACGCTGGACGTGGTGGAGCCGGGCTATCCGTCGCGCGAGCTGAAGGTGTCCGGCAAGTACGTGGAGCCGCCCGCGTCCGTGAAGGCGCGCATGGCGGCGGACCGCAAGGCCTTCGCGGTGGCCTTCGCGCAGCCGTTCGCCGCGCCCATGTTCTCGCGCAACTTCGCGTGGCCGCGACAGGACCGCATCACCGCGCCCTTCGGCGACAAGCGCACCTTCAACGGGAAGCTGTCCAGCCAGCACTTCGGCGTGGACATCGACGGAGATCCGGGCACACCGGTGGCCGCGGCGAACGAGGGCACGGTGGTGATGGCGCGCGACAACTACTCCGCGGGCCGCACCGTCATCGTCCACCACGGCGGCGGGCTGTACACGTCGTACTTCCACCTGTCGCGCATCCTGGTGAAGCAGGGCATGAAGGTGAAGCAGGGCGAGCGGCTGGGCCTGGTGGGCAGCACCGGCCGCGTCACCGGCCCGCACCTCCACTGGGGCGTGAAGGTGGATGGGATGTGGGTGGACGGCGAGTCGCTGCTGAAGCTCGACTTCTTCCCGTCGTCCGCTCCGCCCGCCATGGCCAGCGGCGACTCCGCCGGCCTCGCGGCGCCGTGACGCGCCGCCTCAGCGGTCGTTCCACTTGGGCGGGCGCTTCTCCATGAACGCCGCCACGCCCTCGCCCGCGTCGTCCGCGAGCACGTTGAGCGACAGTTGCGACGCGAGGAACTCCAGCGCCGCGGGCAGCGGCAGGTCCTCCGCGGTGAAGTAGGCGCGGCGTCCCAGCGCGAGCACCGCCTGGCTCTTGCCGGCCAGCTTCCCCGCCAGTGCCGCCACGGCGCCGTCCAGCTCCGCCGCGGGCACCACGCGGTTGACGATGCCCAGCGCCAGCGCCTCGCGCGCCGGGAGACGATCCCCGGTGAGCACCAGCTCCAGCGCGCGCTTGCGGCCCACGTGCCGCTGCAGGAGCGCCATCATCATCATGGGGAACAAGCCCACGTCGATTTCGGGCGTGCCCAGGTCCGCGCCCTCCACCATCACCGCCAGGTCGCACGCGAGCACCAGGCCCATGCCGCCGGCCAGCGCGTGGCCATTGACGCGCGCCACCGTGGGCTTGCGCACCTCCTGGAACCGGGCGAGCAGCTTGCCGTAGGAGCGGCGCCCCTCGTGGGTGGAGAGGAAGCCCCCGTCCCCCGTCATCTGCCCCAGGTCGCCTCCCGCGCAGAAGACCTTCTCGCCCGCGCCGGTGAGCACCACCACGCGCACCGCGGGGTCCGCGTCCGCGCGCTCCAGGCCCTCCACCAGCGCCTTCACCACCGACGGCGACAGGGCGTTGCGCGCCCGGGGCCTGTCGATGGTCAGGTGCGCTTGGGCGCCTTGGACTTCGTAGCGGACTTCTCCGACGACTTCTCCGGCTTCCATGTGCCTGCCTCCGCGCCTGGCGACGCGGCGGCCAGGACGCCATGAAGGAACGAGTCGGCGATCTGCGCCTTCGCGCGCTCCAGCGCGGACGCGTCCCGCGAGTCCGCCAGCCCCGTCACGAAGGCCGTCAGCCCCATCTCGATGGCGCCGAACAGCAGCGCGGAGCCCAGCAGCGGATCCAGGTCCTCGCGCAGCTCGCCGGCCTCCTTCGCCTGGGCGAACAACTCCGAGCTCAGGCGGATGGCGTCCACGAAGGCCGTCTGCCGGTTGATGCGGGAGCCCGCGGGGCTGCGGGCAATCTCCAGGATGAGGACCTTCACCGCGCGCGGGTCCACCCGGTACGCCTCGAAGGCGACGTCGACCACGCCCTGCACCTTCTGCGCGAGCGACCCCTCCCCCTCCACCACCGCGCGCACCCGCGTGACGAAGCCGCTCCAGCCGGTGTCGAACACCGTCTCGAGCAGCTCATCCTTGTTCTTGAAGTAGTGGTAGACGAGGCCGTAGGCGACACCGGCCTCCTTCGCCACGTCCGCGATGCGGCACCCGTGGTAGCCCTTCCGGGCGAACACGTCGATGGCCGCCCGCAGGATGGTCCGGCGGCGCTCGCTCTCGCGGCTGCCGTTCTCCGTCACCGTCTTGCTCTGGGCCACGACGTCCTCCAGCGGCGGGTTGATTCCTCAATCAGCCGCCGCGGACCCTACGGACGCGGGCTCCCGGGGTCAATGGGTACTTGGACCAGGAGCCCGCGAGTCCGTCATTACTCGACGGTGCCGGAGACGACCGGCGCGGCGATGACGACCTGATGGCCGGACAGCTGGGCCGCAGTGTACTTGCAGGACGCGTTCGCCCTCCAGGGGATGGGCGAGCTGAACGCCGGAGGCGGCGGATCCTGCGAGGGGTCGTGCGCGTCTTTGATGAGGTACGACTCCACGTTGTAGGACGCGTAGGTGAACGCCTTGCTCGCGGCGAACGGCTCGATGGCCACCGGGCCCTCGGCGCCGCCGATGCAGCCGTCACCGTCGCCGTTCTGCGCGATGCGGTTGAACCAGGGGTCGGACACGAGGAAGGTCGCGCGCGACGAGCCGAAGTGGGCGATGGCGACGTTGTTCGCGGGGGGCAGCGGGAGGATCTGCCGCACCGTGTCCGGGCGGTCGCGGTCGTGCGGCCAGCCCGTCCACAGGATGCGCTCCTGGACCCAGATGAGGGTGGAGCTGTCGTGCTGGCCGTTCTTGCCGTTCCACTTGCCGTCGCCGTTGGTGTCGACGAAGCGCTCGTGCGGGTCCCACGTGCCGTTGTCGTTGTTGTCGACGAAGGGCTCGGTCAGGTCCTCGAACGGCTCGCCCTGATCCCACTGGCCGTTGTTGTTGTTGTCGTCGTAGGCCTCCTCGCCCGTGGTGACGGCGATGATGGAGACCAGGTTGTCGCGGGGGTTGTTGATCTTCCCGGGGCGCAGCGGGTCGTTGCGGCGCGGCTCCGGACGGGGAACGAACGGATCCGGCGCGGCACCGCCATACGCCAGCACCGGGTTCACCTCCCACAGGAACGGGTGCATCCACAGCGGCGCGAGGTACTCGCCCGTGTGGGTCGCGTCATTGACGGGCGTCCAGGTGAACTCCCCCGGCTCCACGTCGTCCGGCAGCGGCAGCGAGGTCTTGTAGAGGACCTGCGCGTTGCCCACCACGTCCGTGACGGACGTCGCCGTCGGCCCGATGGTGCCGGCCTCCGTGAGGAAGGACACCTGCGCGCCCTCGAGGCCGTCGCCGTTGCGATCGCCCACGTGCGCGATGCAGTTCACCTTCACGCCGGCGATGAGGTTGCGCGTCTCGTCCCAGGCGCCGACGGCGTGGTGCGCGCCGGAGCCGTCACCGGAGAACGAACCGCACTGGAAGGTGAGCTGGCGGGCGCTGGAGTTGGTGCCCGCGAAGCTGATGACCGGCGAGATGGCCGTCTTGGCCTCCGCCCCGTCACCCGCCGTGGCCACCACCACCGCCGAGGCGACACGGCCGCCCCGGGCCACCACCTGCACGGAGACGATGCCGTCGCCGGGGTTGGTCGTCCCCTCGGTCGGCGACAGCTCCACGCCCGGGACCTCGGACTGGAGCGAGAACCGCACTTGCGTGCCGGCTTGCGCCTGGCCACGCGTATCCACGGCGCGGAAGCGCAGCGTGGTGATTTCTCCCAGCCGCGGTCGAGCCGGAGACTGATCCACGAACTCAAGCGTGGCAGGAGCCGGCGATGAGCACGCCAACAACACCATGCTCGCGAAGGCCACCCACGAGGCCAGACCCGAACGCATCAGCGGAGACTCCTTGACGAAGAAGGAAGCACGCTGTGCGCGAGCAGCGCACAGCGCATCTTCGCCATCTTCCTGGTCAACCTGCCGTCCAGTCAAGGACAGGACAGGAGGACCTGGTGCCGACTTGCATCCGGACGGGGGGATCCGGATGTGGGTGTCAGGCGATGGTGCCGCTGAACATCACCCGGGCAACCCCGAGCAGGCGGTCCACGTCACGGGCAGTGAGGCCCCGGGCGCGCGCGAAATCAGACAGGGGACGCAACAGGTCCTCCGTCTGGGCAAGGGTCTGCTCCGTTCCCGTGAACAGCTCTCCCAGGCTGACGCCGAGGGCGTTGGCCAGGGCCGCGAGCGTCTCCACATGGGGGACACGCTCGCCACGCTCGATCATGGAAAGGAACGAGACGCTGATCTGAGCCCGTTCTGCGAGCTCTTCCTGCGTCCACCGCTCCGGCCTCTGCGTACGAAGCTCGCGGATGCGCTGGCCGATTCGTTTTCCGAGGTCCGACACGAAATACTTCTCCTGGCTGCTTGGGGGTTGTTGGAACCACCTGGGACACCGGGGGATTCCTAGCCGCCTGAACCGAAGGCTCCGAACCCAGTGACAATGAGGTTGACACCGGAAAATTCCAGTCCGCTGTCACGCCGCTTCGTCACCACCCCTTCGATGCGCCAGCAGTTGCAAGCTGGCCCATAGGACACGCCCAGTGTCTGCTGGGCGAAGGGCTTGTACTCTTGGTTTGTAGAATCCTGGTAAAGCGGCTGCACCAATGCTTCGTACCGCACCCCGAGGCCAAATCCGAGCGTCAAACGCGTACCCACGATGAGGGCCTGAGCTCGTTTGGCAGGAGGGAGGCCGGGTGTTTCCCTGGATACACTGCCTACCAAGGCATCCAGTGGCCTTCGGATGGCGTCCGGACCGCTCAAGAACGGATTTTCCCCCAAATCGATCGCGTCCTGGCTCGTCGACAAGATGTCGTCGTAGCGCGCGTAGAGCGCGTGGCCCTTGCCGTCATCCAGGTTGAGGTCGGCGCTGAGCTGGGTGAGCCGGCCCTCGTTGGGGTCGAAGCGCACGAGCCCGCCCGCGGTGAGCCAGCCCGCGCGCGCGGAGAGCCGCGCGAAGGTGTCTCGGAGGATGGGCTGATCGTCGTCGGGCCTGCCGCCGATGATGGGCGCGTAGTGGGACAGGTCGAAGCCCTGTCCGACGCGCAGGCGCAGGGGCTCGACGGAGTTCGTCCCCGTCTTCACCCGCAGCGTTTGATCGACGGCGAGCACCGCCTGGAAGAAGCCCTGCGTGCGCCCGTCGAAGCGCAGCGGCACGGCGCGGTCGATCTCGTCGTAGGGCTGCGCCTTCGCGCCGGGCTCGTGGTTCCACCCCGCGGACGGCACCCTGCCCCACCCGCCCGGCACGTAGCGCAGCTCCAGTGACGGCGAGATGGCGTGGCGGAACGAGGACTTGCTGCCGGTCCACGTGCGCGCAAGCTGGCTCTCGAGCATCAGCCCCGCGACGGGATAGCCGCGCTGCCACGTCCTCCCGGACACCTCGCCCAACCACACGTCCTGGCGCAGGCCGAGCGACGGCGTCAGTTGCGCCACGTCGCCCAGCGCCACCGACGTGGTGAGGCGCGGCGTGAAGTCGACGCGGTCGCGCGACTCGCGGTCGTCGAAGTCGAAGATGCCGTTGGACTGGCCGGGGTCCGCGGGCCGCTTGCCCGGGTCGGCCGGGTCGGGCACGAAGAAGAACGGCGTGTAGGTGCCGTTGGCCCGGAAGACGTCGATGCCGTCGTCGGCGAAGCCTCCCGTCATGGGTGCCTGACGCGTGTACTCGGCGCGCAGGCCACCGACGAGCCCGCCGAACAGCGGCCGCTCGGGCAGCGCCGCCACCAGCCCGGGCAGGCGCTGGAACGTCTTCGGCGTGGGGACCTCCGGACGCGCCGGGTCGAGCTGGGACGGGACACGGTTGGTCTGGAAGAAGCGGTAGGCCGTGCGGATGTCCTGGCGGAGGGACACATCCAGGCCCACGTACGAGTCCTCCTTGCGGCGGAACACCGTGGCGGTGCTGCGGATGTAGTCGAGCTCGCGCGCGATGACGTCGGCGGTGAGGTCGCGCGTGTAGAACCCGTCCGAGACGAAAGCCGCGTCGACCCGGTCCACCCAGCCGTCCCCCAGGTCCTGGTAGTGCTGCCAGGACGCCTCGCCACGCAACCCGCGCGGGGCGTTGACGTAGCGTCTGGGCTGACCGTCCACCTGAGGGTAGAAGTAGAAGTCGCTGGCGGTCGGGTCGATGAGCGGCCGGCTGTCGTGGAGGAGGCCCAGCGTGGCGCGGCCCCGTGTCTTCTCGCTCGGGACGTAGCGGAACTCCGTGAGCAGCCGTGGCCCGCGCACACCGTTGATGTGGGGCTGCGTGTACTCGATGACCGGCTGTCCATCGACCGGAGGGTTCGGGAAGGTCAGGTCCTGCAGCGGCTTGCCCACGTAGAAGCCGGGCGTGAACGTCAGGTCGTAGCTGCGCCCCAGCGTGAGGAAGACGGGCTGGCTGAGGGTGAGGCCGTTGACGCCGGAGAAGGTCGGCTGGGGCAGCAGCAGACCCGAGCGCCGCTCCGCCAGGGGCAGGTAGAGCCAGGGCAGCGCGAACACGGGCACGGACTGGACGTACACGACGGGCCAGGACAGCGTGGCGCGCTCGCCGAGCACGACGTTCGCGGAGCTGGCCTCCACGCGCCAGCTCGGGTCCCCGGGGCCACACTCGCACGGGGTGAAGGCGAGTTCGTCCACGACGAAGGCGTTGGGCCCGGTGCGGCGGATGCGGCTGCCGCTGAGGAGCACGGGCGTCTCGCCCATGGCGCGCAGCTCCTGCGGCGTCTTCGCCGTGAGCAGCGCCTCGAACGTGACGCCCTTCTTCTGCATGAAGAGGCCACCCTGGAGCGTGGCCTCGAAGCTGCGCAGGTCCACCCGGACGTCGTCCGCCACCGCGGCCATGCCGCCGGGGCCCACGAACATGACGTTGCCGGTGGCCGTGGCCACCTGGTTCGCCTCGTCGTACGTCACCTCATCCGAGCGCAGCAGCATCTCGCCGGTGCGCAGCTCGCAGTGGCCGCGCGCGGTGAGGACCTGCTTGTCGGCCTCGTAGGTGAGGAAGTCCGCCGCCAGCTCCACCGTCTCGCCCGAGGGGAGCTGGACCTGGGTGGCGAGCGGAATCTGCGCCGACGACACCAGCAGCGCTGCGGCGAGCGGGACGAGGAGGCTCATTCAGGGGTGCAGGGTATGCCGCGCCACGGCCGCGCGGCGGCCCTTATCACCGACCCGTGCGCTGAAAATCCAACGAAATGACGTTGCCGTCCTGGTGCGCCTGCACCGGCGACTGCTGACGCAGTTGGACGGTGACTCGCACGTTGCGGCCGTCCGCGTCCGCGTCCACCCGCGTGACGGGCGAGTTGAAGTAGGACGTGTCCAGCGGACGGGTGTTGTTGCTCAGGTCGATGCGGCTGTTCTCCAGCTCCAGCACCACCGCGTTGCCCTGCTCGCTCACGGTGTAGCGGGCCGGCTCGTTGGTGCGGATGAACACGCGCGAGGAGCCCTGCTGCTGCTGGAAGCCCACGAGCGTCATCGTCTTGCGACGGGACGAGACCTCCACGGAGCCACCGCTGGACACCTCGCGGCGCGGCTGGGACGCCATGGCGAGGCGCTCCTGCTGACGACGCTCGCGCTCGGCGCGGGCCTCCTCCTCGCGTTGACGACGGGCATCGGCGGCCTCCTCGGCGGCGGCCTGCGCGGCGGCGCGCTTCTCCTCGGCGGCCGTCTTCGCGGCGGCGCGGGCATCCTCGGCCTGGCGCTTCTTCTCCTGGGCGGCCTCCTCCGCGGCGGCGCGCTTCTCGTCCGCGGCGGACTGCGCGGCGGCGGCGCGAGCCTCCGACTCCTGGCGCTTGCGGTCCTCGACGGCGGCCTTCGCGGCGCGGGCCTCCTCCTCACGCTGGGCGGCGGCGCGGGCCTCCGCCTCGCGCGTCTGGCGCTGGCGCTCCTCCTCATCGGCCCGGGCGGCGGCAGAGGCCTCCGCGGCGGCCTTCTCCTGCGCCTGACGCTCGGCCTGGGCGGCGGCCGCGGCCTGGGCGGCGGCCTTCTCCTGCGCTTGCCGCTCGGCCTGTGCCGCGGCGGCGGATTCGGCGGCGGCCTTCTCCTGCGCCTTGCGCTCGGACTCGGCGGCGGCCGCGGCCTGGGCGGCGGAGCCATCCGTCGTGGGCTGCGCGGCGGCGGCCTCCGGCTGGGTCGGGGCCTGGGCCACGGCGGCACCACCGGCACCCGCGACGCGGATGACGAGCTGGCTGTCGTTGGCCTGGATGTCGGTCTCCACCTCGCGCTCGAAGCCGATGAGCACGCGGGCGATGGCGGACTCATCCGAGCCGTAGCTGGCGGTGCGGATGCCCGTCACGGTGCCGTTGCCCACCTGCAGCTCCTCGGGCACGCCGGAGAAGACGGCCTCGGAGATGTCGATGACGAGCCGCGGCGGGTCCGTCATGGTGAAGGTGGTGAAGTTGGGCTTCTTCGAGCCGGAGATGGTCACCGTCCCGCCATTCACCTGCACGTTGGTGATGGTGTTCAGGCCCGCAGGAGCTTGCGCGAGCGCCCAGAAAGGCACGAGCACGACACCGAGCAGCCACACCGCTGAGGCCTTCATCGACCACTCCCGTTCATGTTGACAGAGGGCGCGGATGGTAGCACGCGCGCATCCCCCTCCAACTTTCCAGCCAGACAGGCCTTCAGCGCAGGCGCGGCAAAGCCGGCGAGCGATTCCGGTGCGTCCGGGCGTACTCGATGAGGTTCTTGATGTCGTAGCAGATCTGCCGGATGTCGTGCCCCATCGTCAGCTCGATGTGGCTGTTGCCCTTCACGGGCCGCCAGAGGAGGTATTCACTCTTCGCGGCCCGGTACACACTCCGGGTGGACTCCACCGAGGCCAGGGGGTCCATGTCCCCGAAGATGATGGCCATGGGGATGGCGATCTTCTCGAAGCCGCGCTTGAAGTCGTACCCGGTGCGGTAGCAGACCATCTCTCCCCGGCGGATCCACCGGGCGAACTGCTCCAGCACCTTGCGCGGCTCGCGCTCGCCGCCCTCACGCAAGAGCCAGCGGATATCGTCGGTGCCCACACGTTCCGGGTTGATGAGCCGGTTCAGGCGCGTCTGCAGTTGCTGGTAGACGGGCGAGTCCTCCGCCTTGCCGATCTGCCGCTCCACGAACTTGAGGATGAGGTCCACCGGCACGGCCTTGAAGCGCAGCGCCCGCCGCTCCTCCGGCTCCAGCTTGCGCCCCAGCCCCGCGTTGAGCGTGCCCAGCCCTCGCGACAGCAGCCGCTGGCCGAGGCCCCCCACGTCGCCGCCCAGGTTGAGCCCGGCCAGCGTCATGTCGATCATCCCGCCGACCAGCGGCGCGCCGTGCGCCAACAGGCGCAGCAGCATGAAGCCCCGCCCCAGGTCCGCGGGCGAGCCGATGGTGATGAGGCCCTCGAAGTCGTCGTGGATGCCGGCGTAGCCATAGCCGATCATCCCGCCCATGGAGTGGCCACAGTAGAAGACGCGCTCGCGCCGGGTGATGCGCTTCACCCCGGAGACGGCCGCCGGCAGGTCGTAGAGGAAGTAGCTGTCGATGTCCCAGCCGTAGTCCAGGTCCGGCGGCAGCGGGCGCTTGAAGCGCTCGGCCCGCTCCCGCTGGAAGGCGATGGAGCTCTTGCCGTGGCCGCGCAGCTCGAGGATGTGGATGTCCACGCCGAAGAAGAGCAGGTTCTTGACGAACTGCCCCGCCGTCCACGTGTGCCGGTTCTGGGAGAAGCCGTGGACCAGCAGCAGCGGCTCACCGAACAGCGGTTGGGCGAAGGGCTGCTTCACCGGGCGGTAGCGCGTGATGACCAGCGACCAGCCATCCGCCGTCTCCACCACGTACTTCGTCTTCGAGTAGAGCGCCCGGAAGTCGACTTCGTCGATGGAGGGTGTGGGTGGCCCCGAGGTCGCGGGGGCTCTCCAGTCCGGCAGGCGCATGTCTTGAATCTACGGCGGCTGATGCAACGCGCCAAGGATTCAGACCGTTTGCCCTCGGGACTCGGCCGCCGTGCACCCGGTCTCCGCCCCGCCGGGTCTCCTGTATCGAGCCGCCGTTGAAACGTGAATCAGCCGGCGCCATGTTTCACGACACGCCCTGGGGGGCGGGGGCTCGGGCCACCCGGGCACGCACCATGCCCACCAGGAACAGCGAGCCCGTGCACAGGACGACACCCGCCTCGCCCGCCCGGGCACGCGCGGCGGCCAGGGCCGCGTCGAGGTCCGGCCAGGCCGACACGTCCGGACACAGCGAGCGCGCCTCCTCCAGGTAGGTCTCGGGCGCCAGCGAGCGCGGCGTGTCCAGGGGGGTGAGCTGCACGGAGGCGCATCGGGGGAACAGCGCCCGCATCATCGGCCCCCGGTCCTTGTCCGCCACCACGCCGAAGACGCAGTGCGGGCGCCTTCCCGGGTACAGGGCCTCGAGCGACGCCAGCAGCACCTCCACACCCGCCGGGTTGTGCGCGCCATCCAACACCAGGGTGGGCCGCGCCCCCACTTCCTCCAACCGCCCCGGCCACCGCGCCGTGGCCAACCCCCGCCGGGCGGCCTCGGGGGTGACGTGGATGCCCCCCGCGTCGAGCAGCTCGAGGCAGGCGAGCGCCACGGCCGCGTTCTGCCGTTGGTGGGGCCCCCGCAGGGAGAGCGAGAGGTCGTCCAGGCGCCAGGAGGCTCCGTGGAAGGACAGGCGACCTGACGAGGAGACCGCCAGCTCGAAGTCTCGCCCCTCGAGCCGCAGTGGCGCGCCCACGGCGTGGGCCCTCGCGGCGATGGCCTCCAACGCCTCCGGGGCCTGGCGCGACACCACACACGGCACGCCCGGCCTCAGGATGCCGGCCTTCTCCCCGGCGATGGAGGCCAGCGTGTTCCCCAGGTACTCCATGTGGTCGAAGGACACGGGGGTGATGGCCGTCACGCGCGCGGGCGAGGCCGTGGTCGCGTCCAGCCGCCCGCCCAGGCCCGTCTCCAGCACGACGACGTCCACGCCCACGCGAGCGAAGTGCCACAGCGCCACCACGGTGCCGAACTCGAAGTACGTCATCGGCTCGGAGAGGGCGGAGGGGTAGCGCTCCAGCACGTCGAGGATGGCCTGTCCGAAGTCCGCGTCGGAGATGTCCACGCCGTCCACGCGGATGCGCTCGTTGACGCGCACCAGGTGCGGTGACGTGTAGAGCCCCACGCGGTGGCCCGCGGCCTGGAGCGCCGTGGCGGCGAAGGCGCAGGTGCTGCCCTTGCCGTTGGTGCCCGCGACGTGGAGCACCGGGGCGAGTCGCTCGGGATGACCGAGCGCCTCGAGCGCCTCCCTCACCCGCTCCAACCCCAGCTTGATGCCGGAGGGGTTGAGCCGGGCGAGGAAGGCCAGGGCTTCAGCGGGCGTGCGGGGCGCGTCCATGACTGCCACCCCGCCCGCTCAGCCCAGCAGGCCGAGAATCTGGCCCAGCTTCGCGCGCAGGTCCTTGCGGTTGATGATGTTGTCGATCATCCCGTGCTCGAGCAGGAACTCCGAGCGCTGGAAGCCCTCCGGCAGCTTCTGGCGGATGGTCTGCTCGATGACGCGCGGACCGGCGAAGCCGATGAGCGCCTTGGGCTCCGCGAGGATGACGTCCCCCAGCCAGGAGAACGACGCGGCCACTCCGCCCGTCGTCGGGTGCAGCAGCACGGAGATGTAGGGCTTGTTGCCGGTGCGGAAGCGCGCGATGGCCGCGGACGTCTTCGCCATCTGCATCAGCGAGAAGATGCCCTCCTGCATGCGGGCGCCGCCGGACGCGGAGAAGATGAGCGCGGAGCACTTCAGCTCGTGCGCGCGCTCGAACACGCGCGTCACCTTCTCACCCACCACGGAGCCCATGGAGCCGCCCATGAACTCGAACACGAAGGCGCCCACGGACACCTGGTGCCCCATGATGCGGCCCACGCCGGAGATGAACGCGTCGTTCTCCTCCAGGCTCTTGCGCGTGGACTTCAGGCGGTCCTTGTACTTCTTCGAGTCACTGAACCCGAGCGGGTCCTGCGGCTCCAGCTCCTTGTCGAACTCCTCGAAGCTGTCCGGATCCAACAGCGTCGCCAGGCGCGAGCGAGCGGGCCACGGGTGGTGGTGGTCGCAGTGCGGACACACCATCCAGTGCTTCTCCAGCTCCTGCCGGTAGATGATCTCGTCGCAGTTCTCGCACTTGGACCAGAGGCCCTCCATGCGGGACGGACGGGGCTCGGCTTGCTGCTCGGTATCGACGGCGATGCGGGGCTTCTTCGAAAACCAGGCCATTGGCGGCGGGGGTTAATCCGACCGCTCCCGCCCGTCAACCGTTCCGTGTGGCGCGGCGCGCCACCTACAGCTCGAACTGGTCACCCAGCTCCAGGACCTCCACCGGCATGGACGCCAGCTCCTTCTTCAGTTGCGTCACGAAGGCGGGCTTGAGGTGGTACAGGAGCACGGAAGCCCCGTTGCGCTGGAACTTCTGGAGCTCCAGCCCCAGGGTGTGCGGCGTCAGGTGGCCGGAGATGTCCGCCAGGGACTGGAGCTTGTTGGGGAAGGAGGTCTCCAACAGGAGCGCCTTGAGGTTCTTCGTCTCGTTGAGCGCCTTCCAGAGCTTGTCGGTGGGCCCGGTGTCGCCGCTCATGGCGAGCGCGCTCTTGCCGTTGGAGATGATGAAGCCGCACGACTCCACCGGGTGGCTGACGGGCACGCTGCGCACCGTGTAGGGCCCGACCTCGAAGGTGCCCCCGGCGCGGAACGTCTTGATGCGCAGCACGGGGTTCGACTTCGTGGGGATGCGGGTGAAGTCCGGCCAGAGCGCGTTGTTGAACATGTTGTCGCGCAGGGCCTTGGCGCACTCGCGCGACGCATGGATGGTGACGGGCTTGTCCCGGCGGCCGATGACCAGGTCCGCCATCAGCGGCAGGTCCTTGACGTGGTCGAAGTGGCTGTGGCCCACGAGCACGTGGTCCACGCGGCACAGCTCCTCCAGCGACAGCGTCCCCGTCAACGCCCCCGCGTCGAGCGCGAGGACGTCGTCCACGAGGAAGCACGTGCTCTTGCACGTGGGGAGCTCGCCACCGTGGCAGCCGAGGACACGCAGCTTCACGCTAGAGGTCTCCGAACTTCCACTTCATCTCCAGGTATTGGAGGAAGTCGTGGAGTCTGGCCGTGTCATACACGGTGACTCTGTCACCACTGGTCGCGACGAGGCCGGCGCGGGCCAACCGGTCGAGCACGCTGCGGACGGCGGGCTCGCCCACGCCGATCTGGCGGGGCATCTCGCGCACGGGGAAGTCGACCTCCGTGCTGCCGCCCTCGGAGGCACGGCCGCGCGTCTGGGCGATCTGGATGAGCTGGTGCACCACCCGGCTGGCCGGGTCGTTGTGCAGCAGGTTCTCGATCTGTGCGTCGGCCTCCGACAGCCGCTCCGCCAGCTTCTTGATCATCCGGACGGCGATCTCCGCGTTGCCGCGGATCATCGCCTCGAACGTCTTGGGGTCGATGACCAGCAGCCGCGCGTCCTCGTTGACCACCGCGGACGCGTTGCGTGGCTTGTTGGAGATGATGGCCATCTCCCCGAAGAACTCGCCTGGCCCGAGCACGGCCAGGACCTTCTCCACGTCGCGCACGCGCTTGGAGATGGAGACCTTGCCCGCCTGGATGACGAACATCTCCTTGCCGGCTTCTCCCTCGCGGAAGAGCTCGGTGCCCTTGGGGAATTCCTTGCCGAAACGTTGAAAGAGGGTTTCCTCGGCGCCCATCCTGCGGCGAGTCAATCAGTCCCCTCCCCCCTGGTCAAATTCCCTTTTGGCCACGACGGGCGCCCGCTGTAGCCGCAAACCCGACACCTCCGAATCAGGAGCCGAGACAACGGGGGCGCTGGCCGGTACAAGGCCGGCCCGTGGGAACGACCTACAAGCAGTCCGGAGTGGATATCGAGGCCGGCGACGCCTTCGTCGACCGAATCAAGCCCTACGCCGCGCGCACGATGCGCCCGGAGGTCCTCGCGGGGGTCGGCGGCTTCGGCGGCCTGTTCGCCCTGCCCCCGGGCAAGTACCGGGAGCCGGTGCTGGTGGCGGGCACGGACGGGGTGGGCACCAAGCTGAAGGTGGCCTTCGCCGCGGGCCGGCACGGCACGGTGGGCATCGACCTGGTGGCGATGTCGGTCAACGACATCCTCACCTGCGGCGCGGAGCCGCTGTTCTTCCTGGACTACTTCGCCACGGGGCGCCTGGAGGTGGACGCGGCGGCCGAGGTGGTGAAGGGCATCGCGCAGGGCTGCGAGCAGGCGGGGTGCACGCTGCTGGGCGGCGAGACGGCGGAGATGCCGGGCTTCTACGCGCGGGGCGAGTACGACCTGGCGGGCTTCTGCGTGGGCGTGGTGGAGCGCTCGGCCATCATCGACGGCAAGGGCATCCGCCCCGGTGACGCGCTCATCGGCCTGACGTCCTCGGGCCTTCACAGCAACGGCTACTCGCTGGCGCGCAAGGTGCTGCTCGAGGACGCGAAGCTGGCGCTGGACGCGACGCCGGAGGGCCTGGGCCGGCCGCTGGGCGACGCGCTGTTGGAGCCCACGCGCATCTACGTGAAGGACGCGCTGGCGCTGGCGCAGGCCGTGAAGGTCAAGGGCATGGCGCACATCACCGGCAGCGGCATCCCCGGCAACCTGCCCCGGTGCCTGCCGGACGGCACGCGGGCGGTGCTCAGCGAGCGCGCCTGGGTGAAGCCGCCCATCTTCGACCTCATCGCCCGGCTGGGTCAGGTCGCCCGGGACGAGATGTTCAACACGTTCAACATGGGCCTGGGGCTCATCGTCGTCGTGGCGAAGGAGGACGTCGCCCGCGCGCTGGAGGTGCTGACCCAGCGCGGCGTGCAGGCGTCTGAAGTGGGCCGCGTGGAGGCGGGCCAGGGCGAGGCGACGGCGGTCATCGAGCCATGAGCGCCTCCCGGGCGCGGCTGGGCGTGCTCGTCAGCGGCAGCGGGAGCAACCTCCAGGCGCTGCTCGACGCGTGCGCGCGCCCGGACTACCCGGCAGAGGTGGCGTGCGTGGTGTCCAACGTCGCCACCGCCTACGCGCTGGAGCGGGCTCGCGCCGCGGGCGTGCCCGCGGTGGTGGTGGACCACAAGGCGCACGCATCCAAGGTGGATTTCGAGCAGGCCCTCCTCGGCGCGCTGCGCGAAGCCCGCGTCGAGTGGATCTGCCTGGCGGGGTTCATGCGCCTGTTGAGCGCGGACTTCCTGGGCCGCTTCCCCGGACGGGTGCTGAACATCCACCCGTCCCTCCTGCCGTCCTTCCCGGGGCTGCATGCCCAGCGGCAGGCGCTGGAGCGTGGGGTGAAGGTCGCCGGCTGCACGGTGCACTTCGTCGACGCGGGCACCGACACGGGGCCCATCATCGGCCAGGCCGCGGTGCCGGTGCTGCCGGACGACGACGAGAAGAGCCTCGGCGCGCGCATCCTCGTCGAGGAGCACCGCCTGTACCCGCTCGCCGTGCGGCTGGCGGTGACGGGGCAGGTGTCTCTCGAGGGGGCGCGCACCCGCGTGGCGGCGCGGGCGACCACGGACGCGCTGGCGCTTCGAAGCCCCGGGGCGATGGAGTGACGAGAGGGCCCCCGCCCTCGCCGGACGCGAGCGGCACCGAGCCCGTCGAGTCGCGCGGCGATTCCGAGACGGCTCTCCACCTCTCTTCGCCGGACGGAGGCGCGGGCACCGCCCCGCGTCCCGGGAGCGATGACGAGGCAGGGGTTCGCGCGCAGGCATCCGACCGGCGCGGAGCAGCCGCTTCGCGGCCCCTGAGAGAAGATGAAGTGGCGGGGGCTCTCCCCAGGCCCCCCTCGCAGGCCGACACGGCAGCCGCCCGTGAGGAGCGGCGCGCGGCGCTTCGTGAGGCGCGGGTGGTCCTCGTGAGCGCGTGCCTGCTGGGCGAGGCGGTGCGCTACGACGGCCGCTCGCAGCGCTCGGAGAAGGTGCTCGCGGCGCTGGAGGGCAAGGAGGTCGTCCCCCTCTGCCCCGAGGTCGGCTCGGGCCTTCCGATTCCGCGCCCGCCCGTGGACCTGAGCGGCGGCACGGGCGTGGACGTCTGGGCGGGACACGCACGCGCCCTCGAGCGCGAGGCCCGAGTGGACCGCACGGAGGACTTCCAGCGTGGCGCGCGGCTTGCGCTCGCGGCCACGCGCCGGTTCGGCATCACCGTGGCGCTGCTGAAGGAGAAGAGCCCCTCGTGCGGGAGCCAGCGCGTGTACGAGTCCGGAACGCTCCGGCCCGGGGAAGGCATCACCACCGCCCTGCTCCGGGCCGAGGGCGTCACCGTCCTCAGCGACGAGGACCTCTAGCGCCCTCGCGCGAGGGCAGCACGAACGGGTCGCCCTCCAGGGGCGCGAAGCACGCCTCCACGTCCGCCTCGGAGACATCGCCCAGCGTGCCCGGGTGCCAGCGGGGCTTGTTGTCCTTGTCCACCAGCACCGCGCGGATGCCCTCACGGAAGTCCGCGCGCGCCGTCATCGCCTGGCTCAGCCGGTACTCCACCAGGGCCATCTCGTCGTAGCCGCGCGTGCGCCCCATGCGGAGCTGGCGCAGCGACACCTTGAGACTCGTGGGGCACATGCGCAGCAGCGTCGCCCACGTCTCCTGCGCCCAGGGCGAGCCCTCCGACTCGAGCGCCTGCTGGATGTCCTCCACGCGCTCGGCCGCGAAGCACCGGTCGATCGCCGCGTGCTGCGTGCCCAGGACCGACGTGCCCGCGTCCGCGTGGAAGTCCGCCAGCACCTGGTCCACCACCGCGCTCGCGCTCCCCATCCCCCACGGCGCGTCCACCAGCGCGTCGAGCACCACCTCCAGCCGGGCCGACTCGACGAAGTGCGTGCCGTAGCCGAGCCACATCGCGTCGGCCGCGTTGCAGCGCGCGCCCGTCAGGCCGAGATACGTCCCGGACTCGCCCGGGAAGCGCGGCAGGAACCAGCCGCCGCCCACGTCCGGGAACAGGCCGATGGCCGTCTCCGGCATCGCCAGCACGAGCCGCTCCGTGACGACGCGGTGGGAGCCGTGCATGGACAGCCCCAGGCCCCCTCCCATGCAGATGCCATCCACCAGGGAGATGTACGGCTTGCCGAGGTGGTGGATGCGGTGGTTCAGCGTGTACTCCGCGCGGAAGAACTCGCGCGACAGCCGCTCGCCGCTCCCGGTGGGCGCCGCATCCACCACGGACGCGGCCACCGCGCGCACGTCGCCCCCCGCGCAGAACGCCCGACCGCCCGCGCCTCGGATGACCACGGCCTTCACCTCCGGGTCCGCCGCCCAGGCCTCCAGCCGAGGGAGCAGCACCCGGCACATGTCCAGGCTCAGCGCGTTGAGCGCCTTGGGGCGATTCAGCGTCACCACGCCCACCGCCCCACGCGTCTCCCACAGCACGTCATCGCTCATGGAAGCGGGGATATCAGCCATGCGGCCCGGGCGCGCGGTTTCCGTGGACCCGCCCTCCCCCCAGCGCGTTATGGGTGGGAGACCATGACACTCTCCGACACGCCCCTGCGCGCCGCCATCTTCGACATGGACGGCACCCTGGTCGACAACATGGTGTTCCACAACCAGGCCTGGGTGGCCCTCGCCCGGAGGCTCGGGCTGTCGCTCACGGCGGACGACTTCCAGACGCGCTTCGCCGGCCGGAAGAACGAGGAGATCCTCCCGGAGCTCCTGGGCCGCCCCGTCGACGCACGGGAGCTGGAGCAGCTCGCGGACGAGAAGGAGACCCACTACCGCACCCTCTACCGGCCCCACCTGCGGCTGCACCGGGGCGCGGAGGCGCTCATCACCCGGCTGCGCGCCGCCGGCATCCCCCTGGCCATCGCCACGGCCGCGCCCCAGGGCAACCGAGAGCTGGTCATCGACGGGCTGGGGCTGCGCCCCACCTTCGACCGCATCGTCGGCGCCGAGGAGGTCTCCCGCGGCAAGCCCGCGCCCGACATCTTCCTCGCCGCGGCGAAGGGCCTGGGCGTGGAACCCTCCCGGTGCCTCGCCTTCGAGGACGCCATCCTCGGCGTGCAGTCCGCCCGCGCCGCGGGCATGGCCGTGGTGGGACTCACCACCACGACCTCCGGCGCCCAACTGCGCGAGGCCGGCGCGGCCTGGATCCTCGAGGACTTCGTCACCCTGCCCCAGGACCTGGAGGCGCGGCTGTTCGGGCCCCGCGCCTGAGTCACCGGCGCATCAGCTTTGGGGGGACTTCCGCCGGGCCTGGAATCGACCCCGCGCCAAAAGAGCGCCAGCGGCGAGGACGTTGTGTAGTGTTGCCCGCCGCATGACGTCCGCAGCCAAACTCAAGCTTCCCTCGGGCCCGTCCCGGCACGTGTACGACGTCATCGTGCTGGGCAGCCAGCTCGGTGGCGCGCTCACCGCGGCGCTGCTGGCCAAGCGCAACCACCGCGTCCTCCTGGTGGAACACGACGGCATGGGGCCGGGGTACGAGCACGGCGGCTACGTGCTCCCCTACGCGCCCTTCGTCGCGCCCCCGCTCAAGGCCATGCCCGCCGTGGAGGAGGCCCTCACGGAGCTGGGCCTCACCACCGCCGTGCAGCGCGCCTTGCGCCCCCACGCGCCGGAGCTCCAGCTCGTCCTGCCCCGGAACCGGATGGACCTGCACGGGGATGCCGCCCGCCGCAAGGCCGAGGTCACCCGCGAGCTGGGTGAGGACGGCGAGGCGCTCCTGGGCGCCATCGCCGGCACCGCCGCGCAGCACGAGGCGAGCGACGCCTTCTTCAAGGACAAGCCCGAGCTGCCCCCCGACGGCTTCTTCGAGGGCTGGGGCCTCAAGAAGCTCATCAAGTCCCACCCCGGCCTGGAGTCCGCGCCCCGGCTGGTGTCGGACGCGCCCGCCGCCGCGCTCGTGCGGGGGCTGCGCCCCTTCATCTCCCACCTGGAGAAGCCCGAGTCGCCGCTCGCGCTCACCCGCCCCCTGTCCCAGGTGCTGTCCGCGCCGTCCACCTTCACCGGCGGCCACGAGGGCCTGCGCGAGCTGCTCACGCGGCGCGTGTCGGAGCTGGGCGGAGACGTGCTCAACCGCGACAGCCCCACGGGCTTCATCGTCGAGGAGATCTCCTTCGACGGGAACAAGTTCGCGGGCGTGAAGCTGGTGCGCTCGGACACGCTCTACCGCGCCTCGTGCCTCGTCGCCGCGACGGACTCGGGCGCGCTGCGGCGGCTGGTGAAGACCGACAAGAAGCACCACCGCGACCTGCTCGAGCACCTGGACCAGTCCAACACCCGCTCCATCCTCTTCACCGTCAACTGGGTGGTGCCGGAGACGGCCCTCCCGCGCGGCATGGGCGAGCTGACGCTGGTGGACACCGAGGACCCCGAGCTGGGGGCCATGCTGATCCAACTCCACCCGGCGCGCACCGCCCCGGGCAACGCCAAGGAGAGCAAGGACGTGGAGGGCGTGCGCGTGGTGTGCGCCGGCGTCTTCGTCCCCGCCTCCGCCCGCGACCTGGGCGAGGAGTACCTCCACGGCGTGGCCGCGCGCATCGACGCCCGGCTCGACGCGGTGATGCCCTTCACCGCCCAGCACCGGCTCCTGCGCTCGGCGCCCTACCTGGACGCCGGGGACGTGCGCGGCAGCCGGCTCATGCCCCACCCGCTCTACAGCTTCGAGTCCGAGGCCTTCCTGGGCGTCACGGGACTGAGCCAGCGCACCCCGGTGAAGAACCTGCTCCTGGCGGGGCGGGAGGTCCTCCCTGGCCTGGGCCTGGAGGGCGAGCTGCTGGCCGGCGCTCGCGCGGCGAGGCTGGTTCAGGACATGCTGAAGAAGAAGGATCCGCTCAAAGGCTGATCCAAAACGGCCGAAAGGCTGGATTTCCAAGCGGCTTTCTGGCAGGTTCCGCCGCTCTTTTCATGGCAGGCGTCCAACGCCCCAGTTTTCAAGGAGTTAGAGGTCATGGCGTGGAAGTGTGACATCTGTGGCAAGCGTCCGCTCGTCGGCAACAACGTCAGCCACGCGAACAACAAGTCCAAGCGGCGCACCCTCCCGAACCTGCAGAAGGTCCGGGCGAGCGTCGAGGGCCGTACGGAGCGCGTTCTGGCCTGCACCCGCTGCATCAAGGCGGGCAAGGTGACGAAGGCCGCTTGAAGCATGGCGCTCGAGGGTGGGGACCTCACGCGCTTCATCGTCGAAGATCCCTCCCACCGAGCGGCTCCATCGCCGCGCGGACGACCTAGATCTGCTCTCCGTCAGGTCGGTCGTCCGCCGGCTGCATGATGAAGATATCGCCGCCGTTCAGGCGGTCCGGCCAGCGCTCTCCGCCATCGCGGATGCGGCGACGGCCGTCGCGGAGGCATTGCGGGCCGGTGGACGGCTCCTTTACGTGGGCGCGGGCACCAGCGGTCGTCTGGGCGTGCTCGACGCCAGCGAGTGTCCTCCCACCTTCGGGAGTGCTCCCTCCCAGATCCAGGCACGCATCGCCGGCGGACGCCGCGCGTTGACTCGCGCCGTCGAAGGCGCCGAGGACGACACCGACGCGGGCACCCGCGACGTGCGCGAGTTCCAGCCGACGGCGAGGGACGTGGTGTGCGGCGTCACCGCCAGCGCCTCCACCCCCTACGTGCGCGCCGCGCTGCGCGAGGCGAAGCGACGCGGAGCCCACACGGTGCTCGTGTGCTGCAACCCGCCCCGCGCTCGCGAGGACGTGGACACGCTGGTGCTGGCGCGCACGGGGCCGGAGCTGGTGGCGGGCTCCACGCGGCTGAAGGCCGGCACGGCGACGAAGCTCGTCCTCAACGCCATCACCACCGCCGCCTTCGTCTCCCTGGGCAAGGTGTACCGGGGACGGATGGTGGACCTGCGCCCGGCCAACGCGAAGCTGCGGGCGCGCGCGGCGCGCATGGTGGCGGAGCTGACGCAGCTCCCCCCCGACGCGGCGACGAGGCTGCTCCAGGACGCCGGGGGCGAGGTGAAGCTGGCGCTGGCCATGCACTTCACCGGGTTGGACGCCCGCCAGGCACGCAAGCGTCTGGCGGAGAACGGCCTGCGAGCGCTCGAGCCTTCGAGACGTAAGCATGCGCACGCCCCGCCCGCCCGGCCACGGCGGCGTGTGGGGGGTGGGACCTAGACTTGGAGGCATGCGCCTCCCATCTCCCCTCTCGGATTCCCAGCGCGCCCGCCTGTGCGTGGGCCTGCTGTCGGGCACCAGCGCGGACGCCGTGGAGGCCGCCCTCTGCGAGGTGACGGGCACCAGTGACACGGCGCGCCTGCGGCTGCTGTCCCACGTCTCCGTCCCCTTCCCGTCCGCGCTCGTCGCCCGGATGCTGGGCCCCCAGGACGCGGCGAGCCTGAGCCGGCTCGACTTCGAGCTGGCCGAGCACTTCGCGCACGCCGCCCTCCAGGTGCTCGCGAAGGCCCACGTGGCGCCCTCGGACGTCGCGGCCATCGGCTCGCATGGCCAGACGATGGCCCACCTCCCGCCGGGCACCACGGACCTGCCCTCCACGCTCCAGATTGGCGAGCCCGCCGTCATCGCCGAGCGCACCGGCCTGCCCGTCGTGAGTGACTTCCGCACACGCGACGTCGCGGTGGGCGGCCAGGGCGCGCCGCTGGTGCCCTACCTCGACTGGGTGCTGTTCCGCGGCGCCGACGCGCCCCGCGTGCTGCTGAACCTGGGAGGCATCGCCAACGTGTCCGTCGTGAGCCCCCGGCTGGAGGACACCCTCGCCTTCGACACCGGCCCCGGCAACATGGTGCTGGACGGACTGGCGCGGCGCGTGACGGATGGCACGCTGCGCTGCGACCTGGACGGCTCGCTGTCGCGCCAGGGCGCGGTGATTCCCGCGCTGCTGGAGGAGCTGCTCGCGGACCCGTTCCTCGCCCAGCCCCCGCCCCGCTCCACCGGCCGGGAGCGCTACGGCGACGTGCTGGTGGATCGACTGTGGACGCGCTTCCCGGGCCAACCCCACGACCTGATGGCCACCGCCCTCGAGTTCACCGTGGAGAGCGTCGCCCGGGCCTGCGAGACGTGGATACGCCCCCACGCCGCCGCCCTGGAGGCGGTGTACGCCTCGGGAGGAGGCACGCGGAATCCGCACCTCATGGAGAGACTGGGAGCGAGACTGAATCCCCTCCCGGTGCGTCCGCTGGACACGCTCGGTTTCCCGGAAGGTGCGAAGGAGGCCGCGTTGTTCGCCCTGCTGGCCGCCGAGTACCTGGTGGGGACCGCAGCGAATGTCCCGTCGGCGACTGGCGCGAAACGCCGAGTCGTTCTAGGTAAGCTGACACCGTGAGCAGCGTGAACCTGATGGCCCGCGAGGTGGCCGCCAAAATCGTCTTCTACGGGCCTGGCCTGTCGGGGAAGACGACCTCGCTGCGAAAGATCTACGAGACGGTCCGCCCCGCGCACCGAGGCGAGATGATGTCCATCGCCACCGAGGGTGACCGGACGCTCTTCTTCGACTTCCTGCCCGTGAAGGTCGAGCGCGTGGGCGACTGCTCCGTGCGCCTGGCGCTGTACACAGTGCCCGGACAGGTCTTCTACAACGCCACGCGCAAGCTGGTGCTCCAGGGCGCCGACGGCGTCGTCTTCGTCGCGGACTCGCAGCCGGAGGCCATGGACGCCAACCGCGAGTCGCTCGCGAACCTCGAGGAGAACCTCTTCGAGCACGGCATCCGCCTGGACCGCTTCCCGCTGGTGATGCAGTGGAACAAGCGGGACCTGGAGAACGTGCTGCCCGTGGAGGAGCTCCGCAAGGAGCTCAACCCGCGCAACGTCCCCGAGTTCGAGACGGCCGCCACCAATGGTCGCGGAGTGCTCGACGCCCTCAAGGCCATCACCCGGCTGGTCATCAAGGACCTGCGCGCCAAGCGCATCGTCCCGCCCCCGCGCCCCGTCAATCCGGTGGGCGCGTCACAGCCGGCGGGCCTGGAGGCGCAGCTCACGCAGCACCTGCAGCACCGCCAGCAGCCCGCGCCGCCTCCCGCCGTCGCCCCGGCGGGCCACGGCGCCGTCGCGGCCGTGGCGCCCGTGCCCCACCGACCCTCCGGCTCCTTCGCCGCGGTGGCCCCGCCTCCGCGCGTGGAGCCGCTGCCCACCGTGGCGCCCGTCGTCGTGGTGCCGCCGCCCGTCGCCGCCGTCACCCAGCCCGCATCGAAGCTGCTGGGCGCCGCGAGCGCGCTCGCGCCGGGCGACCTGTTCGACCACGCGCGCGCCGCCGAGGCCGCCTTCTCGGCCGGCAACTACTCCACCTGCGTCACCGCGTGCACGGACGCCATCCGCCGCGCGCTGGCGTATGCCGGCGAGGGGACGCTCGCGCAGCAGGCGTTCCTCCTGCGCGTGGACGGCACCGACCTCCTCCGCGTGCAGGGGCTGGCCACGCAGCCGCACCTGCGCGTGGACGACGCCGCCTTCGCCCTCTACGTGCTGATGCAGACGCTCGTGCGCCTCAACGCGGTGGGCCTGCCCGCCGCGGAGTAACCCCGGGCGGGCCGCCCCGCCTCAGCGCGGGGCGGTGAGCTGCAAGAGGCCCATGCGGTGCAGCTTCGCCAGCGTCTTGAGCGTCTCCAGCTCACGCGCCGGGCTGGCCAGGACGATGGTGGACACGTCCCACGTCCCGCTCACGAGCCCGGCGATCTGCCGCTCCTCCGGCTTGAGCAGCGACATGCCCTGCGGGTCGTGCACCACGAGCGGGATGAGCAGCGGCGGCATGTCCGCGTAGAGCGCGGCCACGTGCTCGCGCTGGACCAGCCGGGCGAACTCGCGCACGCGCCGGTCCGCGGGGTCGCTCGCCAGGAGCGACGCACACACGATGCCCGCCGCGTCGAACTGGCCCTCGCGCATCAGCACCGCGCCCTTCTCCAGCATCTCCGCCACCGGGTCCGCCTCCACCTGCGGCGCCCCCTCCACCTCCACCAGCTTCGCGCGCAACAGCTCGTACACCCGCCGCGTCACCGACGAGCGGGACACGCCCATGGACAGGCGCAGACGTCCCAGGTTCTGGGGCGTGGCGCACAATCCCAGGATGATGCGGTGCATGAGCGGCTGGTTGGGACTGGGCGGCGCCAGCGCGCGGACGCTCAACGCATCGATGGGGAGCGCCTTGTCCACGTCCGGCTGCTCGTCCACCCAGCGCAGCGACTCGAAGAGCAGCTCGCGGATGCTCATGTCCGAGGGAACCCAGTCCTCACCGGAGCGGTCCGCGTCCTCCGTCCAGTGGAACGTGCCACGCCCGGCGATGGTCAGGTCCGTCATCGCCGCGAACAGCTCCTCGCGCCCCAGGTCACGGACCCACTTGGAGTGCACGCCGTGGACGTCGAAGGCGGCGTCCACGTCCGGCGTGCGCGACAGCTCGTCGAAGGCCGCCAGCACCTTGGTGCCGGACGCCAGCTTCGACAGCGCCAGCAGCCGCGCCACGCGCCCGCGCAGACCCTCCGAGGCCGTGGCGCCCACCTGGCCGGACAGCAGGAAGAGCTTCCGCTCGCCGGCCTCCCAGGAGAGCTGGAGCGTGCCCGTCTTGCGGGAGCTGTCCAACCATTGAAGGAACTCGGGAAGCGGATAGCTGAAGAGGTCGCCGTGGAGGGCCATGCGTTCGGAAACGAGGATACAGTCGCCAGCCGTGCGCGTCGCGCTCCTGTTCATCGATGGCGTGGGCATCGGCCGGAAGGACCCGGCCCTCAATCCGCTCGCCCACCGGGAGCACCTGCTATCCCGCTTCCAGGACGCCCCCGGTCCGCCCCTGCCGGAGGACGGCCGCTTCATCGCCGTGGACCCCACGTTCGGCGTGGGCGGCCGCCCGCAGTCCGCGTCGAACCAGACGGCCATCCTCACCGGTGAGCCCGCGCCGGCCCTCGTCGGGAGCCACGTGCTCGGCTATCCCAACGCGGCCCTGCGCGCCCTGCTCGCCGAGCGCTCCATCATCAAGCGCCTCCAGGCTGCCGGGCGCACCGCCACCTTCGCCAACGCCTACCCCGCCGCCTACCTCGACGCGCTCGGCGTGCCCCGCCGCGAGACGGACCGCCCGCCCGAGTTCACCTTCCCGCCGGAGGCCCTCCGCCGCATGAGGCCCTCCGCCGCCAAGCTGGCCTTCGCCGCGGGGGACGTGCCCCTGCGCACGCTGAAGGACGCGCGGGCCGGGGACGGCCTGGTCCACGACATCACCAGCGCCACCGCCCGGGCCCACGGGCTGGAGGTCCCCGAGCGCTCCCCCGAGAAGGCCGCGGACATCTTCTGGCACATCGCCTCCGGCGCGGACTTCACCTTCTTCGAGCACTACCTCGCGGACGAGGCGGGACACGCGCAGGACCTCGCCGCCGCGCACCGGGCGCTCGACACGTTCGACGCCTTCCTGCGCGCCGTCGTGGCCCGGCGCCCGGCCGACGCCCGGGTGCTGGTGTGCAGCGACCACGGCAACGTCGAGGACCTGTCCACGCGAGGCCACACCCTCCACCCCGTCCCCGTGCTCTACTTCGGCCCGGACGCGCCGGAGGTGGAGGCCTTTCGCACCGTCGCGGACGTGGGCCGGGTGGTGCCGCGCTGGTTGGGAGTGGAGTGAGGCTCGTGACGACGGGATGGACGCGGCGGACCGGGGCGCCCCCCCGCGCGCTGGCGCTGCTGGTGCTGGGGCTCCTCGCCGGCTGCGCGGCGCCGCTGCGCACCCGCGTGCCCGCGGCGGAGGTGGCCGAGAAGATGGGCTCCGCCGTCGCCAGCACGACGCCCGGCGGGGCCGTCATCACCGTCGAGTACCGGGAGCGCGACGCCAACGCCGCCGCCCAGGTGCGCCTCGCGGTGGAGCGCGCGCTGCCCCGGCTCGCCCGCTGGGGCACCTTCGACGACCCCGTCACCATCATCGTCCACCCCAACCACGCCGCCCTGGAGCGCGCCGCCAACCGCTCGGGCCACGACTTCCTGCGCGCCTGGGCCCGCTACGAGCAGATCGAACTGCAGAGCCCCCGCACGTGGACCCTGCTCGGCGCCAGCCAGCCCCAGGTGGACGAGCTGCTCCTGCACGAGCTCACCCACAGCCTCATGTACCAGGTGGCCTCGGACCGGATGGGCTGGACGCGCAAGCGCATCCCCCTGTGGTTCCGCGAGGGCATGGCCTCCTACACCGCCGAGCAGGGCTACCGCGTCCCCAGCCTGGAGGACCTCGCGCGCTTCTGGGGCAGCCCGTCCGGCGCGGACCCCATCGCCCAGGCGGACACCCTCTACCGAGGCGACAGCGACATCGTCTACGGCGCCGCCCACCACGCCTTCACCTTCCTCGTGCGCCGTTACGGCGAGCCCGCGGTGCGGGGCATCCTCCACGCCATGAGCCAGGGCCCCGACTTCCCCGAGGCCTTCGTCGAGGCCGTGGGCCTCCCCCCGGACGCCTTCCTCCGGGACTTCCGCCACTACATCCTGTGGCGGGGCTTCAAGGGCGGCCGCACCCTGAAGCCCCCGCCGACCCGCTGACACCCTCCGGGCCCGGCTGAACTTTTCAGTATCGGACACTGGCAGGCGGAAACAACCTGATGGCAGAATTCCCTCCGAGCTGAAATCTCCGACCCGGGAATTGGGGTTCCCGGCGCCGGACCGAGGGGGTTGCATCCAATGGCCGAGCAGCAACGGATCAGCCCTGGGCTGATCGCCGAGACCACTGACTCCGGGACCCTGCTGGAGCGCCTGCAGCGCTCCGCGGACGTCCTCGCGCGGCTCAGCGCGCCGGAGGTCTCCACGCTGTCGCCCTCCGAGCGCGAGGTCCTGCGCCAGGAGGCCTCGAGCCTCCAGGCCGTGCGCGGCGAGGTGGAGCTGCTGCTGCGCAGTTGGTCGCTGCTGACGGACACCTCGCGCAAGCTGCTCAACCTGCCGCCCAACGAGCTGGGCGCCGGGGTGCGCGCCGCCATGGAGGTGCTGGGGCGGCACATCGACGCGCAGCGCGGGTACGTGAACCTCCTGTCCGACGACGGAGAGCACCTGGCGGAGACCTACGAGTGGTGCGCCCCGGGCGTGCGCTCCTACGGCTTCGAGGCGTACCGGGGCCAGTCGGTCACATCGCTGCGGTGGACGCTCGCGCAGCTTCGCGAGGGGCGCATGGTGACCATCCCGGACACCGCCCGGCTCCCGCCGGAGGCCGCCTTCGAGCAGCGCGCCTGCGAGGGGCTGGACATCCGCTCCTACGTCAACACGCCCCTGCTGCTCGCGGGGCGGCTCATCGGCTGGATGGGCTTCGACGCGGTGGGGGTGGCGCGGGACTGGACGCTGGAGGAGCGACACCTGATGGGGCTGACGGGCCACATCCTGGTCAACGGCGTGGAGCGGATGCGCCGCGACGCACAGCTCCTGCTGGAGAAGGAGCGCGAGCAGCGGGCCCAGTCGCTGGGCATCCTCGCCGCCAGCCTCGCGCACGAGATCAACAACCCGCTCGCGTTCACCACCGGCAACCTGGAGTACCTCAAGGAGCGCCTGCCCGCCCCCGGCACGGCCATGCCCCAGGGGCTCGACGGGGAGTGTCACGAGGTGCTCGACGAGGCGCTGGAGGGCGCCACCCGCATCCAGCGCATCGTCGCGGACCTCAAGTCGATGGCCGCGCCCGCCGACGAGGCGGTGGAGCCGGTGGACCTCAAGGCCGTGACGGAGAGCACGCTGCGCATGGCGGCCAACCAGTTGCGCCACCGCGCGCAGGTGGTGCGCGACTACGCGCCGGAGCTGCCCCGGGTGCGCGGCACCACGACGAAGCTGGGCCAGGTGCTGCTCAACCTCCTGCTCAACGCGGTGCACGCCATCCCCGAGGGCCACGTCTCCAAGCACCGCATCACCGTGGCGCTGCGCGCGCGCGCCGACGACGTGCTGCTGTCCATCACCGACACCGGCTCCGGCATCGCCCCCGACGTGTTGCCCCGCATCTTCGACCCCTTCTTCACGACCCGCCGGGAGAGCCACGGCATGGGAATGGGGCTCGCCATCTGTCGCAACATCATCACCGCGCTGGGTGGCCACATCGGCGTGCGCAGCGCGCAGGGCCTGGGCACCACCGTGGAGGTCTCCCTGCCCCGCTCCGAGCACGCGCAGGCGGAGGTCGCGACGCGCAAGCCCGTCCCTCCGACGGTGGGCAAGCGCCTCCTGGTCGTGGACGACGAGCCGCGCGTGCTGGACCTCCTCAAGCGCCTGCTGCGCGGCCACGAGCTGGTCACCGCCGCCAACGGACTGGAGGCGCTCGAGCAACTGCGCGCCGACCACCGCTTCGACCTCATCCTGTGCGACTTGATGATGCCGGAGCTGACGGGCATGGACGTGTACCACGCGGTGCGGGAGACCTGGCCCGGCCTGCACGAGCGCATCGTCTTCCTCAGCGGCGGCGCCTTCACCCACGAGACGAAGCGCTTCCTCGCCGAGGTCCCCAACCGCGTCGTCACCAAGCCCTTCGAGGCCAACCACCTGCGCGAGCTGGTGACGGCCACGGACGCCTGGACGCCCCGCTGAGGCGAGGCGTCAGGGCGGGGACGGCTCCGCGACCAGCTCCACGCGCCGGCTTCGCGCGAAGCACTCGGGGGTGCTCTCGTCGCAGGGAGGTTGCTCCGCGCCGCGCGTCTCGAGCACCAGCCGCGCCCCGGACACGCCGAGCGCCTGGAGCCGCGCCGCGACCGACTGCGCGCGCCCCTGACCGAGCGTCGCGTTGACCGACTCCGGCCCCTTCACGTCCGCGTGCCCGCTCAGCCGGACGCGCAGACCGGGGCGCTGGAGCAGACACTCCGCCGCGCGGCGCAGCTCGGCCTCCGCCTCCGGCGACAACCGCGTGTCGAAGAACGCGAAGTACACCGGGCCCAGTCGACAGCGCTCCGGCATGTCGACGTCCCCCGGCGCGTGCGCCACCGACGCACCCGACAACCGGCGCGCCTCCGCGAGCACGTCCTCCACGACCCGCGTCGCCACGTCCATGTCCCGGGGGGAGTCCATCTCCGGGCCGTACTCGATGCCGATGATGGCCTCCGCGGGCTGGCCACGCACCAGGAACGCCGGGCGCCGCTCCCACTCCACCGTCATGCCCTCGACCTCGTAGGCCGAGGAGACGACGCGCACCGTGTCGCCCGCGCGCGCGTCGAGCGTCACACGCGCGCGCATGACGAAGCGGTAGCCTTCCACGTAGGAGAAGAAGGCCGAGCGCCCCTCGTACACCGCCCGGACGTCCAGCGAACTCAACCCCACGGGCAGGGGATGGAGCGCGCCCTCCGCCTCCTGCTCGAGCGGCTTGCCGTCCAGCAGCCACTCGACGGAGCGCAGGAACCAGGCGCCGGAGGTGCCGAGCGCGTCCTCGTGCTGGACCTCCAGCCACGCGCCCGCCGCGTCCGCCCGGGCCGCCGGACCGAGCAGGAGCACCAGCACCACGCAGCCCACGGACACGAGCCGCCCGAGGGCCGTCACACGGCGAGGGACACACCACGACCGGGTCCACCCGGGCGCGCCCTTCGCGGATGCCCCGTGCCCCGGCGGCGCCGGGGAGTGTTCGTGCCATGCCCCCCGCATCGGCGCTCCTCTAGGGTTTCTCCTGGACCGCGGGCGCCTGCGCGGCCGCGGGGCTGGAGAGGATGGGCGGACGGTCCTTGCCTTCCACGGCGCGCTGCAGCTCGATCTCCTGGAGCAGCGCGGCCGGCGCCACGGTGGACACGGGCACGTTGCCGCTCTCCGCGCCGCAGAAGCCGTTGAAGATGCCCTGCTTCTGTCCGGTGGCCAGGATGCGGTTCACCGCCGACAACGGCGTGCCGACGATCTCCACCCCGCGCACCAGCGACTCCTGGCCCGTCTTCACGTCCACGCGGTACACCATGCGAGGCACGCCCTTGAAGGCCTGGTAGCCGTAGTTCGACGTGTTGGTGTTGCCGCCGGTGATGTCGCGGATGATGAGCCCGTAGGGCTTGCCCTGGCGCTTCGCCTCGTCGATGAGCATCTGCTTGAGCTTCGCGTCGCTCACCTGCTTCGTGCTCTCCACGATGAGGTTCGCCATGCGCGCCACCGGCTTGAGGTTGCCCTGGCTGCGGCCATGGCCGTTGGACTGGAGGAAGCCCTCCACCGGGCGCCGTCCGAGCAGGTAGTTGCGCAGCACGCCCTTCTCCACCAGCGCCACCCGCTGCCCCTTCACGCCCTCCTCGTCGAACAGGTAGTAGCCGTTGAGCGGCTCCCCGGCCAACGCCCGCTGGGTCGGGTCGTCGACGATGGTGAGGAACGACGGCAGCACCTGCCGCCCCACCTGCCCCTTGAAGGTCTTCCCCTCGTTGTCCCCGTCCTGACGGTCACCCTCCAACCGGTGGCCCACTGCCTCGTGGAACAGCACGCCGGACGCCTCCGGCGCGAGGATGGCCGGGCCGGTGTACGGGTCGATGGCCGGCGCCTGGCGCAGCGCGAGCAGTTCCTCGATGACCTTCGCCGCGGACTCCCGCACGCGCGTGTCGTCCGGCAGCCCCGCCTCCGTGGGTGCGTAGAAGTCACGCGAGTCGTCCAGCAACTGGCCATCCGGCGCGCGCGTCACCGCCGACACGTGGAGGCCATACAGCGTCTCCTCGGTCACCAGCTGGGTGCCCTCCGTGGAGACGAACAGCCGCGTCACCTTGTCCGCGGTGATGCGCACCTCCGAGTCGAACAACTCCGGGTGCGCGTTGAACTGGGCGGAGATGTCGCGCGCCAGCTTCAGCCAGCGCTCCCGGTTGAAGGGGTTGGTCACCGGGGGCTGCACGAAGGTGGTCGACTTCTCCTTCGTGAAGGACGGCGGACGCTTCGGGTCCTCCACCGAGTAGACGTCCTCGCCCTTCTTCTTCAGGTACTGGAACAGGGCGGACTTGTACTTCTCGTCGGTGATGAGCCACAGCGCGGTGCGCAGCGCCAGCGGCGAGTCGTCCAGCGGCCCCTCCTTGCGGGAGGTGTAGCTGGTGCCCTTGGTGGAGAAGCTGAACTCCAACCCCTCCGCCACGGAGCTGTCGAAGTCGTAGCTGCCCACGCGCGAGTCGACGTACAGCCGCCGCTCGCGGTAGCCGTCGTCGAGGAAGATGGCGCCGTAGCGCGCGGCGATGACCTGCTGGTCGTAGTCCTTGAGCTGGTAGCTCAGGAAGTACGGAGCCTCGTGGGTCTGGAGCTTGAGCTGCTGCTGGCTGCGCGTCAGCTCGCTCGCCATGGCGTCGAGCAGCAGCAGCCGCGGGTCCTGCGCGGGGGCCGCCGCCATGAGCAGGGCCGAGGCCGCCAGCAGGGGAAGGACGGGTCGGGTCAGGGAATGCACGCCCCCACTGTACCCAAACCGCCCCGCAAGACGAGCGGGTCCCCGCCTCCAGGTGCCCCTCCCGACACCTGGAGCCGAGGACCCCTGCCCGGAGGGTCAGCGTCCGGGCCTCGTTCCCGGGCGACCTACGCCTTGGTCACCTTCTCCCGGCCCTGCGCCACGCCCTTGGTGGCGTTGCGGGTGTCGATGACGCACTGGGCGCTCGCCACCACCATGCCGTAGTCGATGCTGGAGTGGTCCGTCAGGATGATGACCGCATCGTAGCCGCGCAGCATCTGCGCGCTCAGCGGCACCGACTTCATCTCCATGTTGAAGCCGTGGCCCTTGTGCAGCTCCGGCACGTAGGGGTCGTGGTAGTCGATCTCCGCGCCCTTCTCCGCCAGCAGCGTCATGACGCGCAGCGAGGGGCTCTCGCGCATGTCGTCGATGTCCTTCTTGTACGCGGCGCCCAGGCACAGCACACGCGAGCCGTTGAGCGTCTTGCGGCTCTTGTTGAGCGCCTCCATCGTCCGCTGCACGACGTAGTAGGGCATCTGCCAGTTCACCTCGCCGGCCAGCTCGATGAACTTGGTGTGGAACTCGTACTCGCGCGCCTTCCACGTCAGGTAGAACGGGTCGATGGGGATGCAGTGCCCGCCCAGGCCCGGGCCCGGGAAGAACGGCTGGAAGCCGAAGGGCTTGGTGCTCGCGGCCTGGATGACCTCCCACACGTCCACGTTCATCCGGTCGCAGAGCATCTTCATCTCGTTGACCATGGCGATGTTCACGCAGCGGTAGATGTTCTCCAGGAGCTTGGCCAGCTCCGCCACGCGCGTGGAGGACACCGGCACCACTTCCTTCAGCGCGCTGCCGTACAGCGCCGCCGCCACCTCGGCGCACTCGGGTGAGAAGCCGCCGACGATCTTCGGAATCGTCTTGGTGTTGAAGTTCTTGTTGCCCGGGTCCTCGCGCTCGGGGCTGAAGGCCAGGTGGAAGTCCACGCCCGCCTTGAGGCCCGTCTTCTCCAGCAGCGGCTTGAGCACCTCCTCCGTCGTCCCCGGATAGGTGGTCGACTCGAGGATGAACAACTGACCACGACGCACGTGCGGCGCGAGCGCCTCACCCGTCTGGATGATGTAGCTCATGTCCGGCTCACGCGAAGCCGTCAGCGGCGTGGGCACGCAGATGATGACGCAGTCCATGTCCTTCGACTTCGCGAAGTCGGACGTGGCCTTCAGCTTGCCCGCCTTGCTCAGCTCGGCGATCGGCGCGCTGGGGATGTGCTTGATGTAGCTCTCCCCCTTCTCGATCTTGTCGATCTTCCGCTTGTCGATGTCGAGACCCATCACCGGGAAGCCCGCCTCCGCGAAGGCCATTCCCAGCGGAAGCCCGACGTAACCCAGCCCCACCACACCGACCTTCGCTTCCCGCCGACGAATACGCTCCAGCAGCGGGCTGCCCACCATCACCCTCATCGTCCTCACCTCTCCTGATGCGACGTGCCGTCGTCCGACGGTCACGCCCCGACCCGACCATTCACCTGAAGACCACGACCCACTTCAAAGCCAAGGGAGGCGTCACCCGCCTCCGGAGCTCCACTGCCACCGCGGGAACCACGCGCCCGTACCCCGGCGAGTAGCGCGACGGCACCAGCTCGCACGCCAGGCCCGCCTCCACGAGGAGCCACGCCACCGGGGCCGCCGCCGGGCCCAGCTCCACCGCGAGCGGCTCGAACTCCACCGGGCCCTCCACCCCACGTCTCGCCCGCGCGAGCACCTGCGCGTCCGGAACCAGCCGGCGCGCCTGCTCGTCGGGGAGGTGGAAGCGGCCCACCACGTCGTGCCGCCCCGTCCCGATGAAGCGATCACACCCCGCCAGCACCCGCTCGCGCCGGTCCAGCCGGAACGCGCGCTCGATGCCCACCGGCGCCTGCAACAGCCGGTAGCCATCATGGCGGACCCGCAACCTGTCCACGTCCATGCTCGGGAGGAAGGCCACCACGCGCGCCTTCGCGTCCTCCGGCAGCGCGAACAGCCGCGCCGCGTCCAGGGGCGACTGCTCCATGCCATCCACCTGCACGGTGTTGTGCATGGCGGTGCCCCGGAACGCGTTTCGCGCCGCGGGGTCCCGCGTGTACGAACCCGTGCCTGGATCCACGATGACGGGGCGGCCCCCCAGGTGCAGCTCGAACGACAGCTTGTCGTTGTGGCTGTGTCCGCCCACCCCGCGCTGGCCCTGCTTGCCCGCGCTCACCGTGACGACCGCGCCACCGCCGCGCAGGATGTGGAAGCCTCCTTCCGGGAGGCTGACGGACATGGGCGCCACCGCCGGCGGCAGCCGACGCCACCGCTCCAACCCATGACGGCCGAGCAGCCACGCCGCCTCGTCGGGCAGCTCTCCGCCGCCCAGCCCCGGGTCGGCGAAGAGCGCCGCGCCCAGGCCCACGAGGTAGCCCTGTTCGGTGTCCCCACGCTCGCGCCACGGGAAGACCCGGCCGGAGTCGTTGTCGCCAATCTGCGGCGCCAGCCCCGTCTCCGAGCACCACGCGCGCACGACGTGGAACATGCGACGCAGGCGGTTCTCGTAGGCGAAACCCAGCGGCACCCCCGCGCCCCTCGCCACCACGTGGGCCAGGGTGAACAGCTCCACCGACAGCCGGTGATAGGGAATCGACCCCTCGAAGGACGTCCCCTCGACGTGGACCTGGGCGGCCATCTGTTCGCACAGGCCACGCACCGCGAGCGCCACCTGGCGGGAGGCGCCCGGCAGCTCCGGGAACAGCAACCCCACCACGAGCAGCCCCACGTGGTTGGACACCAGGTGGTTGTTGGGCACCGCGCCCCGGTCCTCCAGGTGGGCCTCCACCCACGCGGAATGGTCCGCGAGCGCACCCAGCACGGGGACGAGGAACTCCGGCCGCCGCACCTGGGGCGCGTCGGCGAGCATGACGAGCGCCTGCGCCAGGTTCGCCGCGCGCAGCCCCACCTCCATGGCGCACGTCCAATGCACACCCTGCCCCACGGGATTGGCCTGGAGGAAGTCGAGCACCTGCATGACGAACGCGGAAATCAATCGCGCGCGCTCGTCGCCGGGGCCGGCCACCCACGCGCCCTGGGCCAGGGCGATGACGCTGTCGAGCCGGCCCAGCACCCACGGATACTTCGGATCGTTGCCGGTCGAGTGCAGCGGCAGGCGCTCCACGGGCGCGAGCGGATAGCGATGACCGCTCATCACGTCGAGCGACCAGTCCACCGGCCGGCCCTCGCCGAAGGAGACCGGCGTGCCGAAGACGTCCCATTCCTGACGGAGCGCCGCGTGAGCGCGGGCCAGGACGCGCTCACGCGCCCCGGGGATGGAGGTGAGGGCCGCGAGCGCGGAGTCGCGCTGGGACACCTCGCACCACACGCGCGACGCGCGCTGCTCCAGCGCCCGCGCCACCAGCTCGTCGGCGCTCGGGACACTGAAGGACTGGAGGAGCACCGCCTCGTCGGCGCGCTCCCGTCGTCGGTATCGCGCCTGCCGTGCCACGCCTTGCACCCGACGCATCGCGCTCAGGGCCAGGGCCCCGGGAGCCAGTCGAGCGATTGCAGCGTAGTAGTCGAGAGTCCCCATCTGTCCCTTCCGCCACCCGTCGCACTCGCCGTTAGCAAGGGCCCGGCCAAGGGCTTCGCGCGAGGAGTTGAGCGGGGTTGGGCGATCAGCTCGTCCTCGGGGGCAGTAAAAAGTCGGGGGACGTCACACGGGCGTGGGTAAAGGATTGCCGTCAAGCATCCTCTGGACTTCCCACGCTGGGGAGCGTTGCGTCCCCAAGGGGCCATGCCCATACCTCTGCGCGTGCAAGCAGGGGCATGGAGTGGGCGGCACGTCGCAAGCGACCTGGACGCCGGGATGGAAGCGGCGCTCGCGGCGGTCGCCGAGCGCGCGCTGCGCTGTGGCGCGCGGGCCGGCATGGACGCGCTCCTACAGCAGACATTGCATTGGACCGGCGCCTCGGGCGCGGCGCTCTTCGATGGGCGCACGTGCGTGGCGCGCATGGGCACCGGCGTCGCCCGGCTGACATCCGGCCCGGGCGGCCCGCATGTGCTCGAGGTCTGGCCCGACCGGGCGACCCAGGCGAACGGCGCGGTGCTCGACAGGCTGGCCGCGCTCGGTGGCGTGCTGGTGTCCGCGCACGCACGCGAGACGGCCGCCGGCGCACGTCAGGCGCGGCTCCTGGAGCAGCTGCGGGCCCAGGAGCGTGAGCTCGCCAACTGGGAGCGCCGGCGCTCCCGGGCGGCCCACGACCTGCGCACGCCGCTGATGGTCATCAAGGGCTACCTGGACATGATGGTGAAGGGCACCGCCGGCCCGCTCAACGCGACGGTGAACCGCTACCTGGAGCGCATGGTCCGCGTGGCCCAGGACCAACGCGACCTCATCGACCGGCGCCTGGGTCGCCAATCCCTGGCCTGTGTCGAGGACGTCCGCCCCCTCCTCCAGGAGGTGTTCCGGTCGCCCCGCTTCGTGGCGGCGCTGGCCTTGCCGGACCGGCCCGTCTCCGTCCGGGGCGGCGCGCAGGAGGTGGAGTCCTGGGCGCGGGAGCTGGCGCGGGGCATCGCGTCGTCGGGCGCCACGGAGGTGAGCCTGCGCGTGGACGCCGAGGAGGCCACCGCGCGCTGGCGGTTCCACGCGCGGACCCATGGGGGCCGGGGCGCGTCCGAGGCCACGACGACGCGACTGCTGGCGCTGACGCGACGGCTCCGGGGAGAGCTGCTGCTCCCCGGTGCGGGCGAGCAGGTGTGGCTCGCCCGCCTGCCCTCGGAAGAGGCGCCTCGGGAGGAGACGCCGGCGCGGGACTCAGGCCGGCAATAGCTGGCGCACGAGCTCCAGGAGCTTCCCGCGCTCCACCTCGCGCTTGACGAGGTAGCCATCCGCCCCCGCCTCCAGGCCCGCGGCGCGGTCCTCCGGACTGTCGAGCGAGGTGACGAGGATGATGGGCGTGCTGTGCAGCGAGGCATGCGACTTCAGGCGGCGCGCGAGCCCCACGCCGTCGAGGCGCGGCATCTGCCAGTCGCTCACCACCAGTTGGCACGGCGTGCGCTCCAGGATGTTCCAGGCCTCCTCGCCGTCCGCGGCCGTGACCACCGGGTAGCCGGCGATCTCCAGCAGCGACTTCATGGCGAAGCGCGTGGTGAGCGCGTCGTCGCACACGAGGATGCGCGGACGCTGCGCCTCCGGGCCGGACGAGCGCGTCTCCGGCCTGGCCGCGCGCACCAGCTCCGGCGCGTTGAGCACGGGCACCACGCGGCCGTCGTCCAGCACCGCCGCGCCCGCCAGGTGCCGCACGCCCTGCAGGTGACGCCCCAATGAGCGGACGACGATCTCCTGCTGCCCCACCACCTCGTCGATGGCGTACAGCACCTTGTCTCCGCCGACGACGACCAGCGCCGCCGTCTGCACGCGCCCCGACTCGATGGCCAGGGGCAGCCGCGGCATGCCGATGGCCTCCGCCAGCGGGAGGAACGTGAGCTGCGCTCCGTCCACCCGGGCCACCACGCGGCCGGCCACGGTCCCCACGTCGTCCGGCTTCAGCCGAAGCACGCGCTCCACGCTGTCGGAGGGGATGGCGGACACCATGGTGCCGGAGCGGACGAGCAGCCCCAGCGCGGCGGCGAGCGTCAGCGGCAGGTCCACCGTGAAGCGCGTCCCGCGCCCCGGCCAGAACTCCACGTCCACCGACCCCTGCAGCCGCGCCGCCGTGGCCTGCACGACGTCCAGCCCCACGCCCCGGCCCGACGTCGCCGTCACCTGCTCGCGCGTGGAGAAGCCCGGCTGGAACACCAGCCGCGCGGCCTGCGCGTCCGAAAGCTGCGCCGCCGCGGCCTCCGTCAGGAGCCCCTTGCGCACCGCCGTCGCGCGCACCCGCTCCGGGGAGAGCCCTCCGCCGTCATCCTCCACCACGACGGCGATGCGCGCGCCCCGCGGCTCCACGCGCACGGACAAGCGCCCCGTCTCGGGCTTGCCCGCCGCGCGCCGGTCCGCCGCGGACTCCAGGCCGTGGTCGATGGCGTTGCGCACCAGGTGCAGCAGCGGATCCTTCAAGGCATCGAGGATGCGGCGGTCCAACCGCACGTCGCCCCCCGTCAGGTCCAGCGTCACGTCCTTGGCCAGCCGCGCGGACACCTCGCGCACGGTGCGGCGCAGGGGCTCCAGCAGGTTGGACGACGGCACCATGCGCAGGTCGCGCAGGTCGTCGCGCGCCACCTGGGCCACCAGCGCCAACTGCTCGCCGTCGCGGTGCGCCTCGCGAGCGACCTCCAGGAGCCGCTTCTGCATGCCGCGCATCAGCGCCACCCCGGAGCGCAGCGAGTCGAGCGCGGGCCCACCGCCCGTGAGCGCCAGCTGCGAGGCGGCGCGCTCCAGGTGCAGCAGCACCTCGTGCGTGTTGTCGGACAGCGCGCGGTACGCCTCCGCGCGGCGCGCCTGCTGCGCGCGCCCGGACACCAGCAGCTCCACCTGGAGCGTCAGCGAGTCCAGCGTCTTCACCGCCACGCGCACCGTCTGGTCCACCGACGACGCGCTCCCCCGCGACTCCGGACCGGCCGCCACATGGGCCACCGGGGCCGCGGTCTCCACGACCACCGGGGCCGGCGCCGCGCGGGGTGCCTCCACGGCCCGTGGCGAGTCCGGAGACCGGGGACTCGCGACGCCCAGCGCGCTCCGCACCTCCACCAGCGCGCCCGCGACGTCCGACGCGGCGAGGCTCGCCGGGTCGCCCCCGGGCTCCATGCGCGTGAAGCCCAGCGCCGTCGCCTCCGCCAGCGTCGCCACGCGCTCGGCCCCCGTGCGCAGGGCCAGGGCCTTGAGCGCCCGGGCCCGCTCGACGGCGTTGCGGACCACCGCGGCTCGGTCCGGCACGTCCGGCGAGCACAGCGCGCCGAGCGCCGCCTCCAGGAAGTCCAGCGCGTCCAGCGCCTCGTCGGACACGCCCGTCGTCGCGGGGGCCACCTCGACGTCGCGCCCGAGCGAGCGCAGGAGCGCGTCCAGCCCGTCGACGTGGGGCTGCTGGCCGGCGTCACCCCGGGCCATGGCCGCCTCGATGCCGGACAAGCCCCGCAGCAGGACCTCCACCGCGTCGCGGGGCAGGCCCTGCTCGGAGCGGATGGGCCCCAGCGAGTCCTCGATGGCGTGCACCACCTGCTCGATGTCGTCCAGTCCCAGGCTCGCGGCGGAGCCCTTGAGGCTGTGGACCAGCCGCTTCAACGAAGGCAGCAGGTCCCCGTCCCGCTCACGAGAGGGGCCCTCCAGGCCGAGCACCTTGGCTCCAATCGCCTGGATCTGCTCACGCGTCTCCGCGGAGAACACCGGCCAGATGCTGCGCAAGAGCTGCGGATCCATGTCGCGCCCCTATCCCTGCTCCTGCTGCCCCGCGCCCGGGCCCCCGAGCTGCTCCAGCTCCAGGACCGTCAGCCGGTCCGGGGTGAGGAACAGGAAGGGCCCCGGTGGGGGCTGTGACAGCTCCGACTTCGGCAGCTCCTTGCGCCCCTCCACCGTCTCCGCCGCCAGGCCGAAGCACTCCTCCCCCACCTCCACGACGACGATCTTCCCCAGGTCGGACATGCCCCCGCCCTCCAGCCCCAATAGCTGCCGCAGGTCGAGCACCGGCACCACCCGCGAGCGACTCGCCAGGGCACCGATGACGTGCCGGGGCGCGCCGGGCAGCGGTGAGATGCCGCGCGCCTCGATGATGTGGTCCACGTCCTGGATGAGCACCGCGTAGCGCTCGCCTCCCACCTGGAAGGCCAGCACCGACAGCACCTCCTGGTGCGTCTCGTGGCGGGACTCCGCCAGCGCGCGAGCGCGGGCGCCGAGCACCTCGCGCCGCTTCTGCGCGACGGCGTCGACCACCGCCCCCGTCGGGGAGGAGGGGGGCGACGTCATCGCCCCCGGGGATTCGCTGTTCACGGACGTGTCGTCGCCTGGCATTCGAGCGTCACCGGTTGGTCGCGGGCAGCTTCAACATGTCCCGCACCTTCGAGCGCAGGTCGTCCACCGACACCGGCTTGTTGAGGAAGGCGCTGGCGCCCACCAGCTTGCCCTTCTGGCGGCTGGCGTCGTCCTTCAGGGACGTGAGCATCATGAAGGGCGTGTCGTGCAGTTGGGAGTCCGCGCGCACCGCGGCGCACAGCGCGAAGCCATCCATCTCCGGCATCTGCACGTCGGAGATGATGAGGTCCGGCTTGAGCTCCCTCGCCTTGTTGAGCCCGAGAACCCCGTTGGGCGCGTCGAAGAACTCCAGGCCCCAGCCCATCAGATAGACCTGGAGCAAGTTGGTGATGGTCTTCGTGTCCTCGACGATGAGGACGCGCAGGACCTGTCGTGCTGTCGCCACGTTTGCGTTCATAACTGGTACCTACCCACCAGGTCCGAGAAGCGCTTCGAGAGATTGGTCAGGTTTCCAGCCACCTGTTCGATGCGTCGCGTCCCTTCCACGGAGTCTCCCATGGCCGAGGTCAGCTCGCCCATGGCCGCGGCGATCTGCTCCACGCCAATCGTCTGCTGCCGGGTATTCCCGGCGATCTGCCGCGCCGCGCCCGACGACTCCCGAATGACTTCGGACAGTCCGAGGATGGCCGCGCCCGCGCCGCGCGCCAGGTCCATGGCGGCCTGCGCCCGGCGGCTGCCCTCCTCCGTCGCGCTGACCGCCGAGCGCGTCCCCTTCTGGACCTCGTTGAGCAGGCCCCGCACCTGTTCGGCCGCGATGCGCGACTGCTCGGCGAGCGTGCGCATCTCCGTGGCCACCACCGCGAAGCCCCGACCGTGCTCGCCCGCCTTGGCCGCCTCGATGGAGGCGTTGAGCGCCAGCAGGTTGGACTGCTCGGCCACGTCCTTCGACGTGCTGATGATGTCGCCGATCTGGTGCGTGCGCTCGCTCAGCTCCGTGATGGACATGGCGATGGTCTTCACCTGTTCGCCCAGCTTGTCCATGGCCGCCACGCTCTCCGCGACGACCTTCTGGCCCTCCGTGCTGAGCGACTCCGACCGCTGCGTCTGCGCGATGACCGAGTCCGCGTACTGCGTGGCCTGCTTGGACGTCTGGGCGATCTCCGCCACCGTGGTGCTCGTCTCGCTGATGGCGGACGCCTGCTGGTGGGCCATGGCCGACTGCTGCGACGACGTGGCCAGCACGCCCGTGGCCTCCCGCTCCATCTCCGACGCCGCGCCGCGCAGGTCCTCGAGCAGGTGCGCCAGGCCCTCGGACATGGCCGCGAAGCTGCGGGACACCTCGCCGATCTCGTCCGAGCCCTTCGTCTCGAACTGCTGGCGCAGGTTGCCCGCGGCGATTCCCGACGCCGCGCGCGCCAGCCGCTCCAGCGGCATCACCAGCACGCCCGACAGGAACCACGACGCCACCAGGCATCCGCCCAGGATGAGCGCGCCGAGCACGAGGGAGAAGCGCGTGGTGGACCCCAGCGCGTTCGTGAGGGCCTCCTCGTTGAGCGCCACCTGCACCGTCCCCACCCGCTTCGCGGACGCCGCCTGCGAGGAGAACAGCGGCGTGGTCGTCTCCACCACGGCCTCGCCGTTGACGACGAGCCGCCGGTCCTCCGCGTCGTCCGCGCTGGAGGCGGACTGGTCCGCGCCCGCGAAGCGCTCCGCGGCGACCTCCGCCAGCAGGTCCCCCTTCGCGTCGCGCACGAGCACGTAGGCCACGTCGGGCACGTGGCGCAGCACGCCGTGCGCCGTCGCCTGGAGCTTCCCGGCGTCCTGGTTCGACACGAGCATGGGCGTCAGCGTCTTGGACAGCTCCATGCTCACCGAGCGGGTGCGCCGGGCCAGGTCCTCCCGCTGCGCGGTGTTCATCTGCACCCAGAACGCCATGAGCAGCACACTCGCCACCAGCACGCCCGTCACGCCCGTGACGGCGACGATCTTGAAGCGAAGGCTGAGCCGGCCCATCGCGAGCCGCTCCGGCAGTGTCAGCTTCGTTTCTCTCGACTCCACGGTACCTCCCACGGCGGGGCGCGCGCCAAACCGCTAGCGCGCCCCCTGCCAACCAGCCTGGGTTCTCGGTGCCAGGGCCTGCCGCAGGCCCCCCGCCGTCATGGCTTCCACGCCCCGAAGGGGCTGCTCGTCATCCAATCCATCCAGCGCGCGGAGCGCGTTCTGCCGCGACCGCTCCGCGTCCTCGCGCCGCTCCATGCGCCCGTAGAGCGCCACCAGCGTCGCGTGGCCGAGCGCCAGCCTCGGCTCCAGGTACAGCGCCTTGCGCACCGCCTCCACCGCCCCGTTCAGGTCCCCGCGCCCCTCGGCCACCATCGCGAGCAGCAGGTATGCCTCCGGCACCAGCGCCTTCGCCGCCTCACGCGCCAGCGCCTCCGCCTCCACATGGCGCCCGGCGCGGGCCGCCTCCACCGCGCGCGCCAGGGGCGGCGGCTCCGTCGCCTTGTCCTCGTTGGCGGGCGCGACGTCCACGGGCGTCGCCACCACGACGGGCTCCGGGGGCGCCACGCGCGGCAGGGCCAGCGGCGTGGGCCGGGGCGCGGGGG
>NZ_JAKCFB010000017.1 GCF_024198235.1 Myxococcus dinghuensis | reverse complement strand
CGTCCACGGCAGGGAACTCCTCGGCCTCCTCGCCAAAGGAGGACCATCTCGGTTTGGTTTCACCGAGGAGCTTCCCTCTTTCCCGCTCGCCCTTCCTCGCCGACTACACACTTATAGGGACACGACCAAGCCAGGGCGGGGGCGTCGTGGGGATTCTCGTGCACCGGTCGATGCAGAGGCCGGTGCCATGCTGTAACGCCACATCCACCCGCCGCAGCTCCGCTGCGAGGGGCTCCCGCTCGTCCCCGTTCGCCGACTACACACTTATAGGGACACGACCTCGGCACCTGGGGCACGTCGTAGCTGTCGCCCGGTTTCGAGCTGAACGAGGCCTTCGGAGAGACGACTGTCATCGTCCCGCCGCCCGCCGACGTCGCCGCGGTGGCCGCGCCCCCCGTGAAGCCGTCCACGAGAGCGCCCGTGGCCATGTCCACCAGCTTCACGAAGGCCTTGTGGGCCATGAGGCGCGCCAGGTCCACCGGCGTGCTGGACACCCTGCTGCGGAAGGAGAACTGGCCGGTGGTGGCGAAGCCGACGAACGCGTCCTCCATGTGGCCGCTTTTCAGGGGACCTTCATTGGCCGGTTTTGGGTGACCACTGAGGATGCGACGCGCCCGTCGGTATTCACTCGCCAGGCGCCAGAGGAGTTGGATGACGAGGGAGCTCGCCTTGGACGCGCCCTCCACCCACGTCAGTTTCCCTGTCGCAGCGCGTGGGCCGGTCCCGACAATACGCCCCCGCCGGAACGGCACCATCCGCCAGAGGTCGGCATACAGGCGACTCTCCACATACCGGAGGGCCAGGGTGGCCTTCGCGCGCCCCGCCAACGTCAGCTCGCGCACCCGCACGCCGACGCGGCCGCGTGCCTCGACAAACCCTCCTCGCCAGCTCCACGCCATGGGGCACCTCGTCGACAGGAGCGTGCAGCCTACGAGATGATGCGGAGGGCGGTGCCGAACGTGCACCGGGCCTACTCGGGGATGAGCACCTCGCGCGTCGCCCGCAGAATCTGGGGCGCGTAGTCCCCCCGCGACTCAACGAACACCCGCAGCCCGGCCCCAAGCCGGAAGCGCCCGGCCGGAATCAGCAGGTCTCGGTCATACGCGAGCAGGTCATGGACGCGGTACAGCGGCCGCCCAGGCCCGACGTCAACTTCACCGCGAATCGGGCCTATCTGTCCTCGCGCCACGATGCCGACGCCATCCTCCCCTTCATGCTCGCGCCAGAGCGCAAGTTCGTAGAGGTCCATCTTCGCCGCCAGGGTGACGTCGACATCCGACGTGATGCGGAACACCACCGGAAGAGACGCCAGCCCCGCCTTCGGGAAGAACCCCTCCACCCAATAGACGTCCAGTCTCACAGCAGGGGCGCCTCCTCTTCAGCCGGCACTCTGGTTCCACCGCCATACTCGCACCTCGCCTCGGGCGCTGTCACGTCATGCCCCGAAACGCAGCGGACTCGCCGGAGAGCAACGGCATGGCGGAGTCCTTCGTTAAGAGCTTCAAGCGCGACTACGTGTACCTGAACCGCCTGGACAGCGCCGAGGTGGTCCTCCAGCAGTTACCCCGCTGGTTCGACGACGACAACGCCATGAACCCCCACAAGGCTCTGAAGATGCGCTCCCCGCGCGAGTTCCGGCTCGCGAATTCACCCCACTGACCCTGTCCGGTTTGACGGGGGCAACTTCAATTCTCATGCACAGCGCTATGGCTTGAAGACTTTCGCGCCCTTGAGTGGAGCCAGATCGTCAACCGCCATCAACGCGCTCGACAGCCACGGCTCCCCAGAACTTCTCGCCACCGCGAACGAACGAGTACCTCTTCCCAACCTGCCGCCCATCGCTCAACCACTTGACGACTCGCCCCTCAATGGCCATCGGCTCCACCCTCCTTCTCTTTCTGGCGAACCTGGGGCGATGGCTCAAGCCAAACTACATCGTGGCTCCAGCCTCTGCCGGCCGGCCCACCGCCAGTTCCTTCACCTGGATGCCGGTGTCGCCCATGCCGCGCAGCACCTCCACGAAGCGCTCGCTGGCGACCGTCATGGAGGGGGCCCAGCGGAACCGGAAGACGTCCGCCGCCGGCATCGCGCTCGCGTCGAGCCACTCCGCATCCACCAGCGAATCCGACATCGGCTGGAAACCGCACACCGGGCAGGGCTCGCCCTCCGGCACCGGGCGGCATTCCGGCAGGTAGTCGCCTCCGAGCTGAAGCTCAAGCTCCAGCAGCGGAGGGACGTCGCGCGCGGACTTCGTAGCGGTCGGCACCGGGTTGATGCCGCGCAACCCGGCCGCGAGGAGCCGCTCCACTCCCTCGGGCTGGGCGAAGAAGTGCCACGCCACATCCATCGCGATAGGCGACGGACGCCCGCGGACGCGCCCCACCAGCGGCCCCATCCCAATCCCCGGCTCCACGACGGCACCCGGCGGGAGGAGCGGTAGCACGCGGTCTCGGAGCCGGACGTACTCGCCCCATGGGGAGAGCCGTGGCTTCCGATACTCCCGCTCCTCGGGGAGCCCCGTCAGGTCGACTCTCGGGTAGTTGAGCGCGATGGCCAGTGGGGCCGCGTGACACCGGGGGCACTCGGTGCCGGGCAGCCCCCAGCGTCGCTTCGCGTCGAGGTTCCATCGCCAGCGTGTGGCGGAGGCGTCGAAGATGGGGTCCAACTCGTAGTAGCGCATGGCTAGTCCTTCGACAGCCGCATGTCCAACGTGAGCTGCTGCCAGTACGACATGGGCATTCCGACGAGACGATACTCAGTGGACTCGCCATCTACGGCAGCACCAATTTGTGGGAAGAGTATAGAACCCCAGAGCCTCCGAATCCGACGACGGTGGAACTGCCGAAGCCCACCCCGGTGGAGCGGTGCATGTCTGGCGAATCGCCCGCTGGCATCCGGGTCGAGGACGCCCATCTGCTCCGCTCTATCCGAAGAACGTACGCGGCTGAGATGGCCAAGATGAACCATCACCACGCAGCAACTGTCGAGACCGTTGCCTCCGGGCTGGATGACGAGCGCTACGACCTGCAGACTGCACTCGCCGTGCTCGAGACTCAACAGAAGGAGCGAGCGGAGAAGGCGGCAATCATGGCCAAGGCACTGGAGGGGGCTTGCCATGGTGCAATCACTCGCGTCCGATTAGTGGAACGAACTTCTGCGAAAGCAGCGGTGCGTGTTCCATGGCGTCCTGACGACAACCCAGCCGTCACCCGCTAGAAAGGTCCAGGAGTAAGTGCCGCTGCTTCTCGATGGCCTTCTGGATCAGACCGCCGGGCTGGAGGATCGCCCTGCGAACCACCGTCGCCAACCCAGGCGCCAACCGCTCCACCTCACCCTTCGCGGCTGAGGACTGCACGTCCGCCGTCACCGAGCCCCCGTTGACGCTCGCCCTCCGGGGACGTGAGGCTCCGCACCATGCGAACCAGACTGGGCGGTTGGGGACTCGCAGCCGTCGGGGCACTCTCTGCGTGCGCCCACATCGACTACTCCGACATGGAAGTTGCTCGAGGCGTCTACCGCATCACGGTCACCGGCAACCGGTATGCCGATCCAGACCGCATGGCTGAGTACTTCCATGGCCATGCACGCAACATGTGCTCAGCACATGGCTTCGCCTCCTACGACTGGAGCATCTCGTCCACTGGCGCGCTGAAGGGGACCGGGCCGCTCGTGGCCACCCCCGAATTCGGTGGCCACCTGGTGGTGGTCGAGCACGCGGGCCGAGGCAGGGTTCTCGAGGGCGACGTAACCTGCGCGAAGAAGCGCCCACCGACATGGCGTGCTCCCTCCACAAACGCCACCGAGCCAGTCCGGCAGGTGCTCGACACCAGCACGGGCCGGGTGCTTGAGGTCGCCCCATCAGCCGCCACTGGACTCTTGAGCGCGAGCAGGCGTTATACCCCCATCCACGGAGGCCGCGTCGCGGTGGTGGATGACACTGGGGCCAAGGGCTACATCCTCGCCACGGACTGGGCCCAGGCCAAGGATGCCGGGTATCAGTTCGAGGGGAAGAGCCCCACCGCGCCCACGACCGCAGCCGAACAGCCCGCTCCCTGAACGTGAGGGCAGATCCTGCTGCGGGACGTGCGGCTGGTCCGGGGGCCCAAGCCCCTGCAGTATCCCCACGAGGAGGGGCTCGAGGACGTCCCGGTCGAGGTGTACGGCAAACCCGGACTCGGGCCCGTGGTCATCGACGCGGGCTGGGGCTTCCTGCTCCCCGACAACCGGACATATCCCCTGTGGGGGCGGTAGCGCGGTGACGACAGCCCGTTCGCGCCCTTGAGTTATGGCCCGGGTTTGGCTACATCGGGCCCGGCAGTCTGGCTGTACCGACCCCGTAGCTCAGTTGGATAGAGCGGCGGTTTCCTAAACCGCAGGCCACAGGTTCGATTCCTGTCGGGGTCACTCGCTAACCCTATGGAGTCCCAGGGCTTTGGGAGGGTCGCGAGGAAGAGCGGACGGGCCCCCTTCCCTGGCCGGACCATCGGCGCCACGGACATCCACATCCCGGTCCGCTCGTCCGCCTCCACGCTCCGCAACAGCCGCCGGGTGAAGCGCGGCGCGCGCCACGTGGTGAACACCCCGAAGCCGACGAAGAACAGGCCGAACGGCGCCAGGAACGCGCGGAAGGGAGTCCACCGCCCCCACCCCTTCGCGAGCACCACCTCGAACACCGGCCACCCGTACCAGGCCACCAACGCCCCCACCACCACGCACGCCGCCGCCAGCTTCAACTGGTACGCAAGCTCCCCTCGCAGGGCCGCGACCAGCGCCTCACGGTGACTCACTCGGGACTCGAGGCTCTTCATCACAGGCCCCCCCTTTCACCCCCGGCGCTCTAATCAACTCCCGGGATTCCCGAAAGCCGGATAGGCCCCTCAGCGGCCCCCAGGTCCCCCCTCGAACTCCACCGACTCGCAGACGACGTACGCCAGGCGCCGCCCTCCCACCGCAGGCAGACAGGACTCCGAGGCCCGGGGCAGGTCCGCCATGCCGAACACATACACCGCGAACCCCGGGGGGATGCCCTCCCGCAGCCACGACCATGCGGCCGGGAGCTCCTCCCGCCCATATCGCTCCACGCGGTCATAGGACACATGCCGCGTCGCCATGCACACCATGACGACGCCCCGGCACCGCATCCCGCCGATGCGATACCCGTCCACATCGAGCATCTCGAACAGGACCCCGTCGCCGACGGCCCCCGTGAGCACCAGCTCCGGCGACTGTCGGCGGAAGACGTCCTTCAACCGATCGACCATGCGTGCCCCGCTCCGGCCCCTCCATGGAACGCACTCCCACCCGTTCCTTGAAGACGCGCCGTCCGACAGGGCGTGCACCCGACTCACGCGGAGCGTGGGGCCCCGCTCAAGAACGCGGCCCCTGCCCCTCGGACGCCCCCGTCTCCAGCCGGTCGGGATGACGCGTCACGGGGATGCGCTCGCGCAGATCCTTCATCAGCGCCTCCTGGGCATCGCGGCGGGTCTCCGCCTCCAGCCGGCCTCGCACCTGCTCGAAGGTGGGCTCCACCGTCCGCACCGGCTCCACCGCCTCCAACACGTGCAGGCCGAACGACGTCGCGAACGGACGCGAGCGCTCGCCCTTCCCCAGCCGCGCCGCCTCCGTGAAGAACCCTTCGTCCACCTGGCCCTCCAACACCGGCCCCAAATCCCCCCCACGCGGCGCGCTCACCGTGTCCTCGGAGCCCTCCCTCGCCACCGTCTCGAACGGTTCTCCGCCCACCAGCCGCGCATAGAGTCCGTTGATGCGAGACAGGAGCCGGCTCCGCGTCGCCTCGTCGGCGCCAGGTGGCACCCGGACCATGATCTGCCGGACATGCACCTCGCGGCGCACCCACTTCTCCCGGGACGCGGTGTAGCCCTCGCGCAGCTTCGCCTCGTCCGTCGCCGCCGCCAGCCGCTGGTCGAGGAGCGCCTGGGCGAGGACCTCCCGCTCCGCCGTCCTCAGTCGCGCCCGCACCCCAGGGTCCTTGTCCAACCCCGCTCGCCGCGCCTCGTCCGCCAGCAACGACCGGTCCACCAGCGCGTCCAGCGCCTGCGTCGCCGTGGGCACGTCCCGCGCGCTGCGCGCCGCGATGAACGCCGACACGTCCCCCTTCGACACCTCGCGCTTGCCCACCTCCGCCACCACGTTCGGATCGCCACAGGCCATCAGCCCCCCCGCGACCCCCATCAGCCACCACGCGCGAAGCCCCATCCCATCCTTGCGGTCCACATCCCCTCCGAGCCGCGCTTCGTCCGCGCGGGCATGCATCTCCAACGCCGGCGGCCCTGCGCCGCAACCGCTCCATACCCTATCAGCCCCCATCCCCACGCCGCGCCCCCGACACGCGGCCCCGAGGCCCCCCGCCCGGCAGGCCGCCCCCGAGGGCGCGCCACCTACGAGCCGCCCTGATGTTTCCTGACGACAGCCCGACGAAATCCCGCCCCTTTTCCTCGCACAGCGGCGTCCCACGACAGGCGACACCCGTCCTCGCGTCCGGGCTATGCTCCCGCGGTCGCTCGCAGCCGTCGCTCACTTCTCACCCGCCTCCTCCCAGCAGAGTCACGAGCCCCCACTCCGGGTGGACGCTCCGAGGCCCGCCAGCTCCATGAACACTCGCACCCCGTCACTCCTCGTCGCCGTCGTCTCGCTCCTCTCGTTCGCCGGCTGCAACGACGGCGCCCCGCGTGCCTCCGAGCAGGCCGCGAACCAGGGCCCCGTCGTCGCCATCGTGAACGACCGCGCCCTGACCACCCAGGAGGTCAAGGCGAAGCTGGACGAGCAGCCGCAGTTCGTCCGCGGCCGCTACAACACCCTGGAGAAGAAGAAGGAGTTCCTGGAGAACCTCATCCGGTTCGAGCTGCTGCTCCAGGAGGCGAAGCGCCAGGGATTGGAGAAGGATCCGGAGGTCCTCGCGACCCTGGAGAAGGTCCTGGTCCAGCGGCTCATGCGCAAGCAGCAGGAGACCGCGGGCGGCGCCATCGACGATGCCGCCGTGCGCAAGCACTACGAGGACCACCTGTCGGAGTTCGTCAAGCCGGAGCGTGTGCGCCTCAATCACATCCTCATCGAGGCCCCCAAGGGTGACGCGGCCAAGCGCGCCCAGGCGCGCACCGCCGCCGTGAAGCTGCTCGCCGACATCAAGGCCAAGGAGACCGGCGGCACCAAGGGCGCCTTCGAGCTGGCCGCCGCCGAGCAATCCCAGGACGCGACCACCAAGAGCGCCGGCGGCGACCTGGGCTTCCACAGCTACCAGGAGCTGGTCCAGGCCTGGGGCACCCCGTTCGCCGATGCCGCCTTCGCCTTGAACACCATCAGCGACCTCGGCCAGGTCGTGGAGACCGACAAGGGCTTCCACCTCGTGAAGCTCCAGGGCCGCCAGCTCGGCATGAACCAGCCCCTCGAGCAGGCCCGGGGCCGCATCGAGGCGCGCCTCACCGCCGAGCAGCGCGCCAAGGCCATGGAGGGCCTCGTCGACACCCTCCGCGCCAAGGCGAAGATCGAGATCAAGGACGACGCCCTGCAACAGCTTTCAGTCGAAGGCGTCTCCCTGCCTTCTCCTGCCGCGGGAAACCACTAGTCACCCACGGCATCCTCAATCACATGCCATCCAGGGTAATGTCGTGAATCCTGGAGGCATCGATGTCTGGACAAGTCCAGTACCTCAGGCCGAACGTCGCGCTCGAGCCCCTCTACAACCAATGGTACGCGTGGTGGTATCTGCTCTCCCCCGCCACCGCGCCCCTGTTCGTCACGCACCTGCACCAGAAGCTGATGCAGTCGTTCGTGACGAACCCGGAGGTCCACGTCTCCGCGCTGAAGAACCCCGCGCTGATGGGCGGGCCCTTCATCAACCACCCCGCGGACAAGGCCCCGCGCGTGAAGGCGCTCCTCGAGCGCACCCAGCGCGAGCAGGCCCACATGCTCGCCTTCAGCCGCGCGGTGGCGGAGCTGGAGCAGTTGCTCGCGCCGAACAACGGCGCCTCGCTGGAGGCGCTCTATCCCAAGGTCCCGGACCTGCTGCGCGGCTACGTCGAGCTGACGTACGACCTCAGCCACCGCGCCAGCGCCCGCTTCATCGAGCCGCTGCTCTACCGCAGCCGCTTCTTCCAGGAAGCCTCCCAGAGCGTCACGCTGATGCCGGTCACCCATGACTGGCGCCCCTACATCTTCAGCACGCCGCGCCTCGAGGAGGATTCACCGCTGTGGCTGAAGGTGCCGTTCCGCCATGAGGGGCTCGACGCCCTGTTCCGCATGCGTCACACGCCCGGCTCCCCCGGACAGGTGGCGGAGCTGCTCGGCGTCCCGTCCTCCGCAGCCTCCCACTTCGCGGAGCTCTTCACCCCGACGCCCCCGCGCCAGACGCCGCGCTACGACGCAGAGGGCGTCCGGATGCGCTACTTCGGCCACGCGTGCGTCCTGCTGGAGACGAAGGACGTCAGCATCCTGACCGACCCCGTCATCAGCTACGAGTTCCCCACGGCGCTGCCGCGCTTCACCCACGCGGACCTGCCCGAGCGCATCGACTACGTCCTCATCACCCACGGCCACGCCGACCACCTGATGATGGAGACGCTCCTCCAGCTCCGGCACCGGGTGGGCACCCTCGTCGTCCCGCGCAACAACGGACACTCCCTGGCGGACCCGTCGCTGCGCCTCATGCTCCACCACACGGGCTTCCAGAACGTGGTGGAGATCGACGACCTCCAGGAGCTGCCCGTGCCCGGCGGCTCCATCACCGGCCTGCCCTTCCTCGGCGAGCACAGCGACCTGGCCATCCAGGCGAAGACGGCCCACCTGGTCCGGCTGGCGGGCCGCTCCATCCTCATGGCCGCGGACTCCAACGCGTTGGAGCCCCGGATGTACCAGCACCTGCGCGACATCATCGGCCCCATCGACGTCCTCTTCCTCGGAATGGAGTGCGAGGGCGGGCCGCTGAGCTGGATGTACGGCCCCCTCCTGAGCACGCCCCTGCCCCGGAAGTTCGACCAGACCCGGCGCCTCAACGGCTCCAACTGCGCGCGCGCCATCGACATCACCACGCACCTGACGCCCCAGGAGGTCTACGTCTACGCCATGGGCCAGGAGCCGTGGCTGCGCCACGTGATGGTGCTCGTCTACGACGACACCGCGCCGCAGATCGTCGAGTCGAACAAGTTCCTCGCGCACTGCCGCGAGAAGGGCATCCAGGCCGAGCGCCCCTACGTCCGGATGGAGCGCGTGCTCCGCTAGCGTCCGTGGCCCCGGAGCGCCTCCACCACGCGCTCCAGGCCCACGCCCACGGGCTCCCACGCGGAGTGGACGATGACCTCGGGTGACTCGGGAGGCTCGTAGGGGTCCGATACGCCGGTGAAGTTCGCGAGCTCCCCGGCCAGGGCCCGCTTGTAGAGCCCCTTCACGTCCCGGGCGATGAGCACGTCCAGCGGCGCCTCCAGGTACACCTCGAGGAACACGAGCCCCGCGGCCCTCGCGAGCCCACGGACCTCCTCGCGCGTCCCCCGGTAGGGGGAGATCGCCGCCACGATGACGCCCACGCCGTGCCGCGCCAGCAGCCTCGCCACGTGGCCGATGCGCCGGACATTCTCCTCCCGGTCCTCGCGCGAGAAGCCCAGCCCCCGCGTCAGCCAGGTCCGCACCTCGTCGCCATCCAACACCTCGACGGGCCGGGACGGCGCGAGCCGCGCGCGAAGGGCCTGGGACAGCGTGGTCTTCCCCGCCCCCGACAGGCCCGTCATCCAGACGATGAACCCGGGTGCTCGCGACATCCCTGCCCCTCTCCTCAAAGAGCCGGACCGTTGATCATCCCCGCGCCGACGGTGGCGTTCGTCGCCTCGTCGATGAGGATGAAGCTGCCGGTGTGCCGGTTGCGGCGGTACTCGTCGTACAACAGCGGCACCGTCGTGCGCAGCGTCACCCGTCCGATGTCGTTGCACGCCAGGCGCGCGCCGTCCTCGTCCCGGTGCAGCGTGTTCACGTCCAACCGATAGTGGAGCCGCTTCACCACCGTGCGCGCCGCGCGCGTGGTGAGCTTGAGCGCCAGCCGCGCGCCCGCCTCCAGCGTCCGGGCCTCCGACAACCAGCAGACCATGGCGTCCAGGTCCTGTCCCACGCGAGGAGGATTGCCCGGGCGGCTCAGCATGTCGCCGCGTCCCACGTCCAGCGCGTCCTCCAGTTGGACGCTCAGCGACATGGGCGGGAAGGCCTCCGGGAGGGAGCGGCCCGCGAGTTCCAACGCCCGCACGCGCGTGGTGAGCCCCGAGGGCAGCACCAGCACCTCGTCCCCCGGACGCAGGACACCGCCCAGCAACTGGCCGGTATACGCGCGGTAGTCGGGGAGCCTCGTGGACATGGGGCGGATGACGCCCTGGACGGGGAAGCGCACGTGGATGAGGTCCCTCGCGGAGGCGATGTGCACGTGCTCCAGGTGGTGCAGCAACGTCGCGCCCTGGTACCAGGGCATGCGCTCCGAGCGCCGCGCCACGTTGTCCCCGTCCAACGCGCAGACGGGGATGAAGGTCAGGTCCGTCACCTCCAGCTTCATGGAGAAGCGACGGAACTCCTCGCGGATGGCCTCGAAGACGGCCTCGTCGAACCCCACCAGGTCCATCTTGTTCACGCACAGGACCAGGTGCGGGACGCGCAGGAGCGACGCCAGGAAGGCGTGGCGCCGCGTCTGCTCCTGGAGGCCCTTGCGCGCGTCCACGAGGATGAGCGCCAGGTCCGCGGTGGAGGCCCCCGTCACCATGTTGCGCGTGTACTGGAGGTGTCCCGGCGTGTCCGCGAGGATGAACTGGCGCCGCGCCGTGGCGAAGTAGCGGTGGGCCACGTCGATGGTGATGCCCTGCTCGCGCTCGGCCCGGAGGCCGTCGAGCAGCAGCGCCAGGTTGACGTACTCGTCGCCCCGGGCGCGACGGGTGCGCTCCACCGCCGCCAGTTGGTCCTCGAGGATGGACCGGGTGTCATGCAGGAGCCGACCGATGAGCGTGCTCTTGCCGTCGTCGACGGCCCCCGCGGTCGCGAAGCGCAGCAACTCCACTAGAAGTACCCCTCGCGCTTGCGGTCTTCCATCGCCGTCTCGCTGAAGCGATCATCCGCCCGGCTCGCGCCCCGCTCGGTGACCCGCGAGGCCACCAGCTCCGCGAGGACCTCCTCCACCGAGGCCGCGGTCGACTCCACGCACGCGGTGCAGGTCATGTCGCCCACCGTCCGGAAGCGCACGGACGCGGTGGACACCGTCTCGCCTGGGAGCAGCGGGAGGTGCGGCGACGCCGCCATCCACAGCCCGTCGCGCCGGAACACCTCGCGCCGGTGCGAGAAGTAGAGCGAGGGCAGCGCGAGCCCCTCGCGCGCGACGTAGCGCCACACATCCAGCTCCGTCCAGTTGGACAGGGGGAAGATGCGCAGGTGCTCTCCGGGCCGGTGGCGCCCGTTGTAGAGGCTCCACAGCTCGGGCCGCTGGTGCTTCGGCTCCCACTGGCCGAACTCGTCGCGCAGCGAGAACACCCGCTCCTTCGCGCGGGCCTTCTCCTCGTCCCTGCGCGCGCCGCCGAACACCGCGTCGAACCGGTGGTGTTCGATGGCCTCCAACAGCGGCACCGTCTGCGCCCGATTGCGCGAGGCCCGCGGCCCCGTCTCCTCCACCACGCGTCCCGCGTCGATGGCCTCCTGCACCGACGCGACGACGAGCCGCGCGCCCAGCGCCTCCACGCGCGCGTCACGGAAGGCGAGCACCTCCGGGAAGTTGTGCCCCGTGTCGACGTGCATCAGCGGGAAGGGCAAGGGCGCGGGCGCGAAGGCCTTCGTCGCCAGGTGCAACATCACCGCGGAGTCCTTCCCCCCCGAGAACAGCAGCACCGGCCGCTCCAGCTCGGCGACGACCTCCCGGAGGATGAACAGCGACTCCGCCTCCAGGGCATCGAGGTGCGACAGCTCGTAACTCAAGGTGCCCGGACGCTACCACGCCGCCACCTGACACCTCGCCGCTCGAACATCCGCGACACGACGCGGGCAGGCAACCCGGGGCTTGACCCGTTTTCCCCGCCTGTGCCACAGAACCCGTACACCATGATGCCTAGCGCGTCCCCTCCCTCCCTCCTTCCCGAGCGCTGGTTTCCCACCCGCAAGCCCCTGCCGGACGCACGCCTGCGCCTGTTCTGCGTGCCGTTCGCGGGCGGCACCGTCGCCGCCTTCAACGGGTGGAGCGCGCTGCTCCCCCCGGGGGTCGAGCTGTGCGCCGTCCAACTGCCGGGGCGCGAGCGTCGGCTGATGGAGAAGCCCTTCGACGACCTGACGGCGCTCGTCGACACGCTGCTGCCCCTCATGGAGCCGCTGCTGGACAGGCCCTTCGCGCTGTTCGGCTACAGCATGGGCGCGCGCATCAACCTGGAGCTGGCGCGCCGACTCCAGGCCCGCGGCGGACGCCAGCCCGTGGGGCTCTTCATGGCCGCGTCCATCTCCCCGCACGTGCGGGACAGCGAACCCATCCACCACCTCCCCCACGACGCGTTCGTCGCCGAGCTGCGGCGCTACGACGGCACGCCCGAGGAGGTCCTCCGGCACAAGGAGCTGTTGGAGCTGGTGGTGCCCACCCTGCGCGCGGACTTCGCGCTCGCCTGGTGGGAGAGCGGCCAGCAGCCCATCCCCGTCGACGCGCCCATCTCCGTCATGGGCGCCACCCACGACGGCCACGTCCCCACGGAGAAGCTGACGTCGTGGCGGAGCCAGACGCGCAGCAACGACTTCCAGGTGCGGACCTTCCCCGGCGGCCACTTCTTCCTGCGCCAGCAACAGGCCGCCCTGCTCTCCGCCATCGCGGCCGACCTCACGCGGTGGATGCAGTCGCCGGCCTGAGCCTCACGCCGCCTGGAACCGGGGCGGCGCGTCGCCGTCCAGCGGCACCGTGAACTGCCAGCGGACGGTGAACGGCTGGCTCCGCGGCCGGCGCACCGCGACCGCCGCGTGGTGCCTCGCGGAGGGGCGCAGTTGCATGAACCGCCACGCGTCGGGCTCGTCGACCATCCGCGGGTCGAAGGAGATGCGCGGCGGCCCCCCGGCCTCCAGGTGGAACGCGAACTGGTCCAGCGGCAGGGACAGGCCCGCGCCCCGGGCCTTGATGTACGACTCCTTGAGCGTCCAGTACTCGAAGAAGCGCGCGCGCTGCGCCTCGCGGGGCAAGGTCCGCAGGGCCGCGACCTCCGCGGGGGCGAAGAAGTGGTCGGCGATCTCCACCGTGTCCCCCGCCCGCTCCGCGTCCTCCACGTCCGCCCCCAGCGCGTCGTCCAGCCCCACCGCCACCAGGGCCATCCCGTCCGTATGGGAGAGGTTGAAGCGCAACCGCGCGCCCCACGCCCCTTGAATCTCCGGCCGACCGTACGCGTTGGTCGCGAAGGTCCACGCCTCCGGGGCCACGGGCGCGTATCGCGACAGCGTGAGGCGGACCAGCGCGTGACTCACCAGATACTGTCGCTGGTGGCGCTCGAAGTGGAAGCGCCGCTGCTTCTCGCGCTCCTTCGCGTCCAGCAGCCCCAGATAGGCCTCCAGCAGTCGCGGCTCGACGATGCGCTCCGGCTCGACGATCCACACATGGACTTCGTCCGGGCGGAGCTCCAGCGGCACGGAGGCGGTCGACATGCCCCCGCATCTACCACGCGGGGCGGTCCCACGCGTAGGCACGGAGGAACCACGCACCCGCCGACGTCGGTATCCGCCATGGAACACTGAAGTCCACCGGAGCGCCCAGATGTCCTCGCGTCCCGACGCGTGACGCGGACCGGACGAATGCCCACCGCGACCCACCCCTCGGGACTGATGTGGAAAGCCACTGCCTTGTCCCCCGGGGCAAGTTGGCGTGAGCCCACCGCCCCCCAAGCTTTCCCCCCGCTCCCACCTGGGAGCATGGTGGCGAGCCGGTCACCGTGGGGCAGCGAGCACGGCGTGACGGGGAGTGGGACCTGATGGAGCTCTTTCCCATCCATCTGCTGTTCATCATGGTGTTGATGAACCGCTACATTCTCGGCCCCTTCCTCCGACGGGTGCGGGAAGAGACGCTCGACCGCGTCGACGAGACGTACCTGCCCCGGGTGGCCATCGTCATCCCCCTCTTCAACGAGGGCAAAGGCATCTTCCAGGCAGTCCGAAGCCTCCTCGAACAGGACTACCCTGCACACCTGCTGCAGATCGTCGTGGTGGATGACTGCTCCACGGACGACAGCTACGCGTGGGCGCTGCGCGCCGCCGAGGGACACAGCAACGTCCTGGTGATGCGCAACCCGGAGAACCTGGGCAAGCGCAAGGGCATCAACCGGGCCGTCAAGGCCGCCGAGGAGGCGGAGATCATCGTGTCGGTGGACTCCGACGTCGTCGTCGACAAGGCCGCCGTGCGCCACCTCATCCGCCGCTTCGTCAGTCCTCGCATCGCCGCGGTGGGCGGGCGCACGTACGTCACCAACCGCCACCAGAACTGGCTGACGCGCATGGTGGAGATCAAGTTCCACTTCGCGCAGGAGTGGCTCAAGGACCTGGAGCGCAGCTTCCGGCAGGTGATGTGCCTGTCCGGCTGCCTCACCGCGTACCGCCGCCACGTGCTGCTGGAGCTGGAGCCCATCCTGGAGTCGCGCTCCATCGCCGGGGTGCCCATCAAGTACGGCGAGGACCGCTTCCTCACGCGGCAGATCGTCAAGCACCGCTACGAGACGGTCTACACGCTCGACGCCTTCTGCTTCACCGCCGCCCCCGCCACGCTGGCCGGGTACTTCTCCCAGCAACTGCGCTGGAGGCGCTCCAACCTGGTGGACCTGCTGGGAGGGTTGTCCCACGCGTGGCGACTGCACCCGCTCGTCACCATCCACTACGTCGCACAGCTCGCGCTGCTGCTCTCCTATCCGGTGGTCATCGTCCACAACGTCGTCACGGGAGAGTTCATGGACATCCTCGTGTTCCACTTCCTGGTCATCGGCCTGCTCGGCTTCATCTACCGGCTGGAGACGCGACACCTGCCCGAGGATCGACGCGTCCATGGCGCGTGCTTCCTGCCCATGGCCCTGCTCATGCCGGTGACGTACGCGCTCTTCACGCCCCTGGCGCTGCTCACGCTCGACTCCGGCAGTTGGGAGACGCGGGGCAGCGTCAACACCGTTCCCAGCGCGGCCCCGGCCAAGAGCACCACCGGCCTGCCGCCCGACCACGCCGGCGAGGGCATGTCATGAATCTCCAGGTCGCCAACCGCATCAACGCCGTCGCCGTCTCGTCGTACAAGTTCATGGGGTCGGTGTTCCTGGGCCTCATCCTCCTGGCGCTGGCGTCCTTCCTCGGCGTCCAGGGATTCTTCCTGTTGAGTCGCAGTTGGGTGACGCCCACCGTGGTGTCCCCCACGGACCCGCAGGTCCTCACCCTCAACGCCCAGCTCGCCTCGCAGACGTCCGCCCGGGACCACGTGGCCGCCGAGCGCCGCGCCGTGGAGGACCGCATCCAGGACGCCCGTCGCACGCTCTTCGCCGAGCGCTCGTTCCAGAAGCGCTTCCTGGTCGCCCTCCGGGGAGAGCGCGAGGCCAAGGGGCGCGCGGCGCACCGCCTCTCCTCCCTGCGCAACGAGTACGGCCGGGCCCGCGCGGAGATCCTCCAGTCCAACCGCGCCTTCGCCGGCCTGTCGCGCGAGCGGACCGACGCGCTCGTCGGCGCGCGCCTCATGGCCCAGGAGGAGAAGCTCACCATCAACCACCACCTCGCGCAGCTCGCGCAGAGCAACCTGTCGCTGGCCCACACCACGGTGGACCTGGAGACGCGCGTGGACGGGCTCCAGCGGGAGATCGCGGGCCTGGCCGCCGTGCACTCCGGCCTGGGCAAGGAGGCCGCGCCCGAGGGCATGACGTCGGACGTGCTGCTGCTGGAGCGCAACTACACGCACTCCGTGCTGGAGCAGGCCCGCGCGGAGGCGACGCTCAAGAGCCTGGAGGAGGACCTGGAGGCCCTGGACGGCATGCAGGAGCGGTACGAGGCCCTCATCGACACGATGCGCGCCTCGCCCTACCTGCTCGCCCTCGAGAAGAACCTCACGGTGGCCTTCGTCCCCTACGAGAACCTGGGGAACTCCGGCGAGGGCGCCCCGCTGTTCGCGTGCGCGTTGGAGGTCTTCTGGTGTCGAGAGGTGGGCGTCGTGGGGCGTGTGTTGGATGGCGAGGTGACGCTCAAGCACCCCATCCGCCAGTACCTGCTGCGAGGGGTGATGGTGGAGGTGAAGCTCAGCGACCCCATCTCGGCCCGCGAAGACCTGCTGCACCTCGGCCGTCCTCCCTTGTTCTTCTAGAGGCCGGCCCCTGGAGCCCCGGAGAAGCTCGATGCGAAAGACACTCACTCGCGGCGTGCTCTGGTGGCTCGCCACGCGGACAGCCCCCGCCCTCTCGGCGGACCCCGTCGACCAGCCCTCCCCCGTCGACACGGTGGAGGAGCGCGCCGCGGGGTACTGCGAGCTGGTCCGGGGAATCGGCGACGCCGAGGCGGCCCTGGAGCTGGCCCCGGAGGTCTTCGGCAGCTTCGGCGCCGTGAACACCGGGGAGGCCGAGGGCGGCACGGCCCTGGGCAAGCCCAAGCTGCGCGCGACGGCGGGCGTGAGCTACGACTTCGTCGGCCTCTACCGGGGACGCACGTTGCGTCGACACGCGCAGGCCCAGTGCCGGCGACACCAGGCGCTCTCCTCGCTCCAGGCCGCCGTGCGACAGGGAACGGGCCTGGGTGAGGAGGCCGCGCTGGAGGCTCGCGCCGCCGCGCTCCAGGAGGCGCTGCCACGCGCGGAGCAGCTCATCACGAGCCTCCGTTCGGACCTCCAGGAGGGACGCGCCACCCTGGAGGAGCTCAACGCCGTCCAGGTCCGCCTGGACCACCTGCGCTCGCTGCACGCGGACACCGCGCTCGCGCGCGAGCGACTGGCCGCGCGCCCCAAGCTCCCCTCCGGGCAGAAGCTCGAGGCGCTGCTCGCGGAGCTGCGGTCCGCGGACGACGCGGTCGAGGCCCACGCGGGCAACCTCCGCCGCGCCCAGGCGTGGGAGCTGAGCGTCCGGGGAGGCTACGACGAGGTCTTCGACATCGACCAGGACGTGCCGCTCTTCGGGCAGATCATGCTGACGTATGACCTGGGCAATCTCTGGCAGGGCTCCGCCAACGAGCGCGCGAGACAAGGCCGACGACGCTCGCTGATGGAGGAGGTCGACGGTGTGCCGCAGCAGGTGGCCGAACTGCTGGGGGAGCTGCGCGCCCGCCAGCGGTCCGAGGAGCTCCGGCTCCGGGAGGTCATCACCCTCGTCTCCGACCTGGAGGGCCAGTTGCGTGAGGTCGAGTCGATGCAGACGCGCGAGGTGCGGCGCTTCCGGGACTACCTGCTGCTGGAGCTGGCGCGGCTGCGCGCCGAGCGCGCGTACCTGGGCGCCCACGTCGAGTCGCTCAAGCGCTTCCTGGACGAAGGCACGCAGTGAGCCCGCGGTGGTCCGCGGCGAAGGCCCTGCTGCTCGCGGGCGCGCTGCTGCCCGCCCCGCCCTCCTCCGCCTCGCCTCCGCGCCGGGGCCCACCCCAGGAGCGACGAATGACGCCCCTGGCCTCCGTGCCGCTCGCCCGCCTCCAGGTGACCGAGGGACGACTGGTGGAACAGCCGGACGGGGGACTCCTGAGCGACGGGCCCCGGATGAGGGCCGTGGCCCCGGGATGGCTGGCGCGACAGGTGGAGCTGCGCTTCACCGTCCTGGGTCCCTCGGAGGTCCAGCAGCCCCTCGCCTCCGGCGCCCCGCGGCAACAGGTGGGCCTCAAGCTCCGCGCGAAGGACGGCTGCAACCTCGTCTACGTGATGTGGCGCGTGACGCCGAAGCCGGGGATCGTCGTCAACTACAAGCGCAACCCCGACCAGCACCGCAGCGCCGACTGCGGCAACCAGGGCTACACCGTCGTGAAACCCTCACACCCCACGCGGGTGGATGCGCCTTCGAGGAACACGGCGCATGTCTTGCGCGCCCGCCTGGAAGGACCCCGGCTCCGCGTCTGGGCGGATGAGGCCCTGGCCTGGGAGGGAACACTCCCCGACGCAGCCCTCTCATTCGATGGCCCCGTCGGCATGCGCTCGGACAACCTCCGCCTGGTGCTGAGACTCCTGGTCGCGAACCCCTGACCTCCTCGGGGACGTCCGCCCTGGAGCGCCCACGCCTTTCGCGTCCGGGATGATGACTGGCAATGGTCATTCCCGCCGAAATGCAGGCAGAAATGGAAATTCCTCTCAGCCGTCCCCTGACTGAAGTTCAACAGAAGGGGGTCACCACGTATGCGACGTCTGGTCGTTGGCTCGCTGGCTCTGTTTCTTGGAGCCTGCGAATCGAACAACATCGAGTCGGAGTACGAGAAGCCACCCGAGACACAGCGAGCGGCGCTCACAGTCCCCACGTTCTCGCTGGTCAAGGACATCAACGCGGAGAGCCTGGGCACGATGCCCGGGTCCTTCGTGGCGGCGCACCAGCGCGTCTACTTCGGAGGGATGCACGCGGCGGGCACCGCGCTCTACGGCCTGGATCCCTCGACGGGCGTGTCGACGGTCGTCTCCACGTTCCCCGGCGGCGTGGCGCCCACGCCCCAGGGAATCTACCGCCCCGCGGGCAGCCCGGCGGACCTGCTGGTGTTCAGCGCGACCGAGCCGAACACCGGAACCGAGCTGTGGTTCTCGGATGGCACGAGCGCGGGCACCCGGCGGGTCACGGACCTCAACCCCGCCACGGGGTCGAGCAACGCCACGATGGTGGCGCAACTGGGGGACGCGCTCATCCTCACGGCCCTGCGCGGCCAGGACGTCGTCCTCTTCCGGCTCGACGCCAACGGACAGACCACGCGACTCACGAGCGAGCCCGTGTTCGGAACGCCCGTCGCCCTGGGACAGCGCATCCTCTTCGCCAACTCCTCCACCCTGGATGCGGAGCTCTGGGTCAGCGATGGCACGGTGGCGGGGACGCGGCGCCTCAAGGACATCCATCCCACGGGTTCGTCATCGCCCCAGGCGCTGACCGTGGTGGGTTCACGGGTCTTCTTCTTCGCCGACAACGGCACTGACGGCGCGGAGCCCTGGGTCACCGATGGGACCACCGCCGGCACCTTCCTGGTCAAGGACGTGCGGACGGGCCCCGCGTCCTCCATGTCCAGCCTGGTCCGGATCCGGGTGGCGGCGATGGGCTCCACGTTCTTCTTCGCCGCGAACGACGGCATCCACGGAGACGAGCTCTGGAAGTCGGACGGGACGGCCGCGGGGACCGTCATGGTGGCCGACGCCAATCCCGGCACGGCCGGCACCGCACCGGCCTACGTGACCCACTCCAACGGGCGCATCTTCTTCACCGCGAACCTGGGTGCCTCGGCCGGAGAGCCCTGGACGTCCGACGGGACCGCGGCGGGGACGGTCCTCCTGCGCGACATCCAGCCTGGAGCGGGGCGCAGCGTGTCGGGCGGGTACACGCCCTTCGGCACCGGCGTGCTCTTCTTCGCCAACGACGGCACCCATGGCAACGAGCTGTGGTTCTCCAACGGGCAGACCGCGGGAACCCAACTGGTCACCGACCTCTATCCAGGCTCCCGCTCCGGCTCGGACAGGCTGGCCGTGTGGGTCGCGGGCACGCGCGCCTACTTCGCCTGCACCACGCCCCTGGGCGTCAACGACCTGTGTGATACCGACGGGACCGGCCCGGGCACGCGTCGGTTGTTCCTGCCTGGAGTGGGGACGGCGCCCTCCGCGCCCTCATGGCTGGTCGCCACGCCCCAGGGGCGGGCGTTCTTCACGGCCCATGACGGCTTCACCGGACGGGAGCTGTACGTGACGGACGGCACCGCCGCCGGGACGCAGCGGCTGACCGACCTGAGTCCGGGCATCGCCGATGGCGTCACCGGCCAGCTCTATGTTTTCGGGGAGCAGGTCGCGTTCGCGGGGAAGACGCCCGAGCACGGCAGCGAGCTGTGGATCTCCGACGGCACCCCGAAGGGGACACGCATGCTCGCGGACCTCCACCCCGACCCCGGTGTCGGAGCGCTGGATGGAATCCCCCGGACCTACGCCACGGTCCATGGCGCGGACCTGTACTTCATCGCCAATGATGGCCAGACGGGGCTCGAGCTGTGGCGGACGGACGGGACCGAGAACGGCACGAAGCGACTGACGGACCTCGCGCCGGGGATCGCCAACGGCGTGACACCCGACCCCGCTCCGCTCAGCTTCGGCAACGTCGTGCTCTTCACCGGCATCAACGCGCAGTTCCTCCGCTCGATTCACGCCCTCACGCCGGGGAGCCCGCCCATCCAGTTGTCTCCCGAGAACCTCACCGTCACCAAGATGGTGCGCAACCAGGGCAAGGTGTACTTCCTCGCCTACGCCGCCATGGGCGTTCCCAGCGCCTTCCCAGGCGGGCTGTGGTCGACGGACGGCACACCCCAGGGCACGGTGTTCGTCGCCGGAGGATCCTACCGGGACCTCTTCATCTCCGGGACCGACGTCATCCTCACGGGCAACGGGGTGATCCACGCCACCAACGGCACGCCCGGCAACCGACGCCTGCTCTCGCTCGCCGCGCCGTCCAACCTCTACGAGCCCGAGCCGCTCTTCGCCATGTTCGACGGCAAGCTGGTCTTCGTCGGCGGCAACGGGACGATGGGCATCGGCCTCTGGAGCTCCGACCTCACCCGCGCCGGGACGACCCGTCTCTCCAGCTCCCGCATGGATTCGTATTCGTGGGTGCAGGCGGAGAAGGACCGCGTCTACTTCACCCAGGACTCGGCCAACGAGGGCCGGGAGCTCTGGTACTCGGACCTGACGGCCGGCAACACGCGCCTCGCCTACGACTTCGCGCCGGGGAAGCTCGATGGGGCTCCCGGGCGTCCCGTGCGCATCAACGACCACCAACTGCTGCTGTCCGCGAACGACGGCGCCCATGGCACCGAGCTGTGGCGCATCGACGAGGTGACCCCATGACTCCCCTGCTGACCCTGGCGCTCGCGACCACCCTCTCGGGCGTCTGCACGAACAACGACCCTGCGCCGCCCAACACCGAGCGGACCGTCGTCCGGGTGCACTACCCCTTCACCCGGGCAGACGTGGTGAAGCTCAAGAGCAGCCCGGCCCAGGAGTGGGTCCAGGACACCGACACCAGCGAGAAGTACACCGGCCTGTTCTGCGCGTTCGTCCCGATCAGCAACGCGACGAAGAAGCTCCAGGTCCGGCTCTACCGGAACGAGCTCGCCTCCCGGGGCGCGATGTATCCCGTGGACCGGGGCGCGACGATCGACACGTATCCGTACTTCACCACGGACGCCGGGCAGCTCATGACGGTGTTCCCGGCGTTCCACTCCAACCTGCTCGACAACGACCGCACCATCTGGGCGTGGCTGCCGGCCGGGTACACGGAGAATCCCCTCCAGCGCTACCCGGTCATCTACATGCATGACGGTCGCAACCTCTTCGACGCCGCCCTGTCCATCACGGGCGACGAGTGGGAGGTGGACGAGGCGGTGGACGCGGGCATCGCCAGCGGCAAGGTCGCGGAGGCCATCGTCGTCTTCGTGGACCGCACCGCCCAACGACAGTCCGAGTACACCCCGGTCTCCGACCCCAACTTCCCCGGCGTCACGCCGCTGGGGGACCTCTACGCGCGGATGCTGGTGGAGGAGCTGAAGCCGCGGATCGACACCACGCTGCGCACACGGACGGACGCCGCCAACACGGGAATCGTCGGCTCGTCGCTGGGCGGGCTCATCTCCGTGTACACGGCCCTGCGCTACCCGCAGGTCTTCGGCCGCGTGGGAGCGCTGTCACCCTCCGTCTTCTGGGGCAACCGGTTCATCATCGGCGCCGTCAACGCGAGCCCCGCCCCGCAGTCCTTCGCCCGCGTCTACGTCGACGAGGGGGCGAACGAAGGCGCGGTCTACGCGCTCGCGCTCACGGATGCGTTCCGGTCCGTGGGGTACGTGGATGGCACGTCCCTCGAGTACGTCTACGAGGAAGGCGGCTACCACACCGAGCCCACCTGGGCCCGGCGCATGCCCGGGGTGTTGAACACCCTGTTCCCGGGGCGGGCCTCCGACATCAGCCGGGCACCGGGTGAGCTGAGCACGGCGCCCTAGCCGACGGCTTCACGGGACCCGTGGCGCGACGTCCGGGGTGGGCGCGGGCGACTTCTCGGTCGACTCGCGCTCGCCCTCCGCCACGGGTTCCGCGCACAGGGTGGAGCCGTTCGTCGGGCAGCGGCCCCCATCCTCCAGGTCGAAGCGCCAGCGGTGGCGGGGGCACACCAGGTAGCGCCCCTCCTCCACCCAGCCCTCGGACAGGTCCGCGCCCTGGTGGGGACAGAAGCGCTGGACGGAGAAGCGCCGCCCGCCCGCCTCCACCACCGCGCGCTCCCGGCGCCCCTCCGTCGAGCGTACGCCCTGGCAGAAGGCGCGCATGTCCTCGATCTCCACGCCCAGGAAGCCGTGGACGATGGGCTCGTAGACGTCCGGGTGGCGGCTCAGGCGCAGCCGGAACGACAGGAGGAAGTCCTCCCACGTCAGCTTCCGGTCGAGCACCCGGACCACGTCCGCCGCGCTCGCCTTCATCGCGTAGCGCGTCGCCTCCCGAATCTCCGGCACGACGTCCACCCGGCGGCCCTTGAAGTCCACGCGCAGCAGCCGGTCCGGCAGCTCCGTCAGCTCCACGTACAGCGGCATGCCCACCCGGTCGTGCAGGTCGAGCAGGTCCAGCTTGCGCTGGAACTCCACACGCAGCCGCTCGTGGATCTCATCCACCTCCGCGCGCATCAGGTTGCGGCGCCGGTCGCGGAAGAGGTGCGCCAGGTCCGCCGCGTAGGTGCGCAGGTACGGTTCGAGGGACTCGGGCGTCAGCCGCTCCTCGACGCGGGTGGTGAACTCGAGCGTGCGCGCGTCGATCACGTCCCCGGGCATGGGCTCCAGGTAGCGCGCGCCCAGCGTCGGCAGCCGCTTCTCCAGGAAGGAGAAGAGCGTGGTGGCGTTGGGGAAGATGTTCACCTTCTCGAAGTTGAGGTGCAGCAGCGCCGGGTCCAGGAAGCACGCGGGCCCCGCGGACGCGAGGTACGCGCGGGGCTTCACGACCTCCAGCGCGCGCGCCACCGCCTCGAACTTGCTGTCGCGCTTCTTCAGGGAGATGGCCGCGTAGGTCTCCGGGGGATACTCGTAACAGGTGGGGTGCCAGATGGCGCCGGAGAACTGGGCCGCGAACAGGTCGATGGGGCCCTCCTCCTCCGCGATGCGCGCCAGCCGATCATGCAGCTTGCAGTCGTTGATGTTGACGAAGCAGTGGTGCTCGCCGCGCACCATCACTCCCGAGTCCCGGTTCGTCCCCTGCTCGGAGACGAAGAGCTTGATGTAGCCGCCCTTGATGGGCACCTCGCGGCCGTCCTCGCAGGCGATGACGCGCTTGCAGCCGTACTTCGCGAAGACGTCCTGCAGCTCCGAGCGCTGGAAGCGCGGAATCAACACCGTGAAGTCGCGCCGCTGGAGCGTGGCGAGGAACTCCGGGTCGAAGTGGTCCTTGTGCTCGTGGCTGACGTAGAGGAAGCGCTCCTTGCCCGGCGTCTCCAACAGCTCGCGCACGCGCGGCGCGAGGTGGTGGTTGCGGGGCAACTGCATCCACGCCGAGTCGAACGCGCCTCGCGCCGTCAGCCACGGGTCCATGACGACGACGCTCCCCGCGGTCTCCACGGCGAAGCCCGCATGGCCCAGGAACATGATCTGCATGAAGGTCGGCCCTCGTGCGAAGCGGACCAGCAGGAGCGCCGCGTCCGGCCCGTCCCTCCGGCCACTCCCGGCCTCGACGGCGCGAGGAAGGCTGGGAACCACCACGGGCACCGGCCACCTGCCTCGGGGTGCGAGCCCCCGTGCGAGCGGCGACACCGCGCGCGCGGCCGTCGAAATGACGAGGGCGCGGGAGGCGCCCATGCCCCCCGCGCCCTCACGACTTCATGCGTCCATCAAGGCTGGATTTCGCGCACGGACAGCCACTTGAAGTCCGCGTCCGAGGCGCTGTCCCAACGGAACGTGGCGATGGGCCCACCCCAGGTGATGGGCATGGGGCCGGTGGAGCCGCCGCAGTGCTGGGCATCACCGCCCCAGTCCCCCGCGTCCACGCGGTCATCCACCTTCTTCCAGGTGACCTTGTCCGCGTTCTCGTTCACGTACATCTCCAGCCGCACGGCCTCCTTGCCGTTGACGGTGGTGTTGCGCATCACCGCCTTGAAGCCCACCCAACGGCCCTTGAGCGCCGAGGTCGCGGGCTTGTACGGCGCCTGCTCGTACGACACGTGCCACGTCTCCTTCTGCCAGCGCGCGCGGCCATCGTAGTGCAGACCCGCCTTGTAGCTGCTGCCCTCGCAGCCGGAGTTCTTGTCGTTGTGCTTGCCGCCGCGGGCGTACCAGTCGAAGTTGTCCGTGGTGTCCGACGTGGCGTTGAGCTTCACGAAGCCCGTCATCTCCACGTTCTTCCAGTCGTTGGGCGACTGCATGTAGCCGCGGCTGGCCAGCACGTCGCGGTCATACGTGGGGATCTTCGCGGCCGAGTAGCCCGTGGACGTGGTGACGCCCATGCGCACCTGGTTGCTCTTCATCTTCCAGGAGCCATCCGCGTTGCGGGTGATGGTGTTCTGAGGATCGAACCGCGGGTCGGACGTGGGGTTGTCCGAGAGCGCCCACGTCTCCCCACCCGACTTCGTCGGATAGAGCATCGTCACGCCGAAGCGGTCCACCTTCGCGGGGCTCGGCGTCGGGTCCGGCGTGGGCTCGGGCGTGACGATCACCGGAGGAGTCGTCTCCGGGGGAGTCGTCTCGGGGGGGGTGGTCTCCGGAGGAGTCGTCTCTGGAGGAGTCGTCTCTGGGGGAGTCGTCTCGGGGGGAGTCGTCTCGGGGGGAGTCGTCTCGGGGGTCGTGGTCTCCGGGGGGGTCGTCTCGGGGGTCGAGGGGACCTGCGGCTGCTCGGTGGACGGAGGGGCCGGCTCGGGCGTGGCCGAGTCGCCGGAGCCCGTGTCGGCGTTGCAACCGGAGGCGGACAGCGCCAACAAGGCGCCGCAAAGCGAGGCGAGGAGTCGGTTCCGGGTCAAGCGGGGGTCCTTCATTCAGGGGGCCACGAGAGGAGCGGGCCCCACGCACGCCCATCGCGGGCGGGGCCTCACCGCGCCCACGCCGCTCAGGGCCAGCAATGCCCCGGGGCGCGAACGCCTGGTTGGTCTCGTCGAGCCGGTGGACTGTCAGGTTTCAACCGGTGGGGGCCCAACCACCCCTCGCGCGCAACCCTTCCCCAACCCAGGGAAGGCCACCCGCGCGCCGCTCCCAGGGCCGCTCGTGGACCGGCCAGGAGGGGTGCGACACCCCATCCTTCGGTTTTTTCGATGGAGCGCCCCTGGAAACCCTATTTGTCGAAGAGATAGCGGACTCTTATCTGAGCCCCACTCATGGATTCTCTAGGAACGGTGGGCAGTCCCGCGCTGTGGTTGGGCTTCATCGCCTTCGTCATCGCCATGCTGGCGCTCGACCTGGGCGTGTTCCACCGCAAGGCACACACGGTGGGCTTCAAGGAGGCGCTGGGCTGGAGCACGGTGTGGATCAGCCTGGCGCTGCTCTTCAACGCGGGCTTGTGGTGGAAGTTCGGCGCGGGGCCCGGCGTGGAGTTCCTGACCGGCTACCTCATCGAGAAGTCGCTCTCCGTCGACAACATCTTCGTCTTCGTCGTCATCTTCTCGTCGCTGCGGATTCCGGCCCTGTACCAGCACCGGGTGCTCTTCTGGGGCATCCTCAGCGCGCTGGTGCTGCGCGCCATCATGATCTTCGCCGGCGTGGCGATGCTGGAGCGCTTCCACTGGCTCATCTACGTCTTCGGCGCGTTCCTCATCCTCACGGGGCTGAAGCTCTTCATCCAGCGCAACAAGGAGGACCACCCGGAGGAGAGCGCGGTGATGCGGCTGGTGCGGCGGACGATTCCGTCCACCCCCCGCTTCGACGGGCATCACTTCTTCACGAAGGAGAACGGGCGCCGGCTGGCCACGCCGCTGTTGATGGCGCTCATCCTGGTGGAGGCGTCGGACATCCTGTTCGCGCTCGACTCCATCCCGGCCATCTTCGCGGTGACGCGGGATCCCTTCATCGTCTTCACGTCCAACATCTTCGCCATCCTCGGCCTGCGCTCGCTGTTCTTCCTGCTGGCCGGGGCGGTGGAGAAGTTCAGCTACCTGAAGGTGGGCCTGGCGGGCGTGCTCGTCTTCGTGGGCGCGAAGATGGCGCTCGTCGACTTCGTGAAGCTCCACCCGGCGGTGTCTTTGGGCGTCATCGCCGCCCTGCTGGGCAGCAGCATCGTCGCGTCCCTCATCAAGGCCCGCAACGCGCCGCCGGCCGCGCCCGCACAGGGTGAGCCGCTGTCCAAGGCCGAGGGCTGACGTTTCGACGGTGGGCGAGGACGTCCGGGGCGGCGGGAGCACTCCCGTCGCCCCGCTGTCGTTCCAGGGACGAAGGGGCGCCGAGCCCAGAAAAGCGAAGAGGCCGTGAGTCTTGGGATTTCTCCCGGACTCACGGCCTCTTCTTCGTTGGGCGCAGCAGGGTTTGAACCTGCGACCCCTGCCGTGTGAAGGCAGTGCTCTACCGCTGAGCTATACGCCCGCGCTTCGTGTGCCACCGAGTCGCGACGAACGCGGGGGTAAATGCCACTTTGCCCCCGCGGGTGTCAACGCATTTTCGACTACAGCGCGTCGAGCTTTTCTTCGAGCTCCCGCAGACGCCGCTTGAGGCCGGAGAGCTGCTTGCCCACGGCCTTGAACTCGCTGCGCGGCGCGAAGTGGAAGGCCTTCATCAGCTCCTCCTGCCCGCGGTCCAGGGCCTGCTTGCCCCGCTGGACCTTGCCGATGGCGTTGGCGATGGCCATGGCGCGCTTCTCGTCCGCCATGAGCTTCTCCACGGCCTTGCTGGACATGCCCAGCGCCTGCTTCTTCAAGTCTTCACGGATACCCATGGACGTCCCCCCGGCTATGGCTCGTCGATGAACTGCGTCTGGAGCTGCGAGAAGACGCGGTCGGCGATGCCCTTGTACTTCATGCGTTCGATGAGGGGCTGCAGGTCGCCCTTCATGGAGATGCGGCGCTTGAGCACCGCCTCCACGGGGTCCAGCGTCCCCTTCAGGAGCTGCTTCCAGACGGTGTACGGGGCGCGCGCGAGGTAGACGGGCTCGAGCTCGTCGAGGTCGTCCGGGTCCGCGAGCACGCGGGCCTTCTCGATGCGGCAGTCGCCCGGGACGACATGCACGACGAAGGACTTCGCCAGCTTGCCGGGCTCGGCCTCCACCACCGCCCCGAAGTCACCCTTCCAGCCCTTCCCCGCGACGACACACTCGGGGTCCTCGTTCGTGAGCCGGACAGCTTCGTCCAGCCACTCCTTCGACGGGAACTTCGGCATGGCCTCCTACCCTCTGCGGAAGATGCTCTTGATGCTGGAGAAGAGGCCCCGGTCGTCGCTCGCGCCGCCCGCGCTGGCGGCGGGCTGCTGGGCGTTGCGGGACGCCACTTCCTGGAGCGCGCGCTTGAGCTGCTCCGGCGTGTCGCGGGTGGCCAGGTCGACCTTCCGCATGCCGTTGGCCTCCTCCACGTTGACCTGGAGCAGACACTCCTCGGTCAGCCGGAAGTCGATCTTCCGTCCGGCGGCGGCGGCGGGGACTCGCACCGTGCCCAGGTACTCGTTGTCCACCATCAGGTCGCTGTCACCCTGGAAGATGTCCAGCTCGATGTAGGGCGAGCCCGGATCCCGCGGAGGCGGGAGCCGGAAGCTCTTCACCATGGGGATGAGCGAGTTCTTGTCGATGATGCGCTTCACGCGGCCGTTGGGCAGCGCGTAGCCGATGGGCATGGACACCGCGTCGAGCAGCGTCACCGCGTCGATGGTGCCCAGCGAGTCGCCCAGCAGCGCGGCGCCCAGCGCCACGCACTCGTCCGGGTGCACGCCCTTGCGCGGCGGCTTGCCGAAGTGCGCCTGGATCTTCTGCTGCACGAGCGGCATGCGGCTCTGGCCACCCACCAGGATGATCTCGTCGATCTCCGAGCGGGAGATGCCCTTCTCCTCCAGCACCCGGTCGCAGATCTCGAACGTGCGGTCCACGAGGTCGCCGGTGAGGCTGTTGAGGAACTCGCGCGTCAGGGGGATGCGCAGGTCGAGCGGCTTGCCCTTGCGCTCGTCGATGAAGGGCAGGTCGATGACGACGTTGGGGATGAGCGTCAGGTCGATCTTCGCCGCCTCGGCGGCGTTCTTGATGCGCTGGAGGGCGATGGGGTTCTCGGTGAGGTCGACCTTGGTCTCCTCCCGGAAGCGCTCCAGCACGTACTCCATGATGCGGTTGTCGAAGTCCGCGCCGCCCAGGAAGGTGTCGCCGCCGGTGGCGAGGACCTCGAAGACGTTGCCCGCCAGGTGGAGCACGGAGACGTCGAACGTGCCGCCGCCCAGGTCGTAGACGAGGACCTTCTGGTCCAGGCCGCGGTTGAAGCCGTAGGCCAGCGCCGCCGCGGTGGGCTCGTTGACGATGCGCTTGACGTCGAAGCCCGCCAGCCGCCCGGCCTCCTTCACCGCCTGGCGCTGGTTGTCGTTGTAGTAGGCCGGGACGGAGATGACGGCCGCGTCGATGGGGCCGCCCAGGAACTGCTCCGCGATGGTCTTCAACTGCGACAGCACGAAGCTGGAGACCTGGGGCAGCGAGTAGAGCTTGCCGCCCATCATCACCGCGGCGTCGCCGTTGGTCCCCTCGACGATGTCGTATGGGAAGGCCCCCTTGAGGTCCTCCACCGACTTCGAGTGGTACTTGCGGCCGATGAGGCGCTTGGTCCCCCACAGCGTGTTGCGGGGGTTGGTGACCATCTGGTCCTTGGCCACGCCACCGACGAGCAGGTCGCCCTTGGCCGACAGCGCCACCACGGAGGGCAGGATGAGGTTGCCTCGGTCCGTGGGGACGATCTTCGGGATGCGGTTGCGCACGGACGCCACCAGCGTGTTCGTGGTGCCCAGGTCAATCCCGACGATGCGAGGTCTGTCCGCCATGAAGTTCACGGGCACGGGCCAACGGACGCGCACCCCGTTCCACTCTGTATCACGTCGCGGTTTCGCGCGCGCGTTTCTGGGCGCCCGCGCCCCTCAGCCCTCTTCCGGCCCGGGCGTCCCGGGACCTTCCGGCCCCACCGGGGGTCCTGGACACGCCGCCTCCGCGGAGGCCAGGACGACCCGATCATAGGGCGCCCCCTCGCCCCCCGGCAGCTCGTCCAGGAACCGGGACGGGCGCAGGAGGATTCGCTCCCCTTCACGGGGCAGCACGGACACGGGGTGAACCAGGGTCAGCAGGTCCCGTGCCCGGGTGACGGCCACGTAGAACAGGCGCCGCTCCTCCTCTTCCTCCTCCGCCGACCGGGCGGCCTGGGACAGGGGGAACCGCCCGTCCACCAGCCACAGGACGAACACGGCGCTCCACTCCAGCCCCTTGGCCTGATGGACGGTGGAGAGGGTGAGGACCCCGTCGGCGGCGTCCGCGCCCAGGGCCTCCTCGGCGGCGAACTCCGCCACCAGCGAAATCTCCGAGAGGAAGCGGGGCAGGTCCTCGAACCGCCGGGCGAACTCGGCGAGCTGCCGCAGGTCCTCCCCCGCCCCGTCCTCGGGCGAGGCCTCCGCGGCGAGGACCTCCGCGTAGCCGCCCTCGAGCACGTCCTCGATGAGCGTCCCGGGAGCCCGCAACCGCTCCGGGCGCTCCAGCCGCGCCATCAGCCGGGCGAACCGCTCGAAGGCCGGCCGGGAGCGGCGCGACAGGTGGACCTGGACCTCGTCCCGCGCCAGCCCCTCCGCCAGGGACACGCCCGCCGGGAGCGCGCGCAGCGACGTCCACAGGTGCTCGGCCGTGGTGGCGCCCACCCCCGGCACCGCGCGCACCACCCGCTTGAAGGCGAGCTCGTCGGCGGGATTGTTCACCAGCCGCAGGTGGGCGAGGACGTCCTTGACGTGGCGCTGTTCGAAGAAGCGCACGCCGGAGCGGACCCGGAAGGCGAGGCCCTGTCGCGCCAGCTCGAGCTGCAGCTCCAGGGCGTGGCTGTGGGCCCGGTACAGCACTGCCATGGCGTCCAGGGACTGCCCCGCGTCCCTCAGCTCGATGATGCGGCGCGCCACATAGGTGGCCTGCTCGGTCGCGTCCAGGGTGCTGACGCGCGTGGGGCGCGGGCCGGGGGCGCGCGCGGCCTCCAGCGCCTTGGGGAACTGCCGCGTGTTGTGGGCGATGGAGGCGTTGGCCAGCCCGAGGATGCCGGGCGTGGAGCGGTAGTTGCGCGTCAGCGTGAAGCGGGCGCACCCGGGGTAGCGCTCGGGGAACTCGAGGATGTTGGAGAAGTCCGCCCCCCGGAAACCGTAGATGGACTGGCAGTCGTCCCCCACCACGGTCAGGTTGCGGTGCGCGCCCGCGAGCAGGTCCACCACGTCGCCCTGGAGGCGGTTGGTGTCCTGGTACTCGTCCACGAGGAGGTGCTGGAAACGGTGGGTGAGCTGCTCGCGGAGGTCGGCGTGCTCGGTGAGCAGCCGCTTCAGGTTGAGCAGCAGGTCGTCGAAGTCCATCACCTGCAACTGGGCCTTGCGCTGACGGTAGCGGGTGGCGGTGGCGAGGATCTCCGGCGCCAGGGGCAGGAGCTGGGGGCGGCGGTCCACCAGGACCTGGGACACCGGCTGCTGGAGGTTCGTCGCCAGGGACACGAGGTCCAGCACCAGGTCGGGCCGGGGGAAGCGCTTGTCGCTGCGCAGCTTGCGCTCGGCCAGGCACGTCACCATCAGGTCGCGCGCGTCCTCTCGGTCCAGCACGGTGAAGCGCTCCGAGTAGCCGAGCGCCCCGGCATGCTGGCGCAGGAGGACGTGCGCGGCGTGGTGGAACGTGCCCCCGAGGATGCGTCGCACGTCGGCGAGGCCCCCGGCCAGCTCCACCACCCGCCGGGTCATCTCCCGGGCGGCCTTGTTGGTGAACGTCAGGAGCAGGATGCCGTCCGGAGGGACGCCCCGCTCGAGCAGGCGCGCCACGCGGAAGGTCAGGGTGCGCGTCTTGCCGGAGCCCGCGCCGGCGATGACCAGCACCGGTCCATCCCCCGCCTCGACCGCCCGCAACTGCTCCTCGTTGAGGAGCGCGGCGTAGTCGAGCTGGGAGGCGGCGGCCGGCGGATCGTCGATGCGCAGCGAGGAGGGCTGGCGGGCCATGGGGGTGCGGACTCTAACCGCCCCGGCCGCCGGCGACGAACGGATCAGCGCCCCTTCAGGGCGCGGGCTTCAGCGCGGTCAACCGGGCGGAGGCGACTTGTCGGACCTGCGGGGAGGGGTCGCGCTCCATCGCCAGTTCCAGGAGCAACCGCGCCAGTTGGGGCAGCTTGGAGCCCACCGCCTCCAGCGCCGCGGTGCGCTCCTTCACCGCGCCCTCCAGCCGCTCGCTGACGCCCCGGTCCGCGCAGGTGCGGGCCCCCGGGTTCTGCTCGCGCAGGACCAGCTCCGCGTCGGCGAGGCGGGCCTCGGCCAGCCGGCGGGCCTCCTCGGCGCGGCGCTCGAACTCGGCGAGGTCCTCCGGGAACTCCGTGGACGCGGCGCGGGAGCGGGCGATGGCCTCGGCGGCGAAGCGGGCGTTGACGGCCGCGGCGCACAACTGCCGCGCGGACGCGAGCGGCGCCCTCCCCTCCTCCGCCCCCGACTCCTCGCGCGCCACGGTGAGCGCCCACATGGCCAGTTGCCGCGCGGCGACGGCCGCGGAGAACGGCTGCTTGCGCGACTCGCGGATGTCCACCCACCGGCGTAGCACCACGGGGTCCGGCACGCCCGCGTCGAAGGCCCGCTGGTACTCCGTCGACGCCTGCGCGAGGTGCCCGGACAGGTCCAGCAGCACCGCCACCGTCAGGTACATCTCCGCGCTGCTGGCGCGCTCGCGCAGGGCATCCAGGCGCGAGGCCACCTCGTACTCCGCCACCGGGCGGGGCAGCGCCGAAAGCACCGTGCGCAGCGACGCCAGCGCGTTCTGGCGGATCAACGGGTTGCGGGCGGCCCGCAGCGTGTCCAGCAGTGGATCCACCACCCGCACGGACACGTGCTGCCCCAGCTCCTCCGCCGCCTGCCACCGGTCCAGCGCGTCCGGCGCGACGAGCGCGCGCTTGAGGTCCTCGATGTCCCGCAGGTAGTGCCCCACGTGGGACGCCTGGGCGAGCGGCTCCGGACGCGCCAGCGCGGACCGCTCCGCGCGGGCCCGCGCCAGCCGCGCCGGGAAGCCGGTGAGCTTCACGCCCAGGGGGTGGCCCTTCACGCGCGCCTCGGCCTCGTCGACCAGGCCGGAGACGAGCAGCCCCTCCACCTCCAACTCCAGGAGCAGCACCCGCGCCTCCTCGCGGTGCGCACCCGCGGGGAAGTCCTTGAGGTACGCGAAGAGCTTCGCGGCGCCCTCCGTCCGGGCCTGCGCGAACGCCTGGCCGTCCAGGCGGGTCTCCACCTCCAGGCGGCGCGGATCATCCGGCCGCTCACGGAGGTACTCCGCCAGCCGCTGGGGGTCCTGCGTCGTGGACACCTCGCGCGACTCCGCCTCCATCATCAGCCGCTTCGCCTCGTCCTTCTGGGCCCCGTCCGGGTGCTCCTGGAGGAACTGGCGCCAGCCGGCCACCGTGTCCGCCTCCTTCGCCGCGTTGAAGCGCAGGCCCTCCAGCAGCGTGCGCGCCGTGCGCGAGTGGACGCCTTCCGGGTACGACTCCAGGAAGCGCTTGTAGGCGATCACCGTGTGCAGCCGCTTCGCCTCCTCGAACTCCAGCTCCTCCACCCGCGCCTCGGCCGCGTCGGTGTCCGGGTGCTCGGGGTAGGTGCGCAGGAAGCCGCGGTACGCCTCCACGGTATCGACCTTGGCGGCCCGCTCGTACGGGGACGGCATGCAGCCAGTGGCCAACAACGGGAGGACGATGAGAGCTCGGCGGAGGAAACCCATGCGCCCCGAGCAATACCGCACCAGCGCTCCCCCGGAAACCCGAGCCGCCATGGCCGGTTGGCTGGGTAGGTTTTTTGACGACACACCCCACCGGGGCGACCATGGCTGCCTCAGGACGCTACAGGGAGGTCGCTCCATGCGGTTGGCCATGCTGGTGGGAATCCTCGCGGTGCTGGCGACAGGCTGTGCCACCCCGTCCGGACGCCTGGAGCCCTGGCTGGACTCGTACGCCCTGCGCTACCGCTCGGCGTCGCCGCCGGCCTTCCCTCGCGAGTCGCTGTCCAGCCCGCTGGCGGCCCGCACGGAGCCTCCCGCGAAGAAGGCCCCTCCGAAGGCGACGACGGCGCGGGCGGCCTCGCGCCCCGCGAGCCCGGCGGCGCGCACGGCGAAGGCGCCGGCGCCGGTGGCTCGCACCGCCGCGAAGGGGCCGGTGGAGGCCCGCGGCACGGTGATCAGCTCGGCCCGCTCCCTGGTGGGCAAGCCGCAGGTCTCCCTGGGCGGACGCACGTACCCGGGCGACTGCACCGGCCTCATCGAGGGCGTCTATGCCCAGGCCGGCGTGTCCTTCAAGGGGACGGTGAAGCCCGGCGACAACGGCGTCACCGCCCTCTACCGCTTCGCCCAGGCGCATGGCCGGGTCTACACGGACGGGCGCCCCGTGCCGGGCGACCTCGTGTTCTTCCGCGAGACGTACGACCAGAACCGGGATGGGCGGCGCAACGACGGCCTCACCCACGTGGGCATCGTCGACGACGTGGATGACCAGGGCACCGTCACCGTCATCCACCGGGTGCGCCGGGGCGTGGTGCGCTACCGCATGAACCTCGAGCGCCCCCACCTCCCCCGCGACCCGAAGACGGGCGAGGTGCTCAACGACCTCCTGCGCAGCCCGGGGCCCCAGAAGGACCCGGTGCTGACCGGACAGCTCTTCGCGGCGTTCGGGAGCGTGCTGCCCCCGCGCCCCCCGGCGAAGAAGCCCGCCCCCGTGCCGGTGGCGCTCCGCTGACGGCGCCCCCGCGCCTCAGGAAGGGGCGCGCGCGGTGCGGTCCCACGCCGCGCGCTGAGAGTTGCGCAGGAAGCGCCAGAAGCCCACGACGATGGCCAGGTTCATGGTGACGAAGTAGTACGCCACCGAGGCCACCCGCTTCGCGGTGCCCCGCTTCAGCGCGCCCAGCTTGCCCAGGTACGCCAGCGCGTAGAACAGCGCCTGTCCCAGGAGCGTGAAGCGGTAGAACAGGCTGTCGAGCAGGAACAGGTTCGCCACCAGGGCGATGCCCATCAACGCGGGCGCGCACCAGCGCAAGAGCTTGTGGGACCAGAAGGCGAAGGCGGGGAAGCCCGCCGTGGGCAGGAGCAACCCCGGCACCATGCGCAGGCTCTGGAAGTTGCCCGCGGCGATGCGCGCGCGACGGCCGAACTCCTTGTCGTAGTCCTCCGTCGTCTCCTCGTGCGCGACGGCCTCCTCCTCGTAGGCGACCTTGTAGCCCTTCTCGAGGATGCGCAGCGGAATCACGAAGTCATCCACGATGGTGGACGGCGGCAGTTGGGTGAAGAGCGTGCGGCGGATGGCGTACAGCCCGCCGTTGGCCCCCACCACCGCCCCTCGCCGCCCCTCGTACAACTTGATGAGCGACTCGTAGCTCCAGTAGGCGCTCTCCTCGTAGTCCTGCTTCGTCGGGTTGTAGAGCCGCAGCTTGCCGCACACGGCCCCCACCTCCGGGTCGTCGAAGTGACGCACGAGCTTCTCGACGGCGTCCGGTTCGATCATCGTGTTCGCGTCCGAGAGCACCACGATGTCGCCCTTCGCCGTGGGGATGCATCGGTTGAGCACCGTCGTCTTCCCCGCGCGAGGCGCCGGAGACAGGCGCACGCGCGCGTCCGGACACTCGCGGACCTTCTCGTCCGTGCCATCCGAGGAGCCGTCCGAACCGATGACCACCTCGAAGCGGTCCGCCGGGTACGCCAGCGCCAGGCTGTTCTCCAGCTTCTGCTCGATGCAGGACGCCTCGTTGTACGCGGCCACCACCAGGCTCACCGAGGGACGCGACTCACGCGCCCGCGTGGCCCGCCTGCCCGCCTCCCCGCCGCGCATCGCCCGGAGGTTCTGCGCCACCTGCGCCACACCCTCCAGCGCGAACAGGCTCAGGGGGTAGAGAAAGTACGTATGTGCGAGCAGCAACGCCGCACACCAGAAGAAGACCTCCGCCATCGACCATGCCTCCCCAAGACCCAGTCCTCGAATCCGACCTGGGTCCAGCAAGAGGCATGCCTCGATCAGCGCGAGGACGCAGCCCTCGGGAGCGAGGGGGACCTGCCGGGAACGCCCCCTCGGACTGGACTTTCTCCAGCCCCGCGCACGCCGCGCACCGCCTTCGTTTCAGGGCGCGGGAGCGGGCTTGCGAGCGTCGAGTTCCTTCAGCAGCTTGCGCGCCAGTTCGTGGTTGGGGTTGAGCGCGAGGACATCGTCCAGCAGTGAACGGGCCACCTCCGGCTCCTTCTGCCGGATGGCCAGCCTTGCGCCCAGGACGTAGGCCCGCAGCAGCGTCTGATCCTCCTGGCGGAGGGACTCCAGGCTGCCGGCCGCATCGAGGAGCGAGTCCGGGGGGGAGCCCGCGCTGAGCGCGTACTCGGCCCGGGCCACGACGCTCCAGGCCCTCGGGCCGCTCTCGACATTGCGCAGCCACTCCGCGAGCGCGAGCGCGTCCGGGGCCGCCGTCACCGCGGCATACAGGGCCCGGGCCTTCACGCGCGCGGCCCGCGCGGACGCAGGCTCCACCTCCGGGTCCTTCAGGAGCGGAGCCACCTGGGCATCCAGCGCCTTGCGAACCTGATCCGCCCTTTCGCGCGCCGGGGCACGCACGCGAGCGATATCGGTCAGCTCGGCCTGCTTCTCGGCGACGCGAGCCGCCCAATGGATGGGCTCATGGGTCCGCTCGAGCACCTCCACCTCGCGGCGCAGGCGCTCATCGCTCACGCGCAGCGACTCCGTCTCCGCGTCGAGATCCGCCAGTTGCAGCGAGAGGGCCACCACCAGCTCCGCCTGGGCCTCGACGAAGCGGGGGTGACTGGCGACCAGTCCCCGCAGGGTCTGGATGATCTGCTGGCGCGAGGCCGCGTCGTCCCGGCGCAGGGTCACCGACGCGCGATCCTTCTCCGCCACCGCGGCCGGGGGGACGTCCAACGCCCGGTCCCGCCACGCCGGGTAGGCAAGCACGCCGGCCAGGAGGATTCCCAAGCCCACGAGCACACCCACGAGGACGTTGCGAGAACCCCCGTCCGATGTCTTGGGGCCGGTGTCGCGTCGCTCCCGGCTCGCCGCGACCAACTCCGGAGGCAACGACAAGGGGCCACGGAGCGGAGCACCACTGGCCGGGGACAGCCCGCCTCCCTTGAGCCCCGGTCCGCCCCCTGCCGGGGCGTCTCCAGGTGCCTCCGGAGGAAGCTCGAGTCCCCCCCCCGTGGAGCCAGAGGGCTGGACACCGTACGGGGCCGTCTTGCGGTTCACCAGGTCGGGCGTGGACGCGCCACCAGCGGGCTGGGCGGCGTCTGCGACTCCACGCGGCGAAAGCGCGCCGACAGCGGGGGCCTCGCGCTCGGGCGGGAGCGTCAGCGTCGGCCCCTGGTCGGGCCCGTCCTGCACCGCGGCGACCGCACCGAACAGGCGGGTCGAGCCCACCGGGTTGGAGGAATCGGGAGAGGACACGGCGCTGAACGTCAGCGACCTCCCGAGCGGCGCCGGCGCTTCGTTGCCGACGGGCTGACCGACCGCCGCCATGGGCGCAATCGACGGAGGCGTGGGGGCGTTCACCGTCGACGCCGCGCCGAACACCGGGGACTGCGTGCGCCCCGCCGTGACATCCGGCCGCGGCGCCACGGCAGGCACCACACCGAACGCCTGCGTCGCGTTCGACAAGGACGCGCTCGCGGGCCGCGAGCCTCCCTGCGCGGGCAGGACGCTCCCGAAGGCCGGGGTCGGCTCCGAGATTCCCGCGACGGGCGGCACCGCGCCGAACGCCTGCGTCGTGTTCGGCACTGGGGCCTGCTGCCCCGAACCCACCGCGCCAAAGGTCTGCGTCGCGTTCGAAACCGGAGCCTGCCCTGAACCCACCGCGCCGAAGGTCTGCGTCGCGTTCGAAACCGGAGCCTGCCCTGAACCCACCGCGCCGAAGGTCTGCGTCGTGTTCGATTCCGGGGCCTGCTGTCCTACCCCCACCGCGCCAAAGGTCTGCGTCGCGTTCGGCACGGGCGTCTGCCCTGCTCCCACCGCGCCGAACGTCTGCGTCATGTTCGAAACCGGGGCCTGCTGTCCCGAACCCACCGCGCCAAAGGTCTGCGTCGCGTTCGGCACGGGCGCCTGCCCCGACCCCACCGCGCCGAAGGTCTGCGTCGTATTCGGCACGGGCGTCTGCCCCGACCCCACCGCGCCGAAGGTCTGCGTCGTATTCGGAACCGGGGTCGACGCCGCCCCTCCGAACAACTGGGTCCGCATCATGCTCGACTGCGGCAGTGTCGCCCCCTGGGATGCGCCTGGCACGGGGGGGGAGGAGCCCGGAGCGGGCAGCGGGAGCGGCCCGTTCGGCGAAGCCAGGAACACGTGCTTGCAGCGCATGCACTGCACCGGCACGCCGCTTGGCGGCAGCAGCCGGGGGTCGAGGTCGTACTGCATCGAGCACTGAGGGCAGGCGATCTGCACGTCAGGTGCTTACCACACGGGCCCCGCGTCCGGAGGCGCCCCCAGCACGGTGGCCGCCTGGAGGGTCTTCAACTTGGCAGCACCCACGCCAGCCACGGCGTCCACCTGCTCCCAGGTGGAGAATCCGTTCGCCGCGTCGCGCGCCTCGACGAGCCGCCGCGCCAGCGATGGCCCCACGCCGGGCAGGAGGGCGAGCTCCTTCTCCGTCGCCGCGTTGAGGTCCAGCCGGTGCCCCAGCGCCAGGGCCTGCGCACCGACGGGCACCTCTCCGTCCCCACAGGTGGCCACGCCGTCCGGACGGAAACGGACCTGCTCCGGAGGACACGCCAACACCGGCGCCGGGTCTGGCCACCGCCACCGCGCCACCGCCCCCACGCCCATCACCGCCAGCGCGACGACGGCGAGCGCGCCCGTGCGCCCCGTCACCGGGTCAGACCTTCTCGCCCTTGAGCGCCGCCGACTCCGACACGGTCGCCGCGCCCTCGGGGGGCAGCGGCTGGTCCAGGCCGAACGCCGTGTGCAGTGCGCGGACCGCCAGCTCCGTGTACTTGGAGTGCACCAGGCACGAGACCTTGATCTCCGACGTGGAGATGATCTGGATGTTGATGCCCTCGGCGGACAGCGCCGTGAACATCCGCGCCGCCACGCCCGAGTGGTTGCGCATGCCCACGCCGACGATGGAGACCTTGGCGACGTTGTCGTCCGTCTCGATGCCCGTCGCCTGGATGTCGCGCGCCACCTGACGCACCACCTCCTGCGCCTTGACGAAGTCCGACTTGCCCACCGTGAAGGTCAGGTCCGTACGCCCATCCCGCGAGGGGTTCTGGACGATGAGGTCCACCACGATGTGCTTCTCGTCGAGCGGGCCGAAGATCTTCGCCGCGATGCCCGGCACGTCCGGCACGCCGCAGACGGTGATCTTCGCCTCGTTCCGGTCGTAGGCCACTCCGCGGACCAGCACGTCCTCCATGGACTTGTCCTCCTCACACACGAGGGTGCCGGGATCGCTGGTGAAGGACGACTTCACCCAGAGCGGCACCTTGTACTTCATGGCGAATTCGACGGAGCGGATCTGCAGCACCTTCGCGCCCACGCTCGCCAGCTCCAGCATCTCCTCGTAGGTGATGCGGTCCAGCTTGCGCGCCGCGGGGACCATGTTGGGGTCCGTGGTGTAGACACCATCCACGTCCGTGTAGATCTCACACGCATCCGCCTGGAGGGCCGCGGCCACCGCCACCGCCGTGGTGTCCGAGCCACCACGCCCCAGCGTCGTGACGCTGCCCTCGTCGTCCACGCCCTGGAAGCCCGCCACCACGACGATGTGGCCCTTGGAGAGCGCGGCGCGGATGGGCTGCGCGTCGATGCTCTTGATGCGCGCCTTGGAGAAGGTGCTGTCGGTGACGATGCGCACCTGATGCCCCAGGAAGCTCGTCGCCTTGCCGCCCTGGGCCTGGATGGCCATCGCCACCAGGCCGATGGAGACCTGCTCGCCGGTGGCGACCACCACGTCCTGCTCGCGCTCGTCGGGCCGGTCGGTGATCTGCGCCACGAGTTTGAGCAACCGGTTGGTCTCGCCCGACATGGCGGAGACCACCACCACCACGTCGTTGCCCGCTCGCTGGGCGGCCAGACACCGGCGCGCCACGTTCTTCATCCGTTCGGTGTCACCAACGGAGGTACCGCCGTACTTCTGGACGATCAGTGCCACGGGCCCCGTGACCTCCCTGTTCGGTCGCGCGGAGCTATACGAGCCCCGCTCCCGGGTGTAAAGCCCCCGGGCCGCAGTCGACCGACCACACACCCCTTGGAGCCCCAATGTCACGCCCCCGCATCCTCATCGACGGAGACACCCTGACGCTGGAGCAGATCCTCCAGGTCGCCCGGAACGAGGCCACCGTGGAGCTGGCCTCCGACGCCGCCGCCCGAGTGCGGGCCTCGCGCGCACTCGTGGACCGGGTGGCCGCGGGCGACACGCCGTCCTACGGCATCAACACCGGCTTCGGCACCCTGGCGGAGGTCCGCATCGACAAGAAGGACCTGCGCGACCTGCAGCGCAACCTCATCCTCTCGCACGCCTGTGGCGTGGGCACGCCCCTGCCCCTCCCCGAGGCCCGGGCCCTGCTGCTGCTGCGCTGTAACGTCCTCGCCAAGGGCTACTCCGGCATCCGTCCGGAGACGCTCGCGCTGGCGCTGGAGATGCTCAACCGCGACGTGGTGCCCGTCGTCCCCGAGCGCGGCAGCGTGGGCGCCTCCGGTGACCTGGCGCCCCTGGCGCACCTGGCGCTCGTCTTCATCGGCGAGGGCGAGGCGTACCACCAGGGCCAGCGGCTGCCGGCGCGCCAGGCCCTGGAGCGCGCCGGGCTCCAGCCCGTCGTCCTCGAGGCCAAGGAGGGACTGGCGCTGGTGAACGGCACCCAGGCGATGTGTGCCGTGGGCACCCTGCTCCAGCTTCGCGCGGAGACCCTCGCGGAGCTGGCGGACGTGGCCGGCTCCATGACGCTGGAGGGCCTGCTCGGCAGCCACAAGCCGTTCATCCCGGAGATCCACGACGTGCGCGCGCATCCCGGCCAGAAGGCCTGCGCGGCGCACCTGCGGCACATCCTGGCGGGCAGCGAGCTGGTGGAGACCCACGTCAACTGCAGCAAGGTGCAGGACCCCTACTCGCTGCGCTGCATGCCGCAGGTGCACGGCGCGGCGCGCGACGGCATGGCCTTCGCCCGGCGCATCCTCGAGGTGGAGGTCAACAGCGCCACGGACAACCCGCTCGTCTTCACGGAGACGGAGCGCATCGTGTCCGGCGGCAACTTCCACGGCCAGCCCATCTCCCTGGCGATGGACGTAGTGGCCATGGCGCTCACCCAGTTGTCCTCCATCAGCGAGCGCCGCGTGGAGCAGTTGGTGAACCCGGCCCTGTCGGGCCTGCCGGCGTTCCTGGCGAAGAACTCCGGCCTCAACTCCGGCTTCATGATCGCCCAGGTGACCAGCGCGGCGCTGGTGGCCGAGTCGCGCGTGCTCAGCCACCCCGCGTCGGTGGACTCCATCCCGTCGTCCGCGGGCCGCGAGGACCACGTCTCCATGGGCATGACGGCGGCGCTCAAGGGCCGTCAGGTGGGTGACTTCACCCGTTCGTGCATCGCCATCGAGATGCTCGTGGCGGCGCAGGCGCTGGACTTCCGCCTGCCGGTGAAGCCCGGCCGGGGCGCGCTGGCGGCGTACGAGCTGATCCGCTCCAAGGTGCCGCACATGGACCGCGACCGCGAGCTGCACAAGGACATCGAGGCCGTCAGCCAGCTCATCGACTCCGGCGCGCTGGTCGCCGCGGTGCGCTCCGCCACCGGCGCCTGAGCTCCCCGCGCGTCTCGGGAAACACCACGGCCCGCCCCGGCGTCACATCCGGAGGCGGGCCGTCTCGTCCGGCGCGCAATCCCAGACAGCGCGACGCGGCTCAGGGGTAGCGAGGGATGGGGAGCTCCGGCTCCGGCAGCGGGATGAACTCCGTCTCGCCGGGGACCTTCCCGATGCGCCCCGCCCTCCAATCCTCCTTCGCCTGCTCGATGCGCTCCAGGGAGCTGGAGACGAAGTTCCACCAGATGTGGCGCGGCCCATCCATGGGCTCGCCGCCGAACATGAGCATCCGCGCGCGGCCGCTCGCCGCGCCCCGGGCGACGACGTCCGCGCCGGGCCGCAGCACGAGCAACTGCCCCGCGCCGAAGCTCTCGCCGCCCACGTCGACGATGCCCTCGGCGACGAAGATGGCGCGCTCCTCGAACTCCTTGGGCATGGGGATGCGGGCGCCCACGTCGAGCTTCACGTCCGCGTAGAAGAGGTCCGACTGCGTGCGCACCGGCGAGCGCTCGCCGAACAAGCCGCCCGCGATGAGCCGCACCTCCACGCCCTGGTCCTGGATGACGGGCAGCGCCGCCTGGGGCGTGTGGACGAACGAGGGCGCGTCCTCCTCGTGCTTGCCGGGGAGCGCGACCCAGAACTGCATGCCGAACATGCGGTTGCTCGCGACGCGGCGCTCCTGGGGCGTGCGCTCCGAGTGGACGATGCCTCGGCCGGCGACCATCCAGTTCACCGCGCCGGGCTGGATGGCCTGCACCATCCCCAGCGAGTCACGGTGGAGGATCTCCCCCTCGAAGAGATAGGTCACCGTGGCCAGGCCGATGTGCGGATGGGGACGGACGTCGAGCCCCTTGCCCGCCTGGATGACCGCGGGTCCCATCTGGTCCAGGAAGATGAAGGGGCCCACCATCCTCCGCCGCGAGGACGGCAGCGCTCGCCGGACCTCGAAGCCATCTCCCAGGTCCCTCGTGCGCGGCACGATGACGGTTTCCAGCGCGGAGCCGGGCTCCGCGTCGACATAGGGTTCCTCGGGCATCTTCCAGGCCATCCGCTCACGCTCCTTCTGGTTCAATGTCCGGCGACGGCTCCCATCGAGCACGTCCGGACCCTCCGACCGCTCCAGAGACTGCCCTCCCTTCGCGCGGGAGGCGAGGGAGAAGAACGGCCCGACGTCAAGTCCTCACGCCATTGCCTTGCATGACGGACACGCTGTCTTGTTTGGATTTACAGCCCGTGCCGAGGGGCGCAGGATTCGAGCCCCCTTGTCCTGACCTTCTCTCCAGCCTGGCAACCGAGGCAAGGCCCGTTCACCCCTGGAGATTGTCTTGAGCACGTACACCCCAGTCAGACCTGGCGTCTCGAAAGCCATCCTCGCCGCCCTGGTGCTCGCCGTCGTCACGACGGGCCCTGGCGCCTCTGCGGCGCCCTTCACCCTCTTCGAGAGCGGCCAGGTGCGTCCGCTGGCCCTCTCCCCCGACGGAAGACTGCTCTTCGCCCTCAATACGCCAGACAACCGTCTGGAAATCTTTCGCACGGGCAATAACGGTCTCACCCATCAAGGCTCGGTACCGGTGGGACTGGAGCCTGTCGCCGTCGCGGCGAGGACGAACGACGAGGTCTGGGTCGTCAACCATCTGTCCGACAGTGTGAGCATCGTGCGCGTCGACGCGGACGGTCGCGGCGGCGTCGTGACCCGGACGTTGCTCGTCGGTGACGAACCCCGCGACATCGTCTTCGCGGGCCACGGCCGGCGGCGCGCCTTCATCACCGCCGCGCACCGGGGACAGAACGCGCCGTTCGACCCACAGCTCACCACGCCGGGCGTGGGGCGCGCGGATGTCTGGGTATTCGACGCGGACCAACTGGGCATGACGCTGGGCGGCACGCCCTTGACGCGCCTCACCTTCTTCGCGGACACGCCCCGCGCGCTCGCGGCGACGCCGGACGGCGCGCGCGTGTATGCGGCGGCGTTCCACTCCGGCAACCGCACCACGGTGCTCAACGAGGCCGCGGTCCCCGACGGCGGCGAGGCGGCGGGCGGCGTCCCGGGGCCCAACACCAACGCCGCGGGGGTCCGCGCGCCGGAGACGGGCGTCATCCTCAAGCACAACGGCCAGGACTGGGTCGACGTCCTCAACCGGTCCTGGACGCAGAAGGTGAAGTTCACCCTGCCGGACAAGGACGTCTTCGCCATCGACGCCACCGCCAACCCGCCCCGGGCCGCCACGGGCGCCGGCAGCGTCTACTCCGGCGTGGGCACCATCCTGTTCAACATGGCCGTCAACCCGGTCAGCGGGAAGGTCTACGTGAGCAACACCGAGGCCCGGAACGACCTGCGCTTCGAGGGCCCCGGCACCTTCGCGGGCACGAGCCTCCGGGGCCACCTGCACGAGAGCCGCATCACCGTCCTGGGCCCGTCCACCGTGACGCCGCGGCACCTCAACAAGCACATCGACTACGGCACCTGCTGCGCGCCCACGCCCAACCCGGAGAGCGAGAGGAGCCTCGCGCAGCCGCTGGGCATGGCCGTGACGTCCGACGGCGCCACGCTGTACGTCGCCGCGTTCGGGTCCTCGAAGCTGGGCGTGTACGCCACGGCCGCGCTGGAGACGGACACCTTCGTCCCCAGCACCGCGAATCAAATCGAGCTCACCGGCGGAGGCCCCACGGGCGTCGTGCTGGACGAGGCCCGCCGGCGCCTCTACGTGCTGACGCGCTTCGACAACGGCATCTCCGTGGTCAACACGTCGACCCGCGCGGAGGTGGGCCACGTGCGCATGTACAACCCGGAGCCGGCGAGCGTGGTGGAGGGGCGTCCGTTCCTCTACGACGCACGCAACAGCTCCAGTCACGGAGACTCGTCCTGCGCCAGTTGTCACATCTTCGGCGACTTCGACAGCCTGTCCTGGAACCTGGGCAACCCGGACGCGGTGGTGAAGAACAACCCCAGCCCGGTGGTGCCCATCCCCCCCGAGTTCGGCGATGACCCGACCTTCGGGCAGAGCACCGCGTTCCACCCGATGAAGGGCCCCATGTCGACCCAGAGCCTGCGCGGCATGGCCAACCACGGCCCCATGCACTGGCGGGGAGATCGCAACGGCGGCTTCGACGGGGTGAGCGCCCAGCCCAACAACGGCTCGTACGACGAGGCGGCGGCCTTCAAGCAGTTCAACCCGGCCTTCCAGGACCTGCTGGGCCGCGGCGCGCAACTGACGCCGCAGCAGCTCCAGAAGTTCACCGACTTCGCGCTCCAGATCGTCTACCCGCCCAACCCCATCCGCCAGCTCGACAACTCCCTCACGCCGCGGCAGCAGGCGGGCAAGGACTTCTTCCTGGGGACGACCACGTTCTTCCACGGCCCTTGCGGCTCGTGCCACGTGTTGAACCCGAACGCGAACCCGGGTGAAGGCGCGTTCAAGGGTTTCTTCGGCTCGGATGGGCGGTCGTCGTTCGACGTGACGACGCAGTTCCCCAAGGTGCCGCACATGCGCAACCTGTACCAGAAGGTCGGCATGTTCGGAGCGCCGTTCGCGGCCGGGAAGCAGCCGGAGGATCCGTTCCTCGGAGACCAGATCCGCGGCTTCGGCTTCAACAGCGACGGCTCCATCCCCACGCTGCTCACGTTCATCCACGGCTTCGACTTCGATCCCATCTTCAACCCGGTGGGCATCCCCCTCACCCCCGAGGGCCACCAGGCGAAGCTCGACATGGAGCAGTTCATGCTCGCCTTCGACTCCAACCTGGCGCCCATCGTCGGACAGCAGGTGACGCTGACGGCGTCGAACGCCTCCGCCGTGGGGACGCGCATCGACCTGCTCATCGCCCGGGCGAACGCGGGCGAGTGCGACATGGTGGCGAAGGGGCGGCTCGGCGGCTACGACGTGGGCTTCCTCTACGTGGGCAACGGCCGTTTCGTGTCGGACCGGAGCGGTGTCCCGCCGATTCCGACCGCGACCCTGCGAGGCGCCACGCTCTCCGCGAACGGGCAGCTCACGTTCACCTGCGTGCCCCTGGGCTCGGGCCAGCGCATCGGCCTCGACCGGGACCTCGATGGAGTCCTCGACGGTGACGAGCCCGGCGGGAGGTTCGACGTCACGGCGCCCGAGCCCCTGTCGATGACGCCCGCGCGCTGAGCGGACGGTCCCCTCGACTCACAGGAGCCGCGCCGTGACACGAGGCGCGGCTCCCCGGGTTTACCAGCTCGTCCGGACCGCGGCGGTGAACCTGGACGAAGCCCGCTGGTCCCCGGCGCCCGGACGCCCGGCGGGCCCTCGGGGCGGCGCCGGGCCCGTCCGCTCGATCCCCGGGTATCCAGACACCCAAATCGCGAGGAAAGACGGGAAGTTGAGGGACCGGCCAAGCGCGTGTTACGACCGGTCTGGGCCAATCCTTTTCTCAATATCTCGTCCTGGCCCGGAGCCGGCCTTCCATGAGCGAGCGCAATGATGTCCCGCGGCCCTCCGCCGCCGCGGCCCCACTTCCGCAAGCTGGAGCGCCCGCGAGGACCACACCGTCCGCGACGGAGACCTTGAGCCAGTCCGTGCAGGCCACGCCCGCTCCGACCGCGCCCACCAGCACCGAGGACGAGGCGCGCGAGCGCATCGCCTCGCTGGAGCGCGAGGCCCGCGCCCTGAGCGCGACGGACGCGGCGACCGCCGCCCTGCTCTTCCACGAGGTGGGCCTCTTGTGGGAGGAGCCACTGAAGAACCCGCGCAACGCGGCGGTGGCCTTCCAGAACGCGTACAAGCTGGCGCCTCGCTACCTCGTCAACATCCGCGCCGCGCGCCGCCTCTTCGCGGACGTGGGCAACTGGCAGATGGTCATCCAGTTGCTCGACGCGGAGCTGGCCGCCACCGACGACGCGCGCCACCAGGCGGCCCTGCTCTTCGAGAAGGGCATCGTCCTCCAGGAGCGGCTGTCGCGCGACGACGACGCCACGGCCTGCCTGCGCCAGTGCCTGGAGCGCCGTCCCACGGACGTGGTGGTGCTCACGCAGTTGGAGTCCGTCTACGCCGCGCGCAACGACGCCGCCGCGCTGGTGGAGGTCTACCGGCTGCTGTCGGTGACCATGCAGCAGCCGTCGCTGCGCGCGCACTACCTCACCGCCGCGGGCCTGCTCCTCGAGGAGCGCCTCAAGCAGCGCGAGGCCGCCTCCTCGCTCTACCGCGAGGCGTTCGCGTTGGATCGCTCCGACCTCCAGCTGCTCGCCGCGCTCAAGCGCGTGGCGGAGCGCGAGGGTCGCACGGACGAGCTGCTCGCGGCGCTCGCCGCGGAGGCCACCGCGCTGGGCCCGCAGGCGGCGCCCGCCTATCTGCAGATCGCCAAGGTCTACGAGCGGCTGGGCCGCAAGGACGACGCGCTCGCGGCGCTGCTGGCCGGCCGGCGCGCGGCGCCCAACGAGCCGCTGGTGCTCAGCGAGCTGGCGGGCATCTACGAGACGCAGGGCCGCTTCGAGGAGCTGGCGGACGTGCTGCTGGCGCGCGTGGGCTCGCTCAACGACGAGAGCGAGCTGGTCGCCACCAACCTGCGGCTGGCCGCGCTCTACGAGGAGGTACTCAAGCGCGAGGCGGACGCGGCGGCGCGCTACCAGGCCATCGTCGCGCGCATCCCCGGCCACTCGGCGGCGCTCGCGGGCCTGGGCAAGCTGTACTACCGCATGCAGAACTGGGAGGGCCTGGTCTCCGTGTTCGACGCGGAGGTCGCCGCCGCCGAGGACGCCAAGCAGAAGGCGGCCCGCATGTACAAGGCGGCCGAAATCCTGGAGGAGCGGCTGGGGCGGCAGGAGGACGCCATCTCCCGCTACAACGCCTGCCTCCAGTTGCAGCCGGGGTACCTGCCCGCGCAGAAGGCCCTCACCCGCCTCTACGAGCGCCAGGGCCGCTTCGCGGAGCTGGTGGCCATGTTCGAGCAGGACCTGCTCCAGACGTCGGACCGCGATCAGCTCATCACCACGCTCAACAAGATGGCCGGCGTGTACGAGGACCGGCTGGGCGACCTGGACCACGCCATCGAGTGCATGAAGCGCATCCTCGACCTGGCGTCGGACCACCTGCCCACCATCCGCAACCTGGCGCGGCTGTACGAGCGCGCGGGCCGGTACCGGGAGCTGCTGGAGACACACGACCTGGAGGCGTCGCTCGCGGGTGACACCAAGCAGGTGCTGTCGCTCCTGCACCGCAACGCGGAGATCCTCGACGAGAACCTGAAGGACCGCGCGGGCGCCATCACCGCCTACGAGCGGGTGCTCGCGCTGTCACCGTCGTACCTGCCCGCGCTCAAGGCGCTGGGGCGGCTGTACGCGCAGGACGGGCGCTGGGAGAAGCTGGTGGACATGTACCGGGCGGAGTCGGAGAGCTCCGCCTCCACCGAGCAGGCCGCCGCGCTCATCTACAAGATCGGCGAGCTGTACGAGCAGCGGCTGTCGCAGGAGAACGAGGCCATCGCCTCGTACCAGGAGGCGCTGATGCTGGCGCCCAGCTACTTCCCGGCGCTGCGCGCGCTGGCCCGAATCTACCGGGCCCAGGGTGCGTGGGAGAGCCTGGTGGAGGTGCTGCGCTCGGAGGCCGCCAACCGCACCGACCCCATGGAGCGCGCCAACGCGCTGTTCCAGGCCGCCGTCATCTGGGAGGACTCGCTCCAGCGCCCGGAGCTGGCCATCGAGACCTACCAGGAGGTGCTGCGGCTGACGCCGGGCCACGCCGCCACGCTGCGCGCCCTGGAGCGGCTGTTCCTCGCCCAGGAGAACATGAAGGAGCTGGTGGCCATCCTGGACCGCGAGACGCAGGTGGGCGGCACGCCCATGGCCAAGGTGACCGCGTACCTGAAGCTGGCGCGCCTGTACCTGGACCGCTTCCAGGAGCCGTCGCGCGCGGCGCTGTGCTGCGAGGCGGTGCTGGGCCTGGACACGGGCAACCTCACCGCCCTCACCCTGCTGGAGCGCATCCGGGCGTCGGACCGGCCCCGGCGCGCGGAGCTGCGTCAGCGCATCGCCGAGCGCGTGAGCGACCCCCGCCTGGCCACCGCGCTGCGCCTGTCCGCCGCTGTGGACCTGGACAAGGGCCCCTCCGATGGAACGCTGGAGGCCTACAAGCGCGCCTTCGAGGCGGACCCCGCGGACGCGCGGCTGGCGTTCGCGCTGGAGCGCGCGCTCAAGCAGGCCGGCGACATGGCGGGCCTCGCCCGGCTGTACACCCTGCGGCTGACGAACGCGCGGGACGCCGAGGAGGCGCTGGAGATGCTCCTGCGCACGGCGGAGCTGGCGGAGACGCGCTTCGGAGACCTGGAGCGGGCCGCCGCGCTCTACCGCCAGGCGATGGAGCTGCAGCCGCAGGGCCTGCCCGCGCTGCAGGGCACCCGGCGCGTGGCGATGCGTCGCGGTGACGCGGCGACGGCGCGCGCGGCCCTGGAGGCCGAGGCCCGCGTCAGCAAGGATCCTCGCGGGGCCATCGAGGCGTTCATCGGCGCGGCGCGGCTGGCCGCGCTGGTGCAGAAGGACGTGGAGGGCGCGGCGGCGCTGTACAAGCAGGCGCTGGAGCGCGACCCGCTGCACCCGGGCGCCCAGGCGGGCCTGGAGGAGCTGCTCGCCCAGCGCGGCGGCTCCGCGGACATGGCGGCGCTGCACGAGCGCCGCGCCGAGGCGAAGCTGGCGCAGAAGGACGGCCCCGCCGCGGCGACGGCGTTCGTGAGCGCGGCGCGCCTGCACCACGCCGCCCTGGGTGACAAGGCGCGCGCGGTGACGCTGCTGGAGCGGGCGCTGGTGGCCCAGCCCGGCAACGTGGACGCGCTGGAGCTTCGCGCCACGCTGCTGCTGGAGTCACAGCAGTACGCGGAGGCCGCGACCATGCTGAGCCAGCGGGTGCAGCAGGGCGGCGATCCGCGCACCCTGGCCCAGTTCCACCTCACGCTGGGCACGCTGTACCAGACGCAGTTGAACGACCCCGGTCGCGCCAGCTCGCACCTGATGATGGTGCTGGCGACGCAGCCCCGCCACCTGGAGGCCCTGGAGCGGCTGGCCTCCATCCACCTGCACGGCCGCAACTGGACGGGCGCGGTGGACTGCCTGCACAAGCTCCTCCAGCAGGAGCTGCCCCAGGAGTCCCGCGCGCGCTTCACGCTGGAGCTGGCGCGCACGTACGACGAGGGGCTGGGGGACGCCGCCGCGGCCACGCCGCTGTACCGCCGCGCGCTGGAGCTGTCGCCCGGGGACCCGGCGCTGGTGGACCGGCTCGTCGTGCTGTACGAGCGCGCGCGCAACCTGCCGGAGCTGGCGCAGATGCTGGAGGCCCAGGCGCAGTCGACGGCCTCGTCGGACCCGCGCCGCGGGGCGACGCTGCGCACCCGCGTGGCGGAGCTGTACGCCGGGCCGCTGTCCGAGCCCGCCCGCGCCACCGCGCTCTACCGCGCGGTGGTGGAGAGCGACGGCGCCAACCTGGCGGCGCGCTTCGCGCTGGCGGGCCTGTACGCCCGCGACACGTCCTCCGTGCCGCTGGCCATCGAGGAGCACCGGCAGATCCTCCGCCAGGACCCGACGAGGGTGGACAGCCTGCACGCGCTGTTCAAGCTGTGGGAGGGCCAGAAGCAGCTCGACAAGGCCTTCTGCGTGGCCGCCATCCTCCAGTTCCTGCGCTCGGCCAACGAGGTGGAGCTGGCCTTCTACATGGAGGGGCGCTCGCGCCTGTCGCCGGAGCCCAAGGAGGGGCTCACCTCCACGGACGTGGACGCCGTCCTCATCCACCCGACCGCCCGGGGTCCGCTGCTGGAGGTGCTGCGGGCCATGGGGGATCAGCTCGAGAAGATCTACCCGCCGAACTTCGACATCGTCGGCGTCAACCCGAAGGCGGACAAGCTCAAGCCGGACAGCGCCGTCTACAAGGCCATCCGCGCCGTGGCGCAGGTGTTCGGCGTGGAGGAGTTCGACGCGTACCAGGCGCGGCGAGGCCTGACGGTGCTGGAGACGACCGAGCCCTTGTCGGTGTGCATCGGCCAGGACGTCGTCCGGCGCTTCAACGCGCGGGAGCAGAAGTTCCTGCTCGGCCGCGCGGCGATGGGCCTGCTCAACAAGGCGGCGGTGCTGGAGAAGCTGTCCCAGGGCGAGACGGCGGACCTCTTCGGCAACACCGTCCGCATCCACGCGCAGCAGTTCGCCGCGCTGGGCCGGCGCAACGACGAGACGGTGAAGCAGTTGCGCAAGGCCTTCTCCCGCAAGGCCATCAAGGCGCTGGAGGGCCCCGCGCTGGCGCTGGGCGACGTGCAGAGGATGGAGCTGGGCCCGTGGCTGGACGCGCTGGACTTCTCCGCGGACCGGGCGGGCCTGCTGATGGCGGCCGACATCGCCGTGGCCCTGGGCATGGTGCTGCGCGAGGACCCGAACTTCGCGGGCGTCCGGCTGGATTCCCCGGACCCCATGCTCCAGGCGGTGCGCGAGGGCGAGCGGCTGCGCACCCTCCTCGCCTGGTCCTTCACGGACGACTTCTTCCGGCTGCGTCAGCGGCTGGGGCTGGCGCTGTAGTCGCCCCGCGACGCCGCGGCGGGAGCCCTACTCCCGCCGCACCACCGCCCCCGCGGGGAGGCCCCGGACGATGCGCTCCGCGGCCTCCTGGACGGGGGCGAGGTCCGCGGACTCCACGGTGATCTTCACGCGGAAGTCCTTGCTCGGATCGAACTCCGGGTAGGAGCCGATGGCCACGTGGGGCATGTCCAGGGCGACGCGGTCCAACACGGCGGCGATCTCGCTCTCGCCCAGGCGCAGGTAGAGGCTGTGCAACACCACCGGGCTGCCGCTCAGGCGCGCGAGCACCGTCTCCAGTTGCATGCGGAACAACTGCGGGACCCCGGGGAGCAGGTACACGTCGCCCACCGTCAGGACGGGGAACCAGGAGCCCGCCTGCGGCAGGAGGACGGCGCCCTCGGGGGCATCCGCCAGCCGCATGCCCTCCGGGGTGACCTTGCCACCCGGGGCACGCGCCTCGATGAGCGACACCATCTCCGGCAGCCGCACCACGGGCCGCCCCAGCGCGAGCGCCACCGCGCGCACCGTGACGTCGTCATGGGTGGGACCGATGCCGCCGCTGGTGAAGACATACCGGGCCCGGGAGCGCGCGCGGTTCATCGCGTCGACGATGTCGTCGACCTCGTCGAGCACCATCTCCACCGACCGCAGGGGGATGCCCACCTCCCGCAGCCGCTTGATGAGGTGCGGACCATTCTGGTCCTGGACCTTCGCGGTCAGGACCTCGTTCCCGATGATGATTGCGGCCGCGCCGGTGCGGTTCATGGAGCCGCGGACTCTAGCCCATCGGCGTGGAGATCCGTCGGGAGCGGACGCGCCCGCTCGGCCCCACGCGGCCGGGGAGCGGGCCCGGTTCGCCCCCCGAGACGGCGGCGCACACGGGCGCGGAGGCCCGTCGCACCTCGAAATTCTGAGGGAGGTCCTCGAAATCCGGGCGCCCCTGTCCCGCCCCCGGCCCCACCGGGCGGGTCCCCCGCAGCCCCGGTGCACCTCCTTCCCTGGCTCTCCCGTGAGGCACGGAGTTTGCTGAATCCGGGGGCCATGAGCCCCTCCTCCCGCGCCCGAACGCTGGTCCGCGCCGCCCTGCTCTCCTCACTCGTCCTGGTTCCTCCGCTGCTCGTGGGCTGCAACAAGGCCGACGAAGGGGCCCTCCGGACCGGGGAGGTGGACAAGGACGAGGTCTCCGAAACCGGCGACAACCCCAGCGGCACGCTGCGGATGAAGAACTTCGGCGGCGCGTGGATCGACTTCGACCTGCGGCGCAACGTCACGCTGGACCGGGGCGCCCCGGCGGAGCTCGTCTTCTGGGGACACAACGACCCGATTCCCGAGGCCGTCGACGACGAGACGGACATCACGCTCATCCTCCAGTTGGAGCGCTCGGTGCTCGGGGCGGGCCCCATGACGCTGACCCTCGACGGGAGCGTCACCGTGCCTCCGAGGCACGCGTCCAACACGACGTTCGTCCCGGGGCCGACCCACACCGCCGGGGTGCGCACCGCCTTCGCGAGCATCAGCCTCAACTGCATCCCGCCGGAGGACGCGGTGACCCAGGAGATCCGCGGGACGTTGGTGCTCACGGCGAACGACGACACCCACCTGCGGGGGCACCTGGACCTGACGACCCGGGGCTCCACCGCCGGGTGCCCGGGCGGGGACACCGAGTCCCACCTGGACTTCGAGGTCCGGCGCTGAGGGGCGCCGAACGCTTCAGCGCTTGCGTGCGAGCAGCTTGCGGAGGTGGACCATCGAGGCCTGCGTCACCGCCTCGATGCCCTGCTCACCGTCGATGTGGACGATGCGCTCGCGCTTCTCCCGGCGCCGGATGGCCGCGAGGTACTGCTTCGCGATGCGCCGCTGCGCCTCGTCCGCCTCGAACAGCTCCTGCGCCCCACCTCGCACCGCGCGCCTGCGCGCCGCCACCTCGGGCGCCACGCCGACGAACAGCGTCAGGTCCGGGGACACGGCGTGCGTGTTCACCGCCTCCACCCAGTCCATGGGCAGCGAGGCCCCCTGGTACGCCAGGGACGACAACACGTACCGGTCGCAGAGGACGATCTTCCCCTCCTCCAACGCCGGGAGCACCCGGGCCGCGAGGTGGTCCGTCCGGTCCGCGGCGAACAGCAGCGCGAGCGTCTCCGGGGACAGCGGTCCCGCGCCGTGCGGCAGCCCCAGTCGCCCCGTGAGGGCCTGACGAATCATCGTCCCCACGGGCCCGTCCGAGGGCTCGCGCGTGGTGACGACGGCGTGGCCCTCCGCGCGGAGCGCCGCGGCCAGGCGCTCCGCCTGCGTGGTGGTGCCCGCCCCATCCAGTCCCTCGAGGACGATGAACCGCCCCTTCCGGACGGCCTTCCGACGCGCGCCGCTCACCGGGGAAGCATCGCGGAGGGGTCGTCGAGACGTAGCTGGCTGCGCAGCTCCAGCATCGCGTGGAAGCGCTTCAGCTCCTCGGACAGCGCGCGGCGGCCCAGGACGTAGCGACGGAACGCGTGGACCAGCAAGCCGAGCGACAGGGCCGCCACGCCCCAGGCGAGCAGCGGGGTGCGGAGGGAGTCGTAGAACAGCTTGCCCGCCGCCCCGGCGAGCAGCAGGGCCGCCATGGTGGACACGCCCGTGTGGGCGAAGTGGGTGGTGCTCTGCCGGACGGCCAGGCTCTCCTGCAACTGATCGAGCTGGGTCCTCAAGTCCTGGGTGTTGGCGCTCATCTCGGGACCGAGCACCCTACAGCAGCCCGCCGCATGCGTCGAGTCACCCGCCCGCGCCCAGGCACACGCTCGGCGCACCAACGAATTTCCGCCCTCACGGCAACCAGGAGCAAGGGGACAGGCTCATCCAGGCCATCACCGGGACGCACACCTGGGAGCGGGTTGGCTTGCCAGTGCGGACCCTTGACGCTACATGCGCGAGGACATGCAGACCCACTCGCGGACCGACGCCTCCATGAGCCACGACCCCCAGTTGTCCTCCATCGAGGACGCCATCACCGACATCCGCGAGGGCAAGTTCGTCATCGTCGCGGACGACGAGGATCGGGAGAACGAGGGCGACCTCATCATGGCGGCGGAGATGGTGACGCCGGAGCACCTGGCCTTCATGGTGCGCCACACGAGCGGCATCGTCTGCCAGCCCATGCTGGCGGACCGGCTGGACGCGCTGCGGCTGCCGCAGATGGTGGCGGACAACACGGAGTCCCACCGCACCGCCTTCACCGTCTCCGTGGACTTCCGGCACGGAACGTCCACGGGCGTGTCGGCGGCGGACCGCGCGAAGACGATCCGCGCGCTGGTGGACCCGACGAGCAAGGCGGACGACTTCCTGCGCCCCGGCCACATCTTCCCGCTGCGCTACCGCGAGGGCGGCGTGCTGCGCCGCGCGGGCCACACCGAGGCCACCGTGGACCTCGCCCGCCTGGCCGGGCTGGCCCCGTCCGGCATCCTCTGCGAGCTGGTGAAGGACGACGGCACCATGATGCGGATGCCGGACCTGAAGGCCTTCGCGCGCGAGCACGACCTGCGCGTCATCACCATCGCGGACCTCATCGAGTACCGGCGCCGCAAGGACCGGCTGGTGCGCCGCGAGCCGGGGCAGCACACCGTCACCACGCGCTACGGCGAGTTCACGGCGCTGACCTACACCTGGCTGCCGGACAACGCGAAGTCGCTGGTGTTGGTGAAGGGCGACCCCGCGGCGCGCCCGAGCGCGCTGGTGCGGCTGCACGCCGCCTGCGCCATGGGTGACGTGTTCGGCTCGCCCACCTGCCACTGCAACGCGCTCCTGGACCAGTCGCTCGCCCGCATCGCGCGCGAGGGCACCGGCGTGCTGGTGTACCTGCCCGGCATGCACGGGGACGACTTCGGCATCCACCACAAGCGCCACGCGGACGGCAGCAGCGACCTGCGCGGCGGGCCGCAGGAGACGCGCGACCTGGGCATGGGCTGCCAGATCCTCAACGACCTGGGCGTGCGCTCGCTCCAGGTGATGACCAACACGGACATCACCTACCGGGGCCTCGCGGGCTTCGGCCTCACCATCGACAAGCGCGTCCCGCTGCTGGCGGACTGAGCGCGTCCGGCGCGCCCGCTCCCCACGCGGTGGGCGCGCTCAACGGGATGGCGGATTCCACGTCTCGACCATCAGGTCGATGAAGCGCCGCACCTTCGCGGGCAGGTAGCTCTTGCTCGGATAGAGCGCGGTGATGCGGACCGTGCCCGTCTCGCAGGACGGCAGCAGCGCCGCGAGGCGACCGCGCGCCAGCTCCGGGTCGACGAGGAAGCCGGGCAGGAAGGCGATGCCCATCCCCGCGACCGCCGCGTCCCGGAGGGCCTCTCCGCTGTCGAGCCGCAGGCGGCTGCGGCCTTCCACCGCCACCCACGCCCCGCCCTTCTCGCGCAGACGCCAACGCTGGCGCCGCGCCCGGCTGCTGAAGAACAGGCAGTCATGCGCCGCGAGGTCCTCCACCCTTTCGGGGACACCACGCGCCTCGAGGTAGCTCGGGGCCGCGCAGAGGATGGCGCGGAACTCCGCCACGAGCCTGGACACCAGTCGTGTATCCGCGTGGGACGCGTTGATGCGCACGGCGAGGTCGTAGCCCTCCTCGATGACGTCCGCGACGCGATCGCTGAAGCTCACCTCCACCTGCACGTCGGGCCAGCGCCTCAAGTATTCCCGGAGCAAGGGCAGGACCCACAGCCGGCCGAAGGCCCCAGGCACGGTGAGCCGCAAGACGCCGCGAGGTGTCCCCGTGTGCTGCCCGACGCTGGCCTCCGCTTCATCCAGGGCCGCCAGGACCTGCAGGCAGTTCTCGTAGAAGACGCGGCCTTCGTCGGTGAGGCTCACGTGCCGGGTCGTCCGATTGAGCAGGCGCACTCCGAGCCGGGACTCCAACCGAGCCAGGGACTTGCCCGCAGCGGAGCGCGTCAGCCCCAGGGTCCGCCCTCCGGCCACGAAGCTGCCCGCGTCGACGACGGACATGAAGGCGAAGATCTCATCGAGGTTGGCGCGCTTCATGGCCCACCCCCGATTGTAGCGCCCCCATCGCTGGAGTGGGGAACAGCATTCGCCAATGTCCTCGCTATATGAGTCGAGCTTTCGCCAATCTCGCTCTGGAGCCCGCCATGCCGCTCACCCTGCTCAACCCCGCTGGACTCATGAAGCCCGACGCGTACCACCAGGTGGCGATCGCCACCGGCTCGCGGCAGGTCCACGTCGCAGGACAGGTCGCCTACGACACGGAGGGCCGGCTCGTCGCGCCTGGAGACCTGGCGGGACAGGTGGCCCAGGCGCTGCGCAACGTCGCCACGGCGCTCACCGCCGCGGGGGCCACGTTCAGCGACGTCGTCCGGCTCACGTTCTACGTCGTCGATTGGAAGCGCGAGCAGATGCCCGCCTTCGTCGCCGGCATCGAGCGGGTCGCCCAGGAGGTGCGGTTCGTGCCTGCCCCCGCTTCGCTGATCGGCGTCTCCGTCCTCTTCGAGCCGGGCATCCTCGTCGAGGTCGAAGCCACCGCGGTCGTCGGCTGAGCCTCGCGAAGGCTCACACCCGGGCGCGCACGCCGCGCGCCCAGGCGGGCTCCGTCAGCCCAGGTCGGCCAGCGCGCCGCGCACGGCGTCCAGGCTCGCGGGCAGTTGCACCGGCGGGTTCGCGTAGCGGCTGGTGACGTCGGCCAGCTCGTTCCGGTGGTAGCCCACCTTGAAGTCCGCGAACTTCAGGCCGTGCGCGGTGGAGATGACCGCCACGCGCGCGCCCTTCTCGATGATGCCCTGGGCGACGAGCTTCTCCAGCGCCGCCAGCGCCACGCCCGTCTGCGGGCAGGTGAAGGTCCCCTCGCGGTCCGCGCGGGCGGCGGCGTTGGCCAACTCGGACTCGGTCGCCTCCTCCACCACGCCGTCGAAGGCCTTCAGGATGCGCACCGCGCGCTTGAACGAGACGGGATTGCCGATCTGGATGGCGGACGCGAGGGTGCGCTCGGCCTGCATGGGCACCAGTTCGCGGAAGCCGCCCCGGAACGCCCGGGCCAGGGGATTGGCGCGCTGGGCCTGCGCCACGGCGATGCGCGGCCGGCGGGAGATGAGCCCCAGCTCCAGCATCAACTCGAAGCCCTTGCCCAGGGCGCTGGCGTTGCCGAGGTTCCCGCCCGGAATCACCACCCAGTCCGGCGGCTCCCAGCCCAGGTCCTGGCACAGCTCCACCGCGACCATCTTCTGCCCCTCGATGCGCAGCGAGTTCATCGAGTTGGCCAGGTAGAGGCCCTTGTCGGCCGTCACCGCCTGCACCAGCCGCATGCAGCCATCGAAGTCCGTGTCGAGCGACAGCACCCGGGCCCCGTTGGAGATGGGCTGCACCAACTGGGCGAGCGACACCTTGTCCCGCGGCAGGAACACCACCGCGGGGATGCCCGCGGCGGCGCAGTAGGCGGACAGGGCCGCGGACGTATCCCCCGTGGACGCGCACGCCACGGCGCGCAGGGGCACGCCCCGGGCGCGCATGTGCTTCACGGCCGAGACGAGGACCGTCATGCCCCAGTCCTTGAAGCTCCCCGTCGGCGACACGCCGCATTCCTTCAGGTCCAGCGCCGCGAGCCCCAGCTCGGAGGCCATGCGCGGCAGGGGCTTGAGGGGCACGCGGCCCTCGCCCAGCGAGACGATGTCCTCCACGGGCAGCTCGGGCAGCGCCCACTCGCGCTTGCCCCAGACGCCGGAGCCGTCCGGCAGTCGCGCCGAGCCGAAGCGCGTCTCGAAGCGCTGCTTCCACTCCTTCGCGGACACGGCCTTCAGCGCGGCCACGTCGTGCCAGACCTCGAGCAGGCCCTCGCACTTCGGACAGCGGTAGACGACGTCGAGGAGCGACGCCCGGAAATCACAGCCCTCGCTGCACGCGAACTCCGCCCGGAAGACAGGCCCCACGGTGCTCATTCCTCCCCCCTGTCGCGCACGCCGCACTCGCCGCAGACCCGGCCGGGGCGCATGGGCGTATGGCATGTCGGACATGGCTTCCAGTCGTCGTCGCCGCCCACGGCCTGGACCGCCGCTGGCGCCGCCGCGCGGGTCCGGGGCAGGCGCATGCCGCAGTTGTCGCAGAGCAGCCCCGCAGCCTGGACGTTGCGACAGTAACGGCAGACGACGGAGCCCACGACGGCGGCGGTGCGCACGCCGTCATCCTGGGCCCGGCCCGTGTCCAGCTCCGCCAGTTGCTCCACCGGCACGGCTCCGGTCGCGCCGTTCTGGGTCAACTCCAGGTCGGGCACCAACTGCGCGGGGAGGTCCGGTCCGCTGCGCAGACGCGTCAGGTCCAGCTCGGGGAGCGGCGCGGCCTCGACGGCGTCCCGCCCTCCCGAGTGAGGCGTCAGCTCCAGCTCGGGCAGCGTGGCCACGACGGGGGCCGCCGTCGCGACGTCGCTGGGGAAGCGCTTGCCACAGACGTCACACTCGGTTCCCTCGGGCTGTACGTGGTCACAGACCGGACAGATGATCATGCGCGCGACGTTAGCGGGCCGCCACGCTCGGGGGCAACGCGCCCGCGCGCCTCCCGACGGCGTGCAGGCATGCGGGGCCGGATCCCACTTCCGTGCTTGACGGAACTCGGGAGACCGGGTGCGGCCTCACGGCCGTGTCGGGTCGGACTCGCCCGTCAGCGGGACGAAGCGGACCGGCAGCAGGGACTCGACGGTGGGGAGCAGGCCCGGCTCCAGCGCACGGCGGATGCGGAGCAGCACCTGGGAGTGGGCGGTGGGCCCCACGGGGACGACCATCCGGCCGCCCCGGGAGAGCTGTCCGAGCAACGCGGGCGGGACCTCCGAGGGCGCCGCGGTGACGAGGATGGCGTCGAAGGGTGCCTGCTCGGGCCACCCCCTGGAGCCATCCGCCAGGAGGAAGCGCACGTTCGTGAAGCCCGAGGCCGTCAGCCGCTCACGGGCCGAGCGGGCAAGCTCCGGGACGATCTCCACCGTGAAGACCTCGCGGCACAGCATCGCCAGCACCGCCGTCTGGTAGCCGGAGCCCGTGCCGACCTCCAGCACGCGCTCGTGCCCCTCGAGCTGGAGCGCCTCCGTCATCAGCGCCACGATGTAGGGCTGGCTGATGGTCTGCCCGTAGCCGATGGGAATGGGCGTGTCGGCACCCGCACCGGCCTTTGCCTCCTCCGGCACGAAGTCCGCGCGGGTCAGCGCCGCCATCGCCTCCAGCACACGCCGATCCCGGATGCCCTGCCTCGACAGATAGTCGGCTCGACTCCAATCGCCCATCCCCAATCCATAGGCACGGCGGAGTCACTTTGCCTGTCGCGCCGGCTTCACGCCCGCCCCTCGGGAGTCCGGGTTCGAATACCGCCGGTGCAATCACAAACCAGACTCCAATGTCGCGCCGGTCCCGCCATACCCCGACTGGAGACCGGGCTCGAAAAGCCCTGCCCGGACGCCGCTGACCCGTGAGCCCTGCGCCCCCGAACCCGACGCCTAGAGCCCGGGGACGTTGAGCCGAGTGCATCGCCGCCGAGGACGGCAGCGAAAGACACGCGCTCGGCGCTTCCGTGAAGCGCGGCACGGCGCCACGTGACGCCGTGCCTCCGCCTCGTCAGAGCGCGCAGACCTGACCGGGCGGCGTGGCGCACTTGCGCTCCACGCCGTCGCACATGATGGAGCACGTCGTCCACTGCTCGCACGACTGCGTGTTGGCGCGGCACCGCAGCGTGGAGCCGTTGGGGCAACGGATGGAGAACGTGTCGCAGGGGTTCGGCTGCGGGGGCGTCTGGCAATAGGTGAAGACGCCATCGCAGACCACGTAGTTGCCCGCCGAGCTGCACGTGTTGCCCGAACAACTGATGGCCGGGCCGCCCGTGCCGATACAGTCGTTCGTGCAGGTGTTCAGAGAGGCCTCGCTCTGGCCGAACGGCTCGGAGACCTCACCGTCCGACTCCTGCATCGCCCCGCACGCGCCCAGCAGGCACATCGTCACGACCGCGAACAGCACCCTCGCTGCCTTCATCGTCAGGTCCTTTCGGGTAGGAACAGCCCATCCAGGCTGTCTCCGTCAAACCCGAAAGTCAAAACAAGCCGGTTTACCGTCATCCGACCCGTGCGAGCGCGAGGCGGCCTTCCCACCGCTCGTCGAGCGCCTTCACGAGGCCCTGATGTTCCGGGGACTTCATCTCCGGGTCCCTGGCGAGGATGCGCCGCGCCTCCACCTGCGCCATGGAGAGCAGGTCGCCGTCGCGCGCGAGGTTGGCCACGGCCAGTTCGGGCAGGCCGCTCTGTCGCGTGCCGAGGAACTCGCCCGGCCCGCGAATCTCCAGGTCCTTCTCCGCGATGACGAAGCCGTCGCTGCTCTGCTCCATCACCGCGAGCCGCTCGGTGGACTCCCACGAGCGCGCGCTGCTCGCCACCAGGAAGCAGTAGCTCGCCGCGGCGCCGCGCCCCACGCGGCCCCGGAGCTGGTGCAGTTGCGACAGGCCGAAGCGCTCCGCCGCCTCCACCACCATCACCGACGCGTTGGGCACGTCGACCCCCACCTCCACCACCGTGGTGCACACGAGGATGTTCAGGCGCTTCTCGCGGAAGTCCTCCATCACCGCGTCCTTCTCCTCCGCCTTCATCCGCCCGTGCAGCAGGCCCACCTGGGCCTGCGGGAACGCCTGTCGCAGCTTCTCCACGCCGCGCGTCGCGTCCTCCAGGTCCAGCTTCTCCGACTCCTCCACCAGCGGATACACGACGTAGGCCTGGTGGCCCTTCTCCAGCTCCGCCGCGATGGCGGTGTAGACGCGCCCGCGCTGCTTGTCGTTGAAGACCCGCGTGGTGATGGGCGTGCGGCCCGGCGGGAGCTGGTCGATGATGGACAGGTCCAGGTCCCCGTAGAGCGTCATCGCCAGCGTGCGGGGGATGGGCGTGGCCGTCATCACCAGCACGTCCGGCTTGGGTCCCTTGCTCATCAGCGAGTGGCGCTGGAGCACGCCGAAGCGGTGCTGCTCGTCGATGACCGCGAGCCCCAGCTTCGCGAACGCGATGTCCTCCTGGATGAGCGCGTGTGTCCCCACCGCGAGGTGGATGTCGCCGCGCGCCACCGCGTCACGCACCTTCCGCTTCGCCTTCGCCGTGCCGGACGCGCTCACCAGCCCCACCTGGAACCCCAGCGGGCCGAGCACCTTGCGGAAGTTCCGCTCGTGCTGCTCCGCGAGGATCTCCGTCGGCGCCATCACCGCCACCTGGTAGCCGTCCTGCAACGCCAGCAGCGCGGCGACCATCGCGACCGCCGTCTTGCCGCTGCCCACGTCCCCCTGCACCAGCCGGTTCATCGGCTCGGGGCGGGCCATGTCGCCCGACAGCTCGTCCACCACCCGGGCCTGCGCGCCGGTGAGCTGGAAGGGCAGCGCCGAGCGCGCCTTCTCCATGCGGGGCGAGGTGACGTCGAAGGAGACGCCCACCTCCGCCTTGACGCCCTGACGCTTGAGCGCCATGCCCAACTGGAGGAAGAACAGCTCGTCGAACGCGAGGCGCCGGTGCGCCGGGCTCTGGTGCGCGTCCAGCGCCTCCAGGTCGGCGGCGTCCGGCGGGAAGTGGATGAACCGCAGCGCCTCCGGCAACCCCATCAGTTCCAGCCGCCGGCGCAGGTCCCCGGGCAGCGGGTCCTCCAGCGCGTGCGCGTACTGCTCGCCGACGCGCGAGGCCAGCTCCCGGAACGAGCGCTGCTCACCACGCTCGAAGCCCGGGTACACCGGGACGATGCGGTTGAAGTGCACCGAGCCGACCGAGTCCAGGTCGTCCGCCGGTTCGATCTCCGGGTGCGCCATCTCCCGGCCGCTCATGGTGGCGCGGACCTCACCGGAGAGGACCAGGCGCTTGCCCACCGTGAACCGGCTCTTCAGCCACGGCCCCGCGTTGAAGTACGTCGCCGCGATGCTCCCCGAGCGATCCCCCACCACCGCGCGGAACATGCGACGCCCCGTCTTGCCCGGGACGAAGTCCGCGACCTTCACCGTCCCCACCGTGACGCCCCGCTCCCCCGGCTCCAGCTCCGCGATGGTGCGCAGGCGCCTGCGGTCCTCGTAGCAGCGAGGCAACAGGAAGAGGATGTCCCCCATCCGGCGCAGGCCCTTCTTGTCCAGCGCGGAGATGAGGCGCGGCCCCAGGCGCTTGCCCAACGTCTTGAGCGGCGACGACAGCGGCCCCGAGCGAGGCGCGATGGACAGGAGCTTCGCCTCCGAGCGCGACGCCTCCGCCGCCACCGCGCGCTTCTTCTTGCGCTGGGCCTTGTCCTTCTTCTCCTGGGTCGCCGCTCCCGGGGCCACCGCCGCCGACCGGGGCCCGGGGACCTTCGCGCGTGGCGCGGGAGGCGCCGTCTCGCCCGACTTCCAGGTGGGGACCTGGACGTAGCCAGGCGGAGGCCGGACGTCCGCCGTTCCATCCGGAGCCCCCTGCCCCATCACCCCACGGGAGCGAGGACGACCCACGGGCGCCAGCAGCCCCTCCTTGACGGGGGCGCCCTCGACCGGGGGCCGCGCGCGGTTCCCCACGGGGCCCGTCCCCATGACAGCGCCAGGGCTCCGCGGCCCCTGAGTGCGCGCGGGGCCTCCTGACGGGGCACGACCCGCGCCGGAGGCACCGGGTACCGCACCCCGTCCGGGACCTTCCCCCGTCTGGGGGCGGTTCCCCTGGAGCGGAGACGCCGCGCCGGGGGCCATCCCACGCGACTCCGCCGAGCGGTCGCCCCGCGAAGTCGGTGGCGCCGCGGGCCGCGCGCCACCGTCCTGGGGCGGAGTGCGTGCGCCCGAGGAGGGCTCCCGCGCCACCGCCCGGCCCCCCCCGCGCGGCTCGGGGCGCTCCACCGGAGATGCGTCGAACAGGAGGCCGGTCGAAGTCGGTGCGCGAAGGGAGGGCGACGCGCGCTCCTCACCGGACGGCGCGCCCCTCGTGTCCGAAGGACGTTGCCCCCCCTGCGGCGCCTCGTCCGGCGCGGCCCTCCGCGCGGCGGCCGGCCCTGGGCCCGGGCTCGTCGCGGCGAGCCCCTCCAGCTCCGAGGGGAGGCTCACGCCCCCGAGCTTGAGCCCCACCACCACGCGCCGCAGCGCCGCCTTGCGACGCTCCGGGTCCGCGTGGTCCACGTAGGGCAGCGCCGCGCGCAGGTGTCCCAACGCCTCGGCGTCCACGCCGCTGGCCCCGGCCAGGGCGCGCTCCACGACGGTGCGCAGGCCCTTGACGGTGGCGAGCATGGCGAAGTCACGCTGGCACGCGTACCGCAGGGGTCCAACGAGGCTGGCGAGCGGATGGTTCACGCGGGATTCAGGCCCATCCATCCTACGGAACGGGGGTGACGTCTCCCAGAAAACGAGTTCGGGGGAGCGAGCCGTGGCCCGCCCCCCCGCTGGCTCTTCGTCCGTCTGTCGGCGCTCAGCCTTCCGCCGCCGGCTCGTCGGGCTCCGGATCCTCGAAGCGGATCTCCTGGATCTCCAGCTCGCGCACGCCGCCGGGGCTCTGCACGGTGGCGACGTCGCCCACGCGCTTGCCGATCAGCGCCCGGGCCACCGGGGACGTCACGGCGATCCACCGCTTCTTCAGGTCGGCCTCCAGCTCGCCGACGATGCGGTAGGAGACCGGCTTGTCCGTCTCCGTGTCCAGCAGGTCCACCGTGGCACCGAAGATGACCTTGTCGCCGCCCAGCTTCGACGGGTCGATGACCTCCGCGCGCGCAATCCAGTCATTGAGGTCCAGGATGCGGCCCTCGATGTGCGACTGCTTCTCCTTGGCCGCGTGGTACTCGGCGTTCTCGCGGAGGTCCCCGTGGGCCCGGGCGACCTCGATCTCCCGCGAAATCTTGCCGCGCTCGACGCTCTGAAGATGCTTCAGCTCCGTCTTGAGCTTGCGCAGCCCGGAGGGGGTCATCGGGATGTTGTCGCTCCCGCTAGCCATCGACACAGCTCCTTCCACCACTCCCTGGTTCAAGAAAGAGTGAGGGCCGGCACTCCTCGCGGAGCCCGGCCCCCACCATGAAGCGCTCAATGTAGGGAACCCGTGTCGTGCAGGTCAACGAAACCCGTACATGGCACTGCTGGAGCCGCTGGGCGCACGCGGGGTGACCCGCTAGGCTGCCGCACGTGTTGTCCGTCCAGGAACTGCGCGCCCTCGCCGCGTCACTGCCCTCCGAGTCCTTCGAGCGGCAGTTGGGGCCCTTCGCCCTCATCCAACGTCCCCCGTCGGAAGCCTCGGCGGCGGTCCTCGCCCCCACCCGCATGGCCGACCCCGAGGACATCGGGCTGGGCATGATGACCCTCCTGTTCGAATTCGAACACCTGCTGGTGGCCACATTGCCGCCCCTGCACGCCACGGAGCGACTGACCATCGGCCGGCGCATGGACTGCGACCTCGTCATCGACGACGCCTCCGTCTCCAAGTTGCACGCGGAGCTGCGCTGGAACGAAGCCCAGCAGCGCTGCACCGTGCGGGACCTGGGCTCGACCAACGGTACGTTCCTCAACGCCTCCACGCTGGCGACCCGGGAAGCGCCCGTGCGCGACGGCGACATCCTCAGCTTCGGCAACGTCCAGTTCTGGTACCTGACGGCGAAGACGCTGCACGAGCGCCTGCGTGCGGGCGACGCGACGGGCATGGGCTCGCGCAGCGGGTAGTCCTTGCCAACGGTGCCTCGCAGCCACACGACCTCTCCATGTCCACGCAGCCACGCGACGAGCACGAGTACTACGAACGCATCTACACGGTCGTCGAGCAGGTCCCGCTCGGGAAGGTGGCCACCTACGGCGACATCGCGGCCATCGTCGGTGACGGCTGCGACGCCCGCGTCGTGGGCCACGCCCTGGGGTCGATGGGCGCGCGCGCCGCGACGGTGCCATGGCAGCGCATCATCAACCGCACCGGCGGCATCAGCACCTCCGGCCACGGCCAGCGGGAGATCCTCGAGGCGGAGGGCGTGTCCTTCGATGAGAAGGGACATGCGCGCATGGACACGCATCACTGGAGCGGCCCCAGCGAGGACTGGGTCCGCGCGCACGGCTTCCAGCCCCTGCCTCGGAAGCCGCCGCAAGCGCAGCTCACGCTGTTCTGAGCGACGGGCCACGCCGACGAGGGCCCGGCTCCCCGGCTGCTTGAACGCGGGAATAGAAGCGCGAGAGTCATGTCCCGGTCCGACGGCCGGGAAGCCACCATGCCTCTCTCGCTGCCTCGCTGGAGTCTGCTGCTCCTCCTGTGCCTGCTCGCGTGCGACGCGCTCGCCACGGAGACGGAGCGGGCGCGTCGACCCAAGGTGAAGACGTCGAAGCTCGTGCGCCTGCCCGGCGGTGAACGACTCCATCGCGACGCGGCGCTCGCCTACCAGCGCATGGCCCAGGCGGCCGAAACGGACGGCGTGCGCCTGCGCGTCACCAGCGGCTACCGCTCGCCGCGGGAGCAGCGGTGGCTCTACGAACAGTACCGGAAGGGAAAGGGCAACAAGGCCGCGAGGCCTGGCCGGTCCAACCACCAGCGCGGCCTCGCGGTGGACCTCATCGTCGGTCCCGCGACGTCGCAGCGCTTCGAGTGGCTGGCCGCCAACGCCTGTCGGTTCGGCTTCCGGCGGACGGTGCGCTCCGAGCCGTGGCATTGGGAGTACAGCCCCCGCACCACCCTCCCTCCGCTCGCGGGCGAGGATTGCCTGGGGCGCCCCGTCGAGCGCGAGGCGCCCCCCGTGGTGGAGAACGCCCCCAGTTGACGTGTCCCCAGCGGCCAGGACTCCCCGTCCGGGTGGCCGGGCCGCTATGATGTGGGTGTGAGCGTCCGCAATCCCGGCCAGAAGTTCATCACCACGCGCTGGAGCCTCATCGCCGCGGCGACGGGTGGTGAGGACGCGCGCGCGGCGCTCGCGACGCTCTGCGAGGTGTACTGGCCTCCTTGCTACGCCTTCGTGCGCAGGAACGGCCACGACGCGGACGCGGCGCTGGACCTCACCCAGGGCTTCTTCACGCGGCTCCTGGAGGGCGACGACCTCTCCCGCGTGGACCGGGAGCGGGGCCGCTTCCGCTCGTGGTTGCTCGCCGCGCTCAAGCACCACCTGGTCCACGACTGGCGCCGCGAGCAGGCGCAGAAGCGCGGAGGGGGCGCGCCCCACCTGTCCATCGACGCGGACGCGGCGGAGAGCCAGTACAACCTGCTCGAGCTGTCCCACGACGTGACGCCGGAGCGCCTCTTCGAGCGGCACTGGGCCCTGTCCCTGCTGGAGCGCGCGCTGGCGGCGGTGCGCGAGGAGTGGCGGCGGATGGGGAAGTCCGCCCTCTTCGAGCGGCTCGCGGGCTGCCTCACCAGCGACCTCGAGCTGACGTCCTACCAGGCCATCGCCGCCGACTTCGGGCTGACCGGGAACAACGTCAAGGTCACCGTCCACCGGCTGCGCCAGCGCTACCGGGCCGCGCTCCACGAGGAGATCTCCCTCACCGTCGAGAGCGACGACGCCGTGGAGGCGGAGCTGCGCTACCTCCTCGCCGCGCTGGGCTGACGGAGCGCCGCGCCCCATGGCCACGCCCCAGACCCCATCGCCCCCGGCCTGCTCGAGGTGTGGCGCCGCGCTCTCCGGCGGGGTGTTGTCCGGGGCCTGTCCCCGGTGTCTCCTGGCCGCGGCGATGGAGGGACGGGAGCGCTCGCCCTCCGGCAGCGCGCTGCACGCGCTGTTGCCGCCCACCGCGTCGCGGCTGCCCGTGCGCTTCGGCGACTACGAGCTGCTGGAGCGCATCGCCCGGGGCGGCATGGGCGTGGTCTTCAAGGCCCGGGACCTGCGGCTCCAGCGGCTGGTGGCGTTGAAGATGATCGTCGACGGGGAGCTGGCGACGGAGGTGGACGTCCACCGCTTCCGCGCCGAGGCGGAGGCCGCCGCGCTCCTGGACCACCCGAACATCGTCCCCCTCTACGAGGTCGGCGAGCACGAGGGCCACCACTTCTTCACCATGCGCCTCATGGAGGGCGGCAGCCTGGCCGACCACATGGAGCGGCTGCGCGCCGAGCCTCGCAAGGCGGCGGAGCTGATGGCGGCCGTCGCGCGCGCCGTCCACCACGGCCACCAGCGCGGCATCCTCCACCGCGACCTGAAGCCCCCCAACATCCTCATGGACGCCGAGGGCCGACCACACGTCGGTGACTTCGGCGTCGCCCGGCGCATCGCCCAGGAGGGCCTGACGCAGACGGGCTCCGTGGTGGGCACGCCCGCGTACATGGCGCCGGAGCAGGCGGAGGGCCGCGTCCGGAGCCTCACCACCGCCGCGGACGTCTACGGCCTGGGCGCCATCCTCTACGAGCTCGTCTCGGGCCGGCCCCCCTTCGAGGGCGACACCGCGGCCCACATCCTCCGGCAGGTGGTGGAGCACGACCCCACGCCGCTGCACCTCGTCGCCCCGCGCGTGGACCCCGAGCTGGAGACGGTCTGCCACAAGTGCCTGGAGAAGAACCCCGCGCAACGGTACGGCTCCGCGGCGGAGCTGGCGCTCGAGTTGGAGCGCCACGCGCGGGGCGAGCCCATCGTCACGCGGCGCCCGGGCCGCGCGGGCCGCACCTGGCGCTGGTTCCGCCGTCACCCCGTCCTGGCCGGCACGCTCACCGTCGTGACCTGGTTCCTCCTGTCGATGACGGCGGGGGCGCTCCACGTCGCGCTCGGACAGATGCACGAGCGGCGCGGAGAAGTGCTCGCGGCCGACACCCACGCGGCGCTCACCGCCGCGGGCGCGGTGCTCTACCAGCTCGACACGTACCGCTCCGCCGTCGAATGGGCCGCGCGGCTCCCCGCGGTCGCGGACGGCCTGCGCCGTCACGACACCGACGGGCTGCACGAATTCCTGCACGCCATGGACCTCACGGCCCCACCGCGTCACGGCCTGCGCCTGCCCGACGGGGGCTCACCGTTCTCCGTGTGGCTGGTGTTGGACCGGGATGGCGTGGTGCGCGGGCGGTGGCCCCGTTCGGACGCGCAGGTGCTGGGCCTGAGCCATGCGTGGCGCGACTACTTCGTGGGGGCGGCGCAAGCCGCGCGCGCGGGGACGACGACCGCGTACGTTTCGCGCGGCTTCGAGTCGGTCGTGGATGGACAGCACCTCTTCGCCATCTCCGCGCCCATCCTCGCCCCGGACGGCGGGTGGCTCGGGGTCGTCGTCGCCATGTCCCGGACGGGGCCGACGCTCGGCAGCCTCCGGCTGGACGCCCCCGACGAGCGCGAACCCCACGTCGTCCTCGTGGCGCCGAAGGACGCGCCCCGGGGCGGCAGCATCCCCATCCTGGAGAGCGAGCTGATGGTCATGGTCCATCCGCGCCTCGGCCCCGGCGAGACGCGCCTGCTCGACGCGCCGACCACGGAGCGCGTGCGCGAGGCCCTCCAACTGGCGCCGCGCCCGGGACTGGAGAACCCGCAGTTCCCCACCCGCGACCAGGTCGTGCGGAGCGACGCGCACGTCGATGCCCTGCAGCCCGACGAAGGCCCCTGGCTCGCGGAGTATGTCCCCGTGGGCAGCACGAACTACGTGGTCATCGTCCAGACGCGCGACGACGCCATCCTCGCGCCCACGCGGACCCTGCTGGGCCGGCTCGCCCTCTGGAGCGGCCTCCCCGCCCTGGCCGGCGGGGGACTGCTCACCCTCCTGTTGTCGGTGCTCCAGCGCAGGGCCCGGGGCTGAAAGACCCCAGGTCGTCACACGGATGACACAATCCGCCGCTGTAACCTCTTCTGACGAATTCCCCAGAAGGGAGCGAACCGGCTGGACTGAATCGAATCGAAAGGAGGTCACGACGATGAATCCGACGCACCGCATCTCAGGCCCGGAGTTCCTGCTGTACGCAGTCGCCGCCTTCATCGGCTGCATCATCCTGGGCGTCGTGCTGAACCGGCTGCTCCGCCGGGGCACGCGCCATGACACCCACCGCGACGAGGACCTTCCCCGGCGACCGGACCCGTACCTGGTGGCGACGCTCGCGGGGCCGTCCTCCATCATCGAGACGGCGCTGGCGCGGTTGCTCCACCAGGGCGCCATCCGCCTCGATCCGGGGCGCCTCGAGACCGCCGCGGGCCTCCCGGCCGGCGCCCCACGCATCGAGCGCGCCGTGTATCACGCCGTCAGCCAGGGAGTGATGGAGACCGCGAAGCTGGAGCGCGCGGCCGACGCGTCCATCGAATCGCTCAAGCAGCCCCTGGTGGAGCGAGGCTGGCTCCTCGACGAGAACCAGGCGTTCTTCTCCCGGTGGATCCCCGCGCTGCCGCTCGTCATCCTGATGATGGCGCTGGTGGCGCGGATGGTTCACGGCCTCTCACGAGACAAGCCCGTGGGCTTCCTGGGGCTGCTGCTGGTCGGCTGCGCCATCGTCCTCTTCATCCGGGTACGGCCTTCGTGGCGGACCCTCCACGGCGACGCGGTCCTCGCGCGGTTCCGCGACCAGCAGGAGCCCGTGAAGCTGGCCGCGCAGAGCGCGAGCAGCCTCGGCGCGCTCGGCCTCGACGACCTGGCGGTGTCCGTCGGCCTCTACGGGCTCGGCACGGTCGCGGTCGCCGACTTCCAACTGCTGAACCGACACCTCAACGTCCACTCCGCCTCGGACTCGTCGGGTTCCTCGGGTGATGGAGGCGGAAGCTGCGGCGGTGGCGGTGGCGGTTGTGGTGGCGGCGGCTGCGGAGGGTGCTCGTGAGCATCCCCGGGCTCCAGGGCGTCGGCATCGGGTGGCGACGCGAGCTGGCGCACGTCATCGACCGGATGCCGGACCTGGGCTTCATCGAGGTGCTCGCCGAGCACCTGCCTCCCGCCGGCCCCGTGCCCACGCCCCTGCTCCGACTGCGCGAGCGGGGTGTCCCCATCGTCCTGCACGCCGTCTCGCTGGGGTTGGGTTCGGCGGAGCCCCCCTCGCCCAAGCGCCTGGAGTGGCTCGCGCGGCTGGCCGAGCGGCTGGGCGCGGTGTGCATCAGCGAGCACCTGGCCTTCGTCCGCGCGGCGGGCATCGAGTCGGGGCACCTGCTGCCCGTGCCCCGGTCGGACCTCATGCTGGAGGTCCTGGAGGAGAACATCCACCTGGCGCAGGCGGCGCTGCCCGTGCCGCTCGCGCTGGAGAACGTGGCCTCCCTGTTCGAGTGGCCCGACCCCGCCTTCCCGGAGGCGGAGCTGCTGCGGGCCGTGCTCACCCGGACGCGCGCGTCGCTGCTGCTCGACGTGGCCAACCTCTACTCCCACGTGCTCAACCACGGGACGGACGCGGACGCGGTGCTCGACATCGTCCCGAGGGAGCGGCTGGCCTACGTCCACGTCGCGGGCGGAGTGCGCCATGACGGGCTGTATCACGACACCCACGCGCACCCGGTGCCCGAGGGCCCCCTGCGACTGCTCGGGGCGCTCGCCGCGAGGCTGGGCCCGGTGCCGGTGATGCTCGAGCGTGACGACCACTTCCCACCCGAGGACGTCCTGCTCGCCGAGCTGGCCTCCCTGCGTGACGCCGTCGCGCGCGGCGCCGGTCCCCGCGTCACGGCCACCCACGAGGCCCACCCATGAGCGCGCGAGCGCACCTCGCCCAGGCGCAGGCCGACCTGGTCCGGGCACTCGGCACGGGAGCGCCGGTCCCCGCGGGCTTCGACCCGGGACGGGTGGAGGCCGCCGCACGCGCGCTGCTCGACAAGCGACGACGGCTGGTCGCGAAGACCTGGCCCTCCCTGGTGACCGGCCTGGGCGCGACGTTCGCCACGCGGTTCGATGCCTGGGCCCGCCTCCATCCCATGACGGTGGAGCCCCGGCCGCTGGTGGACGGACGCGCGTTCGTGGAGTCCCTGCGCGCCGAGGGACCGCTGCCCCCCGACGTCGCCCGGGCCCGGCTCGCCTTCGACATCCGCTGGCGCCCCGCCCAGGAGGGCGAGGTCCGCGCGCGACGGGGGCCCATGCTCCTGGTCCGGCGCGAAGGCGCGGCGCGGCAAATCCTGGTGGCGCTCCGGCTACCGGGGGGCCACATCCGGATGTGGCCCTGAGTCGGGGCGAGCCTCCGCCCTCGACCGAGGTGGGGGCATGATTCCGGGGGGCGATCTCGACTAGCGTTGCCGCTCTTTCCCGCACCGAGGGGGCGCATGCTCGTCGTGCCATCCATGTTGGACGCCGTCACCGTCTACGCGGAGGGCGCGCTTTGCACGCGCCTGGCCACGCTCAGACTCGAGGAGGACCGCGTCCCCAACGAGATTCGAATCAACGGCCTGCCGCTGTCCCTGCGCCCCGGCACGATGCGCGCCTTCGTGCACCAGGGACCTCCCGGCCTCCAGGTCCGGGACCTGCGCGCGACGTTCGACGTGCAGCTCCCACCCGAGGTCGACGTGCCCCAGGAGCACCGCGCCCTGGAGGAAGCGCTCGAGCGCCTGTTGGACGTGACGGCCCGGCTGGAGGCCCTGGAGCAGGAGCTGGGCACGCTCGGCGCCCTGGAGCCGACCTTCCTGCCGCAGAAGCCGGACGCGCCGGCCCCTCACGAGGCCCCGGTGGAGGCGATGCTCGCGCTGGCGTCCTTCGTGGACTCGGAGCTCGCCGCCCTGCATGCACGGAAGCTGGAGCTGGAGCGGCGCAAGCGCGACACCGAGGACGACATCCGCGTGCGCCGCCAGCGCATCCACGAGGCGTCCTCCTCCGTGCGTGGCGAGCGCGCGCGCGTCTATCGCGCGGCCGTGCTGCGGCTGTCCGGCAACCCGTGGCCTCGCGAGCAGCCCGCCCTCATCGCGCTGGAGTACGCGGTGCCCGGCGCGCGCTGGGTGCCGACGTACGACCTGCGGCTGCCACGCACGCTGGAGGAAGGCACGCTGCGCATGCGCGCCTCCGTGCTCCAGCGCACGGGCGAGGACTGGACGAACGTGAAGGTCGCCGTCTCCACGGCCACGCTCGACCGGAAGGCGGAGGTCCCGGAGCTGAAGGCCCTGCGCATCGGCCGCCGCCAACCGCCGCCTCCCCGCTCCGGCTGGCGCGAGCCGCCCCCCGGCCTGGATGAGCTGTTCGCGGGCTTCGACACGCTGCGGGCCCCGCCCCCACCGCCTCCGCCGCCGCCCATGCCCGCCGCCCCGCGCAACGAGCCGGTCATGTTCGCGCCGCCTCCTCCCGCGCCGGCGTACGAGGCTCCCGAGGAGGAAGCCCTCGAGGAGGGCCGCTCGATGGACCTCGCGCGCCGGGGCCGGCCCCCTTCGTCCGCGGGCGCCATGCCGCGCAAGCCCCAGGCACCAGGAGGAATGCCGAGCACCCCACCATCCGAGGACGTGCCCAGCGCCTCGATGCCGTCGCCCAAGCGCTCGAAGCTGCGCGCCGCGAGCGCCGCCAGCTTCGGCGGGATCAGGCCCTCCGCCGCCCCGCGAGCCTCGGCGCCGATGGAGATGGAGCTGGAGGCCCCCGAGGCGGACATGGACGACGGGCTGGCCGTCGGTGGTGGCGGGGCGGCGAACCGGGACGAATCCCCCCAGGTGCCGTCGAGCCTGGAGCCCACGGACTCGCTGCTCGACTACGACCGGCTGGAGCTGGCCCCCGCGCAGGACAAGGCGCACCGCGGACGCCTGCGACCCCGGCCCTCGCACGTCACCCGCGAGCTGCTCGCGTTGCAGGCCGTCCACGTCCAGGTCGACATCCTGACGCTCATCGCGGTGTGCGAGCAGGAGGTCTCCACCATCTGGAACGCGCCGCTGCCCGCGTGGGGCATCGCGCCGCGCGAGTCCGCGATGCACTTCGACGCGCGCTTCGACCTGGAGTCCCGCGCCGACGTGCCCTCGGACGCGGCGTGGCACACGCTGCCGGTCCTCGTCGTCCCCATGGGCATCTCCGCCGAGTACGTCTGCGTCCCGTCCGTCGAGTCCCGCGCGTTCCGCACGGTGCGGCTGGAGAACCGGACGCCCTACCCGCTCCTGGCCGGCCCCGTGGACGTCACGCTCGGCGACGAGTTCCTCATGACGTCGCCGTTGCCCACCCTGCCGCCCGGCGCCACGCAGCGCCTGGGCTTGGGCGTCGAGGAGTCCATCAAGGTCGCGCGCAACACGCGCTTCGACGAGGTCGCCGGTGGCCTCTTCGGCTCGACGATGCTCACGCACCAGGTCTCCGTGGAGCTGGCCAACCGGCTCCACAACCGCGTCCTGGTGGAGGTCTGCGAGCGCATCCCCGCAGTCCCCACGGGCACGGAGAAGGACATCAAGGTGGAGGAGGCGGAGATCGCCCCCGCCTGGCAGAAGCGCATCCCCCTGCCGGGAGAACAACCCGTCGAGGGCGAGCGTGCGTGGCGCGTGGTGCTCCAGCCGGGTGAGGCGCAGACGCTGAAGGCGACATGGACCGTGAAGATTCCCGCCAACAAGATGCTCAACGGCGGCAACCGGAGGACCTGATGAACACGCCCCTCACCCTCCCGGTGGTCAAGGTCACCCTCCTCGAGGACCGCGCGCTGGTGGAGCGCCGCGGCGAGGTGCCGCTCGTGCCGGGCGCGCAGCGGCTCGTCCTCTCCGGCATGTCCCCGCTCGCGGTGGATCGCTCGCTCCAGGCGAAGCTGGCCGGAGGGACGGTGTCGCAGGCGCGCATCCGACGCACGCGCAAGCCCCATCGCCCCGAGGCCCTGCGAGAGCACCGCACGGAGCTCGGGCGCCGCGTGGCGGAGCTGGAGCAGCAGGAGCGCAAGGCGCTGGCGGACCTGGAGCGGCTGCGCGCGCGCAAGACGCTGCTCGACACGGCCCACGCGGACGTCTACCGCGCCATCTCCGAGCAGGCCGGCGCCGGCAAGGCCTCCATCGACACCTGGAAGCACCAGCTCGACACCGTCCGCAAGGAGCAGGAGGCGACGGCCACCCACGAGCGCAAGGCGCTGCACGAGGTGGGGCGGGTGCAACAGCAGCTCGCTCAGGCCCGGAGCGCGCAGGCGAGGACGGAGGACGCCCCGCCGACGCTCGACACGTTCGCCGAGCTGGAGGTGGGTCACCCGGCCGGTGGAACGGCGCTGTTGTCCATCAGCTACCTGGTGCCCTGCGCCGCGTGGCGCCCGGCCTACCGCGCGACGCTCGAGCCAGGCGCCCACAACACCCTCGCGGTGCGCCTGGAGTGCGAGGCCGTCGTCTGGCAGCGCACCGAGGAGGATTGGAAGGACGTGGAGCTGGCCTTCTCCACCGCGCGCCCCACGCTCGGCGCCTCACCGCCGCGCCTGGAGGAGGACTGGCTGTGGCTGCGCGAGCGGACGGAGCGGGAGAAGCAGGTGGTGGAGATCGCCGTCCGCGAGGAGGTCATCCAGACCACGGGGGACGGCGGCACGGCCCGGCGCGACCAGGAGCTGCCCGGCATGGATGACGGCGGCGAGCCGCTGACGCTGGCGGCCCCGCACCGGGCGAGCGTGCCCCCGGATGGCGAGGCCCACCGCGTCCCGCTGTTCCACTTCACCGCGCCGGCGACCTCGGAGCTGGTGGTGGCGCCCGAGCAGTCGCCGCTGGTGCATCGCGTGGCCCGCTTCGAGAACACGGGGCCGGCGGTGCTGCTCGCGGGCCCGGTGGACCTGGTGCGTGGCAGCGGCCACGTCGGCCGCTCGAACCTGCGCTTCACCGGCCGGGGTGAGTCCGTGCGCCTGGGCTTCGGTAGCGAGGACTCGCTGCGCGTGGCCCGCCAGTCCCAGGTCGAGGAGGAGTCGAGCCGGCTCACCGGTCGCAAGGTGAAGACGCACCACGTGCGGCTGTTCCTCTCCAACATGGGCGCCACCGCGACGCCCGTCGCGCTGGAGGAGCGCATCCCCGTCTCCGAGGTCGACTCGGTGAGCGTCCATTTGCTGAAGGACGCCACGAAGCCGGCCCCGACGAAGGTGAGCCCCGATGGCATCGTCCGGTTCGAGATGACCGCGCCGCCTCGCTCGCAACAGGAGCTGACGCTGGTCTACACGCTGTCGCTCTCGTCGAAGGTCGCGGGACTCTGAGCGTGTCGACGCGCCGGGAGCGCCTGGAGGCGGGAGGACCTCCAGGCCCTTCCCGTCCGGGCGGTATACGTTCGCCCCATGCAGACCAAGGCTTCCCCGCCCATCGCCCTGCTGAAGGGCCGCGCGACCCACCCGCTCATCGAGACCTACTTCGAGCTGAACCACCTCAAGCAGCTCTTCCGACAGGGCTGGCTGCGCGTGGGCGTGAGCCCCGAGCGGTGCGAGAGCGTCGCCGAGCACTCGCTCTTCGTCGCGCTGCTGACCCTGTTCCTCGCCGACACCCACTTCCCCCAGGCCGACGCGGCCCGCGCGGTGCGCCTCGCGCTGCTCCACGACCTGGGCGAGGCGTACGTGGGAGACCTCACCCCGCACGACGGCGTGGGCCAGGAGGACAAGCACGCGCGGGAGCGCCGGGCGATGGAGCAACTGGTCGGCAAGCTGCCCCGTGGCGCGGAGTACCTGGCGCTCTGGGATGAGTACGAGCGCGGGGCCTCGTTCGAGGCGCGGCTCGTGAAGCAGGTGGACCGGTTGGAGATGGGCCTCCAGGCCTGCGTCTACGAGCACCAGGGGATGGGTGACCTGTCGGAGTTCTTCGCCTCCGTGGACCGGGCCCTCGAAGCCCCGGCGCTGCGAGCGCTCCTCGCGGAGCTGGAAGCGCTGCGCCCGGACTGACGCGCGGCTCAGCCGAACCAGCGCCCCGCGTCGGGCGCGAGGACCCGGACGCGCTCACGCAGCCCGGGCGGCAGTCGCGCGTCGAGGAGCGCCCGGACCTCCTGCGGCCCGAGCGACTGGCTGAAGTGCATCAACACGATGGCCTCGTTGCGGAAGCGCTCGGCCTGCGCGATGAGCTCGTCCAGGTGCAGGTGGGCGCGATCCCTCGCGTCCTGCACGGAGCGCTTCGGGTCCACGAAGGTGCACTCGATGACGAGCACCCGCGAGTCGAACAGCCCGGGCTCCGTCTCCAGCACCTTCGCCAGGGAGTCCGTGGCGTAGGCGAGCTCGAGGTGCTCCCGCGCCGCGAAGATGTCCTCGCCCGCCTTGCGGCGCCGGGCGATCTCCTGGGGTGGCAGGTCGTGGAACTCGGGCCGCAGCTTCGTGACACGGCGGATGAACTGGTAGCCCAGCGAGGGCACCGGGTGGTGCGTCCGGAAGGCGCGGACATGCAGGTCGTGACCGAGCGGCCGCACGTCCCCCGGGAGCATCGGGACGGTGTGCACCTCCATGGAGGTGTGGTGCAGCCGACCCAGGACCTGGAGCGCCTCCTTCACGGAGGACTCGAGCTCCGCGGGGAGGAAGAGCTGGGGCGCGCCCTTCCCCAGCAACCGGCGGATGCCGAGCAGCGAGCCCAGCCCGCTGGCGTGGTCCGGATGGGCGTGACTGAGGAAGATGCGCTCGGTGCCCGCGAAGGAGCGGATGGGGATCCCCGCGTCGAGCACGACGTCCAGCTCCGGCACCTGGAGGGAGGTGTACACGCCTCCCACGGAGATTCCTCGAACGGTATAGGGACCGGCCTGGACTTCGTTGAGCATCGCCGCCGCTTATCGCGCGAGCGGCGCCCCCGTCGCAACCCCGCGGCGCCGGCCGCTCAGTTGCGAGCCCGCTCGTACTGGGGTGGCCAGGCGACGTCGGCGCCGAGCGAGCGCGCGGCGCGCAGCGGCCAGTACGGGTCGCGGAGCAGCTCGCGCGCGAGGAACACCATGTCCGCCTGCTCGGTTCGGAGGATGTGCTCGGCCTGCATCGCGGAGCGGATGAGTCCCACCGCGCCCGTGGGAATCTCCGCCTCGCGGCGGATGCGCTCGGCGAAGCGCGTCTGGTAGCCCGGACCGGTGGGAATCTTCACGCCGGGGACGGCTCCGCCGGACGAGCAGTCGATGAGGTCCACGCCCTCCTTCGCCAGCAACCGCGCGAGCGTGATGGAGTCCTCGACGGTCCAGCCGCCCTCCGTCCAGTCGGTGCACGACAAGCGCACGAGCAACGGCAGCTCGTCGGGCCACTGCTGCCGCACGGCCTGGACGACCTCGCGGAGGAAGCGCGAGCGGCCCTCGAAGGTGCCGCCGTAGCGATCTTCACGGTGGTTGGTCAGCGGAGAGAGGAACTCGTGCAGCAGGTAGCCATGGGCCGCGTGAATCTCGACGACGCGGAAGCCCGCGGTCCGCGCGCGCACCGTCGCATCCGCGAAGGCCCGCACGACGCGCGCGATGCCGTCCGCGTCGAGCGGCTCGGGCGCCGGGGACTTCGCGTCGAAAGGCTCCGGGCCCGGCCCCACCGGGCGCCAGCCCCCGGCGTTCGGTGCGACGGCGCCACCTCCCTCCCACGGGGGCGCGGTGGACGCCTTGCGGCCAGCGTGGGCCAGCTGGACACCCGGCGTCGCCCCCTGCCTGGAGATGAACCGCGCGATGCGCGCCAACGAGTCGATGTGCGCGCCCTTCCACAACCCGAGGTCCTTGGGCGAGATGCGCCCGATGTCCTCGACCGCCGTCGCCTCGACGAGGATGAGGCCGGCCCCGCCCACCGCGCGACTGCCCAGGTGCACGAAGTGCCACTCGTCGGCGAAGCCATCCGATGCCGAGTACTGACACATGGGCGAGACACCGATGCGATTGCGCAGGGTGACACCGCGCAACGTCAGCGGGGCGAACAACAGGCTGCTCATGACTCCTCCAGGGGTGGCCCGTGTCGGGCCCACCCTCGTGCCCCATCATGCGGGCGGCCTCCAGGCGACGTCGCGCGAAGTCACCACCACTGTCAGATGGTGCGCGCGCCCAGGGGCGCGTCCTGTCCGGAACGCGATGGGTGGGCGGCTCCGGAACGCGTCAGCGTTTCGTCCCGGGGGACGTGGCCAGCCCCAGCGCCTCCCGCACGTCGGCCGTGGAGCGCCCCGCCCAGTAGCGACGGTGGTTCTCCAGCGTCGCGAAGCTGCGCGTCTCCATCCGGTCCAGGTAGAGCGTGCCGTCCAGGTGGTCCAGCTCGTGCTGGAGGATGCGCGCGTACCAGCCCGTTCCGCGCACCGTCACGGGCTGTCCCCTCTCGTCCAGCGCCTCCACCCTCACGCTCCGAGCCCGCGCCACCAGCGCCGTGAAGCCCGTGACACTGAGGCAGCCCTCGTGGAACTCGGCCGGAGTGGCGTCCTCCACGACGAGGCGCGGGTTGATGAGGACGTGGAAGGGAACCGGCGACCGCTCGCGCGCCGCGAGGTCCGCGGGAGGCACGCCGGCCTGGTACTCGGCGCGGTCCTCGACGACCACGAGTCGCACCCCCACGCCCACCTGCGGCGCGGCCAGTCCGACCCCCGGCGCATCCCGCATCGTGTCCCGCATCAGCACGATGAGGCGCTGCACCTCGGGGCTTCCAATCTCCTCGGGCGTCAGGTCTCGGGCTTTCTGACGCAGGACCGGCTCTCCTGCCTGGACGATCTTGAGCACCATGCCCCGAGGTTAGCAGGCATGCAGGGCGGGCCTCGCGTCCAACGACGCACACCTCCCGGCCATCGCCCGAGGAGCGCGGCGGGGTGGAAAGAACTAGGCTGGAACCCTCCACGCGGGCCGGCATGGAGCGCCCCTCCGGGCGCCAGGGGATGTGGGAGTCGTGATGCGGCGGTATCGACGCCTCGCATGGGCGGGCCTGGCCTCGTTGGCACTCCACGCCCTCGTGCTGGCGCTCCTCTGGAACACGCCGCACCGCGTGCCCCCGGCGCCCCGCCCTCCAGCCCCCGAACCGCTCTTCGTCGAGGTCGTCACCCAGCCATCGGCGCCCGCCGCGCCCGTGGCGAGCGCTCCTCTCGCCCCACCGACCGGACGCCCCCCCACGCGCAAGCCGGCTCCCGGCGCGGCGCCCTCCTCCCCCCCGAGCGCTCCCGAGACTCCGATTGTCCTCGCGCCCGTGGAGGCCCCTGGACCTCGGGAGACCGGAGCGCCGCCGCGGACCTCCAGCCCCGAGGCACCCAGTGAGGTCGTGCCCTCGGGTCCGCCCCCAGCACCCACCCCCCCGCCCCCTGCCCTCGCGGACAGCCCACTGCGCGCGCCACCGCCTCGGGGCGGCGCTCCGCTCTCACTCCCCTCCCACCTCTCGCCCGGGAAGCCATCGCCGTCCCTGCCAGGGGGGCCGATCCAGAGTGGGAAGACGGTCCGCCCGGGTGACCCGGGTCCCTCTCCGGAGGCCCTCGCGCGCGAGGAGCGCGCCCGTGTCGGCGAACGCGTGCAGGGCTTCATCGACGACCAACAGGCCGCCATCCGCGTGGCCAACGGGTTGATCGACCCCTACTTCAGCCGGCTGCGCGAGGCGCTCGAGGATGGGTTCGAGGATGCCCCGGTCTTCTCCGGCACCAGCGTCCTGCGTCAGGCGGCGACCGCCTGGGGGACCCAGTTGAAGAACTACGGCGCGACCGGCACTCCCAGCGCCTCCGTCCCCAACGCGCCCACCATCGCCGAGCAGCTCAAGGACCGGGAGCTCGAACGCGGCGACGTCGACGCGGAGGGACTCCGGGCCCGGAGCCAGGTCGGGGACGAGGTCCTGAACCTCGCGCGGGGAGGCGGCGCGAAGCTCATCGTCACCCTGGAGCTGCACCAGGGCCCCGACGGCTCGCTGCGCGACGCGAAGCTCGTCAGCCTCAGCGGCAACCCGGCCTATGACGCCTTCGTCCTCGGCGCCGTGCCGGGCTCGCTCGTGAAGCTCGCGCCCCCACCGCCCGACGCCCGCGGTGTCCGCCCCGAGGGCATCCACACGCTCTGGGCGGTGGAGGGCCGCGTCGTCTACTTCCGGAAGCTCAAGGACGTGAGAGGGCGGGACTCGCTCACCATGGCCGCGATGGCGGCGGCGGGGATCCTCGCGGGGCGCTTCGAGGAGACGACGGGGGAGCTCGAGGTCGTCGACTTCAGCAACCCCCGCTTCGTGTGCCAGGCCCGCCTGCTGCGCGTCTACTGATGCACGACGGGCCCCCATTGGCCCCACCCACGGCCGAGCGCTAGGCTGGGACACCATGGCTCGCCGCAAGAAGGCCGATGAGATGGCCGCCCGCGTCCGCAACCTGATTGCGATGGACGCCAACGGCATCATGCGCAGACTCGAAGCGCGACGTGACGAGATGTTCAACCTCTTCTCCCGGTTGCGCAGCCGGGAGCCGCTGCTCGAGACCATCGACTCGCGCTACGCCGACAGCGCCTTCGAGCAGCTCGTCCACCTCTCCGAACAGGAGCAGGCTGTGGTGGACCGCTACTACAGCAGCCTGGACGAGATGCGGTGGTACTTCACGTACACCGAGGACATGCCCGGCACGGCGCAGGTCAACTTCGTCAAGCTGCACAAGCGGCTCGAGGAGGCCTATCGGCTGCTCGTGGTGACGCTCGGGCCTCCCGCCTCCGTCGACGGCGCGAGGGTCGTGGACGTCGAGGTCCTCCGCCGGGAGGAGCCCGAAGCCCCCTCTACCGCGAAGACCCTCACGCGGCCCCAGGGACCGCGCCGAGCCTCTCCCGCCTGAGGGCGCGTCCGGCTCAGGCCGCGGTGGCCGGGATGCCGTCCGTTGCGGGGAGTGGAACCTCCGCCTTGTCCACCGGCGTGAGCCTGCGCATGGAGCGCTTGCCGACGACCACGTCCACCATCTTCCGGACGCGGGTCCACACGCTCTCCTGCACGTAGGGGATGCCGTACTTCTCGCAGAGGGCGCGGACCTTCGGCTGCGCCTCGCGGTACTTGAGCATGGGCAGGTCTGGCCAGATGTGGTGTTCGATCTGGTAGTTCAGCCACAGGTGCGCGAAGTCGTTCAGGTCGCCACCCGTGCGGTAGTTCGCGCTGCCGATCACCTGCTGGACGTAGCGGACGCCCTTGTTGGCCGGGGATGCGTCGAACCGGTAGAGGTCCTCGCCGGTGTGGTTCGGGCCGACGACGAGGAAGGTGTGGACGCTGGTGAGGACGTCCGCGAGCAGCGAGTTGCAGAACGCGCTGAACACCGCCCACGGCCCGATGACGAGGAACAGCGCCGGGAAGAGGACGAACTGGACGGCGGCGTACGGCAGGTAGCAGCTCAGCAGCAGCTCCTTCCACTCCGCGCGCGTGAGCGCCCCGCCGTCACGGCGCCCCTTGCGGCGCAGGGCGCTGAGCGTCTCAGGGGCGTAGTAGGAGGCGCGCCACGTGAGGGCCAGCAGCACGAGTTGGAGGTAGCGGAGCGCGAGCGGGCGGTCGGGGTTGCGCAGCGTGCCCTCCGCGTTGCGCTCCAGCAGGTCCGGGTCGGCCTCCTCGCCGGTGTACGAGTGGTGGAGCACGTTGTGCTCGAACACCCAGGCATCCGGCAGCATCCAGTCCAGCCAGTCGAGATAGCGGCGCGCGCCCTTGGCGAAGCCCTTGCCCGTGCGGGAGTGCGGGATGCCTGGGACCCGGTCGTAGCCCCGGTGTCCCACGTGGTGCATGAGCAGCCACCGCGTGGAGCGGCCCACGCTGAGCGCGGCGGCGCTGAAGGGGTTGGGGGCCAGCCAGCAGGTGGCGACGCCCAGCAGCGTGCCCACGCGCCCCCACCACTCGATCTTCCGGAGGTGCTTTTCGTCCGCCGCTCCGAGCCCCGCGTCCAGCTCCGCCCGCAGCGCCTTCAGCTCACGGTGGAAGCCCTCCGAATCCACGGACGCGAGGTCGAACTCAGGGGCGACGGGCGACGACATGCGGGAAGTACCTCGGACGAGCCAGGGACGGAACAGCGCGTCAACGGTAGCCGCACCCACGGGACGACGGGAAGCGATTCTGGAAAGCCCCCCTGCCCTGCCCACCTCCTTGCTCAACCCTGGCTTCACCGATTCTGGCTGGGTCAATGACTTTCGCGGTGTCAAACCAGACCTTGCTCTGCACTCATTCGATTGACGTTTGAGGCAAGCGCAGGCCTTGCGTTAGCGTAAACCACACCACGGATTGATGTTCCTGAACACGAGGGAATGACATGGGTCTTGGTGAGGATTTGAAGCTGCTCTCGGAGCAGGTTCGAAAGAGGCAGGCTTTCATCAAGGGGGAAGAGGCCACGAAGCAGGCCCTCATCCTCCCGTTCATCCAAGCACTCGGCTACGACATCTATGACCCGACCGAGACCCAACCCGAGTACGTCGCAGACTTCGCAAAGAAGCGCGGCGGGGTGATGGAGAAGGTCGACTATGCCCTGCATCTCCGGGGACAACCCGCCCTGTTCATCGAATGCAAGGCCGCCGACACCACCCCGGAGGATCATGACGGGCAGTTGGCTCGCTACTTCAACGCCACGCAATCCGTCCGCATTGGTGTCGTGACCAATGGAACCCGCTATCGGTTCTTCACCGACCTCCAATCCCTCAATGTGATGGATGCAACGCCGTTCATGGAGTTCAACATCCTCACATTCACGGACCGTGACGTCGAACTCCTCCGCCCATTCACCAAAGAGTTCTTCGACGCGGCATCGATACAGGGACACGCCGAGGAAATCATCTTCGTAGGGAAGGTCACGACTCTCATCAACGAGTTGCTGCGCAACCCGTCGGAGAGCTTCGTGCGATTCCTCCTGGCGGAGGTCGAGCTGGTCTCCGGGCGCGTGACCCGCAGTGTCGTCGAGCGGTTCATCCCCATCGTCAAGAAGTCCATCCAGACCACGCTGCTGGACATGATGACCAAGTCGATCCAGCAGGAGATCGCCCAACCCAACATCCCAGCACCTGCACCTGCCGTCGTGACATCTCCCGTCGAAGCGCTCCAGCGAACGGTCGAGGCAGGCGACACGGCGACCAGCGCGCAGGTCGAGACGACGGAACTCGAACTGGAGATCTTCCGAATCGTCCAGAAGCTGTGCGCCGAGTCCGCACTCAAACAAGCCATCAGCTACAAGGACTCGACGACCTACTTTGGCATCAATCTGGGCAAAGTGACGTCGTGGTTCCTGAGGGCTTTCACGAACGGCAAGAAGAAGTCCTTGGTCACGAGACTGCCCGCGGAGCAAGCCGCGATGCTTGCGCCAGGATTCGAGGTCGAGACGGCACCAGATGGAATCGGACGGAGCCGCGTGTACTTCAACGCATCGAGTGACATCGAGAAGCTCCGAGCGCTCGTCCTCGTCGCTTTTGAGGAAGAAGCCCGCCGGCAGAACAGCGCTCCGACAGAATCCAACCCTTCTCCCGAAGGCTCCTCCGTAGTCTGAACGACCGAGCTCACTTCTCGGACGATCTACCTTCACCAGGCCCCCAGCGTTCAACGACTGGGGAGGGGCACCACAACGAGGAGCGTCGAGGGGCGAACGGACTCGGCGTGAGCTCGGATGTTGGTCCGCAAGCGGGTGCAGCTCGTCTACGGGAGCGCGGCCTCGAGGCAGCGCGGGGGAGTCCATGAGACTTGCGGTGCTGTTGTGGTGTGCGGTCCTGGTGACCGCATGCGCATCGATGCCAGACCCCGTCGGCGACGAACTGCTCGACAGTGGCGTGGACGACTCCGCAGAGGAGTGCGCGAGGTCAGCGGCCTCCGGGGAGGAAACCGGGTGCTATGCGCCCGCCTGTAGCGAGGAGGAATGTGGGCTATTTCGCTGTGAGGATCTTGCCTCGCCCCCACTCGCGCTGCGGTTCCCACCAGCGCAAACCGGCGGTGCGACAGCCCGCATCCAGAGGTACTGGGGCGGCGCAATGCCGTTGCCTGGGCGGATTCCCGTCTTCATCATTCCGTGGTACCGGCGCGACGAGTTGCCGAGCGTCAAGGCGGCAAGGAAGGCCATCGCCGAGTGGACGAAGCGGCCGAAGGAGCGGCACCACATCTTTCCGCGCGCCTTCGCGGGCTACTTCGAGTTCGTAGGCATCGACATCCATCAGTACACCCTGCTGGTCGCTGTCGAGGAGCACCAGCGAGTCCACGCGGGCGGAAAGGGAGGTCCCTGGAATCGCGACTGGAGGAAGTGGATTGAAGCAAACAGGATTTCGGCGACCCGCGACGACCACTTCAAACAAGGAGGACGGATGATCGCGAAGTATGGGCTACTCGGCATGCCCATGACGTATTGGGAGACCCTGCGGCTGTACTCCACCGGAGAATGAGATGCGCTACTACACGCTGCAGGAACGCGAGAAGGTGCGGTGGAGTGGCGGCTACGACATGGGCCGGCGCTGGGCCCTGCCCGGCGTCTCGTGCCCCATGTGCTCCGCGCAGTGGGGAGGAGGAGGATACGACTACCCGGCAGTGGACTTGTCGGGGCTCGGGCAGGTAGCGAAGCTGCTCGAGCGTCCGCGAAATGTTCCCTGGGCAGAGTTCGCCGCATTGCGTGACAGCGTATTGCCGTTGGTGCCGCAGGGCGCGGTGGTGACACCAGGCTCGGGCTTTGGCCCATTGACCGGGAGAGCACGGGGCCAGTTCGGCCCAATCAGTGTCCACATGCCCTGGACGCTACTGGTCCGGCCGGACGTCATGCGGCTTCTCGATGGGCTCACGGGCGCGGTGGCGGTCCCCGCGGCGTTCCGGCGCGTCAAGAGCGATGGCCAGCTGCTCGAGTTGCAGGTGATGCCGGGCGGCAGGCTGGTTGGCGAGGACCGCCACAAGCCATGCGAGACGTGTGGACGATCGAGCTGGGTCCTCCCTCCGCCAGCGAGGTGGCGTCTTGCAGCGCCACCATCGACCGACTTTGCTCGAGCAACCGCGACGGTGGTGGTAGTCAGTGAGCGCGTCGTTGAGCGGCTCGAGCGACAGCTCGAGGAGTCCGACATCGTCGCGCTCGATGTGAGCGGCCCACGAGGGGCCAAGAGACAGACCGACATCGCTTCGCCCGGATGACCCCAGGGAGGTCACTCCCACCACTATGACGCCCGGGACCACCTCGCGCCTTCGTCCTCCTCGAGGCTCTCGCGCCAACGGTCCACGTCCGTGTAGCCCCCGGGGAAGTCCTCGTCCGAGTCTGGAATCCGCGACACCGCGCGCAAGGCCAGGGCGATGAAGCGATCCGCTTGTCGCAGCAGCAGCTTGCGCCTCACGAGGTCGTCCAGGAGGGCCTGCACCTCCTCTCGCGGCACCTCTTCGCCTCCAAGCCTCGCGAGCCCCTCATGCAGGCTCTTCGAGGTCTGGATCCCATCACACTGGAGGTAGATCTGCCTCGCGAGCCCGGTGAGGAACTGTTCGCGCGCCTGGGCACAGGGCCGCGTATCCACCAGGAGCAGCCGCTCGCCCTCGTCGAACATCCGCAGCACCGGCGCCTCCGCCGTGCCACCACCACCTCCGCGGTTCCACAGCTTGTTCCACCGGCCGATCTCCCGCATCACCTGCTTCAGGAAGGGCCGCCGCTCCAGCTCCTCCTTCGCGGATCTCCGACGGGCGTCATGGAAGTAGTACGCCAGCTCCCCCAACGCCTCGCGAGCGAGCGGATAGACATGGGCGTAGAGCGGGTACGGCTCCAGTTCGAGCCCGAAGCTGGCGGGCCGCTGGTGATAGGGACTGAAGCGATGGAATTGGATGCGATCCACGCCCGGAGGCTGGAGATGGGTCACCCAGGGCAACCACTCGGCCATCTCGCCGTACCAGGCGTCCTGCTCCCCGGGCACGTCCCACAGGAAGTTCCACGTGATGAAGATGCCCAGCTCGCGCGCCCACTTGAGCAGTTGGACGTTCTGCAGCGCCGTGGTCCCCTTGTCCACCCGTCGGAGGATCTCGTCGTGCATGCTCTCGACACCCGGCTGGAGGCGGCGGATCCCCGCCGCGGCGAGCCGCTCCAGCTGCGAGCGCTTCAGGTTGACCTTCGTCTCGAAGAAGAGCGTGTAGGGCGTCTCCGTGGCGAGGTGCGGCGCCAGCTCCTGGATGTAGGCGAGGTCCATGATGTTGTCGACGATGTTGAACTTGCGGATGCCGTAGCGCGTGGACAGCTCCGCCAGCTCCCCCAGGACCCGACTGGCGCTCTTGGAGCGGAAGTCCATGTTGCCGCCGTTCAGTCCACAGAACGTGCAGTGGTGCTTCTTGCCCCACCAACACCCCCGCGACGTCTCCATCGCGAGCCCCGGGAAGATGAAGGGCGCCAGCGGCGAGGCCTCGAGCGCCTCGAAGTAGTCGTCGAAGTCCGGCACGGGCGTCGTGTCCATGCGTGACACGGAGGCCCTCGGCGCCGGGGAACCTTCGGGGAGGCGCAGGTGTGCCTCGCCGATGACCCCCACCGGCAACAGCCGCGCCGGGATGTCCCGCCCATGCTCCAGGATGCGTTGACACAACGCGGGGAAGAGCGCGTCCCCTTCTCCGGAGACGACGAAGTCCACCCAGGGGAAATGGCGCCGCGCGCTCACCCCCATGTCCCCCTCGCAGTTGGCGCCCCCCATGACGGTGATGACGTCCGGCGCCAGCTCGCGGACCTTCCGGAGCACCGCCAACGAGGCACAGTGCTGGGTGAACGTGGAGGTACATCCGACGATGCGCGGCCGCGTCGCCACGACCCGGGCGGCGACCCGCTCGACGAAGCCCCCGGCCGCCTTTCGCGCCGCGAGCAGCGCCGCGCGCGGGTCGCCACTGAAGCGGCTCTTGCTCAAGAGGCCACGGGACACCGGCGCGGACAGCACGCGCTCCAGGTAGTCGTCGCTCTCCGGATGGAAGCCGGGGAAGGCGGCCTCCGCGAAGATCCACTCCCCCACCAGGAACTCCTGCTTGCTGTCACAGATGGCGACGTAGGCGTCGAGCCCCACCTCCTCCGCGAACCACAGGCAGGGGTAGAACGTCTTCGCCGTCAGCCCGGCGCGTATCAGGGCGGGCTTCAACAACCCCAAGGCCATCGAGGGCTGGTTCAGCACCGGGAACGGCATCGACAGCAGGCAGACGTCATACCGGTACGACGCCACATCAGGTGTCGTTGCCATGAGGCCCCTCCGCCGGACGCCAGGAGCGCTCCCACACGAGCTCCGTGAGCCCCGCGAGCAGCGGGAGCGTGCCCCCCTTGCACGAGGCGAGCGCCTTGACGGCCTGGTCCAGCAGCTCGCGCAGCCTGCGCCGGGCGAGCTCCACCCCGTGGAGCTGGACGTAGTTCGTCACCTCCCCCTTGCCCACCGTCCGCGCGTCCCCGGCGTCCAGGAGGTCGTCGGAGATCTGGAACGCCCTGCCGAGCAGCTTCCCGTACCGGGCGAGCGCCTCGACCTGGGACGCGTCCGCGCCGCCCACCTCCGCGCCGATGACCATGGCCGCCTCGAAGAAGCTCGCCGTCTTCCAGGTATGGACGTGGTCGAGCTTCTCGGGCGTCACGTCCTCGGCCTGCGAGAGCACGTCCAGGGCCTGTCCTCCCGCCAGCCCCGCGGTGCCCAACGCCTGGCAGAGACGGGAGATGGCCTCCGTCACCCGCTCCGCGGGCACCGCCCGGATGGACGCCAGCAAGCCGAACGCATGCACCAGCATCGCATCCCCCGCGAGGATGGCGAGCGCCTCTCCATGCACCTTGTGCAGCGCGGGTCGGCCGTTGCGCGTCTCCGCGTCGTCCATGGCCGGCAGGTCGTCGTGCACCAGCGTCATCTTGTGGATCATCTCGATGGCGCAGGCCGCGGGCAGCGCCGCCTCCAGGCTCCCCCCCACGAACTCACAGGCCTCCAGGCAGAGGATGGGCCGCAGGCGCTTTCCATCCGCCAGGAGGGCCTCTCGGATGGCGGCCGTCAGGGGGCCCGAGCCAGGAGGAAACTGCTGGTCCAGCGCCCGCGTCACGAGCTGTTGCCGCTCGCGCAGCCGCCGCCGGAAGTCGATGCTGGACGAGACCTCGTGCGCCCTCGCCGCCAAGTTCGCTTCGGACATTCCCGCTCCCCTTCCTTTCGTTGTCGCGACTACCGCATCCCTGTCAGCACCTCTCCGGCCACCTCCAGCAGGTCCCGCTCCCCGTGGAGGAGATCCGCCCGCGTCGGCGCGTGGAGCACGTCGGGGACCACCCCCTCGCGCTCGAGCGGAAGGCCCGCCCGCGCATGCACGCGCTGACACCTCCGGACGGCGACGCGAAAGCGCGGCCCCTCGGGCAGGGGGCGGAAGGCGTCACTGCCGGAGAGCTTGAAGAGCGTGCTCTGCGGCCATGGCGACGCGCCGCCCCCACCCGTGCGCGCGGCCGTCCCCACCACCCGCCCTATCCCGTGGTCCTGGAATCCCGCCGCGAACATCTCCGCGGTGCTGTACGTCAGCGCGCTCGTGAGGAGCACGACCGCGCCCGTGTACTTCCGTCCCAGTCCATTCGCCTCCGCCACGGGCGTCAGCGGCAAGGCCTCCGAGAAGGTCCGCCCCTGCGCCGCAGCGCGCTCGACGGCGCCTCGCCACTCCGCGAGCGCTGGCACCGAACGGACGAGCGAGGTGGTCAACGGCGTCAGTCGGAACTGGAAGGGCTGGGGTTGGATCCTCCGCGAGGTGAAGAGCTGGAGCAGCCGCTCCCCACTCCGCACGATTCCGTCTTCGCAGCGCCGCAGGTCCAGGATGACGCCCTGGTGGGGCATGTCAGTCAGTGCCCGCGTGAACTGCTCCAGGACGACCTCGGGGCGCCCCGCGAACGAGTCCACCCGGATGTAGCCGAACGTCCCCCGCGAGGTGTCCACCCGGCGCGCGAGAAGCGCGCCTTCGTTCTCGAGGCGGACCTCGGAGGCTCCGCTCAGGGAGGAGGCGAAGTGCCGCGCGAGCCACGCGGCGTCCGCCACCTGCCACACCAGCCGGACCTCCTTGTGCATCCCGCGCGCGGACACGCACTCCAGGACGACCGCCTCTTCATCGGGCGGAGGCAGCATCGACAGGGGTCGGAAGGTCAGCGTCTGCACCGCCTTCGCGTGGCGGGCCTCGGGATGGGCGCCGTGTTGCCACGCCCGGTGACGTCCGAGGACCTCGGCCAGGGCGGCGCCATTCCACGAGACGAGGATGTCTCCGCGCTCCAGCGCCTCCACGGCGGAGTCGAGCACCGTGACGCGCGGGAACTCCCCCTCCAGGAACTCCCCCACCAGGAAGGGCAGGAACGCGACGTGGCTCGCGAAGGGTTCGGGCAGGGCGCAGTGGGTGTGGCGGTCTCCCAGTCGCGCGAAGACCGCGAGCAGCTCCCGGTGGAGCTGGCTCCGCTCCGAGGGCAGCGCGCGTTGGAGCGCCTCCAGCCGTCCCAGGGGCGCCACCTCCGTGAGCGCGTCGTCGGGCAGGTGGACATAGGCCTGCTCCAGCAACTCGCGGGCCTGCGCGACGACCTCGTCGCCGCCGGACACCGGGCCCCGCGTGCGGGCCAGGAAGGAAGTGAGCCGCTCCATCATGCCGTTCCGCTCCATGGGCCGTCCCTCATTCCCAGACGAGCACCGAGGGAAGACGGCCCGGGAAGGCGAGCCGCAGCAGTTGGTAGCCGATGCCCGAGAGCCCCTGGAAGAACGCCGGCTCGAGGAAGCCGCCCTGCTCGACCCCGGCGAACCGGTAGCCTCCCGTCCGAGCCCGCCGCACCACCGCGGAGGCCTGGCGGAGCGCCAGCGCTTCGAGCCCCTCGTCAGCACTCGAGCGTGCCGCCGAGAAGAGCAGCTCGATGACACCCGCCTGGCCACAACACACCCCGTCCCGGTCCCCCAAGCCCTGCTTCCTCACGCGGGAGACGGCGGCGTCGATGTCGCGCCGCACCGCCACGGAGTCGAGGACGGCCCGCCCCGACAGGCGCGCGAGCCCCACGCCAGCTGCCCCATGACACCAGGTGTTCGTGAACGAGGGCGCGCCCCCCCGGACATGCCGGAAGTCTGGCCAGCCTGCCTCCGAGGGGACGAAGACGGAATCCTCGAACGCCAACGCTCGCTCCGCCGCGACTCGCAGCCGTGAGTCCCCCACCACGGCGTGCAGCCGCAGCAGCGCGAGGGCAATCCCCGCGGCGCCGTGAGCGATCCCCGTCAGTGGTCGTCCCTTCCTCGCGAACCATGCCGCGCCCGCCGGCTCACAGGGGCGCTGGTGTTCGAGCAGGTGCGCGCCACATCGACGGGCCCGCTCCAACGCCGTCTCCAACCCCGTCGCCTGATGCAAGACCAACAACCCCAGGAGGGCTCCCGCCGCGCCCGACACGGTATCGAACTGGTCGTCCGCCGCGATGACCTCCGGGGTGATGAGGCTCGCGGCCCGGGAGGCGTCGTCCAGGAGCGCGGGTTCCCCCAACAACGAAGAGGTCCGGCACAGCACGTAGAGGAAGGAGCCGATGCCCGAGGCCGCGCCCAGGGGATACCCCTCCTGCGCCGCGAGCTCCGGGGTGGCCGACGCCACGAACCGCCGCAACGAGGACAAGGCCGCGAGCGCCATCTCGCGGCCCGTACCGGAGACGTGCTCCAGCGCCGCGTGGAACAGCGCGATGCCTCCCAGGCCGTCGTACAGGTCCAGGCGCAGCGGGCTCAGGGGATGCTGCCCCGAGTGGGGCGCCAGCCGAGGCGCGAGCCACGTGGCCCCACCATCGGCCGCGGGGATGGACCGCGCGCGCAGCCCGGCGGCGATGGAGGCGGCCTCCGCGACGAGCGCCTCGCGAGACAGGGGCGCTTCGTCGCAACGAGGAGGTTCCTGCCCGGACCGCGAGGCGGACGCGGGGTCCCGGGAGGCGCCGCCCATGCTCAGCGCCGCGTGGATGAAGCGCACCTGGGACGCCAGGTCCGCCTCGTCCAGGAGCGAGAGCTTGCGCCACACGCGCTCGCGGCCACTCTCCAGGAACGCCTCGGGCAGGACGTACCCCGTGGGGAGGGTGAGCGAATGGCTGTCCGCGCGTGCCCTGAAGCAGGGAAGGTCCAACTGCTCGAGGGACTCCAGCTCCGCCGCGAGCAGCGGCCAGTACCGGGCCTTCTCGGGCGATTCCACGTAGAAGCGGCTGAGGATGTCCGTCTCGAGGCTTCGCTCCACGCCGACGCGCAGGTGCTTCGGCGCGCCGAGCCGCTTCAGCAACAGCCCGTAGATGCGCGAGGCATGGAAGACGAACCGAATCTCCTGGGAGGCCAGGCGCGCGAGCGGCGAGCCCGGCTGGCTCAGCTCCCTTCGATGCTCGCGGAGCTGCCGGTACATCCGGGTGAAGCCCTCGACGAGCGCTTCAGCGTGCGCGGAGACCCGCGGACGCTCGTCACCGAGTCGAGGCAGGTGGTCCTCCGCCTCCAAGCGGATGGGCACCTGCTCCAATCCCATGGCATCGGTGTTGATGTGATGCCACTGCCTCCGCAGGTAGCCGGTCACCTGTCCCGCGGTGGCCCCCAGCCCGCTGATGTCGACACGCTCCCCCCGAGGCCCCACGTCCCACGCGGGGAGGAAGCCCGCGCGACAGACGGAATCGACGACGAGGTCCCGCGCGAGCGCTTCGTCCGCCCCACCGTCCCGGCGCTGGTGGGGGACGTGGTGCATCAACATCTCCGTGTCGATGAGGACGGGGAAGGCGCCCGCGGCGACGACGTTCTCGTAGAAGCAGTCCGAGGCCTCGAGCACGTAGAGGAGGCCCAGCAACATCCCCGAGCGGACATAGAACCGTCGAAGCTCTCCCGCATCCGCGCAGGGCGCGGGCACCGCGGGCTCCACCCAGCCCCACGCGCCGCGGTCGAGCACCCGCAGGAGGTGGAAGTCTCCCCCGCGCGCATTCAGCGCCTCGAGCAGCTCGTACCAGGCCACCTCGACGCCCAGGCCCCGAGGCTTGAAGTAGAGGCGCGCCCCTCCTTCGAACGTGACGCGGGCGACCGTGCGGCCTCCCAGGTGTCGATCCGAGAGCGAGGATTGGACGGAGGCGATGCGTCCCAGCGGAGCCCCATGCGTGAAGAGGCGCTGCAGCCCCCAGCGGTCCGCCTTCACGGCGCGGGCGAGTTCACCGACCTGCGCCGCCCACTGCTCGGTGACTCGCGAGAGCAGGCGCGCGAGCACGGCGTAGTCGGTGAAGAACGTCCACAGGCCCTCTCCGAGCTGCTGCGCGGTGAAGGCCTCGTACAGCACACGGGAAGAGGGCTCCGCGCGCCCTCCCCGGCTCGAACGGAAGGCCACGAACTCCGCGAGCAAGGCGGGCGCCGCGACATGACTCAACTCGTGGAGCAGGTCCTCCACCAGGTCGTCGAAGGCCGCTTCCGTGAGCAGGGCATGGCACTCGAGGTCGAGCAGCTCCCTGGCGACCTCCGCGAAGGGGCGCAGCAGCTCGACGAAGGGAAGCGCGCTGCCCTGCGTCCGCTTCCCCACCGTCCGTCGCAGCGCCATGGCCCGCCGGAACGTCCGCGTCCACGGGGGCAGCGCCCCCTCGAGCCGGACCTCGCCCAGCCAGGGCAACACCTGCCTGGGTGTGGTGCCGAGCCAGTCGAGCCGCTGCTGGAACAGCCGCGCGTCCCCGCCCGCCGCCTTGTCGCGCCACCGCCCGAGGCGCTCGCTCGCCAGCCGGACACTCTCCGGTCCGTCGTCGGGGACGAAGGCGCCCTCCATGCGCTCCCAGAGCGTCGAGGCGCGCGCCGCGATCCGACGCACCACGGCCTCCTCCTCGCGCGCCTCGCTCACGGGTCCTCCCTCACGCGGAGCACCCCTCCACGAACCAGCCGCCCCGCGAGGACGAGCTGCTCCTTCTCGCTCAGGCCCGGGAGGTCCCGGACGACGATGTCCGAAGCGAGGAGGATGTGGCGCAAGGCCGGGGCGATCTTCGCCGGCCCCACGAGCTTGCCCCCGGAGTATTGGAGGCCCGCATACCCGGGGCCCTCCATGACCCGCAGCACCAGGCCCGGACGCCGCGTGAGCACGGCGCTGATGGCCAAGGCCGCGGGCTCCTCGAGGAGGTCCTCCGTGGGGGGCGGTGGCTTCTGGACGACGAGCCGCTCCGCGAGCTGGGTGAGGGCGGAGTCCAGCTCGAGCTTCCGAGGCAGCTCCGCGAGGAGCGCCTGGAAGGTCTGCTCCATCGTCGTGGACCCCGCCAGGAACCCGGGGGGCAGCCCCCTGCGGAACCGCTCGTCGCGCCGGGCGACGGAGATGGCCGCCCTGACGAGCTCCTCCCAGGTGATGGCCTGGAGGCCGAGCGTCAGGTGCACCGACTGGGTCCGCGCCGCACGGGCCTCGTGGATGAAGCCCCGAGGGATGTAGAGCACCTCCCCGCGCTTCAGCTCGTGCTCCAGGAGCACGGGTGGCAGGGGCGAGGACAGCTCGGGGGTGTGTTCGTCGGGGAGTGGGAGGACGCGCTGCGGTCCTCGCACCTGCCACACCTTGGAGCCTTCGAGTTGCAGGACGAAGGCGTCCATGACGTCGAAGTGGGCCCTGAAGCCCTGCGCTCCAGCGGGTGTCATGTAGAGGTTGGCGCCCACGGGGTGGTGCAGCTCCTCCTCCACGGCGGCGCAGAAGCGGCCCACGGGCTCCCAGAACCGCCCCAACCTGTTGATGATGATCGTGAAGCCCTCGCGCCACGCGGCCTGCACCTGCTCCAGCCGTGGCGAGCCGTCCGGCGCCACCCAGTTCTCATCCCGATGGCGCCCTTCCTTGACGAGCGACATGTCCTCGATGGACCGGGGTGGGCGGTAGGCCAACAGGCGCCCGAGGTCGCGCGACGCGAAGAGGTCCGACCAACGCTCGGGCGCTCCCGGGAGCACCAAGGGATTGCGCTCCCAGGTCTCCGCGAAGAAGACCGTCGGCGCGAGGGGATGGAGCAGTCTCGCCAGGCCCATGCCCTATTCCTCCGAGGCGTGCGTCAGCAACCCCACCCGGACCAGGCGCCGGACGAGCACCAGCTTCTCGTTGTCACCGAGTCCCCCCGGCAGCCGGGACGCGACGACACGGTCCGTCTCGTCGATGTAGCGCAGCGCCTCGGCGATCTTCGCGGGCCCCAGGAGCTGGTTCCCCGAGAACTGGATGCCCGCCACCGCCGCCTCCTGGAAGCGGCGGGTCAGCACCGCGGTCCGCTTCTTCAATGGCGTGTCCAGGCCGATGTCCGCGTGCAACATCGCGAAGTGACCGTCCGGCGGCGGTGGCCTCGCCACGATGAGCTTCTCGGCGTGCTTCGCCAGCGCGTCCGACACCCGGACGTCCCGGTGGAAGCTCGCCACCAGCTCCCGGAACCCCGCCTCCAGCGAGGTCACCGCGCCGGGGTCTCGCAAGAGGCCGGGCGGAAGGGACCTGCGGAACCGGGGGTCACGCTCCGCCATGGCCGCGAGCGCGTCCTCGAGGAAGTCACGCCACGTGCGGACATGGACGTCCACGGTGATGTGCAGGGAGGCCTGCTCCCGCGCCTCGGCCTCGTGCACGAAGCCGCGGGGCACGTAGAGCATGTCTCCCGGGTGGAGGTCCGTCTCCAGGAGCAGCTCGGGGAGCCGCTCGCGCGCCACTGGCGTATAGGAGCCCTCGACCCGGGGCAGCGCCTGACCGGCGCCGTACACCTTCCAGTGCTTCACCCCCTCGACCTGGAGGATGAAGTTCTCCTGGGTGTCGAAGTGGGGCTGCACGCCGTGGTGCCCCGGGGGCGTCAGGTAGACCGCCACGGCGACCGGGTGGCTGAGCTGCCCCTCCAGCTTCCGGCAGAACACCTCCAGCGGCTCCCACGTCTCCTCGAGCCCGCTGAGGACGAGCGTGCTCCCCTTCAGGTAGTTCTCGTAGACCAGGTTGATGTTGGCGGTGTTGTCGAGGTTGAGGAAGTTGTCGCGGACGAACCCTCCCGCCGTCACCAGGTCCAGGCGTCCAGGGCCGGGCTTCTGGTAGCGAATCACCCGGTCCACGTCGCGGATGGAGAACAAGGGCGCGAAGCAGTCGCGCGCGCGTCCCCGCGTCACCAGGGGCCGCTGCTCCCAGTGCTCGCGGAAGAACACCTCCGGCGTGAGCGGGGCCAGCAGCGACTCGAACCCCAGCGCTTCCACGCGCACCGTCTCACCGCCTCGTGGCCCGGCGTCGCGGTCGTCCATTGCCATCATCGCGTTGGGTCCCTTCCCCTCGAGTCCAGGCTCAGCGGGCACGCGGCGCGTCCCACGAACGGCTGTAGACCAGCGGCGTCATCGGTCCGGCGGCCAGCTCTCCCGGCTTCAACCCCGGCAGCGACGTGGCCCGGTTCTCGCGCTGGATGACGTTGGCGTAGAACTCGGACGGATGGGCCGTCTTCGCCAGGGGCTTCTCCGGAGCGACCCGCGCCCCGTCCGCGAAGTAGACGATGACGACGATCTCCCGAAGGATGGACGCGTCGTTGGTCCGGGACGAGTGCAGCGTGCTGGCCCAGTGCGCCGCGACGTCGCCCACGTCGAAGAAGCCGTAGTTGGCGAGCTGGAAGCCCTTGCCGCGCAGCTCCGCCTCGAAGCGGTCCATCGACTCGTCGTCGCCGTTCGAGGTGCCCAGGTAGCCGGCCTGATGGGAGCCCGTCACGTACCCCATCGGAGCCATCTCCGGGGTGATGGCGGTGAGCGGCACCCAGAAGGTGACGATCTTGTCCGTGTCGAGCGGCATGAAGCGGGAGTCCTGATGCCAGGGCGTGTTGGAGCCGCCCGGGCTCTTGAAATACGACTGGTCCCGGAACAGCCGCACCGCCTCCACGCCCAGCAGCTCCGCCGCGAGCCGGGCCAGACGCGGGTTCTGGATGAAGTGACGGGCCAGGTCGTCCCGCGTCCACAGGTTGTTGACGAACATCCAGTTCTTCCCGCTGCCCGCCACCTTGCGCTCCATGGCGTGCGACTCCGCGCTGTGCACCTCCACCACCCGCTTCAGGTGCGGGCGGTAGGCGTCGATCTCCGCGGCGGTCAGGACCCCGGGCAGCTTGACGTGCCCGTCGCGGCGGAAGGTCTCGATCGACGCCTGTGTCAGCGTGTGCGGCTCCTCGAGCGAGGGGAGCCCGAGGGAGCGGACTCCAGGAGAGAGGCCACGGTCCTCGGGGATGACGGGTGCGTTCACCGGCGCGCTCCTTCCGTGTCGGCCGGCGGGCCGCTTCGCCGGAAGACGACGGGGTTCATGGGCCCTGCGGCCACGTCTCCCGGGCGGAGCCCGGCGAAGTAGGACGTCATGAGGCTGCGGCGGAACGGGAGCCCGTCCCCGCTCGTCACCCGGGCCCCATCCGCGTAGAGGCACACGGCGACGGCCTCGCGCATCACCGTGCTCGTGTTGCCCCCGGCGGCATGCAGGGTCCACCCCATGTGCAGCGACAGGTCTCCGGCCTTCATCGGCCCGTTCCGCGCCAACCGGAAGCGGCTCGCCGCCGACGACTCTTGATGGCCCTGGTGATGCGAGCCCTCCGCGAAGACCAGTCCCCCCATCTCCGAGGTGACGTCCATCAACGGTATCCAGGCGGAGAGCGCGCGATCGCTGTCCAACGGGATGAAGGTCAGGTCTTGATGCCACGGCGTGGGCGGCCCGCCGCCCGGCTTGAAGAAGCCGCAGAAGTGGAGGATTCGCACGGCGTCGACGCCGAGCAGCCGGGCCGCGATGGCCCCCAGCCGCGGCGCGGTCACGAAGTCGGCCACGGACCGTGGAGCGTCCCCCAGGCTGAAGAGGGTGTTCTCCGGGCTCGCGCCCAGGTTGCGCTCGCCCTCGGTGAGCCGCTCCCGCTTGTCCAGGATGTAGTCCCGCAGCGCGGGGCGGTAGGCGGCGATCTCCTCCGGGGAGAAGACGTCCCGGAGCAGGACATGGCCCGTGGCGCGCAACACCTCCGCCTCCGCCTCGGTCGACGCCCGCCGCGGGTGGAGTTCCGGCAGTCCGGTCATGAGGTCCTCGTCCATGGCGAGCCTGGACCCAGGAGCAGCGCGCGCACCTCGTTCAAGGCACGGAGCACGGTCGCCGTCGTGAAGACGGCGTGGAGGTCCAGGGAGTAGTTGGTGAAGGTGTGCCGGAGGATGTCCTCCACCGAGGAGATGTCGGGCGGCGCGCCCCTCCAGAGCGTCCACGGCGCGGAGGGCTCCGGCACCACCACATCCGGGCGAGGCACCCGCAGACGGGCGGAGGGAGACCAGCACCCTCGGGGCGTCTGCCACGCACAGAGTCGGGAGACCCCTCCGAGGAGGGCCTCCAATCGCCGAGGTGACGGACGGGCGCGCGCGACCACGCGCAGCGCCTGGGCCAACGCGAACGACGGGGGGCGCGGGCCCTCGAACTCCACGTGGCGCGCCACGCGCTCCAGAGCCCACGCGGCGGCGCGCTCGAGCCGGGCGGCCCGCTCCGAGGGAGACGCCACCGCGTCCGCCACCCCCGTCAGCGCCGCCACCGCCTCCGCGGTGGAGTACTCCTCGTCGAACCACCAGTACGCGGGCCAGTGTCCCCGCGCATCCTGGGTCCGCAGCAGGAACGCGCCCAGCCTCGCGCGGTGGGTGGAGAGGTTGGCCCCCGCGGCGCTCACGCAGACATGCGAGTGCGTCCAGCCCTGGAAGGAGACCTCCGGCGGCAACCCGATGTAGTCCCGCACGTCCTCGTCCGAGGCATACGTCGCCAGGCCGCCGTCCTCGCGCAGGTGCCGCGCCAGGAAGTCCCCCGCGAGCCGGGCCCGCGCCGAGTCACCCGTCCCCAACGCCTCCGCCAGCCTCAATCCCCAGAGCGTGCTGTCGGCATCTCCTGGGACCCAGGCGTTGTAGCTCCAGCCACCGCCCTGCCCGTCCACGCCCTCGAGATACCGCCAGGCGGCCTCCGCGGCCCTGCGCGCGGCGGGTTCGACCAGGCCCGCGAGCACCGTGCCCACGAAGCCGCTGACCCAGACATCGCTCTGGGTGGCCGGGAGCATGAAGTCCGTCCACGCCCCCCTCGCGTCCTGGGCTTCCAACAAGAAGCCGAGCGCCGCCTCGGCGCTGGCCTCCAGGGTGCGCGGGTCCGAGGTCGCCATGGCTCACACCGCCCCATCCACGGCCATGAGCGGCCGGTGCGCGATGCCGAAGTAGGCCTTCGCCTGGGAAGGAGCGCCCGCGCGCAGGACGACCTTCATGTGACTCAACCCGCGCAGCAGCACGAGGTCCTCGTCCCTCGACCCCACCGGCGCCCGCTGATGGCCCACCCAGCGCATCAAGGCCTCGCGCTTGGCGGGCGTACACAGCCCCAGGCGCACGAGCTGCTCGAACTGGCGATGCCAGCGGGGCTCGAGGTGCGGCTGGCGCGCCCAGGGGCCGGCGACGAACCCCGGCTCGAGTCCCAGTTGAGGGTAGAGCTGCTCGCCCACGTCCAGGTGCAACCCCATTAAGTCCGCGTGCGGCGCGAGCACCTCGAGGAGGTGGCGGACCTCGTCCAGCGGCCCCTTCCAACCGATCCGCTCGAGGTAGGCCGGCGCCGCGTCTGGCGCGATGTCGAACACACACAACCGCACGGCCTGGATGGGGCGGGCGATCATCAGCCCGACCTGGAAGTCATCCGTACCGGGTGGACACGCGTCGAAGCAGCGCAGCAGGTGGGACTGGAACGCCTGGGTGACGGGAGTGCCCAGCAACATGGGGATGATGGACTCCACGAGCCAGGGGAGCGGCCGGCGGATGTCCTTCTTCCCAGGCCAGTACCCGAAGAGGAGGTTGGGCCTGGGCTCGTCCGAGGTGGAGTCGAACTCCAACCACGTCGCGCCCGCGTCCACGTAGGCGGGCTCCCGAGTCTCTCCCCAGGCGCGATAGAAGCGTTGCACGCGCCGCCAGCTCTCCGTCCGCAGCGCGTCCGGAACCTGCTGGTCATGGTGTCCGGCCAGGAAGCGGGCGCCGTCCGCCGTGAGGTTGATGGCGCAGTCCGTCTGTGAATTCCCCTCTCCCAAGCGGCACTCGAAGCCCAGGAAGTCCGCCATGGACCGGGGCAACAGCCGCGCGACTCCCCTGATACGGGAGAAGCTCACCGGCGACATGAGCAACGAAGGGAGCAGAGACTCCACTCGTTCCAACGATGAATCCAACGAAGGTTCCATGGCGCCGGTGAAGGACGTCAACGAACAGGAGCCACCGCCAACGACAGCCCCATGACGCACTTCTCGGGGCCTGCTCCCGCGGAATGTCGCCGTCCCATCTCCTGTGTTCGGGGTTCTATTGCGGCCCGGTGGCTACTTGCCGCAGTTGGCTCCCCAGGTGCAGGAACCCTCGGCCATCTGCAGGAGCTGCTCGTCGGTCAGCTCCTGATCGGCCGGCTGGGTGTTCACGTCGACCTGCTGCGTCTCGTGGTTGTTCTCCATGTCCGTACTCCTCCTGTTTGGTTCGTGCAGCAGCACGTACCGCGGGTACTGCGCCGATAGTGCCCGGCGGGGACCAGGTGACACGCGACGTGGAGCCGTCTCGAGAAGACAGACGGCGTCCGGGGCGCAGGGCCCCCGGTGTCGCTCCGCCAGACACAAGACTCTCGGGCCGCGTCCTTCACGGCCCGGCGGCGTCGTCCGCCGCCAGTGATTGCTTCACACGGATGAATCCTGGACGGGAGGAGGCGTGGAGGCCCTCCCCCGCGCGCCCTCGTTCTTCTCGAACTCACGCACGAAGTGAGCGCGCATGGCCTTCGCATCGAACGAGAGCAGGGTGCCCCCTGTCTCGAAATGCTGGATGAAGAGGCGACCGATGGCGCGGGAGAGCGCCGCCATCGACACGGCACCGGACAGGACGCCCGCCGTGGAACCGATGACCGGAACCCCCTTCAACAGGCTGAACACCAGCGGACGCCCCAGCAGCGTGGCCGAGGACGCGCCGATCAACGCCGCGATCACCCCCTTGGCACGCTGCTCGTGGAATGGCACGGCATGGAGCTCCGCCAGCTCACGCATCATCCCCAGTTGGATGAGCGTGAACGTCGCGATGTCCAGCCCCGGGACGGGGAGCGCGCCCGCGCCCATCGCCCACAGGGAGTACTTCTTGACGATATCGCGCGCCTGAACCTCTCGAGCCTCCAGCTTCGCCGTCTCTTCCATGGCAATCGCTCCCGTTCCTTCTTCGCAGGAACCCAGACAGACGCACTGAAGGCTGACTCAGGAACGGGCATCAATCACAACCATTCCTGACGCAATGCATACTCACACAACTCGGGAGGAGTTCCTGCCTGCCCTCGGGTCGGACGTCCGCGACGAAACTGAACAGCACAACTCACTCGTTCCGTGTATGCCTGCTCAACCTCGTGAGTCATTCCCTTTCCGCATTCACACACACCGCCAGAGGCAGTCGCGACGCCCTCAGCTCCAGTAGTAGAGCGCCCGGCCCTCATTCGCCCGGGCCAGGAACCCACCGATGGTATAGCGCGGACGATTTCCTTCCGTCGGAGCGACGCGGTGGTAGATGCGCCCGCCCGCGAAGAGGATGAGGTCCCCGGGCCCAGGCTTGAGGGCGAGCGACTCGCAGCCTTCGACCATGGACGCGTCCTTGCTCACGACGTACTGGGTCTCCACGTCGTCCGAGTCCGACCAGCGGCGCGAATAGACAACCAGCTCGCCACCACTACCCGGTGCGTTGAGCGTCAGGAAGAAGCTGAGCTGGTCGTTCACGTCACAGACCGTCTTCAGGTGCGTGTAGGAGGGATGGTGACTGAGGTTGTTGTCACAATGGAGGTCGATGGCGGCGCCCGCGGGGAGGATCCGGATGGTGGCGGGCATGTACCCCTGCCCATCCGGATTGCGCGGGAGTTCGACCGGGCGGCCCCCCCCGAGCACCTCGAAGATGGACTTCAGACGCGCCTCATAGTCGGCGCCATCCAGGAAGAGCTCCCGGCAATGGGAGCGAAAGCCCTCCGCCACGCGGAAGTACTCCGACAGGTCACGGGGGGCGGCCACCAGGGTGATGCCATACAGGTGTTTCCCCTGGCGGGCCCTGAGGGGGTCGGCCACCCGAGGAAAGACATGGAACGGCGGCTCGTGTCGCTCGATGCGTGCGCTGATCTCCCGCATGTACTCCTCGGGATAGACCCGTCGAATCACCACGCCATCGAGGGTCCGCGCCGTGAACGCGTCCAGGCAGTCCTCCAGGGCGTCGAGCTGCGTGAAGTCGACGGAGCGGAACTTGAACCAATCTGCTCGGGCTACCGGTTCCATGGCGGGCTCACCTCGTACTCCGCGGTGGTATACGCTTTGGCCTGAAGGCTCAGGTCCAACTGGCTCACGACCTTCACGTGGTGGAACATGCGCTCCACCCGCACCACGCTCCCATCGGACAGACCCACGGTGTCGGTGCCGGGCCACACGGCGAGCGCGTCGCGGATGCCTGGCGTGCACAGCGACTCCTCGACGGTGAGGTCGAGCAGGGGCCTGCAGTCCCCTCCCCGTCCTCGATACATCGCGTCCTCGTCTACGTAGATCTCCATCCCCACCTGGGGTTGCACACCGTCGGGGTGGACATCGACGTGCAGCGCGATCTCCGAGTGGAAACGCAGGAACCGCGCCATCCGCTGGTGCAGCTTCGCCGGCGAGCCCGGCCAGCCGATCCGCTCCAGGTAGGAGAACGCCTCGTCCGGCCGCAGTATCAGGATGAGGCGCAGGGCCTCCGTGGGCCGCGAGTAGAGGACGCCGACCGTGCGGTAGCGGCAGGTCGCGGGAATGGCATCCCAGCAGCGGCGCAGGTTCGCCAACTCCGGAGAGGCAAAGGACCGGGGCTGGAGCAGCTCCAGCGCGGGCCCCGGGGAGACATGGGGTTCGACGGTGAAGAAGATCAGCGGCGTGGGAACCCCCGTCGGCCGGCCGCGGACGTCGAACTCGAGCCAGACGGAGCAGACCTCGTGCAGGGGAGAGGTCTCGTCCACCCAGCCTCGGGCGAAGTCGCGAATCCGCTTCCAGGACTCCTGGTCATGGAACGTGGCGGGAAGGCCCGCGTGGGTCCCCGCCAGCACGTCTCGCCGCCCCTTCGCCGAAAGCCAGAGGAAGAAATCGACCGGGTGCTCCCCCCCGCGCATGGGGCGCTCGAACATGTGGCTCAACGAGAGGAGGGTGGGCAGCGTCTCCGCCGTCTCCATGAGTTCCTGGAGACTCCGCCGTGAGTAGAACGGCGGTCTGCACGAGGATTCCAGGAGCCTCACGGCGTCCGCCGAAGTCTCCAGACCGGGTGTCGCGACTGATATTGCATTGGATGACATTGTCTTCCCCCATGACACTTCACACCGCGAAGCCCATTGCTTGACCCTTCATGAAAGGGTCACGTAGAACCTGTCATATGAATCGTCCATTCATTGCCCTCACCTCGTTCGCCCTGGGTGCCATCGTGGGCGCCCAGCTCGACCGCGAGGAGCTGCGCAAGAAGCTCCGGCCCCTGGCGGAGAGCGCCCTGAAGAATGGCAAGGCGGTGGGGGCCGAGCTTCGACGGCAGGCGGCCCGGTTCGTCGAGGATCTCGAAGACCTGGTCGCGGAGATGATGGCCGAACAGGAGACTGCAAGCGCCCCCCCCGGAGAGGACGCCTCCGGCCCGGACTCCCCGTCCTCCGCCTGATGGACCCGTGGCGGCTCATGCGCGAGCGAAGTGGATGTTCCAGGCCCGCTCGGCGCTCACGAGCAGGCCGCTGACCTGGCCACGTGAATCCCGGACGAAGCGCAGGTGGAGCCCATCCCCGCTGCGAGTCGAGCCATCGTCCTCCGAGGTGAACTGGACGCGGGCCTCCGCGAACTTCTCCCGCCGCAGGACGAGGGCCTCACCCGAGACAGCGAAGGTGTAGTGAACCCCCAGCTCCTCGCTCCGGTAGGTGCCGGCGTACTCGGCCAGCGACTCGGGCCCCCGGGGCGGCACCTCGACGCGCTCACAGAGCGCGGTGGTCTGCCCCGCGTGGGTCACCTTCATCCGAGCGGGAGCATCCCCTTGCGCGGGCGTGAACTGGCATTGCGCATCCACCTCCGGAAACCGCCAGCAGCCGGGGCCGGCCGGCAGCAGCTCATACGTTCCACCGGTGCTCGGCACGAGGAAGAGCTTTCCTCCCCGGGCCTCGAGCCCGAGCGTCGTCCCGCTCCAGGTGTCCCGGTAGAGGCCGGTCAGGGCCTCGAACGTGTCCGAGGCGGCGTCGGTGGCGCCCGCGGCCCGGCCCGCCCATGAGGGGAGCTGGCGGTCCCCTGCCGACCCTTCCTCGAAGTGGTCCGCCAGGAGGATGTCGGCGATCCGCCGGGTCAGCGGCCCCGGCCGCAGCTCCGCGGCGTTGCAGAAGATGGCGACCGACAGGCGCTGCGCGGGGAAGCGAAGGAAGTAGGACGCGAAGCCCGCGTCGCCCCCCGCGTGCTCCGCGACGGGCAGTCCCCGGTATCGGCCCAGGATGAGGCCGAAGCCGTAGCCGAGCGGTCGCCCGTCGTCGAAGGCCCCCGGTTGCGAGAGCTGCCGGATGAAGTCCACGTCTCCCACGGTCGGAGAGTGGAAGTTGCGCTCCCAGCGGGCGAAGTCCTCGACCGTCGAGAGCAGCCCCGTGGGGCCGATGGTCTCGTAGGCGGGGACGTTGAGCTTCCACGGGCCGCCCGCTTCGCGCGAGTAGGCCAGGGCGCGATTCCGGACGAGCTTCCGGTGGTCGTCCTGGAAGCACGTGTGGTGCATCCCGAGCGGCGCGAAGAGGTGCTCCTCCGCGTGGGCTTGCAGGGAGCGGCCGGTGATGCGCTCGACCGCGATGGCCATCAAGGTGTAGCCGGTGTTGATGTACTGGTACCGGGTGCCGGTCGGGAAGTTCAACGCCTTCTGGCGCGAGGCCAGCCACAGGATGTCGCCCGTCGTCTTGAGGTCCGCGGCGCGCCAGCCCGCCAACCGCAGCAGGTCCCACTGGTCTCTCAGGCCGCTGGTGTGGTGGATGATGTGCCGGAAGGTGATGGGCGGCCCCTCGGGCAGCTCCGGCACGTGACGCCGGATGTCGTCGTCGAGGCAGATGCGCCCCTCTCGCGCCAGGAGCCCCACCACCACGGCGGTGAACTGCTTGGAGAGCGAGGCCACGTGGAACACGGTGGACGGGGTGATGGGGACCGCGCTCTCCAGGTTCGCGGCGCCATATCCCCGCGCGTGGATGAGCTCCCCCTCTCGATAGATGCCCAGCGCCCCCCCGGGGCCCTCCGAGTCACTCCAGGAGCTGAACAGGCTGTCGATCTGCTCTCGCTGCACGGCATCCATCACGGCCTCCCGGTTCGGAAAGTCATTCACCCTGCTGAAGGCTCCACAGGAAGGCGTAGAGCCCACCTCGCGCGAGCAGCGCCTCATGACGCCCCTGCTCCCGGACCCGCCCCTGGTCGAGCACCAGGATCTGGTCCGCATGGCGGATGGTGGAGAGGCGGTGCGCCACGACGATCATGCTCATCCGGGTGGAGGCGTTGCGGACCGACCGCTGGATGGCGGCCTCCGTCTCGTAGTCGAGGTGGGAGGTCGCCTCGTCGAGCGCGAGGATGGGGGCCTTCTTCAGGAGCGCACGCGCGATGGCGATGCGCTGCCGCTGCCCTCCCGACAGCTTCCGGCCACGCTCGCCCACCTGGGCATCCATCCGGTCCGGAAGGGCCTGGACGAACTGCAACGCCCCCGCGTGGTCGAGGGCCTCCGCGACCTCCGCGTCCGACGCGCCCGGCTCGCCGAGGAGCACGTTGTCCTTCACCGTCCCCTCGAACAGGAAGGGCTCCTGCCCCACGATACCGATGGCGGCGCGGAGGTCCTCGAGGTCCAGCGACCGGAGTTCGTGGCCATCCACCTGGAGGCTCCCGGACCGCACGTCGTGGAAGCGCAGCAGCAATTTCAGGAGCGTGCTCTTCCCGGACCCGGTCGGTCCGACGATGGCGAGCGTCTCCCCGGGGCGCAGGTGCAGGGAGACGCCATGGAGGACCGTCGTGGAGGGCTCGTAGCCGAAGGAGACGTCGTCGAAGCGGACCTCGCCGCGAACCCGGGCCTTGGGCAGGCGAACGGGCCCCCCTTGGATGCCCGGACGCGAGGCGAGCATGTCCTGGAGGCGCGCCGCGGAGCTGACCGCGGAGTGATAGCTCCCCAGCGCCCCGCCCACGCCCCCGAGCGCCCCCAGGACCTGCGGGAACAGGTACATCGTCCTCGCGAAGACCTCGCTGGAGAGCAGGCCCTTGCGGGCCTTCCAGCCACCGTAGAGGGTCATCACCACGAACCCGGTGGCGAAGGCGCCCTGCATGAGGTGCGCCTCGAGCGAAGCGGACTCCGCCGCGTCCAGCTCCGCGTCGGCGAGGCGCCGGGCGGACTCCGACAGCCGTCGGACATCCTCTCGCTCCGCGGTGAAGCTCTTGATGTCGACGATGCCGGCGAAGCTGTTCTCCAGGTGCTGGGTGAAGCGATCCACCTCCTCGTTCTGGTGCATCCGGGCAGCGGCCGTCTTCCGGCCCAGCTTGCGCAGGAGCGGCACCATGAAGGGAACGGGCAGACAGGCGACGAGCACGAGCAGCGGTGAGGTCGTGAGCAACAAGGTGCCTGAGACGAGGATGACCAGGGCGTTGTTGACGGCGTCGTCCACGTCCCGCTCCAGGAACGAGGCGAGCCGGGCCGCATCCTTCGTCACGAGGCTCAGGAGCCGCCCCGTTCCCTGCGCGTCCAGGGTGGCCAGGTCTTGCGCCTCGATGGCCGCCAGCAGCCGCGCGCGCAGCGCATGCTCGTGATTGCGCGCGAGCTGCCTCCAGGCCCGCTTGCGCGCGTGCTGGACATACTGGTTCACCCCCGTGAAGAGCATGAGCAAGCCGCTCACGAGCCCGAAGCGCGAGTCCGCCGCTCCTCGCAAGAGCCCGGAGCGCTTCGCGAGGGCGGCGTTCAACGTGGCGACGACGAGCAACCCCTGGGAGATGCTCAACCCGTGACTCACCACGGACAACACGAGCGGCCGCACGAGCCGCGCCCGCTCCGGGAGCAACTCCCTCAGCGCACGGGAGGAAGCAACGCCGGAGTCCACGCCGGCCTCGGCCCCGGGGTTCTTCCTGGAGAGCAGCCGCCGCAACACCTCCCGCAGCAACGTCTCCACCGACTCCACGAGGGTGGTTGGCGAGAAGAAGACCAGGACCCGCCCCGAGACGGCGCTCGCGCGCACCTTGACGACACCGTCGTGAGACAGGAGCGACGTCTCCAGCGCCGCGGCCAGCTCCGGAGCGTCAGCCAGCGCCTCCACCTCCCAGCGCTCGCGTCCGGGGATGCTCGAACACAATCGCATCCGTGAGACCGCGGAGGAGGAAGGACTCGGCATGCGTCGGACTCACGGGGAGAGGGTCCAAAGGCAGCGAAACGAATTGTGTTTGAATCGAGGCTACCTCGGCCTCACCCGTCCCCGATGCGGACCACGACTGGGTTCAGCTAAGAATCGGACGAATCACACCGCTCCGCGCGGCGTCTCGCACCCTCAAACCCACGCACCCACACCACCCAGACATCACCACCCCCCCAGAAATGAGAGGCATTGGGTCAGGCATGGAGTGATGACTCACCAGGTAACGCCCCCGTGGGTCGGACCCGGCGCTGGAGCGCCCACGGACCGCGTGGGCACCCCGGCGCATGCGACATGGCGAGGAAGTGGGGAGGGTCGAGGTCGCCCTGCGCTATTTCGCGGCGGCGCGCATCGTGTCCCAGTAGCTGTGCAGGCCACGGATGTGATTGCCACCATCGACGGAGATGGTCTCCCCGGTAATCCACGCCGCGTCCTCGCCGCAGAGGAAGGACACGACGCCCGCGACGTCCGCCGGCTTGCCGCAGGGCTTGCCCAGCGGCGTCCGCGCCAGGAACTCCCCGCCCATGATCTCGATGAGCCCGACGCTCTCCGCCAGCGGCGTATCGATGACCCCGGGCGCCACCACGTTCACCCGGATGCCATGGCGACCGAGCTCCGCGGCGGCGACCTTCGAGAGGTTCGCCAGGCCCGCCTTGGAGGCGCAGTAGTGTGCCAGGCCGTCCGTCACCGAGAGCTGGTTCAGCGAGGAGATGTTGACCACCACCCCGGGCTTCTGTGCCTGGACCAGCGCCCGCGCGAAGGCCTTCATGAAGAGGAACGGCCCCCTCAGGTTGACGGCCAGCACGTGGTCGAAGTCCGCGTCCGGGAGCTCGAGCATGGGCGCCAGCGTCGCCGTCCCCGCGTTGTTCACCAGGATGCCAGGCAGCCCCAGCTCACGCGTGGCGACGTCCATGGCCCGAGCGACATCCTCCGCCCGGCTCACGTCACCCGCGCAAGGCACGGCCCGGGCGCGCCCCTCGAACAACCGGTTGAGGTCGCTGGCGGCCTCCTCCACCTTCGCCTGCGTCCGTCCAAAGACAAGCACATTGGCCCCGTCCCGCATCAGCCGCTCGGCGATTCCACGGCCAATCCCCTGCCCCGCTCCCGTCACGATGGCGCTGTTCGATATGAGTTTCACGCAGACTCCCTTTCAACTCGCGACTCACGCGAGCCTTGGATTCCACGCAAAGCCTATCGTGGGGGTCCCCGGAAACACCACGGCCCCGCTCCCGGACGGGGAACGGGGCCGCGTGTGAGGAATCAACGGACGGGGGCTACCGGCGCGCCGTGCCCGGCACGGTGCTCTTCATGCCGAGGTAGTCCTGGAGGGGCTTCACCTCCAGGTCCGTGCGCTTGAGCGCCTCCAGCGCGCCCACCGCCATTCGGGCCGCCTGCACCGTCGTGTAATACGGCACCGAGTGCATCAGCGACTCGCGGCGGATGGAGAAGCTGTCGGCGATCTCCTGCTTGCCGAAGGTGGTGTTGATGACCAGGACGATCTCACCGTCGACGATCTTGTCGACGATGTTCGGCCGGCCCTCCTTCACCTTCTGCACCACCTGCGCCTCGATGCCCTTGGTGGACAGGTACTTGTGGGTGCCCGCCGTGACGATGAGCGAGAAGCCCATGTTGCGCAGCCGGCGCGCCAGGTCCACCACCGCGGGCTTGTCGTCGTCCTTGACGGAGATGAACACCTTGCCGGACTTGGGCAGCTTCACGCCCGCGGCGAGCTGGCTCTTGGCGAAGGCGGACGCGTAGTCCTGCGACAGGCCCATCACCTCGCCCGTGGACTTCATCTCCGGGCCGAGGATGACGTCCACGCCCGCGAAGCGCGCGAAGGGGAACACGCTCTCCTTCACCGCCACGTGCCGCATCTCCGGCTCGTGCGTCGCGCCCAGCTCCTGCAGCGTCTTGCCCACCATGCACAGCGCGGCGATCTTCGCCATCGCCACGCCCGTGGCCTTCGAGATGAACGGCACCGTGCGGCTGGCGCGCGGGTTCACCTCCAGGATGTAGATGGTCTTCCCCTGGATGGCGAACTGCACGTTCATCAGGCCCACCACGCCCAGCTCGCGCGCCAGGGCGATGGCCTGGTCCTTCATGCGCTCCACCAGGTCCGGGGACAGCGAGTGCGGGGGCAGCGTCGCGGCCGCGTCACCGGAGTGGACGCCCGCCTCCTGGATGTGCTCCAGCACGCCGCCGATCATCACCTCGCCCGTGCGGTCCGCCACCAGGTCCAGGTCCACCTCGATGGCGTCCTTCAGGAAGCGGTCGATGAGCACCGGGTGCTCGGGCGACGCGCTCACCGCCTCGCGCATGTAGCGCTCCAGGCTCGACTGGTCGTAGACCGTCTCCATCGCCCGGCCGCCCAGCACGTACGAGGGGCGCACCATCACCGGGTAGCCGATGCGCTCGGCCACCTTGAAGGCCTCCGCGTGGCTGCGCGCGACGCCGTTCTCCGGCTGCGTCAGCCCCAGCTTCTCGATGAGCTTGGCGAAGCGCTCGCGATCCTCCGCCCGGTCGATGGCGTCCGGCGACGTGCCGAGGATGGGTAGGCCCGCCTTCTCCAGCGGCACCGACAGCCGCAGCGGCGTCTGGCCGCCGAACTGGACGATGGCGCCCACCGGCTTCTCGCGCTGCGACACCTCCAGCACATCCTCGATGGTCAGCGGCTCGAAGTAGAGGCGGTCGGACGTGTCGTAGTCCGTGGACACCGTCTCCGGGTTGCAGTTGACCATCACCGTCTCGTACCCGGCCTCGCGCAGCGCGAAGGCCGCGTGCACGCACGCGTAGTCGAACTCGATGCCCTGGCCGATGCGGATGGGGCCGCTGCCCAGGATGAGCACCTTCTGGCGGTCCGTGGGGGGCGCCTCGTCCTCCTCCTCGTAGGTGGAGTACAGGTAGGGCGTGTAGGCCTCGAACTCCGCCGCGCACGTGTCCACCCGCTTGAAGACGGGGCGGATGTTGCGCGCGTGCCGGTGCGCCCGGACCTCCTCCTCCGGGTAGCCGAGCAGCTTGCCCAGGTACTTGTCGGAGAAGCCGTGCGACTTGGCCAGGCGCAGGACGTCGTCGGGGATCTGATCCAACCGGCCATACTCCTGGAGGGACTGCGCCTCGCGCACCAGCGCCTCGATGTAGCGCAGGAACCAGGGGTCGATGGCGGACAGCGCGTGCACGTCCTCCACCGTCAGGCCCTCGCGGAAGGCCTGCGCGACGAACCAGGGGCGCTCCGGGCGGGGGATGCGCAGCGCCTCGCGCAGCACCTTCTGCCGCTCCTCCTTCTCCGTGGGCAGCTCCGGCGGCTCCAGGCCCACGCGGCCCAGCTCCATGGAGCGCAGCGCCTTCATGTACGCCTCGCGGAAGGTGCGGCCGATGGCCATCACCTCGCCCACCGAGCGCATGCTCGTGGTCAGCGTGCGGTCCGCGTGCGGGAACTTCTCGAAGTTGAAGCGCGGCACCTTCACCACCACGTAGTCCAGCGTCGGCTCGAAGGAGGCCGGCGTGTCGCGGGTGATGTCGTTGCGCAGCTCGTCCAGCGTGTAGCCCAGCGCCAGCTTCGCGGCGACCTTGGCGATGGGGTAGCCCGTCGCCTTCGAGGCCAGCGCGCTGGAGCGCGACACGCGCGGGTTCATCTCGATGACGACCATGCGGCCGTCCTTCGGGTGGATGCCGAACTGGATGTTGGAGCCGCCGGTGTCGACGCCGATCTCCCGGATGATGGCCAGCGACGCCTGCCGCATCCGCTGGTACTCGCGGTCCGTCAGCGTCTGCGCGGGCGCCACGGTGATGGAGTCACCGGTGTGCACGCCCATGGGGTCCAGGTTCTCGATGGAGCAGACGATGATGACGTTGTCCGCCGAGTCCCGGACCACCTCCAACTCGTACTCCTTCCAGCCCAGCACGCTCTCCTCCACCAGGATGGTGGAGGTGGGGCTGGCCTTCAGGCCCGAGCGGCAGATGGCCTCGAACTCCTCGCGGTTGTAGGCGATGCCGCCGCCGGTGCCGCCGAGCGTGAAGGAGGGCCGGATGATGGCGGGGAAGCCGATCTCCTCCACCAGCGACATGGCCTGCTCGAGCGTCGTCGCGTAGCCGCTCTTGGGCAGCGCCACGCCGATCTTCTGCATGGCCGCCTTGAAGAGCTGGCGATCCTCGGCCTTGTTGATGGCCTCCAGCGACGCGCCGATGAGCCGCACCCCGTACTTCTCGAGGATGCCCTGCTCCGCCAGCGCCTTGGCGAGGTTGAGGGCCGTCTGGCCACCCATCGTCGGAAGGAGCGAGTCCGGGCGTTCGGCGGCGAGGATGCGCTCCGCCGCGTCGACGGTGATCGGCTCGATGTAGGTACGGAATGCGAACTCTGGATCGGTCATCACCGTGGCGGGGTTGCTGTTGAGCAGCACCACCTCCACGCCTTCGTCCCGGAGGGCCTTGATGGCCTGGGTACCGGAGTAGTCGAACTCGACGGCCTGCCCGATGACAATCGGGCCCGAGCCAATCACCAGAACCTTGCGGATATCGGTACGCTTGGGCATCGGGGCGCCCCCATACCAACGTCCGACTCCACATGCACGGATGTTGTAGAGGAGCGTCCTCCCGAGCGGGCCCCCGTGCCGTCGCCGTGACAGCCGGGCGCCCCCCGGCCCCCGCGTCTGCTACGCTCCCCCGTTCCCCGCTGGAGGTCGCATGCGTCGCTGGTCCCTGGCCCTCATCCTCTCCGTCTCAGCCCCCGCCCTGGCCCAGGACCCGGCCTCACCTCCCACCGAGTCCGCCCCGGCGCCCACGCCACCGCCCGCCGACGCGCCCAAGACTGAGGCACCCAAGACCGAGGCACCCAAGGCCGAGGCACCCAAGCCCGCGGCCCCGAAGGCCGAGCAGCCCAAGCCCGTCGCGGCGCCCACGCCGCCCCCGGAGCAGGCACCCAAGCCCGCGGCCCCGCCGCCCCCCTCCAAGCCCGCCACCGCCAGCGTGCCCACCGCCACCCCCACGCCGGCGGAGGCCGCCGCCGCTCCGCCCCCGCCGCTCTCCGCCGCCGAGATTGCGAAGGAGGACATCCGCATCAGCGCCCGCTACCTCTTCCAGTGTCTGCTGTCGGGAGATGTCCGCAACGCGGCGAACGAGCTGTTCTATCCGTTCCAGCTCGAGGAGAAGCGCTACGCCACGCCCGAGGAGCTGGTGGGCTCGTGGGTGAAGCAACTGCGCCTGAAGCGCACGGACCTGGTGAACCTCTACGACATCGAGGTCCTGACGCTGGAGGAGATGGAGAAGAAGTACGGCAAGGCTCCCGCCCGGCTCGCGCTGGACCTGCGCGGCCAGAAGGACCTGTGGGTCGCGGTGGGCAACCTCTCCGGCCACGCGGGCGTCTTCGTCTACCGGCCCTACGGCGGCGAGTACCGCGCCTTCGCCTACACGGACTGACGGCGCGGGGAAGGCCCCCGGCTGGAGGCCGGGGGCGGCGGGCGGGGCATCAGCGCAGCGCCTGGACCAGGTCGTTCAGGCGCCCCAGCCCCTTGCCCAGCACCTCACGCGAGGTGACGAAGCTGAAGCGGATGTAGCCCTCGGCGCCGAACGGATCCCCCGGCACGCCCGCGACGCGGAAGTCGTCCAGGAGGATCTCCGACAGTTGCATGGAGCCGGTGATGGCCTTGCCCTTGTACGAGCGGCCGTAGAGCCCCCGCACGTCCGCGAACGCGTAGAAGGCGCCCTCCGGCATGCGGCAGCGGATGCCGTCCAGCGCGTTGAGGCCGTTGACGAACAGGTCCCTGCGCGCGCGGTACTCCACCACCATGGTGGCGATGGTGTCCGTGGGCCCGTTGAGCGCGGCGAGCGCCGCCTTCTGGGCGATGGAGGACGCGTTGGACGTGGACTGGTCCTGCACCAGCTGCATGCCGTTGATGACCGGGCGCGGGCCGGCGGCGTAGCCCATGCGCCAGCCCGTCATGGAGTACGCCTTGCTCATGCCGTTGACGACCACCAGCCGGGGCACCAGGTCCGGGGCCACGTCGCTGATGCCCAGGCGCTCGCCCGTGTAGAGCAGCTTCTCGTAGATGTCGTCCGTGACGATGAGGCAGTCGTGGCCCCGCACCGCGTCCGCGATGCCCTGGAGCGCGGCACGCGAGTAGACGGCGCCGGTGGGGTTGCCCGGGCTGTTGATGATGACGGCGCGGGTGCGCGGGGTGAGCGCGCGGCGGATGGCGTCCGGGTCCGGCGCGAAGCCGTCCTCCTCGCGCGTGTTGACGATGACGGGCGTGGCCCCCGCCAGCCGCACCATGTCCGGATAGCTCACCCAGAAGGGCGCGAAGACGATGACCTCGTCGCCCTCGTCCAGCACGGCCTGGCAGAAGTTGTAGAGCGCCTGCTTGCCGCCCGCGGTGACGAGCACCTGCTCGGGCGTGAAGCGCAGCCCGTTGTCCTTCTCCAGCTTGCGGCAGATGGCCTCGCGCAGCTCCGGGATGCCCACCGTGGGCGTGTACTTGGTGAAGCCGGCGCGCAGCGCGTCCACCGCCGCCTGCTTCACGTAGTCCGGCGTGTCGAAGTCCGGTTCACCCGCAGCCAGCACCACCACGTCCACGCCCTGGGCCGCGAGGGCCTTGGCGCGGGAGTTGAGAGCAAGCGTCGGAGAGGGCTTGATGGCCTGGAGCCGCCGGGCAAGTTTCATGACCCGATGCGTAGCGCGCCGCGGCAGGCGCGACAAGGGTCACACGCCGCCTACGGCTTGGGAGCGAACCTCTGCTTCAGGCGGTCGTTGACATTCGGGGGAACCAGGCCGGTGACGTCGCCCCCGAAGGAGGCCACCTCCCGGACCAGTTGGGAGGAGATGTAGAAGTAGTCCTCGCCCGTCATCATGAAGACGGTCTCCACCGTCGGCGCCAGCTTGCGGTTCATGTTCGCGAGCTGGAATTCGTACTCGAAGTCCGACACCGCCCGGAGCCCCCGGACGATGACGCTCACGCCCCGGCGCTTCACGTAGTCCACGAGCAGGCCGTGGAAGGCGTCCACCTCCACCCGGGGGTCCTTCACCGCGTCGCGGATGAGGTCGCGCCGCTCGTCCTCGGAGAACAGGGGCGTCTTCTTCGGGTTCACCGCGATGGCCACGATGAGCCTGTCGAACATCTTCAGGCTCCGCTGGATGAGGCTCAGGTGGCCGTTGGTGAGCGGATCGAACGAACCAGGGTAGATGGCGACCGGCATGTGCCCCGAAGTCTCGGCCGGCGTCGGATGCCGGTCAAGCAATGGGCGCCCCCTCAGGGCGCGCGGTAGAAGCTCACCAGGGTGTCCCCGAAGCGACGCTGGTCCTCGCGGGCGAGCCCCACGTGGGTCTCCGGCGCCGCCTCGCGCTTGTCGTGCTCCACCACGAGCATGCCGCCGGGCGCCAGCAGCCCCGCCCCCACCACGCCCTCCAGCACCGTCTCCACCACGCGGGCGGCGTAGGGTGGGTCCGCGAAGACGAGCTCGAAGCGCTCGCCGCGCTTGCCCAGCGCCGGGAGCGCCCGGTCCACCGGCTGCGCCAGGAGCTCCACCTGCGTGGAGAACCCCAGGGCCTGGATGTTCTGGCGGCACAGCGCCTGGGCCTCGCGGTCCTGGTCCACCAGCACCACGCCGCCGGCGCCCCGGGACAGGGCCTCCAGGCCGAGTGCGCCGGTGCCGGCGTAGAGGTCCAGCACCCGCTGGCCGTCGAGGAACTGCCCCAGCACGTTGAAGAGCGTCTCGCGGACGCGGTCCGCGGTGGGACGGATGTGACGGGAGGTGGGCTTGGGGCCGGCCAGGGCCCGCCCCTTGGCGGAGCCAGCGACGATTCGCATGGCGCCCTTCTACACCGCGCGGGCCGTCAGTCGCCTCGATTCGCGGCGAGGAAGCGCATGACGGACTGGGCCCGCCCCACCGCCCCCAGGGCCGCGAGCGCGTCCGTCGTCTCCGCGAAGGACAGCGCCTCCAGCCGCTCGCGCGCGCCCGACTCCAGCGCGGGCAGCCCGTCCTCCATCACGCTCAAGAGCTCCCCGGGGGGCACCCCCGAGGCCGCCGACCTGCGCTCCACGTCCGCGCGCGTGTCCGAGGGCCAGGCGCCCAGGGCGAGTCGCTCGAAGGGCCCCACGCAGTCCACCTTCCGGGCCCCCGCCGCGACGTACGTGGGCAGCATGCGCGGGAAGCCGCCCCGGACGTCCCCCACCGTCACGCAGACCTCGAACTCCGAGGCCAGGTCCACGACCGAGCGCAAGAGCCCCACGTCCGGGTCGCCCTCGCCCAGCTCCCGCTCCCCCACCCGCAGGAAGCGCACCGGCACCTTCCACTGGCGCAGGCCCTCCAGCAGCGTGCGGCAGGCGCCCAGCAGGCCGCCCTGCGCGGGCAGCGGGGGGCTCAGCTCCAGCGACAGCTCGCGCTCCGTCACCGGCGCCGCCAGCGCGTTGACGGCCTCCACCGCCGCGTACGAGTCCAGCCGCGACAGGTCCAGCGACACCAGCGCGAAGCCCGCGTCCACCATGCGGAACAGGCCCTCGCGCAGGGGCGCCAGCGTCTCCTCGTCCGCCCGGGGCACCCGCACGGGCCCCGCCTGGAGGAACAGCGGCCGCGAGTGCTCGGCCTCGGCGGCGGCCGCGTGGACGGCCTCGACGAAGCGCTCGGCCGCGCCCCGGTCCGCCATGGGGTGGGCACATGCGAGCCCCAGCACCGCGTCCTCGGAGCGCGCCGCGCGCAAGAGGCCGGGCAGCGCCGCCTTCGACTGCACGGGCAGGCAGGGCAACGCCGCCGGGGCGCGCTCCAGCGCGCGCAGCAGCTCGCGGGGGTTGAGCAGCGGTACCCGGGAACCGGGGCCGACCCGGGCCACCGTGTTGCCCGGTCGCAATGACAGCACCTTGTCCAGCACGCTCATGGGCCGGCGAGAATCGTCCGCCCACGCGGGCCAGCGCAAGGCGAAGCTGCACGGAGCGTCCGTTGCGCCACGCGCGCCCCTCCCCCGGGGACGGGGTCGCCCGGGCGCCCGCTCAGTGGACCTCGCCCAGGTGGGCGTACGTCTCGCTCTCGATCTGGATGGTGGTGTGGTCGATGCCGAAGCGGTCGAACAGGTCGTGCTTCACCGCCGAGAGGATCTCGTCGTTGTTGCAGACCATGGGGTCGAGCACCACCAGGTGCGCCGACAGCGCGTACACGCCGCTGGAGATGGTCCACACGTGCAGGTCGTGCACCGCCGTCACCCCGGGCACGCGCAGCAGCAGCTCGCGCACCTGCGGCATGTCCACGTGCGACGGCACCGCCTCCATCAACACGTCCACCGCGTCGCGCACCAGCCGCACCGCGCCCACCACGATGACCACGGAGATGACCGCGGAGATGATGGCGTCCACCACGAACCACCCGGTGAGCGCCATGATGCCCGCGCCGATCAACACGCCCACCGACGACAGCGTGTCCCCCAGCACGTGGAGGAACGCGCCGCGCACGTTCATGGAGTGCGTCTGGTGCAGGAAGGCCAGGGCCCCCAGGTTCGCCACCAGGCCCACGCCGGCGACCACCGCCATGGGGCCCAGGACCACCGGCTGTGGCGTCTGGAACCGCTCCCAGGCCTCGTAGAGGATGAAGACGGTGATGCCCAGGAGCAGCACGCCGTTGAGCAGCGCGCTGAGGATCTCCATCCGGTAGTAGCCGTACGTCTTCTTCACGTCCGCCGGCTTCGTCGCGAACCACAGCGCCACCAGGCTCAGCGCCAGCGCGGACACGTCCGTCAACATGTGGCCCGCGTCCGACATCAGGGCCAGGGAGTGGGTGAGCCACCCACCCACCGCCTCCGCCAGGGCGATGGTCGCGGTCAGGACCAACGCGAAAATCAGGCGACGGCGGTCCTTCTGGCGCTCCTCCGCCAACCCGCCCCGGCGGGGAGCGTGGTGGTGGGCGTGCCCATGGCCGTGGTGATGGTCATGGTCGTGGTCGTGCCCATGCTCGTGTCCGTGTCCGCCTCCGCCGCGAGTGTGAGTATGAGTAGTCACGGGAGAGATAGGTGCGGATAGGGCCCGGTCATGAGGTATGAGAAGCGAGAAAACGCGTTTCCGCCGGCCCGGTCTCCCCCCTCCGGTGCTCGGGGCCGGAGGTGTGGATGGACTTCGAGAAGCACCAGAACCTGCACACCATCATCATGCTGAGAGATGTCATCCGCAAGTGGTGGCAGATGGAGCTCGTCTTCGCGGATCGGCTCGGCGTCGTGCACGAGTGGCAGCGCGGGGACATCGCGCCGCCGCCCAACGCCTATTGCCGCATCGCCCTCTTCTCGAAGGAGGGCCTGCGGCGCTGCAGCCAGTCGGTGCGAGTGCTGCACGAGAAGTTCCGGGGCAACAAGAAGCTTCGTCGCTCGCTCTTCCACGACTGCCACCTCAACTTCAGCATCGTGGGCGCGCCGCTCTACGTGGACAACGAGTACGCGGGGTGCCTGTTCGTGGAGGGCTTCGCGCGCCAGGGCCTCCACGACCGGGACGTGGACGTGCTGCGCTCGCGGCTGCGGCAGTTCGCGCCGCCCCTCACGGAGCTGGAGCGGCCCGAGGAGCGCGTCCCGGTGCTGGACGGCGCGGAGCTGGCGAAGCTGTCGGACCTGCTGGAGTTCGCCGCGCAGGAGATCGCCAACCACGAGGCGGAGATCACCCGCCGCGACGAGCAGCCCGCGCCGCCGTCGGCGGAGCTGCTGGAGCGCTACCGGTTCGAGAAGATCATCGGCCGCTCCGGGCCGATGATGGAGGTCTTCCGGTTGATGGAGAAGGTGGCCAACTCCGACTCCACCGTGCTCATCAACGGCGAGTCGGGCACCGGCAAGGAGCTGGTGGCGCGCGCCATCCACCACAACGGCCCGCGCAAGGACAAGCCGTTCGTGGTGCAGAACTGCTCCGCCTTCAACGACAACCTGCTGGAGTCCGCCCTCTTCGGCCACACGCGCGGCGCCTTCACCGGCGCCCTGCGGGACAAGAAGGGCCTGTTCGAGCTCGCCGACGGCGGCACCTTCTTCCTGGACGAGGTGGGCGACATGTCCCCGGCGCTCCAGGTGAAGCTGCTGCGCGTGCTCCAGGAGGGCACGTTCCTGCCGGTGGGCGGCACCCAGGTGCGCGAGGTCAACGTGCGCGTCATCGCCGCCACCCACAAGGACCTGGGCGAGCTGGTCCGGCGCGGCGAGTTCCGCGAGGACCTGTTCTACCGCATCAACGTCATCCGCCTGCAGCTGCCGCCGCTGCGCGACCGCCGCGACGACCTGCCCATCCTCATCGACCACTTCCTGCGCAAGCACCACCGCGAGGACCAGCGGGCCCGGGGCCTGACGCCGGAGGCGCTGGCCATCCTCGGCGCCTACGCCTGGCCGGGCAACATCCGCGAACTGGAGAACGAGATCGAGCGGCTGCTCGTGCTGGGCGGAGACCTGGAGATCCTCCCCGCGGAGCTGCTGTCCAGCCGCATCCGGGACGCGGTGGTGCCCGGCGGCGGCGCCTTCATCCCCCCGCGCGCGAACGGGCGGCTGCACGAGGCGGTGGAGGCGCTGGAGCGGGAGATGATCCACCAGGGCCTGCTGCGGACCCGCAACAACAAGAGCCGGCTGGCGCGGGAGCTGGGCATCAGCCGCTCCAACCTCATCCTCAAGATTTCGCGCTACGGCCTGGACCGGGGCCTGCCGGACGACGACGAGAGCGAGGCGGAGGCATGAGCAGCCCGGAGGCCGTCTACTTCCACCAGGACACCCTACGCGTGCCGGACGGCGCCGACCTGTACTACCAGGTCACCGGCGACGGCGAGCCGGGCATGGTGCTGTGCGACGGCCTGGGCTGCGACGGCTTCGCGTGGAAGTACCTGGCGCCCTACCTGTCCCGGCACCACCGCGTGCTGCGCTGGCACTACCGGGGCCACGGCCGCTCGGGCATCCCCGACGACCGCGCCCGCATCGGGATGCTCTATACCTGCGACGACCTCCAGCGCGTCATGGACGCCGCGGGGCTGGACCAGGCCGTGCTCTTCGGCCACTCCATGGGCGTGCAGGTGGCGCTGGAGTTCCACCGCCGCCACGCGGACCGGGTGCGGGGGCTCGTCCTGCTGTGCGGCAGCTACGGCAACCCGCTCGACACCTTCCACGACTCCACCCTGCTCAAGCGGCTGTTCCCCACCATCCGCCGCGTGGTGGAGCGCTTCCCGGAGCAGTCCGCCCAGCTCATCCACACCGCGCTGCGCACGGAGCTGGCCGTGCAACTGGCCATCTCCCTGGAGATGAACCGCGAGCGCATCGCGCGCAACGACCTGGCCCCCTACTTCGAGCACCTGGCGCGAATGGACCCGGTGGTCTTCGTCAGGACCCTGGACTCGCTGGCCGAGCACACCGCCTTCGACCACCTGCTCCACGTGGACGTCCCCACCCTGGTGGTGGCGGGCGAGCGCGACAAGTTCACCCCCGGCTGGCTGTCCCGGAAGATGGCCGCCCGGATCCCGGACTCGGAGCTGCTCCTCATCCCGGACGGCACCCACACCGCCCCGCTGGAGGCCCCTGGCCTGGTGGAGCTGCGGGTCGAGCGCTTCCTGAGGGAGCGGCTGGGCGTCGCCACCTCCCACGGGACGCCCCCCGCCCGGACGGCCGCGGGGACACCCGGAGCCTGAGTCCTCGTGACCTGGGGGTGACGGAGCGTGACGAAGACCCTTGTCGGGCGGGGTGGGTCCCCCCTCTCGCCCGCATGGAGGGCGTCCGCGCTCATTGCAGGGGACGCACTCACGGCATATAAGCCCCCGCCTTCCGGGTTCCGGTGGGGTTCGGGAGACCTGTCCACGACGGGGCATCCCCCCGCCTTCTCATCTAGTTCGGTTCGTATGATTCCTCGTCAAAACATCCGTAACGTCGCCATCGTCGCCCACGTCGACCATGGCAAGACCACGCTCGTCGATCACCTGCTGCGGCAGGCGGGCACCTTCCGTAGCAACGAGCACGTCGCCGAACGGGTGATGGACTCGAACGACCTCGAGCGCGAGAAGGGCATCACCATTCTCGCGAAGAACACCGCGGTCAACTACAAGGGCATGCAGATCAACATCATCGACACCCCGGGTCACGCCGACTTCGGTGGTGAGGTGGAGCGGGGTCTGCGCCTCGTCGACGGCGTCATCCTGCTGGTGGACGCCGCCGAAGGTCCCCTGCCCCAGACGCGCTTCGTGCTCAGCAAGGCCCTGGCCATGGGCCTGAAGACGGTGCTGGTCATCAACAAGATCGACCGTCAGGACGCGCGCGCCCCCGAGGTGCTCGATCAGGTCTACTCGCTGTACATCGACCTGGGCGCGGACGACAAGCAGCTGGAGATGCCCGTCCTCTACACCATCGCGCGCCAGGGCCAGGCGTCGACGAAGCTGGACGTGCCGGGCAAGACGCTCGAGCCGCTGTACGACGCCATCATCAACCACATCCCGCCGCCGCCCGCCTCCGACGAGACGACGCCGCAGCTGCTCGTCGCCAACCTGGACTACGACGACTACGTCGGCCGGCTGGCGGTGGGGCGCGTGCAGTCCGGCCGCTTCACGCCGAACATGCCCGTGGGCGTGGTGCGCGAGGGCGGCAAGATCGAGCAGGGGAAGATCGTCAAGCTGTACGGCTTCTCCGGCCTGAAGCGCGTGGAGATCCAGGACGCGGGCCCCGGGGAGATCGTCTCCATCGCCGGCATCGAGGACGTGTCCATCGGCGACACGTTCAGCGACCCGGAGAAGCCGCTGGCGCTGCCGCGCATCACCGTGGACGAGCCCACGATGATGATGATCTTCAAGGTCAACGACGGGCCGCTGGCGGGCAAGGAGGGCAAGTTCGTCACCTCCCGCAACCTGCGTGAGCGCCTGTACCGCGAGGCCTACCGCAACGTGGCCGTGCGCGTGGAGGACACGGAGACGCCGGACGCGTTCCGCGTCGTCGGCCGTGGTGAACTGGCGCTGGCGGTCATCATCGAGAACATGCGCCGCGAGGGCTACGAGCTGACCGCCTCCAACCCGGAGCCGATCACCAAGACCATCGACGGCGTGCTGCACGAGCCCATGGAGCTGCTCTTCTGCGACGTGCCGGAGACCAGCGTGGGCGCCGTGACGGAGCGCCTGGGGCCCCGCAAGGGCCGCATGACGGACATGGCGAGCCTGGGCTCGGGCCGCACCCGCCTCCAGTTCCGCATCCCCGCCCGCGGCCTCATCGGCTTCCGCTCGGAGTTCCTCACCATCACCCGCGGTGAGGGCATCATGAGCAGCCAGTTCGACGGCTTCGAGCCGTGGTTCGGCTACATCCCGAAGCGCCAGAACGGCGCCATCGTCTCCGACCGCCTGGGCGACACCGTGCCCTACGCGCTGTTCAGCATCCAGGAGCGCGGCTACCTGTTCGTGGGCGCGGGCATCACCGTCTACGAGGGCATGATCATCGGCGAGCACGCCCACCCCTCCGAGCTCAACGTCAACTGCTGCCGCGAGAAGAAGCTCACCAACATCCGCGCCGCCGGCCGCGACGAGAACGTCATCCTCACCCCGCCGCGCGAGATGGGCCTGGAGAAGGCCCTGGAGTGGATCGCCGACGACGAGCTGGTCGAGGTGACCCCGAAGTCCGTGCGCATGCGCAAGAAGTCCCTGTCCGTGGGCGAGCGCTACCGCGCCGAGCGCGACCGCAAGCGCGAGGAGCGCGCCGCGGACGGCGAGTAGTCCCCCCGCGTCCCTGACGCGAACCAGCACGAGGGCCCGTTCCCACACCCGGGGGCGGGCCCTTCGTGTTTCCGGAGTCAGGTCCACCCCACCCTGGAAGGACTCCTGGGTGCCCCGGGGCGAGTCTCAGGCTGCGAGAATTCTCGCCGGGCGACGCAACTGTTCACCGGGAGTCGCGATAACCCTGTCATTCGATGGAGTGCGGCCCGCAATCCGGGGCCGGAACCCCCACTCCTCCCCCGAGAAGTCGGAGCCACGACATGGGCCTGCTGCCGAAGCTGAAGCTCCCCGAGATCAAGCTGCCGAAGATCCCCAACCCCGTGAAGGTGGCCGAGAAGGTCGTCGACAAGGGCGTGGACGCGGCCAAGGACGTGGCCAAGAAGGGCGTGGGGGTCGCGAAGGACGGCTTCGAGGTGGCAAAGGACGTGGGCAAGACGGCCATCGACCTCACGGGCAAGGGCATCCAGGCGCAGGTGGACCTGCTCCAGGCCGGGGCGGACACGGCGAAGGCGGCGGTGAAGCAGGGCGGCAAGTTCCTGCTGGGCGCGGCCGAGGTGGCCATCGACGCGCAGAAGAAGACGGTGGACCTGGTCGCGGACACGGTGGCGGACGGCGGCAAGGCGGCCTTCGACGCGGTGAAGTTCGCGGCGAAGGAGGGCCTGGCGCTGGGCGACAAGCTGCAGCAGAAGGTCCACGACGCGTCGCTGAGCGGCATCGACCAGGGCCTGGGGCTGGACCAGAAGATCAAGGACCTGGGCCCCGGCGACAGCATGAAGGTCAGCGGCAAGGTGGGCCTGGCGCTGGAGCTGGACGTCGACCTCAAGGGCGAGGTGGGCGTGCGCCGCGACAAGGACGGCAGCTACGTGGTCTCCGCCGAGGGCGGCGCGGGCGTGGGCCTGGGCGCGGGCGCCAACGCGCACGTCACCGCGGGCGGCAAGGTGGAGTACAAGTTCGCCAACGCCGAGGACGCCAAGAAGGGCGCGCTCATCCTGGCGGGCGCGGGGGCCTCCGCGGCCTCGCCCGTGCTGGCGCCGGCGCTGGCGCCCCGTCCGGACGAGCTGGCCTTCCTCCAGAAGAACCTCTCCTCCATCGAGGTAAAGGGCGGCGTGGACGCCAGCGTGGACGCGTCCTTCGGCGCGGAGGCGGGCCCGGCCGGCGTCAAGGCGGGCGCGTCCGCGAGCATCGCGGGCACCGCCGGCTACAAGGTCGAGTTCGAGAACGGCCAGCCGAAGAACCTGGTGCGCACGACGGCCGTGGAGGTGGGCGGCAAGGCGGGCGTGACGGCGAGCCTCTTCAAGAACATGGGCGGCGGCGACGACGCGTTCAAGGCGTTCAACGGCGTCGAGGGCGAGGTGACCGGCAAGCTCACCGTCGAGTCGAAGATTCCCCTCGACGCGGCGAAGGTCGGCGACCTGGCGGCCTTCATGGCCAGCCCCACCACCGCGGCCTTCGCGGGCCCCGCGCAGACCTCGCTCAAGGGCGAGCTGACGGGTGACGCGGGCGCGGTGGGCGTCAAGGGCGACTTCGAGGTCGGCGGCCTGAGCGGCCAGGAGGCCCAGTCCGTGGTCGGCAAGCTCGTGAAGGGCGACTTCGGCAACGCCTTCGACGGCGTGTCCGTCCAGGCCAAGGGCAGCTGGGGCACCTTCAAGGACAAGGACCTGAACCTGGGCGTGGACCTGAAGACGGGCGGCCTGGGCGTCGAGGTGTCCGGCAAGGCCAACCAGCGCGACTACACGGAGCAGGGCCAGTTCGGCGGCGGCGGCATCAAGAAGGCCGCCTGAGCCCGCGGGCCGCGCGCGGCCCCGGAACGACGACGGGAGCGTGGCCGGAGTGCGCGGCCCGCTCCCGTTTCGCGTTTCCGGGTGGCTAGAACGTGTACTTCACCTTCGGGAAGAACGCGAAGGCGGTGATGTTCGGGCCGATGACGTAGCGGGCCAGCAGGTCCGCGCCCACGGAGAAGTGGTCCATGCCCGTGGCGTACTCCAGGCCCACGCCCACGCCCGCGTTGGGCGCGCTGACGGCCTTGCTCGGGTCGTTCTCGTCCGGGTCCACGGGGGCGGGATCCAACCGCGTGTAGCCCGCCACCAGCTTCGGCGTCAGGTACAGCCGGTCCATCAACCGCACGTGGTACGCGGCGGAGACGTCCAGGAAGCTCATGGTGAAGTTGTCGGAGAGCGCGCACGTCTCCGTGCCCGGCAGGTACCCCGCGAAGCAGTTCTGCGCGGACGAGCCGAGCCCGAAGTGCGCGCCCAGGGACAGCCGCTCCGTCAGGTCGTAGCCGATCCCCAGTTGCAGGTACGTCTGCGCGTTGGAATAGGCGTTCTCCCCGCCCACGGTGAAGAACACGCCGATGTTGGTGTCGGTGTAGAAGCCCCGGCGCGGTTCGAAGGCCACACCCTCCGGGGGCGTGGCCGCGAGGGCCGGGGACGACAACAGCGCGAGCGCGGCAGCCAGCTTGGACTTCTTCACGGGTCCTCCGGGTACGCGGACGCCCTCCTGGCTGGGGCCAGGAGCAGCCCGGCACGTTAATGACGCCCCCGCCGACTCGGCAACGCGGGGCCTGGACGAAAAGGGCGTGGACCGTCACGTCCACGCCACTCGTGGGGAGGCCAGGGGCCGTCCCCGGACGACGGGCTCGCCGCGACGACTAGCCCTCGCCGCCCTCCGCGCCCGCGGGCGAGAAGAGCCACGGGTACGTCACCGCCACCACGCCGCCGCCCTTGGGCTCCGGGAACTTCCAGCGTCGGATGCGCGACAGCATGCACTGCTCCGCGCGGGAGTTGTTCAGCGTCGTCTCGGAGACGGTGGCGTCGGAGACCGCGCCCGTCGGGTCGATGGTGAACGCCACCGCCACCTTGCCCGCCAGGCTCGGGTCCTTGTTCAGCTCCGACTCGTAGCAGTACTTGATCTCCCCCTGGTGGCGCCGGATGACCTTGGCGATGACGTCCTTGTCGAGGCCGCCCACCACCGTCGTCTTGCCCGGAATCACCTTGGTGACGGACTTGCCGCGGCCCCCCAGGTCGATGCCTCCGGAGCCACCCGCGCCCCGGCCCTCGCCCTTGGTGCCCAGACCGCCGATGCCCAGCGCGGTGCCGCCGCCGCCCGTGCCGGTGCCGCGCGAGCCCAGGCCGCCCACGCCCTGCGCGTCACCCATGGCCGCGCCGCCCTTGAGGCCACCGAGCGCGTTGTTGAGGCCCGTGCCGAAGCCGCCGGGACCGAACACGTCCGACGCCCCACCCTTCATGCCCTTGAAGGCGCCGAGCAGGCCCACCTTGCCCACCACCTGCCGGTCCTTCTCCTTCTTGTCCTTGTCCACCACCGGCGTGCCCGGCTTGGACGGCGCGGCCTCCTGCTGCTTGGCGTCCTCCTTGCCGAACTTGCCCTCCTCGTCCTTCGCCTTGACGCCCTCCTCCACCCCGTTGAGCTGGAGCTTCTTCTGCTCGAGCTTCTTCTCCGGGGTGATGAGGAACTTCGCCACGCGCTGCTGCGACTCGAAGATGTCGTCGTTCGGCGGCAGCTCCGAGCGCGGCGTCAGCACCATGGCCACCACCACGGCCAGGCCCGCGAGCAGGCAGATGCTGGTGATCTTGAAGAACGTGTAGTCCGCCTCCGCCAGCGAGGTGGCCGCGATGGCCGGCGACGGCTTCACGTACCGCGCCACGAAGGACACCGTGCCGAGCGACACCTCCACGCGGTCATGCAGGCCGAGCGAGAAGACCTGCGCGTCCGGCGTCCCGGCGAGCTTGCCCGCCGCGCGCAGCGCGTCCTTGGTCTTCACGTCGCCGCGCTCGGTGACGAAGGCCCCCGCGCCCGACGGGACGTGCACCTCCAGCTTGTCCGCGTGGCTGATGGCCAGCACGTACTGACGCCCCACCTCCGGCGCATGGAGGTGGAAGGCGTTCTTCTTCCCTTCTCCGATGGTGACGGGCACGCCGTCCTTGAAGTGCTGGACGTGGAGCAGCGTGTCGCCCCAGAGCATCGCCACCTGGAGCACCCGCTCCTGGGCCGTCGGCATCGCCTCCGGCGGCAGCGGATCGCGCAGGTGCGGCAGCACCGTGGGCTTGCGCTCGACCTTCAGCCCCGCGGACGCCGCGGCCCGCGCCGGAGGCTCCACCGGCACCGGAGGGGGCGGCTCGATGCGGTTGATGGCGGCGGGGGTCACGCGCTCGGTGCGCAGCGAGCCCCCGGCCCCCGCCTCCGCGTGAGGCGTCGAGAAGACGAAGCCCCCGCGCGTGCCGCCCGCCGCGGACGGCGGCGTGACGACCTGGGGCATGGCCATGGGCGGAGGCGGCGGGCGCTGCTGCTGGGTCACGGAGCCCTGGAAGCGCGGCCCCGCGACCTTCGCGCCCGCGGGGGCCTGACGTTCGGGTGAGGGCTCACCGAAGAGCACCTCCACACGCGTGCCGCCCACGCGCAGCACGTCTCCCGGCTTGAGCGCCGTGGGGATGACGAGCTTCTGCCCGCTCACCTCCGTACCGGCCTCGCTGCCGAGGTCGATGGCCGTCACCGAGCCATCCTTGTCCACCTTGAGCATCACGTGGAGATTGGAGACCCGAGGGTCCTGAATCTTCACCGCCGCCTGGGCGCCCGACCCCACGATAACGCTCTCCGCCTCCGAGACGGTCTCCACCGTGGAGCCATCCGGCCCCGTGATTCGAAGGGTCAAGCCGTTGTTCTTCGCCGCCGCCATGAGGATTCTTCCTTCTTCCCTTCCGCACCCGAAAAACGCCTGACCGCCGCCCCTAGAGGTTGTCGACCGACTTCTGGAGCTCCGGATCGAAGTCCTCCCGAACCTTGATGAGGCTCTGGAAGTCGGTCTTCTTGCGGTGGAGCACGTACGAGCCCTCCGGCTTCGTCAGCTCGCCCTCCACCGCCACATCCGTGAAGTCGATCACCGTCTTCTTGCGGAAGACGGTCCGGTCCTCTTCCTGGATGACCTTCACCGAGTCCTTCGTCGAGCCCGGGTCCTGCGCCATCGCCGCCGGCGCACCGCAGAGGCCCACCATCGCCACCGTCGCTGCCAGTCGTCTCATCCTCAGCCTCCTGTCGTTTCCTTGCAGGGCGCGATCCAAAGCCAAGTCCCTGAATCCTATGGAACTCGCCTGCTGGCTTCCACGCGGGGTCCTGGCGCGTGGAAAAATCTTCTCCTCCGACCCCGTCACAACTCCCGTCCCTGGTGAACAGGAGCGGGCTCGCCCTCCGCCGCGGGAGCCTCCTCCGGCGTGGCGGGGTCCTCGCTCGCGGGCGCGTTCGCGTCCTGGGGCAACTGGTTGAGCATGGAGCCCGCGCCCCCGGTGGCCGTGTCCTTCTTCTCGCCCTCCGCCTCCGCGGCCGCGGGCTGCTGCGGCGGCGGGGCCTTGAGCATGTTCTGCAGGCCCTGGACCTTGGCGGTGATCATCTGCCGGTCCTGTTCACTGGAGGACGACAGGGACTTGCAGCGGTCGAGGAAGGCGATCGCCTTCTCGTAGCCCGCGCGGTCCGCGGCGTAGGCCCAGCCCGCGCCGCACACGGCCTCCGGCAGGTCCGCGCGCGCGGCGAGCACCTTCTCGAACGCCTCGCCCGCCGCGAGGCCCTTCTTGGGGTCGCGCCCCTTCTGTCCGTCCAGCGCCCAGGCCAGGTACAGCCGCGCCTCGGGGGAGCCTGGCTCCAGCTCGGTGGCGCGGGTGAAGGCCCGCTCGGCGCCCGCGTAGTCGCGGTAGCTGAGCGCCAGCGCGCCCAGGTTGAGGTAGCCGGGGACGAACTTCTCGTCGAGCTGCACGGCCTTCTGGAACTGCGCGAGCGCGCGGCCGCGGTCCTCCTGCTTCAGGTAGATCATCCCCAGCAGGTTGTAGAGGCTGGGGTCCTTCTCCGCGTACTTGCGCGCGGTGCCGGCGAACAGCTCCGCGACGGAGTACTTCTCCCGCGCGAAGGCCACCTGGGCCAGGTTCTTGTATGCCCCCGCGTTGTCTTTGTTGCGCGCCAGCACCCGGCGCGCGGTGGCCTCCGACTCGTCGAGCCGGCCCAGCAACCGGTACGTGGTGGACAGGCCGTTGAGCAGCGTCGCGTCGAACTCGCGGCCGGGCACCTTCAGGGCCTTGTCGAAGAGCGCGACGGCGTCGTCCCCGCGCTCCTGCTGCCGGTAGAGCCCCGCGAGGTTGATGACCGCGCGCGTGTGGGCGGGCTCGAGCTGGAGCACCTTCTCGTAGGCCTCGCGGGCGGCGTCCACGTGCCCCTGGCGCTCCGCGATGACCCCCAGGTTGTACTGGGCGTTGAGGCTCTGCGGCGACTTCGCCAGCGTCTTCTCGAAGCCCTGGCGCGCGGCGTCCAGGTCACCCGCCTCGTAGGCCCGGAGCGCGGTGGAGAAGTCATCCGCGGCGCTCGTCTCCCGCGGCGCGACGGGCGCGGAGGGAGCAGGTGCCTCGCGTGCGGCGGTCTTCTCCGTCTCCGGCAGCGCGGAGGGCTTCTGCGGGCCCGAGGCGCAGGCGGCCGTGAAGGCCAGCGCGCCGGTCAGCAGCGAGCGGAACCAGTTCGTCTGCGGCATCCCCGTCTTCGCGACAGCGGTGTGGGAGCGGCTCATGGGCGCACCTCCTCCAGCGCCGCGGTGGGCGCCTGCGTGGTGTCCTCGGAGCGGGGCGGCTGTCCCGCCCCATCGCCTCCCCGTGGCGGTTCGGGCGAGGCGGGCTCGGAGGGAGTGCCCTGCTGGGGCATGGGCGCGGGCGTGGCCGTGGCGCCCGCCGCGCCGGGCTCACGCGCCAGCTCCGACGCCGCGAGCGTGTCGCTGGCGCGGTAGCCCACCTGACGCACCTGCGCGTAGGCGCCCGGGTGGAAGCGGTTCACCTGGTCCTGCGCGGCCAGCGTCCACGGGCTGTAGACGCCCAGCTCGTAGGCCTTCTCCAGCGCCTTCTCCAGCGCCTCGTTGGCCTTGTCCTCCAGCGGCAGCGCCAGGTTCTCCAGCTCCGAGCGGTACATGGCGATCTGGTCCTCGTCGAGGCCCGTGGGGTCCGGCGAATCCATGATGTTGCGCGCGAAGTCCGCGTACGCCAGGCCGATGCGCGTCAGGGCGGCGATGCCCCACTCCCCCGAACCGGTGGAGAGCACCGCGAGGTACTCCTTCTCCACGCGTTGGATCTCCCGCTGCTTGGCGGCGAGGTCGCGGCGGATGGTGCTCACGCGCGAGAAGCGGATGTCCGTGTAGCGCTTCCACGCCGGCTCCAGGCCCAGGAAGCGGGCGTGGGCATAGGCGTTGAGCACCGCGTCCTCCTGGCGCGTGGCCTCCGGCAGCCGGCTCCACGCCCGGACCAGCTCCGCCTGGACGCGCTCCTGCTCACGCGGGTTCTTGAGCTGCTCGTACGAGAGCAGCTCGTTGTAGCGGGCCAGGTACAACTGCGACGGCGTGGCGCGCGCGTCGCGGGCGAACTGGTCGGAGAAGGCTCCGAAGGCGCGCGCGGCCTCGCTCCACTTGCGCTCCTTCTGCCAGACCCGGGCCGAGGAGAAGGCCACTTGCGGCACGTCCTTGCGGTCCTTGAAGCGCGACACGTAGGCCGAATACGCGGCCACCGCCTTCTGGGCCTCGCCCGCGCCCTCCCACCACACGCCCGCGTTGTACTGCGCGTCCGCGAGCCAGGCGCCCGCCTCGTCGAGCAGTTGCTTGCGTTCGGCGGAGTCCTGCGCGCGCCGGGTGTCCGCGTCCTCCTGGGCGCCGGGCGTCTCGCTCTTCTTCGCGGCCACCTTGGCCTTCGGGGCCTTGGACTTGCGCGACTCGGCGTCCTGCGCCTTCACCGCGGCGTCGTAGCCGGCGACGAAGGACTCGGCGAGCGTGGCCGCCTTCCGGTAGTCCGCCACCTTCTCGTAAAGGCCCGCCAGGGTGTAGCGCGCGCGCAGCTCGAAGGGGCTCCGTGGGTACTCGGCCAGCACACGCTGGCCGGCCTCGATGCCCCGGTCCAGCTCCCCGGACTCCTGGGCGATGGACATCGCGTAGGTGAGCGCGCGGTCCGCGTTCTCCGAGCGGGGGAACTCCTGGACGAACTCGAGGAACTCCTCGGCCGCCTTGCGCGGGTTCTTCTCCTGCTTGTAGACGACCTCGTCCACCCACTTGTAGCGGCTGCCCTCGACGACGCGCGCCACGCGCGTGGCGAACTCCGAGCCGGGCTTGGACAGCTTCTTGTTGTCGAGGAACTTGCGCGACAGCGTGCTCAGCTCCAGCCACTCCTCGCGGCTCTCGAGCACGTACATCGTGAGGTCCGCCGCGTCACGGGAGCGGCGCTCCTCCGGGAACTTGTCGATGATCTCCCCGAAGCGCCGCGCCGCGTCCACGAAGTGGCTGCGGTCGTAGAGGATGACGGCCGCCTGGTAGCGCAGGTCGATCTCATCCTGCGTGTCCGGGTACAGCTTCACGTAGGTGTCGCACGCGGCGACCAGCCGCCCCTCGAACGAGGTGAGCGGCTCCTCCTGGCGCGTCTTCGCGTCGCGCTTGACGATCTTCTGCCGGGCGACGTCGCCCTTGTCCTTCTTCTCGTCGACCTTCTCGCCGTCCTTGAGGTCGCTGCGGGCGAGCTGGCCGCGCTCGATCTTCACCAGCTTGTCGTAGGCGAGGATGGCGTTGAACGCGGCGCTCTTGCGGTAGCTCTCGTTGGAGACCTCGCGCGCCGAGTCGCGATCCGGAATCTGGAAGGCCACCACGGCGTCGTACTCGGCGGCGGCGGCCTGCCACTCCTCCAGGGCCCAGAGGATCTCCGCGTAGAAGAAGCGCAGGTTGAAGGCGGAGTCGGCGACGAAGTCCGGGTTGCGGCTGGAGGCGAAGGCGTCCACGTACTGCTTGTAGATGTCGCGCGCGAGCCGGTAGGTCTCCACCTGGCGCGTCTTCTGCGCCTCCTGGTGGTACTCGGTGACCATCACCCGCATCGCCTCTTCGGTGACGTTGAAGGCGTTGCGCAGCACCGGCAACTGGCTCTCGTTGGCCTTCCACCACTCGCCGCCCGGACTGTACAGGTCCACCATCCGCTTCATCTCCTTGCGGACCTGCTGACGCTGGCGCAGGCCCTCGAAGGCGCGGACGACGGCCTGCTGGTACTCGGGCGCGCTGGGGCCCATGGGCTCGTCGTCGATGAGCGTGCGGTACAGGAGGATGGCGCTGTCGAAGTGACCCGCGTCCACCAGGCCCGCGGCCGTCTTGGCGATGAGCCGCCCCTGGCGCTTGGGCGGGGCCTTCTCGCGGAAGTAGGCGATGGCCTGCTTGGGTTGATCCAACTGCACGTAGAAGACGGTCAGGTCGTTGAGCGCCTCCGTGCGCAGGTCGCCCAGCTCCGGCTGCTTCGCGGCGTAGTCCACCACCTCGTGCAGCTTCTGGAGGCCCGTGTCGTAGTCGCCGGTGTTGTAGTCGCACCAGGACAGCTTGTAGACGGCGTACGCGTAGATCTTCGGCACGCCCGAGTCGCGCGCCTTCTCGTAGTTCGCCTTGGCGGGGTTGAGCTTGTTGCTCTCGAAGTAGTGGTTGCCCAGTTGGATGTACGCGTCGGGCACGAACTGCGACTTCGGGAACTCCTGGATGAGCGTCTCGTAGCGGGCCACCGCCTCGTCGCGGCGTCCCAGCTCGTAGAGGTTGTAGCCCATGGAGAAGAGCACCTCGTCGCGCTGCGGATACTTCGGGTATCCCGCGAGGATGTCCTCGTAGATGCCCATGGTCTCCGTGCGGTAGCGCTCGCTCTCGCGGTGGTCCTGCTTGGGCGCCTCCAGCTTCTCGCCGCGCGCCACGGCCGCGTCGTACCGCTTCTCCGCCGCGAGGAAGCGGTCCATCTCCAGCCGGTAGAGGTACTTGGACTTCTCCCAGTACAGCTCCGACAGCCGGTAGAGCATCTCCGCCTTCTGCGGGTTGCCGTCCTGGAGCTTGGGGATGAGGCGCTTGAAGGCCTCGATGGCCTCGTCGCGCTTCTTGTCCGCGAGCGCGTCCCGGCGCGCGTCGTCGATGCGTGGGATGTCCGCGAACTTGGCCGTGGCGGGCTTCACCCGCGCGGGGCCGCGGCGCACGTCCTCGGGCGAGACCCCCGGAGGCGTCTCCTTGCCCTTCGCCTCGGACTTCGAGGCCACGCCCTTCTTCGCCGAGGTGCCCTTCCCGCTCCCGCCCTTCTCGGAGGCCCCCGTGGACTTCGAGGACGCCGCGGCGGGCTTCTTCACCGCCTTGCGCGCGGGCGCTTCCGCCGCCTCTCCCACCCCGCCGGCAGCGAGCGCCACGCCCACCGCCAGCGCACCGAAACGAAGCACCACCTTCATGCGAGCTCCTGCCGTGTGGCCGCCCCCGCCCTCCAGGCAGCCCATCTCCCGGAGACCCGGGACGATGGAAAGTAGACGCGCCTACCCAGAATGAGAAGTGGCGTGGCCCGCCGCTCGCGACACGTTGCACGACGCAAGTCGCGACGAACTTCCACCGGGTGACAACGGCGAAGGGGCCACCCCGGCACCTGATGTGCGCGGAGGCGGCCCCCGAGGAACGGCGCCTGGGCGACGTTGGCCCACGGCGTCATGGCTGTTGGGATTCGGGCGACTTCGCCGGGCAGCCTCGCTTGAGCGTGTACTGGTAGTAGCCGATCTCGTCGATCCAGAACTCACCCTGGAACTTCCAGTAGTTCCACGCCGCGCCCGGCATCTTCGGCCGGTAGAGCGACTGGCGCGTGAGCAGCGCCTTCTGGTCCACGCCCGCCTGGAACAGGTCCTTCTCGTCCAGCGCCGTCTGCACGCGGATGATCTCCGCCTGGTCCGAGAAGGTGCGCAGGTTGTCCGCCGCCTCGCGCAGGCGGCTCTTGGCGAGCGTGCCGCCCACCTGCAGCAGCGTGGTGCGCACGTCCTCCAGCGACGCCACCGTCTGGCGCGACAACGCCGTGCCGTGCCACGCGCCGCTGGTCAGCTCGCGCTTCTCCGCGTCCACGCGCTCCAACACCCGCGTCACCTCGCGGATGCGCTCGTTGTTGCGCAGCCACAGGTACACCGGGCGGGGCAGGCGCCGGTTCTCCGCCGCGACGAGGTTGTAGGCCAGCACCAGGTCCTGGTCGTCCGCGGTGAAGGGCTCGAGCTGCTTCGCCATGGGGCCGTAGATTTCGTCGAAGGCCGCCAGCGTCGTCTTCACCTCGTCGTAGAGGCACGAGAAGTAGTAGACGGTCGCCTTGAGGATCCACGACTCGGGCTGGAAGGCCCCGGCGAACTGGGGCGCGTGCAGCGCCTGGAGGCTGCCGAGCGCCCCGCCGAAGTCCTCGTTCTGGAAGCGCGCGAAGCCGTTCTCGAAGAGCGCCTGATCCCAATACCGCGTGTAGCGAGGCACCCGCTCGTACGCCGCGGACGCCTCCGCGTACTCGCCCCTCCGGTAGTGGACCCGCCCCAGCGCGATGAGCGACAGGTGCTGCGTCGCCTTCAGCTCCACCTGCGGCTCCGTCGCGGAGAGGGCCGCATCGAAGGCCGCGAGCGCCTCCTTGTCCAGCGCGTCGCCTTCCCCCGGACGACCGGGGAAGCGCGGGTCGGCGAGCACCACGCCCAGCAGGTAGCGCGACTTGGCGTAGACGCGGCTGTCCTTGGGGACCGCCTCCAGCAGCGAGCGCGCCTCCTCGAAGCGCATGCGGCGCTGGCTCACCGTGCCCACCAGGTAGTTGATGCGCGCGAGCACCTCGCGAGGCAGCGTCACCCACTGGTCGCGCACCTCGTCGGTGTACGCCTGGTTGAGGATGCTGGGGATGAGGTTCTGCTCGTCCAGTTGCTGCTGCATGTCCACCAGCCCCTCCACCGCCTTGAGGTACGAGGGGTGCGAGGGCCCGGCGTTGACGATGGCCGCGTAGGAGATGAAGGCCGCCACCGGCAGCCCCTTCTTCGCGAAGGACTGGGCCAGGAAGTACTCCGCCTTGCCCCGCGTCTGCGCGTCGCCCGCGCCCTCCGACACGTCGAGGAACAGGGGCGCGGCGGTGTTGTAGTCCCCGGCGTTGAAGGCGGCCAGGGCGCGATTGTAGCTCCCCGAGTCCTGCTGGGCGGGCACCGCGAGCGGCGCCAGGACAACGAGGAGGCTGAGCAGTCGTTTCATGGCGTGGAGTGCCTGCATGGCGTTCAGAAGAGGAACGAGAAGCCTGCGTAGAAGCCGATGTTGTTGAGGACGTCGGAGGACGGCTCGGCGACCAGGTCACGCCCGAGGATGATGTCCTCGCGGTAGTTCTTCTTCGTCTTCGGGTCGATGCCGTCGAACTTCTGGTACTTGCAGCTACCGCTCAGTTGCAGCGAGGCGAAGTCCTGACCACTGGAGCGCGCGGCCTCCAGCGCCTCGAAGTCCGCCAGGTTGCAGCCGTCCACCTTGTCCACGCGCGCGGTGTAGATGAGGTCGCGGACCTCCAGGCGCAGCGCATAGGACTCGCCGAACTGGAGCCGGAAGCCGCCACCCACCGAGCCGAGGAACTTCGAGCCGGTGTCACCGAAGCGCGCGGGCACGTCGTAGCGCTGGCCGTCCACCTCGTTCGCGACTTCCGGGCGGATGAGGTGGCGCGTGAAGCCCACGCCCGCCCCACCGCTGAGCACCAGGCTGAACTGCGCCAGCTTGTTGTCCAGGAACGCGAACTTGCCGTACAGGGGCGTCACCTCCACGCCCGCCTGCAGCCCCCACACGAGCAGGAGCGACGAGGCCGCCTGCGCCTGCTCGCGCACCTTGTCGATGAGCTCCAGGTTGAAGTCGCTCTCGTTGGTGTGCCAGTTGTACTGGCCCGTCACCTGGAGCGCGAAGTTCTCCTGCAGGTGGTAGCTGTAGTGCAGCGCCGTGCCCGCGTGGTTGGTGTACTTGCCGTTCACCTGCACCACGGCCGGATACAGCGCCAGTTCGTGCTTGCCCTCGTCCGCGAAGCGCTTCTTCTGCACGATGTGCAGCGACACGTTCGGGTCGTAGAGCGGCGCGCCGTTCACCAACCGCTGCTGGCGCGCGTCCGTGGTGCGCGGCGCCTCGTCGGACGCGGCCAGCACCGGCGCGTCACCGGGCACCACCGGCGCCTCGGGTTCCTCCCCCACCGGCGCCTCCGGCCGGGGCGCGGGCTCCTGGGCCATCGCGGGCGCATCGCCTCCCGGAGCGTCCTCGCCGCCCATGGGCGCGAGCGCGGGCTCGACGGAGGGCGCGGGCCGCGCCGACTCGCGCGGCGCCACCGGCTCCGGCCGCGCGGTGTTGGTGCGGGGGACCTCCGGCAGCGGCGTGGCCGGCTGGGCGGGTGGCGGCGGCACGGACGTCTCCGCGCCCGGCGCGGGCACGGAGGGCACCTCCCGCGCCTGGGCCAGCACGACGCCGGACGCGGGGAGCCGGGGCGCGGCCTGGGCCACCGCCGCGGCGAGAAGCGCGAGGGACAGAATCGGTCGCATGGTTGGCAATGCCCTAGAAGGAGAAGGTGTAGCCGAGGTCGAACTGCACCAGGTGCGTCAGGCCCGGACTGGAGGCCTCCTCGCCCGTCACACGCCCGGCCTCCCAGTCGTCGCGAACCAGGTTGACGCGGTACTGGTCGCGGAACACCCAGTCGCGCAGCTCCAGCCGCAGCCCGTGCTTGTCGAGGATGAAGAAGCGGAAGCCCACCGCCGCGGACACCACCGGCGCCACGCGCGTCTCGCGCACCCAGTAGTTCTCCGACGCGGAGCCCCGGTCCGTGGGCACGGTGCGGTTGTCACAGATGCCCAGCTCCCGGTCGACCACCCGCGCGCACTGGATGACGGAGTTGCGCTGGAAGCTGCCCACGCCTCCGCCGGCCCAGAGATAGGCCTGGAAGTGCGCGGGCAGGTCCGACACGAGGCTGAGCTTCCCGTAGATGGGCGCCCACCGCACGCCCGCCACGCCGTGGACGTTCAACTCCCAGAGGTCCTTCAGCTCGTCGGTGACGCGCTTGTCCTCCCGGTTGAGGAAGCTCTCGGAGATGGAGCGCGCCAGGCCTGTGTGGCGGCTGGCGGCGTAGCCGGCGCGCGCCTCCACCGCGAAGGTGTTGAACAGGTTGTAGGCGACGCCCGCGTTGAAGAAGTAGTGCGCCGTCAGGTTCGACTGCAGGGGAAGCCCCACCCCCAACGACACCTCGAGGTGCCCGCCCGGCTCGTACAGCCGGTTGCGGACCACCACGTTGTCGAGGACGGCCTCGTCATCCTGCGCGGCGGCGACAGAGGCCCCCAGCAAGCCCACCAGTGAAGCGAAGACGCGAAGCGTGCGTGCGATCATGGTTCCTGCCCGGCCCCTCCCCGGGGCCGACGAGTGCGGGAAGCCCGGAAGCCTCCCTCATCCGGGGTGCCTGCGTCACCCGACGTCCAGGCCCCCTCCGTGGGGCATCCATGTGCGCACGCCTTCCACCCGCGACAAGCCACGGAGCCCAGGAGGCGGAATTCTTTTCACCCGGGCGCCCCCGCGCCGCCCACCTCTCAACGTTTCCGGGCCACCCGGGGAGGCGCGAGGACCCAGCGTGCCCTCCAGCACCACCCACCGTGGGCACACCCTGCCCCACCCGGTGCGCCAGGGCGACCGCTTCGCGCAAAAGCAAACGCCCCGCCCGGATGCCCGAAGATCGGGCCCGGAGGCGGGGCGCTGGCACTGCTTCAGGAAGCGTCGCGGATCAGCCGCGCGCGGCCTTGTGCTGCTCGCGGAGGGCGACCTTGATGCTCGAACGCAGGTAGACGACCGCGTTGTTGTGGCCCGGGACGGCGCCCTTGACCAGCACGAGGCCCTTCTCCACGTCCACGTCGACGACGGTCAGGTTCTGCGTGGTGACCTGCTCCACGCCGTAGTGACCGGGCATCTTCTTGTTGGGGTACGTACGGCCCGGCGTCTTACGCTGACCGATGGCGCCCGGGTGACGCTGGTACTCGTGCGTACCGTGCGTCTTCGTCTGCGAACCCTTGAAGCTCCAGCGGCGCATGACGCCGGAGAAGCCGCGGCCCTTGGTCACGCCCGTGACGTCCACGAGCTGGCCCTTGGAGAACATGTCCGCCTTGACGGCGTCGCCCACGTTGAAGGAGGTCGCCTCCTCCACCGTGACGCGGAACTCCTTCAGGTGCCGGCGGTACGGGGCGTTGTTCTTCTTGAAGAAGCCCCGCTCGCACTTGTTGAGAATCTTCTCGCGAATCTCGCCAAAGCCCAGGGTAACCGCGGAGTACTGGTCCTTCTCCGGGGTACGCTTGCCCACGACCTGGCAGGTGCTCACGTCGATGACCGTCACGGGGACGAGGTTGCCCTCGTCGTTGAACACCTGGGTCATCCCGATCTTCTTGCCAATCAGACCCTTCACGTCGTCCTCACACTGCCAGCGCGCGTGGCGCGGAAAAACCCAATAAAATCAATGATCTGGCCCGCGAACATCTCTGCGGTCCCCAGGAAGCGGCGCAATGTAGCAGACACGCCCCTCACGTCAAGCACTACGGGCGGGTGAGCACGTCACTCGGCGCGATCAAGCCTCGGATAGAAAGGCGCGAGCTGCGCATCCGCGATGCGCTGGGCATACACGTCTTCCCCGAGAAGGAAAAGTGCCTGATCGAGATAATCCTCGGCGGCCTTGACCTGTTCCTCCAGGCCCCCGATCGCCTGGTCGATCTCCGCCATGCGCGCGTCGTGCTCGCCCAGCCGGGCCTCCGCCTCGTCCTCCATCTCCAGCAGGCGCTTGTGCGCCAGGATGCCGGGGGCGCCGGGCTGGCCGGGCTCCGGGGTGAGGGCGGTGGCCAGACGCTCGTCCAGGTCCTCCACCTCGCGACCCAGGCGCATCTGGGCGAGGCGGTTCTTCTTGAGGTTGGTGCGCGCGACGTCCACCTTGGCGGGGTCCTGCCGCGTCAGCTCCATGTCGGCGATCTTCTTCTCCAGCTTGAGGAGCGCGTCCTGGGCGTAGCGCAGCTCCGCGCGGCGGGTGGCCAGCGTCTTGCGCAGGTCCTTCACCTTGCCGTCGATGGCGTCCACCGCCTTCTTCCACTTGCGGACGATGGCCTGGTGGCCGCCCTTCTCCTTCTCCTGTTCGGCCAGGAACTCCTGGTAGGCCGCGTCCTCGTCGTTCATCTCCTGCTCGAGCCCGGCCAGTTCGTCCCGGCGCGCCACCACGGCTTCCTCGGCCCGGTAGACGCGGTCCATGGAGCGTGGGCAGTTCGGCTTGCCCGGGAGCCTGTCCCGGGAGAGGTCGCCGAGCTGGAAGATGAGGTCGTTGTAGCTCTCCTTCGCCATGGGCGCAGATCTACGCCCAACGCGCCGGCACTGTCACCGGGAGAGCGAGCGCTCGCGGGGTTTTCAGGAGTCCGCGGGCGCGGCGGCCGCCGGCGGGGGCGTCACGACATTGGCGGCGAGGGCCCCCTCGGCCAGGGCCAGCAGCTCCCGGGCCCGGTCCTGCTCCTCGGTGCGGTTGAGCTCGCACACCCAGGCGGAGGACAGGTCCGCCTGCTGGCGGGCCAGCTCGGCGGTCGTCTCGTAGCGGGCGGCCGAGGCCCGGGCGAAGGCGCCCTCGCGCCGCAGCTCCAGGAGCGTGTCCGCGTCCAGTTCGATGTGCTCGGGGGGCACGGGCAGGGGCCCCCGCCCCAGCGCCGCCAGCCGCGCGAGCAGCCGCGACGCGTGCGCCCGGCAGAACGCGGCCAGCACCATGAGCCGCGCGCGGATCCGCGCGTCCATGATGCGCTCGGCGAGCATCGTCATCCGTCGGGCGGAGACGACCTCCGCCTCCCACGCGGCTGCCAGCGCCGCTGCCAGCCGGGTATGCCTCGCACCCATCTACGTCCCCCGATCCCTACCCTCTTCCTCCGCAAGGTAGGGATGGCCTCCTCCAAGTTCAACCGAGGGCCCGTTCGAACAACCAGAAACCCCCAGCCATGAGGATGCCCACCGACAACAAGCGGACCGCGCCCCGGTGCAGGGCCGGGCGGCGCTGGAGCATGCGCAGCGGCGGCAGGAGCACGGCCACCACCACCGCCTGCCCCACTTCCACGCCCAGGTTGAAGCCCAACAGCCCCGTCACCACCGAGTCCCCCAGGCCATAGCCCGCCAGCACGCTCGCGAAGCCGAAGCCGTGCACCAGGCCGAAGAGGAAGGTGATGAGCGCGCGGTGGCGGTGCTGGCGCAGCACCAGGTTCTCCGCCGCCACGTAGATGATGGACAGGGCGATGGCCGCCTCCACCCACCGGGTCCGGTCCCCGTCCAGCACCACCCAGCCGAGCGCCGTGGCCCCCAGCGTGAGCGAGTGCGCGACGGTGAACGACGTCACCAGGAGCAGCACCCGCTTGAGGCCGCCGCCCACCAGCAGCACCGCCAGCAGGAAGGCCAGGTGGTCGATGCCCTCGAAGATGTGACGGATGCCCAAGCCCACCCAACCGGCGAAGCCGGACACCCGCGCGCCCTCCCCCGCCTCGCCCTGTCCGGGAATCGACAGCGTGGGCTGCAGCGCGTCCGCGAACAGCGCCCCGGGCGCCTCGCCCTCCACCGAACTGCCGAGGATGACGCGGTAGCCCTCCGGCAGCACCGCCAGCACGCCGTAGCGCTGCCGCAGCGCCCCGGGGGGACAGGTGTACGTCGCGGTCAGCTCCACGAACGTCTGGCGGAGCACCGCGGCCTGGGCGGTGCGCGCACACGGCTGGCCGCCCGCGCTCAGCGGCAGCGCGTCCCACAGGCCCACGGCCAGCGCGGCGTGCCGGGCGTCCAGGTCCGCCTGGGACACGGCGCCGTCCCCGTCCGCGTCGGCGGGGACGAGCAGGCCGAGCGTGGCCGAGGTCAACGTGAACACCTGCCGGACCTCCGGCGAGTCGGCGGCGACGCGGCGCACCTGGGTGTAGAGGATGTCGGCGTCATGCGCCCCGGCCACGTGCGCGGTGAGCAGCAACCCCACCAGCACGGCCCGGCCGACGAGCTCCTTCTTCATGGGGCGCGAGCCTGCCGCCGGGGCGGGCCCGCGTCCACCCTCCCCGACGCCTATTCGCCTACTCGGAGACCAGCTCGACCTGGATCTGCTGCCGGCCGCTCAGCCCGCCGTGGCGCGCCCCGCACCGCGGGCAGAAGAAGGCCTGGTCCCACTCCCAGAGCAGCTTGACGTCCTCGCCACAGCACAGCAGCGGCAGGACGCGCAGCAGTTCGTCCGGCTCCGGGTCCATGGGGCCGGGCAGCGCCTCCGGCGCCACCGCGACGAAGGTGGGCCGCGGGTTGAGCGCCAGCGTGCGCGAGACATGGGCCAGTTGCTCGTAGCGCACGTGATTGGCCCAGGCGCGCGCCACCGCTTCCAGATGTGTCTGCTGCGCGGGCGTGAGGAAGGCGTCCGCCTGCGCGCGCAGCCCGCAGTACGGGCAGCGCCACTCCGGCAGCCCCTCCTCGCCCTCGTGCGCGTTCTCCAGCGAGAAGAAGGCCTGGAGCTTGTGCAGCAGCGCCCGGGCGTCGTGAGGCCCCGGCCGCGTCTTGAAGGGGCGCTGGCAGGACGGGCACTCGCGGCGACAGAAGCCCGCGGTGTCCCGGGGCAGCTCCAGCCCCTCCACCTCCATCGCCGCCCTCATGTCACCGCCGTCCTCCGCCCTCGCGACACCACGGCCAGCACGAAGGCCAGCAGCGCGAACAGCAGCAGCAGGTGGACCCAGTAGCCCTCGGTGGAGCCCGCCGTCAGGCCCAGGCACCACAACACCAGGAGGATCAATCCCATCGTCCAGTACACTTCCGCACCTCCCCGCGTCCCCTATCCCGGACCGGCGCAAGCTAGGAATGGGTGTCCCCGCGGGCAACCCGGTGCTTTTCACAGGAAGCGAAGTTCCCTGGTCGGGCATTTTTTCCGCCCCCTGAGAAGCCGATCCGCCCGGACGACAACCGCGCGGTACCCAGGGGAGGAATGGATCTCAAAGGAGGAGCACGCGCGGTTCCCCGCATCTCGCGGCCCTGGCATGCCGCCTGCTTGGGCGCAATGTCCGTGTGGTCGAGCACGAGCGCCGGCAGTGGCGGCGCGGTGGCGCGGGGGCGCCTGGGAGGGTGGGATGCGGGGTTGGACGATGGCGTTGGCGGCGGCGGCGATGATGACGGGGACGGGGGCGTTCGCGTTCCCCCAGCACCTGCCGGCCGACTCCCAGGGCGAGGTGTCCGAGGTGGCGATGTTGCGCGCGCAGTTGCAGCAGCGCGAGGCGGAGCTGAGGTCGGCGCTGGCGAAGCTGCAGGTGTACGAGGACGAGGCGCACTACGCGGAGGCCGAGCGGCTGGGGGTGGTGGAGCTGGTGAGGGCCTCCGGACTCCCCGAGCGGCAGCAGCGCCGGCTGTCGGTGAGCATCGTGCGCGAGGCGCAGCGCAACAACGTGGACCCGCTCCTGGTGGTCGCGGTCATCCGGTGTGAGAGCTCGTTCAACAACTACGCGGTGTCCCACGTGGGGGCCATGGGGCTGATGCAGGTGATGCCGGACACGGGCACCTGGCTGGCGGACCGCGCCGGCTGGCGGCTGGGCCGCAGCAGCAACCTCTTCGACGTGGAGACCAACATCGAGCTGGGCACCGCCTACCTGGCGGACCTCATCGAGCGCTTCGGCTCCGTGGAGAAGGCGCTCGTCGCGTACAACGCGGGGCCCGGGCTGGCCAAGCGCATCCTCGCGAAGAAGGAGTCGCGCACGAAGTTCATGTCCGGCTACCCCGCCAAGGTGGTGAAGGAGTTCCGCAAGCTGAAGGCGCAGCAGGAGCGCGAGCTGACCCTGCGCGATCAACAGAAGACGGTTGGCGGCCAGGGATGACGGCCAGCTGACATCCGGGACGCCCGTCACACGACAGTCGCGCAGAGTTTGCCACGCCGCGACTGAACTTCTTCCAGGCGCCGGGGCAGTGTTCGCGCCCGGCGAGCGCAACCCCGCGGAATCCGCGTGGGTTTCCGGCGGCCCGAATGGCCCGGATCCTGCTGTCGCCGCGGTGCCCCGAGCACTCGGGACATCGCGCACACGGCATCCACTGGGAGAACACGGCAATGGCGGGTCTGCAGATCCACCGCGAGGACGGCGCAGGCGGCATCACCCTGCGGCTGGAGGGGGTATTGGACGGACGGACGGCCCAGGAGGTCCGGGCGTCGCTGGAGGAGCTGCGGGGGCGCGACGTGGTGCTGGACTTCACGCACCTGCGCGAGTTCAAGGACAGCGCGGTGGGCGTACTCACGGTGAGCGTGGTGGCGCAGGCGGTGACGCTGAAGGGGCTGGCCACCCACCACGAGCGGATGTTCCGCTACTTCGGCGTCGCGACGGGGGTGGCCCCCCATCGTCCGTACTACACGCCCGAGGACGTCTTCTCCGTCTGAGGCGAGCCCCCTCCTCTTCCAGGAGGAGGGCAACCGGCCTGGCACCCTGGCATGGGGCGTGCCGGGTCCGGGGGGAGTCGGCTAGAGTCCGGGGCAGATGACCCAGCCCGCTCGCGTACTCGCCGCCGCCCCTGCTCCGACCCCCGCGTCCGCGCGCTCGACGATGGAGCGGATGGCCTCCGCGCTGGGCCGGGCCGTCCAGGGGAAGGAAGTCCAGACCCGGCAGGTGGTGACGGCCCTGGTGGCCGGGGGCCACGTGCTGCTGGAGGACGTGCCGGGCGTGGGCAAGACGACCCTGGCGGAGGCCCTGGCCCGCGCATGCGGGCTGAGCTTCGCGCGGATCCAGTTCACCGCGGACCTGATGCCGGCCGACATCCTCGGCGCCCAGGTCTTCCACGCGCAGACGGCCTCCTTCCATTTCCGTCCCGGTCCCCTCTTCCGGCAGTTGGTGCTGGCGGACGAGCTCAACCGCGCGCCGCCCCGCACGCAGTCCGCGCTGCTGGAGGCCATGGCGCAGGGCCAGGTGTCGCTGGACGGCAACACGTACCCGCTGCCCACGCCCTTCATCGTCGTGGCCACGCAGAACCCGGTGGACCTGTCCGGCACGTACCCGCTGCCCGACTCGCAGTTGGACCGCTTCATGGTGCGCCTGTCCCTGGGCCACCCCGCCCCGGACGTGGAGGCCCGGCTGCTGGCGACGCGCGGCGGCGCGCCCCCGCTGGAGTCGGTGCAGGCGGTGACGACGCCGGACGAGGTGGGCGCGCTGCGGGCGCTGGCCGCCGAGCTGAAGCTGGACGGGACGGTGGCGGAGTACGTCGTGAGGCTCGCCCAGGCCACGCGCGAGCACGGCGACATCGAGCGCGGCGCCTCCACGCGCGCGGTGCTCGCGCTGGGCGCCGCGGCCAGGACCCAGGCCCTGTGGGAGTCGCGGGACTTCGTGACCCCCGGTGACGTGCGCGCGGTGCTCGGCCCATGCTGGGCCCACCGCGTGCTCCTGCGCAGCGCCGTGCAGGGCGTGGCGGCGCGGGACGAGGCGGCGCACCTCCTGGAGGAGATCTCCCGGAAGGTCGCGGCGCCGCGGTGAGCCCCCGGCTGAAGCAGCGCTGGGCGCGGCTGCGCGCCTTTCTCCGGCCGCCGCGCACCCTGAAGGTGACGCGCGTGGGCCGCACGTACCTGGTGGTGACGTTCGGCGTGGGGCTGGGCGCGCTCAACACGGGCAACAACCTGCTGTACCTGCTCCTGGGCATGCTGCTCAGCATGGTGGTCGTCTCCGGCGTGCTGTCCGAGCGCTGCCTGCGCGACCTGACCGTGCGGCGGGTGGGCACCGACGCGGCCTTCGCCCGGGAGCCCTTCGCGTTCCGCTGGGCGGTGGCGCGCAAGCAGGGCCACGCCTTCGCCCTCACGCTGGCGGAGGCGGACGCGCCGCTGGCCGGCGAGGGCGGCGTGGGCTACCTGCGCGCGGGCGCGGAGCACCTCGTCCGCGCCGACCTCACGGCCCCCCGCCGGGGCCCCGTGACGCTGACGGGCGTGCGCGTCACCACGACGTGGCCCCTGGGGCTGTTCGCCAAGACGCGCGTGCTGCCGCTGCCGGGCACCCTGCTCGTCTACCCCCGGCGCGGCTACGCCTGTCGCGACCCGGGCGAGGCGGTGCGCGGGCCGGTGGGCGACGCGGGCAACCCCCGCCGCAACGACGGCACCGGCGACGTGACGGGCCTGCGCGAGCTGGCGGACGGAGAGGACGCCCGACGGGTGCACTGGCTCAAGAGCGCCTCGCAGGGGAAGCTCCTGCGCGTGGAGCGCGAGCGCGAGGAGCGGCGCACCTGGGTGCTGACGGTGGAGTCGGGCCTGGCGGGCGAGGAGTTGGAGCGCCGCATCGAGGAGGTCGCGGCGCAGGCGCACCGGCTGCTCGACGAGGGCCATGACGTGGGCCTGGACACGGCGACGCAGCGGCTGCGGCCGGCGACCGGCATCGCGCAGGAGCGCCACATCCTGCGCACGCTGGCGTGGCTGGGCTTCGAGGCCCCAGAGAGCGACGAGGAGGCGGCGGCATGAAGCCGGGCATGCGACTGCGGCTGGTGCTGAGGGACCTGGCCTCCGGGTGCGCCTTCGCGTCCATGGCCGTGTCCGGGCAGTTGCCGCTGTGGACGCTGGCCCTGTATGGCGTGGCGCTGGTGTGCGCGCTGGCCGGCTTCCGGCTGTTCGCGAAGCGCGCGCGGCTCACCGCGCTGCTGCTGCTGGGCGTCGCCATCCTCCTGGCCCTCAACGTCCTCAACGGCGCGCTCAACATCGTCGTGGCCGCGTGCGCCTTCGCCGGCCTCATCTCCGGGCACCGCCTCCTGTCCGCGCCGGATCCGGCCACGGACGGGCAGGTGCACCTGTCCGGCCTGCTGATGGTGGCCGGCGGCGCCGCGCTGTCCGGCGAGCTCGTCTACGGCGTGCTGCTGGTCGCCTTCGGGGTGCTCGCCAGCGTGGCCCTGGCGCTCGGCGTGGTGGAGGCCGCGGTGCCGGAGGGCGAGCCGGTGCCGGTGCGCTCGGTGATGCCGCCCCTGGCCACGGGCGTCGGCTTCGCGGTGGCGGGCGCGGTGGCCTTCTTCGTCTTCTTCCCGCGGCTCAACTGGAACATGACGGGCCCGCGGGCCTCGCCGGGCTTCGGCGAGCCCACCACGGGCTTCTCCAACACGGTGCGGCTGGGCGGCGCGGGCACCATCAAGGGCAACCCGCGCGTCGTGCTGCGCGCCACGCTCAACCCGGACCCGGGCGTGACGGCGCTCAACGCCTACTGGATTGGCCGCACCTACGACATCTTCGACGGCCAGGAGTGGACGACGGCGGGCGGCGTGCGCCGCGAGCGCGAGGCCATGCTGACCCTGCGCCCGGGCGGCGACAGCCTCGTGCACCAGCGCGTGGAGCTGCTGCCCGCCTACGGGGGCCGCACCCTCATCGCGCTGGAGACGCCGTCCCGGCTGGGCAACGCGTTCCTCAACAGCACCACCGGCAGCCGCCGCACCTTCCTCCAGGAGCTGTCCGGCGGCGAGGTGCGCGTGCTGGAGACGGGGCTGGGCTACTCCTACGAGGCCTACAGCCTGCCGCCGGAGGCCGGCAGCGGGGACGTCTTCCGCCGCCTGCCACCGCTCGAGCAGGACGCGCTGCTGGCGCTGCCGGAGGGGATGGACCCCCGCGTCTCGCAGACGGCCGCGCGCGTGCTCAACGGCGAGCGCGAGCCGCTGGCGGCGGCGCAGAAGCTGGCCACGTGGCTGCAGCGGGAGTACGCGTACACGCTGGAGCTGGGCGGCAACGTGGACGACCCGCTGGCCGACTTCCTCTTCGGGCGCAAGGCGGGCCACTGCGAGCACTTCGCCACCGCGCTGACGCTGCTGCTGCGCACCCAGGGCATCCGCGCGCGGCTCGCCACCGGCTTCTTCGGCGGGGAGCGCGTCAACGACGGCTACATCCTGCGCGCCGGGGACGCGCACGCCTGGACCCACGTGCTCGTCCCCGGGCGCGGCTTCGTCACCGTGGACGCGACCCCTCCCGCCAACCGGCCCAGCCAGGGCTCGCGGCTGCTGGAGCGGCTGCTGGCCCTGTACGAGGCGGTGGAGTCGCGGTGGCGCAACTCCGTCGTCGACTACTCGTTCCGGGATCAGATCGACGTGGCGCGAGCCCTCGTGCGCCCCTCGCAGCCCGACGACGCGCCCGCGGAGCGCAGCAAGCTCCCCCCACCCCGCGCCTTCGGCGTCGCGCTGGTGGCGGGACTCGGCGCCTACCTCGTGTGGCGCGCGCTGGAGCGGCTGGCCCGGCGCGCGCGCCCCCTGGAGGCCACGCGCTTCCTCGACGCCGTCGAGGCGCAGCTCGCCACGGCCCGCCTCCCGCGCGCGGAGGGTGAGCCGCTCGAGGAGCTCCACGCGCGGCTCACGCGCATGGACCATCCCCTCGCGTCCACGCTCACGCCCGTCACCCGGCGCTACCTCGAGGCCCGCTTCGGCGGACGCCCCCTGCGCCCGGGTGAGGCCGAGCACCTCCTGCGCGCGCTGAGGCGCGCCGTGGAGCATTGGCGCCGCGAGGCCGACAAGGCCGCGCGCCCGCCCTCCGAACCGCGCGCCCGCGCCTCCTAGCCCTCGGGTCCCTGGTCGCCCTCCGAGCGTGTTGCACCCGCGCGCGGACAGCCCCCGTGGGGGCCGTTAGGCGTTTCCCACAGGAGGCGACTCGTGGACATCCGCGCACATTCTACAGGCGTGAAGTCGGGACGCGTTCCCGGGGCCCCCGTAACGGTTACAGGCCGCCTTCTGTGTACATGAGCACCGTGTCCGCCAACCCCCCAGAGTCATTGGGGATGGCAGTGGACGTTTCCGTGGCACCGCGGTTGCTCAGACATCGCTCTCGTCAAGTCGTCGCGACATCCAAAACCTTTGAGGCGGCCTCCACGGAGGTCCCCCGTCGGGAGAAACCACCCATGCAGGCTTCCACCGAGCAATCGTCCAACTCCGGCTCCCTGGCGATGTACCTCTCGGAGATCAACCACTACTCGCTCCTGACGGTGGAGGAGGAGCAGGCGTTGGCGCGCAGCTTCATCCGGGGCGACCTGGCGGCCGGCCACCGGCTCGTCACCTCGAACCTGCGCTTCGTGGTGAAGGTGGCCTACGAGTACCGCTCCTACGGCATCAAGATGTCCGACCTCATCCAGGAGGGGAACATCGGCCTGATGAAGGCGGTGCAGAAGTTCGACCCGGACAAGGGCATCCGCCTCATCTCCTACGCGGTGTGGTGGATCCGCGCGTACATCCAGAACTACATCCTCAAGAGCTGGTCGCTGGTGAAGCTGGGAACCACCCAGGCCCAGCGCAAGCTGTTCTTCAGCCTCGCCCGGACGCGCCGCGAGTTGGAGAAGTTCGGCAACGGCGAGGCGGTGGTGAACGTGGAGGAGATCGCCCGCCGGCTGCACGTGAAGCCGGGCGAGGTCCGGGAGATGGAGCAGCGCATGGGCGGACGCGACCTGTCCCTGGACGCGCCCATGGGCGAGGACGGCGGCAACAGCCACGTGGACTTCGTGGTCAGCGCCGCCGCGCCGCAGGACGACGAGTTCGCGGACAAGGAGGAGGCGGGGCTCATCAACGCCCGGGTCCGCACCGCGCTGATGCGGCTGGACCCGCGCGAGCGCTTCATCATCGAGCAGCGGGTGATGAACGAGCGCCCCATGACGCTCAAGGAGCTGGGCGAGCACTTCGGCTTCTCCCGCGAGCGCGCCCGCCAGTTGGAGATCCGCGCCAAGGACAAGCTGAAGGCGGAGCTGGCGGCGCTCATGGCGGAGGTCGACCCGGAGGCCGGCGCCCTCCACCAGTGAGCCGCGCCTGACGCGACAGGTCGGCCCCGACCACCGGCGGCCGCCTCCCTGGCACCTCCCCCCTCCCCGGGGTGGAGGTGCCGTTCATTTGTGGGCCTTCGCTTCGCGACCGGGCCGCGCCCTGCTAGAAGGGGCCGGATTCCCTCGTAAGGAGCCTCTCGCTTGGCCCACGGAACCCCTCCGGTCGTCGACGATCGCGTGCCCATCGCGCAATCGACCACGCCCCTCCACCACACGCCGTACGTATCGGCCGACCAGTCGCCCACGGAGATGACGCTCCGCGGGCTGGTGCTCGGCTCGGTGCTGGGCATCGTCTTCGCGGCCTCGTCCGTGTACCTGGCCATCAAGGTCGGCCTCACGGTGTCCGCGTCCATCCCCGTGGCGGTGCTCTCCATCGCCATCTTCCGGACCCTGGGCAAGTCGAACATCCTCGAGAACACCATCGTCCAGACCACCGGCTCGGCCGGTGAGTCGCTGGCGTTCGGCGTGGCGGCCGCGCTCCCGGCGCTGCTGCTGCTGGGCTACGACATCAGCCTGACGCACGCGTTCCTCACCGCGGCGCTGGGCGGCGTGCTCGGCGTGCTGATGATGATCCCCCTGCGCCAGGGCCTCATCGTCCAGGAGCACGGCAAGCTGCCCTACCCGGAGGGGACGGCGAGCGCGGACGTGCTCATCGTGGGCGAGCAGGGCGGCACCAACGCGCGCACGGTCATCATCGGCTTCCTCGTGGGCGGCATCTACAAGTTCGCCTACTCGGGCATGAAGCTGTTCCGCGAGGTGCTGAGCACCCCGCTCAAGGGCCTCAAGAGCGCCACGCTGTCCACGGAGGTGAGCCCGGAGCTGCTCGGCGTGGGCTACATCATCGGCCCCCGGGTGGCGGCCATCACCTTCGCCGGTGGCGTGCTGAGCTACCTCATCCTCATCCCCGCCATCTCCTTCTTCGGCAGCGGCCTGACGCAGCCGCTGCTGGTCCACAACGGCATGCTCATCAAGGACATGTCGCCGGATCAGATCCGCAACGCGTACGTGCTCTACATCGGCGCGGGCGCGGTGGCGACGGGCGGCCTCATCAGCCTCATCCGCTCGCTGCCCACCATCATCGGCGCGTTCAAGCGCGGCGTGGAGTCGCTGCGGGCCAGCCGCTCCAACGGCGCCCCCACGCTGCTGCGCACGGAGCAGGACCTGCCGATCACCGTGGTGCTCGTGGGCAGCGTGCTCCTGGTGCTCGCCATCTTCCTGGCCCCGCCGCTCCAGGTGAACTTCATCTCCGCGGTCCTCATCGTCATCTTCGGCTTCTTCTTCGTGACGGTGAGCGCGCGCATCACCGGTGAGATCGGCAGCTCCTCCAACCCCATCTCCGGCATGGTGGTGGCCACGCTGCTCGTCACGTGCCTCGTCTACCTGCTCTTCGGCTGGACGAACTCCGAGGACCGCTTCATGGCCCTCACCACCGCGGCCATCGTCGGCATCGCGGCGTCCAACGGCGGCACCACGGCGCAGGACCTCAAGACGGCCTTCCTGGTGGGCGGCACGCCCCGCAAGCAGCAGGTGGCCCTCTTCGTGGGCGTGCTCACCAGCGCCATGTTCATCGGCGTCGTGCTCGTGACGCTCAACAAGGGCGCCACCGTCACCATCCCGGAGCCCCACCCCGGCGTGCAGGTGACGGAGCTGACCAACGAGACGCGGGTGCAGCACACCTTCCCGTGGGCGGTCTCCTCCGAGTCGCTGACGGCGCGTGGCCTGGACGAGGCGGCGCTGCGCAAGGCGGCCTGGGCGCAGGGCTACGAGCTGGCCAACGTCAACGGCGGCCTCGTGCTGCGCACCTGGCGCCAGGAGACGGTCCAGGCGGTGGGCGCGGTGACGCTCAACCCCACCGGCGGCGCGCAGGTGAAGGTGTCCGACCTGGGCGCGGTCACCACGGGCCCCGAGCGGACCTTCAAGGAAGGCTACGTGCGCGGCGCGGACACCCCGGTGCCCGCGGGCAAGTACCTGGTCGACGCGAGCGGCACCATCGAGTACGTGGTGGACCCGGGCATCGGCGGCCGCATCAGCAGCTACGAGGGCCAGGCGCTCACCCGCTACGCGGCCCCGAAGGCGCAGCTGTTCTCGCTCATCATCGACGGCATCCTGACGCAGCGGCTGCCGTGGGACCTGGTGCTGCTGGGCGTGTTCATCGCGCTGATGCTGGAGCTGTGCGGCGTGTCCGCCCTCCCCTTCGCCGTGGGCGTCTACCTGCCCATCAGCAGCAGCGCGCCGCTCTTCGTGGGTGGCATGGTGCGCTACGCGGTGGACCGCATCCGCGGCGCCAGCGACTCCGACTTCTCGCCGGGCACCCTGCTGTCCTCCGGCTACATCGCCGGCGGCTCCATCGCGGGCGTGCTCATCGCCTTCCTGGAGATCGTCACGGATGGCGCCGGCACGCGCGCCATCAACCTCCCGGCGCTCTTCGGACATGAGGGCGCGCTGGGCGGCTTCCTCAACGCGGTGGGCGAGAGCGAGATGGCGCACCCGCTCTGGTCCAACCTGTGGGGCCTGCTCTTCTTCGCCGGCATCACCGTGTTCCTGCTCCGCTCGGCCCTCAGGGGCCCCAGCGGCGCCGAGTCGCCCCCGCCGGCGGCCAAGTAGTCGTCCCCGACCGGGGTTTTGCGCGAGGCGGCGTGGCCCATGGCCCGCCGCCTCGTTGCGTTTCCCCGCCCCGCCTCAGAGCGGGGGAATGGAGTCCGGCACGGGGGCCTGCGCGGCGGACGCGGCCTCCGCGCAGACGTATTCGGCGCGCAGGGGCGTGACGATGCCGAAGGTCGCCATGTAGACGAGCGGGCTCCACCACGGCCAGTACACGTCCACCCGGGACAGGCCGTGCTGGCACTCCGGCGCGGCGACGTTGGACGTCGTCAGCCCGTACACCAGCGTGGACCCCATGCGCTGCACGGGAAGACCCTCCCGGGGCGCTCCTGACCGCACGCTCATCCGGAAACACCCGGGCAACGTCCCCACCACCACGATACAGAACATCGCTCGCAGCATGTCTTTCAGGCTCCTCCGCACTCGGGGCGTGCGGGACCTTAGTCGGAAATTCCAGTGATACTCCCGTGACGCAGCATGTCTCACGCCAAGTCCTCGGAGTTCCAGCGGCGGTTGACTGGGGTGCGAGCAGAAATCGCGGTAGGCTTGCCCTACCGCTCGAGCGGAGAGTTGCAGACGCATGGCCCAGCCCCAGAAGACCCAGGACGCGAGCACGGAGGGCCAACTGGCCCCCGAGGTCCGCGAGAAGGTGGAGATGGCGCGGACGTTCGCGTTCCACCTGCTCAAGGGCATCAAGCAGATCGGCATGTATCGCCACAACGAGGGCCGCTTCCCGGAGTTCCTCGCCAAGGCGCTGGAGTCCATCGCCGCCTATACGGAAAAATTCGGACCCCTGTCGCTCAAGGTCGAGCAGCAGAACCTCATGCTGCACGGCGAGACGTTGTTCTCCGAGGACACGCCCCTCCCCTACAAGTTCTTCCGCGACGGCATCCGCCAGCTCATCTTCCGGCCGGGGTTGGCGGTGGAGGAGCTGGTCACCTTCACGCTCATCGCGCTGTCGGAGCCGGAGCGCGGCGCGGAGGACGTGCTGGCGCAGTTGTGGCGCGCGGGCATGGAGCACGTCGAGTACGTGGTGGTGGAAGGCTTCTCCATGGAGAACGCCTCCGAGGAGGAGGTCCAGGTCGAGGTCGACAAGGTGGTGGGCTACCTCTACTCCCGCCTCCAGACGAACTCGGATGACTACCTGCGCTTCGCGCGTGTGTCCGCGGAGGACCTGGACGCGAAGCTGGACGGCGTGGAGCAGATCCGCGGCCTCGTCGTGGGCGGACGGCACGCGTCGGACGAGCTGAAGGCGAAGCTCCAGCGTGAGGTGATGGAGGAGGAAGGCTCCCGGCTGTTCCCCAAGCTGGTGAGCGCGGTGTTCCAGGTCGTGGAAGGCGGCGTGGAGGACGGCAACCTGCTCGAGGAGATCTTCATGCAGTTGCTGGACATGCTCCTGCTCCAGGACGACTTCGGCACCATCAACCAGATCGTCCTCAAGCTGCGCGCGCTGTCGCAGAGGGACAGCGGCCTGGGCCGGCTGCTGGAGACCTTCCTGCACAAGATGGGCGAGGAGCAGCGGCTGATGCGCCTGGGCGAGTCGCTCAAGGGCATGCGGCCGAAGAACCCCGCGGACGTGATGCGCTACCTCCAGGCGCTGGACCGCGACTCCATCATCCCGCTGCTGACGGTGCTGGAGACGCTGGAGATTCCGGAGAACCGCGCGCTGGTGTGCGACGCGCTGGCGCCCTTCGCGCGCGAGTTGCCGGAGCCCTTCGTGTCGCGGCTCACGTCGGACCGTCCGCAGACGGTGCGCGACATGGTCTACGTGCTGGAGAAGAGCAACCACCCGGACCGCATCAAGATGTTCGGGCAGGTGCTCAAGAGCCCCAACCTGGTGGTGAAGCTGGAGGTCATCAGCATCATCGGCCGGGGCCGCACGGGCGAGGCCCGCCGCCTCATCGCCGAGGCGCTCACGGACCCCATCGCCCAGGTGCGCATGACGGCGGCGCGCATGCTGCCCGAGTTCGACCGCGACAAGGCCTTCGCCGACCTGATGCGCATCGTCCGCGACCCCGGCTTCGAGAAGAAGACGCTCGACGAGCGCATGGCGCTCTACCACGCGGTCGGCTCCACGGGGACGCCCGCCGCGCTCTCGCACATGCAGCAGCTCCTGGCGGTGAAGCCCTCCCTGCTCAACAAGAAGCGGGTGACGGAGGACAAGCTGCTCGCCATCAACGGCCTGGCGGGCGCGACCTCCATCCAGAGCTACAAGATGCTGCAAGCGGTGGTCGAGGACCGCAACCTGCCGGTGGAGCTGCTCACCGCGGCCCGCAAGGCGATGTACCAGACGCGCAAGACGCTGTTCGGTGATTCGGCGCTCCCGGAGGAGACCTGACCCATGGCCGAGAACCTGAAGGTCACCCAGAGCCAGGACGAGAGCACGACCGAGTTCGGCCGTGAGCACAACGAGAAGCTCCAGGCGCTCTCGCGGTCGATGGTCGCGGGCCTCTACATGCTGGTGCGCTCGGTGAAGATGTACGACCCCGAGAACGCCGTCTTCGAGAAGCCGCTGCACCAGCTCCAGGACATCATCAACCAGATCATCGGCAAGGAAGGCCGGCTGGAGCTGGTGGGCGTCAAGGACTCGTTCTACCTGAACAGCATGCTGGTGAAGGTGGACCTCAACTCCATCGAGAACCAGCGCTACCTGCTGTCGGAGATGCGCGCGAAGGACGTGGGCGGCTTCACCCTCACCAAGCAGGTGACGGTCCCCGAGCTGAAGAACTTCGTGTGGATCTTCAGCAAGGAGCAGGCGACGGCGGCCGAGGAGGACGGCCTCGCCGGGCGCAAGCTGCTCAACATGCGCGTCGCCAAGTTCTCCAAGCTGAAGGAGAAGCTCGACAAGGACATGAACGATCCGGGCGACCAGAAGGTCGACCGGAAGAAGTACGCGATGACCGTCTACGCGCGCTCGGTCTTCTTCATCAGCAAGTACCTGGAGTCCGTCCGCGCCGGCAAACCCATCAACGCCTCCAAGGCGCTGCGGTTGGTGCAGGACTTCGTCGACATCTCCTTCGAGCAGAAGACGCACTTCCTGGGCATGACGACCATGAAGCGGGAACACGAGTACCTCGTGTACCACCAGGTCAACGTCTGCCTGATGAGCATCGTCTTCGGCGCGGAGCTGGGGCTCACCAAGCCGCAGCTGCGCGACCTGGGCTACATCGCCCTCTTCCACGACGCGGGCATGACGACGCTGCCGGAGGAGCTGGCGACGAAGCGCGGCGCCCTGACGGCGGACGAGCGCGTGGCCGTGCAGCGCGCGCCCCTCATCTCCGTGCGCAACATCCTCATGGAGAAGGGCTTCAGCCGCTCCACCCTGCTGCGCGTCGTCACCACGTTCGAGCACAAGACGGACTTCGGAACGGCCGTGCGCGACGCTCGCGGCAACATCCAGATGATCATCCCGAAGACGAACCTCGGGGCCTACGCGAAGATCATCGCCATCTGCGACGCCTACGACGCGCTCACCTCCAAGCGCCCCTACCGGGATGCCTACGGCCCGGAGGTCGCGCTCATGCTGATGTGGACGGAGATGCGCAACAAGTTCGACCCGGAGCTGCTCCAGGTCTTCATGCGCGTCATGGCCATCCAGCCCGTGAAGGTGCTGTCCAAGCGCCAGCAGACGCTCAGCGTGTCCGGCCTGTAGGCGCCGCGCGCTTCGCGGCCTTCTTCCGCGCCGGGGCCTTCTTCCGGGCCGGCGCGGGCTCCACCTCCGGCTCCGCGCCGGCACCTCGCAACAGGCGCAGCGCCGCCTCGAGGTCCGCCGGGATGGGGGCCTCCAGCGAGAGCGCCTTGCCCGTACGCGGGTGCGCGAACGCCAGCCGCCACGCGTGCAGCGCCTGACGCCCCACGAGCGACTGGGCCTCGCCCGCGAGCCCCTTGGGCTTGCGACCCGCGCCGTAGAGCGTGTCACCGAGGAGCGGATGGCCCGCCTCCGAGAGGTGGACGCGGATCTGGTGCGTGCGGCCCGTGAGCAGGTCCACCTCCACCAGCGCGGCGCCGTCGAACACCTCGAGCACGCGGTAGAGGGTGATGGCCGGCTTGCCCTCCCTCACCTTGCCGGTGAAGCGCTGCCGGTGGACGGGGTGACGCCCGTAGAGCGTCTCGATGCGCCCCTCCGCGGGCGGGGCGCCGTGCACGAGCGCGAGATACGTCTTCTGCACCGCGCGCGTCTTGAAGGACTTCTGGAGCGCGACCAGGGCCTGGTCGTTCTTCGCCACGGCGAGACAGCCGGTGGTGTCCTTGTCGAGGCGGTGGACGATGCCGGGGCGCAGCTCCCCGCCCACGCCCGCCAGGTCCTTCACCCGGTGCAGCAGGGCGTTGACGAGCGTGCCGGACGCGTGGCCCGCGCCGGGGTGCACCACCATGCCCGCCGCCTTGTCCACCACCACGAGGTCCTTGTCCTCGTGCAGCAACGTGAGCGGCAGGGCCTCCGCCTCGGGGATGGCGGCGACGGGTGCGGGGACGTGCAGGGTGAGCAGCTCGCCACCGCGCAGCCGCAACGCGGCCTTCACGACGCGCCCATCAACGAGGACATGGCCGTCGTCGATGAGGGAGCGGATGCGGGAGCGGGTGAGGTCGGGGAACGCCTGCGCGAGATACTGATCCACGCGCTCTCCACGAGCGGAGGGCGCGGCGCGGTGCTCGCGGGTGTCGGGCGCTGCCACGTTCAGCGGACTACCAGATCTTCGACTTCACGTGCGCCTTGGAGCGCAGGACGATGTCATTCACGGCGCGCTCGAAGAAGTTCGCCTTGGTGAAGATCTCCTGGCTGACGCGACTCCTGTACAGCTCGCGACCCTCCTCGAGTTCCTCCTTGAGGACATCGAAGAGATTGTCCTGCTCGATGCCCTTGATGATCTTCTGCTCGTTGTAGAGCGAGATATCCGAGGCAATCGCTCGGGCGAGCCGCATCGCCTTGACCTTTTCCTCGTCCGTCATCGTCCTCCCTACATAGGCACCGCACCGTAGGGAGTCAACTTTCCTTCCAGGGTGGCTGACGGTCGCCTGCAAACCAGGTCGCCGATTACTTCTTGCCCGACTTCTCAAAAGCCAAGGCCAGGTAGCTCCGGGAGACCCGGAGCGGATCCAACCCCAGCTCCCGGGCGAGGTTCATGAGGATGCCACGCAGGTACACCTGGGCCGGGAGCGCGGTGTAGCGGTCCGCCTCGACGTTCTCGAGGTGCCGAGAGGAGATTCGTGTCCGGTCCGCGACCTGCTGGAGCGTGTAGCCCCGGGCCTCGCGGACGCGGCGCAGCAGCTCGCCGTTGAACTCGGCGTCGGAGGGGATGTCCGGGATGCGAGGCCGGACCTCGCGCACCCGCGCGGCCACCTGCGCCATGGCGGCCTCCGCCGTGGCAATGGCCGCGTCCTGGGACAGCACCTGCGCGTCGCCCAGGCGGCGCCCTCCCGGCGACGGACGCGACGCGGGTCGGGACGCCAGGGCGAGTTCGGAGGACGCAGGGGTCTGGGTGACCACAGGCGGGGCGTCCGCGACCTGGGAGGCGATTTGCGACACCGGAGGGGCGACCACCGGAGTCGTAGCCACGGGCTGTGGCGCCGGGGAGACCTCGACCTGCGCTGTCACGGGCGCGGAGGCCACCACAGCGGGCGCCGTGTTCGTGGCCGCGGCCTGCGACGCCGGGGCGGCCACGACGCTGGCCTCGACCTGCGCCGAGGCCATCACGCCGGTCGACGCGACCGGCTGCGCGGGGGATGCATGAACCTGGGCCGGAGGCACGGCGACCGGTGTCGAGGCCGAGGCCTGAGGATGGGACACCACGGCCTCGGGGGCCGGCATCGGCGCGGACGGCGACGCAGGCATGGCCTGAGCTTCCGACGCCACCACCTCCGCGCCCATCGTCGTCGCGGACGGAGAAGCAGCCAGGGCGTGAGCTTCGGACGCCACCTCCGCGACCGTCGTCGTCGCGGACGGCGGCACAGACAGGGCGTGAGCTTGGGGCGCCGGGGACACAGCGCGCGACCGAGCCTCCGCGGCAACAGTGCCCTCGCCACTCCCCTGCCCCGCGGCATCCCCGGGCAGAGGAGTCGAACCCGCATCCTGGAGCCCGTTCGCGACCGCCGTCGGCGCCGACACGGCCCGAGGCTCCACTCCAGCCGACGACGTCGCGGCCTCGCCGTGGGTGCCCCCACGCGACCGGGCATCGACCGCGCCGCCCTCCGTGGCCGAAGCGTTCGCGACGGGAGCCTCGCTGGAGGCGCTCTCGGCGCGGGACATCGCGGCCGAGACATCCACGGCGCTCCCCATCGCGGGGGACATCTGGAACGAGCTGGTCACATACCCCAGCGAGAAGCCGGTGAAGAAGCTGGCCCGGAAGTCCTGGACTCCCGTCGAGGTGACGCCATTCGAGGCCTCCCCCGCGTCCTCCGCGGAGCGACGACGCTTCTCGGGCTTCTCCTCTTCGACCGCCACGGGCGGCTCGGTGGGGGCCCCCTTCGTCTCGGCCGTCACCGCGCCATCGCGCTTCTCCGCGACGGCGGTCGAGAGCGACTCCGCCGCGCGCTCCACCGCGGAGGGAGCCGGGGTCGCGGCCTCGACGAGTCGCAGCGCAGGCAGCCCGAGGTCCTTGTCGTATTCGACCCGCAGGTCGGGCTCGGTGAGGATCTCCATCGCCTCGGTCATCCGGGCACGCAGCGCGTCGACCTGATCGGGGTCCACGAGCGCGTACACGGCGATGGAGTCTGGCGCATACAGCTCCATCAGCCGCTTGTAGGCCGCGTGGATGTCCTCCATCGGCGCGGTGACGGGAACCTCCAGGATCTCGTAGTAGGTCTGCTGCGCGAAAGGCTTCATGGGTTGGGCGAGGTGTCGGAGCCGTCGAGGGCGAGCAGGCGCGAGGCGATACGCTGGATGGCCGTGGCGGCCGGGGAGTCGGGGCGCTCGATGAGCACGGGCCGGCGCTTGCGCACCGCGCGCCAGGCCTCGTCGTCGTAGCGGATGGCACCGAGGTCGTCCATGTCGATGCCGAAGAACTTCTTCCACGCGGCGGCCACCGCGGCCCCCACGCTCAGGTCGGCGTCCGTGCGCGCCTGGTTGACGATGAGCCGGATGCGGAACTCGGCCAGCTCCCGCTCCAACCGCTCCGCGGCCACCGGGTCCTTGCGTCGCACCTGCCCCAGCACGTCATGCAGCGTGCGCAGCGACCCCTCGCGCGTGGTCAACGCGCTGTCCACCACGTCCTGGATGCCGTACTCGGCCTCCATCTGCTGCAACCGCCGGAAGAACGCCGCCTTCGCGAAGCGGTACGCGTTCTCCACCGACGTCGGCTCCGGCAGCACCACGAGCAGGCCGTGGTCGGCCATGATGAAGAAGTCGATGGTGTTGAAGCTCGTCCCCGCGCCCAGGTCCAGGATGAGGTAGTCCGCCGTCGCCCCCATCAGCGTCTTGAGCAACTTCTGCTTCTGCGCGTACTTGAGGTTCGCCGCGTCCAGCGCATCCTGCGCGCCGGCGATCAGCGACAGGCGGGGCACCCCCGTGGGGACGATGACGTCCTCCAGCCGCGCCTTGTTCTTGCGCAGGAAGTCGGACAGCGTCGCCTCGGGCTGTCCCACGCCCAGGCACGTGTGCAGGTTGGCCCCGCCCAGGTCCGCGTCCACCAGCAGCACGTTCATCCCCGCCTGTGCCAGGGCCACACCCAGGTTCGCGGAGACCATCGACTTGCCGATGCCGCCCTTGCCGCCTCCCACCGCGATGATGCGCTTGGGGCGCGGACGACTTCCCAGCCCCGGCGGTCCGGAGACACGCACTTCGGGGATCGGGGTGCCCAGGGCACGGGCTTCGGCCAGGGGCGCTCGCGAGGGCTTCGGCATGGGGACTCCCATCAAATCCCGTCCTACCGCCCGAGTCGACTCCCCGCCAATCCTCGGCCACTCCGCCGCCACGGCCCCCCGTTTCCCCCGGCCTCGCGACACGGTTTCCGGGACTCACCCGGCTGTTCAGCAGCCAACCAGCCGAGCCTCCCCGGGCTAGTCGTCCAGCAGCTCCACGTTCCAGTACGAGGCGTCCGCCAGGTGCAGGAAGGGCAGCCATTCCTGGTAGGTCACCTTGCGCGTGGCCCCGCGGAACAGCGGCGTCCAGCGAGGACGCACGGGCTTCTTGAGCAGCGTCATGCCCGCCTGCTCCGGCGTGCGGCCGCCCTTCATCAGGTTGCAGGGCACGCACGAGCAGACGACGTTCTCCCACGTCGTCTTCCCGCCCTGGGTGCGTGGCATCACGTGGTCCAGGTTCAGGTCGCTGCGCGGCAGCGTCTTCCCGCAGTACTGACAGGTGTCCGCGTCCCGGGCGTAGATGTTGAGCCGGGAGAAGCGCACCCGCCCTCGGGGCAGGTGGTCGTAGGCGCTGAGCACCAGCACCCGGGGCACGCGGATGGTCCGGTTGATGGTGGTGATGCAGTCCTGCGTGGCGCTCAGCGCCGCCCAATCGTCGAACTCGTAGAGCCGGTACTGCGCGTCGATGGCCTTGGCGACGCCCTGATACAGCAGCGAGAACGCCCGCTTCACCGACGTGACATGCACCGGTTGGTAGTACCGGTTGAGGACGAGGACGGCGCTGTTGATCATGGTGGTTTCCCGGGACTTGCGGCCGCCACCTCTTCGGCGACCGACCTGAGCTCCTCCTCCGCGAGACACCGGACGTCGAGGATCACCTCGCCGTCCGACATCCTGCCAATAACCGGCACTCCTCCGCCGCGCAGGCGTTCGAGGAGTGATTCCGGCGCCTCAACGTTGAGGACGCACGCGAAGGAAGGCAACCGGGCCAGCGGCATGGCACCCCCACCCACCTGTCCCACCACCGCATCCACTCGGGAACGCACGTCCCGTTCCGCCAGCAAAGCCTGAAGCCGCCCCGCTCGCCCGCGCAGCATGTCCGCGGGCTGGGCAAGCAGCCTGTACGTGGGAACCGCATCCGGACGGCCGTCCCGGTACAACTCCAGGGTCGCCTCCAGCGCGGCCACCGTCATCTTGTCCACGCGCAGCGCGCGCGTGAGCGGATGGGCCTTGATGCGCGAGATCAGCGCCGCGCGTCCCACCACGATTCCCGCCTGCGGGCCTCCCAGCAGCTTGTCGCCGGAGAAGGCCACCACGTCCGCTCCCGCCGCCACCGCGCGAGGCACCGTCAATTCATCCGCGAGTCCTTCTCCCACCAGCGGCACCAGCGCCCCGGACCCCAGGTCCTGGAACACGGGCACCCCCTTCTGCCGTCCCAGCGTGGCCAACGCCTCCACGCCCACGTCCTCCGTGAAGCCCACCACCGCGAAGTTGGAGCGGTGGACCTTCACCAGCAGCCCCGTCTCCGGCCCCACCGCGCCCGCATAATCCGCCAGGCGCGTGCGGTTGGTGGTCCCCACCTCCACCAGCTTCGACCCCGACTGGCGCATGACGTCCGGCACGCGGAAGCCGCCGCCAATCTCCACCAGCTCTCCCCGCGAGACGACACACTCGCGTCCGGCCGCCAGCGCCGCGAGCACCAGCAGCACCGCCCCGGCGCAGTTGTTGACGACGAGCGCGTCCTCCGCCCCGGTGAGCTCGCGCAGGAGGTCCACCACGGGCGCGTAGCGGCTGCCCCGCTCGCCCTCGTCCAGGTCGTACTCGAGGTTGGAGTAGCCCTGTCCCACGCGCGCCGCCCGGGCCACCGCTTCGGCCGCCAGCGGAGCACGCCCCAGGTTCGTGTGCAGCACCACGCCCGTGGCGTTGTGGACGGGGCGCAGCCGCGGCGTGGCGAGGACGTCCAGCGCGTCCTTCACGTCCGCGTCCTGGAAGACTCGCGGTTCGCCCCGGAGCAGGCGGGCCCGGACGCGGTCCACCGCCAGCCGCAAGGCGGACACCGCGCGCGCCCGGGGAACGCTGGCCAGAAGGGGCTCCAGCGAGGGACGCCGCAGCAGTTGTTCGATGGAGGGGAGCGCGCGCAACAGCGCGTTCTTGCCGCCGTCCACGTTGTTCGACGGTGGGCCCACGCGACCGAGTCTAGGAGACCCGACCACGAATCTCCAAACGACGGGGCTGTGTCGAGTGGGTGACGGGACGCGCTCGGACCCCGGGAATGGGCAGGCAGGCGCGGGGGTTTCCCCGCCCCCGTGACACCGCCATGACCTGGCCATGCGGACATCCGCGGCCATGGTCTATGCCTTCTTCGCGGCGCACTGGGTCCTCTGCGTCTTCTTCCAGAGCTTCTTCCAGCACCGCTACGCCGCGCACCGCATGTACACGATGGGGCCGCGCACCGAGCGGGTGATGCACCTGCTCACCTACCTCGTCCAAGGCGCGTCGTACCTGTCGCCTCGCGGGTACGCCATCCTCCACCGCGAACATCACGCGTTCTCCGATACGGAGAAGGATCCCCACGCGCCCTCGTTCCACCCCAACGCGCTGCGGATGATGCTCCACACGAAGAAGCGGTACGACGACTACGCCTATGACCGGCGGCAGCCGGAGCCGCGCTTCCTGGGCGGCTATCCCGAGTGGCCGCTCATCGACAGGACGCTCGGCCAGTCCTGGGTGATGCGGGGACTCTGGGTCGCGCTCTACACGGGCGTCTACGTCGCCTTCGCCACCTCGCCCTGGCAGTTCCTCCTGCTGCCCATCCACTTCGTGATGGGCCCGGTGCACGGCGCCATCGTCAACTGGTGCGGCCACAAGTACGGCTACCGCAACTTCTCCAACGGCGACGACTCGCGCAACACGCTGCCCGTGGACGTGCTGTGCATGGGCGAGCTGTTCCAGAACAACCACCACAAGTACGGCATGAGCCCGGACTTCGCCGCGCGCCGCTGGGAGCTGGACCCCACGTGGCAGGTGATGCGGGTGCTGGCGAAGCTGGGCATCATCGAGATAGCAACGCCCCAGCGCGCCGTGTACCCGGAGCCGGAGCGCCTGCCTCAGACGGCCTGACGCGGTCCCCACGGGCCCCGCGCGCCCTCGCGGGGCTCAATCCTGGGTCAGGTACAGGGAGATCTCCTGGGCCTCGCCCGACATCCGGAAGGGCCGGGCGAAGCGGAACCCGAGGCGCTCGAGCAGCTTGATGGAGCTGGCGTTGGTCGGGTCGACGATGGCCGCGACCCGCGGAAGCCCCAGCTCCTGACGCGCATGAGCCAGGACCGCTTGCGCGGCCTCGAACGCGTATCCCTGCCCCCAGTAGGCCGGGAAGAACGCGAAGCCGATGTCCACGTCCTCCAGGACCTCGCGCTTGAGCAGCCCACACATGCCCATGGCCGTCCCATCCAGGGCCTCCACCCGGAGCAGGCCGAAGCCATGGCGCGCATAGGAGGCCTGGGGCACGTCGCGGACGTAGCGCTGGGCGTCCTCGAGCGTCCGCACGCCCCGGTCCCCGATGAAGCGCAGCCAGGAAGGCTCGTTCACCAGTTGGAGGACGAAGGGCGCGTCGTCCAGCGTCATCCCTCGCAGGCGCAGACGCTGGGTTTCGAGGACTTTCATGGCGGGACTTCCCTGGTGGACTGGAGACGCGGGAGTGGACGGAAACTCCAGGACACGTCAGCCTGGAGTGCCTTGGAGGATGTATCACGGATGGGAACACCCTCGAGCCCCGACGCCCGCTTCCAGATTGAAGTCCTCAAGCTGCTGCTCCAGGTCGCCAGCGGCGATGACGCCGTCAGTCGCGAGGAGATCGACCACATCCTCGACGCGGCGCGCGGCATGTCCGTGCCGCTCCCGGAGCTGACCGAGCTGGCCCGGTGCCTCCAGCAGGGCACGCCGCTGCCCGCCCCGAACCTGGGCATCCTGCGGACGCAGCCTCACGCCGTCATCGACGCGGCCCACGCCCTCATCGCCAGCGACGGCCACGTGCACCCCGGCGAAATCGAGATGCTGCGCCAGATTCGCGAGATGCTCGGCATCGCCGCCTGACCTCCGCGCGCGGGCCCCCGAGACCTCCGGGCCCACCGAGGCAGCGCGTCACGCCGCGAGGAATCCACCATCCACGGGGAGCACCGCCCCCGTGACGAAGCTGGCGCCCTCCGAGCAGAGCCACAGGGCCGCCGAGGCGACCTCCTCCTCCGTCGCCATGCGCCCCATGGGGTGCTGGGAGATGAGCTGCTGGACGACCTGGGGATAGGCCTGTCGGGCCTGCTGCATCGCGGGCGTGGCGGTGACTCCCGCGCACAGCGCGTTCACCCGAACGCCGCGCGTGGCGAACTCGAGCGCCACCGAGCGCGTCATCCCCACGACGGCATGCTTCGAGGCCACATAGGCGTGGTGGGCGGCCCTGCCGGCCGCGCCGTAGATGGAGCTCATGTTGACGATGGCGCCCCCTCCCGTGCCCAGCATGGCCGGAACCTCGTGACGCATCGCGAGCCAGACGCCCCGCGCGTTGACGCTCATGACGTCGTCCCAGACCTCCTGGTTCGTCTGCTCGAGCGGCGCCATGTCCCCGCCCACGCCCGCGCAGTTCGCCGCGAAGTCGAGCCGCCCGAAGTGCTTCAACGCCCTCTCCACCACGCGCGACACCGAAGCCTCGTCGCGAACATCCGCCTGGATGAAGAGCGCCCGTCCCCCTTCGGCCTCCACCTCCATGCACGAGCGCAGTCCGGCCTCTTCCCCGCGCGCGGCGATGACGACCCCGGCCCCTGCTCGGGCGAAGGCGCGGGCCGTGACGAGCCCGATGCCAGAGGAGCCTCCGGTGACCAGCGCGACACGTCCCGAAAAGTCGAAGCGAATCATGGCTGTCTCTTCCTCGTGGATGACCGTGGCGCGCCCGTGTCCAGGCCCCCACGGATGAACTGGATGGCCCACGCCGCGAGCCTCCGGCGCCGCGCCCCGCCCAACCGACGCCTCAGCGAATCCGAGCCGAGGACCTCATGCAGCTCCGCGCCCAGCTCCTGGAGCACCAGGTCCGTCAGCCCCGGCCCGATGACGGCGGAGACCAGCCGCGTGGCGTGCTCCAGGTCCGCCCCGGGAGTGCGGATGGCGCCTTCGGCCACCCCTTCCTCGAGGAGCGCTCGCAGCTCCGCGACACCGGCCTCGCAGATGGAGCGGTGCAGCCCTCGAACCTCGGCGATGGCCGAGGGGTCCGCGGCGGCGGCGGTCAGCCGGGCCAGCCGGGGGTGCTCTACGAGGAAGGCCATGCCCCGCTCGACGTGGTGCTCCAACCGCGCCCAGAAGCCGCCCACGGGAGGTGATACACCCAGGAACTCCTGCTTGCGCCGCGGCACCTCTTCCGTGAGCAGCCAGCGGTACAGGTCCAGCTTGTCCTCGAAGTATTGGTAGAAGCTCCCCTTCGGGATGCGAGCCCGCACGGCGATCTGCGAGAGCGACGCCTCGACGTAGGCGCGCTCGGCGAACTCGGTGATGGCTTCGCGCACCAGCCGGTTTCGCCGCTCCTCCGGGAGGTTGAAGAAGGTGCTCCTGGGCATGCGACTGACCGGTCATATGACCGACCGGTCGCATGGGACAAGGCCTTTCGACACGCTGGCGCGATGGGACACCCCGCCCCGCATGCGGATGCCCCGCCCGCATCAGCGGGGTGCATGCCCGCGAGCCCCTTAGGACGCGAGATCGGGACGCTGTCCGGGTTCGGGCAGCGCGCGCGGCTGGCAGCCAGGTGTCGCCGCGCACGCGCGATGGAGACCTTGGCCTCCCCCGACATCCCCGAGGAGGAACGATGATGCACCGTCTCTTGCTGCTGGGCCTCTTGGCCTCGAGCGCTCCGGCCCTGGCCACCCCTGTCCCGCTCTACCGCCTCTACAGCTCGCGCGCTTCGGACCACTTCTACACGACGAGCTGGCCCGAAGCGCTCAACGCGATCACCCACCATGGCTACACGTTCGAGAACACCGTCGGCCTGTGCCACGACTCGAACGAAGCGGGAACCACCCCGCTCTTCCGGCTCTACAGCGGTCGTGCGGGCGATCACTTCTACACGGCGTCCGTGGAGGAGCGAGACCTCGCCGTCGCGACCCACGGTTATGTCTCCGAGGGAGTCGCCTGCTACGTGTTCCCGTCGAACCAGGCAGGTGCCTGCCCGCTCATCCGACTCTGGAACGGGACCGACCACTTCTACACCCTGTCCATGCAGGAGGCGATCAACAGCCGCTACACCTACGAGGGGATCGCCGGGTACATCTTCGCGCCAGGTGGAGGTGGCTGCCCGCACTGACACGAGGCACGGAGGAGGCCCGCGACCGCGAGGCCTCCTGCCATCCCACTGCTGTTTCCACCCTGTTTCCGGAGCGCCTCGTCCCCGCATGAGAGCCCCCCATCGCCCCTGCGGGGGCCGCGCCCACGGAAAGCCTGGGACAAGACCTTGGCTCCCCCAAGTCCTTCATGAGGAGGAACGATGCGCCGTCTCTTGCTGCTGGGTCTCTTGGCCTCGAGCGCTCCCGCCCTGGCCGCTCCCGCCGCGCTCTACCGGCTCTACGCGAACCTCGGCACGGACCACTTCTACACGACGAGCTGGCCAGAGGCGGTCAACGCGGTCCAGTTCGGCTACGTGTTCGAGGGCGCCGCGGGCATCTGCTACACCACACAGGAGTACGGCACGGTTCCCCTGTACCGCCTCTTCAGTGGATTCCTCGGCGACCACCACTACACGACGTCCGCGGAGGAGCGGGACATCCACGTCGCCTTCGGCTACGCCTTCGAGGGAGTCGCCTGCTACGTGTATCCCTCGCCCCACAACGGGACCTGCCCGTTCTACCGGTTCTGGAACGGCACCGACCATTTCTTCACGATCGCCCGGAGCGAAGGGAACCGCGGCTACACCTACGAGGGCATCGCCGCGTACATCCTGCCGCCGACGATGGGCAACTGCCCTCAGTAGACTCCGAGGAACGAACCGGACCGGGCGCTCGAGCACTTCCCGGTCGCGCGCCGGTCCGGGGGGGGCATCACGCCCTCAGTACACGTTGTACTTCTTGCGCAGCGCCTCGTGCTCATCCGCGTTGCGGGACGGGTGCAGGCGCTTCTCCGCGTCGTGGAGGTAGTACCAGAACTCGCTCGCCTTGGGAGACATGGCGGCCTGGAGCGACTCCACGGTGGGCGCGCCGATGGGGCCAGGCGGCAGGCCCTTGCGGTGGCGGGTGTTGTACGGGTCCTCCGGGTCGCGCAGCCGCTTGAGGAAGGCGATACGGTCGTTCCACTGCGCCAGGGCGTAACGCGACGTCGCGTCCACGCCGAGCGGGTAGCCCTTGTCCACGCGCTTCCACAGGATGCCCGCCACGAGCGGACGCTGGTCCGGCACCGGCTCCTCGCGCTCCAGCATGGAGGCCATCACCACCACCTCGTGGAGGCTGCGGCCACTCTTCGCGATGGCGTCGCGGTTGGGCGCGAAGAAGCGCTCGCCGAACGCGTCGAGCTGGCGCTGGATGAGGTCCTCCACGCTGAACTTCTCTTTGATGACGCCGTAGGTCTCCGGGTAGAGGTAGCCCTCGAGGGACGTCGTGGGCAGCGGGAACGGCGCGGTGAACTTGCTCGGGTTGCTCGCCGCCGCGATGTAGGCGCCGGGGGTGATGTAGCCCGCAGCGGCCAGGGCCGCGTCGGTGTCGCGCAGGCGCCAGCCCTCCACCACGACGAACGGCACGTCATCCGGGAGCGGATTGCCCTCGAGCGCCTTCGCCAGCTCCGCCACCGTCATCGACGGGCTCACCTCGTGACGCCCCGCCTTCGGGGAGAAGGAGCCTCGCCGGAAGAGGTGCCAACGCCAGATGCGCGCGTCCGCGAGCAGGCCCTGAGTGACGAGCAGTCCGCCCAGTCCCCTGCCGGAGGTGCCCTTGGGCACCGTGAACTCCACCGTGGCCGCGCCCGGAGGGGCCACGGCCTGCTGCACGGCGCTCTCCGCCCACACGAACGCGCTCACGCCCGCGCCCGCAACCAGCACGACGATGACGACCAGACCGATGAGGATCTTCTTCATTCGCGGCGCACGGTAGCACCCTCGCCCGCCCCTGCATCCTTCTCGGATGGGGGATGTCCGCTCCCGGGCGCCACCCCTGCGGCCGGGCGGGCCCCCTCGCCCACCCTCGCCCGCCCGGTCCGGGGCCGGCGTGACAACAGGTAGCGGACGAAGTCCCCCAGCCCGGCGAACCGGTAGCCCGGGTCCACGTAGTGCTCAATCACGTAGAAGGCGAAGTAGTAGAAGCGCGCGAAGCACCACACCGCCACCCCGAGCAGCAGCGCCACGCGCAACGTCGGCGCCTCCCAGAGCAGCAGGCCCGAGGCCATCCCCCCGCCCAGGAGGAACAGGAACCCCTTCGCGTAGATGAGCCGTGGGTTCTTCAGGTCCGCCATGGCCGACGGCCCCCGCCCCTATCGCGACGCGCTCTTGATGACGGGCAGCTTGGGCGCGCGGCCGTAGAGGAGCTGGTAGGTGTTGTACGAGCGCAGCACGCGCTTGATGTAGCCCCGCGTCTCGGAGATGGGGATCTCCTCCACCCACGCGTCGAGCGGCAGGTCCGGCTTGTCCGACCGCCACCGGTTCACCGCGCCCGGGCCCGCGTTGTAGCTGCCCACCGCGTACGGCGTGTGCCCACCGAACTTCTTCAGCAGGCCACCGAGGTAGTGCGCGCCCAGGCGGATGTTCAGGTCCGGCTGGAGCAGTTGGTCCACGTTGAAGTGCTTGAGCTTCAGCTCGCGCGCCACGTTCTTCGCGGTGGACGGCATCAACTGCGTCAGCCCCAGCGCGCCGGCCCAGGACAACGCCTTCGGGTCCAGCGCGCTCTCCTCGCGCATCAACGCCTGCAAGAGGTCCGCCTCCACGCCCGCGACGGACGTGTGCTTCTCGATGAGGTCGCGGAACGCGTTGGGATAGGCCACCTCCCACACCACGCGCGTCTCCTTGGTGATGCGGCCGCTCAGGTCCTTGCGCAGCGCCAGCCGGGCCACCGCGTGCGCGGAGCGCTCGTCGCCGGCCTCGTGCAGCACCAGCACCAGCAGCCGGATGGACTCCGCCGGCTGGTTGGCGCGGTTGACCGCGAGCAGCTCGGACGACACCGCCTCCGGGAAGCCCAGGCGCAACAGCTCCACGCCCGCGCGGAAGTGCGGGTCCTCGCCCATGGGGCCCGCGAACAGCGGCCAGGGACTGGCGGCCTCCGGGACGGCGAAGATGTCCGGGGAGATGCGCTCCAGCCGCGCCGGGTCGACCGTCGCCAACTGCGAGCGCGCCATCAGGCCGTAGTACGTCGCGGGGTGGTCCACCGCGAGCTTCTCGAACAGCTCCGCGGCCCCCTGGATGTTGCCCTTGTCCTGCAGCGTCCGCGCCCGCCAGTACCGCGCGCGCTCGACGTCGTAGCTCTCGTCCGCGCGAGCGAACTGCGCCTCGATGCGATCCAGGAAGCCCTGCGCCACGTCCTCCGCGCCCGTGGTGCGCGCGATCCAGTACGCCTTGAAGAGCGCCTCGCCCAGGAAGTCCCCCTGGGGGTAGAGCCGGGCCAGTTCGTCCAGTCGCGCCATCGCCTCCTTGGGGCGGCTGGTCTTCACGTACAGGTCGGCCGCGTAGAAGAGCGCGTCGTCCGCGAAGCTGTGGTCGGGGAACTCCCGGGCCAGCCGCTCGTACGTGTCCGTGCCGCGCGCGGAGTCGACGATGGACCGCGACGAGCCCAGCACGTACAGCGCCCGCGCCAGCAGGTCGCGCTCCGTGCAGTGCGCCACCACCTCCGAGAGGATCTGGATGGCACGCGTGTGCTGGCGCTCCTTGCGCATCCCCTTGCCGTAGGCGAAGTGCGCGCGGCACGCGAGCGTGTCCGGCAGCTTCAACTGGGCCAGCAGCGGCTCCAACTGCGTCAGGCCCTGCTTGTTGCGATGCAGCTCCACCAGTTGCTCGCCCCGCGCCACCTTCGCCTCCACCGGCGGCGTCTGTCCCTTGAGGCGCTTCTCGGCCTGCTTCGCCAGCGGTGACAACGGATGGGCGCCCCACAACCGCCACAGCGCGGCGCGCTCGGCGGCGCGGTCCTTCTTCTCCACGGCGATGTCCGCGATGGCCATCAGCGCCTCGGCGCCCACGTTGCGCCCCCAGCTCGGAGCGGCGCGCGAGGTCAGCGGCTCCAGCGCGGCCATGGCCCCCGCGGAGTCCTTCTTCTTGCGCAGCACCCGTGACAGCGCCAGCCGCGCGTCCACGTAGAGCCGCGACTCCGGCGGCACCTGCTCCAGGAGCGCCGCCGCCTCGTCGAAGCGGCGCAGGCCCTCCAGCGCCACACCCGAGTGCGTCAGGCAGCGATCCCTCAGCGCGGGATAGTCGGGCGCGAGCGCGGCCAGCTCCTTCGCCGCCGTCTCGTCGTCCCCGGCCCGCAGCGCGGACAGCGCGCGGAGGTAGCGCACCGGCGGCGCCTCACCCTCGTTCTTCAGCAGCTCGCGCGCCCGCGTGTACTGCCCCTTGTCGAAGGCGTCCTTCGCCTCCTTCTTCTTGCCCTCCGCGAAGTACGGCGCCAGGTCCTCCTGCGCGTAGCGGCGTCCCCGGTGGACGACGGGCGCAGGCGGCGCGGCGTTCGGGAAGGCCGGGTTGAGGACCTCCACGTAGCCGGGCGGCAGCGGCGCCTTCTCCGCGTCCGGGGGCGGAGACAACTGGGCTTCGGACGGGGCGTTCTCCGTGTGCGGCGTGGGGGCCTCGGACGGCTCCCCCTCGGACTCGGGCACGTTGGGCGCGGGGGCCTGCGCGGACAACAGCACCGCGGAGGCGACGACAGCGAGCTTGGACAGGAAGGGCTTCATACGCGGGGCTGGGGAAGCGGGGAGGTGTGCGCGGGCTCGCCCCAGGACAACCGGCACGACATGGAAAATTTCCGGAGCTGGACACAGGTTAGACTGTCCGCCCGCCCATGGATATCCGGACACAGAGCGCCCTGCTGGCATCCATCATCGGCCTCGCCCTGGGCGTGTCCATGCTGCTGCGGCCGGGCCGGCCCAAGGTCCTCACCCTGTACTCCGTCTTCGCCCTGACGGTGGCCGGGTACTACCTCTCGTTCTTCTTCCACAGCATCTTCCCCGCGACGTCCTACCCATGGACGTCCCGAATCACCCTCGGCATCACCGTCCTGGCGGCCTCGCTCGTCCCAGGCGCGGCGGTGGGCTTCTTCCTCGAGTTCTTGGGTGTCAGCAAGGGAACACACCTGGTCGGCCGCAGGCTCGCCGTCCTGTCGGTCGTCCTGGGACTGGCGGTCGCCGTCACCCCGCTCGGAGACAAGGCGTGGGGCCGCGTCGCCATGGGCATCTGGGTGCTCGGCTCCCTGCTTGCTTCCGTCTCATTGCTGCTCCATCGGGTTCGCAGCAACGAGTCCCGCATCGAGCAGCTGCGGCTGATGTACCTGGCCATCGGCGCGGGCGCGGCCATCCTCTTCTCCGCGCTGGACTTCCTGAGCCGCTACGGCGTCCCCGTCCCGACGCTGGGGCCGGTCTTCACCACGCTCTACCTGTTCTTCCTCGCGCAGACGCTGCTGCGGCTGCGGCTGATGGACCTGCACGAGCTGCTGGGGAAGATCGCCTCGCAGACGGTGCTGGCCGTCATCCTCGCGGCCGTCTTCACGGTGTTGACGGCGTGGGTGGACGAGGACACGGGGCTGTTCGTCTTCAACACGGTGGTGGCGGCGTTCGTCATCCTCATCCTGCTGGACCCGCTGCGCGCCAAGGTGGAGGAGATGGTGGTGCGCATCTTCTTCCGCGAGCGCTTCGCCCTGCTGGACGCGCTGGGGACGCTGCGCGCGCGCATGGCCAACGTCATCGAGATCTCCGAGCTGGCGCGGCTGGTGCTCGACACGCTCCACGAGACGGGCCGCGTGACGCACTCGTCGGTGTACCTGCTGGCGGAGGATCGCCCCGGCTACCGGCTGCTGGACTCGCGAGGCCCCCTGCCCGTGGCGTTCCTGGACACGGCCGCCGCGCGCGGCCTGTTGTTCGCGGTGGCCAGCGGCCAGAAGGCGGTGCTGCTGGAGAACGTCGAGCGCCGAGGCGCCACGCTGCGGCTCCAGTCGGTGGAGGGACGGCGGTATCGCGACGAGCTCAAGCGGTTGAACGACACGCGCGCGGCGCTGGTGCAGATGCGGGCCGGCATCAGCGTGCCCATGGTGGGGAACGACCGGGTCATCGGCTTCCTGAATCTGTGGGACGAGCGGGTGCCGGAGGCGTTCGCGTCGGATGAGATCGCCCTCATCCTGGAGGTGGCGGAGAAGCTGGCGACGGTGCTGGAGAACTCGAAGCTGTACGAGAAGATCCGCGAGCGTGACCGCCTGGCGGCGCTGGGTGAGATGGCGGCGGGCCTCGCGCACGAGATCCGCAACCCGCTGGGCGCCATCAAGGGTGCCGCGCAGTGCCTGGACCCCGTGCGGCTGCCCGGCGAGGACGGCGAGTTCCTGGAGGTCATCGTCGAGGAGGTCAACCGCCTCAACGGCGTGGTGACGGCGTTCCTCGACTACGCGCGGCCGATGAAGCAGAGCTTCGGCCCCACCGACCTCAACGAGGTCGTCACGCGCACCATGCGCCTCATCCAGAACGACGTGCCCGCCCACGTCGCGCTGGCGGTGGAGCTGGACCTGCAACTGCCCCGGGTGGACGGAGACGCGGAGCAGCTCAAGCAGGTGCTCATCAACCTGGTACAGAACGCGGTGCAGGCGCTCGACACGCGCGAGGGACGCATCACCGTGCGCACGGAGCGCCCGGAGCGCTTCGGTGAGTTCCGCAACGCCGGGGGCGAGCTGCTGGAGGTCCGCATCTCCGACACGGGCCCGGGCATCCCCGTGGACCAGCAGATGCACATCTTCGTGCCGTTCTTCACCACGAAGCAGAAGGGCACGGGCCTGGGGCTCGCCATCTGCCAGCGCATCGTGAAGAACCACGGAGGCAGCATCTCCGTGCAGAGCAAGGTCAACGAGGGGACGACCTTCATCATCCGCCTGCCCGCCCTGCCCGCGGAGAAGCCCGTGGAGGGGTTGCCCGCGGAAGGTACGCCGCCGCCAGCGACGCGCATCTCCCAGTCCATCCCCGTCCCCGAGGAGCTGCGCGAGCCCCCCAAGCCCTCCCCGCCCGAGCCACGCACCAAGCGCGAGCGGCGACGCAAGGCGGGCTGAGCCGCCTCGACGTCGGCTGGGCAGCTACTCCTTCGCGGACGACTGCTCCGCCGGCTGGGCTTGCTCGTCCTTGACGCCGAAGAGCTTGCGCAGCCGGGTCTGGGTGTCGTCCTCGGGGCGGATGCCGGCCTGCTCCTTGATCGCGTCGAGCTGCTTCTTCCGCCGCTCCTCCTGGATGCCGGCCACCGCCTTGCGGTCGGGCAGGTTGGGGCCGAGCTCATCCACGGTGGCCGAGCGGATCCGCGCCGCGGCGCTCATCACCACCTGCGCGTTCTGGAAGACGGTGCCCTTCGCCTCTGCCTTCGTCGTGCCCGTGCCGTAGGCGGACCACAGCTCACTGCGCAGGGTGAACGCCTTCACCGAGACGAGCTTGCCACCGCTCGTCCCCACCGTGTCCTCGAGGAGGACGTGCGGCATGACCCACACGTCGGGGGAGAGCCCCTTGGCGCGGGCCGCGTCGATGCGCTCCCCATCCGACGCGCCGAGGCGGTTCAGGTTGGAGGGCAGGCTCCCCACGGAGACGATGCGCAGCGTGGCGTCGCTGGAGAGCTCGCGGTGCAACATCTCGTCGAGCTGCTTCCGGTCGAGGGACCTGGCGAGTTCCTCGGCGACGGTCGTCTCGAAGACGGCGATCTCGATGGGCGCTCCAGGCGAGCGGCGAGGCGCGTCGGCGATGGCCTTGGCGTAGGCCTCCCGGTCACGCTCCGCCGCATCGATGCGCGCCTGCTCCGCCGGGTCGGAGCTGGTGACGACGGTCTTTCCGTCCAGCCCCGTCCTCGTCGTGGTGAACGTAGCGCCTGCACAGCCAACGAGGGACAACGCGACGACGTTTGCGACGAGCGCGCGCGAAAACATGTCTTCTCCAGACGAGCGTGAGTGGGGGATGTGCCGTGGCTCCCGGGTTCCATCGGCGCTCGCTGAGGACGACGCCCTTTGGAGAAAATTCACGCGAGGCTGAGATTCCTCGAACGGGCGTGGGCCTCGCCGATACCGGACTCGCACCTGGCGTAGACTGACCGGTCATGAGCGCCTGTCCCTTCTGTCAGCAGACGATGCGTCCGACGTTCATCGGCGGCCTGTCCCGCGAGGAATGTGATGGGTGCGGGGCCGTCTGGTTCGAGGGCGAGGCCCTGGCGAAGGTGCTGGGCGGCTCCTTCTCCGAAGCACTGGTGCGGCGGGCGCGGGGCAAGCCGGGCGTGTGCAAGGGCTGCTCGGTGTCGCTCCAATACGTCCCCGCGTGCCCCGAGTGCGGCGCCACGGCGCCCACCTGCCCCCGCTGCGGCAAGGCGCCCCTCCCCGCCGTGGAGGCACTGGGCATCACGGTGGAGGCCTGCCCGGATTGCGCGGGCGTGGCGCTGGACCCGGGTGAGCTGCAACAGCTCCAGCAGGCCGCGGCGCAGTATCGGAGCGTGCCACTCGACGTGCGGCCCCAGCTCGGCAAGCAGGAGACGTCGACCTGCGCCGCGTGCCGGCGCAAGCTCGAACCCCGGTACGGCTTCGTCTGGGAGGAGAAGCTCTACTGCGGTAGCTGCGCCCCCGAGGGGGCCGCCCCGTTCACCGACGAGCTGACGAAGGCCCGACCGAGCGCGGAGCCGTCGTTCCCCTCCGGCGCTGGCGGCACGGAGGCCCTGGCCGTGGGCGCCACGGGAGACGCCGCGGGCTCCGCGCTCACGTGGCTGTTCTCCCGGATGTTCGGCCAGTGAGCCGAACCCGGCCTCAGCTCAGCGACGCGGTGGCCTCCGCCAGCTTCTCCTGCGCGGACTCCCACCGCGCATAGAGGTCCTCCAGCGTCTCCTTGCCCTCGCGGTGCGCGTCCATCAGGGGCTTGGCGCGCGCGAAGTCGTTGTAGAGGACGGGGTCGGCAAGCTGCGCCTCGCGCTCCTTCTGCTCGGCCTCGAGCTTCGCGATCTGCTCCTCGATCTTCGCGATCTCCTTCTTGATGGGCCCCTCGACGGCGCTGCGCCGCTGGCGGGCCTCGGCCTCCAGTCGCTTGCGCTCCTTCTCCGACACGGGCCCGGCCGCGGCCTTGTCCGCCCCACCACGCCCCTGCCCCGCGCCGCCCGCGGCGGCCTCCGCCTCCAGGCGCTGCTGCTCCTGGTGGTACAGGTAGTCGTCGAGGTTGCCCGGGTGCGGCGTCAGCTTCCCGTCCGCCACCTCCCAGACATGCGTGGACAGGTTGTTGATGAAGCTGCGGTTGTGGCTGACGAACAGCAGCGTGCCACCGTAGAGCTTCAACGCCTCGATGAGCATCTCCGACGAGTCGAGGTCCAGGTGGTTCGTCGGCTCGTCCATCAGCAGGAAGTTGGACGGCACCAGGAGCAGCTTGGCCAGCGCCACGCGCGCGCGCTCGCCACCGCTGAGCACGCCGATGGGCTTCTCCACGTCGTCACCGCTGAAGAGGAACGCGCCCAGCACCGCGCGCACGTAGCTCTCCGGCTTGTCGGCCGCGAGCGGCTTGACCTCCTCGATGATGGTGTTGCGGCGGTCGAGCTTGTCCGCGTGGTGCTGCGCGTAATACCCCACCACCACGTTGTGACCGAGCGTCACCGTGCCCGAGTCCGGCGTCAGCTCCCCCGCCACCATCCGCAGGAGCGTCGTCTTGCCCGCGCCGTTGGCGCCCACCACCGCGATGCGCTGCCCGCGCTCCACGCGCCCCGTGAGCCCGTCGTAGACGGTCTGCGCACCGTAGCGCTTGGTGATGCCCTCCAGCGTCACCACGTCCCGGCCGCTGCGATCCACCTCCGGGAAGCGGAACTTCATCGTCGCCCGCTCCTCGAGGACGACGACCTTCTCCAGCTTCTCGATCATCTTCGCGCGGCTCTGCGCCTGGCGCGCCTTGGTCGCCTTGGCGCCGAAGCGGTCGATGAAGGACTGGAGCTCCGCGCGACGGGCCTCCACCTTCTCCGCCCGCGCCTGGAGGAGGACCTTCTCCTCGGCGCGCAGGCGCTTGTAGTCGTCGTAGTTGCCGGCGTACTCGCGCACGCCCTCCAGCTCCAGCGACACCACCCGGTTGATCTGCCGGTTGAGGAAGTCCCGGTCGTGGGAGATGAGCACCATCGCCTTGTTCGACCGCTTCAGGAAGCCGTCGAACCAGGCGAGCGTGGGCACGTCGAGGTGGTTGGTGGGCTCGTCGAGCAGGAGCAGGTCCGGGTCCTGGAGGAGCAGGCCCGCCAGCGCCGCGCGCATGCGCCAGCCGCCGGACAGCGCGGAGGTGGGCTTGGCCAGGTCCGTGTCCTTGAACCCCAGGCCCTTGAGGATGCGCTCGGCGTGATGCCGGCCGAAGCGGTTCTCGAAGTCGTCCAGCTCCGTGTGCAGGTCGGCCAGGGACTGGGCCAGCTCCAGCTGGTCCTCTTCGTCCTCCGCGGCGGCCAGGGCCGCCTCCGTCTCCTGGAGCCGTGTCTCCAACGCGTCACGCCCCGGGACGGTGCTCATCACCGCCTCCACCACGGTGCCCTCGGGCAACCCCGCGATTTCCTGGGGCAGATACCCCCAGCGGGCCCGCCGCCGGTAGGTGAGCGTCCCCGAATCCGGCTGGGTGACCCCCGCCAGGATCTTCATCAGGGTGCTCTTGCCGGTCCCGTTGGCCCCGACGAGGCCCACACGGTCCCTGGGGCCGAGGGTGAAGCTGTCGCTGTCGAAGAGGACCTTCTTCCCATAGGCGAGACTGAGGTCCTGGGCGATGACGAGGCTCATGGCGGGCGGGGATGTAACAGTCTCGGGCCCCACGGGGAACGCCGGAGATGACCGCCCGGCCCCCAGGGGGCCCAGAGGCCCCTTTCCGGACCCGCCCCGTGCCTGCCTATACTCCGGCCCCACATGGCTGCCCCTTGTCCCCATTGCGGAAGCACCGACGGCATCGACCACCTCTGCTCGGGCCAGAGCCTCCAGCTCATCGGCCAGGTGCTCGATGGCCGCTACAAGATTGAGAGCGTGCTCGGCCAGGGCGGCATGGGCATGGTGTTCCGTGCCACCCAGACGTCCGTGCAGCGCCCCGTCGCGGTGAAGACGCTGAACCCTTCGCTCGCCGCCGCACCCCAGTTCTTCGAGCGCTTCCGTCGCGAGGCGGAGATCGCCAGCCGTCTGCGCCACCCGAACGTCATCACCATCTTCGACTTCGGTCGCTCGCCGGACGGCACCTGCTACTACGTGATGGAGCTCCTCCAGGGCGAGAGCCTCAAGGAGGTCGTCAAGCGCGAGGGGCCCATGTCCCTGCGTCGCGCCATCAGCCTGCTGGAGCAGGCGACGCAGGGCCTGGCGCACGCGCACGCGGAGGGCTGCGTCCACCGCGACCTGAAGCCGCACAACATCATGGTGCAGGACCTGGGCGGGAAGGACTTCGTCAAGGTGCTGGACTTCGGCCTGGTGAAGGCGCTCGAGGCCGAGGAGGAGGAGCAGCTCACCTCCACCGGTCAGGTGCTGGGCACGCCGCAGTACATGCCGCCCGAGCAGGCCGGTGGCGAGGCCGTGGACCAGCGCTCCGACCTGTATTCGATGGCGGGCGTGCTCTACTTCTGCCTCACGGGCAGCTCGCCCTTCGGCGCCAACACCGTGCGCAAGGCGCTGACCGCGTCGCTCACGCAGCAGGTCCCCGCCGTCAACACCAAGCGCCAGGGCGCGCCGGTGCCCGCGGCGCTGGACGCCTTCTTCCAGAAGGCCCTGGCCCCGGAGAAGGACGACCGGTACCAGACGGCGCAGGAGTTCATCGACGCCATGCAGGACACGGTGGCGGACCTGTCGCCCGAGCAGCTCGACGCGATGCCCAGCGGCGGCTCCACCTCCGGCGTCAACGACCGGGGCAGCGGCAGCCGTCCGGGGAGCCGCGCGGGCCGCCCCGTCGGCAGTGGCAGCGGCGTGCGTCCCCGCTCCGCCACGAGCGCGGGCCGGGCCGGCTCCACGCCCTCGAACATCGTCGTCGCGCGAAGCCAGGCCGGTGCGGGCCCGGGCGGCAGCTCCTCGCAGAGCCGGGTCAGGCCGCCCAACCCGCGCGGCGCGACACCCGCTCCGCCCCCTCCGCCGGAGCCCACCGGCATGTCCACCGGCAAGAAGGTGGCGCTGGTGGCGGTGCCGCTCGTGCTCCTCGGCGTGGGCGCGGCGGTGGTGTTCGGCGGTGGCAAGAGCGGCCCGCAGCCCATGCCGCGCGTGGTGGAGGTCGCCCCCGACAAGCCCGTGGCGGCGCGTCCGACCGAGCCCTCGACGCCCACGACCACGACCAGCGCCGGCAACACGGGAGCCACGTCGCTCGTGGTGACGTTCAACACGACGCCGGCGGGCGCGGCCATCTTCGAGGGCGAGGAGCAGTTGGGCACCACGCCCATCAAGCTCGAGATGCCGCGCGACAAGTCGCACGTGCTGAGCTTCCGGCTCGCGGGGCACAAGAGCGAGGAGCGCACGCTCAACTTCAGCCGCGTCGCCGGTGATACCCAGACGGTGGACGTCACGCTGGAGCCCATCCGGGTCGCGCAGCCCAAGCCCAAGCCCAAGCCGGCGAGCCCCGGCTCGGACATCTCCGTCTTCGAGTAGTCCCCCGACGCCGCCCCGGAATCCCGAGGCGGCGTTCGTGTCTCAGCGCAGGTCGGCCAGCGCGGGGAGCACCTCGCCGCTCTTTCCCTGGACGAAGTGCTTGAAGCGGTGGGAGTTCTCCGCCGCCTCCAGGTTGACGGACCAGGTGTCGCCGCCCGCCGCGGTGACCTTGTTGACGAGCCCCGCCGCCGGGTACACCGCGCCGGACGTCCCCGCCGACAGGAACACGAGCTTTCCGCCGTGGTCGAGCGCCGTGTGGACGAAGCTCTCGATGCGCTCCAGGTCCGCCGGCTCGAGGTATTCGCCGAACCACACGATGTGGGGCCGCAGCATCTCGCCGCACTGTCCGCACAGGGGCAACGTGCCGGTGGCGTAGACGGTGGTGTCGGCGAACGGTTCGCGCTCGCAGTGGGTGCAGCGGCTCTTGAAGAGGTTGCCGTGCATCTCGACCACGCGCTGGCTGCCCGCGCTCAGGTGCAGGCCGTCGACGTTCTGCGTGGCCAGGAGGAAGCGGTTGCCCAGGTGGCGCTCCCAGTCCGCGAGCGCGTGGTGGCCGGGGTTGGGCTGGACACTCGCCGCCGCGGCGCGCCGCTCCGAGTAGAAGCGCCACACGAGCAGTGGGTCCTTGATGAAGCCCTGCGGCGAGGCCACGTCCTCGACGGGGTGGTTCTCCCAGAGACCGCCCATTCCCCGGAAGGTGGCGATGCCGCTCTCCGCTGAGACGCCCGCCCCGGTGAGGACGAGCAGCCAGGTATCTGCATCGAGGATGAGTCGTTCCACGGGAGCCTCCTGTGCGACGGGGGAGTCAGGGTGTTAAGTGGGGACGCCGACATCCCCCGGCCCTGACGCTGGGGTCGCCCCCCCGAATCCGAGGCTCCCATCATGGCTGAAGTCACCCTGGATCTGCGCGCCGTTCCCAAGGAGCAGGCCTACGCGGAGCTCCGAGAGCACGTCCAGGCGGTGCTCGCGGGCATGGATGACACCATCGCGGGCATGGCCACCATCAGCTGCCTGCTGCACAACGCCTTCGGCCACCTGTGGACGGGGTTCTACCGGGTGGTGACGCCCGGCAAGCTGCTGCGCGTGGGCCCCTACCAGGGCACCCTCGGGTGCATGGAGATCAAGTTCGGCCGCGGCGTGTGCGGCACCGCCGCGGAGACGGGCCAGACGCAGGTCGTACCGGACGTCCACGCCTTCCCCGGCCACATCGCGTGCGACGCGCGCTCGGCGTCGGAGATCGTCGTCCCGGTGTACGGCAAGAACCGCGAGCTCATCGCCGTGCTGGACATCGACAGCCAGCACAAGGCGGCCTTCGACGACGTGGACCGGCGCGAACTGGAGGCGCTGGTCGCCTGGTTCCAGCAGTAGCGCGCCCCGGTCCGGTGAGGCGCGCCCACCGCGCGCCCCACCGGAGGGTGGATGTATCGCCTGTGTCAGTCGCCGCGCGCGTAGGCCACGGCGAGCTGGCTGGCGAAGCGGGCGTTGTTCGTGAGCAGCGCCAGGTTGGCCTTGAGCGTCTTGCCGCTGGTGCGCTTGGCGAGGTTCGACAGGAGGAACGGCGTCACGGCCTTGCCGCGCACGCCCTGCTGCTCGGCCTCCGCGAGCGCGGAGGCGATGTGCAGCTCCACGTCTCCGCGCGGCAGCGCGGTCTCCTCGGGCGGCGGCACGGTGTAGAGCACGCCCCCGCCCTGCCCCAGCGTCTCGAAGCGGACGCGGGCGATGCGCGCCGCGGTGGCGACGTCGTCCACGCGGTGCTCCAGCTTCAGCCCGGACTCCCGGCTGTAGAAGGACGGCAGCTCGTCCGTCCCCACGCCGATGACGGGCACGCCCGCCGTCTCGAGCAGCTCCATCGTCTTGGGCAGGTCCAGCACGGACTTGGCGCCCGCGCACACCACCGCCACCGGGAATCGCGCCAGGGCGGAGATGTCCTGGGAGATGTCCCAGTGCTCGGACACGCCCCGGTGCACGCCGCCGATGCCGCCGGTGGCGAACACGCGGATGCCCGCCGCGGCGGCCAGCTCGCACGTCGAGCTCACCGTGGTGCCGCCCGACGCCCGCGTGGCCAGCGCCACCGCGAGGTCGCGGGAGCCGAGCTTCATCAACCGCTCCTTGCCCTCGGCGAGCCGGCGCAGCGCCGCGTCCTCCAGACCGATGCACACCTCGCCGTCCACCACGGCGATGGCGGCGGGCACGGCGCCCGCGCGTCGGACGGCCTCCTCACAGGCGCGCGCGGCCCCGAGGTTGTCCGGGTACGGCAGCCCCTGGGCCACCACACTCGTCTCCAGGGCGACGATGGGCTTCCCCTCGTCGCGAGCGCGTCGCACCTCGTCCGAAAAGCGTAGGTCCATGGCCGCGCGTTTATGCCACGCCGGCCATGCGGACAAGCCGGCCCGGTGGGGAAAGGTCGGGTTGCGCGCGGAGGCCGCGGGGCGTATTGGCTCGCGCGTCGTGTCCTCCTCGACAGCCACCGCCCCCGCAGCCGCGTCCCGGCCCTTCTCCGCGTCGGACCTGGCCATCCTGGGCGTGGTGGTTGTCTGGGGCTCCAACTACACGGTGGTGAAGGAGGCGTTGGACACGATTCCACCGCTGGCCTTCATGTCGCTGCGCTTCACCGTCGCCTCCGTGGCCATGGCGGCGCTGCTGTGGAAGGTCGAAGGCTGGAAGCCCCTCCCCTGGCGGTTGTTCCTGAAGCTCGCGGGGCTGGGGCTGGTGGGCAACACCGTGTACCAACTGTGCTTCATCCTCGGCGTGGCGAACACGACGGCCGCGAACAGCGGACTGCTGACGGCGACGACGCCTGTGTTGGTGGCCGGGCTGGGCACGGTGCTGGGCGTGGACCGGCTGACGCGCCCGTTGATGACGGGCCTGTCGTTGGCGGTGGTGGGCATGTTGATGATCGTCCTCGCGCGGGGCCCCTCCATGGGCGCGGGGAGCCGGCTGGGCGACGGCCTCATCCTGGTCGGGTGCGTGTGCTGGGCGGTGTACACCGTGGGCATCCGCACCATCGGCCCGGAGGTGTCCGCGCTGCGCGTCACCGCCGTCACCATGCTGACCGGGGCGCCCGGGGTCATCCTCGCGGGGGTGCCCTCCGTGCTCGTGCTCGACCCGCGCCCCATCGGCATGGGCGCGTGGCTGGGCGTGGTGTACTCGGCGCTGATTCCGCTCGTGCTCAGCTACTACATCTGGGGTCGCACCGTGCAGCAGGTGGGCAGCGCGAGGGCCTCGCTCTACAACACGGGCGTCCCCGTGGTGGCGGCGCTGACCGCGTGGGCCGTGCGCGGCGAGCGGCCCACCGGCCTGCAGATCCTGGGAGCCGCGCTCATCATCACCGGCGTGGTGCTCAGCCGCAGGAAGTGACGCGACGGCGTCACCCCCGGCGATTGCGCTCCACGGTGATGCCGAACTCCTCGATCTTCTTGTCGAGCGTCGGCCGGCTGATGCCCAGCAGCGCCGCGGCGCGGACCTTCTTGCCTCCAGCCTCGCGCAGGGCCTCGGTGATGGCGTCGCGCTCCAGTCGCGACACACGCTCCTGGAGCGTCCGCCCTTCCGCTCCGCCGTCCTGGATTTCGGGAGGCAGGTGGAGCGCGCCCACGCGCCCGCCGGCGTACAGCAGGCCCAGCCGTTCGCCCACCAGCTCCACCTCGCGGACGTTCTGCGGCCAGCCGTAGTCGGACAACAGCCGCCGCGCGTCCGGCGCGAGGACGGGAGGCTCGCGGCTCACCCGGCGCGCAGCTCGCGTGATGAAGGACTCCAGGAGCACCAGGACGTCGGCGCGCCGCTCCCGCAAGGCGGGGACGTCCAGCTCGAAGCCCATCAGGCTCCGCCCCAGCGCGGAGTCCAGCCCTCCCTTCGAGGTCATCACACCGAGCGGGGCCGGCGCGGTGACGAGCAGCCGCACGTCGACGGGCTCCTCGCCGCCCTGACGCGCGGGCGCGGTGCGCCGGGCCAGCAGCCGCGCCAGGCGCTCCGCGAGGGGCTTGGGCAGGGCCCCGACGTGCTGGAGCACCAGCGAGCCCCGGTCGGCGCGCAGCAGCGCGGACGCCATGGGTGGCTGCCCCGGCGCGCTCGCCCTGCCGAGCAGCATCTCCTCCACCTGCTCCGGTGGCAGACGGCAGTCCACCACCACCAGCGGCTCGAGCGCTCGCGGAGAGCGCGCGTGGACGAGCCGCGCCAGCAGCGTCTTGCCCGTCCCCGGCTCACCGTGAATCACCACGGGGGCGGCGCTGTTCGCCGCGCGCCGGGCGTTCTCCATCACCGTGCGCAGCGGACGCGAGCTTCCCAGCAGCGCGGGCGCCTGGGCCTCGCCCTCGCTCCGCGAGCGCACCGCCGTATAGGCCTCGCCCCCCAGTCGCCCCAACGCGGCCAGGAGCTGTCCCTCGCCGCCGGTGAAGGGCGAGTCCGCGCGCACCACGTACAGCACGCCGAAGGGCATGCCCCCGGACGCGACGAGCGGCGCGCACATCTCCGAGTCCGACTGGACCAACTCCTTGCGGTCGAGCGCCACCTGCGCGAGCAGCCGCGGCACCGACACGGACTCCGCGCCCGACACGGCGGCCGTCAGCAACCCCGTCCCGTTGCCCAGGAGCGCGGCGGCGCGGTCCGCGCTCAGCGCCCGCGCGACCTCGTCCGCCAGCCGCCGCAGCACCATGGCCTCGCTGGTGGCGCCCAGGAGCGCCGTCCCCGCCGAGTACAGCGCCGCGGCCGCGCCCACGTGGGGCAGCACCTCCTCGATGGGGACGTGGCCCGGGGACGTGGGGCCGCCCTCCACCAGCGTCACCGCGGGCGGCTCGAAGACGGCCATCGTCCCGCCCACCCGGACGCGATCCCCTGCCTGCAGCACCACCTCGCCGCTGATGCGAGCGCCGTTGACGAGCGTGCCGTTGCGGGAGTCCAGGTCCCTCAGCCGGACCTGCCCCTCCTGCACGGACAGTTGCGCGTGCTTGCGCGACACCTGGTCGTCGCGCAGGGGGATGTCACACGACGGGCTGCGGCCGATGGCCATCTCCGCGTGGATCTCGTAACGGCGTCCCGCGGAAGGGCCGGTGAGCAGCAGCAGGGCGGGCATGGAGCGCGGAGCCTAGCGCCCCTGGAGGACCGGGCAAGCGGCCCCGTGTGTCACTACATGGGGCGCTCGGCGTTCAACAAGGCGCGAATCTCACCCTCGTCGAGCGCGCGTCCCTCGCGGCTGATCGCCAGTGCATTGACCTGGGTCTCTTCAACCTCCACGTGAGCGCCCTTGCGCCACTCCGTGGTGTGCACCGCGCCATCCACCAGCTTCCCCACGAGGCTGCCCTCGTCCCGGGCCATGACCTCCAGCCACAGGTTCTCCACCACCGTGTTGCCGTCCGGATGGGTGTCGAACGGCGCGCGGACGAGGAACGTCAGGGGCTCCATCAGCCCCTTACGCTGGAAGCGCGCGAGGAACGCGGGCAGCAGCGCCTGCGCCTCGCGGCGCATGGACTCCGTCTGCTCCTCCGGCTCCTGGGCGAAGCGCTCGCGGTACGGCGCCAGCAACTGGGACGTGTTGTGCCGCCCCAGGGGAGAGACCACGGTGAGGAAGCGGCTCTCATGCCCCTCGAACGTCTCCAGCGGCACCCCCAGCAGGTTCGTCCGGGCCTCCTCCGACGGGACGACCATGAAGGCCTGGCCCTCGCTGGTGCCCACCTGCGAGCGCAGCGCCGGCCCCTGCCCGAAGGCCAGATCCGTGCACAGCTCGTGGAGGAAGCTCTCCGCCGGCAGCAGGTCCTGCTCGGCCAGGTGGAAGATCTCCAAATCTCGCGCGCCGAACTTCTCCATGCCGTGCGAGTGCACCCACAGCGGCGTGTCCCCTTCGGCCACCTCCACCGCGTGCAGGTGCACGTGGTCCCGGATGTCGAAATCGAGCTCCGTGATTTCCACGACATCCTCGGGCTCATGGAGCTTGTAGGCCGCCAGGTCGACGAGGACGCCCGGCACGTGCTCCAGCAGCGTGCGCACGGCCCACAGCGCCTCGAACACGGGCAGTGTGGGCTGGGGGCCGCCGGGCTCCAGGGACAGGTGGTAGAAGGCCTTGGCGCGGCCCAGGCGGGTGAAGGCCTCCGGGCTGCCGCTGTAGGCCGCCTTGTTGAAGCGCGGCAGGCCTTCCATGCCCACCGTCCGGCGCACGTGGACCTCCGAGCTGTCGGCCCGGAGCACGAACCCCTCCCCGTCCTCGCTCGGGGTGAACTCCACCTCGTCGGTCGCGAACGAGGCCCGCAGGGCATCCAGCGGCGCGGGGCCTTCCTGCTCCGTCGCCAGGAGGTAGACCTCCATCACAGGTGCTTCTCGATTTGCCGAAAGAGGTCCACGCGGTCCACCAGGTTGGTCAAGTAGTCGAGCTTGTCGGTGGCCAGCACCAATACCGGAGACAACTGGTAGGCCCCGAACCATTCCTCATACAGGGCATTGAGGCGCTGGAGATAGCGGGTGGGGATGTCCTTTTCCATGGTCCGTCCCCGGATGCGGATGCGCTCGCGCAGCGTCTGCACGGGGCACCGCAGGTAGATCATCAGGTCCGGAGGGCGCAAGGAGTCCGAGATGGTCTCGTAGAGCTCGCAGTACGTCTTCCAGTCGCGCTTGTCGATGAGCCGCTGGCGGTGGAGGTTCTTGGCGAAGATCTCCGCGTCCTCGTAGAGGGTGCGGTCCTGGAGCACGGTACCGGGCGTCGCCTCCATCTCCCGGTGGAGGCGGAACTTGTGCGTCAGGAAGAAGAGCTGTGAGCGGAAGGCCCACGTCTTCATGTCCTTGTAGAAGTCCGCGAGGTAGGGGTTCTGGTCATTGGGCTCGAAGGACGGGGTCAGCCCGTACTTCCGGCAGAGGAAGGACGTGAGCTCCGTCTTCCCGGCGCCGATGTTGCCCGCGATGGCGATGAACTTTTTCCTGGCCACGCAACCCTTGCTTGTAACCCCGCCGAGCGGCGCGCACCAGAAACAAGGTAAGGGGGGACGTGGTAGAAGACATGCATGCCCCCACGCCGTCCCTTCCGCCAACCCCGGGCGTCGCTCCCCTTCGGGATGCGAGCACCCGCCCGGTCGGCCGTGAAGCGGTGGCGCCTTTCGGGCATGCCCACGGGCCGCGCCCTCGCCGGCCCGCTTCCGGCCCCGCGGAGGGGGGCTGAGGGATGCGCAAGATCTTCTGCATTTTGACGGCCGGCGTCTGGACGATCGTCTGTTTCCCCCTGGCCATCCTGGCGATGGTCGTCACGTTCCGGGCCTCGAACTCGCTCTGGGTCGTCCGGGAGATCTGGTCGCCGGTGCTCCTGTGGGCGGGCGGCGCGAAGCTCGAGGTCATCGGCCAGGAGAACGTGGACCCGAACCGGCCCACCATCTACGTGGCCAACCACCAGTCCACCCTCGACATCCCCGCCCACTTCATGGCGGTGCCGGTGGCGTTCCGCTACGTGGCCAAGGAGCAGCTCAAGTGGGTGCCGCTCATCGGCTGGTACCTCGCCCTCGCCGGCCACGTCTTCGTCAACCGCGGTGAGCGGTCGAAGGCCATCGCGTCGCTGGACCGGGCGGCGGCGAAGATCCGCGGCGGCATCAGCATCTTCCTGTACCCGGAGGGCACCCGCTCCGAGGACGGCCGCGTGCTGCCCTTCAAGAAGGGCCCCTTCGCGCTCGCCCTCAAGGCCCGCGTCCCCGTCTGCCCCGTCACCATCGAGGGCTCCGGCGCCCTGATGCCCAAGAACAGTTGGAACATCACCCCGGGCCCCGTGCGCGTGAAGATCGGCAAGCCCATCGACACCACGTGCTTCGACGAGGGGGATCGCGAGGGACTGGCCCGCGCCGTGCGCGAGGTCATCATCGCGGACAGCCTGTCGCTCGGGGGCAAGGGGGGAGATCCCGAGGACGCCGTCGCGGTCGCCGGCCGCGAGGGCGTTGGCGCCTCCACCTCCTCTCGCGCTTCCACCCCAGCCTGAGACGTCCTTCCGTGAAGACGACCTACGTCCGCCGTTTCCACCCCTGGGCCCGCATCGCGGTGTTGGGCCTGGGCCTCGTCACCGCCGGCTGCGGCCACACCCAGGCCAGCGGCGCGGGCACCGTCCAGCGTCCGTCCGACGACCGCTCCAAGGCCCGCGCCTACCTCGACGACAACCAGCCCCAGAAGGCGCTGGGGATCCTCGGGGACCTGCATGGCCGCGCCCCGGAGGACCTGGACGTGGCCCGCATGCTGACGGAGGCCCAGGTGAAGGCCGGCCACGCCGACGCGTGGATCGCCCAGTTGCAGGCCCGCATCGGCTCCAAGGAACGCGCGGTGGACCAGTACATGCTGGGCCTGGCCCTCTTCTCCCGGGCCCGCGACGCGGGAGCCCCCGCGGTGGCCGCCTTCGAGCGCGCCATCACCCTGGCGCCCGACACCGGCGAGTACCACTACCGGCTCGGAGTGGCGCGGCTGGAGTCGGAGCAGTACGCCGCGGCGGTGGAGCCCCTGCGCAGGGCCGTGGCGCTCGTGCCGGACCGCACCGCGTGGCACCTGCCCCTGGCCAAGGCGCTGCACCGCACCGGCGACCTGGACGGCGCGGTGAAGGCGCTGGGCGTGGTGGTGCGTGGACACCCGTCGCCCGCGGACGTCGCCACCGCGCGCGCGCTGATGGAGCAGATCTCCAACCCCTTCAACGGCATCCCCAAGGCCGCGGAGGCCAAGTTCGAGGAGGGCCTGCGCCTGCTCAACGACCTGGACGCGCCCCAGCACGCCATCGTCGCCTTCGAGGAGGTCCTGCACGACTACCCGGACCTCGCCGTGGTGCACGCGCTGCTGGGCCTGGCCTACCAGCGCCTGGATGACGCGGGCCGCGCGGTGGACGAGTTCAAGCAGGCCATCGAGAGCGCGCCGCGCGACGGCAAGAACCAGCTCTACCTGGGCGAGCTGTACCTGTCCCGCCAGCGCCCAGACGCGGCCCGCACCGCCTTCGAGCGCGCCATCACCCTGCACCCGCTGCTGGACGTCGCCTGGTTCCGCCTGGGCGACCTGCACCTCGAGCGGCGAGACCTCGCGGCCGCGCGCGAGGCCTTCTCCGTCGCCGTCTCGCTCCTGCCGGACGCCGTCCCTCCCCGGGGCAAGCTCGCCCTCGTCTACCAGTTGGAGGGGGACTACCCCGCCGCCGAACGCGAGCTGCGTCGGGTGGTCGAAAAGGACCCGGAGAACGTGGAGTTCTCGCTGCGACTGGGGCTGCTCTTCACGGAGCAGGCGAAGAAGTCCACGCGGCCCCAGGCGCGCAAGGAGGCCGCGGGGGAGGCCGAGCGGTGGCTCTCCAAGGTACTGGAGGCGCAGCCGGAGAACGCGGTGGCCTCGCGCGCGCTGCAATCCCTCAAGGGCCAGTAGCCACCAGCGGGCCCTGCCCTCTACACTCCGAGCCCGATGAGCGACGGTCGCAAATCTCCGCGCACGCCAACGAATCCTGGCACCCAGCCCCGGACGCCCACCAGTCCGGGGATGCCCAAAGCCCCCTCCAACCCCGGCACGCTCCGGGTGATGAGCGCGGCCCGCGCCGCCCCTCTGCAGAAGGGCGGCGCGGACGGCCCGCTCGGCAAGCGCCTGGCGGGCGAGGCGTCGAACCAGCTCCTCAACGGCCTGGCCGTCCTGAAGGAGTTCGCGGCGGACTTCCGTCAGCGGGATCGCTTCTTCAAGTACAAGGCCTCCATCGTCGCCGGCTGGCTGGTGATGTCCGCGGCCAGCCTCGCCATCGCCTGCCCCGGCACCTCCGTGCGGACGGGCGACATGGACGCGCGGCTGGTGCTCAGCGAGCGCATGGATCGCCCGTCGCTCACCATCTGGAACGAGAGCCGCGACGCGTGGAAGGACGTCACGCTCATCGTCAACGGGCAGTACCGCGCGGCGGTGCCGGCCGTGGGGCCGGGGGAGTTCATCACCCTGACGCCCAAGCAGCTCATGGGCAGCGCCGGCGCGGCGCCCGCGGACCTGCGCTTCGAGACGCTGGAGATGCGCACCAACGACGACAAGGCCAACCTGACGGAGAACCTCCGCAAGGAATGGGAGCGCCTCCAGAAGCCCCGCTAGGACGCGCTGGAGGGCCCTGGAAACACGAAGGGCGCCCTCCCCGTGGGAAGAGCGCCCCTCGCGTCGCCACCGGCCCCTCCCTTTCAGGAGGGACTCGATGACCCGGCCTTACTCGGCCTTGGTCTCCTCGGTGGAGGGAGCCTCGGGCTCGCCGGCCTTCTTCTCCGGGCGGTCCACCAGCTCCAGCAGCGCCATCTCCGCCGCGTCGCCACGGCGGAAGCCGAGGCGCACGATGCGGGTGTAGCCACCGGGACGGCTGGCGTAACGCTCCTTGTACTCGCTGAAGACCTTCTGCAGCACGTCACGGTCCTTCACGGTCCGGGCCGCCAGGCGCACGTTGGAGAGACCACCACGCTTACCCAGCGTGATGATGCGCTCCGCCAGCTTCCGGGCCTCCTTGGCCTTGGGAAGCGTGGTGCGGATGGCCTGGTGCTCGAGCAGCGAGGTGACCATGTTGTTGAGCATCGCGAGCCGGTGGCTCGTGGTGCGGTGCAGCTTCCTTTGTCCGACCTTGTGACGCATCGTCGTGCTCCGGCCCCCGTCAGGGGGCCCACCACTCCGGCCGTATCAGGTACCGGGTGGGAAGGGCGGACCCGACACGGGGCCCGCCGCCGCCATTCGGAGTGGGACGTGCTTCCGTCCAACTCCCCTCCCCTCGCCCCGCCTGCGACCATGTCGCGGGCGCGAAGGGAGGTCCTGCGTGAACACTACACCTTCGGCTGCGCGGGCGCCGGCGCCTGCTTCGGCGGCCAGTTCTCCAGCTTCATGCCCAGCGACAGGCCCATCTCCGCGAGGATCTCCTTGATCTCCTTCAAGGACTTGCGGCCGAAGTTCTTCGTCTTGAGCATCTCGGCCTCGGTGCGCTGCACCAGGTCGCCGATGGTCTTGATGTTGGCCTGCTGCAGGCAGTTGGCCGAACGCACCGACAGCTCCAGCTCGTCCACCGAGCGGAACAGGTTCTCGTTCAGCTTCGCCTCCTCCTTCGGCGCCTCGGCGATGACCGGCTCCTCGGTCTCGTCGAAGTTCACGAAGACGGTCAGCTGCTCCTTGATGATCTTCGCCGCGTAGGCCACCGCGTCCTGAGGGGTCACGGAGCCGTCCGTCCAGACCTCGAGCGACAGCTTGTCGAAGTCCGTGACCTGCCCGACGCGCGCGTTGGTGACCTGGTAGTTCACCTTGCGGATGGGCGAGAACAGCGAGTCGATGGGGATGGTGCCGATGGGCGAACCCGCCACCTTGTTCACCGTCGCCGGGACGTAGCCACGGCCGCGGCGGCACGACAGCTCCATGCGCAGCTTGCCACCCTCGGAGATGGTGCAGATGTGGTGACCGGGGTTGAGGATCTCCACGTCGGCGTCGGCGATGATGTCACCCGCCTTCACCTCCTTGGGGCCCTCCGCCTCGATGCGCAGCGTCTTCGTCTCGTTCGTGTGCATCCGAAGGAGGACTTCCTTCAGGTTCAGCACGACGTCGGTGACGTCCTCGGAGACCTCGGGGATGGTCGTGAACTCGTGGTCCACGCCCTCGATCTTCACGGAGGTGATGGCCGCGCCCTGCAGCGACGACAGCAGCACCCGGCGCAGCGAGTTGCCCAGGGTGGTGCCGAAGCCACGCTCCAGCGGCTCCGCGACGAACTTGCAGTACGTGGGGGACAGGCTGTCCTGGTCCACTTCCATGCGGCGCGGCTTGATGAGGTCACGCCAGTTCTTCGCAACGAACGTATCTGCCATGATGTACGGCCTTTCGAACCGTGCGCCACCACCGACTTACCCACCAGCGCGGCGGGAGGATGGGCACGTGGGGACTGCACAAAGCACGACGCCCCGGCCTCTTCGGCCAGGGCGCGTTTGCGACGTCCAGGCGGGTATGTCGCCCGGCGACAGGACTACTTGGAGTAGAGCTCCACGATGAGCTGCTCCTGGATGGGCATCGTCAGGTCCTCGCGGTTCGGGACCGTCTTGACCGTGCCCTTGAACGCCTTCTTGTCCAGGTCGATCCACTGCGGAACGCCACGGCGATCCACCGTCTCGAGCGCCTCGGCGATGCGCAGCACCTTGCGGCTCTTCTCCACCACCTCGACCGTCGTGCCCGGCTTGATGGAGAACGAGGGGATGTTCACCTTGCGGCCGTTCACCTGGAAGTGGCCGTGACGCACCAGCTGGCGCGCCTCGTTGCGCGTGTCCGCGAAGCCCATGCGGAACACCACGTTGTCCAGACGGAGCTCGAGCTGCTGGAGCAGGTTCTCACCCGTCTTGCCCTTGGCGGCGGACGCGCGGTGGTAGTAGCCGCGGAACTGGTTCTCCAGCAGGCCGTACATGCGCTTGACCTTCTGCTTCTCGCGCAGCTGCACGCCGTAGCCAGAGAACTTCACGCGGCCCTGGCCGTGCTGACCGGGGGGATACGGGCGGCGCTCGATGGCACACTTGTCCGTGTAGCAGCGGTCGCCCTTCAGGTACATCTTGAGGTTTTCGCGCCGGCAGATGCGGCAGGCGCTCGCGGTGTAACGGGCCACTGACTTCTCCTTAGAGGTGGTCTGGAGCCGCCCTCACGCCCGGAAGCGCGAAGGCGGCCCGGACGAAGGGGTTAGACGCGGCGGCGCTTGGGCTGACGGCACCCGTTGTGCGGGATGGGCGTCACGTCGCGGATGAGGTTGATCTTCAGCCCGGCGGCGGCCAGCGCGCGCAGCGCCGACTCACGGCCCGCGCCCGGACCCTTCACGAACACGGACACGTTCTTCAGGCCGTGCTCCATCGCCTTCGCCGCGGCGTCGCCAGCGGCCACCTGGGCCGCGAACGGCGTGGACTTGCGGCTTCCCTTGAAGCCACGCGCGCCGGCGGAGGACCAGGAGATCACGTTCCCGGACACGTCCGTGATCGTGATGATGGTGTTGTTGAACGTGGACTGGATGTGGACCACGCCGTTCAGAATGCTCTTCTTGCCCTTGCGCTTCGCCTTCTTCGCGGCAGGGGCCTCGCCCTCGGCACCCGCGGGCGCCGCAGCCGAAGTATTGGTCTCGTCAGCCATGTGAGTTGCTGCTCCTGGGAGGAGGTGATCGACGCGGGTGCCTCAGGCACCCACGCTGAGGTTTACCGGGCCGGAGCGGCCGGCTTCGCCCGGACGATGCCGCGCTTGGGACCCTTGCGGGTACGCGCGTTGGTGTGGGTACGCTGGCCACGCACGGGCAGACCCTTGCGGTGACGGAGGCCGCGGTAGCAGCCCAGGTCCATCAGGCGCTTGATGTTCATCGTCACTTCGCGCCGGAGGTCGCCCTCCACCTTGTAGCTGGCCTCGATGATCTCACGGATCTTGCGAGCCTGATCCTCGGTGAGGTCCTTGGTCCGGGTGGTGGGGTCGATGCCCGCCGCCTCGATGATGTCGTGCGCGGACTTGTTGCCGATCCCGTAGATGTACTGGAGCGAGATCACGGCGCGCTTGTTGGGCGGCAGGTCGATGCCGGCGATACGAGCCATCTTCGGTATTCCTTTGGGGTGGAGTTGGTCTGAAGCCAACAGCCTTGCGGCTGCTAGCCCTGGCGCTGCTTGTGCCGGGGGTTGGAAGCGCAGATGACGCGCACGATACCCTTGCGGCGGACAACCTTGCACTTGTCGCAGATCTTCTTGACGGACGCCCGAACCTTCATGGAGCGAACTTCCTTCCTTCGAACAGATGAAAAGCCAGCGGGCCGCCCACCCTACCTTGGAGGGGCCGCCCGTTCTACTTCGCCCGGTACGTGATCCGTCCGCGCGTCAGGTCGTATGGAGACAGCTCGACCTTCACTTTGTCACCGGGGAGGATGCGGATGAAGTGCATCCTCATCTTGCCCGAGATGTGCGCGAGCACCTTGTGGCCATTGTCCAGCACCACGCGGAACATCGCGTTGGGGAGGGGCTCCATCACCGTCCCCTCGACTTCGATGGAATCATCCTTCGGCAAGCGTCAAACCCTCTTCCCGGACCACGAACCTCTTGGAAGCGCGGCGGGATAGCACTTTGGTCCGCTAGTGGCAAGCGCCGCGCGCAGGAAAACTCGGATTCCTACCAACGCACCGTAACACCATCCTATTTCACCCGCAGTCCCTGCGTTTTCAAGCGCTCCGGGTGAGGATCTCTGCACCGCTGTCGGTGATGAGGATGGTGTGCTCGAAATGCGCGGACAACTTGCCGTCCGCCGTCACCGCCGTCCAGTCGTCCTCCAGCAGCTCCACTTCATAGGTGCCCTGGTTCACCATGGGCTCCACCGCCAGCACCATCCCCGGCCGCAGCTTCATGCCCCCGCCCGCCTGCCCGTGGTTGGGCACGTGGGGGTGCTCGTGCAGCTTCCGGCCAATCCCATGTCCGGTGAAGTCCCGGACGACCGAATAGCCCCGCGCCTCCACGTGTCGCTGGACGGCCTGTCCAATATCACCAATCCGGTTGCCGGGCCTCATCACCTGGATGGCCTTGTGCAACGACTCCCGGGTGGCGTCCACCAGCGCCTGTGCCGCCGCGCTCACCTTCCCCACCGGCACCGTCCGGGCGGAGTCCCCGAACCACCCCTTGTACGACACGCCGAAGTCCAGCTTCATCAGGTCGCCTTCGACCAGCTTCCGCTTCCGGCTGGGGATGCCGTGCACCACCTCCTCGTTGATGGAGGCGCACAACACACACGGGAACCCCAGGTACCCCTTGAAGGCGGGCCGAGCCCCCTTCTCCGCGATCAACTGCTCGGCCAGGGCGTCCAGCTCCCAGGTCGTGACGCCCGGGGCGACCGCCTTCTCCAGCGCGTCCAGGATCTCCGAGACGATCCGCCCCGCCTTGCGCATCAAGGCGATCTCCTCCGGGGACTTGATCTCCGCCTGGCTCATCGCGTGCTCCGCTCCGCCTCTCGCGCTCCAGCAGGAACGGGTGGTCAGCGTCCGGGAGGGCCGCAAGGGCCCCCTGCCCGCCCGCTGACCGGTCCGGCCCTCAGCCGCGGCCCTTGCCCGCCGCCGCCTTGATCTCCTCGTAGATGCCGTCCGGCGAACCCACGCCGTCCACGCTCTTGAGGATGCCCTTCTTCGCGTAGAAGTCCTTCAGCGGCGACGTCTCCGCGTCGTACTTCTGCAGCCGCTTCTCGATGACGTCCGGCATGTCGTCCGGGCGCTGCACCAGCCCCGTGCCGCACTTGTCGCAGAAGCCGGCCCGCTTCGGCGGGCTCTGGTCCACGTGGTAGACGCTGCCGTCGGCCGGACACACCCGGCGCCCGGAGCCGCGCTCCACCAGCGTCTTGTGTGGCACCTCGAGCGAGATGACCGCGTCCAGGCGCTTGCCCAGCCCGGACAGCATCTTGTCCAGCGCGTCGGCCTGGGCCGGCGTCCGGGGAAAGCCATCGAGGACGAAGCCGTTGGCCACGTCCGCGTGCTTCAGGCGGTCCTTGACGATGCCGATGACGACGTCATCCGGCACGTACTGGCCCGCCGCCATCAGCGGCCCCGCGATCTTCCCCATCTCCGTGCCATCCGCCACCGCCTTGCGCAGGATGTCGCCGGTCGAAATCTGCGGGATGTGGAAGTCGGCGAAGAGCTTCTTCGCCTGGGTACCCTTCCCCGCGTTCGGCGGTCCCAACAGGATCAGGTTCATGTGCTCCTCTCAGCTCCCAAGGAAGGCACGGAAGTCGTCGGCCACGAAGCTCCCATGCGCCCCCCGTGTGCACCACCGGATAGCTTGAACGACGAGGCGCCCCTCCCCACGACGAGGAGAGGCGCCCGGGATGCGAACGTCGAGACTCAGGCCGCCACGCGCACCCGGCCGCGGATGCGAGGGCCACGCGGCCCGGCGAAGCCTTCGTAGTTGCGGCTGATGAGGTGACCCTCGATCTGCTGCACCGTGTCCAGCGCCACGCCCACGACGATGAGCAGCGCGGTGCCGCCGAAGCGGAAGGGCACGTTCAGCAAGCCGCTGATGACGGACGGAATCACGCAGATGACCGCCAGGTACAACGCACCACCGAACGTGAGCCGGTTCAGCACGCGCTCGATGAACTCCGCCGTCTGGCGACCCGGACGGATGCCGGGGATGTAGCCACCCTGCTTCTTGATGTTGTCGGCCACGTCGTCCGGGCGGAAGGTCAGCGCGGTGTAGAAGTACGCGAAGAAGATGACCAGCAGCACGAACAGGCCGTTGTAGATCCAGAGGTTGCCCTCGATGGCCCGCTGGAAGCCCTGCAGGAACGGGAACCACGTCCCCAGCGTCGCCGGGAAGGACAGCACGGCGCCGGCGAAGATGGGCGGGATGACGCCGGAGGCGTTCACCTTCATCGGGAAGTACGTGGCCTGACCGGCGAACATCCGGCGGCCCGCCATGCGCTTGGCGTACTGGATGGGGATGCGGCGCATGCCGCGCTCCATGTAGACGACCACCGCGATGATGACGAGCATGAACGCCAGCAGCGCCAGGACCTCGGCCACCGTCACGACCTCCTGCCGGGTCAGGTCCAGCAGCGTCTTGCCGCCGGGAAGCACGCCCGCCACGATGCCCGCGAAGATGATGAGGGAGATGCCGTTGCCGATGCCGCGCTCGGTGATGCGCTCACCCAGCCACATGATGAAGGCCGTGCCAGCCGTCAGGCTGATGACCGTCATGAAGGTGAACCAGACGCTGTTGTCCGGGACGACCACCTGGTTGAAGCCGCTCTGGCCACCGTCGGAGCGGCCCAGCGACGCCAGGTACTGGGAGATGGCCACGCCCTGGATGACGGACAGGACGATGGTGCCGTAGCGCGTGTACTGGTTGATCTTCTGCCGCCCCGCCGCGCCTTCCTTCTGCAGGCGCTCCAGGCTCGGGATGACCACGGCCAGCAGCTGCATGATGATGGAGGCGCTGACGTACGGCATGATGCCCAGGGCGAAGATGGACATCTGTTCCAGCGCGCCGCCGGAGAACAGGTTGAACAGCGAGACCAGGCCACCCGATTGCTTCTGGGCGTCCATGAACGCGTTCATCGCCGCGCGGTCCACACCTGGGGTGTTGATGAAGATGCCGATGCGGTAGACCGCCAGCAGGGCGAGCGTGTAAGCCAGCCGGCTGCGCAGCTCCGCGATACGGAAGACGTTGGCGAAGGCATTCAGAGCCACGGGGTAGCCATCCTCTTCGTGAGGGTTCTGCCAGGACGACAAAACGCCCCTGTTCCACGGACGGGAAAGGGGCGCAGAAGCCTACACAAGCGAAATGGCGCGCACCACCGACAAGTGATGCGCGCCGGACATGCTCAGGCCTTGGGCTGCCGAGGAGCCTTGACGCCCTTGCCCGCGTGGGCCTTGGCGGCCGACTCCGGCTTGTGCGCCATGAGCGGCAGGACGTCCACCGCGCCGCCCGCCTTCTCGACCGCGGACTTCGCGGCCTCGGAGGCCTTGTGGACCCGGACGGTGACCTTCTTGGTCAGCTCGCCCTGGCCCAGCAGCTTCACGCCGTCGTAGCGGCCCTTCACCAGCCCCGCCTTCTTCAGGCCGGCCTCGTCCACCGTGGCGCCCGCCTCGAAGTGGGCCTCCACGTCAGCGAGGTTCACCACCGCGTACATCGTGCGGTTGGGGGAGTTGAAGCCGAACTTCGGCAGGCGGCGCTGGAGCGGGCTCTGGCCGCCCTCGAAGCCCTCGAACCGCATGTTGCCGGTGCGGGCCTTCTGACCCTTGCCACCACGACCGGCCGTCTTGCCCAGGCCGGAACCCTGGCCGCGGCCCACCCGCTTCTTGCGGTGCCACGAGCGCGAGGGACGCTTCAAACCGTGCAGAGTGCTCATTGTCTTGGGTCCTCTCGTCTCAGGCCTTGTCCTGCTTGGCCTGGTAGGCGCGCGCGCGATCCCGCAGGGCGATCTTGCGCGGCTTGCGGCGCTTCGGCGCCGGCGCCTCGGTGGACACCGTCTCCAGGGAGACCAGGTGCTTCACCTTGAACGCCATGCCACGAATGGCCGGCGTGTCCTTGAGCAGGCGCTCGTCACCGAACTTCTTCAGACCCAGGCCCTTGATCGTGCCCAGCATGTCCTCGGAAGCGCCCGCGTAGCTCTTCGTCAGCTTGACCTTGAGCGCCATGACTAGCCCCTCTGCTCCCCGGCGAGCTTCGCCGACTCGACGTCCTTGCCACGCAGGCGCGACACCTGGGCCGCGCTGCGCAGCTGCTTCAGGCCCGCCACCGTGGCCTTCAGCACGTTGTGGGGGTTCCGCGAGCCCTGGCTCTTGGTCAGGATGTTGCGGATACCCGCTGCCTCGAGCACCGCGCGGACCGCGCCGCCGGCGATGACGCCCGTACCTTCGCTGGCCGGCTTGAGCAGCACCCAGCCGGCGCCGAAGTGCCCGAGCACCTCGTGCGGAATCGTGTGACCCATCAGCGGAACGCGGAACAGGTTCTTCTTCGCGTTCTCGCCACCCTTGCGGATGGCCTCGGGGACCTCGTTGGCCTTGCCCAGGCCCACGCCCACGTGACCGGCGCCATCACCCACCACCACCAGGGCGGCGAACGAGAACCGGCGGCCGCCCTTCACGACCTTGGCGACGCGGTTGATGTTCACCACGCGGTCGGTGAGGTCCAGATCGTTCGGATTGATCGGAGTTGCCACTTGGAAATCCTTTCGAAAGCTAGAACTTCAGCCCGGCCTCGCGCGCGGCATCAGCCACGGCGGCGATACGCCCGTGATAGGGGAAGCCGTTGCGGTCGAACACCACCGCCTCGACGTTGGCAGCCTTGCACCGCTGCGCGATGAGCGAACCCACCCGCTTCGCGTCCGCCTTCTTGTCGCCTTCGTCCTGGCCCTTCAGCTCCTTGGACAGCGACGAGGCAAACGCGAGGGTACGGCCCGTGGTGTCGTCCACCACCTGCGCATAGATGTGCTTGAGGCTCTTGTAAACGGTGAGCCGCGGCCGCTCGGGCGTGCCCGACAACTTCTTGCGGATGCGGTTCTTCCTCTTGAGACGGGGATCGATCTTCGTCGGCATGGCTGCTTCCTTTTCCTTCCGGCGGCGATACGGACTTCCACCGCCGGATGATGCCGCCAGGCCTCCAGGGCCCGGCGGGATTGAGTCCACTCAGGACAGACGGGACGACTAGGTCGTTCCGGTCTTGCCCTCCTTACGGCGGATGCGCTCCTCGGCGTACTTGATGCCCTTGCCCTTGTAGGGCTCGGGCGGACGCAGCGAGCGGATGTTGACCGCCGTCGCGCCCAGCACTTCCTTGTCCGCCGAGCGCAGCGTCAGGCCCACGGTGGGGAGGCTGTCCTCGGTGCGCGCCTGCTTGTCCACTTCCGCCGTCACACCCTCGGGGAGGTTGAAGACGATGGGGTGCGAGTAGCCCAGCGAGAAGTGGATCGCCTTGCCCTTCACCTCGGCGCGGAAGCCGACGCCACGGATGTCCAGCTTCTTCTCGAAGCCCGTGGACACGCCCTTGGCGGCGTTCGCGAGGATGGTGCGGGTCAGGCCGTGCAGGCTGCGCGCCTCGCGGGAGTCATCCTCGCGCTGCACGGTGACCTGACCGTCCTTGACCTCGACCTTGACCTTGATGGGCAGCTTCACCGACAGCTTGCCCTTGGGGCCCTCGAAGTTCACCTGCTGGCCGGCGACGATGGCCTTCGTCTTGTCGCCGAGCTTGATCGCCAGTTTTCCAATCCGACTCATGGTTGCCTCGGTCCTGTATGCCCGGGGCGCGCACTCTCACGAGGCGCGGCCACCAGGCCGCTGGCTAGTAGACGGTGCAGAGCAGCTCGCCGCCCGCCTTCTGCTTGCGGGCCTCGGAGTCCACCAGGATGCCGCGCGAGGTGGAGAGGATGGAGATACCCATTCCGCCCAGCACCGGCTTGATGTCGTTGATGCCCACGTAGCGGCGGAGGCCCGGCTTCGACACGCGGCGGATGCCGGTGATGGCGGGGCTGCGGTCCGGCCCGTACTTGAGCTGAACGGTGATCTCGCTCTGCGGCGAGCCGTCCTGGGTGTGGATGGTGAACTCCCCGATGTAGCCCTCGTCCTTGAGGACCTTGATGATCTCGAGCTTGAGCTTCGAGTGGGGGATGACGACCTTGTCGTGACGCGCGCGCGAAGCATTGCGCAGGCGGGTCAGCATGTCGCCAACGGGATCATTGACCGGCATGGGCTACCTTCCAGAGGCGAGGCCCCTCTCCGGGCACCTCGCGTTCGCGACCACCGCGCCTGCCGGGCCCATCCCGGGGGTTCGCGTCGGTCGCCACTTCACTGCATTGAAGCTTCTTCCGCCGTGCCCCTCGTGGAGCACGACCAGGGCGCCTGGCGATCCCATCTGGGGATCCCGGGCGCCCTGCCCTACCGCATCACCAGGACGACTTGGTGACGCCGGTGATCTCGCCGCGCAGCGCACGGTTGCGCAGGCAGATACGGCACATCTTGAACTTGCGCAGGAACGCGCGGGGACGGCCGCAGAGCGGGCAGCGGTTGTACTGGCGCACCGAGAACTTCGGCTTGCGCTTCGCCTGGGCGATCTTGGAGAGCTTGGCCATTGTCTTTAAGGTCCTTGGCTCGAGGGCTTACTGGCGGAACGGCATGCCGAAGTGACGCATCAGCGCCAGCCCCTGCTCGTCGTTCTGGGCGGTGGTGACGAAGCTGATGTTGAGCCCCTTCACCTTCTCGATCTGGTCGTAGTTGATTTCGGGGAAGATGATCTGCTCGCGGACGCCGAGCGTGTAGTTGCCCTTCCCGTCGAATGCCTTCGGAGACACGCCCTTGAAGTCACGCACGCGCGGCAGCGCCACGGTGATGAGGCGGTCCATGAACTCGAACATGCGGTCGCCGCGCAGCGTGACGGCGGCACCGATGGCCTGCCCCTGGCGCAGCTTGAAGTTCGCGATCGACTTGCGGGCGCGCGTCACGATCGGCTTCTGACCGGTGATCGCCGCGAGCTGGTCCACCGCGGACTCGAGGATCTTGTTGTTGGCGAGCGCCTCGCCCAGACCCATGTTGACGACGATCTTCTGGAGCCGGGGAACCTGCATCGGGTTCTTCAGACCCAGCTCCTTCATGAGGGCGGGGACGCCTTCCTTGCGGAAGCGCTCCTTCATGCGCGCCGGCTTGCTCTCGAGGCCTTCCTCGATGTTCGCCGCGAAGCCAACCTTCTTGGCCTCTTCCTTCTTGCCGCGCTTCGCCTTCTTTTCCTTCTGCTCGGCCTTCTTCTCGTCAGCCATCGTCGTGTCCTCTGCTTCGGGGCGCCGTCGTGGACCCAGCGCGTCCGATCAGTCCTTCTGATGAAAATCCGTGAACAACCCAAGGGCCCTGTCCGATACCTGGGCCCTCTAGCCTGCACGCCCCTCTACCCACCCACCTGGGTGGACAGAAGGGCGCGCATACATGCCCCAACAGGGACTCCTAGTCAATCAGGGCGTCGCAGTTCTTGCAGAACCGCTTCTGCTTCTCGCCCTCGGCCCGGATACCCACACGGGTCGGCTTGTCGCACTTGGCGCACACCACCTGGACGTTCGCCAGGGCGATGGTGCCGGGCTTCTCGACAATGCCACCCTCGGGGCTCTGGGCGGTCTTGCGCAGATGGCGCTTGACCAGACGCAGACCCTCGACCGTGACGCGACCCGCCTCGCGGTCGATCTTCAGCACCTTGCCGCGCTTGGTCGCAGCGCTCTTCTCGGAGGCCTCGGCCCCGGCCATGACCTGGACCGTGTCTCCCACCTTCATCTTCTGCATGGCTTCCTCTCTCTGGCTGCTCGCCGTCCGGCCTGGGGTCCCCTCAGAGGACTTCGGGCGCCAGCGAGATGATCTTCATGAACTTACGGGCGCGCAGCTCACGGGCCACAGGGCCAAAGATGCGCGTGCCAATGGGCTCCATGTCCTTGTTGATGAGGACCGCGGAGTTGCCGTCGAACTTGATGAAGCTGCCGTCGGGACGACCCACCTCGCGCTTGGTGCGAACGATGACCGCCTTGGCGACGTCACCCTTCTTCACCTTCGAGTTGGGCAGCGCCTCGCGGATCGACACGACGATGACGTCGCCGATGGACGCGTACTTGCGCTTCGAACCGCCGAGCACCTTGATGCAGAACACCTTCTTCGCGCCCGAGTTGTCCGCCACGTCGAGCACGCTCGTCATCTGAATCATCTGAGAATCTCCTATCGCCGGTGGCTCCACCAGGCCGTCTCACGAGGGCCCGGGTGGAGGTGCGTGCTAGACGTTCTTGCTCTTCTCCAGCACCTCGACCACGCGCCAGCGCTTGTCCTTCGAAGCGGGCTTGGTCTCGGCGATCCGGACCCGGTCACCCTCGTTGATGGTGACCTTCTTCGGGTAGTCGTGGTCCTCCACGTGCGCCTTGTACTTCTCGCGCAGGCTCATGATCTTCCCGTACTTCGGGTGCGGAGCCCGACGCTGGACGGTGACGACCACCGTCTTCTGCATCTTGTTGGAGGTCACGATGCCCACGCGCGTCTTGGGACGACCGCGGGTGGAGGTCTCAGCCTTGGGTGCTTCAGTCGTTTCAGCCATCTGTTCTCTCACTGTCTCTCATGCACCCGGGCGCTCTCGCACTCCCGGATGGCCGCACGCACCCGCTTCCGGGCGAGCGCGCTTGGTGTCCCACGTCGAGGGCTAGCCCTTCGACGTCTTCCGCTTCTCGCTGAGCACGCCGAGCACCCGGGCCAGGTCGCGCCGGTGCTGGGTCCGCTCCGCCGGGCTGTCCAGCGAGCCGGTCCGCCGCTTCAGCTGGTCCTGGAACAGCGTCTCGCGCAGCTCCGTCGCCCGCCGCTGCAGGTCGTCCGCCGACAGGTCCCTCAGTTCCTTCGAAGTCGCCATTGCAATCTCCACATGCGTGCGGGAGCCCGCTCGAGAGGGGCTCCCGCCGCGGTGCCTAGAGGCTCAGATCCGAGCGCTTCACGATGCGGGTCAGCACCGGCAGCTTCGCCTGCGCCAGCTTCAGCGCCTGCGTCGCCACCTCCGGGGTCATACCCTCCATCTCGTAGAGGATGCGACCGGGCTTCACCACCGCGACGTAGTACTCCACGCCACCCTTGCCGGTACCCATACGAGTCTCGGCGGGCTTCTTGGTGATGGGCTTGTCCGGGAAGATCCGGATCCAGATCTTGCCGCCACGCTTCACGTGACGGGTCATCGTGATACGGGCCGCCTCGATCTGCCGGGAGGTGATCCACCCCGGCTGGAGGCTCATCAGGCCGTACTCACCGTAGGTCAGGTCGCTGCCACGGTGCGCGGCGCCGGGCGTGCGGCCCTTGTGCATCTTGCGGTACTTCGTACGTGCAGGCTGAAGCATCGTCGTGGTCCTTCACTGCCCTGCTCCGGGTGCCCCCTGTTCGAGGGCACCGGGCGCAAGCGGGCTCTTACCGGTTGGAGGGCATGGGGGCCTGGCCACCCTTACCCGGGAGGACCTCGCCCTTGCAGACCCAGACCTTGCAGCCAATCTTGCCGTAGGTCGTCTTGGCCTCGGCGAAGCCGTAGTCGATGTCCGCGCGGAGGGTGTGCAGGGGCACGCGGCCCTCGCGGTACCACTCGTAGCGAGCCATCTCCGCGCCACCCAGGCGGCCCGAGCAGGCCACGCGGATGCCCTTGGCGCCGAACTTCATGGCCGTCTGCAGCGCCTTCTTCATGGCGCGGCGGAAGGCGATGCGGCGCTCGAGCTGCGTGGCGATGTTCTCCGCCACGAGCTGCGCGTCGGTCTCCGCCTTGCGGACCTCGACGATGTTGAGGAAGACCTCGTTCTTCGTGAACTGCTGGAGGTCCTTCTTCACCGTCTCGATGCCCGCGCCGCGCTTGCCGATGACGATACCCGGGCGCGCGGTGTGGACGTTGACCTTCACCTTGTTGGCGGCGCGCTCGATCTCCACCTTGGACACGCCCGCGTGGTTCAGCGACTTCTTCACGAACTCGCGGATGCGGATGTCCTCATGCAGCCACTGCGCGTAGTTCTTGTGCTCGAACCACTTGGAGTCCCAGGTCTTGATGACGCCAAGCCGGAACCCGATCGGATGAACTTTCTGTCCCAACGTGAATCTCCTTGAAGCGTCCGGGCAGGGCCCGACGGGTCCTACTTCTTGGCCTCGGCCAGCACCACGTGAACGTGGGCGGTCTTCTTCTTGATGGGGGTTGCCCGGCCCATGGCGCGCGGCATGAACCGGCGCTGGGTGGGGCCCTGGTCCACGGAGATGGTCTTGACGTAGAGCGTGTCCACGTCGACCTGCCCCTTGGACTTGTCCGTCGCGTTGGCCACGGCGCTCTTGATGAGCTTCTCCACCGGGAGGGCCGCCGCGCGGGGGGTGAACTTCAGGATGTTGAGGGCCGCCTCGACGGGCTTGCCCCGGACGAGCGCCGCGACGGTGGACAGCTTGCGCGGGCTCATGCGCAGGAAACGCAGATGTGCAGTCGACTCCATGGTCATCTCCTCAGCTTCTCAGGCAATGCACCTGGCTACTTGCCCGGCGCCTTGGCGACCTTCTTCTCCGCCGAGTGACCACCGAACGTACGCGTCGGGGCGAACTCGCCGAGCTTGTGGCCGACCATGTTCTCCGTGACGAACACCGGGATGAACTTCTTCCCGTTGTGCACCGCGAAGGTGTGACCCACGAACTCCGGCAGGATGGTGGAGCGGCGGGACCACGTCTTCACGACAGTCTTCTTGTTCGTCTTGATCATGTCCTCGATCTTCTTCACGAGGAAGTCGTCGACGAACGGACCCTTCTTGATCGAACGAGCCATGGCTTGCGAATCCTCTTACTGGCTGCGCGCGCCCTGGCGGCGGCCGCTCACGATGAACTTGTCGGTACGCTTGTTGGTGCGCGTGGTGAGGCCCTTGGTCTTCTTGCCCCACGGCGACACCGGGTGCGGGTTACCCTGACCGGACTTACCCTCACCACCACCGTGCGGGTGGTCCACGGGGTTCATCGCGAGACCACGAACCGTCGGGCGGATGCCCAGCCAGCGGCTCTTACCCGCCTTGCCGATGCGGATGATCTCGTGCTCGATGTTGCCCACCTGGCCCACGGTGGCGCGGCACTCGATGAGGACCATGCGGACGGAGCCGGAAGGCATGCGCACCTGCGCGTAGCGGCCCTCCTTCGCCATCAGCTGGCCAGACGTGCCGGCCGAACGGATGATCTGCGCGCCGCGGCCCGGCTTGAGCTCCACGTTGTGGATGACCGTACCCACCGGGATGTTCTGCAGCGGCAGGGAGTTGCCCGGACGGATGTCCGCCTGGTCACCGGCGAAGAGCGTGTCGCCCACGTTCAGGCCCACGGGGGCCAGGATGTAGCGCTTCTCGCCGTCCGCGTAGTGCAGCAGCGCGATGTTCGCGGTGCGGTTCGGGTCGTACTCCACCGCCACGACCTTGGCCGGCACGCCGTCCTTGTCACGACGCTTGAAGTCGATGACGCGGTAACGGCGCTTGTGACCACCGCCCTGGTGACGGCGGGTGATGTGTCCGTGGACGTTGCGGCCGCCCGAGCGCTTCAGCGGCTCGGTCAGCTTCTTCTCGGGCGCGTCCTTGGTGATGTCCGCGAAATCGGACACCGTCATCAGACGGCGGGCGGCGCTTGTCGGCTTGTACTTCTTGATGCCCATGGTGTGTTCCTCAGGCTGACCTTACGCCGTAGCGTCAGGCCGCCCCTCCCTCGAAGAGTTCGATCGAGTCGCCTTCCTTGAGGGTGACGACCGCCTTCTTGAAGTTGGGCCGCTTGCCGATGCTCCGACCCACGCGCTTGATCTTGCCGCGGACGATGTTCGTGCGGACGCCCTCGACCGTGACCTTGAACAGCGTCTCCACCGCGCGAGCCACGTCGTGCTTGGTGGCCTTGCGGTCGACGATGAACGAATACTGCCGGAACTTCTCGCGGGCCTTGTCCAGCTTCTCGGTGATGAGCGGGCCCTTGATGACGTCACTGAGATTCATGAGAGCGCCCCTTCGAGGGACTTCGCGGCCGCGGAGGTGAGAACCAGGTGCGAGTGCTTCAGCACCGCCTCGAGGTTGAGACCCTCGGGGGGCAGCACGTCGAACTTCGCCAGGTTGCGCACGCTGCGGTGCAGGTTGGTGTTGCCCTTGTCGTCCACCACCAGGGCGTTCTGCAGCTTCAGGCGCTTGGTGAGCACCTCGAAGGCCTGCTTGCTCTTGGGGGCGTCCAGGGAGAACCCGCTCAGGATGATGAGCGTCTTCTCCTTGGCGCGCAGGGACAGCGCGGACTTCAGCGCACCGCGGCGCACCTTGCGGGGCGGACGGTAGAAGTAGTCGCGAGCCTTGGGAGCCATCGCCTTGCCGCCGCCCACCCAGTGGGAAGCGCGGATGGAACCCTGGCGGGCGCGACCGGTGCCCTTCTGCTTCCAGGGCTTCTTGCCGCCGCCGCTGACCAGCGAGGTGTTCTTCACACCCACCGTGCCGCGACGCCGGTTGATCTGCTGCATCTTCGCAACCTCGTAAAAGAGGTGCGTGTTCGGCTCGGCGCCGAAGACATCGTCGGAGAGCTCGATCTCCGACACCTTCTTCAAATCCAGGTCGACAACGTCAAACTTCGCCATGGCACTTTCCTCGCGGGGGTCGGAGTGAAACCACTCGGACGCCCACCCGCTTCCTAGGACTTGATCTCGACGTCAACGCCGGCCGACAGATCCAGCTTCATGAGCGCATCCAGCGTCTGCTGCGTGGGCTCGAGGATATCGAGCAGGCGCTTGTGCGTACGGATCTCGAACTGCTCGCGGCTCTTCTTGTCCACGTGCGGCGAGCGCAGAACCGTGAACTTGTTGATGCGCGTAGGAAGGGGGATCGGACCGGCCACCTTCGCGCCCGTGCGCTTGGCCGTCTCGACGATCTCTCCAGCGCTCTGGTCCAGGAGCTTCGAGTCGTATGCCTTCAACCGGATGCGGATCTTCTGTGTCGCCATTCGCAAGAACCTCTTAGAACGAACCCTGTGCCACCGCCTCGGGAGGCGCTACGACCGACGTCCCCTGGTTGTCACAGAGCCGTTTCTTCAGAACGAAGGGGCGCGGTGATTACCATCCCGCCCCGGTGTATGCAACTGGATTTCCTCCGGCTCCCTGGAAATTCCCCGGAAGGGACGTCCGAGGGAGCCGGAAGGGGTCTACTACTCGATGACCTCGGCCACGACGCCGGCGCCCACCGTGCGGCCGCCCTCGCGAACCGCGAAGCGCAGCTCCTTCTCCATCGCCACCGGGGTGATCAGCTCCACCTCGATCGCGATGTTGTCGCCCGGCATCACCATCTCGACGTTCTCCGGCAGCTTCACCGTGCCCGTCACGTCCGTCGTGCGGAAGTAGAACTGCGGACGGTAGCCCTTGAAGAACGGGGTGTGACGTCCAC